>AP023240.1:0-1462115 GCA_016592635.1 Methyloprofundus sp.
TTTTTAGTCGAACTAAAATATATTTCCTGCAGTCGTAATCGCGCGAAGTATAGAGAGTGTTGAATTTCCCTGTTAATTTTTTATTGATACCATTATTGAATGAGCTCTATTTGGAATTCCTGTTTATCCCGTCTTGAAAATGAAGTATCCGCCAATGATCTAAATACTTGGATTAGGCCGCTACAAGCTCAAGAAGAAAATGATGTGATTAAGTTACTGGCACCTAATCAGTTCATTATTTCGCATGTAAAAGAGCAGTTTCTTGGCAAAATAGAAGATGCAGTCTACGAATTTTCTAGTGGCCAGTACACGGTTGTAATGGAGATAGGCACAAAAAGTATTAAGCCAGCTATTAATCCTAATCGTTTTAAAAATGGGCCAACTGCTAAAGTTGCACCTGTGGTTAATAAAAAAAGAACACCTAATTTTATTAATACCGCCTTCACTTTTGATAGTTTTGTACAAGGTAAGTCAAACCAGCTAGCGAAAGCTGCGGCGCTACAAGTTGCTGAAAACTTGGGTGAGGCATACAACCCCTTGTTGATTTATGGCGCATCCGGACTTGGAAAAACGCATTTAATGCATGCTATTGGTAATGCTATTTTGGCAAAAAAACCTGATGCAAATATAGTTTATTTGCATTCGGAAAAGTTTGTACAGGATATGGTGAAAGCCTTCCAGCAAAATAGCATTGAAAAATTTAAAGACTACTACCGTGGCTTGGATGCGTTATTTGTGGATGATATTCAATTTTTTGCAGGTAAAGAACGTTCACAAGAAGAGTTTTTTCATACCTTTAACTCCTTAATAGAGAAAGGTAACCAGATAGTTTTAACTTGTGATAAGTATCCAAAAGAAATTGAAGGCTTGGAAGACCGCTTGAAATCGCGTTTTGGCTCTGGTTTGCCTGTTGCCGTGGAACCGCCAGACCTAGAAACGAGAGCGGCCATTCTGATAAACAAAGCACAGCTGAACAATGTTGAATTGGCTCATGAAGTTGCTTTTTTTATAGGTAAACGTATTCCTTCGAATGTTCGAGATTTAGAAGGGGCGTTGCGTCGAGTGATGGCAAATGCACAATTTACTGGTGAAGAAATTACTATCGACTTTGCTAAAGAAGCATTGCACGATTTAATTTCTTTACAAGATAAATTGGTCAGTATTGCTAATATTCAAAAAACAGTTGCCGAATACTTTAAAATTCGTGTCGCTGATGTGTTGTCTAAAAGCCGTAAGCAGTCTATTACTAGACCACGTCAAATGGCAATGGCACTTGCTAGAGAATTAACTAGTCACAGTTTGCCAGAAATTGGTGATGCGTTTAACGGGCGTGATCACACCACGGTAATTAATGCTTGTAAGCGTATCCAATCACTGCGTGCAAGTGATTATAAGGTAGATGAAGACTATGCTAATTTATTAAGGACTTTGTCGCACTAAATTATTGAGTTGTATTTTTGGTAAACAATAATTTAGAGGCAGGGAGTGAAATGAAAAGGTTTTTTGATCTGGCATTAGTGTTGGTTGCGGCAATACTTTTTATTATTCCTTTATGCATCACTGCATTACTGGTAAAACTTACTTCACCAGGGGCCGTTTTATATTGGTCTGATCGGGTTGGTAAAAATAACCATTTATTTAGCATGCCTAAATTTAGAAGTATGAAAATTGATACGCCTGAAGTGGCGACGCACTTACTGACCAACCCTAAAAGTATGCTAACGCCAGTTGGTGATTTTATCCGCAAGAGCAGTTTGGATGAATTGCCGCAATTATGGAGTATCTTAAAAGGTGATATGAGTTTTGTGGGGCCGCGCCCTGCATTGTTCAATCAAGATGATTTGGTAAGTTTACGTACCGAATATGGCGTACATAAATTACTTCCTGGCTTGACTGGTTGGGCGCAAATTAATGGCCGTGATGAGTTGCCTATTCCACAAAAAGTTCAATTAGATACTGAATACCTGCAAATGCAGTCACTGAGTAAGGATATATATATTTTGTGGCTAACGCTGTTTAGAGTTCTCAAGCGACATGGTGTGACGCACTGAAGATAGAGAGGGCTATGGGAAGTCCTAACGGCTGAGTTTTTGTTGATCGTTGTGTTGCACCTATTTCAGTACGCTGTCTTCGACAAAAATTAGCGTGTTAATTATTGGTACCTGTGAAGTCTATTTGGGGTGAGAAAATCAATAATACCCAAGTATGATATAAAATTTGGGCATTATTAATTTCTCATTCGTACTAGTTTTTTTGCATTCTTACTGAAATTTCTCCGCGCGTTTAATCAGTTTTTCCAAGTTTTTTTCATTAGGGTTCCATGGTGTACCTGGGTGAATAATGACCGCTGTACATTTCTCTGCTGATTTAACAATATCTTCAAAGGTTCCCGCAGTTGGGTCGATTACAATTGCTTTTTTCTCTTCGTTGTATTTAAACATAGCGGGTGCAATTTCGACGCATTCATCGCAAGTCGTGCAATCAGGTGTTTCTATCCAAACAGGTTCATGCCCACCTGCTGCTGGAGCAGGGCTCGCGGTTGTAGGTGTTGCTGTGGCAGCAGTAACCGTTGCTGGTACAGGTACTTGTGGTACATTGGCAGCAGGTGCCGCAGTGAGTGCTTTTGCTAAGGCTTCCGCATCATCACCACCCGCTAGGCTCATTAAGTTACCTGCAATACTGGCGGCGACTTCTGCTTTTGCTTGCGCAGCAATGGCGGCAACATCAACAACTGTTTTATCAGCACCAGCCAAGCCTTTCAAGGTACGCCAGAAATTACGTCGCTCTATAGTAGAGTGGACAATCTCAGGATCAATGACCACTCGAATCAGAGTATTGGTATCAGGGTGTACCGCATGGATATAAGCAATATGCTCGGCCATTTCATCATGGCCTAAATCAATAAATTCATGTAAGGGCACCATGTCATCATTCCATTGGGACGGTGGTACAAATTTAAAATGCTTTTGGAAACGCCCTTCGGTCATTGCCCAGTCAGCAAAAGTGAGAGGTACTGACATGGTATCTTCAATGCCGTATTCGTCGACAAATTTTAATGTATAAGTAGTCCAATCTTTATTGACATCTGGGTTGCCTTTAATGGACATGCTTTTTTCCCAGGTATCATCTTCACGTGGGTCATAGGTCATTAACGGGTAAGCGCGTGATTCCACAGCCAGTTTACTTTGCATATCGGTCGCATCATCAGCAACACCATGCTCAGGTTGACAGACAGCATAAATATTAAAAATGGCAGGGCCGCGATAATTTAAGCCATCAATGTAGCCTTCAATTAAATGGTTCGGGTGTGCAATTGAGCTTTGTAGGGTGTAAGTCGTTCTGTGTGCCATCGAAATCAAACTCATTTCCTTACGACGTTCGGTTTTACCCTTCCACTCTTTGCCATAAGGTGCCATATCCGATACTTGACCAATAAAGCCAGAAGTACAGGCTTGGCCGCCAGTATTAGAATACACCTGGGTATCCAAAATCAATATTTTTAATGGCATGCCCGACATAATGCTGCGTGACAGGTTTTGGAAGCCAATATCATACATGGCGCCATCACCACCGACTGTCACGACAGGAGGGCAGAGCAGGTATTCTTCTTCAGAGAATTGATGCCAGTCAAAATATTTAAAAAAGTGGTCTTGTGCTTCTTTATCATATTTATTGGCAATTTCTAATTCAGCCATGCGGACTGCTTTAAAGCCTTCCGACATTTTAACCATATGGCCTTCAAATACCCCCATTGCTAATGACGGTGCATCTTGGAACAGGTTGTTTGCCCATGGGAAAGGGTAGGGGTTAAAAGGGAAAGTTGATCCCCAGACCGAAGTACAGCCGGTACTATTGGTAATACCCATTTCGACACGGCCATTGCCAGTTGGGCCTTGCTGGTATTGCCATTTTAAATGTTTTAATTTGGCGACAATTTGCGAAGCCCACTTTAGCCATTTGGAATCGATAGGGTTCGTTGCTTTACCTTCACTTAAGGCGCTGCTTAACTTGGTGAGTGTTAAATCAACATTTTTATTCGCATCAATGGCCGCTTCAATGGCTTCAATATCACTAATATCTAATTTCTCAGACAGCTTCAGGCGGATATGTTTTTCCATGCCTGTAATTAGCTGCTCGATTTTAGTGACTTGCTTTTTAACGCGCGGCTGCATTAACGAGGTCACGGTGCCAGTGAATAAATGAATAATAGTTTTTTCACCGCAGCCCAAACAAGCGCCATCGCCACAGTTCATAGAAGAGTAGGTGCGTTTATCCAATAACATAGTGGTTAAAGCACCAATTTTTTCGTCTAAATCATCAATACGTTTGTATTTAGGGTTGGAAGTTGGCAAGTCATTCCAATATTCCCAGTCATTGCGCAGGGTTTGTACGCTTGCTTCGGTTTGTTTGGCAGGTTCTAGTGCTTCATCAGGGCAAACATCAACACACTCCATACAGCCTTTACAGGTCATCGGGTTAATGGTGATCGAAAATAAACCGCCATTTTTCGGGGTACGTTTATTGACGGCATCATGATAAGGCTTGGTAATGGCGAATTTAAAGTCGCCCATCGCCTCTTTAAACCAGTCAAACTCTTGTCTGACTTCGGCTTGCTGTTCTTCCGGGTATTCTTTAATGGTTTCGCCGATAGATTTATTGAAAATAGGATCTAATACCGTACCTTCAGATTTATCTGCCGTTAGCGTGTGATATTTTTTCTCGACATTACGAATGGCGCGGCGTAAGTGTTTGACGGTTTTGCCGGTTTTTTCAATGCGCTTAATATTGGTTTCAAAGACTTCATTAACGCTGTTAATTAAGCCAGGAATCGCACTATCAGGACAGACAGTATAACAATCACCACAAGCAGTACAGTTTTCAGGAACCCATACTGGGTGCTCAAAACGAATTTGGGTCATATCCCGATAAATACCACTGGCAGCAGGGATAATACTGAGCGCCATAAAAGGGTCGGCAAGATTGTCATTACCGCGACCATTAATATAGTTACTCCCTGTTTGCTCAAAGAAGCGGTGGATGTCTGATACTGGGTCGTCGTTGGCTGGTTTTTGTAACAACATCAAGGGAGCGGTGTGTTCGACTTTTTGCGCCCACGGGGCAACATCACCCACGGTCATTTCTTCAACTGGTAAGTGCTTGGTCTCGCTAAAGCCACGCTTTACGGTGCGGAAGTTATCGGCAACAACTTGTTTGCCTTTGCTGCCAAACTTGGCTTTAATGGTGTCATGAATCGCGTCTAAAATTTCATCTTTAGTTTTGCCTGCATTTTCGGCTAAATCAGTGGATTCAAAAAAAGCCCCTTGAAAGGTAATGCCTTGCATACGAAATTGCAAATCAGGATGGCTGGTTTCTTCACGGGCAATTTTAAAACCATCCAGATAAGCGACCCTAATATTTTTATCGACTATATATTGCTGCGAAGCTTTAGGGAAAGTACGCCAGACTTCCTCGTGTGTTTCCAAATCGCTTTGGATAATGAACACGCCATTTTTATTTAAACCTGCTAATGGGTTGGAATGCGTAAAAACATTTGGATCTGGCGCAATAACAACATCAACATTCTCATATTCACAGGCGACCCGAATAGGCTCTGGTGAGGCGGATAAATAATAAGTGGTTGGTTGGCCTTTTTTCTCCGAGCCGTATTTTGGGTTAGCTTTGATGTTGTAATCCAACAAGTCAAACAAGGTCATTGCCAAGTTTTTACCCGTGGTAATGGCCCCCCAGCCACCAACTGAATGCATACGGACTGTTAATGCATTTTCTGGCATTAAATTTGGGTTTTCGGAACCTTTTAAGGCCAAGTCGCGGATCGCTGGATAAGCATCTACTACTGCTTGTTGTTGCAGTTCTTGTTTAGGTGAAAAGGCGTTACTACGTACGAAATCAATACCGAGATAGAAGAATTTTTTATGCTTACCTTCGGGCAGCATATTCTCTATCGCGGCAATAATACCTTCAGGCTGTAAATCACGACTCCCTAAACCAAAACAGGCTGAATACAGCGGTGAAGTATCGGTTACTTTATTATAGGATGCATACTCAGGAAACGGGATCTCTTTGGAGTGGCCGTTTTCAAAAGCTTTGGCCATAGCATTGCGGATTTCCGAAATTAAGGGCAAATCTTCTGATAAAGGTTGGTCGGTACGCTCCATCACGGTAATGCCTTTGCGACCCTTGGCAACGGCAGAAATTAAATCACCAGGGAAGGGGCGGAATACGGTCATATTGATCACGCCCACCTTAATATTGCGAGTTTGGCGTAAATAGTCGGCAGTGGCTTCTGCGGTATGAATAACGCTACCTTGAGCAATAATTAAATAGTCGGCATCATCACAACGGTATTGGCCTATGCGGTGGTAGCGTCTACCTGTAAGTTCGTGCCATTCATCCATGCATTCGTCAGTAAAGCTTTCAACATGATCAAAGAAGTAAGGTCGTTGGCCTGCCACTGATTGCATATAAGCATCTTGGTTTTGTACCACGCCTGACATCATGGGTTTGTCAACATCCCACACGGCTGGAATACGGCGACGGTTTGCGCCATATAAAATGCGTTGTGCAGGTGTTGGGCAATTAATAATATCGTCTGGTAGTCCTAAGAAATCTTCAATTAATTCACGTTCTGGTAGTTGTAGATCTGCAATTAAATGTGACGTTAAAAAGCCATCTTGAGCAACAGCGGCCGGGTTTAAACTTAGCTCGGCAATTTTGCGGGTGATAATATTTAAGTCGGCAACTTCCTGATTGTCTTTGGCAAAAATCTGAATAAAACCGGTGTCATCCATGCAATGATAATCATCATGTCCACAATGCACGTTTAATGTTGCTTTAGTCATAGCGCGACAAGCAATATTTAGGACATAAGGCAAGCGCTTGCCTACTGCGGCATAAAGTGATTCATGCATATAGGCAATGCCTTGCGATGAACTAAAATTGGTTGCGCGTAAACCTGTCATCGACATGCCCGCGGTAATAGCTGCTGCAGCATGTTCGCCTTCAGGCTCAACAAAAATCAGCGGCCGGTCTGAGATATTGATATGGCCTTTACTTTTCTCTTCTGCCCAGCGCTCGCCCATGTCGGTTGATGGCGTAATCGGGAATGCGCCAGCAGCATCACTGGCTTCGCGTTCACACATAACCACTGCGGTATTGCCATCCATAGCCATGCGTATGCCTGGGTATTTAAATTCTTTATCTTGTTTTTTCTTGCCAAAAATAGCCATTTGGATTCCTTCTAGAAATGGGTGTTGCAGTCGTAATGATTAGGGTAATTAACAATAATGGTTTTAGTGCAATGTTATTGGAATCAAATGGGAATAAAATTCGAAGTCTTTATCATATGTAAAAATACTCATTTCTAATCTGTTGGCGACAGCACAAATAAGAAAATCGATATGCGAACCTTGAATTCCTTTCTGTCTACAGAGGTTAGAGAAGTGAGCAGCAGACAAGTAGTCAGCATTTATGATAAGTTCATTTGGAAAGAACATTAATTTATCTTTGAGCTTATTGTACTGTTTTATATTGCTGTAGCCAGATAATACTTCTTGCCTAATTGGGCCAATGATTTTTGCTTTTTCAGAATAAATAAGGTTTGTAAGTTCTTCGGACGCTACGATATCACGGGGGGATTTTCCACGTAAAGCCTAAAGACCAAATGCATGTATCGACAAGTACAGAACTCACTTGCGCCCTTCTTTGTAGTCATAATCGCTATCAAAAGGAAGTTTTCCAAATAGCTCGGTGACTTCGTGTTGCTTATGCCTTTCTACAAATTCTTTAAGCGCAGCATTGACAGTATCTTTTTTAGTTTTAAAGCCGCCGACCTTTAATGCAAGTTTAAGAAGGTTGTCATCTAAGGCTAAATTAGTTGCCATAATTATCTCTCACACATTTTTTTACACATACTTATAGTATAAATTAAAAAATTAACAATATCACTCACTTGAGCGTACAAAGTGTTGTGGTTTTTTATATTTATAAAAGGAAGGGGTAATATTTTTAAACCTCCCGCATATTTACCTTTAATTATATGGGTGATATTATTTTGTTATTAAAGCTTGTTAGCCCAAAGGCAAGGCTTGTTCACGATGTGGCTTTGCACCTTCTTTGCCTTTGCTGGCATAAGTTGAGCCTAATTTGTTGTCTAGCCAAACGATGGCACCAGTTGGGCAGCGTTCAATAGGCGTGCGGTCAACCTCAAAATCTGTATATTGTTGGTAGTCGATAACGGCTAAATTATCTTTTATGCTAATAAGACCTTGCGGAGCATCGACCACGCACTTTTCACAAGCAGTACAAGCCACTTCGCATTCTTGTTCGGCCGTATCACCTTCATCTAAACTTTTGCAAGCAACGTATAGTTTTTGGCTGACGGGCATTAATGAAAATAAGTCTTTAGGGCAGACGACCACGCAGTCATTGCAAGCTGTGCACTTATCTTCGATAACAATTGGCAAGCCATGTTGATTCATGTAAATAGCGTCAAAATCGCAGACATCGGCACAATCCGCCAAACCTAAACAGCCCCAACTACAGCCTTTACCGCCACCAGAGACGACCGAGGCAGCTTGGCAGGATTTTAAGCCTTCGTATTTTGCGCGAGTATAAGCCACATGCGTGCCGCCTGCACAAGCAAGCCGAGCGACGACTTTATCGTGGTCGCCCATGCCAACTCCAAGGTACAAAGCAATATCTGCATTACCTTCAGGGGTATTAACGGTACATTCTGCTGGGCTTTTAGTGCCCTCAATTAAGGCTTCTGCAAAAGGTCTGCAGCCGGGCGTACCGCATGCACCGCATTGTGCTTGTGGCAACATATCATCTACTTCAGCAATGCGCGGGTCTTCGTAGACAAATAATTTTTTATTGGCAATGGCTAATATGACTGCGAGAGTTGCTCCAAGAGCAATCATAAAAAGGGCGGCCGTAATTATAGTCGATATCATAGTTAACCAGAGTTGAGCGAGCTAATAGTATTCAGGAAATAACTTGAGGTAAGGGGCGGTGTGTAAAACCTAAGTATGCGTGACTCGCATGAGTTCAAGAAGGCACACGTCAATAATATTGGGTTCGTTAAGTGATTTTTCAAGTTGTTAACGCTGTCCATTCTACAAAGGGAACTTCACTATTTCCTGCTTATTCCTTTAATTATTTTTTTGTGAACGTAAGTTGCTAGCAAAAAAATTTTGTACTTAATACACTTTATATTATATACCAAGGGCAATATTTTTTTGTGATCAAAAATAACAATAATTACTTATTGCTTGATTATTGTTCTTGACATCGATGCAAAAACCGTAACACATTAAGCGGCTAGAAAGTTGTGAAATACCTCGAATTTAGGGATAATGCGTTTTAATTTAATAAACTTTGGTCTGTAATTATGAATGAAAAAATGACACAAGGGGTTGAATTAATGCTTACTGGAATGGGCATTGTTTTCCTTTTTCTAGTAATGTTAATTGGTGCAGTAAAGCTAATGGCCTATTGTGTGGCCACCTATTTTCCAGAAGAGGCATCTGTTAATACAGCACCTAACTCTGCCACTCCTGCAAATGCAGTAACTCCAGTCGTTGCCGCCGCGATTACAGGCGCAGTTCACCAACATAGAGCCAAAAAAAAATAATCTGCTTGCATATACCTTAGCAGCAGTTATTTAAAGCTAAAGTTAAAAGCAACTACGCAAAGAAGTCATAGGAAATAAGCATGGCACAAACAAATAAGCCTTTAGGCATAACTGAGCTCGTCTTAAGAGATGCGCATCAATCCATTTTAGCAACTCGCTTACGTATTGAAGATATGTTGCCGATTTGTGAGAAATTAGATCAAATTGGTTATTGGTCTCTAGAAACTTGGGGTGGTGCAACCTTCGATTCTTGTATTCGCTATTTGGGTGAAGACCCGTGGGAACGTTTACGCTTGTTAAAAGCAGCAATGCCTAATACTCGCCAACAAATGTTATTTCGTGGGCAGAATATTCTTGGTTATAGACATTATGCTGATGATGTTGTTGATAAATTTGTAGAACGTGCTGCGATAAATGGCATCGATGTCTTCCGTGTTTTTGATGCTATGAATGATATGCGTAATATCGAGCATGCCATTAAAGCAGTATTAACCACAGACGCACATGCACAAGGCACCATTGCTTATACTATTAGCCCAGTACATACCATGGATACATGGGTAGCATTAGGTAAGCAAGTTGAAGATATGGGGGCGCATTCGCTTTGTATCAAAGATATGTCGGGTCTATTAACGCCTTATGTTTCTTATGAGTTAGTGTCTAAACTGAAAGCGGCTTTGGATATTCCTATTCATATGCAGTGTCATGCAACCACTGGCTTCAGTGTTGGCGCAACCATTAAAGCAATTGATGCCGGTATTGATAATGTCGATACGGCTATTTCTTCGTTAAGTATGACTTATGGGCATAGTGCAACAGAAACAATTGTTGCGAGTTTAGAAGGGCACGAGCGTGATACTGGCTTAGATTTAGCAAAACTTGAAGAAGTTGCTGCTTATTTTCGTGGCGTACGTGCTAAGTATGCACAATTTGAAGGCAGCTTGAAAGGCGTTGATGGTCGTATCATCTTGGCACAAGTACCTGGCGGTATGTTGACCAATATGGAAAGCCAGTTAAAAGAGCAAGGTGCAGCGGATAAATTTGACGAAGTATTAAAAGAAATTCCACGGGTACGTGAAGACTTAGGTTTTCTACCGTTAGTGACACCTACGTCACAAATTGTTGGTACTCAATCAGTTTTGAATGTCATTACTGGTGAACGTTATAAAACGATCAGTAAAGAAACAGCAGGTGTATTAAAAGGTTTGTATGGGCATACACCAGCACCTGTTAATGCAGAATTACAGGCACGTGTTTTGGATGGTGAAGAGCCTATTACTTGCCGCCCAGCTGATTTAATTGAGCCAGAAATGGATGCTTTGATTGCTGAAGTTGAAGAGAAAGCGAAAGCAGAAGGGGTTACGTTATCAGAGCACGTTGAAGAAGATGCGTTGATTAATGGCTTGTTTGTGCAGATTGGTTGGAAATTCTTAGCTAATCGTGGCAACCCTGATGCATTTGAACCAGCACCAGATCCGGAAGCTTTTGCTGCAGCGAATGCCGCTAAAGATACAAAAGTAGAAAGCTACACTGTCAATGTTAATGGTCAAAATTTTAATGTTGCCGTTGGCCCAGGTGGTGAAAATCTATCTATTGCGGCTTCTGCTCCAGCAGGTGATGCACCTGCCGCTGTTGCAAGTAGTGGTGCAGGTGTTGAATCACCATTAGCTGGAAATATTTTTAAAATTTTGGTTAGCCCGGGTAGTGCCGTTGCTGAAGGTGATGTAGTACTGATCATGGAAGCAATGAAAATGGAAACGGAAGTTCGCTCTAAAATTGCAGGTACTGTTAGTGCAGTCAATGTTAGAGAAGGGGATGCGGTTACAGTTGGGGATATTTTAGTTTCCCTATAGTTTTGCAATTTGCTGCTCAATAAAGCACTTTTAACCCATGCACTAGCCTAAACGCTAATATATGGGACTTCTTTAAATACAATAACAATAAAGAGACGTTCTATGGAAAATCTCACTCGCCTTTGGGAAAGTACCGGAATTTATAATTTCGAAGGAGCACAACTCGTTATGATGGGTGTGGGCTTCTTATTACTTTTTCTAGCCATTAAAAAAGGTTTTGAGCCTTTATTATTAGTACCGATTGGTTTTGGAGCTATTTTAAGTAATATTCCAGTTGCAGGTATTGCAGACCCAGGTGGTCTTTTGTATTACCTTTATGCAGGTATTAAAACTGGGATATTTCCCTTATTAATTTTTATGGGTGTGGGCGCAATGACTGATTTCGGTCCTATGCTTGCTAACCCTAAAACCTTACTATTAGGTGCTGCGGCTCAGTTTGGTATTTTTACCACGCTATTAGGTGCATTGGCATTGAATATGATTCCAGGTATGGAGTTCTCTATGTCTGATGCCGCTGCGATTGCGATTATCGGTGGAGCCGATGGGCCGACGGCAATTTATGTGGCCTCTAAACTCGCTCCCGATTTATTAGGTGCGATTGCGGTAGCCGCTTATTCTTATATGGCATTAGTACCGCTCATTCAGCCGCCTATTATGCGTGCGCTGACAACTGAAGAAGAACGTAGTATTGAAATGATACAATTGCGTCATGTCAGTAATACTGAAAAAATTGTTTTTCCTTTGATGTTGTTAGTATTATGTACATTATTATTGCCTTCTGCAGCTCCACTAGTGGGTATGTTCTGCCTAGGTAACTTAATGAATGTTTGTGGTGTGGTAGAGCGTTTAAGCAAAACGTCACAAAACGAATTAATTAATATCGTGACTATTTTCTTAGGACTTGCGGTAGGATCTAAAATGAGTGCTGATAAGTTCTTACAAGCAACTACTTTAGGTATTTTAGCGTTAGGTGCGATTGCATTCTGTATTGGTACTGCTTCAGGCGTGTTAATGGCTAAGGTCATGAATAAATTTAGTGAAACACCGATTAACCCATTAATTGGTGCAGCAGGTGTTTCTGCCGTACCGATGGCTGCTCGGGTAGCTAATAAAGTTGGATTGGAAAGTAACCCACATAACTTCTTATTAATGCATGCCATGGGACCGAATGTGGCCGGGGTGATTGGCTCGGCGGTAGCCGCCGGGGTCTTGTTAAGTCTGGTGCATTAGCGATATAGACATTTAATATATTAGTAACAAAAAAGCCTAAGTCAGGAAACTGACTTAGGCTTTTTTGTCTGTATTTTAAGTGCGCAGGTTTAAGGTGTGGCAAAAAAGACAAGTGAAATGTTAAATTAATTATGCTTGGGTACTTATACTGCGCATAGTCAGGGCTGAACACTTACAAAAAATCTATGCCGTTTGTCTCTATGTGGGAAACATATTACTATACACTTAAAATTCAAGCTGATGAGAAAACTCAAAATGCACACTTTCCCGTTACTGCAGCATATCTTTTTCCAAAAGAATAACCGTTTTCTGGTGCTAGTCATTTCATTAGTACTGTTCTTTACATGCTACCCAATAACTGAAAATAGTACCGCAGCTAAATTAGTTATGAACCTGTTTTTCATGCTCATTGTACTTTCTGCCGTTTATGCAATCTCTGATAACCTGAAACCACTACTGATTAACTTTAGCTTAGCCTTGCTAATTATAGCCTTGCGCTGGATACATTATTTCTATGAAGTAGAAGTATGGGTCATATTGGAGCTATGCACCAACATTCTCTTTTGGGCGTATACCTCAGTGTATATACTAAAATTTATTCTCAAACATAGTATTATCTCCTCCGAGCTCATTTTTGCTGGAATAGCTGTCTACTTTATTTTAGGTTTAGCTTGGGCTTCTATTTATCAATTAATAGAAATTAGTCATCCACACTCATTCTTAATTGCTACTCTGAAAACAGATAGCCAAAACTTATCTTTTCACATGTGGTATTTCAGCATGGTGACTTTAACCACCTTGGGCTATGGTGATATATCGCCAGTCACCATGTCAGCTCGAGTTTTTGTAGTGCTTGAAGCCATTTTAGGGCAGTTCTATCTTGCAATATTAATTGCAAGCTTAGTTGGCAGAAGTATCGCCCAAAGGAGTAGTTAATAGGTGTATGTTTTTGGAGGAGCAACTCCCGATGAAAGCCTTCAGGAGTTGAAACATAGGTGTAATTCTATGTACTGAGAGAAAGCCCAAAAATTGGCGTAGTAGATTTGGGGGTGACAATTATTTACAGCTCGCCAAAAATGAAACTAAAAGAAGCTCCGATAGACCAAGTAGGGCCAGTATCTGGCGTGACGGCATTATAATAACTCTCCACACGTGCATCGATAGCATTTTCACCTAACGAAAATAATTTACCAATACCTGCCCCCACCGGAACTGTCCAGCGCTGCTCTGCTGATGAAGTCCAATTAGCAATGACTTCCATGTTTGATAATAAGTACCAGCCATTGGCTAAATTATAATGGATAGTAGGTTTGATGATCATTTGGCTAACATGGTTTCTGCCAGTACTCCCAAAAATCGACCAAACTTGTTGCGCTTGTAGACTCAAAGTCCAACCTTTCGGCTGATAAACAACCATAGCAGCTGGGCCGACACTAAACTTGCCACTACCCAATTCACGAGACGGTTCATCAGTTGGCAAAACAAAAGTAGCTCCTATCCCTATGGAAAGGTTTTTAGTCATTCTTGGTGAAATATAGCTGCTAAAAAATGAGTCCGCCAAACCTGCGGCATAACCATCACTTCCACCATGGCCATCGCCCGTATAAGGCTCAGGTATTCCTCTAATGCCCGTTATGTCACCTGGTGTCCCCATTACATTCAGAGTTAATTGATTGATAAGATCCCAACCTTCAAACCTAACGGGCATAATAGCGCCAAAACTACCAATATGCACCTTACCAGCAGGTGCTCCAGCATGATATTTATATTCAACTGGCAAACTAAAATTAGGGCTTAATGGGTTTTGTGCAGTGCGTTGCCAATCTGCTAAAGTAGGTGAAAAATCTTCAGCTAATAGAGGGAGTGCTAGTAGAACAGTACAAATAAATAAGGTAAAGCGTGTCATGAAGCAATTATAAGAGTAGTAAAAAGGTTATTTATTAAAAGGGGTGAGTTGATATAAGGCTTATGCGATCAACGCATACAATATCAGCTGTTGAAGTAAGTTATATTATAGAATAATAATATAACTTACTTCAACAGCTGATATTGTATAGAAAAATCTTGATCTTCCTCACTCTGCTCAGCTATACTTCGCGCGGTGCCAGTTGCGAATTTTATAGCAAGCAGTTTTAGTCGAGAGCAAGGTACTGAAATCGGCGCATAGCAAGCTACACAACTATTTTATAATGAAGACACTGGGCAAAAAAATAAGGTTAGTTTCGAGTGTTATAAAATTATTAGTCGGTAATGGCTTTGATATTTCCTGCAATGGCAAGTAAAGCAATGCCATCAAATAAAAAGCTTATGCCACACATTAGGCCTACCAGCCACAAAGAACTTAATGGCCAGCTAGCCAGTACTATACCGCCTAATACCAGCGATAGTAGTCCATTTAACAGCATAAAAAGCCAACCTTTGGCTGGTTTCATTTCGACAGATAACGCAATGCCAGCAAAGCCATCCATTAAAAAATAAAATGCTAAAACAAGGCCAAGGGTTGAAATAACCACGGCAGGGTGTAATAAAATCAATAAGGAAAGTACAAATAATATAAAAGGCTTGAACCACATCATCAGTGTTTGTGCTTTACAAGCATAAGCCGAATAGGCAAGTACAATCGCACTGATAGCAAACAAACTACTGACAAAGAAATTCAATGTCCAACTGATGAGCACTGGAAAAATTATACCAATAATGCCGATAACGATCATTGCAATACCAGCAGGCTTAGCTTTAGCATTAAATTGCTCTAAACTCTGTGGGTCAAGGCTTAAAAATATACTCATAATATTTTCCTGAAATAAAAATTAAATTAATTACTCTTCTTATTAGAAAGAGCTTATAAAGGCTGAATCACATACACGATAACTTGAAACTAAGTTTATTCAGAAAACATTTCTGGTAGTAGTAAGTAGCTAGCAATCAAAAAGCACATGCCGCCTTGAAAGGTAAAAAAAGCCGATAGCCAGCGAAAACTCTCTGAACTATCTCCAGGTGGTACAGCTAAGCCATACAAAGCAGAAATCATAAATCCTATTGAGCCTAATAAATTGAATACTGTAATCCACCATTCAATATTGCTAGGCTGCCAGCCCCAATAGCCATGACAAACCTCCATGAAAGCTAAACGACTAGCAATTAAAAAGCAGATGCAGCCGATAATATTGGGCAGCCAAATCAAGATATCCTGCTGTATCCAATTTAAGTCACTGATAAATGCATTACCGGTATTAAAATTAAACATCACTGTACCTATCAATTGTACTAGGCTTGCCATGTAGCCAATACGTTTTGGGTACCAAGCTACCCATTGAAACGTAGTGAGTGTTTGCTCTCCAACAAATAGGCTTGCGCTATCTTCTACATTAATCGACTCCAGTAATTGACACAAGGCTGCTGCAGTAAAAAAGAGCGAGCCAATGAAGAAAATCAAGTCCAAATGTATCTTTGCCAGCCATTCTTGAGGGATCTCCTGTGGAAAGGTAAGGGTATAACCACCGGTAGTGGGTCGAAGCTGTAGTTTTCTGTATAATGGCAATTTATGACATGTTACCAAGAAATTCACTGCCCCTATTGCGATAGTTCTAAAATAACCAAATCAGGAAAAAATGCAACAGGAGCACAGCGCTATTTATGCCAAAATCCAGACTGCAATACGCAAACATTTATGCTTACCTATCGTTATAAAGCTTGTGAGCCAGGAATCACAGAAAAAATAGTAGAAATGGCTATCAATTCAAGTGGTATTCGAGACACTGCCCGTGTACTTAAAATCAATAAAAACACAGTCATCAATACGCTAAAAAAAAAGAAAACAGGCTTGTTCAAGTAAACCCTAACTTTCAAATACCAACAGCAGATGCAGAAGTAACGCTTATTTGTGAAGAGGCTGAACTAGACGAGCAATGGTCATTCGTAGAGAAAAAGTCGAATCAACGCTGGATTTGGTACGCCGTTGAGCATTCAACGAATACTATTCTTGCTTATGTTTTTGGCAAGCGTAAGGATATTGTATTTAAGGAATTAAAAGCATTGCTTGAACCATTAAATATCAAGCGTTATTACACTGATGACTGGGGAGCTTATGATCGTCATATTGACTCTAATAAACACGAAGTTGGGAAGCGTAATACACAAAAAATCGAGCGTAAAAATTTAAATCTAAGAACGTGGATTAAACGGCTGACGCGAAAAACAATTTGCTTTTCAAAATCTGAAAAAATGCATGATATTGTTATCGGTTTACTGATTAATAAGGTTGAGTTTGGGCTGGACATTCATTCTTAACAACAGATTCGACCCACTACCAAATTATTTAGGCGAAAACTATCTTGAAAAACACCGCTAGTGCAACTGCATTGCGAGTACGCCTTGTTGCCATTACCTCCATTTCTACAATGGCTGGTTTATTACCTATTATGCTGAGTAGTGGCACAGGCGCTGATGTAACGCAACGTATAGCAGCTCTGGTTTTGGGAGGTATGGTAACGGTATTATTGCTTAGTTTATTAGTATTCCCTGTTATTTATAGTTTTGTGTTGCAGTGGTAGGAAAGGCGTAAAGAATGGGAGGCATGATGTTAATAGAAGCTAGGATAATGTGTAGGACTCAAACTTGGTAGGACACATGCGTAAGTTGTTTTTGAGTTTAACTGACAACGAAGTGCTGAATATTAGCTGGCTCAAAGCAGTCATTAGCAGGCATTCAGAATTCTTGGGTGTAAAAAATGGTGGCGATAGGTGGAGTCGACACCACCATCACTATTCATATTAACTGGTTGATTATTATATACTAATTGTTCGATACAGTACCAGACAAACTATGCGCGTGGAGTTCCTAGACGGAGCAAATAAAGACACATCATAAGAGAAGTTAGCAAGCAAGCAGATCTATCTGTTAGCATCTGCTTGCTATCTCATTTAAGAAACTCACATACTGGCACAATAGTAACCATATTGAATCACGACCTCACCCAAGTCATAAACCCTGATTTTAAAATTCACTAATGTCAAGTAATGTGTCAGCAAGCAATTGCTGACCATTTGTTATATCAAAATATTCGGCTTTTACCTGCACAGGACCCGCAGCTATTGCTGTCAACATCCATTGGTTATTCTCATCTTTAACTATATAAGCCAGATTAGGGTCACTAACCGACATTTTTAGAGAGTCTTGATCATCGACTGGATAATCATCACCTTTTGAATCAATTGCAAGAACACGGTATCTTTTTATCTCACCAACCGACATGCTGGAATTTTCTGGTGAAATCTCAATTCTGTCTAAGAAAAAAGCATGAACAGTGATAAGTTTTGTTTCTGTTAAGCTTTCACCAGTAGTTGGGTAGGTATACTCTGCGCTAATAGTTGCTGTACCTTCTCCCCTAGCTACATATTGCCCCGGTAAAGCAGTCGTATCAAGAACAGATAATGTATCAGACCTCCAGCCAACGTTTTTTGAAACAGGTTGAGGATCTGTCGAGCTTGCAAAATATGCGAAGGCATCATATTTCTGAACATCACCTACGAAAAGTTCAGTTTTATCTTGCGGATGAATTTCAAGTCGCTCAATCACATCATAAGAGATTATATTTGCGACACCAGAAATACCATCAAAAGTAGCACTGATATTTGAGCCAAGATCAGTGCTTTCCTTATTAGCGGTAGCAACATTCTTGTCGATTGAAACTATTGTAGGACTATTCGTTTGCCAAAGGCTTTCATCAGTCAAATCTGCTTTGAGTCCACTTGCAAATGTTCCCTCCACTTTAAACTCCTGTGAAGTTCCAACTGCCATGTCTACATTTGAAGGGGATACAACAAGTGTAACCAATACATCATCAATAACTGTTACGGTAGCAGCTGCGGACGAAACCCCGTCAAAACTTGCCGTAACCCTATCCTGACCCTGAGCAAGCGCTCGAATCAGTGACGGATTAGAGGCATCTAATTGTACCGTACCATCGTTTTTTTCTAGTGACCAGACCGCTTGGTTAGTCACGTCAGTTGTATTATTATTTATATCTGAGGCAAATGCCGTAAATTTTTCACTCGTATCTACAACTAAAGTAATATCTTTAGGTTCTAAATAAACCTTCACAGTTTGTGGTGAAGATGCAGAGTCATCACTACTGCTACCGCAACCACTCAAAAGCAGAAGCATTAAAAGGGAGGTACTAACTATTAGTTTCATCATTAAATCACCATAAAGGTATAAGAATTACTTTAATATACATATTGTTATACACTTATTAGCAATAATTTTCAACTGAGTATTTTGGTTATGTATTAACTAGTTATATAGCTATAAAATCAAGTATTCTTCAATACTCGATAAACACTTGCCACTCCAATGCCTAGTTCCTCTGCTACTGCTTTTTTAGTCATTCCCTGACCGATCAACTCCAATATCTGCTCGCTTTTTGCTCTAGCAGTTGGTTTCCTCCCTTTGTATTTGCCAGCTGCTTTAGCTTTAGCAACGCCTTCCAACTGACGCTCCCTCCGTATGTTAGTCTCAAACTCTGCAAACACCCCCAGCATGCTAAGGAAAGCGTTACCAGCAGCTGTACTCGTATCGATCGGTTGCTCAATTGCTTGCAAAGTAATCCCCTTACTCTGCAATTCAAAAACCAGATTTTGCAAATCTCGTAAACTTCTTGCTAAGCGATCGATTCGCGTAATGAGCAGTGTATCGCCACTTCGCATGTACTCTAAGCACTCTGCTAATGCATCACGTCCCTTTGTGGTAGTACCGCTTTCCTTCTCTTTAAACACTCGCGAACACCCTGCACCCTTGAGTGCTTCAACTTGTAAGTCAAAGTCTTGATCTTTACTACTAACTCTTGCATAACCAACTTTTGCCATCTCAATAACCTATCAATAAATCCTAATGATTGTGACTAATTTTATACTTGTCAGGTCATAGCTGAGCCAATGCAGATAATGGCAGAAGAGAGTTGTTCTAGTATATTAGTTTTGTTGTTTTTAGTATGAAAAATAAAGACTTATGATTTTTGATGTGCTTGTGAAATTAGATTAACTGGAAAGCTTGTTTTAGCCATAAAAATATTCTATAGTCAAATCATGATTGATTTTGTTTTTGGAGGGTAGCATGGCAAATGATTGGGTTAGTCAAAAAATGCTAAGTAAGTTTGCGGCACAGTCAGCAATCTATGACAATAGTCGCGAGTTTAGTTTTGGTTGGTGGTTTGCTTATTTCTGGAAAGAGATTGGTGTTAATGGGCGTAGTGAGGCTGATTTGAAAGCTGTTTTGGCCTTAGTCTTTGCTGATCAAGTTCCTGTTGATATTGATAGCAAGTCATACGGAGTTAAGCGTAAAGCGGGTGATAAAGTGGCTGATGACTTTGTCAAATTACTGCCTGAGCCAGTAGATTTGCTGACACATGCAACAAAATATAGGGAGATGTTAACCAAGCTGTTGAACATTGGTTTTAAGGCAATGCCGCATATTGATGTTTCTGCGCCTGCTGTTCCTGTTGCCAATGCCATGTTTTTGGATCGAATTGAGATAGGTCAGCGAGGAGTAAAGATACCAGTAGCGATTGCATATCGAGGCGATACCCGAGATTTTGCCACAGTTATTCAGCATAGTGGAGCTAAAAGCCGTGTTGATTTAGGGATGTGTAACATGAAGCAGTCATGGCACCCTTTTAGTGTTGATGTGGTTGCCAATAAAATGTATGCGCGTGGTGCCAGTGGAGACAATTGCCTTTACTCGGTGACTAGTGTTGCAACCAGTGTCAAGATTCCAGTGGGGTTTCCTTTGATCGAAGATCAGAATATATATTCCTTGCCCTCGTTGCCAGTGGATGAAGCTGAAAAGACTTTGCAGAAATGGAACTATGCAAAGTTGCGTGATGCACAAAAAAAACTCCCGGTCATTTTGGCAAAAGTGGGTGTGGGGAATGTAGGCAAAGCATCTGGTATTTTTTTGGCGACTGAAAGTTTTATCTATGCTGTGAAAGTTAAGCAAGCACTACACACGCAGCGTTTTGTGGAGCAGAATTTTGCTATGCCACAAGATCAATGTAAGGAACGTGGTGTAAGAGGCATTGACTTAAAGGACTTTTTGGCTGGGGTGCGCTTGCGTCGTATTCATCTAGGTCCTACGCGTATGCATGGCGTTGTTGCCTTTGTACAGGAAATTAAATATTTTTATAATGGTCGCTGGGAGGAGGTTCCCAATATTATAGATTTTTCTGCTTATCATTTTAATGGTGATCAGGTAGCAGGCCGGGCGGCAATTAGTAAAATACAAGACCAATTTACCGATATTATTTTAGGGGAAGATGAGAGCGCGCCGAATCCGAAACCTGAAGTGAATTCAATCGAGCAATGGAATCTTAGCTCTGATCAGTTTGGTGCGTATAAAAATAATCAAGCAGATAAACTTTATTTTGGGGTTGTGCCGTAAGGGACGGGTATTATTGATTAAAGTATGAGGTTCTTGGTAAAGCTGTGCAATTAAGGCTGTAGAGTAAGTATATTGGAGCTGGTGCACAGCTTCGATTTGTAGAAGTATATTATTGGATACGGTTCAATTAAAAAAGTAGCCTACTGTTATAGCCCATAATTGAGTATCAGTTAAAATACATAATGCAGTAAGAGATGATTGCAATTTCTAGTGCAACAGGTAGCACAACGTGAGTTATATTGTTTGTTTTGTTGGCACCTAAGCTATTTTGGGTGCTAAGCGAAAAATCTTCATCATATTGCTTGGCTTGCCGGGAGCTACTCTTGGCGCTATAGGTGCTAGCAGGGCTACTAAGGAAAGAGTCGTCATCAAACATTGAGTTGAAAACATCATCAAGTTTCTTTTGGTTATCAAACAATTCGTTAAGTAAGTCTACGTCTATTGCTGCAGTCGTCATGGCATTATCCTCGCGTTTTTACATTATTAACCTAGGCCAATAATTTTTTTCTGTAGTTTATGATAGATTAAATATTGGCTTTGAAAACGTGAACTAAGTCTCATTTACTTGTGTGACTTGGGAAGCTCTTCGCACAATGACATTACTTTTTAAAAAGTGTTTTTTTGCAGTGTAGACAGGCTGTTTGCATAAAGATAAAAATAATTCCCCTTATGTTTGAGAGGAAATATGAGGCTGAAAGTTTGCAATATCCTTGCGAGTTTTATTAAATATCTGCTCCTAAGAGTGTGGGATAATAAGGGTTACTTGGAATATCACTGTTTAGCTCATGACTCAAAAATACATCGAAAAAATCTTACGTGCCAAAGTTTATGATGTGGCCACTGAAAGCCCATTGGATTATGCGCCTGCTTTATCAGAACGTTATCATAACCAGGTTTTCTTAAAGCGTGAAGACTTGCAAAGTGTCTTCTCTTTTAAATTAAGGGGCGCGTATAACAAAATTGCTTTTTTAAGTGATGCAGCCAAACAACATGGTGTTATTGCTGCTTCAGCAGGTAATCATGCGCAAGGCGTGGCTTTATCAGCAAAGAGACTGGGTATCAAGGCACTTATTGTGATGCCGAAAACCACACCTGAGATTAAAGTAAAGTCAGTGCGCGCTTTAGAGGCCAAAGTTGTATTATTTGGTGAAGCCTTTGATGATGCCTATCTGCACGCAAAAGAGATTGCTAAAGAAAAAAAGATGACCTTTGTGCATCCTTATGATGATCCTGATGTTATTGCCGGGCAAGGCACGGTCGCCATGGAAATATTGCGGCAGAAGACGGATGCGATTGAGGCTATTTTTGTGCCTGTTGGTGGTGGAGGCTTGATTGCGGGCATTGCGGTATATACTAAATTTGTACGTCCTGATATTAAAATCATTGGGGTTGAACCGAATGATTCCAATTGTTTGCAACAGGCCTTGAACGCTAATAAGCGTGTTACTTTAAAACAGGTAGGCTTATTTGCTGATGGAGTAGCCGTTAAGCAAATTGGTAAAGAGCCATTTCGTTTGGCGCGTAGCCTTGTTGATGAGGTTATTACTGTTAATACTGATGAAATTTGTGCCGCGATTAAAGATATTTTTGATGATACTCGCTCAGTTTCTGAACCTGCTGGTGCATTGGCAGTTGCCGGTTTAAAAAAATATGTAGAACGTGAAGGAGTAACGGGTAAGGCATTAGTCGCGATTGAAAGTGGTGCCAATATTAATTTTGATCGGTTACGCTATGTTGCCGAGCGTGCGCAAGTTGGAGAGCATCGAGAAATTTTGTTAGCGGTGACTATTCCTGAGCAGCCCGGCAGTTTTCTTAACTTTTGTAAATTATTAGGTAAACGCAGTATTACCGAATTTAATTATCGCTATTTTAATAACCGTTCCGCGCAAATATTTGCAGGGATCAGTAGCAGTGGTGCTGAGGAAGATAAAGCGACAATATTAGCGCAATTGCAAGAACATGGTTTTGCGGTGACCGATATGACCCAGAATGAATTGGCTAAAGAGCATATTCGTTATATGGTAGGGGGGCATGCGCCGTGCGAACTGAATGAAGTGCTTTATAGTTTACAATTTCCTGAACGACCAGGGGCTTTATTGCGCTTTTTAACGTCATTAGGCAGCCAGTGGAATATCAGCTTATTCCATTATCGTAATCATGGCGCTGCCTTTGGTAAGGTATTAATAGGCGTGCAAATAGCCGAGTCTGAGAAGGTTGCATTGCAATTATGCTTTGATGCTTTAGGTTTTTTGTATACGGAAGAAACCAAAAACCCTGCTTATCAGTTGTTTAGTGGTGGCAGTGCACAGTAGATGCAGGGCAAAATATCGGGTTAAGTTATTTCGGCAAGTATAATGATTATTCTGCAGGAATAGTGAATTCAGGCACTAACTGCTGCATTTTCTCTAAAATCTCTTTAGCATTGCGATGTTCGCAAGCAGTCAGTACTTTATGCATATGTGCTTGCCATAGCGCAGGATCATAATGCCGTGCCTGTGCTAAAAATAGCTTTTCAAAGCCGGTGCCGATGAGTTGTTCCTGTTCATGAAACAGCTCTTCATGTAGCTTTTCGCCAGCGCGTAAGCCGATATATTCTATTTTAATATCCGAGCCAATATTTAAGCCGCTTAATTGGATCATTTGTTCTGCCAAGTAACTTATTTTTATTGGCTTACCCATGTCCAGCACATAGATTTCCCCGCCTGCACCAACAGCTTCTGCCTGCATAATCAAGCGACAAGCTTCGGGGATGGTCATAAAGTAACGGGTGACATTTTGATGGGTAACGGTGACTGGACCGCCTGCTTTAATTTGTTCTCTAAATAGCGGCACAACACTGCCTGCTGAGTCCAGCACATTACCAAAGCGTACTGTTATAAAGGCGGTATGTTCGGTAGTGGTATTTAAGTTCTGGCATAAAATTTCAGCGGCACGTTTTGTTGCACCCATAATGTTGCCAGGGTTGACCGCTTTATCTGTTGAAATTAAGACAAAACGTTCTACTTGTTCTGCTAACGCTATTTCGGCGACATTTTTGGTGCCGATTAAGTTATTGGTCACAGCCGCTAGTATTTGCTTTTCTAATAACGGTACGTGTTTATAGGCAGCAGCATGAAAAATTATATTGGGTTTTTCTTGCTGTATAACTTCTTCTAAGCATTGCCTATCAACGACATCACCTAGAATGGCTTTATGTTGTAAATTAGGGAATTCACGCTGAATAGTGGCATTTATTTGGTATAAGTTAAATTCTGAGCGGTCATATATAATAAGAGTTTCAGGAGCAACACGCGCTAATTGCCGACAAAGTTCTGAGCCGATTGAGCCGCCACCGCCAGTAATTAAAATACGTTTTCCAGATAAGCTATTCTGGATTTTACTCCATTCTAGATTAACGGGTTCACGCCCTAAAATATCCTCAATGGCAACATCTCTTAAGTTGCCTTTGGAGACAGTATTGGATAATAGGTCTTTGACCGATGGCAGGGTTTTAAAGGGAGTGTGTGCGCGTTCACATGCTTCGACAATACTACGCATTTCATCATCTGATGCAGAGGGAATAGCGATAAGAATAATATCGATATTATATTTTATGGCATAGTTTGCAACGCGATGGGTGCCAAAGAGTACTTGTAGGCCTCGAATAGAGCGGCCTTTTTTATGTTTGTCATCATCAACAAATGCAATAGGCAGTAGTGAGCCTTCATCTTGTAATAGATCACGCGCCAGCATTTCTGCGGCTGCCCCTGCACCGATTATGAGTGCTCGTTGGGCTTCGTGCTCATGCCTGACCCAGTCTTTATAGTAACGATAAAATAAGCGCGGAATGCTGAGAAATAATAATAAAAAACTGGTGTATAGCGGCAGTACAGAGCGCGGCATAAACTCTAGGCGGTTGTAGATGAATAAGCTGCCGGCAATAAAGCACACGCCAAAAAAAACAGATTTAAAGATGCGAATTAAATCAGGTAATGAAGAAAATCGCCATACACCTTTATATAGACCAAAATACCAAAAGATAACGGATTGGCTAATAATGACATAGGGTAAGTGCTTTATCGCACTTGAGATGAAATGCTCGGGGATTATCGCTAAATCAAAGCGAAACCAAAAAGCCAGCAGCCACGCACAGGCAACCATAAAAGCATCGTGGCTAGCAATGGTTAGTCGAGACCTGAATGCAAAAAAGGCTATCATTTAAGTAAGAGCATTAAGGAGTCCATTGCCTAGTAGGAGTAATATAACAGTATTGTACGAACTTGGGGCATAGGCTTTTTAGCCTGAATGAAGAACGAAAAATGCAGACTAAAGCCTGCGCCCCATTTATCGTTTATTTAAGAGGGAAGTGCTAGCTCCTGTCTCCCTCTTGTAGCTTAAATCTTTAATGGCAAGGGAATGCAACGCTATGACGGGTGTCATGTGCCGAGTTGTGAGCTATATCCATTGGCGCGAAACCAACGCCAAATAAAATGACAATTCCTAACACGCTGGCAGCAAGCAGTTGCAGATTTTTAGTTGCGTCGACGACAGTCGCATTTTCGAGAGCATGTTGATTATTAGTGTTCATGGCAAGCCTTAGTCAATGAGATTGGGTTGTAATGATGAGACATCATCAATAAACTTACGGCATAAGTAGCCCGTGCTTAGACCAATTATAATCCATAATAGGGCATTGGCGATACTGGTTTGGATGATAAATTGTTGCCAGAGCTCCATTAATGCCGTAACCGCATTAGGGTCAGGGTGACTAAAGCCATGAATTGCAGGATTTGGTGCACCTATTAAGTGAGGTAAAATAAGAAAAATGATTCCTGCACCCTTGTAATAGCGTGGGCTAAACGCCAAAACTGCCAAACCTATGCCGGTAAGAGTGACTGTTAAGAGCCACCAGTTTTGGCGCTGGCTTAATTCAGCAGCTGCCATGCCCGGAATTTCGGGGGGTAAACCTAAACTAGGTGCTACAAAAATTGTTAAATAGCCTGCTAGACCCCATGCTAAGCCCTTTAATGTAGAGTTGGTGCCGCGAAAGGCCATTGCGCTGGCTAATATTAAGCCATATGCCAAGCTCATTAAGAAATTAGCGAGGAAGGTAAAAAAGCTCCGTTCGATACCATCTTCTGGTGACCAAGGTTCAACAGCCATGTTGATACCAGTCTCGGAAATTTCAAAGTTTTCGGCAGCAAAAATAATAGGATTTACAAATGCAAACTGGTACACACTAAAGCAAAAACTGGCAAGCAAGGCAGTAAGGCAGGCAATTAAGAATACTTGACGAAAATACATAGTGACATTTTATTGGGTAAGGGTGGTAAGCCTAGTGATTATAGCTTATATGTCGGTAGGTCACTATATATTGTGCTTATTGTTACTTTTTATCGCTATATATAGTGAGTTAATGTGTTTGACCTTACATGCAAGCATCTTGAATATGCTATCTATCAAAAGCAAATATATTCCAAATAAAAGGTATTACCACGGCATTACTAGGATCGGCTTCTGGCACTTGTGGACCATTTGGGTAGTTGTAGGTATAGATGCGTTGGCTGTCGTTGGCTAATTCTTGCAAGCCTAATATCTTATACGCTTTGATTTGCAATTCTAAGGCATAAGGAACCGCAGGTGTTGTTGGGTAGTTCTCTATAATATAGTTAGCTCGGTTTGCTGCTGCAACATAGGCTTCTCTATCCATATTAAAGCGGGCAATATGTAATTCATGGCGTGCAACTGCATTGCGTAACGATATCATGCGTTGTTTTGCATCATCTACATATTGGCTATTGGGAAAGCGCTGAATAAGCTCGGCAAAGCCTAAATAAGATGATTGGGTAAACACGGTATCACGTTGAGTTTTATCTGACGGAATAAAACGGTCGATAAAGCCAAGGTCGCGGTTAAAATTAACTAAAGCTTTTATATAGTAGGCATAGTCAACATTGGGATGACGTGGGTGTGTTTTTATAAAGCGGTCAGCGGATGCGAGTGCAGTTTCTGCATCCCCATTTTTAAAATAAGCATAAGTCAGGTCGAGTTGAGTTTGCGCCGAATGCGGCCCAAAAGGGTAACGTGAATCCAGTTGCTCTAATAATTTGATCGCTTTTTTATAGCTTTCATCATCCATAGCTTCTTTACTAGCAGCGACAAATTGTTCGACAGTCCAGTCGTGATATTTATCTTTTTTGTCATCTTTAAAAAAACTACACGCTCCCAGAAAGGCTGACAAACAAAAAATAATGATTAATTTATTGAAAAATGATGGCATGGAAGCAACGACACGTTGTAAGATTGATAACATTTTGCATAAAAACAGCTTTTTACTGCATGACCGTTTTTAATAAAGCGATGTTTATTGTAAAAGAATTTTATCTAGATAAATATAGTTGGTAGGAAAGAAATTATTATATGGCCATATTAATAGCCGAAGTACCTATAGAATTAGCAGGTAAACGCTTGGATCAAGTCTTGGTGGAATTGTTCCCGGACTATTCCAGAAATAAATTACAAACATGGATAAAGGCTGAGCGTGTCACCGTTGATGGACGACAATTAAAAGCTAAAGATCGTTTGGAAGGTGCGGAGCATCTGGAATTAGATGCAGAAGCTGAAGAAGTCACCGCGTACCTTGCTGAAGATATTCCGTTAGATATTATCTATGAAGATGACGATATCTTAATTGTTAACAAACCCGCAGGTCTAGTTGTGCACCCAGGTGCGGGCAACTGGACTGGCACTTTGCAAAACGGGTTATTATTTTATTTGCCTGATGCGGCAACTGTGCCACGTTCCGGCATCGTACATCGTATTGATAAAGATACCAGCGGCTTATTAATGGTTGCAAAAACTTTAGCTGCGCATCATAGCTTGGTAGAGCAATTACAAGCCCGCACTATTCATCGTGAATATCTGGCCATTACTATTGGACGTATGACAGGTGGCGGTACTTTAGATGAACCCATTGGGCGGCACCCGACAGACCGTAAAAAGTATGCAGTGCGTGATGCCGGCAAACCAGCAATTACCCATTATCGAGTCTTGGAACGTTTTTTACGTAATACTTTAATACAAGTAAAGCTAGAAACAGGACGTACCCACCAAATTCGCGTACATATGGCGCACCTAAGAATGCCGCTTGTGGGTGACCCCATGTATAGTGGTCGCTTTCAAATGCCGAAAGATTGCGGGCAAGAGTTAGAAACGGTATTGCGTAGCTTTAAACGCCAAGCCCTGCATGCGGAAAAGTTAGGCTTAATTCATCCACGTACGGGTGAATATATGGAGTGGGAGCTACCCGTTCCTGAAGATATGCAACAATTATTAGTAGCCTTGCGTGCAAATGACTCATTGGATCACGGCTGATTGGCCTGCCCCTGCGCATATTAAAACGGCAACAACACTTAGAACGGGAGGAGTCAGTACTGGTAACTTTGCTAGTTTAAACCCTGCTCAGCATGTTGGGGATTGTGCGCAGGATGTATTGGCAAATCGACAAGCAATTAAGACTATGCTGGATTTACCGGCCGAACCTAGCTGGTTGCAGCAAACACATAGTACTGATGTTGCTGCTGCGCATACAATGCTTTTCGAAGCGAATGCAGATGCCAGCTATACAAATGTGGATAATATTGTTTGTGCTGTCATGACGGCTGATTGTTTGCCTATATTGTTATGCGATACTGGTGGTACAACAGTCGCTGCGATACATGGTGGGTGGCGTGGCTTATTAAATGGCATCATTCAAAATACTTTAGCCAAGATGCCTACTGCCGAATTATTGGCATGGCTAGGGCCTGCCATTGGGTCACACTGTTTTGAAGTGGGTGCTGAAGTGCGGCATGCCTTTGTTAATCAATCTGAGCAGTTTGCCAGTGCATTTACACCTAAATCACAAGATAAATACTTAGCAGATATTTATAAAATTGCGCATATTATTTTAAATAATGCGGGTGTTCGACATATTTATGGTGGAAATTACTGTACTGTTACTCAGCAAGAGCAGTTTTTTTCTTATCGACGTGATGGTCAAACAGGGCGCATGGCAACACTTATCTGGAAGCAAACATAATACAAGGCGTATTTTGCGCTATTAATAATACACAAGCATATACCCGGCCTAGACCGATTTCACTACTTTACTGCAAATGAATTTACTATTTTTAATTATTATTTTTACCGCTTTAGGCGGTGTCCTAAGTGTTTTAGCTGCGTCTTTATTTTTATTATTATCTGAGAAAAATCAAAGCAAAATTTTGCCGCATGGGGTTAGTTTTGCAACAGGTGCATTATTAGCGGTCGCATTTTGGGGCTTGATTCCACATGCATTTGAAGAGGTCGGTTCGGAGCAGATTCAAAATTTGTCTGGCGCGATTATGTTGGGCTTGCTGCTGTTTTTTATTTTAGAAAAACTCTTAATCTGGCGGCATTGTCATTCAGATCATTGTGAAGTGCATATAGATATAGAAGAGCATGGACATAGTCACGGGCATAGTCATCAGAAGCAGAGTTCGGCCGGAGCGATGGTTATTATCGGTGACGGTATTCATAATTTTGTGGATGGTATTTTGATTGGTGCGGCATTTTTGACCGATGTGAAGCTAGGGATTGTGACCAGTTTAGCGGTTGCTGCGCATGAAATACCACAAGAAGTTGGTGATTTTGCAATATTGCTACACAGTGGTTATAGCAAGAAAAAAGCCTTGATTTATAATGTGTTGGCCAGCTTGACTACAGTTGTCGGTGGTGTTTTAGCATATTATAGCTTGGGTGACTTACATGATAGTTTGCCTTATTTTTTAGCGATGGCTTCTTCTAGTTTTATCTATATTGCTGTGGCCGATTTAATTCCAACCTTGCATAAGAAAACCGATATAAAAACTTCCCTGCAACAAATTGCACTTATTTTGGCGGGAGTGGTGTTAATCGTTTCATTACATGGTGTCGCGCATGATATAGAAGTAGATGGTATTACTACACATGCTCACCATGAGCATGATGAATAAATACCTCTTCAGAATTAAGATAACTTGCCGATAACGTACTTCGGAACGAGAATTATTCAATTCTCGTTCCTTGATCTTCCAAAATTAGAGGACTTTATATGTTGACTGCTCCTGCTACAGCCCTAATGAACCGCCTGCAATGTTCTGGAAAAATGTTGCTTATTTCTTTGGCATTTATGACACCATTAGTGATTACTTTGTCGCTGTTATTAAATGAGCAACTAACCGCGATTGATGTGGCGCAGAAAGAACAAACTGGCTTGCAGTATATTGTGCCGTTGCGGCAATTGGTACAGCACTTTCCAGAACATAGAGGTATGACTAATGCTTATTTGTCAGGGAACGCCTCTTTTAAAAGTAAGTTATTTGCCAAGCGCCAGCAAATTGCCCAGGATATCAAAGCAATTGATGCGGTTGATGCACAACTAGGCATAAGCTTAGGCGCCTCTAACCAGTGGCATGTAATTAAGTCAACTTGGCAACGTTTAGAAGCCGAGGCTTTTTCAGGGCAAGCAGCTGATGTTTTTGTTAAACATACAGAGTTAATAGCGAGCGTATTAGAGCTTATCTCTTCAGTAAGCGATAGTTCAGGTTTAACCATGGATCCGGAATTGGAAAGCTTTTATATTGCGGCCTCAGTTGTGAATGCACTACCACAGGTTGTGGAGAATTTAGGTCAGGCACGAGGTATGGCTTCTGGACTAGCGACTAGAAAAATGGTCACTAATCAAGAAAGTATCAAATTAGCTAGTTTATTGGCAACGATCCAGAAAAATATTGGTGCTTTAAAGAGAAGCGCTAGAGTGATTACCCAAAGTAACCCAGAAGTAGGGGGAAAAGTTCGCTTAAGTATTAATGATGCGATTACGATGGCAAGTAATTATGTGCAGTACTTGCAGCAAGAAATATTACAAACAAGTCCGACTAAGGTGGCTGCAACTCAGGTGTTTAGCAAAGGGACTGAGGCAATTAAGGCCAACTTTAAATTACTTGACCAGTTAATGCCGGAGTTAGCGTTATTAATAGAGCAGCGTGAAGCAGCGATGACCTCAAAAATGATAACTTTAACGGTGGTCGTGGTATTGTTTACCTTATTGTCTTTATATTTATTTGCAGGGTTTTATGTTTCATTTGAAACGGCTATTTCTGCCATTAAAGAAACTTCAGCTAAATTAGCTAATGGTGATTTGCGCCCACGCCTTGCTTTAGATAACCAAGATGAATTTGCCGAAGTCGCTAGTTCTTTTAATAGTATGGCCGATCAGTTTACTGAGGTGGTACGTCAATTAGAATTTTCCATCTCTAAGTTGGCAGCTAATGCCGACTCGCTTTCTGTAACAAGTATGCAGACTAATAATGGTGTGCAAAGGCAGCAACAAGAGGTTGAGCAAGTGGCCACCGCGATGACGGAAATGGCTGCTACAGTGCAGGAAGTTGCTCGAAGTGCTTCTGCTACTGCAGTAGCAACTCAAAGTGCGCACCAACAAGCAAGTAGTGGTCGAGCAATAGTCAGTAACTCAGTTTCTGCCATTAGCTCACTTTCTGAGGAAATATTGGTTGCTACCAGTGTGGTAAAACAATTAGAAGCTGATGGGGAAAGTATAGGTTCAGTGCTGGATGTCATTAAAAGTATTGCTGAGCAAACTAACCTATTGGCGCTTAATGCTGCTATTGAAGCGGCAAGAGCGGGCGAGCAAGGGCGTGGTTTTGCGGTAGTTGCAGATGAAGTCAGAACACTTGCCAGTCGTACCCAAGATTCGACCACAGAAATTCAAAATATGATTGAACGTTTGCAAGAGGGAACGCGTAAGGCAGTGAGTGTCATGAGTGAAAGCCAAGGCAGAACCGAGTCAACCATTCAGGAAACGCAAAAGGAAAGTGAGTTTTTAGAGCATATTACTGTTGCTGTCACAGAAATTGATGATATGTGTACCCAAATTGCGAGTGCCTCAGAAGAGCAATCAGCCGTCGCAAATGATATTAGTCGTAGTGTCGATCATATTAATCAGGTGACTATAGAAGCAGCACAAAGTTCGCAACAGGTTACGGAAAGCAGTGAAGGATTGGCGCATTTGGCGAGTGATTTAAAGGCTTTAATTGCTCGGTTTAGAGTTTAACTGTCTAGGTTAAAGCTAAGGAACTGACAGTTATGCAGTGAATTTATCGCATATAGGTGAGTTGATTTTTAGCATCGTATCGATAGCCTTGATACTTTGGCTGCTTTAAGCATAAACTTTTTCTTTAAATTCACATAAGTCTTCAATCACACAACTTGAGCACTTGGGTTTGCGAGCGATACAGGTATAGCGCCCATGTAAAATCAATAAGTGATGTGCATCAAGCTTATATTGTTTTGGCACATGCTTGTCTAGCTTTGTTTCTACAATAAGTACATCTTTACCAGGGGCGATTTTCGTGCGATTAGATACCCGAAAAATATGGGTATCTACAGCCATGACTGGCTGGCCAAAGGCAGTATTTAAGATAACATTTGCTGTTTTTCGGCCAACGCCCGCTAAAGATTCTAGTTCTACTCTTGTTTGCGGAACCTCACCTTGAAAGTCATCTAATAATTTACGGCATAACTTAATAATATTAGAGCCTTTAGTATTGTATAGTCCAATGGTTTTGATATAGCTTTTTAGACCTGCTTCACCTAAGTCAAAAATAGCTTGTGGGGTATTGGCAATGGGGAATAATATTGCAGTTGCTTTGTTAACGCCTTTATCAGTAGATTGCGCCGATAAAACCACCGCAATGAGTAGTTCAAAAGTGCTGTTATATTGTAGCTCGGTCACGGGTTCAGGTATTGCTTCAGCTAGGCGAGCGAATATTGTTAGGCGTTTTTCTTTATTCATGAATTGCTAAGGCCAAAGTAGGTGATGAAAGAGGAACTAATGTAATAAATTATACGGCATCATACTGTGGTGTGGAAAATACCTGAGGTTAATGAAGTGAGGCATTGTGTTGAGGAGGTAAGTCTATTTTACAATTTAACATACTAGGCTTATTGGCTTTTTTGCTGCTGAGATTTAATGGTAAATGCGGGGTAAATTGAATACAATGTCTGTACGGAAATCTATCTGCGGGGGTTGGTATTAACAATAATATTTTACTTGGACAAAACAAGGACTCGAGCCGTGCTTTGGTCAGCGGATATTTGGAGCATGCCGGCTATAAAGTATATGAGTTGCAGCATGCTGCTGAAATTATGCCAAAATGTGCAAGCGTGCAAATGGATGCAATACTGTTAGATATTAATTTAGCGAAACTGGCCGTTTATGCTGAGAAAATAAATATCTTTGCAAAAAGCAAGCATATCCCGATCATTTTTATTAGTGAATCTGAGTACTTTGATATTAATTACGCTTTTGATTTGGGTGCTGATGATTATATTACGCAACCCGTTAAGCGTGCTGAGTTATTGATCAAGATAAAAACTCACTTACGTACTGCAAAACTTGCTAGGCAACTTATTGCGAGTGAGGCACGACAAACAGCCATTTTATTTCACTCTCCAATTGGTATTGCTTATACGGATCTGGAGCTTGATGTCTATAAAACCAATTCTCAATTTCTCGTACAATATGGTTATAACGAAGACATTAAAAATTTAAGCAATATCTTGAGTGGGTCAGCGGTCGACAAGTTTTCAGCTAAAAAACAATGGTTAGAGCAGTTGTTACAGCAAGGGTGTCTAGAGTGCGAAGTGCAAACGTTACATAAAAATGGACAAGTTAACTGGACTTATTTGCGTGGTAAATTAATTAACTCGGAGCTTCCTGAGCAAGGTTTAGTTTGGACGCTTGATGATATTAGTGAGCGTAAGCAGGCGGAAGATCAGTTGAAGCTAGCTGCCACCGTATTTGAAGTCTCTGGTGAAGCCATGATCATTATGGATGTCAACTATATGGTTAAAAGTATTAATCCTGCTATGCAACGACTTTCAGGCTACCATGTGGCAGAATTATTGCGTTACTCTATTGCTGAACTATTGGATTCATCTTACCGTGAAGAAACTCTGCAAGATATTTTGGCTTTGGTGATTAAAGATCAGCAGTGGCAAGGTGAGCTATGGTTAAATCAAAAAAATAGTAAGCAAGTGCCAGTGCGAGTGATGTTGAATAGTGTAAATCGTCCTGATGGTTCGATTAGCCATTTTGTGGCATTACTCGCTGATATTTCTGAGCATAAAGAGCAAGAGCAGGAATTAAAGCACCGGGCTAATCATGATCCGTTGACAGGTCTGCCAAACCGTAATTTATTTTTTATTCGCCTTAAAGAGTCGCTGACCCTAGCTCAGCGGATGCAGTATCACGTTGTATTGATGTACCTTGATCTGGATGGGTTTAAACCTATTAATGATACTTTAGGGCATGGTAAGGGCGATGAAGTTTTGCAGTTAGTGGCAAAAAAATTACTGAATTGCGTACGTGAGGTGGATACTGTTGCGCGCTTGGGGGGGGATGAGTTCGTTATTATTCTTAATGGTACTTCTAATGAACAAGTTTCTGTGACTGCTGAACGCTTAGTCAATACTTTAACTTTGTCTATAGATGATAAGTTGCCACTTTCTGTGAGTATCGGCATATCGGTTTTTCCTAATGATACTATCAATCCCATCAAGTTATTGCAGTATGCCGATGAGGCAATGTATCAGGCTAAGCAACAAGGTAAGCATGCTTATTGCTGGCATGGGGAATCCCCCTTAGTTTCGTAATGGTAGGCTAGGTCATTTATTTTGCAGCAAAAAATATTATAAAATTCTCAAAGGCATACTTTGTGCCGTTACGTTTATAAGTTATTAGTGGCTAATATTTTCTTTTTATAGCACTCATAATGACTATTTGTAGCCTCCTTGTCTCAATTACAGTGAAGTTTGTTGTTAGAAAAATAGCTCATCCTATCGCTGTATTCTTAAATTCTTCTTGCCATTTCAAGCTGGTTTGTTACAAATTATTACAAATTAATTGGTTTGTACATACTTTTCTAACATTTTTAAAGCATAATTTTTACCAAGCAAAACAAAGACTCATTTGCGATTATGCTTTTTAATTAGCTGTATGACAGGGTTAACAACCATTTCTTAAAAGGTAAAAGTAATGAGAATGTTTTTAGGATAACGAAGTCTGTTTAATGGTTTTCCTAGCAACTGAGTTTTGTGAGTACGATTTTTATAGTCAACAGATGTTGGAGAATAGGTAAGCGTTATTGTTTTATCAATTTTGCAATAGAGCATCATGAGTGCAATGCCAATGAATAATAATTTATTGGTATTGAATCGGCTATAGAAATATATGTTTATCATAAATTATTAAAAGTATAAAAAATACTCAGGAGAGCAATCATGAAAAAATTATTAGCCATTAGTTTAATTCTTGCAGCCCCAGTTGTAAGTGCTGACTCAATCAGTGCAGAGATGGAGTGCCCTAAAGGTGGAGTGCGTATTTTGACAGGAGATTATGCGCCAGTCACAGGCAAACTCACTGCTGAAACTATTTTAGATAATTGTATTAATCAGCGTGGTACAGTCAGTAACGGTAAGGTGACTGTTAATGGTACTTTTAAATTTACAAATGATAGTCAATTACAAATTGATGCCGAAATAGATTCGGACATTGCACGTAAAAATAATGAAAAAGCGACGCAGCAGCAATGCGAAAAAACTGTCATAGGCACATATGATATGGAGTCCAGTTACCTTGATGGTAGTGTTTCTAGTAATTGCCAAAAACAAGGCGCTGTTTATGCTCCTATTTTTGAGTTAGTTGCAGGACTTGACGAACGGGAGTCATTAGAAGGGCTTGAAGAAATAACACTCGATAATTTTGAGAAACTGGACAAGGGAGAGGTGACTACTTTGATTGAGTCTGTGTTGGCTGGTAATGAAATCTCGACAAATAAAAGTACTGAAGCACTTTTTGCGCTGGCAATGACTAATGGACTAACGTCGGCTCAAAAGCAATCTGTGGAAACGTCGGGAATTGCGGCTTGTTCAGATCTAAATTACCCTGGTATGTGGGAGTATTTGGGACTTTGTAAGTAGTACTAAGTGAGCGGGGCTCTGCTCCGCTCAATAATGAGATATGCAGGTCATGGTGGCGGTTTTGTTTCATTTATATTGCTCAGTAATACTGCCAAAAGTAGTTATTGCTTGAGTTTGTTTTTTAAGCTCAATAGCATTTTTTAAGGCAATCAACAAACCTAATGTAATAAACGCGCCTGCTGGCAATGCTGCTAATAACATACCAGAATAATCATCTAAAATAGTGAGTTGCCAATTATTGGCGATTGCACCAAAGAGTAATTTAGCTTGTGAAAATAATGTCCCTGAGCTAAGTATTTCACGGCAAGCACCTAATAAAACCAGTGCAGCACTGAAACCTAAGCCCATCGCTAAACCATCTAGCAAGCTGGGTAACACGGGATTTTTGGAAGCAAATACTTCAGCGCGGCCGATAATGGCGCAGTTAGTGACAATCAGTGGAATAAAGATACCTAAGGATTGGTAGAGTTCATAGAACCAAGCGTGCATGATTAATTCTATTATGGTAACAATGCCAGCAATGATTAATACGAATAGTGGTAGCCTGATTTCTGGCAATATATATTGACGACAGGCTGAGATGAAGCCATTGGATAATATTAAGGTAATGGTCGTTGCGATACCTAAGCCTAAGCTATTGGTGACGGTATTACTGACTGCCAGTAATGGACAGAGACCCAGTAAGGCAACTAATGCTTGGTTACTATGCCAAAGACCGTTAGTCAGAATACCAGAATAATGATTAGCCATTTATTGAAAAATTGATTGTTGGTGTTGCAGGAAAAATAGCCCAGTGGTTTTTACCTTATTAACAATAGCGCGTGGGGTTATGGTTGCGCCAGTAAATTGCTCAAATATACCGCCATCGCGTTGTACCGCCCATTGCGATAAGAGCGTGTGTTGTAACGATTTGTGCTGAAAGCCTAAAATCCAGTCAGATTTCTTTAGTTCAATTTTATCACCTAAGCCAGGCGTTTCTTGATGACTTAATACGCGCACTCCCATTACCTCACCCTTGATATTGATAGCGATTAATAATTGAATGTCACCATTGTAGCCTTGTGTCGTGCTAGTGCTAATGACTGCGGCGACAGGCTGCCCTGCTTTTCTGGCGCGATAAATGGTGTAGCCATCTTGTTGGATAATATCATTGGCTAAATCATTATCATAACTGGCTTGTGGGAGTACTGCTTGCAGGTTTTGCAATAAAGCATTGCGTTTATTGGCAGCAATTTTATCTTTAGTGCCGTGGAATACTAGGGTGACTAAACCAATAATAACAAAAGAGAATAGGCCGACTCTTAGTGCTGCATGAAAGGGGGATGAGCTTATCATAAGGGCTTATGTGCTGCTTTTGGACGTAGGTAATGATCAATGCTAGGCGCGCTCAGGTTGGCTAATAATACTGCAAAGGCAATTGCGTCAGGGTAGGCGGCCCAAGTGCGGATAATATAAATTAACACCCCAATCAGGAGTCCATAAACAAGTCGTCCTTTATTGCTGGTGGCAGCACTAACAGGATCGGTAGCAATAAAAAAAGCACCACACAAACTAGCACCTGAGAATAGATGCACTAATGGTGAACTAAAGTGGCTGGTATCTACAACATACATGATGCTTGCTGGTAGACAAAGCCCGCAAAGCACTGCAACGGGAATGTGCCAGCTGATGACTTTGCGGTATAACAACCAGAGACCACCTAATAAATAAGCGATAGATACCCATAGCAATGTATTAGTGCTGAAATTGATACCTGTGTTAGTGAGTGTATTATCTAAGCTGAGTTGGGTTTTATTGTAGTCTAAAATAGTGGCACTGCTAAGGCCGTCAAAGGCTTGCTGTGCAGTAAAAATAATTTTAAATACCTCGGTATAAGGCAGTGGGTTAAAGGGAGTTTGCCATGCGGTCATTTGTAACGGGAAGGAAATCAGCAAAAATACATAGGCAGCCATAGCAGGATTAAAAGGGTTGTAGCCTAAGCCGCCATAAAGTTGTTTAGCAATAATAATGGCAAATAAGCTGCCGCAGACGATGATCCACCAAGGGGCGATACTGGGAATGGCTAGAGCCAGTAATACTGCAGTAACGGTGGCACTTAAATCACGCAGATGAATTTTAATGGGACGTTTTCTTAAATATAGAATGCCAGCTTCAGCTAATAGTGCGGTAGTGCAGGCCAGTATTAACTGTACCAATATGCTCATACCAAATAGCCAGTACATCACGGCTAATGCCGGCAATAATGCAAGTAATACTTGCAACATGACGCGGTTAACGGTGTTGCTGGCAGGAATGAATGGTGAGCTGGTGGTGGAGAATTGCATGTTAAAGTTATTTTCTTTTGGCTAGGCTGGCAGCTTTCATTTTTTCAATTGCGGCTTTGCGTTTAGCTGCTTTGAGTTGCTGAGCCTGTTCGGCTTTTTGTTTACGTAATTGTTGTTGGGTATAGCGTTTTTTTGCCAAACTGGCTTGTGCGCTACGCTGTGCTTTGATAATAAGCTCACCTTTACTAGCGCGAAATGTTTGTACTAAAGGGATATGGCTAGGGCAAACTATATCGCAACAGCCGCATTCTATACAATCAAATAATTGATAGTCTTGGCATTGCTCAGTTTGTCCTGCTCGGCTGTGCCAGTACAATTGTTGCGGTAGTAATTGCACAGGGCAAACATCAGCACAAGCACCACAACGAATACAGGGCAAAGTAGCTTGTTGATCAGTTAGGTCGCTGGTTGTTAATGCCAGAATACAATTACTGGCTTTGGTGATCGCGATGTCATCACTGCCAAGTGCAATTCCCATCATGGAGCCACCCATGATAAGGCGTTGCACATCTTGAGTATAGCCGCCACATTGGGCAATGAGGTGTTTAATCGGTGTCCCAATTTTGGCACGTATATTTTTTGGCTGCTGAATGCCGCTGCCCGTGATGGTAATGATACGTTCAGTGAGTGGCTGGCCTTGTGCAATGGCTTGATAAACGGCGTATGCAGTGCCGACATTTTGGCAAATAAAGCCGTATTTAGCGGGCAGTGTTTGTGCAGGGATTTTTATGCCAGTTAATACTTGAATTAATTGTTTTTCACCGCCTGTTGGGTAAATGGCTGGCACGGTAGTAATTTCTACTACTGCTTGTTGGTTTGCTGTTGCTAATGCTTGTTGTGCTGCGGGCATATTGTCTTCAATGGCAATAATGCAGCGTTCGGCAGCTAAAATGGTTTGTAAAATTAATGCACCTTGAATAAGCTGTTGCGCATGCTGCTGCATTAAGCTGGCATCACAACTGATATGAGGTTCACATTCAGCACCATTAATGATTAAGGTATGAATAGGCTGTGTTGTGCGTAATTTCTGCGCAGTTGGGAAGCTGGCACCCCCTAGACCCACAATACCTGCTTGGTGAATTAATTCGCGTAGTTTGGTGGCTGCTACCTCTTGGTAAGGCTGGTGATAGCTCTCAGAAATGGCTGTATCAAGCCCGTCAGTATCAATGATAATACAGTCATCGCTAAGTCCGGAAGGGTGTGCGATGAGGTGTGGATAAATAGCCGTGACAGTCCCTGAGCTGGTAGCATGGACAGGGGGAGTCAAATTATTATTGGCGGTAGCGATAATCTGCCCTTTAAGCACGTGTTCACCCACGCGCACAATGGGCTGTACATAGCTATCAGCACGTTGTAATAAGGGGTAAATAAGTTCCTTTGGTAGTGGTATATTTGTTATTACAGTGACTTGCTTATGCGCTGCTAAAGTAAGTCCACCCGAGAATTTCCACTGTTTAGTCATATTGAGCTGTCCATTGCCATTGGCTGAGTTTGGGTTGTATGGGCAGCATAACAATACAGTCTACCGGGCAAGGAGCGATACATAATTCACAGCCAGTGCATTCGGCACTGATGATGGTATGCATTTGTTTGGAGGCACCTAGAATAGCATCAACTGGGCACGGCGGTATGCACTTTACGCAGCCGATACAGTCTTGTTCAATAATAAAGGCGACGGCGGGTGCTTTGGGAGTGCCAAAGTCTGCATTTAAAGGTTTTGCCGTTACCCCCAATAAATTAGCCAATGCGCTCACAGTGCTTGTACCACCAGGAGGGCATTGATTAATATCAGCAGTACCGTTGGCGATAGCTTCTGCATAGGGGTGACAGCCTGGAAAGTTGCATTGGCCGCATTGGGTTTGTGGAAGTAATGTATCAATTTGCTCGACTAATGGATCGCTAGGTACTTTTAAGTACAGTGCGGCATAACCTAGCGCTAGCCCTAAAATGGCAAAAAAAACGGATAGTAACAACATCAAGCGAGGCCGATAAAGCCCATAAAGGCCATCGACATGATACCAGCAGTCACTAGCCCTATGGAGGCTCCTTGGAAGGGAGCAGGAACATCGGCAGCATCAATACGCTCACGTAGTGCTGCAAAGAGCACTAAAACAAGGGTAAAGCCTAATGCGGTGGCTAGACCAAAGACTAGTGACTCTAGGAAATTATGTTCAGCTTGGATATTTAACAGGGCAACACCTAATACTGCGCAATTAGTGGTAATTAAGGGTAAATACAGACCTAATAACCTGTGCAGTGTTGGGCTGCTTTTGTGCAAGATAATTTCGGTTAATTGCACTACACAAGCAATTAGTACAATAAAGCTGATGGTACGTAAATACTCTAGTTCGAAGGGGACTAGTAGGTATTGATAAAGTAGATAACTACTGACGGAGGCGAGTGTTAGCACAAAAGTGGTTGCTAAGCCCATGCCAATAGCTGAGTCTAGTTTGCGTGAAACCCCAAGAAACGGGCATAAACCTAAAAACTTTACTAGTACAAAATTATTAACTAATACAGTACTAATAAGTAAGAGGAGATAGTGTTTCATGCAATTTATTCACGGTGGGCATAAGTACTAAAAAGCCAATCGATAACACGACTGTAGCAAAGACTGCTTGGCTATTTCTGTGTGCTTGTGCCCAATTATGTACCATAGAGTGGTGGTTATTGGCAGTGCTTAAATAATAACTGGTTAATTTTACGGCGATTTACGTATTCCGGGTCAAACCCAGAGCCTAATATCTCAGTCATTTCTGTATATTGTTCATGCTGAGGATCTGCCAGTATTTTTTGTAAGTCAGCATATCCCCAAATACCACCACAATCTTCTGGAGGGCAAGCACGTTTACTCATAGAGCAATAGGGTAGTTTTTCATGACTATCAATGGGTAGTATTTTCTCTAAAAGAATAAGGTGCATCCAGCCATCACCAAAATCGTATTCATAGCGGATGCTATCATGTTCAGTTGTCAGTAGTTGTGATAGCTTAATTTGGCTTTCATCTTTAACTTCTGAGTCAGCGGCAAGTTCTACCGGGCCATAGTATTCAAGTTCGCGGTTAAAAAACTGGTGCAAATGGGCATTGCTCCAGCCCATTGAAACCTGGATTGCTAAGTGCAAGGTGCCCAGTTTAATGTCGCTGGGAACAAGAACTCGTCGCCAAATAGAAGGTTTGGTACCTTCTAAAGCTATTTTTAATTGATAAATAGTGGGTGAGGACATGAGTTACTCCTGATTTTAGTGTAGATGAGTGGCTAGCCAGCGTTCAGCTTCTTCATTTGTGAGGCCTTTGCGTCGCGCATAATCTTCTAGCTGTTCAGTGGTAATTTTGCCGACATTAAAATACTGTGCATCTGGGTGGGCAAAGTACCAGCCACTCACGGCAGCCGTGGGGTACATGGCAAAACTATCTGTTAATTCAATGCTAGTATTCGCCTGTACGTCTAATAATGCAAATAATTTTGCTTTTTCAGTGTGGTCTGGGCATGCAGGGTAGCCAGGTGCTGGGCGAATGCCTTTGTAATTTTCTTTAATTAGTTCTTCATTGCTCATGGCTTCATCGTCAACGTAGCCCCAATGGTTTTGACGAACTTCAGAGTGCAAGTATTCGGCGAAGGCTTCTGCAAGTCTGTCTGCCAAGGCCTTGAGCATAATAGAATTGTAATCATCATGGTCAGCTGCAAATTCGGCAAGTTTCTTTTCTATGCCTATGCCAGCAGTTACCGCAAAGCCACCAATATAGTCAGCCTGGCCATTTTCTACAGGTGCAATAAAGTCAGAGAGGCAGTAGTTAGGTCTGCCTGGTGCTTTCACATTTTGTTGACGTAAGTGATGCAGTACCTCCAGTTGTCCGCTGCGTGATTCATCTTGGTAAAGAATGATGTCGTCACCATCACTGTTGGCGGGGAAAAACCCAATCACTGCTTTAGCTTCCAGCCATTGTTCAGCAATAATTTTTTTAAGCATGATTTGCGCATCATCAAATAAATTACGTGCATGCTTGCCAACCAGTTCATCATCTAAAATTTTAGGGTAGCTACCTGCCAGTTCCCAAGTTTGGAAAAACGGTGACCAGTCAATATAATCAACTAACGTTGCTAATGGCAAATTATCAATAACTTCAATACCTAGTTTTTTGGGTGGTATTGGTTGGTGATTTTCGGCAGTAAATTTATTGGCACGCGCTGCGGTCAAGTCATGTTGTTTGGTCTTTGCTTTACGCCCTTTATGGCGTTCACGCACGGTGGCATATTCTTCTTTTATCGCTGTAACATAGGCTGGTTTACGTTCTGCACTGAGTAAATTACTGGCAACACCTACTGCACGTGAGGCATCTTGTACATAGATAGTAGCGCCAGCTGAGTAGTTTTCTTCAATTTTAACCGCAGTATGTGCGCGTGAAGTGGTTGCTCCACCAATCATTAAAGGAATGGTGAAATTTTGACGTTGCATTTCTTTGGCAACATGCACCATTTCTTCTAGTGATGGTGTAATCAGTCCGCTTAAGCCAATAATATCAACATTTTTTTCTTTAGCGACTTGTAGGATTTGCGGAGTAGGCACCATAACGCCAATGTCGATAACTTCATAGTTATTACATTGTAAAACAACGCCGACAATATTTTTACCGATGTCATGTACATCGCCTTTCACGGTTGCCATTAATATTTTACCGTTACTTTTAATGCCGCCGTCTTTCTCGTCTTCCATAAAGGGCATTAGATAGGCAACCGATTTTTTCATGACCCGTGCTGATTTTACCACTTGTGGTAAAAACATTTGTCCGGCACCAAATAAGTCGCCGACAACATTCATGCCATCCATTAATGGTCCTTCAATAACATGTAAGGTTTTTTCTGCCTGTAAACGAGCCTCTTCAGTATCTTCAATAATAAAATCAGTAATACCTTTAACTAGGGAATGTTCCAAGCGTTTATTAACAGGAAGTTTACGCCATTCTAAATCTGCTTTTTTGTTAACGACAGCATCGCCACGATACTGTTCGGCAACCTCTAGTAATTTATCGGTACCATTATCAGTACGATTAAGCACGACATCTTCGACAGCATTACGTAATTCATCGGGAATGTCAGCGTAGATAGCGAGTTGGCCAGCATTAACGATTCCCATGTCCATGCCTGCTTGGACAGCATGGTAGAGGAATACGGCATGAATTGCCTCACGCACTAGGTTATTACCACGGAAGGAGAAAGAGACATTAGAGACTCCACCTGAAATCATCGCATGTGGGCAAGTGCGTTTAATTTCACGAGTGGCTTCAATAAAATCGACGCCGTAGTTATTGTGTTCTTCAATGCCGGTAGCAATGGCAAAGATATTTGGGTCAAAAATAATATCTTCGGGCGGGAAGCCGACTTGTTTCACTAAAAGCTTATAAGCGCGTTGGCAAATTTCGACTTTTCTGGCAAAGGTATCGGCTTGGCCTTCAGTATCGAAAGCCATGACAATGACAGCTGCGCCATAGCGGCGTACTAATTTTGCCTGCTGAATAAAGTTGGCTTCACCTTCTTTCATTGAGATGGAGTTAACGATGCCTTTACCTTGAATGCATTTTAGGCCAGCTTCAATAATATCCCATTTTGATGAATCAATCATAATGGGAACTTTAGAAATGTCAGGCTCGGAAGCAATGAGGTTAAGAAAGTGAACCATCGCTTCTTTTGATTCCAACATGCCTTCATCCATGTTGATATCTATAATCTGTGCGCCATTGATGACTTGTTCGCGCGCAACATCTAGTGCAGTATCGTAGTCTTCTTCAACGATTAGGCGTTTAAAACGAGCGGAACCTGTGACGTTGGTGCGTTCACCAACATTGACAAATAATGAGTCGGTGCCAATTGAAAAAGGTTCTAGGCCTGCTAGTTGGCAACGTGTTTCTATTGCAGGAATTTGGCGAGGTTGGTGTGGGCTGACTGCATCAATAATCGCTTTAATGTATTCAGGAGAGGTGCCGCAACACCCGCCAATAATATTTAAATAACCATTTTTTGCCCAGTCGGCAATTTCGGCTGCCATGTCTTCTGGTAATTCGTCATATTCACCAAATTCATTAGGTAGGCCAGCGTTAGGGTGGGCAGAGATATGCGTGTCGACATGATCTGATAATTCTGCAACATATTGCCGCATTTCTTGCGCACCTAATGCGCAGTTAAAGCCAATAGAAATAGGCTCGATATGGCTGAGCGAATTCCAAAATGCGAGTGCAGTTTGCCCTGAAAGTGTGCGCCCTGAGGCATCAGTAATAGTGCCCGAGATCATCACTGGCAATTCGACGTTATGTTCTTGGAAGTACTGGTCTATGGCAAAGATAGCGGCTTTTGCATTCAGTGTATCAAATACGGTTTCGATCAATAAAATATCGGTACCACCATCAACTAGGCCGCGTACAGCCTCGCTATAGGCTTCCACTAAGTGATCAAAACTGATATTACGAAATGCAGGTGCATTCACATCGGGTGACATGGATGCGGTTCTATTGGTGGGGCCTAAGGTGCCGGCAACAAAGCGTGGTTTAGCAGGGTTTTCTTGTGTTGCTTCTTCCGCTGCTTGTTTGGCAATTTTTGCGGATTCAAAATTAATTTCATAGGCTAATGACTCCATATTGTAATCAGCCATAGCGATGGTGGTCGCATTGAAGGTATTGGTTTCAATAATGTCACAACCAACATCTAAATAAGCTTTATGGATAGCTTTAATAATGTCGGGCTGGGTCAGTGATAATAAATCATTATTGCCCTTTAGGTCTGATTCCCAGTCTTTAAAACGCTCACCTCTATAATCTTGTTCTTCAAGGCTATAGCCTTGAATCATTGTCCCCATTGCACCATCTAAAAATAAAATTCGTTGGGCAAGTTGTTGGCGTAAAAAATCTTTTTTATTCATAGAGGTCACTAAAAGGAGTTGCTATATAAAGCTGAACATGCTTTACTTGATTGCGAGTATATAATGATTTACTAATGTACTGACGGAGGTTAAAAATGTCTAAACCTAGCCTTAAGCAGGTTATTCAAAGTGTGTTGGCAGCAGCGATTGGTGTACAAAGTAGAGCAAATCGACAAAGAGACTTTGAGCACGGCTCATTGTCAAGTTACTTAATTGTAGGTGCGATTGCGACAGTATTATTTGTACTGGTACTGGTTACTATTATATCGTTTATTGTGTAGCTCTAAAATAAAAAAGCCCAAGCATTTATACTTGGGCTTAATTTAGGTGTCTGGAAATAAAAAAGCGTCCAATATTTGGGCAGAATTTTTGTTTTCAGGTGCCTTATTTAGGAGTATGGCTTTATATTGCTTAGTTTGTTTTGAAACTATTTGCAATACCAGTAAAGACTTCTTTTATGCCACTAACAAGATTGCCGGCAGTAATTTCTTCTTTTAATATGTATTTTGTTCTTATTAAAGCAACTGACAATAAGCCCATAAATAATGGGAATATTTCAAATAGAACGCCTAGTACCGAGCCGAAAAAGCCATCTTGAATACCACCGCCATCTTTTCTATCGCCGACACTAGCTAAGTCGCGATCATACTCTCCGCCAACATCACTGCCAAGCCCATCAATAATAAAGATATTGATATTGTAAAATAGCGTTTGTACTGCAAAGAATAATATTGCTCCGCCAGCAGCCCAGAGTAGTACTTGCCCTACTTTTGCTTGTTGTGCAGTTCGAAATACCCAAATTGCAACTAATATAGTTAACACTCCACCAAACATATTTGACCCCTTATTTTTGTATTGTTTTTATAGAAATTATGAAGAACTCAATATTTTACGCGATTTTATATATTATTTTCTGCATGTAAATCATTAAGAATTAATTATTGCTAATATACATAGTTAATGATTAATACTGAGTACTTTATAAGGCATTATAAACAGCTATACTTTGCTATGACAAATAATCCTCAAAATACATGCTATGTTTTTCTATATTTTGCCTTGGCTAGGTAGTGTTGGTTGTATTTAATTGAAGGAAATTGTTTGGTTGTAGATGTTTTAGTGGTGCATAAAGTTAATAATTTTTTAAAGTGTCAGTTTGTCATGCGTATCGTCGAGGAATTGTGCTTTTGAGTATTATTAGAGTGGGGTTTCTGTTATTTCTATTTGCTGCTGGTGCAAGTGTTTCAGGAATAAAATCAACACCATCTCTGCGAAGGCAGGGCAACTAATTCTTGACTTCAATGCCACATCTAGTATTATATGAAGTTCATTTGCTGACATATCTATGGCAGTAATCAATTATAATAATCACAAGAAGGTAGGACACTCATGGGTGCAATCTTAGATGTTACTGAAATGTTAAAAGAGCCTGCGGGCATGGCCGTTGCAGCAGTTGTTATCGCTGTAGGCTATTTCTTCGTAAAATGGGTTTTCGCTGAGCCTGAAGACGAAGAATAAGTAATACGCTTTTTTAAGCAATTACTTGAAGGCCCGTTAGTTTTTAACTTACGGGCTTTTTTTATGTCTGTTGGTATGTGAATTTAGCCTATCTGGCCATATTCCATTATAATTTGTAGCATTTTTATCATACACGTGAGTATAAAATGCTAAGCTTGCTCTCCAATATTTTTGCACGGTACCATCAGCGTACTGCTCCAGCCTTTGTTATTGGTATTTTTCGTATTTTGTACGGAATAGTTGCCTTCCAAGAAATTCTTTTCTTACTATATTTTAATCATCTAATATTTGACCCTATCCCGTACATTGATGTGGAATTTCCTATGATTCCATTATTTTTGTGTTTATGGGCGGTGGTGGCAGCTTGTTTGACCGTGGGGTATCGCAGTCAGTTTGCGATTATGGCCAATTATTTATTCTGGATCATCTTTGTTAACTTTACGCCGATGCAGCGTGACTTCGATGGTGGTTTTGACTTATTTATGATCGGTGTAGGATTTTTTCTTATCTTTATGCCAATTGGGCGAGCATTATCTGTCGATAACCTTTTGTATAAGCAACAGTTTAAATATAAGGACAAGCCAAGTATTCCGAATACGGTTAGTGCTTTAAGTTTATTGTTCCCGGTAATGGTGTGTTTGGGGTTCTTGTATTTCGATTCGGCAATACATAAATTATTTGCTGAGCATTGGCGTAACGGTCTGGGGGGGTGGTTGCCGACTTCAATGCCATATTATATTTCGGCCTTGGATTTATCTTGGATGTTAAATAGTGAGATGCTGCAAAAAAGCATAGGCTATTTAATATTGGTTTTTCAGTTTACCTTCATTTTTTTATTTTATCGCCGTTCGTTTCGCCCTGTTTTTTTGCTGGTTGGTGCTGGTTTGCATTTTGGCATTACCATTAGTTTTAATATTTATCCCTTTGGTTTGGGGATGTTGTCGGTTTATATTTTGATGGTGCCTTTTTCTTGGTGGGCTGCTCTGGCAAATAAAATTATTTATAAGGAGCCTCAGTTGGTTGTTTATTATGATGGTGACTGCCCATTATGTAACCGCACTGCGACAGTAATCAATCATTTTGATGTTATGCAGGGAGTTGCTTTTAATGATTTGCAATCTCATGCTGATGTAGTGCCGCAGTTGCGAAAGTATGATGAAAAAGTTTTGTTGGCTGATTTGTATGCCGTCGATTTGCAAGGCAATGTTTTTTCAGGTGTTGATACCTATATACAAGTTTTCTTGAAGATGCGTTATTTAGCAGTTGTCGCATGGGTTATGCGTATGCCTGGAATATACCATTTTGCTAAGCTTGTATATCGCCACATTGCTGACAATCGCTTGCGTAATGTTTGTGATGCGACATGTATGCCCAGTAGTATTGCTCAAGATTACCCTGTCGATTTATATACTCGGATTTTTGAAAATTATGCTGCACAAAAGCCTAAGCAATTTAAGTATAAAATGGCAAAAATTTTTATGGTCATGGTTATTTTGCAATTGAATAGTAGTGTTCATTATGGGTTTTTGTATCGATTTTATGATTTGTCGGCGGTAGAAAACCCTTTGGCTAATCAGGCGCGATTGTTAAGTAATGCTGTTTTAATGTTGTCTACGACGTTTTTGGGGATTACTCCGCATGCCTTATACCTGCATGATCACTTTGAAGGCTATGATGATTTGATTGCGATTACTTATATCGATGCTGATGGTAATGAGCGGTGGTTGCCTTTTGTTAATGAGCAAGGACGAATGTTGGCTCCGAACTGGGGGAGGGTGCATTCAATGTGGGCCAATATTGCGGTAACCCCAAATATTAATTCAGATAGGTTGCATAAATTTATTATGAAAGTAACGGCATTTTGGGGTAAAAAAGTAGGTTTGGATCTTGATCAGGCGCGATTTATTATTAAGCATAAGAATATTACAGCACCCGCACAGTGGCGAACAAATTTAAGGCAGGATAATTTATCAGGTGAATGGAGTAATATTGGTTCTGCTATTTGGCAGGACAGGCGTGTGAAAATAACAATTCGGCTTCCAAAATAAGGCTAAGTCATTAAAATCTTTGAAAAAACTATTACTTATCGCGTTGCTTTTTTAAGCTAAAGTTGGCTTGAAGTGGGCGCTATTTTACATGAAACTAAAGTGAATATGCTGTAGTCTGTATCATAAAAGGATCGAGTAAATACAAAATGGTGTTGCATCAAAACTAATGCCATGATATAAATTACTCCGTGCTTTTGATTAGTACGCAAAAACAATAATAAACTTAATCCTGAGGAGGATGTCATGAAAAAAGTATTATCTCTACTAGCTATATCTCTAATGTTAATCGGTGGAACTGGATGCATGGATGATCCAGATGGCAGCAAGCAACAAGTTTCTAGCTCTATTTCTCTATAATAGTTTAGAAATAGGTTTGAAAAAAAGCCCGAGTTTTATCTCGGGCTTTTTTTTGCTTGAAATAAAGTGTGGAATGTCAGCTAGGGGATCTAATTGACATCAATTTGTTGTTTGTTGAGAAATTTTTCAGCATAGGTCAAATAAACTTTTTCCTCTATAAAAGCAGCATAAATGTCTGGATCTATGTGGCCATCTTCTTGCATTTTCTTTAGAATAAATAAGGCTTCGGATAGTTTCTTGGCATTTTTGTAGGGACGATCTTTTGCGGTAAGTGCTTCAAAAATATCTGCAATAGCCATGATTCTGGCGGGTATTGACATCTGCTCTCGAGTTAGGCCGTTTGGGTAGCCCTTGCCATCCATGCGCTCGTGGTGACCGCCTGCGTATTCGGGGACTTTTTTGAGGTGTTTGGGGAAGTTGATTTTATCTAACATTGCAATAGTTGCTGAGATATGATGATTGATTATATTGCGTTCTTTTTCGGTTAGTGTGCCTTTGCTAATGGTTAAATTTTGTACCTCGTTTTCTGTTAATAAAGGTTGTTCTTTGCTTGCTTGTAGCCAGCGTTGCTTGGCTATTGATTTTATGCGCTCTTGATCTTCTGTAGACATGAATTCAGAGCCAGTATTGGCCTGTTCGATAAAGGCCAGATTGTCGGCCAATTCTTTAAGTGAGTTTTGGTATAGAAAAAAGGGGGGGGGAGTTTGATGATTTTTTAGTGCGTTAATTTGTTGTTTGAGGGAGGTGATTTCAGCATCACGCTTAAGAATTTCAAAGCGGGTTTTGATTAATTCGATCCGGTCATAAAGCGTTTCTAATTTTGTTGCTTTGTCGACCACATATTCTGGTGTGGTTATTTTGCCGCAATCATGTAGCCAGCCCGCAATTTTTAGTTCGTAGCGGTCATCATCATTCATTGCGAAATCTTTTAAGTAGCCTTTATTAGTTTTATGGGCGGCTTCGGCAATGAGTAGGGTGAGTTCGGGAACGCGACGACAATGGCCGCCTGTGTAAGGTGACTTGTCATCAATCGCGGTGGCAATTAATTGAATTAATGATTCAAACATGCATTCCAAATTATCTATAAGGCTTTGCTTGGTGAGTACCAATGCCGCCTGTGAGGCTAAGGCTTTAGTGAAGTGTGTGGATACATCGTCAAAGCCAATAGTGTCTCCAGTCATGGGGTCGGTGGCGTTGATGAGTTGTAGTACGCCTATGGTGTCATTTTCATGATTTTTTAATGGAATAGCGAGAAAGGACTTGGAGTGGTAATGATTGATGCTGTCGAATTTTTTTATACCTGAAAAGTCAAAATTAGTATCGTTGTTAGCATCGACTATATTAATGGCTTGGTTGTGATGGTATGCATAACTTACTACGTTTGTGTAGTTAGGTGAACCATCTGGTAGGTAAAGTTGAATGTTGGGGAAGTTGATTGGCTTATTTGAAGTCCCCCCAAGGTGAATGTTTAAGGAGGTTGAATGGACGATTACCATTTTAATCGCGTTGCCTTCGACACAATACAAAGTGCCACCATCTGCAGCGGTAATAGACTTTGCGCCATGTAATATCATTTCCAGCAAGTCATCTCGCGAACGCTCTTCTGAGAGTGCAATACCAATTTCAATTAGCTTTTCAAGTTGTTCAATAATGCGATGCTTAGTCATAGGGAGACCTTGTGCAAAGTGATTTTGAGTATACTAGTTGCGAATACCATCATCATAATGGTAGCACAGAGATTCAAGAGATTAAAATCAGCAGTTTTAGATATTCTGATATTAAGCTGTATAAAACATCAGCTTATAGTGGGTATGGATAAGATTATTAGTAGGATTTTTGCTAGATGCTTAAGGGGTAGCTGAATGCTATCGGCCATAAACTATGAGTTGTTTGTCACGGGTTTTGTCATATGTTCCTAAAACTAAAGGCATTAGACGATCCAAAATGAGCCGCCTAATGCTTAGTTGTTAAAGGTGCGCAACGATTTATAAATAGTGTTTACTTTACACTTGCGCGCATCCAACATACTGTTTATTGAAGCATGGAAAACCAATGGCTGATTTATCACGCCCCCAGACAAAACTTTAACGCTACTTTTTCAGATTGTTATTTTATTTCAAAGATAGAATTTAGAATAAATTCCCTCTTTAAAATGTAAGCTCAGCCTGAACATTTTTAGTTTGCGGTATAAAAATACTGCAAATTCTAATATAAAATGGAGAATTAAAGTCTCTTTAATGACTTAATTGTTTTTTGTAGTGTGTTGTTGGCTACCATCTGGATCATCCATACAGCCAGTTCCGCCAATAAGCATTAATGTGATCGCTAGAGCTGATAAAATCTTTTTCATTATTGTCTCCAAAATTTTTATAATTATGATTGTACCTACTTAAAGTACGTTTATTTTATATCATGGCTAAGTTTTTGATGCAATAGTTAAACTGAAATTTTTTGGTTTTGAATGAGGCTAAGCAGAACTGCTGCCTGGAATGGCTGTATTTTTTAGTGTAGCAGTGTGAGGAAGTGTTTGAAAAAGCTTCGGCCTTTTTTTAATGATATATGCACATGCCATTAAAAAAGGGTCGAAGCTTTTGTGTTTTGTTTTACGCTGATATTTTCTTTTATCTTTGAATATTAATGCCTTATTAAAATAATGAGCATGTTTGGCGACCAAATTATTTGTATCAGGCATGCTATTATTTGTTGTTTTTTTTGGTTTTTTCATTAATCGGTTCCTTAATAATTGTGAATAAAAAATTTCTTTTTGTGCAAAACTCCCGTGAACAAATTAAAATACTACTTTGTTCAATTTTAAGATAAGTCTGTGAAATTTTCAAAAGAATTTGATGTTATTGTTGTTGGTGGTGGGCATGCGGGTACTGAGGCTGCTTTGGCGGCCGCGCGTATGGGTGCCAAAACCTTGTTGTTGACTCAAAGTATTGATGCTTTAGGGCAAATGAGTTGTAATCCTGCTATAGGGGGGATAGGTAAGGGGCATTTGGTTAAAGAGGTTGATGCGCTTGGAGGGGTTATGGCGCGGGCTATTGACCATGCTGGTATTCATTTTCGTACTTTAAATGCCAGTAAAGGTCCTGCGGTACGAGCAACCCGTGGGCAGGCTGACCGTGAATTATATAGGCAATTTATAAGAAGTGCCTTGGAGAATCAGCGGAACCTGATGTTGTTTCAACAGATGGTGGCTGATTTATGGGTTGAAGGTGAGACTGTTGTTGGCGTTAAAGCGCAGATGGGTTTGAACTTTAGGGCTAAAGCTGTGGTTTTGACGGTAGGGACTTTTTTGGGTGGAAAAATTCATATTGGCTTAGAAAGTTATGCTGGAGGTAGGGCGGGAGATGCGGCATCAATTGCGCTGGCTGATAGGTTGCGTGAATTGCCCTTTCGAATTGAACGATTAAAGACGGGTACTCCTCCGCGTATTGATGGGCGAACTATTGATTTTTCATTATTAGAGCAACAGCATGGTGATGATCCTGTGCCTGTTTTTTCTTTTATGGGTAATGCAAGTCAGCACCCGCGACAAGTGCCGTGCTATATCACGCGTACAAATGAGCGTACCCATGATATCATCCGTGGTGGCTTGGATCGTTCACCTATGTATGCGGGAGAAATTGATGGTATTGGGCCGCGGTATTGTCCTTCGATAGAAGATAAAGTAGTGCGTTTTGCGGAGCGGGCGTCGCATCAGATATTTATTGAGCCAGAAGGCTTGCATACGCATGAGTATTATCCGAATGGCATTTCAACCAGCTTGCCTTTTGATGTGCAATATGATTTTGTGCGCACTATGGTAGGGTTTGAGGGAGCGGAGATAGTACGACCTGGGTATGCGATTGAGTATGATTTTTTTGACCCTAGAGATTTAAAGATGTCGTTAGAAACCAAATATATGTCAGGCTTGTTTTTTGCAGGGCAGATTAACGGCACCACAGGATATGAAGAGGCAGCAGCGCAAGGTTTAATTGCTGGTTTAAATGCCGCGCGCCAAGTGCAAGAAAAAGCAAGTTGGTGTCCTGCGCGCGATGAAGCCTATATTGGTGTTATGATTGATGACCTTGTTGTCAGAGGCACTAAAGAGCCGTATCGGATGTTTACCAGCCGAGCTGAATATCGCTTGTTGTTGCGCGAAGATAATGCTGATTTACGTTTGACAGAAAAAGGGCGAGACTTGCAGTTAGTGGGAGATGCGCAATGGCAGGCTTTTAATGAGAAGCGTGATGCCATTAGCAAATTACAAAGTGAATTAACTCAGAAATGGGTAAGAAAAGATAGTCCTGAAGCGTTGCGGGTGTCTGAAATATGGGGGAAGCCATTGACTAAAGAGGCTAATTTGATGGAATTGTTGCGCCGCCCCGAGATTGATATAGTAAAGCTAATGGCTTTTGCTGATCGGCAAGAAGAGTCTTTGCAAGTGTTGCAGCAGGTAGAGGTGCAGGCAAAATATGCGGGCTATATTGAGCGGCAACAGCAGGATATAGAAAAAGCCAAGCGCTATGATCACCTGCAAATACCAGCAGATTTTGACTTTAGCTTAGTGAAGGGGTTATCTAATGAAGTGCGTGAAAAATTAACTAAGCAGCGGCCCGAAACTTTGGGCTTAGCTTCCAGAATACCAGGTATGACACCTGCCGCAGTTTCCTTGTTATTAATATATATGAAAAAGAAAAATGGATAGCAGTCGAGCAGTGCTCCAAGAGGGAGTAGCTGAGCTGGGTATTGAGGCAACAGAACAGCAGATTGATTTATTGTTGGCTTTTGTGAAATTAATAGCAAAGTGGAACAAGGCTTATAATCTTTCTGCCATTCGCAAGCAAGAAGATATGTTGCATTTGCATATTTTAGATAGTTTGGCTGTATTGCCTTATGTGGTGGGGGAGAAAATTATCGATGTAGGCACGGGAGCTGGTTTGCCAGGAATTCCTTTGGCTATTTTTATGCCCAGTGTACAATTTACTTTATTGGACAGTAACTCAAAAAAAACGCGTTTTGTGCAACAAAGTATCATGGAGCTGGATTTAAAAAATGTCGAAATAGTGCATGGCCGGGTGGAAGAGTTAGGGCGAGTTGCAGAATACGATGTAGTAATCAGTCGTGCATTTACAAGTTTACATGACATGATGGGGTTGACTGAGTATTTATTGCAGCCACAAGGCATGTTGCTGGCAATGAAAGGGCAGGTGCCCAAATTAGAACTAGAGAAAATTGGTAAAACATATTCGGTGGAGTCGATTGCAGTGCCTGGCGTGGATGCCGAAAGGTGCCTGGTGCGGGTAAATAAAACATGAGTAAAATAATTGCAGTAACTAATCAAAAAGGGGGCGTAGGTAAAACTACGACCAGTGTCAATTTGGCTGCTTGTTTAGCGGCTGCCAAGCGTAAAGTATTGCTAATTGATTTGGATCCTCAAGGTAATGCTGCAATGGGTTGCGGGGTTAATAAATCTAATGTGCTCTATTCTAGTTGTGACTTATTGATAGAAGATGTGCCGATAACAGAGATGATTGTATCTGTGCCTGAAATTGGCTTTGATGTGATTGCGGGTAATGCAGATTTAACAGTGGCAGAAGTACAGTTAATGAAAATGACGCAGCGTGAGCGGCGACTGGCTAATGCTCTGCAGCAAGTGCATGGGCAGTATGATTATATTTTAATTGATTGTCCGCCCTCTCTGAATATGTTGACCCTTAATGCAATGGTTGCTGCAGATAGTGTATTAGTGCCTATGCAGTGTGAATATTATGCGCTGGAGGGGCTGTCAGCTTTAATGGAGACATTGCGCAATATTCAAGAGACAGCAAATGCGACTTTATATTTGGAAGGAATATTGCGTACTATGTTTGATACCCGTAGTCGTTTAACTAAGGATGTGTCGGAGCAATTGGTTGAGTATTTTAGTGAAAAAGTATTTAGAACCTGTATTCCGAGGAACGTAAGGTTGGCAGAGGCGCCAAGTCATGGCATGCCAGTCTTGCAGTATGATAAAGGCTCGCGTGGAGCAGTGGCTTATATTGCCTTGGCTGGTGAATTAATCAGGAAAGAAAAGAAATAAGCTTATGGCTGAAAAGAAAAGGGGTTTGGGTAAAGGGCTCGGTGCATTGATGGGTGACATGGGCATTAAGGAGCAAATTAAAAATACTTTGCAAACTTTGCCTGTGGAATACTTGCAGCGTGGCAGATATCAGCCAAGAAAGGATATTGATCCTGTGCGTTTGCAGGAGTTGGCGGATTCAATACAGAGGCAAGGTATAGTGCAGCCCATTATAGTCAGGGAAGTGGGCTATAATCGCTATGAGATAGTGGCGGGAGAGCGCCGTTGGCGAGCAGGGCAGTTGGCAGGATTGGCGGAGGTGCCAGTCGTTATTAAAGATATTGATGATCGTACGGCGATTGCAATTGCTTTAATTGAAAATATTCAACGTGAAGATTTAAACCCGCTAGAAGAGTCGGAGGCATTTCAGCGCCTGTTAGAAGAGTTTGACCTGACTCATCAGCAAATTGCTGAAGCGGTAGGTAAATCAAGGGTTACAATTACTAATACGCTACGCCTAAATGATTTAGATGTTACGGTAAAAAATTTTGTAGCTAAGCGACAATTAGGCATGGGGCATGCACGTGCTTTGTTAAGTTTGTCTGCTGACAAGCAAATTGCTTTAGCAAAAAAAGTGGTTGATGAAGGGTTGTCGGTGCGAGTAACTGAGAGACTAGTTAAGCTGGAGCAGCAAAGCAATAAAAGTGAGTCTGGGGAGCAAGCTACTAATGAGCCGAATATTGATAGAGATACGGCGCGCTTACAAGAAGCTATGACTAGTTTTTTAGGAGCCAAAACTATAATAAAACATAATGTCAATGGACAAGGTACTGTGGTTATAAACTATGGTAGTCTTGAAGAGTTGGATGGGATTGTTACTCGGTTTGATATAAATAAAGGATTTTCAGAATAAAATTTAACTCACGAGATAATGCAAAAAATCGAGAGTATTAAGCTGTTAAGGGTGTTGTCAGTGAGAAATGTTGCTATCACATGCCTGATAGTAAGTTAAATATATGGTTGTTGTAACTAATCTAAATACTATACTAAATCCCTACTTGCTTAAATGTGCTCTGCTAGATATAATTCCTACATTATTTGATCGGGTTTTTTGTGAGAAGAATATATAAGCTCTCAGTTGTAAACAAGGTTTTACTGGGGCAATCAGTCATTGTAGTCATTGTAATTGCCTGCTTTTTTGTATTTGGTGATGAGTTAAGCGTTAAATCAGCCATTTATGGCGGCTTAGCGGCATTAATACCAAATTTTTATTTTGCACAAAAAGTCAGTAAGCATAAAGGGCAAGAGGCAAGAAAAGTCGTAAAGTCTTTTTATACGGGTGAATCTGGAAAATTAATTATTACTGCAGCAATATTTGCAATGATTTTTCAGGATCCCAAAATTGATGTTTTTGCAGTGTTGATTACCTATGTATCAGCACTAACAGTTTTTTGGTTTGCGTTATTAGTACGTATATATTAATTAGTAAGAAAGCGAGGAAAAATGGCTACTGAAGCACATGCGGCGGAAGGCGCGACAGGATATATTGTTCACCATCTCACACCGTTGTCAGTAGGCGAAGGTTTTTGGGCGTTACACTTAGATACATTATTTATTTCGGCAGTTTTAGGTGCTTTGTTTGTATGGTACTTTAAGTCTGCTGCTGAAAAAGCGACAGTTGGTGTGCCAAGCACTGGGCAAGCTTTTGTTGAAATGATTATCGAGTTTGTTGATCAACAAGTAAAAGATACCTTTCACGGTAAGAGCCCTCTTATTGCTCCATTAGCATTGACTATTTTTATTTGGGTATTCATGTGGAACTTCATGGATTTATTTCCAGTCGATATATTGCCCGCAGTATCAAGCATGATGGGTATGGAGTATATGCGAGTTGTTCCTAGTACTGATTTGAATGCAACGTTTGCACTTTCAATCAGTGTGTTTATTTTAATTATCTTCTACAGCATAAAAATCAAGGGTGTATTGGGGTTTGCAAAAGAAATGACCTGTACTCCTTTTGGGCCATGGATGATGCCATTCAACTTACTACTAAAATTAGTTGAAGAAATTGCAAAGCCTATTTCACTTGCACTGCGGTTATTCGGTAACCTATATGCGGGTGAGCTGATTTTTATATTAATTGCCTTATTACCTTGGTATATACAACCAATATTAAGTTTTCCTTGGGCAATTTTTCATATTTTGATTATTACACTTCAGGCGTTCATTTTTATGGTACTGACTATCGTATACCTAAGCATGGCACATGAAGATCACTAATAAGCTATAATAAATTCTTTTTTAAACTTTAATAAAACAATACTTTTGGAGGTATTATGGAACTTGCAGCGTTGATTGCTGATGTACAAGGTATGACTGCTATTGCGGTTGGTCTGGTTTTAGGTATGGGTGCACTAGGTACTGCGATAGGCTTCGGTCTACTAGGTGGTAAGTTCCTAGAAGGTGCAGCTCGTCAACCAGAAATGGTGCCTATGTTACAAGTTAAAATGTTCGTTGTTGCGGGTCTATTAGATGCGGTAACTATGATCGGTGTTGGTATGGCGTTATTTTTTACATTCGCTAACCCATTCCTATCGGCTGTTGAAGCGGTTGCAGGATAAGACATTCGTCAGTTATTTTAACAGCAACATGAGGAAGGCTAGTGAGTATTAATGCTACACTAATCGGTCAAATGATTACTTTTACACTTCTGGTATGGTTTACCATGAAGTATATTTGGCCACCACTAATTGAAGCTATTGAAGAACGTAAAGCAAAAATCGCCGAAGGATTGGCTGCAGCCGAAAAAGGTCAAGAAGAGATGGAGCTGGCAGCAAAAAAAGCTGCAGACGTTTTAAAAGAAGCTAAACAACAATCAGCTGATATTGTAAATCTTGCACAAAAACGTGCGAATGAGATCGTTGAAGAATCAAAAGGTACCGCTAAGAAAGAAGGTGACCGATTGATTGAAGCGGCTCAAGCGCAAATTGAACAAGAAATGCATAGAGCACAAGAAAAAATGCGTAAAGAAGTTTCAGCATTAGCTTTAAAAGCAGCTGGACAAATTTTACAGCAAGAAATTGACAAAGCTAAGCACAAAGAGCTTATCAGCAAAGTATCTGAGCAATTAGGTCAAGCATAATGAGTGAATTAGCAACTTTGGCAAGACCGTATGCAGAAGCAGTATTTAAAAGAGCAAAAGAAACAGGCAATTCTCAGGAATGGTCTGATACTTTAGCTTTTTTAGCTGTCACCATGCAGGATGAGGGCTTAGCTGCAATTGTGAATAACCCACGAGTTGGTCAAGATGAATTAACGCAATTATTGCTGGATATTTGTCAGGATCAGTTCAATGGGGAAGCTAATAATTTCCTTAAACTATTAATAGAGAATGGAAGATTAACATTAGCGCCACAAATTGCGGAATTATTCGAGAATTATAAAGCTGAAGATGAAGGTTATGTTGATGTTGATGTTATCACTGCTTATGCCTTAACGAAAGCGGAAGAACAAAGCTTTGCGACAGCACTAAAAAAGAAACTTAATAAAAAGGTAAGCATCAGCACGAGTGTTGATAAAGCTTTAATTGGTGGATTTTTAGTAAAAGCAGGTGACAGTGTGATTGACGGCTCTATTAATGGTCAACTTCAACAACTAGCTAAAAGGATCTAACAGCTTAGACTGAGAAAAAATATGCAATTAAATCCATCTGAAATAAGTGATCTGATTAAGAAACGGATCGAAAATTTTGACGTCAACGTCGAAGCGCATACGGAAGGCACTGTGGTCAGTGTTGCTGACGGTATTGTGAGAGTTCATGGGTTGTCTGAAGTAATGCAAGGTGAAATGCTTGAATTCCCTGGCGATTCTTACGGCATGGCTCTGAACTTAGAAAGAGATTCTGTCGGTGTGGTTATGTTAGGTGCTTACCAACATATCACAGAAGGCGACACAGTAAAATGTACTGGTAAAATTTTAGAAGTACCAGTCGGTGAGGCATTATTAGGGCGTGTTGTAGACGCGCTAGGTAAGCCTATCGATGGTAAGGGTGAGATAGATACAAATCAAATGTCACCTGTAGAAAAAATTGCACCAGGCGTTATTGCTAGACAATCAGTTGACCAGCCAGTTCAATTAGGTTTGAAATCAATTGATTCAATGATTCCAGTTGGCCGTGGTCAGCGTGAGTTAATTATTGGTGATCGTCAAACAGGTAAAACTGCTATTGCTATTGATGCTATTATCAATCAAAAAGGCACAGGTATTAAGTGTATCTATGTTGCGATTGGTCAGAAGCGTTCATCAATTGCCAATGTGGTACGTAAATTAGAAGAGCATGGTGCAATGGATCATACGATCATTGTTTCTGCTACAGCTTCTGAATCTGCAGCACTGCAATTTATTGCACCTTATACAGGGTGTTCAATGGGTGAGTACTTCAGAGATATAGGTGAAGATGCGCTAATTATTTATGATGACTTGACTAAACAAGCTTGGGCTTATCGTCAAATGTCATTGTTATTGCGTCGCCCGCCAGGTCGTGAAGCGTATCCAGGGGATGTTTTCTATATTCATTCACGTTTATTAGAGCGTGCTTCACGCATTAATGTAGACGAAGTAGAAAAGCTAACTAATGGTAAAGTGAAAGGTAAAACAGGTTCATTAACTGCGTTACCTATTATTGAAACCCAAGGTGGTGATGTCTCGGCATTTGTACCAACTAACGTAATTTCGATTACTGATGGTCAGATTTTTCTTGAATCTGATTTGTTTAACGCAGGGATACGTCCAGCGGTAAATGCAGGTTTATCAGTTTCTCGAGTCGGTGGTGCTGCACAAACGAAAATCATCAAGAAGTTAGGTGGTGGTATTCGTCTTGATTTAGCTCAATATCGTGAATTAGCCGCTTTTGCACAGTTTGCTTCTGATCTTGATGAAGCGACTCGTAAGCAAATTGAACGTGGTCAACGCGTTACTGAGTTAATGAAGCAGGATCAATATTCTCCAATGTCTGTTGCGCAAATGGCGGTTTCTTTATTTGCTGCTAACGAAGGATTCTTAGATGATCTAGAAGTCGATAAAGTACGTGACTTTGAAGATGCTTTACAATCCTACTTAAAATCTGAGAAATCTGATTTAATGGCAAAGATTAATGAGAAAGGCGATTTTAATGATGAAATAAAGCAGGGTATGACAACTGCTATTGAAAGTTTCATTAAAACAAGTAGCTGGTAAAAGGGGCCGAAAATGGCTGTTGGTAAAGAAATACGTACGCAGATCTCGAGTATTAAAAATACTCAGAAGATCACGCGAGCAATGGAGATGGTTGCTGCGAGTAAAATGCGTAAAACAAAAGAACGGATGGAGGCAACACGCCCCTACTCAAAAAAGATAAGCCAGATCATCAAGCATCTGGCTCATGCTAATCCTGAGTACAAACATCCTTTTCTTGTTGAGCGTGAAGTAAAGCGAGTCGGCGTTATTGTTGTTAGTTCTGACAGGGGCTTATGTGGTGGTCTGAATTCAAATTTGTTCAGAAAAACCCTTAGGCAATTTACCCAGTGGGATGGTGATAATATTGAAGTTGATGTTTGTACTATCGGTGGCAAAAGCGCAAGTTTTTTTGGCCGTTTAGATACAAATTTGGTTGGACAGACTGCTAAAATAGGTGATTCACCACATTTGCAGGATATTATTGGTGTTATTAAAATTATGCTGGATGCTTATCATGCTGGCACAATTGATGAATTGTATATTATGTACAATGAATTTATTAATACCATGACCCAAGCACCAACAGCTGATAAATTACTTCCTGTAGTAGCAACCGAGTTAGAAACTGATGAATTGAAAGGGTATTGGGACTATTTATACGAGCCTGATGCCAAAGAAGTATTAGATAATTTATTAACTCGTTATATAGAATCTATTGTTTATCAAGGTTTAGTTGAAAACAATGCCTGTGAGCAAGCAGCTAGAATGGTTGCTATGAAGAGTGCATCTGATAACGCAGGAAATCTTATTGATGAATTGCAACTTGTTTATAATAAAGCAAGACAAGCAGCAATTACTCAGGAAATTTCAGAAATTGTAGCTGGTGCGGCGGCGGTTTAGGCTTGCAAGCAACACAGTATTTAAGAGGACGACACAATGAGTTCGGGTAAAATCGTTCAAATTATTGGTGCGGTTGTGGATGTTGAATTTCCACGCGAGTCGCTACCAAAAGTTTATGACGCACTAAACGTAGCAAGTGCAGGGCTGACTTTAGAAGTTCAGCAACAAATTGGTGATGGCGTAGTTCGCGCAATTGCAATGGGAACTACCGATGGCTTAAGCCGTGGATTAGAAGTCACTAATTCAGGTGATGCTATTAAAGTCCCAGTAGGAACAGAAACACTAGGACGTATTATGGACGTTCTGGGTAATCCTATTGATGAAAAAGGCCCTATTGGCGAAAAAGACAAATGGGTTATTCATCGTGAAGCACCTTCTTATGAAGAGCAAGCACCAGCAAATGAGCTTTTAGAAACAGGTATTAAAGTTATTGACTTGATATGCCCGTTTGCTAAGGGTGGTAAAGTTGGGCTGTTCGGTGGCGCGGGTGTAGGTAAAACCGTTAATATGATGGAGTTAATCCGTAATATTGCGATTGAGCATAGTGGTTACTCAGTATTTGCTGGGGTAGGTGAGCGTACTCGTGAGGGTAACGATTTCTACCACGAAATGACTGATTCAAACGTAATTGACAAAGTATCGTTAGTATACGGACAAATGAATGAGCCACCAGGAAACAGACTACGTGTTGCCTTGACTGGTTTAACCATGGCGGAATACTTCCGTGAAGAAGGTAATGATGTACTTTTCTTCGTTGATAATATCTATCGTTACACATTAGCAGGAACTGAAGTATCAGCGCTATTAGGTCGTATGCCATCAGCGGTAGGGTATCAGCCTACACTGGCTGAAGAAATGGGGGTATTACAAGAACGTATTACTTCAACTAAAACAGGCTCAATTACTTCAATCCAAGCGGTTTATGTACCTGCGGATGATTTAACCGATCCATCGCCTGCAACCACTTTTGCGCATTTAGATGCAACGGTTGTATTATCACGTCAAATTGCTGAGCTAGGTATTTACCCTGCGATTGATCCACTAGATTCTAGTAGTCGTCAGTTAGATCCTTTAGTGATTGGTGATGAGCATTATGAAGTAGCGCGTGGCGTACAAGGTTTATTACAGCGTTACAAAGAGTTGCGTGATATTATTGCGATTCTTGGTATGGATGAGTTATCTGAAGAAGATAAATTGACTGTAACAAGAGCTCGTAAGATCCAGCGTTTCTTATCGCAGCCTTTCTTTGTTGCTGAAGTCTTTACTGGTGCTCCAGGTAAATATGTATCATTAAAAGATACGATTACAGGGTTTAAAGGCATTATTGCTGGTGAATATGATGACCTTCCTGAGCAAGCTTTCTATATGGTTGGTACCATAGATGAAGCTGTAGAAAAAGCAAAAGGCATGTAATCTATTATTTATAGGTAATATTATGGCTATGACAGTACATGTAGATATTGTAAGTGCAGAAAAAGAAATTTTTTCTGGGCTTGCAGAAATGGTTTTTGCTCCTGCTGAACTTGGTGAAGTAGGCATTTCACCTGGCCATGCGCCATTAATATCTAAATTAAATCCTGGTGAAGTTCGTGTAAAAGTGAGCGATACTGAAACTCAGGAATATTTTGTTTCTGGTGGACTATTGGAGGTACAGCCACATTTAGTGACTGTACTCGCTGATACCGCTATGCGAGCAAAAGATATTGATGAAGCAGCTGCGTTAGAAGCGAAAGCGGAAGCCGAAGAAGCATTAAGTGATAAGTCTGGTAAAATTGATTATGCAACAGCACAAGCACAACTAGCTGTAGCAATGATGCAATTGAGAGCACTAGATAAATTTAGAAAGCGCGGTTCTTAATATAAAGTAGTTTATACAATATTAAGTGGTCGTTAAAAAAGCTCGGTAGCGGTTTCGTTATCGGGCTTTTTTGTTTTAAAAATATGGTAATTAATGACGACTATACGGCATTATTAGATAATATAATTGGTATACTTTAAGTTTGCCTAAGAGACAAAAGGAAAAATGTAATGACTGTGAAGACCCTCATATTAGCTGCTGGACAAGGTACGCGTATGCGTTCGGCAATGCCAAAAGTACTACATAAGGTTGCTAATCGTAGTTTACTGGAGCATGTGTATGTTACGAGTAAGTCAGTAGATAATAACGAAGTCATTATTATTTATGGGCATGGTGGGGAGTTAGTAAAGCAGGCATTAGCAAATTTAGACGCGCAGTGGATTGAACAGAAACAACAGTTAGGCACTGGTCATGCAGTACTGCAAGCAGATAGTATGCTAAATAATGATGACACGGTGTTGATTTTATATGGTGACGTGCCATTATTATCAAGCGAGTCAATTGCTGGTTTATTACAACATGTATCAGCACAGAGCATGGCACTTCTCACTGTCAATTTAGATGACCCATCAGGTTATGGCAGAATAGTCAGAGATAGGGCGGGCAATGTGACTAAAATAGTTGAGCATAAAGATGCAACAGATCAAGAGCACCAAATAAAAGAAGTTAATACTGGAATATTGGCAGCAAAGGGCGATAAATTAAAAGCTTGGATTGCACGATTAGATAATAGTAATGCCCAACAAGAATTTTACCTAACTGATATTATTGAAATGGCGGTTAAGGATGGCATAGAAATAAAAACGAGCCAGCCTGAACACCCTGATGAAGTAATGGGAGTTAATAATCGTAAACAGCTTAGTTATCTGGAAAGAGTGTACCAAAGCATTCAGGCAGATAAGTTAATGGAAGCTGGTGTCACATTATTTGACCCTGCGAGAGTAGATTGTCGAGGCAGTTTCGATATATTAGGACAAGATATCTCGGTAGATATTAATGTTATTTTCGAAGGCAGAAATTCAATAGGCAATAATGTAAATATTGGTGCAAATACCATAATTAATAATTCTATTATTGCAGATGATGTTGAAATTCTAGCTAATTGTGTGATCGATAATGCAGTTATTGGGGCTGGAAGTCGAATAGGTCCATTTGCCAGGTTACGCCCGCAAGCCGAATTAGCTGAGGAGGTTCATGTTGGTAATTTTGTTGAGATTAAAAAGTCTACAGTAGCTCAAGGAAGTAAAATTAATCACTTAAGTTATATAGGTGATGCAACCATAGGCAGTAAAGTGAATATCGGTGCAGGCACTATTACTTGTAATTATGATGGTGCAAATAAATTTAGAACAGTTATTGAAGATGGGGCTTTTATTGGTTCGGACACTCAGCTCATTGCGCCTGTTACAGTAGGAAAAAATGCAACTATCGGTGCAGGCTCAACAGTGACTAAAGATACTCCAGAGAGCCAGTTGACCCTATCACGATCAAAACAAATTAGTATAAAAAACTGGCAACGCCCAGTAAAAAAGGAGCAGTAATATGTGTGGGATAGTGGGTGGTATTGCACAAAGAAATGTTGTGCCTATTTTAATTGAAGGTTTAAAGCGGTTAGAATATCGGGGCTATGATTCTGCAGGGTTAGCAGTTGTTGCAGATAATGAAATTTATAGGCAGCGACAAATAGGGAAGGTTAAAGGTTTAGAGGACCTATTGGTTGCAGATCCATTTGTTGGCAATATTGGTATAGCGCACACTCGTTGGGCTACCCATGGCAAACCTAGTACACTCAATGCGCACCCACATGTGTGCAAGAATAAAGTGGCTGTTGTGCATAATGGCATCATAGAAAACCATGAAGTATTGCGTCAAGCACAAAAAGCACAAGGGTATACTTTTACTTCAGAGACGGATACGGAAGTTATCGCCCATCAGGTTTATCATGAATTAGAGCAAGCGGGTAGCTTATTGCTGGCAGTTAAAAATACTATCAAGCATTTAGAAGGAGCTTATGCTTTGGGTGTCGTTAGTCAAGATGATGCCAATACTCTAATTACTTGCCGAAAAGGAAGTCCGTTAGTGATTGGTGTTGGTATTGGTGAGTATTTTATTGCTTCTGATGTGACGGCTTTGCTGCCTGTGACGCAGCGCTTTATCTTTCTAGAAGAAGGGGACGTTGCAGAAATTACCACAGATAGCTTGGTTATTTATGATCATCATGATCAAGTTGTTGAGCGCCCGATTAAAGAAAGCAGTTTAAAAGCAGATGCAGTTGATAAAGCTGGTTATCGGCACTATATGCTGAAAGAAATATATGAGCAGCCTAGAGCCATTGCAGAAACTTTGGAAGGGCGATTTATTGATAATAGTCTACAAGATAGTGCTTTTGGGCATAATGCTGCAGAAGTCTTTGCACAAGTTAAATCGGTACAAATACTGGCTTGTGGAACCAGTTACCATTCAGGACTGGTTGCCAAGTACTGGTTTGAGAAATTGGCTCGCGTACCTTGTAATATCGATGTTGCTAGTGAATTTCGCTACCGTGAACCAATGCTTTCTGAAGATACCCTAGTAGTTACTATTTCACAGTCAGGTGAAACAGCTGATACTTTGGCTGCTTTAATAGAAGCAAAGCGCTTAGGTGCAAAACATTCATTAAGTATTTGTAATGTGCCAGAAAGCTCCTTGGTGCGTGAGTCTGACCTAGTGTTGATGACTAGAGCAGGGCCTGAAATTGGGGTGGCCTCTACAAAAGCTTTTACGACACAATTAGTGACATTAATGCTGTTAGTAATCGCTTTAGGCCGCCGTTTTGCATTAAGTGCTGAAAAAGAAGCACAAATTACCTCGGAATTGTTTCAATTGCCAAGCATTATTGAAAATGTTTTGCAGATAGACCAAGAAATTGAGGTCTTATCTGAACAGTTTGCTGAAAAAAATCATGCTTTATTTTTAGGGCGTGGTTCCCACTATCCTATTGCAATGGAAGGTGCTCTAAAGTTAAAGGAAATTTCGTATATACATGCTGAGGCATACCCGGCTGGAGAACTGAAGCATGGCCCGCTCGCTTTAATTGACGCAGAGATGCCTGTAATTACCGTAGCACCTAATAATAGTTTATTGGAGAAGTTAAAATCTAATATTCAAGAAGTAAGTGCTCGTGGTGGACAATTAATCGTTTTTTTAGATGAGTCAATTGCAACTGAAGAAGATGAGAATGTACAAATTGTTCGTGTTCCTAAAGTTAATAACCTGATTGCACCGATTGTTTATATTATTCCGCTGCAACTATTGTCTTACCATGTTGCTATATTGAAGGGAACTGATGTGGATCAGCCGCGTAATTTGGCGAAGTCGGTAACGGTGGAATAGAAAAAAGTTAGCTAATGTGATCATATGAGTTTATGTCAGATTTTTTTACATGTTATTGTTGTAAATAAAGGGTACTTTATAAAAGGTTGATGATATAAATTATTCTGAATATTAACCTTAAGAGTTATATGTGATTGATTCTATAGCCTGATAAATAGTATGGATAATTTGTTGGTTCTGTAAGTGAGGAGAAAGTGCGTTATATTCATAATGTTAAAGTGTCCATTTTCTTTACAATAATAAAATGATAAATATCAATTTATTTTTTTAAGAGTAATTCTTTTATTCTATTTATAATATTGATTTATAAAGGTTTCTAGGGGGCATGTTGTTTGGTGCGTTTTGAAATGTTGCTTTACTTGCTGATAAGTATGATTAGCTTATATTTGTTTTTTATTTATTAGGCTTTAATTATTCTAACAAGCATTTAAAAATCAATGTATTACATATAAATAAGGAGGATTTTGGTTGTTTGGAAAATAAATATTTTATTCTTTAAAAAAATAAAAATGTCAATATTTTTTACAGTAAAATTATTTTTTAAGGGTTTAGCTTGCTTATTTATAAAGTGGTACTTTTTTATGATCTATATCTTTGATATATAATATATTTATATTTTTTTGAATGAGTGTATAAGTTGGTCTGTTTTGTGCTTGTAATTATATTGATGCGACTTGCTTTTTGGGTTTATAAATTTAGAGTTGTTCTAAATTTTTTATAAGTTACGATTAGCGAACGCATTGATTCTAGTAGCCTAATGGTTGCTGGGATTTATACTTATAATATGTACAGATAGGACTAATTTATTATGAAAAGAAAAAACTTTATAGGCTTTAGTTTGATGCTAGCGGTATTGCTTAATATTGGGCAAGTACAAGCAGTGGCCATATCAGATCGGTGGACTGATGATTTAAATACTATTACCAGTGTTGATTCAAATAATGGAACAAGCACGGTAGTTATTGTTGAAGATTATCGTGAAGATTCTGTTATTCCGTATCCTTCGCATGATGGCTATGCAGTCGTTGATTTTGATTATGATCAAGGTGAATCAGTTCGCTACTTTGATAAAATTGTTGATTTAGAGGGTGCAACGGGTATTTGGGAATTTAAATTTGAGGTTACCAACAATACTCCGTGGAGATGGTCTGATTATCATTTTGAGTTTTATGATGTGACCTTTACAAATGAGCTGGATGTAACAGGCATTATTTCTGATTGGAGTAATAGTGTTATTTTTACAAATTCAGACCAAAGTGGTAATGAGTTACAGTTTTGGGATGATGCGCCAAATAATCATTTTATTGGTGACACCCACACTTACACATTTAATCTTGATACTAGCTTTATGCCTAGCATATTCGGCCTTCGCCAAATTGCAACGGCTCCAGAGCCAACAACAGTACTGCTTATGTGTCTAGGGCTGTCATTTTTGGGTTATAAACGGTATACAAGTAAAATTTAGTTAGTGTTTTTAGGGATATTGGATATTGATTGGTTGTTTTATGAGTATAGTAGAGCCGTAATTGATATTATTGTTTTATAAAGTGATTCAGCCATGGATGGTGAGTCACTTTGAATACAATTATCTTTATTATTTGAAGGTAGGCATTATAAGGTTAATTAATGGAGTATTCTGATACTTTGATACTCTATGTTATATGGGGTAGGTTTAAGGTATAACGTTGCTTATGATGCATAATAGTTTTATATAAGTGTAGGCTCTTCGATTAAATTGATTTTATTCATGTCTAGTACGATTTCAAATCTATCCTCAAAAATACTCATTTTAAGTATTATTCTTGCGAGCTTTTTGGCAAGTATTCCTGTAGACACTATTTCCCAAATTCTCCTTTCGGTATGTGTGGTTGGCCTTATGTTCTTCTTAGCTCAATATGCTGAGCACAAGGGAGTGGCACGTATTTATTATCTTGGTCTTTGTACCTTTATAGTTATACGCTATATTTTGTGGCGTTTCTTTTTCACTCTAGAGTTTAATGAGTTAGCGAGCTTTATAGCAAGTATGATTCTGTTTCTAACAGAAGTGTATGTGATTTATATGTTTCTGGTAAGTAGCTTCGTCAGTTTGCGTCCAATTGAAAGGTCTGTACTACCCTTACCTGAAGACGAAAGCGTATTACCTTGCGTTGATGTGTTTATTCCTAGTTATGATGAAGAGCAGTCATTATTAGTCGTGACCTTAATTGCTGCACTGAATATGCACTATCCAAAAGATAAGCTTAAAATTTATTTATTGGATGATGGTGGTACGTTGGCAAAGCGGCAGCAAAGTGATGTGTTAGCTGCAGAGCAAGCACTCGCTAGACATAAAAATTTACAACAACTCTGCTCTGAGTTGGGAGTCATTTATTTAACTCGGGATCACAACGAGCATGCTAAAGCAGGTAACTTGAATGCAGCATTAGCTAAAACTAGTGGTGAGTTAGTACTTGTTATTGATGCAGACCATGTACCTACGTTAGATTTTTTGCAAAAGACGGTTGGACATTTTTTGCAAGACGACAAATTATTTCTTGTACAAACACCGCACTTTTTTATAAACCCTGATCCGATTGAAAAAAATCTCGATTTATACCAAAATATGCCTGCTGAAAATTACATGTTTTATGGTGCAGTGCAGCTTGGATTAGATTTTTGGAATGCTTCATTTTTTTGTGGCTCTGCTGCGGTACTGAGACGAGCCGCTTTATTGGAAAGTGATGGCTTTTCATGTATGACAGTGACTGAGGATGCAGAAACAGCTCTAACTTTACATAATAAAGGTTGGCGTTCACGTTATTATAAATACCCACTCATATCAGGTTTGCAACCTGAGACATTTTCCAGCTTTATGACTCAGCGTATGCGTTGGGCGCAAGGTATGGTGCAAATTTTCCTGTTGCAAAACCCTGCGCTACAGTCGGGAATGAGTTTGCCCCAAAAAATAAGCTATTTATCCAATTGTAGCTTTTGGTTTTTTCCTTTATCTAGAATGGTGTTTGCCCTAGCACCAGCGGCCTATTTAGTCTTTGGTTTATATGTTTATAATGCGACTTTATTAGATTTATTTACTTATACAATTCCTTATTTGTTGGTTTTGGTTATGAGTTCGAGTTATTTATTTGGTAAAGTCCGTTGGAATTTTATTTCTAATATTTATGAAACCATGCAGTCGATGTATTCATTCGGTGCTATTATTCAAGTATTAAAAAATCCTGAATCGCCTACATTTGGGGTAACGCCTAAATCAGAAATTTTGAGTGAAGACTTTATTTCACCCTTATCTAAGCCTTTTTACTGGATGATTGCTATTACCACACTGATTTTTTTTATTGGCTGTGCGCGGTTTTATTGGTTTCCTGAAGAACGATCTTTAATTATTCCAGCCCTTTTTTGGACTAGCTTTAACTTTATATTTTATTCTGCTAGTTTAGGCGCGTTACTGGAGCGGAAGCAACGCCGTACTACCCCGCGGTTGCCTGCAAATTTTAATGCAATACTTGAAGATACTCAAAATAACACTACAATGAATGTCTATGTTTGTGATATATCGGTAGGAGGCGCTAGCATTAAGTTACTTAATAATGACGTTTGCGATATAAATTCAAAGAAACTGATGTTGTGTGGTATGAATGACATTACAGAAGAGCCGTTTAAGTTGCCAGTAGCAGTGAAAGATACTTGGCAAAATTTAGGAAAGCAGCTTTTAGGGGTGCAGTTTGATACATCCAATATGGAAGATCTGCGAGCGGTAGTATTATTGGTGCATGGAGATAGCCAACGTTGGCAGCAAACTATTGAGCAAGCAAGCCCTGACCCAGGTTTTACTCATGGGATGTATTTTCTTGCAAAAACAGGTATTGTTTATATAGCACGTTATACCTTTATGTATTTTAGAGGGAAACTATCAAAAATACGGACAGTTTAATTTTATTATGGATTCTTTTGTAGCTCGCATATGAAACTTTACTCAACTAGTTACAAGTATTGCTTATGTTTCAGCATCGTTTTAACTTTTTCCTTACTTTTACCTAAGTTAGCTGTTTGTGCTGAAGTTGCAAGACATAAAGTCATAAAACTATCTGATTTAATGCTAGTCGATGAGCAAATATATTTACGAAATATTGAAGACCAGTATAATTTTAACTATTCCTTATCGCGTAGGGAAACGCTACAAAAAGTTAAGTTGCATTTAGATTTTACTCATTCAACTGCATTAATTAAAGATCGGTCACAATTGTTAGTATCGGTGAATGATGTGGTAGTTGAGCAGTTTTCTTTAAACCCAAAAAAACCGCATATTGTCAGCGATATTGTTATCCCGACAGAATACTTTATTGAAGGCTATAATAAAATTACTTTATCAGTGGCTCAACATTATACTATTCAGTGTGAAGTTCCTGAGTCTGCAGAGTTATGGACACAAGTAAATTCAATTAAGTCATATTTGGTTATCGATTCTAGTTATAACAAACAGAATTACACTTTGGCTGATTTAAAACATGTTTTTGATAAAAAGTTACATGATTATAAGCTAACAATTCTACAGCCACAGCAAGAAAATTATACTAATAATGATTTATATTGGGGGAGTTTAGCAGTACAAGCTGTCGCCTTAAGATTGGATTATAAGGCTTTTGATATTATTTTGGACTCACCTAAAAAGAGTAATAAGAAACAGCGTGAACAATACTCTGGCAATGACCCGTTACGTTTTTTGCAGCAAACCAAATTAAACTCTGATGCTGTTCTGATTGGAACTGTAGATGAGTTGGCTGCCTTTTTAACACCAGAGTTACAAAGTAAAATCAGTGGTGCTTTTCTAGGGCTTTACCCAGGGAAAACTAAGCGTACTCAGATCATTATTATATCTGGGACGACACCAGAAGAAGTCACAAAAGCTGCTACTACATTTGCTTATGCGCACAATGCCTTTCCTGATGTACAGGATATGTTGGTACAAGATTTGCTAGCACCGTTTTATCCTGAATTGAATAAGCCAGATATTATTATTTCAGGAGAAAGCTACCAATTTAAACAGTTAGGGTTTCCTACGCGTACTATGAAGCATGGCAGTAAAAAGAGTGAATTGATTTTTAATATGCCTAGTGATTTACACCATGAGCTTAAGAGTAATGTTACTTTGAAACTTAATTATAATTATGGTGCTGCTTTTCGTGCAGATTCAGTACTCAATATCCGTATTAATGAGGTGTTTGTTAAAGCAATTCTCTTAGATAATAAGTATGGTGATAGTTACCAAGATTATATGATTAAGGTTCCTAGTAGTTCATTTGCTCCTGGGCAGAATAAGATAAGTTTTGAAACGGTTATGCCTCCTACAATATCGGGTGACTGTATTTTGATGCAAAATAAAAATAGTTTGGTGACCTTATTTGGTAACTCAAGTATTCATTTTCCTAGGCTGGATCATTATGTACGTCTGCCTGACTTGTCTCTTTTACAACGAACTGGTTTTCCCTATCTAAATAGCATTACTGGTGCTGAATTAGGGGTAGTGCTACGTGATAAAAATTCGGTCAGTATTGTAGCGGCATGGAAGCTTCTTGCTAAACTGAGTCAAATAAATCAAGCTCCATTACCTGAAGTAAAAATGACTTTTGATGAAATAAAAGGTCGGCACTTATTTATTATTGGTGCACGTAGTGCTTTGCACGCTAGTGACTTGATTCATTCTCCCGTGAAATTTATTGATGGTATTCAATTTCCATTTAGCGCTGGGAGTATTGCTGAAGAGAAGCAGCAAGCGTTGTTTCAATTTGTTGATGATTTATTGTTTCCAAAGTCTGTTGCTCCTGAAAGTGTTTCTTTAAAGCCTCTGCATGCAAGGCTTAAGTTTCTTGCTGCTCTTGGCAAGCAAGCATTAATGGTTAGTTACCCTGCCGATGGGGCGGACAAGTTACTTAATACTCTGCTTACATATGATGATGCAGGTGCCTTTTCTCATAATATTGATTTACTTATTGCGCCTGAGATGTGGGGTGGTTTAGAGCATAATATTGTTGTTTGGAAAAATGATAAAGAATCATTGGAAATGCTGCAAGGGGGTGATGAGTTTTACCTCGGAGAAACAACGGTACGGCATAAATTAGCCTATTATTTTTCATTGCATCAAGGATACTGGCTAGCCGTTGTTTTGGCATTACTTTTGATGATTGCATTTATTGCGCATTACCTTTTGCGGCGTTATAAACTGAGGCATCATGGTGATCTGCCTGAATATAATTCGTAGTTGGGAACGAGAATTCAATAACAGTTCTAAGTCATATTATTGGGTATTATTAAATTTTTGCTCTTTAGTTATTGTTTACTGTCTACAAATTACGCACGAATGATAAGTATGTTAAAAGTTGCCTTTCTATGTTTATGTTGTTTATTTCACAGTGCTTTTGCTGCTGATGTTATGCTTGAGCAAAAAGCCTGGGGAGACTTTAAACAGCAGTTTGTCAGTAGCGATGGCCGAGTGATTGACAGTACCAATAAAGGGATTAGCCATTCTGAAGGGCAGGGGTATGGTTTATTGTTTGCGGTTTATTTTAATGATCGTGAAACCTTTGCAAAAATATGGCATTGGAGCAAGGCAAATTTGCAAACTCGTGATGACCACCTGTTATCTTGGAAATATATAGCGGGTCAAGGAGTGGCGGATGTAAATAATGCAAGTGATGGTGATGTTTTGGTTGCTTGGGCGTTGTTAAGGGCAGCTCGAAAATGGCAGAGTACATGTTACTTGCAAGAGTCACAGGCAATTCTTAGTGATATACGCAATAAGCTGATCCAATCATGGCAGGGCTATAAAGTCATATTACCTGCAGAGCATGGATTTATGACTAAATCTGATAATATTACTATTAACCTATCATATTGGGTTTTTCCAGCTTTTTTAGAGTTCATGACCGTTGATACTGATTCAGTATGGAGTGAGTTAATAGTGAGTGGCTTATTTTTAAGCAATAACGCTCAGTATGGGCAATGGCGACTACCTGCTGATTGGTTGCTACTGAGTGATGTTGCTATTGTGAGTCCTGAAAAGCCACCACTTTTTGGTTATGAGGCGATTCGTATTCCCTTGTATCTTGGTTGGGCAAAATTAATGTCCCCTGATATTATTAGGCGGTTTGTACATTATGTTCAAGCTAGTCAGCATAGAGTAGGCTATTTAAGTCCAACGGTTAATCTGAGTAATAACCATCTAGCTGAGTACTCTGCATCAACAGGGTTTATTGCGGTATATCAACAGCTCGCACAGGTTCGAGTTAAACTGCCTCAAAAAGAGGATGATGATTATTATTCGCGTAGTTTAAGTCTGCTTGCTTATATTGCACAACAACAGTCGGCTCACTAATGTTTGCTGTACGCTTGATGCCCATTCTGCTTAAAGGAGTGGTTATTAGCAGTCTGTTAGTTGCTGTATATGTAAGCTACTTCTTTATATATTTACCTACAACATCGTTAGCTGGCTCAGAGCAAAGCATTGCTCTTGAACACTCATTACAAGAAAGCCAACAGGGAATGAAGTTAGCTCCTGATGAACGTATTTTATGGCATTTATTTAACAGCAATAAATTGGAGAGGCTGCAACAAAGTATCGAGCAGTTTCAATTGCAATATCAGGGCTGGAGGCCGCCAGAGCAATTGCTGGTATTACTAAAAATTAGATTAGAACAGCAAGATAATATTAAGTTTACCGAGCAGATGCAAAAGGCACTTTCACCTGTGGTGTTAGGAGCTGAAGTCAATATATTGATCAAATATATTCTCAGCCAACCAGAGCATAATTGTGCGCAAATATACTTGTGGGATAAGCAGGGTATTTTGCGCAAAATAAGTAGTCAGCAAGATAAATTAAAGTTATTTATAGTGGCTATTCAGCATTGTAGTATTGAACAAGAGCGGTATGCATTGTTGCAAATTGCTCAGAATTATTTAAATGTCATATATTTTAATCAGTTAGTTAAGAGGGTGAGCTCTTTATTGGGCAGTGATCGCGGCGGGCGGAAATTATCAGAGATTCAATATCGGCATAATCGCTATTATTTATCCGAAGCGGTAGCTGCCAATAATGCGCATAAAATCGAGGTACTAGTAGAGTTACTAAGTGCTAATGTTATACAGAGACAGGATATTGCAACGGCTAAGCAGCTTGCTTGGTACTATTTTAATCAAAGTAAATTATCGTTGGCAATATATTGGTTTGAATTGATCCAACAGTGGCAGCCAGCACACCTTGAGTCTGCGTTAGGTTTGGTGCAGTCGCTGCAAAAAAATCAGCAGCTTGAACAAGCACTGTTGGTTGCTGAACCATTTTTAGAAGATAAAAAAATGCGTAGTTTATTGGGTAATATCCTACTGGATCAGGCACAGCAAGCTTATGCCAACAAAGCCTATTCTGATAGTCTATTATTCTTAAAAAAAGCACGCCCGTTGCATAATAATATACGTGCAGTGGATGAGTTGCATGCTTGGGTGTTATTTAAAACAGGGTGTAGTGAGCAAGCCTTGCAAATAGCTGAGCGCTATCAGCAGCAATCTACTGCGATGCAAAAACTAGCCATGCAAATTAACCTGAAACAAGGCTGGGCTTTGCTTGAACAGAAAAATTATCAACAAGCTCAGTTGGTGCTGAGTCGTGCAGAGTTTCATCTAGGACAATCAAGAGAAAGTACTGAGTTGCGCGCGTGGCTGGCATATCACCAGCGTACGCTTCGAGATGACTATACTGAATTATTTTTTCGGAAAGAGTTTTTAAGTGCAGCGCAGTATTATCAACAAGACCACCTGGCAGTTGAGCGTATTAAGCCTGATATTAATTTGCTGCATAATATTGACTCTAGCTTTGTAGAAGCTGGTTTGTTATATCGTGCTAGAAGTGGTGATACAGGCACTAGCAGATTAAGCATTTTCTCTGCTCCTGTTATAGGGGCTGATTTCATTTTTGCGGGTGAACACGAGTTAAGTTTGCACTTTTCACGCACAGATTTATTTAGCGGCCAGATAACCCAACAATGCTGTGCCATAGTAGGTAGTGCTGCAGGGGCTACCTTTAATCCTTATACAAATAAAGTCTCTAATGGACTCAGCTTTCAGCTTGATTATCATAAATCAGGCTGGTTTAGTCCGTATTTCTCAATTGGGAGCACCCCGACGAATGGAGTGTTGGCACCTACGGTAAAATGGCGAGCTGGGTTTACGCAGCAGTGGCAACGAGGTTCATGGGCATTAGAGGGGTTTTCGCAACCAGTGCGAGAGTCAATACTGTCTTATACAGGAATGCAAGACCCTTATAGTGATGCGGAATGGGGTAGAGTAAGCCAATTGGGAGGGCAGCTAACGGGGCTGTACCAGTTTGGTGGGAATTGGAATATTTATACTAAACTGACAGGTGCATTTTTGCATGGCAAAAATGTTGCTGATAATATGCGCCTAAATACTGATATCAGTGTTGCATATAATTTTGACTTAAAAGGTTTTGATTATTTTTCAATAGGCCCTGCGTTGACGGTGCAACATTATGCAAAAAATTTAAGCCATTTTACTTTAGGGCACGGAGGTTATTTTAGCCCGCAGTTGCAATATCGGATTGGGGCGGCATTAGATTTTTTGACAGATGAAGGCAAGGCTTTCATCGTAAAAGGTAGGGTTGGGTTGGGGTTTCAGCAATTTATTGAGCAAAAAGCGTTGTACTTCCCTGGTTATGAACAGTTGCAGGTGCTAAATGGCGGGGTATATGCAGGGAGTAACCAGCAAGCAGTTGCTTTTGAGGCTGAGTTAAAGGGATCGTGGCTTGTGCATCCGAATGTGCAGTTTGCTGCAGGTGCAGGATATAGAAATATTAATGCTTATCAGGATTACTTTGTAGGGTTGAATTTTCGTTATTATTTTAAAGAAAGAAAGGCATCGTTTAGTCGTGATATGCCTGCTTTTATCTTTGAGCAGTTGTTTTAAAGCGAAAAAATAACAGGCTTCCTAAGCTAAATAATAATAAAATATTAGGTGCAGGAACTTGGTCAGCTGATTGCAAATCAGAAGAAACTAATGGGTAGTAATTTATTTGCCCTGAGGGTTCGCCAGTTTTTCCCTGTAAAGAATGAGTGATAAGTTGACCGTCAATATGAGCATCATAAAAAGTGGTGGCAGCAAAAGGTGCTAATATACTACCTGCAACGCCAGCATTGCGAATTTCTAAGTTGTCAGCTTCAAAAAAGTTAAAAAGAACTGTTTGTGTTAGGCTGCCATCATGACCATGTCTGTCACCAATGTTTTCTTTAGTGCCATCTGACGTTATCCTAAAAAAACCTAGATCAGCAATGGTAATATCGGCTCCTATGACATTAATAAGAGCCCAAGAGTTATCAGGAATTTCTAAAATAAACTCACTCGTTAGAGTGTCTAGGTCTGTCGCTGTAATTGAAAAGACGTTAAGTTCAGTATTGTCGCCAAATAAATGTAGTTGGTTGTTATTTAGGCTAGTACTAGTATTGTTTGCAAATGTTGACCAGTCTGCTGAGGTTGTTTGTGCTTGTTGTTCAAGAGCGGCAAAATCTAAAGGGTTGCCAGATATATATTCCCCTCCTGTATACCCTACGCTTGTCATGGTTTCTTGCCCACCACTGCGGGCATTGCCATTGTATATGTGGCCATCGGTAAAATTTAATTCTCCACCTACAGTTAATGTGTCGTATCGATTGTCGGCAGGGTTAAGCTTTAATCCAACAGCATAATTATCCAAAGAAAGGTTACCACCAACAGCTAAACGTCCTTCAGTATCAGAGCGAGAGGCCTCCATATCGCTAAAGACCAATGCATTGTATGGGCTAGCATCTTGTAAATCTAATATGTAGGCCTGACTTTGCGGGGCTAAAAAAGTCATAAGGACGATTGTCCCTATTAATAGGGTTTGTTTATATTTTGTAAGCATAACAGATACTCTGTTCTTGGATAGTTATTTGCACTTTATATATACCTTAATTTTTACATTATAGCAACAGTAAAGGATTTTTTTTGAGGCGTATAATTCAAATTACATTATTGTTGAGTGCTGAGAGTTTTATAAAAATTTCAATGGTTTGTGTTGTGTAATTATAAATGATGTTAGGTTTTTTTGTAAGTAGGTAGTTCATTTTTTGGTCTTAATTTTGTATCTACACTTTTATGTTCTATGGTATGAGTGGGTACCATGTTTTAGTATGGAGCTGTTGGCAGTTAGGGGGGGGCTTTTATCTTCCTCAATTTACCAAATTGTGACTATAAAAATATATTTGGTGACTGTAAATTCTCTTGGGCTTTTAGACGCATTTCGCATTGTTAAATGATTTTTCTGGTAACATTAGTTAACAATAAAATCAATCTTCTATCAAAGTATGGAATGTACTTATAAGTTAGATTTTAAATGACATAATGGAGTAAAAATTAATGAGATTGTTAATATTATTAATATCATTCTTTTTTTCGAATGTATTATCGGCTGATAACCTTAGTGACTCGAACACCTTGTTTGACTTTGTTGAAGAGAGTTACTCTCAATATTTTAGTCCTGCAGGCGCAGAAACATTTACTGGCGACTCTGAGTCGGGCCAATATTTGGCAAGGTACTATGAAGGAACTGAAACATATGTCGCGACACTAGGCGAAGAGGTTTATGTCTTTGGAGAAATATGGGGATTAGTTCAAGTGGGTACAATTAGCGATTTTGTTGATGTTATTCCACCTGTTATTCAAATTTTGGGTGATAGCCCGTTGACGATTTTTCAAAATGCCCCTTATGAAGATGCAGGGGCAACTGCCACAGATAATATAGATGGCAATCTTGATGTTAGCAGTAGTGGTACCGTAGACGCATCATTAATTGGGGCTTATGCAATTACCTATACTGCGACAGATAACGCGGGAAATATTAGTACCGCTATCAGAGAAGTTAATGTGTCTGGGCCATATGGTATTAATGTAAGTTTACCGACGGGTAATACTGCTTCATTTAATGCAATTGCCGAATTTCAAGTGTCTTTAATAAGTCGGCCTTCTAGTGATGTTATTATCCCTATTACATCGTCTGATGTAAGTGAAGGTGCGACAACTGTAGAGAATCTCAGGTTTACACCTGAAAATTGGACATTCGCGCAAACAGTTGTTGTTAAAGGGAGAAATTCTGATGTTATTAACGGTGAGCAAGACTATCAAATTATTCTTGCACCTGCTGAAAGTGATGATTCAATTTATCATGGATTGAATGCTGATGATGTTGCGATGCAAGGCATTGTATTGAATTTATTGGAGCCAAATGATTCTGCTGTTTTAATTCCAGAGTTAGAATCAACAATAGCTGTTAATACGATTTATACAGGTAATAAGCAGCTATCATACTCTTTAACAGAAAAACCTGATGACATGGTGATTGATTTAAGATCTGGGAAGATTACATGGGTACCTCCAACATCAGCAGAAGGTGAAAGTTTTCCTGTTGCGATACAGGTAACTGATGGGATTTTGTTTGCAGATGTAAGTTTTAGTGTCGCTGTTGCTGAAGGCAATGCTCTGCAAGTAAACGTGCAGGCTGAAACATTGACGGTGACAGACAGCGGGAACTCTTTAAATGGACTTGCATTAACAGTATTGGTTGATAGAGCTAGTTTAGGGGTTGTTAATGTCAATATTATTAATGATGAGATTGCCGCAGACATTCCTGATTATATTAATAAATTAACAGATATATTTACAGTGACACCTGTAATAACAGGCGACATTGAAGTTAGGTTTCCACAATCATTATTGCCTGAAAATGCTTCAATATTTGATTTAAAGATTTTTCATTATGCCAATAATTTGAAAGGGCGCGGAGCTGCATGGACAACTATCGGAACAGGGTTTGATTTAGAAGGTGACGCTAATGATCCTGTCGTGCTAATAAGAATTCACAATATGGAGGGGTTTTATTTTATAGGTTTACAGGCACCAGCAGTCCTTCCTGAAATTAGCCGAGCGACGAAAGCAGCAAGAAGTATTAATTCAAGAAGTGCCAGTCTATTAAATATTAGCTGTACACCTTTTGAAAAGAAATTTTCAGGTGGAGGAGCAAGCACAACATTTAAAATTCAAGATTGTGAAATTGCGGGTTCTAATTATACTTTTAGAATCGAGGGATTTGCTAATGCCGATGATACAGCTTCGAGGTTGCATTGGGATGATGTCAGTATTGAAGATTTTGTGGTGTGGTTAACTGAAGTTCAGGATCAATTTAATACGCTAGGTTTGCAATATAAGTCTAGTATCGAAGTAGTTATAGAAGAAAGAAATGACTTTGGTGCTTATGATGGAGCAAAACTACATATCAATAGTGCTTATACTAAGGAACAGCAACGTAATACGCTTGCGCATGAATATTTTCATCATGCCGAGCTTGAAACTTTGACTGACGGTGCGGATGATGCTGAATCGAGAAGTCTTAGATATTGGCAAGTAGGCGGTGATTGGATCTGGGAAGGCATGGCGTATTGGTTTGAAGATTATTTTGCTGATACATCCAGTTTGTATGTGGCGGATAATGTAAGTAGAAAGCCTGCCCCTCGTGTGCTTGAGCAAGGCATAAATACTAATAGTTATGATATGTTTTTATTATGGAAGCTATTGCAGTCAAAGTGTGGTTATCATCCAGATCTAGAACTTGCTGATATATTTTCTGGAGTGATGGATGCTACCTGGGGGGCTGGTGCTTTACAAGCTACTTTAGCAACATCTTCATGTGATTTTGGCGATCATTTGGGTGATGCAAAAAAATCTAGCCTTGCAGCAGCATTGCTCTATTATCAATATGCTACTCTCTATAAGAATAAAATTTCTTTATTAGATACCAATGAGTCAGATGTCGATTTTAAATTTCAAAAGACACCTTTTGAATATGCACTAACTGATTGGAGTGAAGAAAACGAAGGCGCAGCAGTCACTATTGATCTAGACAATATTAGTAAAATACCTGCTTATGGAGCCTATTCAGTTAAACTAAATGCTGATATTTTTACCCATGAAAATTTAGATGCTGGTCACGAAGCTGCTTTTAGGTTAGTTTCTTCGCTACCTTTAACTGTCTCCTTACTCAGTGAAGGGGCTGACTTTGTTGGCAACTCTCAGCTAGGAGGCATCCAGCACCAGCATTACCAAAGTAATGAGCAAACCGAATATTTGTTCAGTGATAATGAGCAGCAAGGGGATTTCTTTATTACATTAGTAAATCCGAATGATACAGATGTAACTATTTCTGAATTGGGGTTTGCCATTAGAGTTATTTTAACTGAAGAACTTGATGTTACCGTTCCTGAGGAAGGGGCTGATGTTAATCAAAGAGTCATAACGGTTTCTGGGGTAGTGCCAGAGACAGCTACAAATGTTGATCGCGTTATTGTGAGCAATGGTGAGATTAAAACAGTCACAACTATTGCGGCAGATAAAACCTTCACTGCTGATGTGGTTGTGACCATGGGTAGCAATACTTTGGTAGTGCAAGGGTATAATTCGAGTAACTTACGAACACCTTTGACGAAAGAAAAAATTATTAATGTGACGGGTGTGGAAAATCCATCACGAGGCCAAAATGCTCTAGTGCCTTCACGCATCGCTCTTGTGCTGCGTTGGGCAACTGATGGAACCGATATTGATATTTATTCTACCGATAAAAATGGTGGGACTATTTGGTATGGAAATAGGTCAGTCTCACCAGGCTTTTTAGATCATGATAATACCAGCGGATTGGGTCCTGAGGTTGTTTCATATCAAGATACGGGGGATGATGTTTATAGCAATGGAAAATTTGATATTGATATTCATTACTTTAGTGGTTCAGTTGCAACAGCTTATAGTTTGGACGTTATTATGAATGAAAACTCGTCAAATCAAATTATTAGGCATTATGAATCGACTCGGTCGCTACCTAGTGGTAATTCATCACAAGATGGGCCTACGGGGAGTGGCGATTCTCGGTTCAATGATGTGTTATCAATTATTTGTAATGATCAGAGAGTATGTTCAATTGGGCGAGTAGATTTAAGTCGGTTTTCAGGGACGAATGATGTGACTCAGCAAGATGGTTCAGGGAATGGTGGGTTCGTTATTCAGCCTCGTAGCGCGGTAGCAAGGGGTGCTTTGGAGCAGGATGCCAATTCTTACGATAAATGTATTAAGGAATACAACAGTAATATGAATAAAGCAGGTAGCGTAGCTTGGGAGTGTGATTTACTTTTAGGCGCAAAAATATGGAATTAAAAACTTAATAGACAAGGGTTTAATAATGTCCGAAAGTATGATGTGTGTTTTGGCTTTAGGAATAAACAATAAATTGGGGTACAGGCTTTAGTCTGCATTATTTACTGCTCATGTAGGTAAAGCCAGTGCCCCAAGTTCGTACAATACAGATAAATTCTCATTTCTTAGAGTAGATAGTGCTAGTTACCTGTCTATTTTAGAGGTATACAAAACTTTTACATCCTCTTGATGGCTTTTGGTTTATGATTGCACCATATTTTTGCATAGTAAATAATTAAATTCTGGGTTGGGAGGGTCGTTTTTACGACTTTCCTAGTTTAACTACCCGCATTTTTTATTCTAAAATATCTGGTTTTCTTTTTTACGACACACTACCTTATGAGCTATCAACCCTTTATTGAAACACTAATTGAGCAACAGTCCTTGCGGGATAGTGACTTAAATAGAGTTAATAAAATTGAAGAGCAAATGCAAGAGGTAAGCTTGCCATTATTATTGGTGAAGCTAGGGCTTTGCTCGGAAAAAGATGTTGCTAGTGCCTTGGCAAAGACGACAGGTATTGATGTTGTCGTCGCGGAAGATTATCCAGATAGTGTATTGTTGCCTGATGCTATTTCCTTGCGCTTTCTCAAGGAATTTCATGTCATAGCCTTAAGTGCCAATGAGCAAAAAATTGTGGTGGCTGTTGTTGATCCTGAGAATGCTTTTATCAAACAGTCTTTACAATTAAGTTGTAATACCGAGGTAGAAATAAAAATTGGGCTACTCTCTGATATAGATAAGGCTATTGAGCGTCTATATGGGGATGGCAAATCTCAGATGGGACAAATTACCGATAACTTAGATGATAGTGCTTCATTGGATGATATTGAGCATTTAAAAGATTTGGCTAGTGAAGCACCTGTCATTCGTATGGTAAATCTGATTTTTCAACGGGCATTGGAAAATAAAGCATCCGATATTCATTTTGAACCGTTTGAGGATGCGTTGGTGATACGCTTGCGTATTGACGGGGTCTTACAAAAAATTGAAGGACCTTCGGTCAGTGCGACTGCGGCCATTATTTCTAGAATAAAGTTAATGGCTAAGTTGAATATTGCCGAGCGCCGGTTGCCACAAGATGGGCGTATTAAAATTCAAATGCAGGGTAAGGAAATTGACCTGCGGGTTTCCACTACACCGACCATGTTTGGTGAAAGTGTGGTGATACGGTTGCTAGATAAGGAGAATGTGGTATTTGACTTTGCTACCTTAGGCTTTGAAGAGGCTAATTTACAGCAGTTTATTGAAGTATTGGCCAAACCGCACGGTATTATTTTAATAACAGGGCCAACAGGGAGTGGTAAATCAACCACTTTATATACCGCCTTAAGTCAATTAAACACCCCCGAGAAAAAGATTATTACGGTTGAAGACCCCGTTGAGTATCAGTTAAATGGGGTGAATCAAATTCAAGCTAAACCTAAAATAGGTTTAACCTTTAGTAGTGCTTTACGTTCTATAGTCAGGCAAGATCCTGATGTCATTATGATTGGTGAAATGCGGGATTTGGAAACCGCTAAAATTGCCGTACAATCCGCTTTAACGGGACATTTAGTGTTATCAACCCTGCACACGAATGATGCAGCGGGCGCATTAGCGCGCTTATTGGATATGGGCTTGGATGACTATCTACTCACATCGACAATTAATGGTATTTTAGCGCAGCGTTTGGTGAGAAAGTTATGTATGCATTGCCGTGTTCCATACTTAGCAAAGCCTGAAGTGATTGCTGAGAAAGGTTTAACGCGTTTCTTGAAAAATAATCAATTGACGCTATATCATGCACAAGGGTGTAAAGAGTGTGGTGGTATCGGCTATAGCGGACGTATGGCTATCATTGAGTTTTTAGTCATGAATGATGCTTTAAGGAAAATGGTAATGGAGCACAAAGAGTCGGGGTTAATTCAAGAAGAAGCGATTAAAGGTGGGATGCTGACAATTTATCAGGATGGTTTGGCAAAAGCAGCTAAGGGTTTAACTAGTCTGGATGAAGTGTTACGCGTCACTACGGAAGCTTAATGTGACTATTTACGCTTATAAAGCCGTTAATGCAGAAGGTGATATTCAGGAAGGCACTAAAGAAGCAACAAGTGAAGCCTCGGTTATCAGTCAATTACAAGCTGATGGTTTAATTCCTATTAAGGTGTCTGTGTCAGGTTTTGCGCGAGGTTCTTTTTTTGCATTTAAGCAAGAGCAACAAGGCTTATCACCTAAAGAAGTAGCACTTTTTACTAAAGAATTGGCAACATTATTGCAGGCAGGACTGCCTATAGATCGGTCTTTAGTGGTATTGATGGAGTTACTTGATGATGATTCTAAAATATATGACTTAATCAAAGGGGTGTTAGAGCGGGTTAAAGGCGGGGTTAATTTAGCTGATGCTTTGGAAGCAGAATCCAGTGCTTTTTCACGATTTTATATTAATATGCTACGTGCAGGTGAAGCTGGCGGGAGTGTTGATGTTGTATTGGGGCAGCTATCTGAATATTTAGAAAAATCTAAAGAGTTAAAAGATACTGTCAGTACTGCTTTAATTTACCCTTCGATTCTAGTTATTATGGCAGTTGGGTCAGTGTTTTTATTACTGACCTTTGTGGTGCCGCAGTTTACCGAGATGTTTGAAAGTGCGGGCAAGGAATTACCCGTTTCCACACAAATAGTGGTTGCCAGTGCGGAATGGTTACAAAGCTATTGGTGGGCGGTCATTATATTTGGTGTGGGTACTTTTTTTGTATTGCGTTTTGAAACCACAGTTGGCCCAAGAAAAGAGCAATGGGATCGATTGATTTTATCATTACCGCTGTTTGGTGAAATTATCCGTAATGTTAATACCACTAATTTTACACGTACTTTAGGCACATTATTAACCAATGGCGTGCCGATCTTGACGGCGCTAGGCATTGTCAAAGGCACACTGAGTAATTTGGTATTACTTAATGCGGTTGCTGAAGCTGAGGAAAATCTGAAGCAGGGCAAGGATATGTCCAGTGCGTTAATCGAATCGGGGCAGTTTCCTAAAATGGCAACGCAAATGATTAAAATGGGTGAAGAGACTGGCAAGATGGAAGAAATGCTAGAGCGGACGGCTAGTACCTATGATAAACAGCTGAAAATTACCATTGAACGGATGCTGGCAATGATGGAACCCATTCTTATTGTGACTTTAGGACTGTTAATTGCCGGCATTATTATTTCTATTTTATCTGCCATTTTGAGTGTTAATGATTTGGCGTTTTAAAGAACATATTGCAAAAGAATAATATATAAAATGATGGGAGTTACAATGAAAAAGACTAAACAGGCACAGCATGGATTTACTTTAATTGAATTATTGGTGGTATTAGCCATTATTGGTTTATTAGCCGGTCTGGTTGGCCCGCAAGTAATGAAACATTTGGGGGGGGCTAAAACTAAAGCTGCTCGTGCCCAGATTGAAGATTTAGCAGGAGCTCTAGACATGTACCGCATGGACGTGGGGCGTTATCCAACGACTGAAGAAGGCTTAGGTGCATTGGTTGCTGCGCCTGCGAGTGCGCGTTCGTGGAATGGCCCTTATTTGCGTAAAAATACCATACCACAAGATCCTTGGATATATGATTATCATTATGTATCTCCTGGGGAGCATGGTCGTTTTGACTTGTTTTCTTTAGGCTCTGATAATGCTGCAGGTGGTGAAGGCGAAGACCAAGATATTAATAGCTGGGAATAGCATTTTTGTACGTTGGAATTATAAGTACCAAATAGCTGTGATTTAATATTTTACTCGCATCGTGTCTCGTACAGGTTTAATAAAAGGATTTACCTTAATAGAGTTATTGATAGTGCTGGTTATTATTGCGCTAGCTTCTGCGGTAGCCATTCCTAATATTGGTTCAGGTAATCAAACTGCCACTTTAAATGCGGCAGCACGAGAAATTGCTTCGGCATTACGTTTTGCACGTGGACATGCTTTGACGCATCGTAAAGAAAGTCGCTTTTTATTTGATTTAGATAGCAATAGCTATCAAGTAACAGATAAAGATAAGCTCTATACCATTAGTAAAGACATTGAAGTGACTTTAGATGTTGCCGAATCACAGTTAGAGGGTGAGCGACAAGGTGGGGTGCGTTTTTTTCCTGACGGCTCGGCAACGGGTGGGCGGATTACTTTAGAAATAGCAGAAAATAAACGCCAGTTAGACATTAACTGGTTAACTGGGCAAGTAGAATTGCATGAATTTTAGGCAGCATGTGCAACAAGGTTTTTCGTTATTAGAAATCTTGGTTGCCTTTTCAATTTTGGCCTTGTCATTAGGCATTATATTGAATATTTTTTCAGGTGGACTACGGCGCACTATTATTTCGGAAGAGTATCAACAAGCGGTCATTATTGCACAAGCAAAACTGGCAGCGAGTGGTATAGAAACTGAGTTAAAAGATGAAATCACTTCTGGGCAACTGCTGGATAAGTATTTCTGGAGAGTGCAAGTCCAGCCTTATCAGTTAAATACAGAGCTTGATGAGGCCGCTGAGTCTGATGGCGATATACCTATTTTACCTTATCAAGTGACAGTAACGGTCGAGTGGTTTGCTGGGAAAAGTAACCGCCAAATACAGTTAACAACGCTTAAGTTGGCGGCGGCAGAAAATGAATAAGCAGTTATCTGGCTTTACTTTATTAGAAGTATTAATTGGGATGAGCTTATTAAGCATTATGATGTTGCTATTATTTGCCAGTTTAAGAACCTGTGTACAGAGTTGGAATGCCGGTGAAAAGAAAATAGCCGAGGTCAGCCAAGCAACAATTGTGCAGAATTTTTTGCGCAATAAATTACAGACGGCCTTACCTTTAAATGCTGATTTTTTGGAAGAGGATGCAGAATTCTCCTTTCAAGGCGAAGCGCATAGTTTGCAATTTGTTGCTCCTATGTCTGCCAGTGCAGGACGTTTGGGCTTGCAGCTATTTATGATTAGTTTGCAGCCTGAAGAGGAAGGGGCTGGTCAGCAGTTGATGGTTGATATCAAGCCATTTTTTGCACAAAATGATATGGAGCAATGGGACGGTGAGCAAGTGGTTATTTTAAAGAAAATACATGAGCTGAATATTGCCTACTTTGGTATTGATCAAGATGACCCTGATGTGGAACCTCGTTGGCATAAGCAATGGCTAGATAAGCAAAGCCTACCTGAGTTGGTGAGCATTGATGTAGAGCTTATTACGGGAGTCGTGTGGCCGCAACTGGTTGTGAATTTTAAAGTAGAATCAGCGCTTAATGCAACTGGGGTAAGCGGCAGGTCTAGAACCCAGCGCAGTAAGGCTAATTTGTTTGGCCTGCTTAAATAAGCCATGACAAACAATAAGGGGTTTGCACTGGTTTTGGTACTGTGGGTACTGACTTTAGTGACCATTATGGCGAGTAGCTTTACCTTGACCATACAGCGTGAAACCGCGATAACTTCTGGATTGAAAGAAACGGCAGAGGCTACAGCGCTTGCAGATGCAGGTATTAGTTATGCCATTTTGAAGTTATTTGGCACAGATCAAGAGCAAAGTTGGCAAGGTTTTAATAGCTTGTATGAAATTGAGTTTGCTGGTCAAAAAGTACGTATTAAAGTGGCGGATGAGTCGGGCAAAATTAGCATTAATTATGCGGATGCAGAGCAATTGCAACAGTTATTTGCAGCTATAAATGTTGATGGGGAATTAGCAGATCAATTGGTGGATGCTATTCTCGATTGGCGGGATAAAAATGATTTACATAGAGTATACGGTGCTGAGAAAGATCAATATGCGGCAGCTGACAAGAATTATGCCCCCCGTAATGGACTGTTTGCCAGTATTGAGGAGTTACAGATGGTGATGGGGATGACACCTGCAATATACCAGCAGCTACAAGGTATGATTAGCATTTATACAAAAAAAGCGGCACTTAACCCGACAACTGCGAGTAGGGAAGTATTATTGACTCTCCCAGAGGTGACTGCTGAAATGGTTGATGAATATATAGTACAGCGCGTAGCCAATGAACGTAATCAAGAAGCTATTACTGCGCCAGAGTGGTTTAAAGGTAGCACCCAGAAAAGTGGGATTTTTAGGATTATTGCTGAAGTTATGATATCAAAAGGTATCAGTCAACAAATAATGGTCGTGGTACAAAAATCGACCTCACAAAATGGTTTACCCTTTAAAATTTTAAAATGGGCACAGGATTATCAATTACCTTCATTATTTTTGTCTACAAATGATGCAAGGCTGATTAATTAATATGATAAATTTGGATAGCAATATTGAGATTGGCCCCTTTTTTAAATGGTGGGCAGAGCAGCTAAGTTTTCTATTACCCGCAAGCTTTCGTGAAGCAGTAAAAGGTAAAGGTTTTCTGGTTATTGATATAAGTGGGGAGCAAGCGCAGCTAAGCTATATTAATAATGAGCAGCAAAAGCTATTGGGCGAGTTTGACATTAATGCTTTGGCAAAAGAAGAATTGCAAAGCATCATTGAAAGCAATGCTGATTACCAAGGTCTGGATATGGTTTTGCGTGTTCCAGAACATTTATCGGTAAAACAAGATATATTTTTGCCTGCTGCAACGGAAGCAAATTTACGACAGGTCATTGGTTATGAATTAGATAAATATACTCCGTTTACCAAAGAACAAGTGTATTTTGATATTATCAAACTAGGAGCCGCAAAGAATAAAGCATTGTTGCATATTGTATTGGTGTTAGTGAAAAAAGCGGACTTAGACGAGATGTATCAATATTGTTTAACTCTCGGGGTAAAGCCCTCTTTTGCTGATACGGCCACTCGCCCCGTTGTTTCAGGCAAGTCTGGCAGTCAGTATAATTTGTTGCCTAAAGATTTATGTCAAAAAGCTAACAAAATGCCCTTGTTTATTATGCTTGGCTCTATGTCATTGAGTTTGGTGCTATTTATCCTGTTATTGGCTTTGCCATTAAATACCGCGACGGGTGGCTTGGAAGCTTTAAAGCTGCATGGACAGAAACAGGCGCGCAAAGCATTAGCAATAGAAGATTCAAAAAAAGGTATCGATTCTCTGCTGTTGGCCACGCAGAAGCTTATTGATAAGAAAAACTCGGCACCTGCAATGATTGATGTGGTTGAGACTGTGAGTAAGGTACTGGACGATGATACTTGGGTGTCACAGTTTCGTTATGTGAATAAAACGTTACAGCTAACAGGACAATCAGCAAGTGCTTCAAATTTAATTGCCTCCTTAGAAAAACAGGTAATTTTTCACAATGTTAAGTTTATTTCGCCTGTTACTAAAGATACACGCACCGGCTTAGAGCGTTTTAAAATATCAACTGAAGTCACTAAACAAAAAAATGATGCAAAAGCTGAATAATAAACAACAGCGCTGGCTTGCGGTAGGGCTATTAGTCGGTATCATTATTTTGCTATGTGCTGTCATTTTTATACCGTGGTATAGCGCATTTAAAAGTACGACTGATGAGTTTGATGATTTAATGTTCCGGGTCAAACGCTATGAAAGAGTGATTGCTAGTCGGGACGAAGTGTTGCTGGAAGTGGAGCAGGGGCGAGAAGAGGTTAATGCATTAGGTTATTTTTACGCACAGGAAACTTCATCACTGGTTGCCGCTGAATTACAGAAGCGAATTAAGTCCATAGTGCAGCGAGCGGGTGGTGATATTACTAGTACTCAGGTTTTGCCGCATAAAGATCGCGATGAGTTACTGCAGATTACGGTGAAAGTTAAATTATCTGGGGATATGGAAATGCTACGTAGCCTTTTATATGATATTGAGGTTGAAAAGCCATTGATGAGCATTGAAGAAATGAGTATTACCCCCAAAACAAGAGGCTTCAGTCGGCGAAGTAAGGCTAAAAAGAAAGCACAAAGCGATAAAGTGACTGTGACCCTACAAATTGCAGGATATATGAGGAAAGACCTGTAATGCGCTCAATCAAGTGGGAGTATTTATTAACGCTAGTGTTTGTCGTTACCAGTGTGATATTGCTGGTATTGCTAGCAGTGCAGGCACATTATGGCCAGCAATACCGTGACCAATACGTTCAAGAATTACTGGGGGTGCAGAGTGCTGGTTTTGAAATGCAAGAGATGCCAAGTTATCATGCTAATGAACAGGCAATCGATGATTATGCAACGCTCATTGAGCGGCCTTTATTTTTCAAAGGAAGGCGGCCGATTGAGCCTAGCGAAGTTGAGGAAGCTCAAACTAGTACGTCACAAGGCGTAGTAAAAGATATTGGGTTAAATTTGGTTGGTATCATTAATACCCCAGGTAATAGTTATGCGCTATTTAATAATCCGCGAGCTAAGCCTGATGAGGAGAAATTCCCACGTTATCGGCAAGGTGAGAAAATTAAGGGTTGGTTAGTGCAAGAAATAAAGCAGGATAGTGTCATCATTGCCGCTAATGGCGGCACTGAAAAGATTTTATTAGCAAAGCCTCGTCCTAAAGCACCTGCGAGAGTTGCCAGAAAAAAATCTAAAGCGGCTAAAGCACGCAGTAAAAAGAAGCCTACCCCTAACCCTTTTAAACAATTACTTAAGAAATAAGAATGAATTCTTATCGCAAGCATAGAAAATTTTTTGGATTATTAGTTAGCACTAGTATTACTTTAACAGGGTGTCAGACTTTCGACGATATTCACCTGGGTCCAAAACTAGGGATTAAAATACCGATTGAAGAAAAATACTCGGAAGAGCAACAAGCGTCTTTAGCCGAGAGTTCTGAAGATAACTTAATGTTTTCGCAGTTAGATAATAGCGAGGATTTAAGTACAGATATGCAAGCAACCCCCAAAAAAGTATTTCTTGGTAGTGGTCAGTTCATAAAAAAAGGCTCCACATCAACATCAACGGGTGTACAGTTGGTGGGAGAAGGCAAGTACTCAGTAAATCTTGATGCCGCAGATATGGGAGAGGTTTGTAAGATCATCCTCAGTGACATGCTGCATGAGAATTATGTGTTAAGTCCTAAGGTAAGAGGTTCGATTACCTTGCAAACAACTCGGCCACTACACAAAGAGGAGCTCCTATCTACGTTGGAAATGCTTCTACGTGTTAATGGTGCGGTATTGATTAAGCAAGACGGTATTTATCGCATTGAGCCTGATGCGATGGCAGTGCATGCCGCAGATACTTCACAAATTAGCAGCAACAAGTTGGGGGTTGGTTACCAAATTAAAGTTATTCCTTTACGGTACGTTGGTGCAGAGGATATGGCTGAAATTATTAAGCCAGTGTTGCCTGCAAAAGCGATTATTAAAGTGGATCCAGCACGCAACCTTTTGTTTGTAGCAGGAACGCGAGATGAATTGGAAAAAGCACTTAACTTAGTGCAAACCTTTGATGTCAACTTTATCGCAGGTATGTCCTTTGGCTTGTACCCTTTGGAAAATACCGAGGTTGATAGTATTGTTGTTGATATAGAAAATATTTTTAACCAAGACGGAAAAAATCCACTTACTGGAATATTACGCTTTATCAGCATCAAGCACTTGAATGCTATTTTAGTGGTTACTCCACAAAAAGCCTACTTAAGAGAAGCAGAAAAATGGATAAATAGGCTAGATCAGCAAAATGGAGTGGCTGGCGAAGGTGGTATTATGGTTTATCGAGTACAGCATGTAGATGCCGTTAAACTTGCGGAGACTTTAAATTCAATTATTAGTGGGATTAGTGCGTCGAAAAGGAATGCGCCATCAGTTGCACCTGGCAGACGAGTGACTACTATTAGTAATAAATCTAAAAAAGTAACGGTCAATACTAAAAGGAGTAATACGCTGAGTAGTTCTTCTTTGGAGGGGGTCGGTATTGTCGCTGATGAAGCCAATAATGCCTTGGTTATTATGGCTGAGCCTCAGCAGTACCGTACATTGAGTAAAGTGATTAAGCGGTTGGATGTAATGCCTTTACAGGTGTTGTTGGATTCGACCATTGTTGCTGTCGATTTAACTGATAACTTAAAATATGGTGTTAAGTGGACATTTAATAATAGTGCTCCGAATGGTATGAAAGGTATTGGTATTTTAGGAACCGTGGCTAATGGATTTACTGCTGCTGCTACGGGAGGCTTTTCTTATGGATTGCAAAAGAGCTCAGATGATATTCGATTGATATTTAATGCCTTGGCGGATGACAATAAAATTAATGTACTGTCATCGCCTTCTCTCATGGTGCTTAACAACCATGAGGCAAGTATTAAAGTAGGGGATCAGATTCCGATAAGAACATCAGAAACTACCAATGTCGATGGTAGCGGTAACCTGCAAACAAGCCCTATTGAAATGGTTGATACTGGAGTTATTTTGACCATAAAGCCACGAGTGAATGCGACAGGAGTGGTTATTTTGGAGGTTGAACAAAGTGTCAATACTCCGCTAGAAACTAATGCGTCTTCAGGTATTGATTCGCCTGCTATTTTAAAAAGGGAATTTAAAAGTAGTGTGGCGATATTAAGTGGGGAAAGTGTTGTCTTAGGTGGTTTAATTTCGGAGCGACATACTTTTACTAATACAGGGTTTCCATTTTTAAAAGATATTCCTTATTTAGGTTGGCTCTTTGGGACGCAAGGTAAGAAGGTTGAGCGTACTGAGTTAATAGTAGTGATTACGCCCAGAGTGGTGGTTAATAAATTTGACGCTAGAAAAGTCACTGATGAATTTAAACGCAAACTGACGGGTATTTATTATGATCAAGATAGGTTTACACCTGGTGCTGATGTAACCCACAGAGGCTATGATGGCATGATAATACAAACTAATAAGGATCGAATCAAGCCGCTGCAGAAAGAGGAGTAGTGCGGGTGGGATGAGTTGTAAATCCCAGCAATGAGTGCATTTTGAAAAATGTTGGGTTACGTTTTCTGAGTTACGCTGGAAAAGCTAATTCAACGTGCTATTTAATGATAAGTTCTTCAATATTTGAAAAGCTGCTAAGGCAATTATCCTTATAGCTAGTGATGGCAATATAATAAGCAAAGCCAGGCTCAAGTGTAGCTGATAATGCTGTTAGTTGATTTAGTTCTATACTTTGAATAGTCTCTGCTTCAGGGTAAGGCGCAAAGTTTAAACGATAACCTGACACCGCCGCAGTGCTTGAACTATTCCAGTTAGAGGAAACAGTTTGATTGTCAATGCTAAGGTTTAGCGTAACAGGTGCTGGTATTTCATTGGCATTGCAAATGGTATCAGAAATGAATGTGGCATAATCTTGCACACGAGTATAAACACCATAAGTATCAGGTAGTGCGCAACCAAACCCCCAGCTAGTAATGCCTGCTTGGCGCCAAGATTTGCTCTCGCTATCAAAGACGATTAAGGGGCCGCCACTATCACCAAAGCATGTATCTTTACCACCAATACCAGTTCCTGCGCAAAGCATGCCATCTTTGATTTCTTCCATACTTTCTGAACAGGTATCTTGGCTAACAATGGGTAAATCAACTTGTTGCAAAATATTGGGGGTAAGAGTGGTATCAGGGTCTTGGGTGCCCCAGCCAAGAGCTATTCCAGTTTGCCCAGGAGCATCTTGAGATGTAAAGGGTGATAGCAGTTTAATGGGTAAGAATTGGGAGGCGGTACGTAACCTTACCAAGGCTAAATCATTTTCTAAGGTTTCTGAGTTGTATTCAGGGTGAATGATTACCTCTGCAACTGTTAGGCGCTCACCTCGCGAAGAACTAGATAGTTTGGCATGGTTGATGATGACATCAAAGCTACTGGTAGAGACAGGTGTTACGGTTACAATGGTTTCGGCGGGGTCAGTATCAGGCACAGTTTCCTCGTGTGTTTCGGTAACACAGTGAGCAGCTGTTAATACCCATCGTTTTGCGACTAGTGTGGCGCCACAAAAAGTACCATTCAGAGATGATGTGCGTTTAGATACTAAGCCTGACATCCATGGCCACTCAGGTAAGCTGGCTGATTTTCCACCAATAACTCGGGGCATTATTTGTGCGATTGCATTGTTGCCTACAGATAATAAGATGAGTGTTAACGCCGTTTTAATTAAAAGGCTATCAATTTTAGTCGTCATAATGGGCAAATAGTTATTATAGTTAAAGTCTCAGAGGCGCGAAGGTATAAGTCTAATGATTTTAGTGCTAACCTGTTTGCCTAACTTTGGAACATACATATATAAAGACTTATTTATGCTTTGAATTATAAAGCATAATTTTATATAGCTAGTATTAGTTTAAACTTTTTTGGCTAAATTAAAGTATAGTTGAGCACAGATTTTTGATAAGTCAGTTAATGTGTTTTTTGTCATTGTACTTATGTGAAGTATAACAAATATATTAGGGAGTATAGCAATGATGCATAGGAATATAGTGAGTGGTTTTATAATAGTATTTCTTTGTTTACTAAGTATGCCAAGTATTGCGAAAAAGCTGTATAAATATCAAGATGAAAAAGGGCGCTGGCATTATACGGATAAAGCGCCCTCAGGGAAGGCTAGTAAAGAGCTCAATGTTGAGGTTAGGCAACTGAAGGTTGAGCCTAAACAGCGGGTGTGGCTAAATAAATCAGGCGAAAAGCGGCAGCCGGAATATGCGATCAGAAATGCTTTTTTTGGACCAATAGAGGTTGAATTTAAGTTTGAGCAGCAGCGTAATGTACGAGCAAGTCCTGCATTGCCGTTAACGCGTGTTATTCAACCTGGTACTTCCAGTACTTTATTTGGCATAGGGGCAGTTGATAAATACCAAGGCTGGAATTATAGTCTGCGCTATCGATACACTTTAGGTGACCCTGCAGCACTTCATGATGCTGGTGCTGTGTATTACCCACCGTTTGCCAGCTATAGAAGTTATCCTATTACCCAAGCTTTTAGTGGACAATTTTCGCATACAGGAGAGCAAAGTAAGTATGCGGTTGATTTTGCCATGCCTGAAGGCTCGGAGGTGCATGCGGCTAGGGCAGGTGTGGTGATGAGTTTAGAAAATGATTTTTTTAAAGGGGGGGTGGATAAGCAAGCCTACATAGCGCGTGCAAACAGTGTCAGAATTTTACATGATGATGGCTCTATTGCTGTTTATGCACATTTGCAGGTAGAGCGGGCGCAAGTTTATGAAGGAATGCGCGTGAAGGCAGGGCAGTTGATTGCATTTTCAGGGAATACAGGGTTCAGTACAGGCCCGCATTTACATTTTGCAATACAAGTCAATAAAGGTATGCGGTTGGTTGCAGTGCCTTTTAAGTTTACTGATATTAAAGGGAACCCATCAGAACCAAAAGTAGGTGCAATATTGGCGGGTTTTATTGTGCCGAGAAAATAAAATATTGCAAGCTGAGTGCTTAGTAGGTTAAGAAATGAAGCTCATCATTCTAAGGGAATTGATGGGCTTCATTAGCCATTAAATAAATTTATATATCGAAGAATTCAGGAAAGAAGTTCGATAAAAATTTATATTTTATTATTGTGCTTGTTGCTCGGTATCAGTACTGTCTTCTGAGTCATTATCGTCTTCTGCATCATCAAGTGCACGGTTAGTGACTGTAGAAATACATTCCAAATAACTTTCAGAGTAATTCATGTGTGCATCAGCCAAGCCCTCTGCAGAGCCGAAATGTTCGCGTAATTCTGCTAGAACTTCCGCCGGTTTTTCAGAGGTTTTGAGAGCAATCATTTTGGTGTAGCCTTTATATGCTTTTTTTCGTATAGGTTCAAAGGGAGCAAACCCAGGCATTTTTTTAGATGACAACTCTACAATACACTCAGTGACAGTGGCGGGGTCAAGGTGGTATGACTTAATATCCGCGTCAGTAGTAACAAGGTCAAGGACGGTTGCATGGTATGCATCTTGTTCGCTACATGCGACTAGGGTTAAAAATGATAGGCTAATCAATAATTTTTTCTTCATATACTTTTAAAGTTTAAATGGGGTTATTTGGTTGTATTAATTTCTTGCATAGTATTGGCAATCCATGCTTCTGCTTCGGCATTAATTTCTTTGCTTTTACGGCCTGCAACGGTAATGGGCGCGCCAATTTTTAATTGGATAGTGCCAGGGTATTTTACAAAACTATTGCGTGGCCAGAACTCACCTGCATTATGAGCAATAGGAATAACTGGAAAACCAGTACGTTGCGCAAGCAAAGCGCCACTGGCACTAAATTTATGTTGTTCACCAGGTGCAGTTCTGGTTCCTTCTGGAAACATGACGACCCAGAAACCTTCTTGCAGACGTTGTGCACCTTGCTTTAGTAGTTGAGAAAGGGCTGCTTTAGGCGTAGAGCGGTCGATAGCAATAGGCTTTAAAGTAGCCATGGCCCAGCCCCAAAAAGGAATCCAGAGTAATGATTTTTTTAACAGAATACATTGCGGTGGCAATAGGGCAATTAAAGCAATGGTTTCCCATGCAGATTGGTGCTTGCAGAGAACGATAGCATTTTTCTGTTGGCTAATATTTTCTAGCCCCGTTATTTGGTAGTTGATGCCGCAAATCACTTTAGCGGCATTTAACACAAACTTTCCCCATATGGCTGCCAGTTTATACTGTAATGCAAAAGGGAGTAGTGCGGCTATTAGCATCAATATGCCAAATATGACAGTGACTGATAATACGCTAATAAATAACAAGCTTGAGCGCAGGTAAAGTGACATAGGGTTACCTTGATAAGATATAGGTTGCTGCGTCATAAAGATCCTCAAAAATAGGAATATTTAAATCCGGGTTAGCGGCAAGTGTATCTGTACCATTGCCTGTTTTTACCAGTAATGGTTTTGCGCCAGCTGCTTGTCCTGCTTGCAAATCGCGTAATGAATCACCAATAAAAAAAACATCTGTTAAGGCTACCCCTGTATCTTGGCTAAACTGGAGTAGCATGCCAGGCTTGGGTTTTCTACAACTGCAGCCAGCATCGGGTAAATGTGGGCAGTAATAAATATGACTAATATTGCCGCCAACAGTAGCCAACATTTTGGTCATTTTGACATGAATAGCGGTTAAAGTTGCATCGCTATAGTGTCCACGACCGACTCCCGATTGGTTGGTAATCACAGCCACTTGGTAGCCTGCTTTATTCAATAAAGCGATGGCTTCCATGCTCCCTGTGATGGGCAGCCATTCGTCGGGAGATTTGATAAAGTTGTTTTCATCACGATTAATCACACCATCACGATCAAGTAAAACATACTTAGCCGTCGTGCTCATTTAGCTTTGTAACTTAGAGATGTCGGCAATCTGCAAAAACAGTTTTGCTAATTTATTCAGCAGTGCCAGACGATGTGCACGCAATTCCAAATTATCACACATCACCATAACGTGATCAAAAAACGCATCAACATCGCTACGTAGCTCAGCTAAGCGGTTTAATGCAGCTTGATAATCATTGGTTGCCAATAGTGGTGTAATATCTGATTCGGCTTGCTCTGCGGATGCTAGTAATGTAATTTCAGCAGATTCAATCAATTGACCAATATTGCTAGCCGGTGCATTATCTGATTTTTTTAGGATGTTGCCGATGCGCTTATTAGCTGCTGCTAAGCTTTCTGCTTCCGGTAATTTCCTGAAATTTTGCACTGCTTGTAAACGACGCTGAAAATCGTAAGGTTTTTCAGGTATAACCGCTAGTACGGCATCAAATTCATCAGCGGTATAGCCATGGTCTAAGCTATAGCCTTTGAGACGTTCATAAATAAACTGAATGACTAACGGGCGTACTTTTTCTAGATCAAAGTCATGCTTGAATTGCTGTAGAGAAAAATCAATGCAAGTAATCAAGTTGATTTCTAGTTTGTTCTCAATAATGGTTCTGAGAATTCCGAGCGCCGCGCGCCGTAAGGCATAAGGATCTTTATCGCCAGTGGGAATCATGCCCGCACTGAAAATTCCTGTTAAGGTATCTAGCTTTTCGGCAATGGCCAATATTTGTCCTGTACTACTAGCAGCAGTCGGGCTACCCGATTGTTTGGGATAATATTGCTCTTCAATAGCTTGCGCCACTTCAGCTGATTCACCATCCGCTAATGCATAATAACGTCCCATTAAGCCTTGTAAGCTGGCAAACTCCTCCACCATATTGGTGATTAAGTCTGTTTTAGCTAGCTTTGCGGCGCGGTTAACTAAATCACTATCAATTTGTAAGCTGTGTGCAATAAATTCTGCTAATTTGGCAACGCGTACTGATTTATCTGCCAAACTGCCTAGCTTTTTCTGAAAAATAATATTGTCAAGTTGCTCGGTACGTTCTTCTAAGCGTAGTTTGCGATCTTGATTCCAGAAAAACTCAGCATCAGCTAAGCGTGGCATAATAACGCGCTCGTTACCTTCGCGGATTGCGGTGGGGTTGTTGCTTTCAATATTACTAAAAGTAATAAAGTGCGGCAGCAGCTCACCCGTTGCATTTTTAACAGGAAAGTACTTCTGGTTAATCTGCATGGTAGTAATGAGTACTTCAGCAGGTAAGGCTAGGTAGCGCTTATCAAAATTACCAGTAATAGGCACAGGAAACTCATTTAATGCGGCAATTTCTGCTAATAAGTCGGCTTCTATATAGGCAATACCCTCTACTGCGGTAGCAGCACTATTGGCAGCATCTTCAATGATTTGCATGCGCTTATCAAAATCCGGAATAACCTTGCCGTGTTCTAATAAGGTTGCTTCATAATTTTCCGGGGCACTGATGTTAATGCCCGTAGGTGCATGAAAGCGGTGCCCATAGGTGGTGTTGCCAGTATTCAGGCCTAATATTTCAGTGCTGATGATGGTTTTGCCATACATTAATACCGCCCAATGTACAGGGCGTACAAATTCTGTGTTTGATGCGCCCCAGCGCATACGCTTGGCAATGGGTAATTGAGTAATGCTTTTACGGATAATGTCAGGGATTAAGTCAACACTTGCTTGCCCTTGGATTAATTGCGTAAAGGCTAGCCATTCTCCCTTACTCGTTTTCAGGCGGGATAGTTGGTCGACAGTTGTGCCGCAGCTTTTGGCAAAGCCTTGGCAGGCTTTTGTTGGTTCACCTTCATCATTAAAAGCAGCTTGTACAGCTGGGCCACGTTTTTCAACGCTTTTATCCGCTTGAGCACTGACTAAGTCTTTAATTAATACAGCAAGGCGGCGCGGAGTAGCGTAGCTGATACTGATGCCAAAGGATAAATCTGCTGCTTGCAAGCCTTGTTGGATATTTTCTAATAAGGCGTTGCTCAGTTGCCGTAGTGATGCGGGTGGCAATTCTTCACAGCCTAATTCAAATAATAAGTGTTGGGTGGCATTCATGCTTGCTCTCCAGATTTGTTAACCATTGGAAAGCCTAAGGCTTCACGGCGGGCATAATAAGTTTTAGCAACCGCCTTGGACATATTTCTTACTCTTAATATATAGCGTTGACGTTCGGTAACAGAAATGGCATGACGCGCATCCAGTAAATTAAAGACGTGTGATGCTTTCAACACCATTTCATAAGCAGGGAGTGGCAAATTTAACTCAATTAATTTTGCTGATTCAGCTTCATAAGTATCAAAGCTAGCAAATAGAAAATCAACTTTAGCATGGTCAAAGTTATATTCAGACATTTCCACTTCGTTTTGGTGGAATACGTCACCATAAGTAACAGATCCTTGTGGACCATTTGACCAAACTAAATCATAGACACTTTTAACGCCTTGAATATACATGGCAATGCGCTCAAGGCCGTAGGTTAATTCACCTGTAACAGGGCGACATTCTAGGCCGCCAACTTGTTGAAAATAAGTAAATTGCGAGACTTCCATACCATTTAGCCAAACTTCCCAGCCTAGTCCCCATGCGCCAAGGGTAGGAGATTCCCAGTTATCTTCTACAAAGCGTACATCATGCTCTAATAAATCTAAGCCAATATGACGTAGAGAGCCAAGATAAAGCTCTTGAATATCTTTAGGGGAAGGTTTTAATACAACTTGAAACTGATAATAGTGTTGCAAACGGTTAGGGTTTTCACCATAACGACCATCGGTCGGGCGACGTGATGGTTGTACGTATGCCGCATTCCATGGCTCGGGACCAATTGCACGCAAAAAAGTAGCGGGATGAAAGGTGCCTGCTCCTACTTCTAAATCAAGCGGCTGTAGTAAAACACAGCCTTTCTCAGACCAGTAGTTTTGTAATGCAAGGATAAGTCCTTGAAATGTAGATAAATCGTTATTTGAACTAGACACAATATCGAGGTTGTTTAAGCACTGAAAAAGCTGTCAATTATAGCTTAAAATTATTTCGATGGCATGGCTAAGTGTTAATTCTCTTGTTTCCATGTAGATATGGGAGGGTGAGAGCGGCGGGTTCTCTTGGTTTTAAAAAAAACAACCAAGCGGACTCCGAGCAATACCGCAATGACTGCGGTATAAAAAAGTGGCTCACTTAAGTCGGACTTTACCAGCCAAAGATAGTGTATCACCGCACTCACACTCGCTAAATATACTAATTTGTGGAGTTGCACCCAAGTCTTACCTAGGCATTTTTGCATGTATTGACTTGAGGTAAGTGCTAGTGGTGTTAATAGTAAAAAGGTAAACAAGCCAACTAATATATATGGGCTTTGCGGTACTTCGTCAACAAAGGCTTCCCAAGAAAAAGATAGATCCAGCACGATATACACTAGGAAATGTAGGCAGGCATAAAAATAGGCAAATAAGCCGAGCATGCGGCGAAATCGAATGGGCCAGCTTTGATGTAATAGCTTTTTTAACGGGGTTAGTGCAAGCCCTAAGCACAGAAAGCGCAATGCCCAGTCACCTAATCGAAAATGTAAGGTTTCTATTGGGTTTGCGCCTAGCTGATCCTGTAAGGTATCTTGTAGTAATAGCGCAAAGGGTGCTAGGCTCAATAAAAAAACAAAAATTTTTATAAGGCTCCAGCTATTTTTAGAGAACCGCATTAGAAATGTTTTTTTAGATCCATACCTGTATACAGTGACGCGACTTGTTCGCCATAGCCATTAAAAATTTCTGTTTTACGTTTCGGAGTAAAGATGCTGGCACCTAAAATACGTTCTCTGCTTTGGCTCCAGCGAGGGTGCGGTATGCTGGGGTTTACATTTGCATAAAAACCGTATTCGCTAGCGGCCATTTTATTCCATGCAGTAGCCGGCATAGTCTCGGTAAAGCGAATTTTAACAATCGCTTTGATGCTTTTAAATCCGTATTTCCAAGGTATGACCAGGCGTAGTGGTGCGCCATTTTGCTTGGGTAGGTCATCGTCATACATGCCCGTTGCCATAAAGGCTAACGGGTGCATGGCTTCATCAATTCGTAAGCCTTCAACATAGGGCCAAGCGAGAGTCCTGCTTTTTTGGCCAACCATCACTTCAGGGTCATATAGCGTGGTGAATTCAACGTATTTTGCTTTGGATGTCGGTTTGAATTGTTGCAGCATTGCTCCTAGAGGGAAGCCAATCCAAGGTACGACCATCGACCAAGCTTCTACACAACGAAAGCGATAAATGCGTTCTTCTAATGGGTTGTTTTTTAAAATGTCTTCTAAATTAAAAGTACCCGTTTTTTCTGCTTCACCCTCAACAGTTACGTTCCAAGGGCTAGTTGATAATTTGCTGGCTAAGACGGTAGAGTCAGTTTTATTGGTAGTAAATTCGTAATAATTGGTGTAATTAGCGACATCTTGAGAATCAGTGGTGGCTAGTGCCGCTGAATATGAGCCAACAGGAATTGCTGCATATTTTTTAATTTGTGCTTCGACTAGCTTAGGCATGAGCGAGGTAATGCTGATGCCAGTCGCTGCTTTGATAATATTGCGGCGATTTTGAAAAATAGTTTGAGGTGTTATGTCGTGACTTAAAATGTGTGGGTTGTCCTTAATTAGCATGGGTATATTTCCTTGTGCCTTAAAATGGTATTTGTACTATTCCCAAAAAGCGATTAAACCGCTTGGTTTATTCCATGATCTGCCACCAGCACTAGTGAGCTGTACATAGCCATTACCATATTGTGCTGTACCTGATATCGGTGTGGCGCGAATGGTATAAGCACTTGCAGTGACAGCGGTGACAGCTATGTTATACATGGCAGTCCCATCAATTGTTATCGTGGATGCGTATACGTTTGGCGCTACATCATCAACATTGGTCGCGCGATAGTCAGAGCCGTGTTGAACATACCATTGCTCCATGGCACTGGCAAAGGATAGTATTTCGCCTTGGGCAATGACTCTGCGGCCTTTTTCCATATGTTCCACATAGGAGGGGTAAGCAATTGCGGACAAAAGGCCAACAATAGCAACCACGATCATAAGTTCTATTAAGGTAAATCCATCACTCATTTTTTTCATTTTGATTCTCTTGTTATGGGCAATTGGTAGTATAAGATGTGGTGCGTATGCGCCCAGAACCTGCAATAGTTACCTCACGTGAACTACTTACACTGCTGGGGGGGCAAAACTTGAAGTGGCCATTGGTATTTGCTCTACCGTTTGGGTTATATGAAATATAGGTGGCATAGCCACCTGTAGGAGTGATGGTGACACTACCTTCAGTTAAGGCTGGGTAGGTTTTTAATATGACATCAGCTCCATTAATAGCGCCATTGCCATCTCCATCAACAAATATGTTCCAGCCATCTTCCCATCCACTAATTTTTCGAATGGTAACGACTTGCCGGCGCTTTACCGAGGTGCTACGTGCCAAGTTTAAGGAGGCCACCATATCATTTGCTTGTGCGGTCAATTTTTGTTCATTAATGGCACTCATAAGAGACGGCATGCCAATGCTGGTGCCAATGCCAATAATAGAGACAACAATCAAGAGTTCAATTAAGGTAAAGCCATGAAAATGATAAGAAGGTGTTTGGGGTGCTCGTCTCTTTAGGGTGTTCATAATTAACTCCCTACGGAAAGACACTTAACCGCAAATTTGGATTCAACAATTCTTTCGGCGTTACTTTCATTTTGTTGGGTGAAGGTGACTCTAACGGTATAGAGTTCAGTACCACAACCTATCTCATTATAGCCTGGAGTTGCATCATCATTAGCGATGGTTATAGTGTCTGGGAAGGGGGCAAAGCCATTGGTTGGAATGCCTGGGCATGTTTCATTTAAAGTGCAACTGGCTGATTGGCCGTACCTAGCATCATCGGCATCAATATCTCCATCTCCATCTTGATCTATGTCAGAAAGAGTAGTATCAGGGTTATTTTGACACCACCATTCCGTTACTTCAGCAGTCGCACCTGCAATACCCAGATTAAGGCTTGTTCCAGGGGAGATAAGGTCGTAAAGTCCAGGGTTTGCGCTTTGGGTTTTACATTCAGTTATATAAAGAAGATTGCTTGGATCGCCAGACCTATTGTCACTCCAGCGTAGTTGATTAATTTGATTTTCAGCAAGTTTTAAAATATTTTCAGCACTGGCAAAGGATTGGCTTTGTTCTTGAGTATTACCAATCATTGCAAATTGCAGTGAATTTTGTTGCATAGCGGTGGTGCTGATTAAGGTCAGTAGTGTTAAAAACACTAAGACCATCACCAATGCAATACCTTGTTGTTGTTTGTTGTTCATTTGGCAATCCTCGATAGTCATGCTTAGTTACGGAAAGCGGCTGTGGTAGAAAAAACTCGGTACAGGCGATTTTCACCGGCATTGGTAGGTGCTATGGAGAATTGACCATTGATGGTGTAGTTACCTGGTGCATTGACTGAAATATTGCTTTCTTCACTGCGTAAGGCCAAGCTGATGCGAGCAGATTTAACATTTGCCCAATTATTTACTTGGTTACTAGCCTTGTAGGCCATATTATTAGTACCATCTGTTTCTCCATATAAAATACGTAGCCTTTCTACATTTGAAATTAATGGCACAGCAGTGGCCTGTAGTTGATTGCTAGCAGCATTATCTAAATTTTCTTTAAAAGCGCGACAGTATAGTACATTGGAGTTAACTGTTGCACTTGCTCCCATGTAAAAAATAATGGATATAATATATTGGTCAGTGTTACTGCCGCCGTTTAAACTGAAGCCATTAGTGCAGGGCGAGTATTCGCTATTAAAATCTATAGTGCCCGTAGCATCTGGAGCAAGTTGATACCTGATAATGACATTATCAGAAGCAGGTCCAGCGGGATTGATTGCTCCCCGAATGGTTTCGGTGGTTCCCATGGTGAACAGATTGCCAGGAGTTGTTACTCCATTATTTCTAATGGTGTAACCCCCCGCATTATAATCAACAGCAATGCCGGGGTGAAAAATAAAATCTGGTGTCCCATTAGGTAATAACCTATTTGTTAAAAAGCCAGTCCGCCTAAATTCACTATTCATTTTGTCCAGAGCAAAACGGGCATCTTCCATCATATTGCTTAAGGTTCTTTGGGTGCGAAAGTTTTGCGCGGTGCGGCTAAATACTTGAGTGATACCACCAATAAATATGCTGGACAGTACTACGGCTATCATCAGCTCGATTAAAGTAAAACCTGTGTTGTGTTTGCTTAATTTAATCATGGTCTTACGTCGTAGGTAAAAGAAGGGGCAATATTATTAACCGTGGTATTGGTCATATTCCATGACACCACGGTACGAATAACGGATGCACCATCACTCCCGATAGTTTTACTCAGTACTAAGCTACCATTTGGGAGCATGTCGATAATATCTTGGCGCACTCTATACCAGTCATATTGCGCTAATTGGGTGGGTGAGCAAAAAGCTGGGTCGGCGCCTGCACCAACGCCTGACTGATCATCGGTGCTACAGAAAGGATAGGCACCAAAGCCAAGGACGACGGCTCGATTAGCGAGTAGCGTTGCTGCACCAGTGCCTGGTTGGTTAATCAGGGTGTCCCAAAAATCAGGGTTGGCTCTGATTCTATCGCCCATATCATAAGCAAAAAATACTGCTTGTGATCGCATATAAGCATCATTATTGTCTTTAAGGGCGGTGCCTTGCATGCCAGCTAAGCCAAGCATGCCAATAGCAAAAACCACCATTGCAATGAGTACTTCTAGTAGTGTGAAGCCATATGTTGTTTTATGCGTCGTTATTTTATGAGTCAATAAGGTCATATTTGTCTCCAAGTTTGGATTGATTTAACCATCACTTGGTTAGGAAAGGTGTTAGCTACTCCTCAGAATTTGAAGAATAACATGCAAGGAGTTAAGGCGTAAAAAACATGAGATATAAGGTTTATATGCTGCTTTAAATAGGCTAATTATTTTTTATGACAATAAATTTCTAAGTGTTGACTATTGGCTTAGGCAGGTCGTGTTATTCGATCTGTCTAAGCAAATATGTCTTTTTGAAATTAATTGGAAATGGTTGGCTTAATTAGGGTTCTCTATTCCACTAGCAGATTTCACTTTGTTGATTTCCTGAATATTAAAGCGACCATCATAACCAAAGCTAGGAGTGGTGGGAGGTAGTGGGACTTCTATGCCTGGTGGTTCACTAATTATTGCTGTGGTGACAGTGTGATTGTCAGTTTCAAAGTTTCTACCATGAAATCTTACTTTTGCAATTTTTCTATTTTCGTCTGTTGCAAATAGGTTTAAGTAGGCATATGGTTCGCCATTGTTCTCATCTAAATACTTTGTTGTAGGGCTACCCATATGGCCGCCTTCGCTTGCGATACGATTATCATAGCCTTCGGATTGATATATTAAGCCTGTTTCAACATAAATTTCGGTGCCATCAGCTAAGGTAACCGTTAGTTTATTGGCGTAATCCCCTGCACTCCACCAAAAACCAAAATAACCGACTGGTTCGTTAAATGTTAGGGTAATACCTGGGTTGTCTTCTGCGCTTTGCCCTTCAGTGTTGAAAATAAATAAATATTTACCTTCGCCGTAGGCTGCACCCCATACTATATCTGTCCTTATTTTTCCAGTACCGCTGTCGCCTTCATAAGTGCCTACTCCATCCCATATAAAAGATGTTTTATATGGGGAGGTATTGCGAAAGACTTTATTCCAGAGGGGGACGGATTCAAAATCTTGGGTTGTCAGGGTGTAAAGGTTGGTATCAACTTGAGATTCTTGAATGAGTGGTGCTTCAATGGTAAAAATAAGTGCTTCTTGTGCCTGTGCCGACAGGCTAAGCCCCGTTGTCAGCGCGAGGGCTGAATAAATTACTTGTTTTTTTGTTAACATGATATTGGCCTCTTGAGAATTATGTTTCCATGTGGTGAATCTAGTGAATGATTTCACTTGTCCCGTTTTTCTTGGGTAAGTAAATTACAGCATTTACACTAATTTTTTTCTAGTGCATAGTTCACAAAAATTAGTTGTAGACTATTTTTGGTAGTTATTTTCCTCCTTAGAATAAATGAGTAGTAAGAGAAGTTTAAGTAAAATTATATGCGTAAATTTCAATGGTTTATTATGTCTGTCTTTAGTCTAGGTCATGAAATAATGAGCCGAGCCGTTTATTATTTGAGTGGGAACTTAGATTTTTACTTAATAATTTTAAGATGCGGCTGCATTTAGTGGGTAGGGCGAGTAATGAATGCATTGTATAGTGGTGGTGTTATTAATCCTAAAGCTATGATTTTTCTGTATCTATTCTTTTAAGTGTAGTATGGTTTTTTTAAAAAGATAGTGCTTTTTAGTTTTTATAATTTAAACGGAGTAACTCTGGTGCAATTTGATAATTGCCATGCTTGTCTCAGAAAAGTGATTGCTAGTCGATTATGATGATATGGTGCTAGCCTGTAGTCGGGCTCAACATCATAAATATTAATGCTTTGTTGCTTAAAATTAGAAAAAGCTTTAATTAATGAGGATTTTGACTACAATTATGCATGGATAATAAATTAGCTAAGGTATCTTTATGAAAAAAATAATGTATTTTGTATTCTTGGGTGTGCTAAGTATTTTAGTGGGCTGTAAGTCACCAGGACAGAATGATAGTGGTGGAGAGGTTGCTTGTACGCCCACGGTTACAGTGGCAACTGATGATAATGGTAATACAACGACAACAACGACTGAATGCGATGGTACTGTTAAGGTCGAAATCACGGATGCAGATGGTAATACTATTACAACAACAACTCCACCAGCTGGAGTTGATAATTTAGGGAGTGTAGGGGGGATATGGCGCGGGACTTTTACGCCAAATGATAAGAGTAAGCAGACTACTTACTATAAAGCATTTATTACGCCTGGTCGGCAAATGGTTATGTTGTCAGATAGTGAGGCTTCGCTTGAGGTGCAGGGAAGCGATATGATGCAAAGTACGGCATTTGCGCAAACTTCTGATGCGATTACGATTAATTTAAAAGAATATGTTAAAGAAAATGATGGTACTCCGCCTGTCAATGTTGTTGTGACTGCGGATTTGATTCCAGGTGATAGCATAAAAGGAACCTATAGTCGTTTAGGTGAGACAGGAGCGGTGCTGTTTATTTATGACCCTGTTTATGAGCGTGGTGATAGAACGCCGTTCTTTTATACGCAGAGTACTTATTGGAAAATAAGTAAGACTTTGATTGATGCTAGTACTTACCAAGCAGCTTTTAGTATTAATGAATCATTTAAAATGGCTGGTGTCGGTGTTGATGGGATGAACCTCACTTTAGATGAGGAAGGGAACATTATTGCCTATGAATTTCCTGCGGTGGAGCCAGATACTGAAGGCTGTAATTATGACGGTAACTTTGATATAGTTGATACGCATTACTTTATTTATAATATTACCCTTAAGGTAACAGGCACTGAATGTTCGATAGTGGGTGTTTATAAAGGGTTGGCGACGCTTGAAGAAGAGTACTCTATTGAAGAGCATCCGCATACGCATTACGAGTTTATGACTTTTGGTGCAAGTGATGGTGAGAGGACAATTAATAACCGGCTAACACTTGAGTTCTTCGGGGTTTAGTTGTATGGATGGGTCGGCTGCGGTGCCTGCTTTTAGGTGCGCAGTGAGACCCGTCTTGTTAGTTCCTTTGCTCTGCAAACAGTGATTTAGGAGCATGAGAGTATTAATGTGAGACCAAGTTAAGCATATTTTTGGTAGGTGGGTGAGGTACGAACCTCAACGTTTTGGCGGTAACTGTTGGAGTTCGTGCCTCACCCACAACCTGCATCAACCCATAATGTGAGAAATTTTATCTGCCACTTTAAGGTGTGTAGTTGTAATCTATAATTAGCGGCGAATGATCCGAAAAGCGCTGTTCTTTATAGATTGATGCTGATTGTACTTTGTCTTTTAATTGCTCACTAATAACCTGATAGTCAATGCGCCAACCAACGTTTTTAGCCCAAGCTTGTCCGCGATTTGACCACCATGTGTATTGGTCAGGCTCTTGGTTGATTATTCTAAAGGCATCATGCCACGGTTCTTGTTCAAATAACCTGTCTAGCCAAGCGCGCTCGTCGGGTAAAAAACCCGAATTTTTTTGATTGGGCTTCCAGTTCTTTAAATCAATTTCTTTATGGGCAATATTCCAGTCGCCACAAATGACATAGTCGCGGCCATTTTTAGAGCGCTCTTGTAAATAAGGCATAAAGCGATCCATGACACTATATTTAAAGTCTTGGCGTTCTTTTTTAGATGATCCTGAAGGCAAGTATAAAGAAATGACGCTTAGTTTGCCTACTTGAAACTCTAAATACCTCCCTTCATTGTCTATATCAGAAAACCCCATACCTTCAATAATATTATCGGGTTGTTGTTTGCTATAGATGGCGACTCCACTATAGCCTTTTTTTATCGCACTATGATAGTGGCAGTGATAGCCTGTAGGTGCAAATGTAGGGGCGGTGAGTTGCTCGGGTTGTGCCTTGGTTTCCTGTATGCAGACGAAATCTGCATTTTGTTGTGCTAGCCAAGTAAAAAAACCTTTGCGTTCTGCAGCCCGGATTCCATTGGTGTTTATTGTGATAATGCGCATAAAGTTCTGCTAGTTACTTGCGGTTATTTGATATACCAAGTATTATACTCTGTTCTAAATTGTATGTTAGTCGATTTTTAGGCGTTTAAAGGTCATTATGAAACCAGAAATTCACCCAGAATATAAACAAATAACCGTTACGTGCGGTTGTGGTAATGAGTTTGTTACAGGCTCAGTATTAGGTAAGGATTTACATATCGAGGTATGTTCAGCTTGCCACCCTTTCTTTACAGGAAAACAACGAGTTGTCGATACGGCGGGTCGTGTGGATAAATTCCGTAAGCGTTATAGTAAATAGTTATTCGACGCTTCTTAATAAAAAGCATAGGAAACATCAATGACACAAGAAACATTAACCATAAGAGATAACTCTACTGGCAAGGAAGCAGAATTTTCGTTGCTTAAGGGAACTATTGGTACACCTGTTATTGATGTTAGTTCCTTGCACAAAAAGATGGGTTTGTTTACATATGACCCAGGGTTTGTCTCAACGGCAAGCTGTAAAAGTGCAATTACCTATATTGATGGCGAAAAAGGTATTTTGTTATATCGGGGATACTCGATTGATCAATTAGCTGAAAAATGCTCTTTTCTTGAAGTTGCCTATTTATTAATGAATGGCGAACTTGCAAATGAGGCTGAGCAAGCTGAGTTTGAGCATGAAATAGGGCAGCATGCGATGTTGCATGAGGCTATGCGTAGTTTTATTGATGGCTTCCATTATGATGCGCATCCTATGGCAATGATGGTTGGGATAGTGGGTTCGTTATCAGCCTTCTATCACAGCGAATTAAACATGAATGACCCAGAGCATCGCAGAATTTCGGCGATGCGCATGCTGGCAAAAATGCCAGTTATTGCAGCAGCTTGTTATCGTCATTCTATTGGGTTTCCTTTTGTGTATCCACGTGCAGACCTGAGTTATTGTGAAAACTTTATGAATATGATGTTTTCTTTGCCTTCTCAGAAGTATATAGACAAAGATAATTATATTGATCCTGTTGCAGTGAAGGCTTTGAATTTACTTTTTATTCTGCATGCTGACCATGAGCAAAATGCAAGTACTTCTACTGTGCGTTTAGCTAGTAGTACGGGAGCTAATCCTTATGCTTGTATTGCCGCAGGTATTGGTGCTCTTTGGGGGCCAGCACATGGTGGAGCAAATGAAGCTGTTTTAAGCATGTTGGAAGAGATAGGCACGGTTGATAGAATTCCAGAGTTTATAAATAAAGCAAAAGATAGAAACGATCCTTTTCGTTTGATGGGCTTTGGACATAGGGTGTATAAAAACTTTGATCCAAGAGCGACGATTATTCGTAAAACTTGTCATGATGTTTTAGAGCATATTTCAGGCAATGATCCGTTATTTGATTTGGCCTTGGCACTTGAAGAGTATGCATTAAAAGATGAGTACTTTGTTGAGAAAAAGTTATATCCTAATGTGGACTTTTATTCAGGAATTATTTATAAAGCGTTAAATATTCCGGTAGATATGTTTACAGTTATGTTTACTATTGCGCGAACATCAGGCTGGGTTTCGCATTGGCTAGAGCTAATGGCTGAGCCAGGGCAGCGAATAGGGCGACCTAGGCAGATATACACAGGGAAAGGTATGCGAGATTTATAATGTTTTATAAGAAGTATTAAAGCTAAAAGCAGTCATTTTGACTGCTTTTTTTATGCCTAAAATTATGTATTGTGTGTGTTTCGATACTAACTGAGAAATGTATTTTATATTTAAAAAGCTTAGTAACTGATGTTGTGCATTTGTTTCAGCACCTTTGAGCCAAGCCAGTTGCTGTAGTCATTTTCTGCTCAATCCTACTAAGATTGATTGTATTGCTTATTGATAGGTGAGGAGGCACGTACTTGGTTTGTGAGGCGATTAAAGTTAGAACAATGCTTCTGGAGCAGGTTCGGCAATACTCAAGTTGTCATCATAAATTGAATTTTCGGGCTCTTCTGGGGTTGAGTATTGGGTAGGTGTAAATTCTGTTCGGAAATACTCCCAAGCGCTGGTTGCTATTTTTTCACGAGCTAATAAGCCCGTTTTGGTGTCAATAAGTGTGTGGGTTATGCCGTCGGGTATTGTAGGTTCTTGTTCAGGAGTGTCTTTGAGTGCATAGCGCATAAAATCAATCCAAAGCGGTAGCGCTGCTTTCCCGCCTGTTTCCCAGTTTCCCAGAGATTGTGAGTTATCATGACCGACCCATGCAATGCCGACTAGTGTGGGGCTGAACCCATTGAACCAAGCATCTTTTTGTTTGTTGGTTGTCCCCGTTTTTCCTGCTAAATCAGTTCGTTCTAGTGTTTTTGCTTTAATGGCTGTGCCTCGTTGTACTACATCACGTAATAGGCTATTCATCAGAAAATTAATTTGTGGGGAAATGATTCTTGGTGCAGCATTTATGTTTATACAGGTTGTACAGGCTTGCTGAGGGCTGGCTTGGAAAAGAGTCTCTCCAGTGCTAGATTCAATTCGTTCAATAAAAAATGGCTCTATCAAAAAGCCGCCATTAGCAAAAACAGCATACATTTTTGCCATTTGTAGTGGGGATGCATAGCCGCTTCCAAGAGCAAGAGATAGTTTTTGAGGGACTTGTTCTGCTTTAAATCCAAATCGTAAAGCGGTAGTTGTGGCATCAGGGATACTGATTGCTCTAAGTAGGCGTATAGAGATTAGGTTGCGCGATTTTCTTAATGCAGTGCGAATGCTGGTAGGGCCATAAAATTTATGACTATAGTTTTCTGGGCGCCATTCGCTTTCTTCTTCTGAGCTTTGAGTGTTAACGATTGGAGCATCATTGATCATGCTTGCTGCTGTGAAGCCATGCTCTAAAGCACTTGTGTAGATAATAGGTTTAAAGCCTGAGCCAGGTTGGCGTTTAGATTGAGTTGCACGATTATATTTGTTGTTGAAGTAGGCGTAGCCCCCTGAAAGAGCCAGAATAGCTCCATTTTTAGGGTCAAGTGCAACAAAGGCACTTTCTGCTTCAGGTATTTGTGCTAGGCGCCATTGTTGGTGTACTTGCCTAACTCGAATGATGTCGTGTAGTTTGATGATGTCGAGATATGAGAAGATCTTTAGAGTTTTATTGCTGGTAGCGTGATATTTTGTGCTCCATGGGCTACTTTTCCATAGTAGTGTGATGCTCGTTCCATCCTTTAATTGAGCAGTCAGTTGTTTCTTGTTTATTTGAGTGACTTCGGCAGAGGAGGTGTTTCCAATATTGGTAGTGGACTTTAGTGGAGTATTTTTTGTGCTGGTAAGTCTATAGCTATGGCGCTCGTCATAATTATGTAAATTGTTTCGTAAGGCTCTAACGGCAGTGGATTGTAAATCGGATTTTATGGTGGTGTAGACCTTCATGCCTGCTGTATAGGTTGCATTTTCACCATAAAGCTCAATGATTTTATTGCGTACCATTTCAGCAATATAAGGAGCGTATAGTTCCCTTCTGCTACTATATGTATCAGCTGTTATTGGGGCGTTGATGGCAACTTTATATTCCTTTTGAGAAATGAACTGCAGTTCTTTCAGCCGTTTTAGTACATAATTACGACGAAGTATGGCGCGTTTAGGGTTGGATATGGGGTTGTAGCTTGAGGGGGCTTTCGGTAAGCCAGCGATCATGCTAAGTTCAGCAAGAGATAGCTCTGTCAGAGGGCGGTCATAATAAATTTCTGCTGCAGCAATAATGCCATATGAGCGTTGCCCTAAGTAAATTTTATTCAGGTATAATTCAAGTATCTCATTTTTTGTGTATTCTTGTTCAATTTGGAAGGATAAAATGATTTCTTTGAATTTTCGGGTATAGGTTTTTTCATTGCTGAGTAGGAAGTTGCGTGCAACCTGCATAGTTATTGTGCTCCCGCCTTGTTTCTTTTTCCCTGTTAATAATAGTTGTATGGCTGCTCGAACAAGGCCTTTATAATCAACGCCTGGATGTGAAAAGAAGTTAGCATCTTCGGAAGAAATGAAGGCATTAATAAGTTGTGGAGGGATGTTGGAAAATTTTATTGGGGTACGAATTTTTTCACCAAATTGCTCTATAAGCAACCCATCTTGGCTATATATGCTGAGGGGCTGTTGATATTTGATGCTACGAAGCGTTTTAACATCAGGCAAATCGTCACTTATTTGCTGGTAAGCATAATAACTTGTAATAATGCCAAGGGCTGAGAGGCTAAATAATGTGATAATTGCCCATTTAATAATTCTCATTATAAGGTATAGGTATTTCAGTGAGTGGCTGGAAGGGAAGGCGATCTGGGTTTAATTTAAATATATTTTGGACTGCAGTAATGTGAATGGTCTGGTAACGATCATTTTATATCGGGATATTATGAGCTGAGTGTTATTATACTGGTCAATTATTAAAAAATCTCACATGATACTATTAAGTTGTATGTGAAATTCACCAAGTTCGAGATCTTGTGTGTTAAGTGAAAAATGTAAGTGGCATAATAGGTGTTTTTTTTGATATAAATTAATATTGAATTTCATGTGTTTATGTGGGAAACTTAAATTTAAGTATTAGGTTTTTGTGAAGGGTGGTATGAAAATATGAAAAAATGTCTATACTTCATTTAGTGGTAAGGTAAAAGGTGGGCAAAAAAGTTTAGCTATTAAATGGCTTGTGTGTATCAAGTTCATGTTTTTGCGTATCAAAGCAAGTTGTGCAAATAATTATTGAAGGTTAAGTTAAGCAAGTAATTTGAAATGGTTGGCATTTAAAATAACTAGAACTGTTGAGTTAAATTGCCTGTGCTGGGGTTGTGTTGCTGAATAATGTTATTGGTAGCCCTGAAATGTAATTGTGAAAAATAAAAGAGTTTCTACATGAAATGGTTCAATCGTAAGCGTGATCATCTTCTTGGCATAGATATAAGCACTGCGGCTATAAAATTGCTGGAATTAAGTAAGGTGGGAGCAAGGTATAAAGTTGAAAGCTATGCCGTAGCTCCATTAGCTCAAGATGCAGTGATTGACAACAATATTTCAAACGCAGAGATGATTGCTGATACTATCAAGGTTGCATTGAAACAATCAGGTTCGCGTACGCGGCATGCCTGTGTCGCAATAGCTGGCTCTTCAGTAATGACCAAAACAATTATGATGTCTGCACATTTATCTGAAGAAGAAATGGAAGAGCAAATTATGGTTGAAGCGGATCAATATATTCCATATTCTTTAGAAGAGGTTCGGTTGGATTTTGAAGTGCAGCAAGTGAATGAATCCAATCCTGATATGGTTGATGTTTTACTGGCTGCATCTCGGCGAGAGAACGTTGATGAACGTGTGGAAGTTTTAGAAATGGCAGGTTTGACAACTAGTATTGTAGATGTAGAAGCTTTTGCTATGGAAAATGCCTTTGCTTTACTTAAGGATCAGTTATCTGAGAGTAATGAAGACCATACTATTGCTATTGCAGATGTCGGCGCAACAATGACAACATTAAATATTTTGCATGAAGGGCGTACTGTTTATACGCGAGAGCAAGGTTTTGGTGGTAAGCAGTTGACAGAAGAAATTCAACGTCGTTATGGGCTTTCGTATGAAGAAGCTGGCTTAGCTAAGCGGCATGGAGGTTTGCCTGATAACTATAGTAGTGATGTATTAGGGCCTTTTAGAAGAGCATTGGTACAACAAGTTGCGAGATCATTGCAATTTTTTATTTCGTCTAATGCAAATAGAAGTATTGATAGTGTTATTTTGGCGGGTGGTTGTGCTTCTATTATTGGTATTGATAAGTTGGTTGAGCAGGAGCTTGGTATACCAGCAGTTGTTGCGAATCCTTTTATTAATATGGCCTTATCAAATAAAATTAAGCCACAAAGCTTAAGTAATGATGCGCCTGCCATGATGATTGCGTGTGGGTTGGCTTTGAGGGGGTTTGACTAATGACTCGAATTAATCTTTTACCTTGGCGTGACGAGTTACGTAAGAAAAAGCAAGAGGAATTTATTGTTGGCATGGTCGGGATGGCTGTCCTTGCTATTTCCATAATGCTTGGGATACAAATGTATTTAGATAGCCTAATTGCTGAGCAACAAGGAAAAAAAAGTATTGTTGATGCAAAAATAGCTGAACTCAATTTGATTACTGCTAGAATTAGAGATATTCAGGATCAAAATTCCATTTTACAAAGTAAAAGAACTGCTATTCAGGAGTTGCAAAAGAGCCGCCCTGAGATAGTGCATTTTTTTGATGAAATTGCTAAGGCTGTCCCTGATGGAGTATTTCTAAATAAGCTGAAGCAAGATAGCCAACGGATAGAATTAAATGGAAAAACTCAATCCAATGCGCGAGTGTCTGAGTTTATGAGGAATGTTGAGGCTTCTAAGTGGCTGGTTGACCCTGAGTTAAATATTATTCAGGGAAGCGTTAAGGGTAAGAGCAAAGGTAAGAGCAAGAAGTTAAGCGACTTTACACTGTATGCTAAGCAGTGGAAAAATAAAGAAGATGAGGATATGTGATGGATCTGTCTGAGATTAATTGGGATGTTAATGAAGCGGGAGCTTGGCCCAAGCCAGTTAAGATTGGAGCAGGTATTCTAGTGTTTTTGTTAATAGCTAGTTTTTGGTATTTTAAGTTTACTAATGAGCAACTCACTAAATTAGAGGCTGAAGAAAAGGCTGTTGATAATGCTTTAGCTTCTTATCAGATCGCATGGCGGATGGCTTTGAATCTAGAGCTACACCAAAAGCAATATAAGCAAATTGAATTATCATTGCATGACATGATGAAATTAATGCCTACTAAAGCAGAAGTTGCAAATTTACTGGTAGATATTTCACAGACAGGGCTATCTAGTGGTTTAGAGTTTGAATTATTTAAACCTACGGGCCAAATTGATAAGGGGGACGTCGTTGAGCTACCTATTGATATTAAAGTTTTAGGTAGATATAGTGAGCTAGGTCTATTTATCAGTGGTTTGGCTACATTACCTAGAATTGTGACAATTAAAGATATTCAAATCGAGCCTGCAAAAAATGACTCTCGCCTATTTATGGATGCAGTGATTACTACATACAGAGAGGGAGGAGGGAGAAAGGATGCAGATACTACAGATGTAATGGACAATCAATCATTAGTTTGTCTTGATCATGATGGCATGCAAGTAAAAGGGTGTAAGAGGCGAAGTAATATTGTTATTTCTTATGTAGATCTTGCTGCAAAGCTGAAAGAAAAAAGAACAGGTGTGCAGCCCATAAAGATAGATGCAATTGAACCAATGTCACCAGTTGAAAGTTATTTGTTTGATCCTGAGGGTTTAAGAGATCCATTTAGGGAGTCTGAAAAAACGATAGGCAACACAAAAACGTCTTACGCAGCAATAAGTAGTCTTCAGCCTGATTTTAACCGGCATAAGGAAGAGTTGGAAAGTTATTCTTTAGATACATTAAGGATGGTTGGAGTTGTAGAAATGCATGATGTTTTTTGGGGGTTAGTTTTAACTTCTGAAGGGGCTATTCACCGAGTAAAAAAAGGAAATTATTTAGGTGAAAATCATGGAAAAATATTGCGTATACTAACAGATAAAATTGAGTTAATGGAGATTGTTCCAGATCAGCCAGGGGTGTGGCGTGAGGAACAAAGGGCAATTGCCTTATCTGAATCTAATTCTAATTTTAAGTCGGATGATTAATATGAATATTCAGCAGAGTGGTTTTTGTATGAGCTTTATGAAGCAAAAGGCGTTATTGCATGTGCTTGCCTTAATTATTTTAATATTTGGGAAGGTTTCTTTGGTATGGGCGGAAGATATAGCACTTACATCGGTTAACCTAAATACATTATCTGGGGATAACGTGCAGTTATCTTTTGAGATGACTGATGATATTAATATGCCTAAGGTGTTTCATACAGATAGCCCAGCTAGAATTGTACTGGATTTTATTGGAACAAAGAGTGCTTTGAAGCAAAAAAAGAACACTATAAATGCGGGAGGCGTAAATAGTTTCGTAGCAATAGAAGCTGCTGGACGATTAAGAATTGTTATTAACTTGCTAAAACTTGTCCCATATGAAGTGAAAGTGGAAGGTAATCATGCTATTGTGATTTTACGAAGTTCAGGCAAGGTTGCTAGAGAAAGTCATAAGAAACTTTCTGAAAAAACCCTAACCCAGTTTGCTGCATTAATTCCAAAACAAGCAATTAATAAAATTGATTTCCGACGAGGAAAAAAGGGGGAAGGTCGTTTATTGATTTCTCTTTCTAATCCTAATACTGTTGTTAATACGCAAGAAAAATCAGGGAAAATTGAGCTAACTTTTTTAAATACTCAATTGCCTGACTTGTATGCAAAAAAAATGGATGTACTAGATTTTGCAACGCCTGTGTCAATGGTGGAAGCAAAGAAAGTAGGCTCTAAAGTTAAAATATTGATTACGCCAATAGATGGTAACTACGCTTATACATCATTTCAATCGGATGGTTTATTATCAGTTGATATTAGGCCTATTACTACAGCAGAGGAAGAGGAAAAGCGTAGAGGAAAGTTCCCATATAGTGGTGAGAGATTGTCATTAAGTTTTCATGATATAGAAGTGCGCTCTGTTTTACAGATTTTAGCTGACTTTACGGATCTTAATATCATTGTGAATGATTCTGTAACAGGAAATTTAACTTTACGACTAAATGATGTGCCTTGGGATCAAGCCTTAGATTTTATTTTAAAAGCCCAAGGATTGGCAAAAAGACAGGCTGGCAATGTTATTTTAGTAGCTCCAACAGCAGAAATAAGTAAGCTAGAGCAAGAGGAGTTGGATGCAATGCAGGTCGTTGAACGTTTAGAGCCTTTAAAAACAGAATATATTCAAATAAATTATGCTAAAGCTAAAAATTTTAGAAATATCCTCTTAGGCAATTCATCAATAAGTTCTGATGGTTGTGCTGTGTCTTCAGGAAATATTAACTCTAAATTTCAACAGAATACTCAGGGTAATCAGGGTAATCAGGGTAATCAGGGTAATCAGGGTAATCAGGGTAACTTAGGCAATAGAGGTGGAATAGGGTCTAAAGGTGTGGGAGGGGCTAATTATGCTCTGTTGTCTGCTCGTGGTACTGCTTTGGTTGACTCGCGAACTAATACTTTAATTGTTAAAGATACTAGTAAGCAACTAGAAGAAATTAGAAAAATGATTTTAATTCTTGATAGGCGGGTTGATCAAGTATTGATTGAAGCTAGAATTGTTATTGCTGAAGATGGGTTTGCACAAGAATTAGGGGTAAAATTTGGAGCTGCCTATACGGGTGGTGATGGCGTCAATACCAGTTTTAAAGCAGGTGGTACGACTGGAGGGTCAACAAACCCAGGAGATGGGGATATAGTTTCGCCTATTTTATCAAATCTAGCGGTAACGAACCCATATGGAGCACTTGGGATGACTTTGGCTGATGGGGCTAATTATGTGCTTAATTTGGAAATTACTGCTTTACAGGATGATAGGAAAGCTGAATTTGTTTCAAACCCTAAAGTATTGACATCAGATCGATGTAAAGCAAGTATTGAGCAAGGCGTTGAAATTCCCTTTCAAACAGTGAGCCAAAATGGTACTCAAACTCAATTTAAAGATGCTAAAATTATTTTGGAAGTAACGCCGCAAATTACACCAAATGGCAGTATTATTATGCTATTAAGAATAGCAAAAGATTCACCAGGGGACATTACACCTGGTGGTTTGGCAATTAACTCTAGAGAAATAAATACCAGTGTGCAGATTGAGGATGGAGAGACGGTTGTTTTAGGTGGAGTGTATGAAGGAGATACTGTTAATATTGTAAATTCGGTACCTTGGTTTAAAGACTTGCCTTTAGTTGGTTGGATGTTTAGAAAGACAATAAAAAGTGATGTAAAAAAAGAGTTACTCATTTTTATTACACCTAAAGTTGTTAAGGATTCGATGCGTATGCGCTAATAAGCAGGTTATTGAGTTGCTTTTATAATGATGTTGTAATATTCTTAATTTACATTCGAGGGTTGTAAATGTATATAATGTTTATAGTTAGATGAAGTATGAGTTAATGATATGTGGTTGGGGATTAAAAGTTATTCTTAAGCTTCAATTGCAACAAAAAAAAGGGGCATAAAGCCCCTTTTTTTATGAATACAAATAGTAGATATTGATGAATAAAAAAAATATATATTTAATTGGGTTAATGGGTGCAGGCAAAACCACGATAGGGCGGTTATTGGCAAAGTCATTAGGAGTGCCTTTTTATGATAGTGATAAAGCGATTGAGGATATTACAGGTGTTGATATTGCGACTATCTTTGAATTTGAAGGTGAGGATGGTTTTCGCTTGCGAGAGAATAAAATGATCAAGGAGTTGACAGAACTTGATAGTATCGTATTGGCAACTGGAGGCGGGGTCATTTTGAATGAGGATAATAGAGAGCATCTTAAAGATAATGGCTTTGTTGTTTATTTGCAGTGTTCGGTTGACCGTTTAATGGAACGCACCTCTAGAAATTCTCAGCGCCCCTTGTTGAATACTGAAAAGCCAAGAGAGAAAATAGAGTCTCTTTTACAAGAGCGTGAGGAGTTGTATGTATCAAGTGCAGATTTTATTATTGATAGCGGCAAGGTACAAAGTAAAGCTGCGGTAAAAGAAATTTTAAAAGAATATGCGAGCGTTAATTAATGGTAAATTCAATGGCTACAATGCAGGTTGAGTTAGCGGAGAGGAGTTACCCAATTTATATGGGTGCAGGTAACTTGAAAAAACCTGAATTATTAATTAACCATATAAAGTCAAAACAAGTAGTCGTGGTAACTAATGAAACTATTGCGCCATTATATTTAAAGCAAGTAGTCGATAGTTTGCATGAATTTCAGGTAGAGCAAGTAATACTGCCTGATGGCGAGCAGTATAAAACGCTTTCGTTAGTGGATACTATTTTTGACACTTTGTTGACTAAGAAATTTAGTCGTAATGCAACGTTAATCGCTTTGGGTGGTGGTGTTGTAGGCGATATAAGTGGTTTTGCTGCGGCATGTTATCAGCGTGGTATAGCCTTTATTCAAGTTCCAACTACTTTGTTAGCGCAAGTTGATTCATCGGTTGGGGGAAAGACTGGGGTTAATCATGCGTTGGGTAAAAATATGATTGGTGCATTTTACCAGCCTCAGTGTGTCATTATAGATGTTGATGTATTAGATACTTTAAATGACCGGCAATTGGCGGCGGGAATTGCTGAAGTGATCAAGTATGGCTTAATTCGTGATTTAGCTCTATTTGAGTGGTTGGAAGCTAATATGGAAAAGCTTCTAGCGCGAGATAAGGAAGCATTAACCTATATTATTGATAGATCCTGCCGAAATAAGGCCGAAATCGTTGCAGCAGACGAAAAAGAATCGGGAGTTCGTGCTATTTTAAATTTGGGGCATACTTTTGGGCATGCAATTGAGACTGGTATGGGCTATGGTGTTTATTTGCATGGTGAGGCAGTTGCTATTGGGACTTGTCAGGCTGCTGACTTATCAAGGCGATTAGGTTGGTTAAGTGGTGTAGATGTTACTCGTATTGAAGCTATTTTTAAAAAAGCATTATTACCTACGCAACCACCTGAAAAACTATCCTCACAGGAGTTTATTGATTTAATGGCGGTTGATAAAAAGAATGTGGATGGTGATATTCGGTTAATTTTACTTAGAAAAATTGGCGAGGCAAGTTTGCCGGTGGGGGTTGATCGTTCGCTTTTATTGGAAACCTTGAATGAATATGGGTGTGGAAAATAATTTTTCCGCACATTTAGGTTCCTCTGAATTAGGTGGGGGAGTTTCTGCTTCCCCATTCGTGGAAAATAGCTTGTTAGGTTATGAGCGTGAGCAAAAGTTAAACTTGTTATTGCATTTAATAGTTAATTTGCAAAGTACTTTGATTTTGCGAGGCGTTGCGGGTGTGGGTAAAACAAGGATGTTAACTGCTGCTGCATCTCGAAACATAAGGTTTGGGGATATTTTTTTATTCAAGGCAACAGGAGCGGTTAGCTTTGAGTCGATACAAAATGAATTACGTAAGTTTGTAGAGAAGTCTTGCGGGGGGGATTGCCCAACACTGGAGTCAGTATTGGAGTACTATGCACAGAGATCTAAGTATTTGGTGTTGATGATCGATGATGCGGTAGTGCTAGTGCCAGGGCTAATTAGATCGTTACTAGAGTTATCGGTACAATGCCAGGCTTTGCGGTTGGTCTTTTCATTTACCCCTGAAGAGTATTTGAGTAAGGGGCAGGCAGAAAACTTAGATAATCAATGTCATTTTATTGAGCTTCCCGAGCTAAATTTACAGCAATGTAAATTATTTTTACAACAAGCAATTGATTTGGAAAAGACGGTCTATGTACAAGAAGATATAGATACAGCTTTTGTAAATAATATTTATATGGCTACTAAAGGAGTGCCTGGTAGTATTATTCAGCTAATTGCCAAGCCCCAAAAAAAACCATTAAGTAATATCTCATTGCTTGTCGTATTGAGTATGTTGGTAGTAATCTCTTCAGTCGTTATAAGTGCATATTTTTGGCAGGCTCCTGAAATTATAAGAAAAAAAAGCATAAGAGCCGAAGATATTCCATTGATAGAATTGGCGACTGATCTGGCGGTGCCCGAAAGAGAGCTAAATAAAGTATTGACGACTCCTAATGTACCTAACATCGCTTATCAGAAGGATATGTTGATGGATGCTGAAAAAGATCTGGAAAAAAATAGCTTGGCGATGATTGATAAAGAAGTGCAGCGGTTGGAAATTAAATCTAGGCAGAGTGTGCTTGATGAGTTAAGTAGTGAAAATTCAGTTCAGACAACTCATATTAAAGAGCAAAAAAAACTGATAGAGCAAGCAAGTCAAGGGCTCTTGGTAAGTACAAAAATAATAGCATCAAGTGGTGTTGACGATAGGTCGTGGGTTTTAGGGCAAAATAGCCACCAATACACATTACAATTAATGGCTTTATCGGATAAAAAGAAGTTATTAGTTGAGAAAGAGAAATACTATAAATTAGGCTATCAGACATTTTTTATAGAAAGAAAGTCTAAAAAGGCTAATAATTACGTATTATTATATGGTCGCTACCCGTCAATAAAGGCGGCAAAAAATGCAATGCAAAAACTTCCAAAAGAGCTAAGAAATTCATGGCCGAGACGTTTTAATGCGTTACAAAAAAGTTTATAAAACAATATTAGCGAAATATTGAGAAACAAAAATAATATTAAGGAAAAAGTAGAAAATGAGTGGTTTGAAAAATGATAGGTTTATTCGGGCATTATTAAAGCAACCTGTAGATAAAACACCAATATGGATGATGCGGCAGGCAGGGCGTTACCTACCAGAGTATAGAGAGGTGCGTTCGCAAGCTGGTAGTTTTATGGATTTGTGTACAAATCCTGAGTTGGCATGTGAGGTAACTTTGCAGCCTTTGGAGAGGTTTGATTTTGATGCGGCCATATTGTTTTCAGATATTTTAACTATTCCAGATGCTATGGGCTTAGGCTTATATTTTAGTGAAGGAGAGGGGCCGCGATTTGAAAGGCCTGTGCGCACCGCAGCAGATGTAGATAGGTTGCCAATTCCAGATCCTGAGTTGGAGTTAAAATATGTTATGGATGCAGTACGTTTGATACGTAAAAACCTTCAAGGTCGAGTGCCGTTGATTGGTTTTTCTGGTAGTCCGTGGACATTGGCAACTTATATGGTTGAGGGCGGCACTAGTAAGAGCTTTTCTAAAGTAAAAGGGATGATGTATGAGCAGCCACAGTTAATGCATAAGATGCTTGATAAATTAGCTAGGTCGGTTGCTATGTATTTAAATGCGCAAATTGCTGCAGGCGCACAAACTGTCATGTTGTTTGATACTTGGGGCGGAGCATTAGCAACTGAAGAGTATTTGGATTTTTCTTTACATTATGCACGGCAAGTTCGTTCCTTGCTTAATACGAATTATGACGGTCAGCAAATTCCAACTATCTTTTTTACTAAAGGTGGAGGGCAATGGTTAGAAAAAATGACAGATACAGGATTTACTGCACTTGGGCTAGATTGGCAGACAGATATTCAATTAGCTAGAGCAAGAGTTGGGGAGCAAGTAGCGTTACAAGGAAACATGGATCCAATTACGCTTTATGCTCAGCCTGAAGTCATCGCCGCTAAGGTGGCGACTATACTAGAAAAATATGGAGCTGGTGCTGGGCATGTGTTTAACTTAGGGCACGGAATATTGCCTGATATTAATCCTGAGCATGTCAAGGTGATGGTTGATGCAGTGCATGAGCTAAGCATGCAATATCATCAATAAATAGGCATATTTAAGTGAGAGTAAGATGAAAATTTGGTCGATAGTAATTTTATTTATATCAAGTGTGACAGTTGGATATGGGCAAACTACATGGGATGCTCCTACGCAAAAATTACTTGATACACCAATGGGTATTGTGGTCTATAGAAGCCCTACATGTGGTTGCTGTAGCAAATGGCTGGAACATTTAAAGCGACATGATTTTAATGTTATTGATAATGTGACAGAGAATATGCAGGATATAAAAGATAAGTATGGAGTTACTCGTTCTTTGGCTTCTTGTCATACTGCAATAATTAATGGTTATATTGTTGAAGGTCACGTTCCTGCTCGGGATATAAAATCAATGTTAAAAGCTAAGGCTGTTATTAAAGGACTGACTGTTCCTGGTATGGTGGTGGGTACCCCAGGTATGGAAATGGGGGTTAAAAAGATACCTTTTAAAGTATTGGCTTTTGATAAGCAAGGAAAAATGGCACTGTATAAATCATATGAGCAATATTGATCAGCTGAATGTTTGGTATTGGTGGGTATATCCTTTAAATTAACTATTTAAAGGTTTTGGCGTGAAATAAAGGGGCTGAAGCAAGTACATGATTATCGGAGTACCAAAAGAAATCAAAAATCATGAATACCGAGTAGGGATGATACCTGAAGGTGCTGCAAGATTAGTGCGAGCGGGTCATAGGGTTGTGGTTGAGGTAGGTGCGGGCATTGGGTCAGGGTTTATAGATACTGAATACCAGCAGGCTGGTGCAGTCATGGTTTCTGCACAAAAAGCGTGGGAAGCGCAATTGGTTGTTAAAGTGAAGGAGCCATTAACTGTCGAGTTTGATTATTTGCAAGGGCAGATGCTTTTTACATTTTTGCATTTGGCTGGAGTGGGTGAGGAGCTTACTGACAGGCTTGTTAGTAGTGGTACAACAGCGATAGCTTATGAGACTCTCGAAGATAATGATGGAAGGCTGCCAATATTGGCACCAATGAGTGCTATTGCAGGAAATATGGCTGCTTTGATGGGGCAGTATTATTTGGCTAAATTTAATCAAGGGAGTGGCGTGCAGTTAGGAAAAGTATTGGGTGAGTGTCATGGAAAGGCGCTGGTTATAGGTGATGGAGTGGTTGGTTTTCATGCTGCGCGTACACTTAATAGTATGGGGGCGAACGTTGTTCAGGTTGGCTTGAATCAAAAATTGGAGGGGCGGTTGGTTGGTGGTGACTTGAATGGAGTGGAGTACTATTATTCAACTGCAGAGGTAGTGGCAAGACTAAGTCAGGGGGTTGACTTGGTTGTAGGTGCGGTCTTGCGTAAAGGGCGTAAGTCCCCATATGTGCTAACCAAGGATATGCTGAGTGGCATGAGAAAAGGCTCGGTGGTGGTTGATGTTAGTATAGATCAGGGGGGCTGTATTGAGGGATCGCGACCGACAACTCATGATGATCCTGTATATGTCGATAACGGTATTATTCATTATTGCGTGGCGAATATGCCAGGTGCTTATCCACGTACTGCAACGGTTGCACTGTGTATGGAAACAATACCATATATAGTGAGTTTGGCTAATTGTGGGGTTAATGCATTTTTTGGAATTGCAGGGCTTGCTAAAGCAATAAATATATATGACTCAAGGGTGGTAAATGAGGATGTTGCTGCAAGTTTGGGGTATGAGTGGTTCTCTATAGATAATATGAGTGATTGAGTAAATTAGTGCTCGAATATTTTCTTAGGCAATATGAGAGTGAATGATTATGGGCTTGAATGTGCAGGGGAGACATTTGAGAATGAGTTGCTCTTAGACTGTTGATAATACTTCGCACGGAGGTGTGGTCTGGGGAGTTAAATTGCTGATGATCCAAATGCTAAAATAGAAGCGTCATTGAGGTCTGTGGCCTTCACAAAAATCAGTATTCTATGAGCTTCATATGTGTAATAGTCCCGTGCGAAGTTAATTATTTATAGCTCAGAAATTCCAGATATGCCATTTGTAGACCAGTTATCAGAATCCATGACACCTTCAAGGTCTGAGCCTTCATCATATTGAATTTGACAAGCATATTTCTTGAAAAATGAGCTGCCAGATTCGGGGCTTACTTCAATTTCGGCAGTAATCAAATATTTATAATTCCCTAAAGGCCATGATTGAAGTGGTTCGGAAGGGAGTGTAATGCTTGTATCGCTACCAATTTCATTGAGTATTTCTTTGTTGCATTGAATAAATGCATGATTGGTCATTGGCGTCATGGATGCAATGCGGCTACCTTCGTCGTCAGTGTCGACTAAGAAAAGGTCGGAAGCGACAACTTGCTCAACTAGGGGCATAATGGCTTTGTGTTGAAAGAGGATGAGTGCAACAAGGCCAACTAAGAAAACAAGAGGGTATAATTTTTTGCTTATTTTATTCATATAATTAGGTAAGTGATTGAAATTAATTAATATAGTATATTCTATCAGAAATTAACGAAATAGTATTAGTTTGGTGGGCTGTAAGCAAAACAATTAGGTTAAAATTAACATGATGATTTTATAGGTTATAGACTATAAGTTTTAACCTGATTTCCAGGGAGTTGAAAGCCATGAGTGTGATTACTAGGTATGTTGTGAATGCAGAAGGGGTGTAAATGGTTTGTTATGACAAGTTGCTACTAATTAGATGAGTGATGATTTGAGGGGTGTGCGAGTAAAAGGAATAGCTATATAATTTTCTTGTAGCCTAATGCTCGAAGGCTTAGTTTTTAATTATGGCTTTGCTGAAGCACAGAAAAATAAGATGCTAGAGAGATAATAATTTTCTGTGCGCGCTCATTTTATAGAGATGAATATTAATGCCAGCCTTTCTGGTTTCCTATGGTTGAAAAAATCAAGATAAAAAACTGGAAGATCGAGTAATAAAGCTAGTAGCAGAGTTATTTGCAGTAAGGTGTTGGTGTCTACGGAAGAATGCAAAGTGTTGCAAAGAGAGGGCGAAAGGATTGTTGATTATATTTAGGAGGGGGCATTGCAAATCAGTGTTTTATGGTGGTGGTGTCGATTCAATGTTAATGTATTTGTGGATTAACTTGACAGGATGTTTAAAGTTGATACACTAAGCAACACTCAAAAGGAATAGTGTCATCATTTTTAATGATGTTACAGGACGTAGTAATGCTTTCGGTATTTACTGAAAGATTTATATTTACTTTTAGGAGGTAATAATGGCTGCTACAACTGATTCAGTGAAAGCTGATGCTTCAGAAGCACCACTACTAAACAAAACTAACCTGATTGCTGGTTGGATGTTGTATTTAGTGTTTTATTCGTTTATTCGTTGGTACGAAGGTGTTTACGGATGGTCTGCTGGTTTAGATTCATTCGCACCTGAGTTCGAAACATATTGGATGAACATGTTGTATATCGAATTAGTACTTGAAGTGGTTATCGCTTCAACGCTATGGGGATACATCTGGAAAACACGTGATCGTAACGTAATGTCTATCACTCCACGTGAAGAGCTAAGAAGACATTTCACTCACTGGACATGGTTAGTAATGTACGGTTGGGCTATCTACTGGGGAGCTTCATACTTCACAGAGCAAGATGGTACTTGGCATCAAACTATTGTTCGTGATACTGACTTTACTCCAAGTCACATCATCGAATTCTACTTGTCATACCCAATTTACATCATCACTGGTGTTTCTGCTTTCTTATACGCTAAAACAAGATTACCTGCTTACCAAGAAGGTCTATCTTTAATGTATATGGTATCAGTAATTGGTCCTTTCATGATTCTTCCAAACGTTGGCTTGAATGAGTGGGGACACACTTTCTGGTTCATGGAAGAGTTATTTGTTGCACCTCTACACTACGGCTTCGTATTCTTCGGATGGGCTGCTTTAGCGATCATGGGTGTTGTAAATATTGAAGTTGAAGCTTTAACTAAACTACTTAAAAAAGACTTAGCTTAATATAAAGCAAGCTTTAATAATAAATAGTAGTAAAAAACTTGTTATCTCCTTATCTCGCCATCAATATGATGGCGAGATAAAAGCGGGATAATGATAATAAAAATAATTTTTTTGGAGGTAAGCTAATGAGTGCATCTCAATCAGCTGTACGTTCACGCGCTGAAGCGGTACAAGTTTCACGCACGTTGGACTGGATGATTCTATTTACTCTATTCACCGCTGTACTGGGTGGATATCATATTCACTACATGTTAACTGGTGGTGATTGGGATTTTTGGACTGACTGGAAAGATAGACGTTTATGGGTAACTGTAGCGCCAATCGTATCAATCACGTTCCCTGCTGCTGTACAAGCAATGTTGTGGTACCGTTACCGTCTACCTTTTGGTGCGGTATGTTGTGTTATCGCTCTTATGTTAGGCGAGTGGATTAACAGATACTTAAACTTCTGGGGTTGGACTTACTTCCCAGTAAACTTCTGTTTCCCTTCTAACTTAGTACCTGGTGCGATTTTACTTGATGTTGTATTAATGATGTCTAGTAGCTTTGTATTAACTGCTGTTGTTGGTGGTATGGCTTGGGGATTAGTATTTTACCCAGGTAACTGGCCAATTATTGCTCCTTTACACGTACCTGTTGAATACAACGGTATGATGTTTACACTAGCTGATTTACAAGGTTACCACTACGTACGTACTGGTACTCCTGAGTACATCAGAATGGTTGAGAAAGGAACACTAAGAACATTTGGTAAAGATGTTGCTCCAGTATCTGCATTCTTCTCGGCTTTCGTTTCTATTATCATTTACTTCTTATGGCATTACTTTGGTCGTTGGTTTAACAAAACTGACTTCATTGATGGCGAAGGTATCTAATAACTATAAGTTAGTAAGCTTTAAAGCTTGCTGATAAACGTAAATAAATTTCTCTAGTTTGGAGGAGATATATGAAAACAATAAAAGACAAGATAGCTAAACTATCATTTGTCGCTTTGCTATTGGCTGTAACATCTGCGATGTTCTACACGCCTACAGCATCTGCACATGGTGAAAAGTCTCAAGCAGCGTTTATGCGTATGCGTACAATTCACTGGTTTGATCTTGATTGGTCAAAGGATGAAGTTTCAATTAACAATACTATGACTATTTCTGGTAAATTCCACGTTTTCGCGGGTTGGCCTGAAACTGTTGATAAGCCAGAAGTATCTTTCTTGAACATTGGTATTCCAGGTCCTGTATTTATTCGTGCAGGTTCTTGGATCGGTGGTCAATTAGTTCCTCGTTCAGTAACACTTGAATTAGGTGATACTTACGAGTTTAAAGTACTTTTAAAAGCACGTCGTCCAGGTGACTGGCATGTTCATACTATGATGAACGTTGAAGGCGGGGGTCCAATCATTGGTCCAGGTAAATGGGTAACTATTACTGGTTCAATGGGCGACTTCGTTAACCCTTTAACTACATTAACTGGTGAAACAATCGATTTAGAAGATTACGCTCTAGAGAACGTATACTTCTGGCATGCATTATGGATGTCTATCGGTGTAGCTTGGATGTTGTTCTGGATTAAACGTCCAATGTTCATTCCTCGTCATATTGCTATTACTTCTGGTAAAGCTGACTCTTTAATCAGTGCTACTGATAAGAAAGTTGGAATCGCATTCGCTGTTGGTACATTAGGCCTTATTATGGCTTCTATGGGATCTACAAACGAAAAATACCCAATCACAACTCCTTTACAAGCGGGTTTGATGCGTGGTATTAAGTCGATTGAAATGCCTGAAACTTCTGTTGCAGTTAAAGTTGAAGATGCTAGCTACCGTGTTCCTGGTCGTGCTATGCAAATGACTTTGACTATCACTAATAATGGTGATTCACCTGTTCGTTTAGGTGAGTTCAACACTGCTTCTGTACGTTTCTTAGATGCTGATGTATTAGAAGATGAGTCAGGTTACCCTGATGATCTTTTAGCTGAAGAAGGCTTAACAGTTTCTGATAGTACTCCTATCGCTCCTGGCGAAACTAGAACTATTGAAGTAACTGCTTCTGACGCAGCATGGGAAGTTTACCGTTTAGCTGATTTGATCTATGATCCAGATAGTCGTTTTGCTGGCTTACTATTCTTCTTCGACGAAGATGGTAACCGTCAAATGGTTATGGTAGATGCTCCACTAATTCCAACTTTCATCTAATGAATTGAATACTTAGTTTTACTAAGTAGGAATTAAAAAGCTAAGAGCCCTCGTTACGAAAGTAGCGGGGGCTTTTTTTTGTCTAAAATTTATGAGTTGAGAATATTTTGTAGTGTAGTTTGTATATAAAATACGACTAAAGAAATACAATAATTAAGCCTGAATGTATTGAAACAATAAAAGAAAAGTTAGATAAAGCCGTTTTGTGTATGTTCGTGAGAGACTAAACAGGATATAATTGATAAGTTATATAAAGTCTAATCTAGAATATTACACTGGGAATAAAAGGATGCTGGGTAAGCTCGTAAAATTTGTCGTTGGTAGCCGTAATGAGCGGTTAGTAAAAAAGAAAAGTAAAATTGTAAAGCTTGTTAATAAGTTAGCTGCAGAATATGAGCGGTTATCTGATGAGGCACTAAAGGCAAAGACTCAAGAGTTTCGTGAGCGATTAGCTCAAGGTGATAAGCTTGATAGTCTCATTCCTGAAGCATTTGCAACGGTTAGAGAGGCATCTTCTCGTGTTTTTAATATGCGTCACTTCGATGTGCAACTTATCGGAGGAATGGTATTAAATGACGGTAAGATTGCTGAGATGAAAACCGGAGAAGGTAAGACGTTAATGGCAACATTAGCTGCTTATCTTAATGCACTACCAGAAAAAGGGGTGCATGTAGTCACTGTGAATGACTATTTGGCATCTAGAGATGCCGCATGGATGGGGCAGTTGTATAGTTTTCTAGGGCTAACTACCGATGTGATTATTACTGAGCTTGGGCATGCAGAGCGCAAGAAAGCATATGCGGCAGATATCACTTATGGGACAAATAATGAATTTGGCTTTGATTATCTGCGCGATAACATGGCCTTTAGCATTGAGCAAAAAGTGCAGCGAGGCTTGCATTTTGCTATAGTTGATGAGGTTGATTCAATTTTAATTGATGAGGCAAGAACTCCTCTTATTATTTCAGGCCCTACTGAAGATAGTACTGATATTTATCTTAAAACTAATGGAATAGTGCCGCTTTTAAGTAAAGTTGAAAGACAAGAAGGAGAAAAGGAGGGTGAGGAGCAAGGCGCAGGTGACTACACCGTAGATGAAAAGTCTAAACAGCTTCATTTGACAGAAGCTGGACATATACATATAGAAAACTTATTAACGGAACATGAGCTTTTGGAGCCTGGCTCTAGCTTATATGAGCCAGCAAACATAAGGTTAATGCATTACCTTAATGCATCTTTAAGAGCCCATGTATTATTTCAAAAGGACGTAGACTACATAGTTCAAAATAATGAAGTTATTATTGTGGATGAATATACGGGACGTATTATGCCTGGAAGGCGTTGGTCTGAAGGCTTGCATCAAGCAATGGAAGCAAAAGAGTCTGTTGAGATTCAAAATGAAAATCAAACTTTAGCATCGATAACATTTCAAAATTATTTTCGCCTATATGAGAAGCTATCTGGAATGACAGGGACAGCAGATACTGAGGCTTTTGAGTTAAATAAAATTTATGGACTAGAAGTTGTTGTTATCCCAACACATCGCCCCATGATGCGTGCAGACATGGGTGATTTGATTTTTTTAACGGCTAGGGAGAAATACCTCGCCATTACTGAAGATATTAAAGATTGTGTAAAAAGAGGTCAACCTGTTTTGGTTGGAACAACTTCAGTTGAAAATTCAGAAATAATCTCAGGTGTACTTAATCAGGCTAAGATAAAACACGAAGTCCTAAATGCAAAACAGCATGAGCGTGAAGCACATATTATTGAGCAAGCTGGTATGCCTGGCTCGATCACAATTGCTACCAATATGGCTGGTCGAGGGACTGATATTGTATTAGGTGGAAATTTAGATGCTGAAATATCCAAATTAGGCGAAAATGCAACTGAAGCAGCAATAGAGCAAGTTAGAGCTGCTTGGCTGGTGCGTCATGAAAAAGTAAAGGACAGTGGCGGGTTGCACGTAATTGGATCAGAGCGTCATGAGTCTCGCCGAATTGATAATCAATTACGGGGACGTTCAGGTAGACAAGGTGATGCTGGATCTACACGCTTTTATTTATCATTAGAAGATGATTTGATGCGGATTTTTGCATCAGATAGAGTTGCTGGTCTAATGAAAAAGTTAGGGATGGAAGAAGGCGAGGCGATTGAGCATCCTTGGGTTACTCGTTCAATTGAAAATGCCCAGAAAAAAGTTGAAGGAAGGAATTTTGATCAACGTAAAGAAGTTCTTGCTTATGATGATGTTGCTAACGACCAGCGTAAAGTGGTTTATGCACATCGTGATGAGCTAATGGCTTCAGAGGATATCAGTGAAATTATAACGGCAATTCGAGCCGATGTTATCAATGATGTCATAACAAAATATATTCCCGCAAAAACCATGGAGGAGCAGTGGGATATTGTAGGCCTAGAAGCGCATTTAAAAGATGAATTTGAAATTGATATTCCAGTACAAAAAATGCTGGATGATGACGCTAGTTTGCATGAGGAATTATTAAGGTTGGCTATAATAGATACTGTTGCCAACGAATATGCTGAGAAAGAGGAAGAAATAACAGCGGATGTGATGCGTCATTTCGAAAAATCTGTCATGTTACAAGTACTCGATAATAGCTGGAAAGAACATTTAGCTTCAATGGATAGTTTGAGGCAAGGTATACATTTTAGAGGCTATGCACAAAAAGATCCGAAACAGGAGTTCAAAAGAGAGTCTTTTGAAATGTTTACCGCTTTATTGGATCAAATTAAATACGAAGTTATTGGTATTCTTGCAAAAGTAAAAGTTGCTCAGCCCGAAGATGTAGATGTAATAGATGAGCAACGCCAAGCGCCTCAGGAGATGCATTTTGAACATGCAGAGGCTGAAACTACTTTAGAAATAGAGAATATAGAAGAAGACGATAGCCAGTTAGAGGCACCATTTGTTCGTGAAACTAAAAAAGTGGGTCGTAATGAGCCTTGCCCATGTGGATCAGGTAAGAAATATAAACAATGCCATGGAAAGCTATAAAGGCCACGAATTCATTAATATAAATTTTATAATATTTACCTTTAACCGTTGAAAGTTTATGCCAAATAATAGTTTTAAGAAAAGTACTCCATGCGCTAGTATTACAAACCTCCCTGATCTAGGGTTAGAAAAAGATGACTTTATTGCTGACTTTAAGCGATATTATAGTCACCGGTTGGGGCGTGACCAAAACTGCCGTTCTCCTCACTATGCTTATGAAGCTTTATCTCTTGCAATAAGTGACCGGTTGGTAGAACGCTGGAAAAATACCTATAACACCTATAGAGAAGAAGATTGTAAAAAAGCTTATTATCTATCGATGGAATTTTTGATGGGTCGGACGCTTAGTAATGCAATGCTTAATTTAGGTGTAACAGGTACTGTTACAGAGGCAATGTATGACTTGGGTTTGGAAATTGAAGAATTGATTGATAGTGAGCCTGATGCTGGGCTTGGTAATGGCGGCTTAGGAAGGTTGGCTGCTTGTTTTATTGATAGTTGTGCGACTCTGCAGTTACCAGTTACTGGTTATGGCTTGCGTTATGAATATGGAATGTTTAGTCAGTCTATTAAAAATGGTGAGCAGGTAGAGCGACCAGATCATTGGCTGAAAAATGGTAATGTTTGGGAAATAGAGCGTCCTGAATATACGCACCGTATCAAGTTTGGTGGTCATGTTGAAGAGGTAACTGATGAGCGTGGCGAAAAGCAGAAAAGATGGGTTAATACGAATGATATTTTAGCTGTACCATATGATACGCCAATTCCTGGCTACCAAAATGGTACAGTAAACACTTTGCGTTTATGGAAAGCAACTGCAACAGAAGAATTTAACCTTGCTGAGTTTAATGCTGGAGATTATGCGGAATCAGTTGCTGCAAAAAATACGGCTGAAAATATTAGTATGGTTTTATACCCCAATGATGCTAATGAAAATGGTAAAGCACTACGATTACAGCAGCAATACTTATTGGCATCTGCAAGTTTACAAGATATTGTAGCGAATTGGGTTGGGCGGCATGGTAATGACTTTACCCATTTTGCTGAGAAAAACTGTTTTCAGTTGAATGATACCCACCCAAGTATTGCTGTCGCTGAGTTAATGCGCATTTTGATGGATGCTCATGGCTTAAGTTGGCAAGAAGCATGGGGCATTACTCGTAAAACGATGGCTTATACTAACCATACCTTATTACCTGAGGCATTAGAAAAGTGGTCGGTTGGCTTATTTCAACAATTGTTACCGCGTTTAATGGAGATAATTTTTGATATTAATGCGCATTTCTTGGCAGAAGTTTCAGCACATTGGCCTGGAGATAGCGAACGTTTAAGTCGTATGTCTTTAATTGAAGAAGGGCATGGGCAACAAGTAAGAATGGCTTTTCTTGCTATCGTAGGTAGTTATTCGGTAAATGGAGTGGCTGAATTACATTCAAAATTATTGCAAGAAGGTTTATTTAAAGACTTCTATGAGCTATGGCCAGAGAAATTTAATAATAAAACGAATGGTGTTACACCTCGACGTTGGCTCGCTGCATGTAATCCTGAATTAGCAGAATTTATTACTGCAAAAATTGGTGATAAATGGGTTACTGATTTATCAGAATTAAAAAAATTAGAAAAATTTATTAATGATAAAAAGTTTTGTAAAAAGTGGTATGAATTACAGCAAAATGCAAAACAGAAATTAATTGATTACAAAAAAACTGAGCATGATATTGATCTAAACGTCAATGCTTTGTTTGATGTGCAAGTAAAGCGTTTCCATGAGTATAAACGTCAGTTGTTAAATGTTTTACATGTTATTCACCTATATGATCGTATTAAACGTGGTGATACTGAAAATTGGACTGCACGTTGCGTATTAATAGGTGGAAAAGCTGCGCCTGGTTACTATATGGCTAAGCGTATTATTAAGCTTATCAGTAATGTCTCTGAGGTATTAAATAATGATCCTGATGTTGGAGATAAATTAAAGCTTGTTTTTATGCCAAACTACCGTGTTTCGGCAATGGAAAAAATTTGTCCTGGAGCTGATTTATCAGAGCAAATTTCAACTGCTGGTAAAGAAGCATCGGGTACGGGTAATATGAAATTTATGATGAATGGTGCTTTGACTATTGGGACGTTGGATGGTGCCAATATTGAAATTCGTGAAGAAGTCGGTGACGATAATTTCTTTTTATTTGGCTTAACGGAAAGTGAAGTTGAAGAGTTACGCCCGCACTATAACCCTGAAGGTATTATTGCTGAAGATGAAGATTTACAGCGAGTAATCAATCTATTGGAATGCGGGCACTTTAATCAGTTTGAGCCTGGTATTTTTGATGATGTCATTAATTCAATCAAAAGCCCTGATGATTTGTGGATGACTATTGCTGATTTCCGTAGCTTTGTTAATGCACAAAAACGTGTAGAGCAGGCTTATCAGGATAAAGATCGCTGGACACAGATGAGTATAATGAATACTGCAAATAGTGGTAAATTCTCTACAGATCGTACTATCCAAAATTATAGTGATGAAATTTGGAAGTTAGACTCGGTACCTGTTAAGTAAGTATTGTTATTGATTTAACAATTAACACTTTTACATAAAAAAAAGCCCATTGAAGAAATTCAATGGGCTTTTTTTATAAGTGCCATAGAGAGATTTAACAAAAATGATGGTGAGGGTTTGGTTTGCAGGTGTAGCTGTATAAGTGCTAGTTACAGGAATAGACAATACAAGAGGGTTACTTTCCGCTAATAAAACCTTGCTGTCGCCATGCCTCATAGCTGACAAGAGCAACCGTGTTGGATAGATTCATGCTGCGATTATTGGGCTGCATAGGAATCCTTAGTTGTTGTTCTGCTGGTATAGTCTGCTGTAAATCTGCAGGCAAACCTGCTGTTTCAGAACCAAATAGTAAGATTTCCCCTGGTTGATAGGTGACTTGGTCGTAGTGCTGCGTTCCTTTTGTTGTTATTGCCCATACTTTATGATCGGGCATGGCTTTTATAAAGTCGTTGTAATTGGCATGTTGGGTAATATTGGCTAAATCTTGGTAATCTAGGCCAGATCGACGCAAACTTTTTTCTTTAAGGTCAAAGCCTAAAGGTTCAATTAGGTGTAAGTGGCAACCATTGTTGGCAACTAGACGTATGATATTGCCAGTATTTTGGGGTATTCTTGGTTCGTATAGTGCAATATTAAACATTATGAATGTAATGTTGGGGTTTGAAAGTAGCTTTATCTGATATTTTAAGAGCGAGAACCCAATAGTACCCGATAACTTTTGGATATTATTGGGTTCTCAGCGCTTAATGCTATCGGAACATATCTTTACTGACTGCTTTACCAGCAGCTGCTTTGGTTGTGATTTTTCCAGAGTCTACCAGTTCTTTTAAGTTTTGATCTAAGGTCTGCATACCATCACGGCGACCAGTTTGAATGGCAGAATACATTTGTGCGACTTTTGCCTCACGAATCAAGTTACGGATGGCTGAGGTACCGATCATAATTTCATGAGCCGCAATACGTCCACCACCAATTCTTTTGAGTAAGGTTTGTGATATAACTGCCTGCAAAGATTCAGACAGCATAGAGCGAATCATATCTTTTTCGGCGGCAGGAAATACATCAATAATACGGTCAATCGTTTTTGCAGCAGAGGTGGTATGCAATGTCCCAAAAACCAAATGTCCAGTTTCTGCAGCGGTTAAAGCGAGTCTGATTGTTTCTAAATCTCGCATTTCCCCGACTAAAATAATATCAGGATCTTCACGTAATGCAGACCTTAGGGCAGCATTAAAGCTTTGAGTATCTCTATGTACTTCGCGTTGGTTGATAAGAGATTTTTGGCTGGTATGTACAAACTCTATCGGATCTTCTACCGTTAGAATATGCTCATAGCGGGTGAGGTTAATATGGTTGACCATTGCAGCTAGCGTAGTTGATTTACCTGAGCCTGTGGGGCCAGTCACTAACACTAATCCGCGTGATTTTTCTGTTAATTCAGCAAAAAACTTGGGTGCTTTTAGGTCTTCTAGTGATAGGATCTCATCGGGAATAGTTCGAAATACAGCGGCAGCTCCGCGCTCCTGATTAAATGCGTTGACCCTAAAGCGAGCTAGCCCTGGCAATGAAAAAGAAAAGTCTGTTTCAAGGAATTCTTCATAATCTTTACGTTGCTTATCATTCATGATGTCATAAATTAAAGCGTGCACCTCTTTGTGTTCAAAGGGGTCAATATTGACACGTCGGATATCTCCGTCCACTCGAATCATGGGTGGGAGTCCTGCCGATAAATGTAAATCTGAGGCTTTGTTTTTAACAGAAAAGGCGAGTAATTCAGCAATATCCACAATGACTCCTTGCAGAAAGAATAAAAAAATATACAGTAGTTATACTTTGTACGGCCACCATGACTGTGCGAAGTATAGTTATACCATAGCTTATGTTTTTAATTTTTTAAAGGCGTAGGGTTTAATAAACAAAAATTAAATTATAGTCTTGCTTAATAAGATGACAAAAATTGCTAAAAAATTACAAAAAATCACCAGTGAAATTCGTAATGCTGAAGCTTATGCACAGAGAACAAGCCACTCGGTACAACTGTTGGCAGTTAGTAAAACTAAACCTAGTGCTGTTATTATAAAAGCCTATCAAGCAGGGCTGCGTCATTTTGGCGAAAGCTATTTGCAGGAGGCGCTGATAAAGCAAAGCGAGTTGGCCAATTATCAGATGACTTGGCACTTTATAGGGCCGATACAGTCGAATAAAACCCGACAAATAGCGCAGCATTTTTCTTGGGTGCATAGTGTTGATCGCTTAAAAATTGCAATGCGCTTAAGTGAGCAACGCCCTGAGTATTTGCCGCCACTTAATATTTGTTTGCAAGTCAATATTAGTAATGAGGCGACTAAGTCAGGCTTCCAGTTGGCTGAGTTAGCAGAAATGGTGACAGTCATAAGCCGGTTACCTAATATCAAATTACGGGGAGTCATGGCCATACCAGAGCCTAAATTTGATTTTGAGGATCAGAAGCAGCCCTATCATTTGTTATATCAAACGGTGAGGGCTCTCAAGAAACCTGAGCTAGATACCTTTTCATTTGGAATGACGGGGGATTTAAAGGCTGCTATTGTTGAAGGGGCTACCATTGTTCGTGTGGGAACTGCTTTATTTGGCGCTAGAAATTGAATATCTTAAGGAGGCATTAAGTAATGCTTATAAATCGTATTTTTTTAATAAAATTACATATGATTGTTGCGGCCTTTATTTTTCCAGCAGCACTCATGTTTTTGCTAACAGGTGCACTGTATACTTGGGGTATAAAAGGATATTATGATACTGAAAAGTACTCAGTGTCATTACAGCAACCGATGCAAAATGATAAGGCATGGTTAACGCAATTAGCTATTCATGAACTTAATATGCGTGAGCTGTCTTTGCCTTCAGGTAAGGCAAAAATTAAGGCTGTCGGTAATTCTTTTTATTTTGAGTGGACTGGTGCGCAGTTGGATATTGCTTTGGCGCCCACTGGCAACCCTTTTGTCGCACAATTAAAAATCAAAAGAACAGGTTGGCATAGGCTCTTTGTGCAATTGCATAAGGCTAAAGGAGGGGATGCTTTTAAAGTGTATGCCGTTATTCTGGCATCTGGTCTACTATTTTTATTTATGACAGGCATGATAATGGCTTGGCAGATGACAAAATATCGCCCATTACTTTTAAGCTCGGCAAGCATTGGCATATTATTTTTTATGACTATGTTAATGCTGAGTTAGCGGTAGGCATAATGAATATGCTGCACACAAAAAGTATTCCACCAAATCAGATATAATGACTGCAATTATTGATTTAGGAACTGTTAATGAGTGTATACAAAACAAGTAAAAAAGTGAGGTATGTTACCTCTGTGGTGTTCGTATTATTTATGGTCTTTATTGTTGGAGGCTCGCTTATTTCTCAACAACAAGCTAATGCCAACTTAACAATCGAAAGTATTGCTCCTCGCTAGTAAAAAATTATTCTCATGCAAAAAAAACTGCTGTTAATTGATGGCTCATCATTTTTATTTCGTGCTTTCCATGCGGTGCCACCGTTAAGCAATGCCGAAGGTATGCCAACCAATGCGATTTTTGGTGTGGCTAATATGCTGCGTCGTTTAATGAAAGACCATAAAACTGATTATTTTACGGTAATATTTGATGCGCCAGGTGGCACTTTCAGGAATGAATTATACAGTGAGTATAAAGCGCATCGCCCTCCCATGCCTGATGATTTGCGTGTACAAATTGCACCTCTGCATGACTTGATTAGAGCTATGGGTTTGCCGTTAATTATGGAATCTGGTGTTGAAGCAGATGATGTCATTGGTGCTTTGGCAGAGCTAGCTGTTGCCGAAGGCTTTAATGTTGTTATTGCGACGGGTGATAAGGATATGGCGCAATTGGTTAACGAGCAAGTGACGCTAGAAAATACCATGTCTAATACACATATGGATGTACAAGGTGTAGTGGATAAGTTTGGTGTGACACCAGCCCAAATTATTGATTATTTAGCATTAATGGGTGATAGCGCTGATAATATCCCTGGCGTACCCAAAGTAGGCCCTAAAACGGCTGCAAAGTGGTTAGCGCAATATCATACATTAGAAAACTTAATGGAGAATGCTGAGGCGATAAAAGGTAAGGTGGGTGAAAATTTGCGTGCTAATTTGGAGCAATTACTGTTATCAAAGCAGCTCACCACCATTAAATGTGATTTGGGCTTAGCTTATCAGATGGATGATTTACGTTGTTGTCCAGTTGATAATGGGGTGTTGCAGGAACAGGTAGGCGCATTGGGGTTTTCGGCATGGCAGAAAATGTTGCAGCAAGCACGCCCTGCGCCCGTTATGCAAGAGCAAGCTGCGGTGCCGATTGCAGAAGATAGCAGTACGTCGGAGTCCGTTGCAACTCATTATGACATGCTGGTCTCCATGCAGCAGTTTGATATGTGGCTGGATAGGCTCAAGCAAGCTGATATTTTTGCTTTTGATTTGGAAACCACTAGCCTTGACTATAATGTAGCAGAAATTGTGGGTGTCTCTTTTGCCATCAAGTTGGGTGAGGCGGCCTATGTACCTTTAGCACATGCATACCCTGAAGTACCTGAGCAATTGTCTCGTACCGAAATTCTGCAAAAATTAAAACCGATTTTAGAAGATGCGCAACAAGCTAAGGTGGGCCAAAACCTGAAGTACGATAGCAATGTCTTGGCTAATTATGCCATTGAACTTCGCGGTATTACCGACGATACTATGCTTGAGTCTTATGTGTTGGATAGCACGCGTACTAAGCATAATATGGATGACTTGGCGAAAGTGTATCTTAACCGGGAAACTATTCATTACGAAGATATTGCTGGCAAAGGCGTAAAGCAAATTGGCTTTGCTGAAGTGTCCGTGGAACAAGCGACTGAGTATGCAGCAGAGGATGCAGAAATTACCTTAGCTTTACACCAGACTTTATCAACAAAATTAGCAGAGCATGAAAAGCTGCTGCAGTTATACCAAAATTTGGAAATCCCAGTGATTGGGGTGTTGGCGCGTATGGAGCGCAATGGCGTATTGCTAGATACTGATATGCTGACACAACAAAGTATGGAATTGGCCAATCATATAATGGCAATAGAGCAGCAAGCACACGATTTGGCAGGGCAAAGTTTTAATATTGCCTCACCGAAACAGATTCAAGCGATTTTATTTGATCAATTAAATCTACCTGTCTTAAAGAAAACGCCTAAAGGACAGCCTTCTACGGCAGAGTCGGTATTACAAGAGTTGGCAGAAGATTACCCTTTGCCTGAATTGATTTTACAGCATCGCAGTATGAGTAAATTAAAGTCAACTTATACTGATAAACTGCCACTGCAAGTTAGCGACAAAACTGGACGAGTCCATACCTCCTATCATCAGGCAGTTGCCGCTACCGGGCGTTTATCTTCGTCTAATCCTAATTTACAAAATATTCCGGTACGTAGTAGTGAAGGGCGTAAGATTCGCCAAGCTTTTATTGCGCCAGACGGTTATAAGGTTTTGGCAGCTGATTATTCGCAAATTGAATTACGTATTATGGCGCATTTGTCAGATGACGCTGGTTTACTAACAGCATTTGCCCAAGGCGAAGATATTCATAAAGCGACTGCTGCTGAGGTTTTTGCAGTCAGCCCTGAGCAAGTTACCACCGATTTGCGCCGCTCAGCAAAAGCGATTAATTTTGGTTTGATTTATGGAATGTCCGCATTTGGTTTGGCTAAGCAGTTAGGAATAGGGCGTACTCAAGCGCAGGAATATATTGACCTATACTTTACGCGTTATCCTGGTGTTAAACACTATATGGATGCGACCCGAGAATTGGCAAAAGAACAGGGCTACGTGGAGACATTAAGAGGGCGACGCTTATACTTACCTGAAATTCACTCTAAAAATGCCGCACGCAGGCAATATGCGGAACGTACAGCTATTAATGCACCGATGCAAGGCACGGCCGCTGATATTATTAAGCAAGCCATGATTGCAGTGGATGTTTGGTTGATGCAGGAGCAAGCAGGTGCCAAAATGATTATGCAAGTGCATGATGAATTAGTTTTTGAAGTTGCAGAGACAAAAATTGATGAGTACAGTGCCATGATTCGTAAATTGATGACGGAAGCGGTAAGTCTTAAAGTTCCTTTAATCGTTGATATTGGGGTGGGTAATAATTGGGATGAAGCGCATTAAATTCACATCATTTGCTTTCTCTGTTATGATTTTTTAGTGAGCAACATTTCTTAATTTGATAATTGGGATTTGGCTATGACTAAAATAACAGAAGAACAGTTTGTTGTATTTGTAGAGCAGATGCCTGCTTTCCCCAAAAGCGTGCATAAACTAATGCAACTGACTGCTAATGAAGATGCGGCTACTCGAGATATTGTTGCCCTTATAGAAAGTGATCCGGTAATGACCGTGAAGATTCTAAAGGTCATTAACTCTGCATTTTATAGTTTGCCGCAAAAAATTACCTCAATACAGCGAGCGCTAGTGCATATTGGTGTTAATACTATAAAAAACCTAGCGTTAAGTATTGCAGCCATTGGGGTGATAAATTCTCAGAATAGAGCTGGTTTTGATATTAATCAGTTTTTAGAGCACTCACTGGCGACGGCGGTAATAAGTAAGAAGCTGGCTGAACGTATGCAGGTTCCATTACAAGAGAGTAGTGATTATTTTGTTGCAGGCTTATTACATGATTTTGGTAAAATTGTTTTCGCGCAATTTATGCCTGATGAGTTTAAGCTGGCATTAGAGCAAAGCAGAGTGCAGCAAGTTGATTTACATATAACGGAATTAAAATACATCGGGATTAGTCATGCGCATGCAGGGCGTATGTTGGCAAAGAAATGGGAGTTGCCTGCTAGCTTAGCTAACGCAATAGATTTGCATCATAATAAAGAGGGCGATAATTTGTTATGGCATTGTGTTTTTGCAGCCAACCAAATTGCTAAAACATACCAAATTGGTAGTGCGGGCAACCCTATTGTTGCGCCTTATTCACCTAAAACGCAGGCGTTTTTTGGGATGACAATGGATGAGTTAGTGACTGAGCTGGGTGATATTGCGATGATTAAAGCGGAAGTGCAACAAAAATTGGAGCTGAAATAGGATGAAGTTTAAATTTTGGGGCGTAAGAGGGTCAATCCCTACGCCAGGGCCGCAGACTAATAAGTACGGCGGCAACACGACTTGCATAGAAATTAGAACTGATAATAATGACCTGATTATCTTAGATGCTGGTACTGGCTTGCATCAGTTAACCCAGACGCTTTTGCCACAGATGCCTATTAATGCACATATTTTAATAACGCATACTCACTGGGATCATATTCACGGTTTACCATTTTGTACGCCTATTTATATAGCAGATAATAAGTTAACTATTTATGGTGGTCAGGACTTGAAAACGGGAGAAGGGATTGAACGTACTTTGAAAGTACAAATGCAACATTCTTTTTTCCCTATTGCAGAGCATGAGTTAAAAGCTGATGTCAGTTATAAGACGGTAAAAGCGGGGGAGAAATTCCGTATTGGAGAGGCGGTGATTACCCCAGTGTTAATGAATCACCCCGTGATAAATTTTGGCTACCGTATTGATTGCGATGGCAAGTCACTGTTTTTTACAGGAGACTATGAACCGCAACTGAATATTTATGAGCCTGATGGCTCAGAATATCAAAATTTTCAGCAGATGATAGACGAGTGTGCTGATTCTTTAGTGCAAACGATACAAGGTGTTGATGCACTTATTATTGATAGTTCATTTACTGAAGCTGAATATGTACATAAAAAAAATTGGGGGCATGGTACTTATAGTGGCGCACTCAGGCTGGCAACTCAAGCTAAAGTGAAGAGGCTATTTTTTACACACCATGAACCTACGCGTACTGATGCTGAGCTAGATGCCATTTATGCAGAATTATTAACGAATAACCAGCAGATGAATTGTGAGCTGATTATTGCGCAAGAAGGTGTAGAGGTCGTATTATAGTGGCCCAAAAGGCTCATGATGGGCTTTACAAAGTAATGCTTGGCCCATCTGCTATTTATGTAAGTAATTTATTCTGCTTGAAACCAACTATCTAATAACTCATGAATATCTTCTATGCCCGTGCGTTTTAAGGCTGAAAAGAGTTGTAATGAAACATCGACATCAGATTCGCTTAACTCTTTTTGCACCGCAAGTAAGGTATTTTTGGCCGCACCGTAATTTAACTTATCCGCTTTCGTTAACAGAATATGTAAAGGTTTTCGCGTATAAGAGCACCATTCAATCATTTGCCAGTCAAATTCTGTTAAGGGGTGGCGTACATCCATGACCAAAATAATGCCATATAAAGATTGCCGGTCGCGTAAATAGGTTTCCATTAATTGGTGCCACTGTTTTTTAACTTTTTCAGGCACCTTTGCATAGCCGTAGCCAGGTAAGTCGACAAAGCGTTGCTCTTCATTTAGAGCAAAAAAATTAAGCAACTGCGTTCGACCAGGCGTTTTACTGGTGCGGGCTAGTGCTTTTTGGCGAGTTAATGTGTTCAGCGCGCTGGATTTTCCTGCGTTAGAGCGGCCTGCAAAGGCAACTTCTCGGCCTAAATCGGGTGGTGTAGATTTCAAGTCAGGGGCGCTAAGAGTGAATTTAGCTTGATGATAAAGAGAGTTCATACTGATCTCGTGTAGAGGGTTTAATTAAATTAGAGTAAAATTGGACTGGTTTTAGTTTTGTATTGTACATAAGATTACCTTATGTTTACCTTATTCCGGAAGGGGAATCTAATGAAGAGAAGTTTATTAGCAGTTTCTGCGTCACTTGCTTTACTTAGTATGACTGGTGTTGCACAGGCTGCAGCTGATATTAATGCAGGGCAACAAAAAAGTGCATCTTGTGGGAGTTGTCATGGTAAGGACGGCAACAGTGCTGTGCCTATGTTTCCTAAATTAGCCGCACAAAATGAAGAATACCTAGTTAAACAAATGCAGGCTTTTAAAGATGGCTCGCGTGCTGGGGCAACTATGGGAGCCATGGTGCAAGGTTTGAGCACTAATGATATGCAAGATATTGCGGCTTATTATGAAGCGCAACAAGTCACTAAAAATGCTTTGCCGCCACTTGATTTTGAAGATGAAGATGATGATGGTGAGCCGTTAGGTAAGAAACAGTTAGCGGCTAATAAAAAAGCGGCAACAGATGAGCAGACCGCATTATTGGCCATTGGCTTTGATGTTTATCGTAATGGTGATTTGGAAAATGAAATATCTGCTTGTATCGCTTGTCATGGGCCTTATGGTGAAGGTAATAAACCCGCTTCATTTCCAGCATTAAAAAGCCAACATGCTGATTATATGATTAAAACCTTAACGGATTTTAAAACAGGTGTGCGTAGTAATGACTCTGACAATATGATGCATATGATCGCTAAAAAAATGTCTAATAAAGAGATCAAGGCATTATCTTATTATATGTCTGGATTAAGATAATTAAGGAAGTAGTATTACTAAAAATAAGGAAAGAAATGTTATTAAAAATAATGAAGGCAGGCTTACTTAGCCTGTTAATGTTTGCTAGCTTAAGTTTTGCAGCAGGTCAGGGGTATAAAAATTTAGCCGCGGTACAGCCGACCCAAGATGCCAATAAAGTCGAAGTGATCGAATTTTTTTGGTATGGCTGTCCGCATTGTTACCAATTTGAGCCAGCTTTAGAAGAGTGGAAGGCTAAATTGCCTGCAAATGTCAATTTTATTCGTCAGCCTGCTGTTTTTAGTTCGCTATGGGGCAAGCATGCAAAAGCTTACTTTACTGCGCAGGTTTTAGGTGTTGTCGATAAGGTTCATGCAGATTTTTTTCATGCGGTGCAAGTACAAAAACAAAAATTAGCTAGCGAGTCAGATTTAGCTAAGTTTTTTGTAGCACATGGCGTTGAAGAGGCGGCTTTTCACGATGCGTTCAACTCATTTATTGTGGATACTAAAATGCGTCAGGCGAAAAGCATGGGGCCACGATATGGCATAACAGGTGTTCCGGCTATTGTGGTGAATGGTAAGTACTTAGTAAATGGCAAAACAGCAGGCTCGCATGAAGGCATGATTAAAGTCATGAATGAGTTGATTGCTCAAGAAAGTAAGTAAGGATGCGCTAGCATACCTTTAGGAATACAAGGTTCATGAGCTAACACCACTAACCCTTGATGGGTTGGTGGTGTGGCGAATATTAATTCTGATTTCTAAGACGCATGTATGTAAGTAACTCGGTAGATTGCATAAAGGCTGAATGAAAAATGTCTCAACCAAACTCTGAATTAAGTAAATGGAAGGATAAGTACTATAACGCGTTAGATGATCTAGAGGCACTAGAGCTGGTATCACAGACCAGTAACTCGCTTTTTTGTCGTGCCTTAATTCGTTTATCACTTGCAGTAAAGGGCTTTAATCAGCAGTTAGACCCTCATTTATTACGGTTACGTAATCAATTAAAGCAAGGCTTGGCTAATGCCGAATTAAAGCAGGAGCTAGAGAGCTTTTCTGAGGCTTTGCTGCGCTTTGAAGATGGGAGTGCTATTGAGCCACTGCAAGATGCTGCGCTGTTATTTGATTTTTTAACGAACCAAGAACAGAGCCCGCAAAAGGTTAGTGCGATTAATTTATTACGTGGTCAATATGACACGGGAAAATTAGCTGGCTCAAAAGAACTGCTGGAATTAGTGAGTGAATTATATGCGGTAGAGACCATAGAACTTGATGACGGAGGCGATTTAGTTGGTATTGCAGCAAATTTAGATGCTAAATTTATTTGTGAGCAACTCAGCCAGCTAATTCAAGGCTTGGATGTGCCTGATATATCGCAGGCTAGAACCAAAAAGATTTTGCAAGCTTTACAGGCTGAGCAAATAGAAGCGACTTTCCAAGAAAATATAGATGCAGCATTGAGTTTGTTGCAAGATCTAAAAGAACATAATCAATTCGAGAAAAAAGAAATGGAAGTTTTTCTCGCGCATATTAACCAGCAACTTGCTGCATTAAGTAAGAGTGCCAAAGGGGTTGTTGGTTCGACTGGGAAAATTATTCGCAAAAGAAATAATTTGGATCAAACTGTTTCCAAGCAAATGCAATCTCTGCAAGAAAACTCTGCAACTGCGACCAAGTTGGAGCCATTAAAGTCTCTGATTAAAAGTGAGCTAGATGATATTGAGGCACAGATAAAACAGCACCAGCAAGAAGAACAGCAACAGCAAGCGAGTGTTGAAAAACAGTTGGCAGCCATGACAACTGAAATGGAGACAATGAAAGCAGAAGCCTTAAGTTTAAAGGAAAACCTTAAGCGTGCTTCGGCAGAGGCAATGACGGATGCATTAACTCAACTTCCTAATAGAAATGCTTATGATAGTCATTTTTCTGCCGAATATGCACGCTGGCATCGTTACCAAACGCCACTAAGTTTATTGGTGTGGGATATTGATCTCTTTAAGAAAATAAATGATAACTACGGGCATAAGGCAGGTGATAAAACCTTGATTATTATTGCGCGTCTATTAGAAAAGTATTGTCGAGAAACAGACTTTGTGTCTCGTTTTGGGGGAGAGGAGTTTACGATGTTATTATCTGATACTGATAAAAAGTCAGCTTGGGTATTAGCTGAGAAAGTCCGAAAAATTATTGCAAAAACTGGCTTTAATTCAGCAGGAAAGGCGATTGGTATTACCATATCTTGTGGTATTGCAGAGTTGCAGCAAGGTGATACTCAAGAAACGGTCTTTGAGCGCGCTGATAAGGCACTTTATCAGGCTAAGAAGAATGGGCGTAACCAGTGTGTGATTGCTTGACTATTGAATTTTCACTTAGGCATCTGGAAATATAAGCATCTAATATTTGTTTCCAGGTGCCTTGGTGTATGGCCTTAGCGTATATATTTATTCTTTTACTAAATCAGAAGGGCTTTCACTTGCAACTGGAATGACCACGGTAGGCTTTCCTGCATTTACGACTTCAGATAATGGCTCATTTTGTACGTTGCCCTCACCAAATAGTATTGCACCAGCCATTAATAAAATAACACTGACACCCGCAATGACAAATCTGTTTGGCTTCTCCATCCAAAATAGCAACCAATGTGGTTTGATCATGCCTATGATAAAAATAAACACGGATAGTAGAAGTAAATTAAACGCCCAGATGATCATGATTTTTCCTGCAACTAAAATAAATAAGCGTATATTGTACTAGTTCGTATGTGAAAGAAAATACCTTTTGCGTGAGAATGGTGAACTATATTATTGAGGAGACATTATGATAGAGTGGTTGAATAGCAATATTGCTTACTGGCACTGGCTTATTTTTGGACTATGCTTAGCATTAGCTGAAATTATGCTACTGAGTTTTGTCACTTTATGGTTTGGTTTAGGCGCAATTATTGTTGGCTTGTTGCTGTTGATAGTGCCTTTTTCATTTACGTTGCAATTATTGCTCTGGGTTATTTTATCTATTTTTATTGTCTATGCCTGGTTTAAATGGGTATCACCACATTTTAAAAATAAATCATTTTCAGGCATGGCGCGAGAAGGCATGATTGGGCAAACGGGGATTGTGATTGAATATAATTCCTTGCACGAAGGGCGTGGTACCTTGCGCTTTTCTGTGCCTATTTTAGGTAATGATGAATGGCAATTTATTTGTACCGATAAGGTAGAGCTGGGTGATCGTGTGTTAGTGCGTGAATTTTCAGGAAATACATTAATTGTTTCCACAAAAAATAGTTAACAAAAATATAAGGGTTTAATTATGGAAGGTTTAGCTGTCGTTGGAGTATTCGTTTTACTGGTTATTGTTACGGTCATTAAAGGGGTTAGAATTGTCCCGCAAGGCTATAAGCATATTGTGCAGCGCCTCGGTAAGTATCATCGCACTTTAGCACCTGGACTAAACTTTGTGATTCCTTATATTGACTCGATTATTGAAAGGTTAACCACCAAAGATATTGTATTGGATATACCATCACAAGAAGTCATTACTAAAGATAATGCGGTTATTATTGCCAATGCAATTGCTTATATTAATATTATTGCTCCTGAAAAAGCGGTCTATGGAGTAGAAGACTATGTACTGGCAATTGAAAAGCTCATTCAAACTTCCCTGCGTGCCATTATCGGAGAAATGAGCTTAGATGATGCACTTTCTTCAAGAGACCATATTAAGCAAAAATTAAAAGATGGTATATCAGATGATATTGCTGATTGGGGCATCACTTTAAAAACGGTAGAAATTCAGGATATTAACCCATCCTCAACCATGCAGGCTTCTATGGAAGAGCAGGGCGCAGCTGAGCGGGAAAGGCGTGCAGCGGTTACCAGAGCTGAAGGTGCCAAACAAGCGGCTATTTTAGAGGCTGATGGTCGCTTGGAGGCTTCACGGCGTGATGCTGAAGCCAAAATTCTATTGGCAGATGCGAGTGGTAAGGCGATTGAGAGCATCAGTGAGGCACTTAAGGATAAGGAGCTGCCAGCAACTTATTTACTAGGTGAGAAATATATCGAAGCAATGCGGGAACTATCCGAATCTGATAATACCAAAACAGTGGTTATTCCCGCTGATTTGATTCATGCAGTAAAAGGTATTATCGGCAAGTAATCACAATATGTAAGAGGGGTCTATGGCCGCGACTTGGTGCTCGAAAATCGCGGTCATAGATCCCTCCTACTAAATAATAAGGATATTAGATGCACGACCAGCTCAACCAAGTCATTCAATCAGCAAATCAAATCATTTTAGGCAAAGAACAACAAATACGTTTATCACTGTGTTGTTTATTAGCTGGCGGACATTTATTAATAGAAGATATTCCAGGCGTAGGTAAAACTACATTAGCACACACTTTGGCTAAATTAATGGGGCTTGAATATCAGCGCATTCAATTTACTAGTGATTTGTTGCCCTCTGATATTATTGGTGCGACTATTTATAACCCTGAAAAACATGAGTTCAACTTTCATCCAGGCGCTATTTTTCATCAAATGGTACTTGCAGATGAAATTAATCGAGCAACACCTAAGGCGCAAAGTGCTTTATTAGAAGCGATGGAAGAGCAGCAAGTAACCATCGAAGGTCAGACGCATGGTTTGCCGCAACCCTTCTTTGTGATAGCAACCCAAAACCCCAGTCACCAATTAGGTACTTTTCCTTTACCTGAATCACAGTTAGACCGCTTTTTAATGCGTATAGAGCTAGGCTATCCAGATCATGCGGCTGAACGTGAATTATTGAGTGGTGTTAATCGACACAGCCTAATTGATGAGTTATCGGTACAATTGCCAGCAGATGCGTTATTAACTATGCAACAAGCGGTTAAAAAAGTGCACGTAGCACCTGCGTTACTGGATTATTTGCAAGCCCTTATTGCGTACACGCGTGAAGCAGAAGAATATCAAACAGGTTTATCACCACGCGCTGGCTTGGCTTTGTTGAATGCGGCTAAAGCATGGGCTTTTATGCAGCAGCGGGATATGGTCATTCCTGAAGACGTGCAGCAGGTATTAGCACCCGTTGCAGGGCATAGGTTACGTGCAGGCCATACTAACTCAGCTAATATTGTTGCACCCTTACTCGCAGCGGTTGCTATTCCATAAATAACCTGAATTTTGGAATAACAGTTTATGAGTAAGCAAACGGGCACAAACCCTATCTATTTAAGTTATCGACGTATCTATATTTTACCAACCAGACGTGGCTTTGGCTTTTTGCTATTGATTGCATTATTAATGTTAATTGCCTTTATTTACAATAACAACTTGGTTTATTTGTTAAGTTTTTTGTTGGCAAGCTTGTTTTTTATCACGATTTTACACACAGTCAAATCATTAGCAGGTTTGACTATTAGTAAAGGGCATAGTCCCAATGTATTTGTTGGTGAGTTGGCCGAGGGCAGTTTAACAATTTACAACCCGAGTAATACTCAGAGGTATAGTGTGCAATTTGGCTTAGACAAGCAGACTACTATGCAACTAGTCGATATACCAGCCAAGCAAAAGTTACAAGTTAGCTTGCCTCAGCCTGCAACTAAACGCGGTTGGTTCGCGTTAACTAATCCTGTTATTTATTGTGATTACCCTTTTGGTTTGTTTCGTGCCTGGCATCGATTACATTTAGACATTAAGACCTTGGTTTATCCGCGACCAAGCATGCAAGAATGTCCTTTGCCCGAAAATGCAAGTAGCTTAGATGCACAAGGTAATGCCCCAAAAGGCCAAGATGATTTTTACGGCTTACAGGCTTACCAAGCAGGTGATAGTATTCGGCATATACATTGGCGCGCACTAGCGAAAGGTCAAGGCTTATATACACGCCAATACAGCGGTACGCAAAGTACTGAGATTTGGCTGGATTATGAGCACACTATGGGAGCAGATCAGGAGGAGCGCTTAAGCCAAATGTGCCGCTGGATATTAGAGGCGGATACCGTAGGTATTGCCTACGGATTTAAGCTGGTAGGCTTAAAAATCGAGCCTAGTATAGGTACGCAGCATTCTAAAAAGTGTTTAGAGGCATTAGCGTTGTTTTGAAGCAAAGGGAAGTGTAGATTTTGCGCATAAGACGAACTAATCTTAACTTGTAAGCCTTAGTGCGTATTAAGCTTGTAGAATAGGGCATATTCACACAATAGGTTGGTTTTTGTACAAGTCTCCTTAATCTCACTGGTTAAATAATAAAATTATGCTCAGTTATCGTCATTCCTTCCATGCAGGCAATTTTGCTGATGTGTTAAAACACAGTGTTTTGATTCATATCTTGGAGCACCTCAAAAAGAAAGAAAAACCTTTTTGTTACGTAGACACCCATGCAGGTGCAGGGCGATATTCATTAAACAGTGAGCATGCTGAGCAAACTCAGGAATATCAGCAAGGTATAGCCAAGTTATGGCAAGCACAGGACTTGCCGCCTATTATTGCGGACTATGTGCAGCTGGTGCAAAGTTGTCATCAGCAAGACGCTCTGCAGCATTACCCAGGCTCACCACTGATTGCCAAGCAATTAATGCGCCCACAAGATCAGCTATTTTTATATGAGTTGCATAGTACTGATGTAGAGGTATTGCGGACTGTGATGCAGCATGATCGGCGTGTACATATATATCAAGAGGATGGCTTTAAACACAGTGTCGGCTTACTACCGCCGCCACAACGCCGAGGTTTAGTGTTGATGGACCCATCTTATGAGCTAAAAACTGATTACACGCAAGTACTGGATACTATCATACAATTACATAAGCGTTTTGCGACAGGTACGTATGCATTATGGTATCCAGTAGTAGAGCGCGAGCGTATTAATCAATTGGAACAGCGAATTCAAGCCAGCACTCTCAGTAATGTGCAGCTGTTTGAACTAGGGCAACTAGCAGATAATTCAGAATGGGGTATGACTGCCAGTGGCATGATCGTCATTAATCCCCCGTGGACATTAAAAGCGGCAATGGGCGAAGCGCTACCTTATTTAGCCGCGCAGTTAGGCGTTGGTGCGCAGGGGCATTACAGGATAAAACAATTAAAGGATGAATAAAATTTATGCAAGCAGTGATTAATCAACGGGGACTGATTTTTCTATTAACATCAATTGGGCTAATGGTGTTGCCGCATGTGATGCATGTCCCGTTACCTCTTATTGGTTTTTTCTTTATATTGCTAGGATGGCGTTTACTGGGAGTTTGGCGGCCCGCTTATTTACCCAATCAACTGTTAGTACTACTATTGCTGGTTACTGGTATTGGCATATTAGTATTTATGCACCAAGGTGTATTTGGGCGTGATGCAGGTACTGCAGTTTTTATTACTGCTCTCGGCTTGAAATTGCTCGAAATTAAACAGCGGCGTGACCTGTATTTAATCACCTATTTAGCCTTTATTGTCGCAGCCTCACAGTTTTTATATATGCAAAGCCTCTTAATGGCTGGCTATATAGTCTTGGTAAGTATTAGTTTATTAGCAACACTGATTAGTATGAATGCCGCCAGCATCAGCGTAAGCCAATCACTAAAAGTAGCGGGGCGTATATTCTTACAAGCCGTGCCTTTGATGGCGATTATGTTTGTCTTTTTTCCACGGGTAGAAGCGCCGCGTTGGTCATTTTTACAGGAAAATAATCAAGCAATGTCAGGACTTAGTGATGTACTAGAACCTGGTGCAATCAGTAAATTAGGGATGTCGGGTGAGATTGTTTTTCGTGCAAAATTTGATGGAAAAATTCCAGAGCATGCAGAACGTTATTGGCGTGGCCCCGTATTTTCTTACACCGATGGTAAGCGCTGGCGACAAACAAAAAATACCCATTTTAAACGTTTTATGGATAAAGTCAGTTTTTCTGGCGAACCTTACCATTATCAGCTATTAATGGAACCACAAACTAAAAACTGGGTGTTTGCTTTAGATATGCCAGCAGATTTTAACCTTCCCTTAAATAGCAGTGGCACTTATCAGCTACGCACTTCCAAAGCATTTAATCAACGTGCTGAATATCAGCTAAGCTCGTATGCACACTATAATACGGGCTATATTACCAAAACAGAGCTGAGTGATAACCTGCAATTACCTAGCGATCTAGATGCCAGAGTACAAAAGCTGGTAACCCAATTAGGCGGTTTTGATAGTACGCCAGAAACCTTTATTACCAATCTATTTCAGCACTTTCGGAAAAATAATTTTTATTACACGTTGATGCCACCCCTAATGGGCGATCAGCCGATAGCAACCTTTTTATTTGATGCCCAAGCTGGTTTTTGTGGGCATTATGCCACTGCCTTTGTCTATTTAATGCGAGTCGCAGGCATTCCAGCAAGAGTAGTCGGTGGTTACCAAGGTGGCAGTTATAATAAAACAGGCGGCTTTATTGAAGTGCGCCAAGCCAATGCACATGCTTGGGCTGAAGTGTGGTTATCTGGTAAAGGCTGGGTAAGATACGATCCAACCACCGCCATTGCGCCAGAACGCGTGCAGCAAGATGTTAATATTGAACAGCAAATTGCTAATAATGCAGTCAGTTTTGCACCCATGCAATTAGATAGTGAGACTTTGGCACTGTTGAAAAAAATGCGCAGTCTATGGAGCAGTATGGATTATTCGTGGCAACGCTGGATTATTAATTATGACCGTAAGCATCAGCTAGACTTTATGCAAGGCTTAGGCATAGACAGCCTTAAAAAAATGTTTTACTGGCTGGTTGGATTAGTTGGGTTGGTTACTTTCTTGCTGGCTATTTATGTTTTTCGCAAGCAAGCACCTGCCTTGGATAAAGTACAAATCGTATATGCAAAAGCCTGTCGCAAGTTAATGAAAGCAGGCTTGGTTAAAGCTGATAATGAAGGTGCACAAGATTTTTTAGTGCGTGTTAATGAGCAACTGCCACAAGTTGCTGTACCGTTTGCGCGCATTACGGCGTTATATGTGCAGTTGCGTTATGGGCATAAGCAGGAAGAGCGGCAATTGGCGCAGTTGAAAATGTATGTGCGGGATTTTCGGGTGCTGAAAGGGGAGTAGTGATTGATTTTGGGGGGTGCGAGTAGAATCTTTTATCAATCGTACCTGACCCTTTTGGTTAAAAACATTATTTTTAATATTTACTGTTGAAAAAAAGAATTAAAAAACTACAATGTATTACAAGGTAATTATTGCAGTAGGAAATTGTTATGGGTGTTACAAGCGTTAGACTACAACCTGAAATAGAAACTCCTTTAGAAGATTTATCCAAAAAATTGGATAGAAGTAAAAGTTATTTAATAAATCAAGCAATTAAAGAATTTCTAGCAAGGCGAACTCTTGAAGAAAAACGCTGGATTGAAACACTTGAGGCTATAGAGTCTGTTAAGTCGGAACATTTAATTGAAGAAGTAAAAGTTAATGATTGGCTTGAAAGCTGGGGAACTGAAAATGAGCTTAAGCCACCAGGTTTATGAAAATTTTGTACACTCCCGAGTCAATTAATGATTTAACACGGTTGAGGGAATTTATTGAAGTAAAAAATCCATTATCCGCCCAACGTGTAGCGAATTCTATATTGAAAGGAATTCGCCAGTTAAATCAATTCCCATGCTTAGGTACAGAAGTGCAATTAGCACCAAACCCTGAAATGATTAGGGATTTAATTGTTGGGAACTATATTATTCGCTATTTAGTGCAACCTAAGAGAATAGATATTTTGCGTGTATGGCATCACAAAGAAAATCGCTTATAAATCGGGTAAGGACTAGTTTCTCTCCAGTTCTCCCCAGTCGAGCAGCCCGAAGGAGCCTCCCCTTAAAGCTCTCTCAGAGCCGTACGTAAACCTCTCGATTCATACGGCTCCTATTAAGTAATAACCCCCAATATTCTAACAAAATCTATGTAAAATTAATGTGATATCCCAGTCTAAGCGGGAAAAGCGACAATTGGCGCAATTGAAAATGTATGTACGAGATTTTTGGATGCTGAAAGGGGAGTAGTAATTGATTTTTGGGGTATGCAAGTAGATATTTTTTATCAATCGTGTCTGACCCCTTTGATGATCGTGTCTGACCCCTTTGATGATTAATCGTGAGCCTTTTGATTTTGATCCCTTTGGTTCTAATTATTTTTCTTTAGGGGTTAGATAAACTGCTTCAACATACACTGCAAATAGACAGCAAGACCTACTTCATTATTAAATGTATATGTAATATACGCAAGTGCCGCTAGTAGCGGTGTCCATGCATAAATTCGGTACATGCACAAGCTACTTTCTAGCTTCTTGACGGTATTATCTAACCCATCTTTAACACCTTTAAGCTCTATTTTAATGCTATTAATTTGTTGCTTATTTTGTTTTTCAAATGCTGAAAAGGCCATTTTATAACTTGCTTTAACATTACTTAAATTTTTCGACTGCATTTTTACTGCATCGGCAACCATAAGTGAAACCAGCAGGCTACTTAATATCAAAGGGGTGTGCGGCCGAGCAAGGTCGATAATTCCAACGTATCAAAGGGGTCAGACACGGTCGATTTTAAGCCAAAGTAGCGCAGGGTGGAATAGCTTTAGCATTTTCCACCAAAGTTATCTGCCGCTCATTTAATACACCTATCTTTGCCCCGTGTGCCCTAGCCATTATGGCTAATCCTGTCGGAAAACGTTATCTATGCTGGGCTTGAAAGCTATTCCGACCTACGGGCTAATAGGTGAATGGTAAGAAGATGATTTCAGTGTCTTTTAGGGGAATGCTTGGATTATTTTTTGCACAACATTGAGTGCCAAAGCGATAATTTTCTATTACTATCAAAGAAAGTGAAATAATTAGAGCCATATAGACGTAAAAAATAAACCCCATGATACCTTCAACATACGCTTTGTTGCCGAAGATTAACTATATCTATTGGACTATTAAATAGCCCAATAGATATAGTTAATGCCGTTCCGCTTAGTAAAAATACTGATTTAGCAGGTGATTCAATTTGCTCTCCTACTTTCGTTTGGTGAGCATTTAATCTTGCGTATTTATCTTCATTAGGCATTAAATACCTCCTTCGCTATAACGCTAAAATCACTTACCATTTAAAGAGGCGGTTTTTCTGTTATGTTTGTTTTAGACTAACGCAGTTAACCCTTTTCTTTCAACTATATCAAGTAACTTTTTTGATGCGCCAGTAGGCTTCTTATTGCCTTGTTCCCATTTTTGAACGGTAGAAGCACTAATGTTAAATAGACTAGCAAGTGCAGCCTGACTTAATTTAAATTTTTTTCTAATAGAAATAATATTTTCTGGACTATATTCTTTGACTTCAGGAATACATAGAGTCTCTATATTTTTCATCGTTATCTCATCAACTAAGCCGCTCTTATTTAAATCTGAAATTGTGCTGGTTATTGATTCTGCAATTGAATCTCTCATAAATTTACCTCAATAAAGTTACCATTCTCAATAGCTAAGGTAATTTCTTTTTCTGAAAAACCTAACAGTATTTTTGAGAACTCTTTAAAAGCATTAAGCTCTTTTTTAGATAAATTCGATTTTTCATTTTTTGCAAAGCCATGAATAAAAATAGCTCTATTTCCTTTTTTATAACAGATAATTGTTCTGCCGCTACCGCTCTTTCCTTGACCATCAAATCGAATTCGCTTTTTATACAGATGACCACCTAAATTAGCATCAAAACTTCCAGACTCTACTTCTTTTATTGCTTCAAATAATCCATTTAAAGCGATATTCTGATTAGATGCCCACTTTGAAAATTGCTTTGTCATTAATTTCTGCATTGCTAAAATATAGCACTTAGTGATATAGATTGCAATTTTAGAAGCTAGCATTAGCTATAAAAGTAGAAAAAAGAGCCTATGTACTGGTGGCAGAGGTTGCTCTCTATTGATTTAGATGAAGGTGTTGCTAATTTTTTTGTGCTCAACATCTTTGAATGATATGGAGTGAGCTTTGCTTGTTGCATATTTAAGTAGCCTCATTGAGAGGTGTGTGACGGGCAGGTAATACCCCACTCAGCAGAAAGCATCCCAGTTTTATTTGCTCCCTTGATAACTAATCCTATAAATCACCCCTGCAAGACCATCAGAAACCAATAAACTACCATCCTTTAGTTCTAAAATATCTACAGGCCTGCCAATTGCCTTGCCGTTTTTTTGTAGCCAGCCCTCAGCAAATACTTGTTCAGAAATAACTTTACCCTGCTGTAATTGTAGTAAAACAACACGGTAACTATGTGGTGTGCTACGGTTCCATGAGCCGTGCTGGGCGACAAATAGTTGTTTGTGATAGCTGGCAGGGAATTGTGAACCACGATAAAAGCGCATGCCGACAGCAGCCATATGAGCTTTAAATTTCCATTCTGGAGCTACAAAGTTAGAACAGTCTTGCTGTTGCCCGAATTTAGGGTCAGGGATGTCGCCCGCATGGCAATAGGGAAAGCCAAAGTGTTGACCTTTTTGGCTCCACTTATTGAGTTCGTCTGCTGGAATATCATCGCCTAACCAGTCACGGCCATTTTCGGTGAAATATAAAATATTGCTATCGGGTTGCCAATCAAAACCAACGGTATTGCGAATGCCACGCGCTAAAATTTCCATATTGCTACCATCGGCATTTAAGCGAATTAAAGATGAGAATATTTCTTTGTTAGGCTCGCAAATATTACAAGGTGCTCCAGCCATGATGTCTTTTATGGGGGAGTTGCTCATAGATAGTGATTGGCTTGGGCGGGGTATGCAGCAATTGGCTGATATTATCATAGCGAATAATGCGATTTACTTCGGCGACATATAAGCTGCCATTGCGATAGGCAACACCATTTGGCATATTTAAACCGGAGGCTATGAGATAGTGCTGGTTTGCTTTGCCATCGTTATTGCTATCTTGTAGTGCATAGACATTACCGGCGTTTCTGCTGCTGACAAAGATAATGCCATTGTCGCCAAGAGCCATACCTCTTGCGTTAGGGGTGTTGTCGGAGAACAAGGATATGTTAAAGCCTGATGGTAATTGGATTTTATTTAATATATCTTGTTTGCTGGCTGCCTTCAGTGGGTTAAATACAAGTATTGCGCTAAGCCAAATTATGGCTAGAAATTTATGAAAATGTATTAAGTTGGGCATGGAATTTCCCTTTAGGATATAGTGATGCCAGTCATATGGCACCTTATAAAAACGCATTTATAAAGTGGCGTATTTTGCTGGTACGAGGTTTAAGGCAAACAATGATCTTTATATTAAGGCTTAAATATAAAATTAATACTTATGAATAGCAAAATTTCTTTAATAATGAGTGGTGTTATTGCGTGTGCCTTGCTGAGTTCTTGCGCATCTAAGCAAGTGCCTCCGCAAGCAGGCATGCAGGTTTCATTTGTCACGGTGCATCATTCTGTTTTTCATGTCCCTGTCAATGCAACTTACCAATGGTCTGCCGGATTTTCTCGACAAGTTGCGGCAGGGCGCTTGTATAGCGTTGATATGTGGGGTTTATTGAAACAAGGCATAGAAGCGGAAATGCAGATGAAAGGCTATCGGAAAGTAGGCTCCGCAGAACAGGCGGATATTAATATAAGTTTTGTTGCCGCATTAGCTTCAACGCTGGATGATGCCGAGATTCAACAGAAGTATGGTTTGGTGCCGGGATTAATGGTTCATCAGGTCGACCAAAGGCGTTATGAAAAAGGTACTTTGGTATTTGATGTGGTGAATCCTAAGACGCACAAACTGGCTTGGCGTACTGCGGGACAGGCTTTGGCAACTTTGGAAAAGGTGCCTGTGGCAGATAGAAAGGCAAGAATTGCTGTATTTGTTAAAAAACTATTGGCTTTTTTGCCTGAAAAGTAATAAAACAACAATTTAAATAAGTATAAATGGGGTTAAAAAAATGAGAAAAGAATTTGATAGTTTATTGGCTAAATTGAGTGCACAACGTGATGAGCTTAATTTGCAGTTACACTTGGCCTCTATGGAAGCAAAGGAAGAATATGCTGAAGCAGAGCAGAAATGGGATCTTGTTAAGCAGAAAGCTAGCGAAATAGCGGATGATTCGGTTGAGACTACCGATGAGTTTATTGGTGCTGTTAAAGTTGTGGGCGAAGAGTTGGCAGAGGCTTATCAGCGTATTGCTAAGCGTATTGCAGATTAAAGGCAAGTATCCACATAATGTAAAATCGTTAAACGATATTTTTTATTACGTAGCAGTAACAAACAAATCCGACATGTTGGGAATGTCTAATATGTCGGATTTTGTTATCTATGCTATATATGGCTGCTCATCCTGTCTGCACCATATGTCATTTTTTGGAGAGTCTTAGTAACTACGTTGTACAGAGAAACGGGCTAGTAATTCTAGTGCTTCTTTGAATTCAGAATCAGGTAGGCAGCTCAGTGCGTCAATTGCTTTTTGCGCTTCTTCATCAGCGCGTTGTTCAGTATAGTCAATGGCTTTGGTTGCTTTCACAATATCATAGACCTCATTAAATGAATCTCTATTGCCAGTTTTAATGGCTTCAGTAATGACACTGGCTTGCGCTTCAGTACCATGCTCTATGGCATAAATTAGCGGTAAAGTAGGCTTGCCCTCTGCTAGGTCGTCACCAAGGTTTTTGCCCATCTCATCTTTGCTGGACGTGTAATCTAGCGCATCATCAATTAGTTGAAAAGCGATACCAAGATGTTGGCCGTATTCTGCCATGCCAGTTTCGATTTCAGGGTTGGCACCTGCAATAACTGTACCTAGTTGGGTCGCAGCGCTAAATAAAATGGCGGTTTTACGTGAAATGACTTCTAGGTACTTTGCTTCTGTGGTCGCAGGGTTATTGCAATTTAAGAGTTGTAGTACTTCACCTTCCGCAATAGCGGTTGTGGTCTTGGACAGGATCTCCATTACGCGCATATTATTAGTGCGTACCATCATTTCAAACGCACTGGAATACAGGTAGTCACCGACTAAAATACTGGCGGCATTGCCCCATACGGCGTTGGCGGTATCTTTGCCACGGCGTAAGTCAGATTCATCGACTACGTCATCATGCAATAAGGTGGCTGTATGGATAAATTCGATAACAGCTGCAAGAATGAGATGGTTATCCTCTTTATAATCTAGCGCTTTTGCGGTCAGTAACAGCAACATGGGGCGTAAGCGTTTGCCGCCACTGTTAATAATATAGTGCCCGATTTGGTTGATAAGGACGACGTCGGAAGTGAGTTCTTCTAAAATTAACTGATCAACCGCCTTGGCTTCATTTTCTGTTAGGCTTTGAATTGATGCAAAATCAATTGGGGCGTGTGCTTTATTATTAGTGTTTTGCGAAGCGGTCATTGATTTGTTTCTTTATAATATAAGGGGATGATCCAGTGAATTTTATCTATTTTAACAGAACATCATCAGTAAAAATACATTATGATGTGAATTGTTTTTTAGAAGTTATTATTTTTCTTGGTGTATTTTAGTTGACGCAGGTTTTATTTATTAATATAATCCCCTGTTCACTTTTAATAGAATATTGCTTTGATGGAGCTTACGCAAATGTATGCGGTAATTCAAACTGGCGGTAAACAATACCGTGTTGAAGAGGGTACTACCCTAAAAATAGAAAAACTTGAGCTTGGTATGGGCGACAGTGTTGAATTCGATAACGTGCTTATGGTGCAATCAGACGATGCTGTTAAAATCGGTCAACCTTATGTAGATGGCGGCAAAGTTACTGCTACTGTTACATCTCAAGGTAGACACAAAAAAGTTAAAATCATCAAATTTAAAAGACGTAAACACCATATGAAACAAATGGGTCATCGTCAATATTACACAGAAATCCAGATTACTGGCATTTCTGCTTAACACGAGGATTTACAATGGCTCATAAAAAAGCGGGTGGTAGTACCAAAAACGGTCGCGATTCCAACGCGAAACGATTAGGTGTTAAACGTTACGGCGGTGAAACGGTAAATGCGGGTAGCATTATTGTTCGTCAACGTGGTACACGTTTTCATGCTGGCACAAACGTAGGGTGTGGTAAAGATCATACTTTATTTGCAACAGTAGATGGACAGGTTTTATTTGAGGTGAAAGGCTCTAAAAACCGTAAATTTGTTAGCATTGTTGCAGCATAATTATTTTGGGCAGTTGCTAGTGCGAACTTGATTCGGGCAAAGGCTGTATAAAATAAATAAAAACCTCGTCCGTAAAGGCGGGGTTTTTTTTTGCCTATTTTTTGAAAGGCATTAGGAACGAGGGTTTAATAATACCTGAAAGTATGACGCAGGATTTTGGCTGCACAGTCGTGTCAGAAACATAGGCGCATAGCTAGCTACGTAACTGTTTTTCTGGCGCGATTGTGCAGTCAAAAGACAAGTCAGGCTCGGGTATTATTGAATTCTTGTTCCTTAGTAATTTAATGGGGTTTTAGGGAAATGAAATTTGTTGATGAGGCGGAAATCCGTGTAGAAGCAGGGGATGGTGGCAACGGCTGTATCGGCTTTCGTCGCGAGAAATATATCCCTAAAGGTGGCCCTGACGGTGGTGATGGTGGTGATGGCGGTAGTGTTTATTTAGTTGCCACTGATAATATTAATACTTTGGTAGATTTTCGGTTTCACTCGGTACATAGAGCGCAACGTGGCCAAAATGGTATGGGGCGACAATGTACTGGTCGTAAAGGCGAAGATATTTTTGTATCGGTGCCACCAGGTACGGTTGTTTATGATAAACAAACTAAGGAAAAATTAGGAGACTTAACACGGTTGGGTGAAAAGCTACTGGTTGCACAAGGTGGTTTTCATGGCCTAGGGAATACACGATTTAAAAGCAGTATTAATCGTGCTCCGCAGAAAGCGAGTACTGGCTCTAAGGGTGAGCATCGCATTTTAGAGTTAGAGTTAACCTTAATTGCAGATGTAGGTTTGCTAGGCATGCCTAATGCAGGTAAATCTAGTCTAATTCGAGTGGTTTCTTCAGCAAAGCCGCGTGTCGCTGACTATCCTTTTACTACCTTGGTGCCTAACTTGGGAGTAGTGAGTGTTGATGACCAGCGTAGCTTTGTCATTGCTGATATTCCAGGGGTTATTGAAGGTGCTGCAGATGGTGCTGGCTTAGGTTTGCAGTTTTTAAAGCATTTGGCGCGTACCAAAGTGTTATTGCATTTAGTGGATGTACAGCCTTATGAGTCGATGGATACTCCAGTAGAGGCCGCGCAGAAAATTGCCAAAGAAATCGAAAAATGGAGTGATGATTTAGCCAATAAACCACGCTGGCTAGTGTTAAATAAATTGGATAGAATCGCTACTGATGAGCGTGAGGCTTGCTGTAAGGCAATTATTGATGAGCTTGCTTGGGAAGGCCCTGTTTATCAAATATCAGCTTTAAAAGCTGAAGGTACGCGTAATTTGATGTTTGACCTGATGGGCTTCTTAGAATCACAACAGCCTGCAGTATTGGCAGAAGATGATGAGCAGGACTAAGTTTGCAAAGTCCAAACGGGTAGTTGTTAAAATTGGCAGCTCCTTATTAACAGATGGCGGTAAAGGTTTAAATCAGGCCGCTATTGCTATTTGGGTTGCGCAAATGGCTCAGCTAAAACGGCAGGGTGTTGATGTAATTTTGGTATCTTCAGGCTCGGTAGCTGAGGGCATGTCTCGCTTAGGCTTAAAAACAAGACCAAAAGCATTGCATGAATTACAAGCAGCTGCTTCGGTAGGGCAAATGGGCTTGGTGCAAACTTTCGAAAGTAATTTTCAGTTGCATGGCTTGCATGCTGCTCAGGTATTACTGACACATGATGACTTATCTAATCGACAACGTTATTTAAATGCGCGTAGTACCTTATTATCATTGCTTAATTATGATGTAGTCCCTGTTATTAATGAAAATGATGCGGTTGCTACTGATGAGATTCGCTTTGGTGATAATGACACTCTCGGAGCATTAGTTGCTAATCTGGTAGAAGCAGATTTATTGATTATTTTGACCGATCAATTAGGCTTGTTTGACTCTGATCCTAGTGTTAATCCAAGTGCAACATTAATCAACGAAATTAGCGCACATGACCCCATGTTGGAAGCAATGGCAGGAGGTAGTCGTAGTGGCCTAGGTCGTGGAGGCATGGCGACCAAAGTGAGTGCTGCTAGGTTGGCATCACGCTCAGGTGCTGCCACAGTCATTGTTTCAGGTGAGCTTGAAAATGTTATTGGTAGTGTAATGGCTGGTGATGCTATCGGTACTTATTTGTATGCCAATGTTGCACCTTTGGTTGCGCGTAAGCAGTGGTTAGCTGGGCAATTGCAGGCTAAGGGGAGCTTGGTGCTGGATGCAGGTGCGGTGCGGGTGCTGAAAGCATCAGGTAAAAGCTTATTGGCCGTGGGTGTTATCGCAGTACAGGGTCAATTTGGCCGAGGTGAATTGGTGATTTGCCTTGATACTGAAGGCGTAGAAATTGCACGTGGATTGGTTAATTATCCGGCTGCAGAAATGCTGTTAATTCAAGGTAAACCCAGTCAGCAATTTGAAAGCATCCTTGGCTATTCTGATGACGAAGAGGTCATTCATCGAGATAATTTGGTGTTGACGGTATGAGGTAGGCAGTGACTAAATCACTCGCTAAAAAAGGATTAATATGTATCAAGAAATTTATTGATCAATCATCTTAATTACTTTATGCAAGCGTCTAACACCGATCGCTACAGCAAGTAAAACAAAGGGTATCGCAATACCTGAAATTAAGTCAGGTTTAATATCTATTAGTCCTGTACTCAGTACTGCCTTTGCCGCTGAATGAATCAGGTTCACAATATAAGTAGTGATCGCTACAATCGATAAACCTTCAACTGTTTCTTGGAGGCGTAATTGCATTTTTACACGTGAATCCATCGAAGTGAGCAATGCTTGGTTTTGACGCTCGATAGATATATCAACGCGGGTGCGTAATAGTTGACTGGTATTACTGATTCTTTCCGATAGTAAGCTAAAACGTTTGGAAGTTGACTTGCTGGAGTTGGTGGCAGGTTGTAAACGCTTGGTTAAAAACTCCCCAATAGTTTGGATGCCCTGAATTTTGACTTCGCGGATATCAGTAATACGCTGTTCGACAATTTTGTAGTAAGCTTGTGCAGCACCAAAACGGTACTGGCTATTGGATATGTGGCTTTCAACTTCGGCGGCGAGTCGCGTTAGCTTATCTAATAGTTTGCCGTCATCACAATCTACTTGTGCTATGGCGGTGGTAATGTCTGATAAACGTTGCTCTGACTCTCTGACTTTAGGCGATAATTCTTGAGCAACTGGAAATGCCAGTAGTGACATGACCCGATACACTTCAATTTCAAATAAGCGTTGTAATAATCGGCCTGCTTGTTGGGATTGGAGTTTTTTATTGCAGATTAAAAAGCGGCTAAAGCCGTCATTGTGAATGCGAAAGTCAGTAAAGGCGAGCGCATCGCCGCCAGTGACTTGCGAGCCAACGACAGTGTTACCTTCAAAGTAATGCACAATGTCTTGGCTCTTGGGTGATTGCTCGCAGGCTGGCATGATGACTGCATGCGCAGCAACCATTGATTTGCCTGGTAATTTATCTAACCAGTCGATCGGGGCGTAGGTTAAGGCAGGCTTGGCAAAAGGGTGTTCGCTGTCTACCTTATTGACGTAAAAGCTATAAGTACTAAATTCACCGTGTTGCTCCCAGTGAAACAGGAAATTATCCAAGGTGGCAGTAAAGTGCATGGCCGTATTTTGCGGTGGGCTGACTGCAAATCTTGCGCAGAGAGTCGCTAAGTGTTCGCGCTCTAAAGTTTTTTCTGCTTGGGAGGTTGATAAGGCTAGGTGCGTGGCAGTGACTGGCAGCTTTAATGAGACGGGAGAGCGCGCATGTATCTCGTTGTGTAGAGCAAAGCGTAGCGGGTGATTTTCTGGAATGGGGAGTAGGGTAGGCACGATCTTTTGACTTTTGTTGGAGTTGAATTCTCGCTCCTAAAGGGGCGGCCAAACTAAATATAAGCTAATTGCTTTGAATTACTAGCAAAAGGGCTGGTAGTCGCGATGTTATCAATGCACGATCGCGGCTAAAAGCCCCTCCTACAAAAATCCTTTTATTTTAATGCTTTAAAGCCAATGTCGGTACGGTAATAGATTTTATCCCAAGAGATTTTTTCGGTCAAGGCATAGGCTTTTTCTTGCGCTTGCTGCAAGTTATCGCCCAAAGCACAGGCACATAACACGCGACCACCAGCAGTAACGGTATTGTCATTGGCTTGCTTGGTACCTGCATGAAATACTTTGCTGTCGCTAGCCTCTTTGCTTGGTAAGCCATTAATAACATCGCCTTTTGCGTAGTTATCAGGGTAACCGCCTGCTGCTAATACCACGCCTAAAGCACTACGTTCGTCCCATTTAGTTGTGAGATTAGCCAAGTCTTGTGTTAAAGCTGCTAAGCACAACTCTACTAAATCACTTTGCAAACGCATCATGATAGGCTGGGTTTCTGGGTCACCAAAGCGACAGTTATATTCTAAGACTTTAATGTTACCATTTGGTGAAATCATTAAACCCGCATATAAAAAGCCAGTGTAAGGCATGCCATCAGCAATCATACCTTGTAGGGTCGGGTTGATGACTTCATCCATAACGCGTTGGTGAATGGTATCAGTCACAATGGGGGCAGGAGAGTAAGCACCCATACCACCTGTGTTGGGGCCAAGGTCACCATTATCACGAGCTTTATGGTCTTGTGAGCTGGCCATCGGTAGTGCTTGTTTACCATCGGCAATCACAATAAAACTGGCTTCTTCACCCGTTAAAAACTCTTCAATGACGACGCGATTGCCCGCTTTACCAAAGCTATTGCCAGATAGCATATCAGTTACTGCGGCAATGGCTTCTGCTTCAGTTTGTGCAACGATCACACCTTTTCCCGCAGCAAGGCCATCGGCTTTTATGACGATAGGAGCACCTTGTTGTTGAATATAGGTAATGGCTGCATCAGTATCAGTAAAAGCTTGATAGGCAGCCGTCGGGATATTGTGGCGTGCCATAAAGTCTTTGCAGAATTTCTTGGAGCCTTCAAGCTGTGCAGCTTTTGCACTTGGGCCAAAACATTTAAGGCCAGCAGCTTGAAATGTATCAACGATACCAGCTACTAAAGGCACTTCAGGGCCAATAATGGTTAAGTCGATTTGTTCTTGTTGAGCAAAATTAAGCAAACCTGCAGTATCGTCCACTGATAAATCAATATTAGTGAGTTTGTCTTCTAAAGCAGTGCCTGCATTACCAGGGGCAACATAAACAGTTTGGACTTTAGGAGATTGACTGGCTTTCCAAGCAAGGGCGTGTTCGCGTCCACCACTGCCGACTATAAGAATTTTCATAAGGTTACGAAAGGAATTTTAATGAAGTGTATAAGCTGGGTTACGCTGTTAATGCTACGTATAAAAATTTACCCCAGCTTACAATAGGTATTATTAATGTCTAAAGTGGCGCATACCTGTAAAGACCATGGCGATATTATGTTCATCTGCTGCGGCAATGACTTCATTATCGCGCATCGAACCGCCTGGTTGAATAACGGCAGTAATACCTGCTTCAGCAGCTGCATCCAGGCCATCTCTAAAAGGGAAGAATGCATCTGAAGCCATGACTGAACCAGGTACGCTCAAGCCTTCGTCAGCGGCTTTGATACCTGCAATTTTGGCAGAATAAACGCGGCTCATTTGGCCTGCGCCCACACCGATAGTGCGCCCTGCTTTGCAATATACAATAGCATTAGATTTAACAAATTTAGCTACTTTCCAAGCAAATAATAAATCAGCTAACTCTTGTTCGGTAGGTTCGCGCTTACTAACGACCTTTACTTCAGCGGCAGTGATGGTACCAAAGTCTTTGTCTTGTACTAATAGGCCGCCTGAAACGCGCTTAAAATCTAAGCTAGGCTCATTGCCGCTGTTCCAGATACCGCACTCTAATACACGTACATTTTTCTTTTCTGCGAGCACTTCTCGGGCAGCAATACTAATAGTAGGGGCAATAATGACTTCTACAAATTGGCGACTAATAATTTCTGCAGCAGTCGCTTGGTCTAATTCACGGTTGAAGGCGATAATGCCACCAAAAGAGGAGGTAGGGTCAGTTGCATAAGCTAGGTCATAGGCATCTAGAATGCTGTCTGCTTGTGCAACGCCACATGGGTTGGCATGCTTAACAATGACACAGGTGGGTTTGTCCTCAAAGGACTTAACACACTCTAAGGCAGCATCGGTATCGGCGATATTATTGTAAGAAAGCTCTTTGCCTTGTAGTTGCTTGGCGGCTGCAATAGAGCCTGAAGCGGCTGCTTTTTCTTGGTAGAACGCCGCATTTTGGTGTGGGTTCTCGCCATAACGCATGTTTTGAGTTTTGTTGAATTGCAAATTAAGCGTAGCAGGAAATTCCTGTTGATTGACTTTGGCTAAATACAAGGAAATAGCGGTATCGTAACTGGCAGTGTGTTCAAAACTTTTAAGTGCCAGATTAAAGCGGGTTTGCTGCTCTAATTGATTTTCGTTATTGAGCAGCTCGGTTAAGATGGTTTCGTAATCACTTGGATCGACGACAATAGCAACATCATTGTGGTTTTTAGCAGCACCACGAATCATGCTAGGGCCGCCAATATCAATGTTTTCAATGGCAGTTGCTAAGTCACAATCAGGGTTGGCAACGGTGGCTTCGAAGGGGTAGAGATTAACAACTACCATATCAATGGCTTTAATGTCATTAGCCGCCATCACGGCATCATCAATACCGCGACGGCCTAAGATGCCACCATGTATTTTAGGGTGCAATGTTTTCACTCTGCCATCCATCATTTCAGGAAATCCAGTGTAATCAGATACTTCAGTAACATTAATATTGTTATCGGCTAGCAATTTTGCTGTACCACCAGTAGATAGTAGTTCAATGCCTAACTGATCTAATTCGCGACAAAAATCCAGAATGCCAGCTTTGTTGGAAACGCTAATTAAAGCGCGATTAACTTTTTTTTTCATGAAAATCTCTGCGGAGTAAAGTGTTTAGGATAAGCCATATTGCTCTAGTTTTTTACGTAGAGTGCTACGACTAATGCCAAGAATTTGAGCGGTTTTAGTTTGATTGTAGCCAGCGTGCTGTAAGGTTGCCTCTATTAAAGGTTTTTCAACTTCCGCCAGCACCATGGCATGTAAGTCCGTTGTTTCATGACCATCAAGCTGTGCTAAATAGTGATTAACTGCCTTTTTTACCTGAGCGGAGAGCAGGGCAGGATGTGTGTGGTTACTATTAGCAGTCATATCAATACTGGAATGCGTTGTTTGCATGTTTTAGTGGTGTTGTATGGTCAAAAAGTTCAAAGGCAGAGTTAACGAGGGCTAACTGGGTTTCCGAGGAGTTCGTTTGATAAATCTGCGCTTTAGTAGTAGTGGGTAATGACCCTAAATGATCGAAATACCAACCGATATGTTTACGCGCTATTCTAACACCATTAAGTTCCCCATAAAATAGATACAGTTCCTGTAAATGTTGCTGTAAAGTCGCTTTTATTTTTTGTAAATCAGCCTGTATCAGGTGTTCACCTGTTTGTAAAAAATGTTCGATTTCTTGAAAAAACCATGGTCGACCTTGTGCGGCACGGCCAATCATAATGGCATCCGCATCTGTATATTTTAAGACGTATTCTGCTTTTTCAGCGGAATTGATGTCACCATTCGCTATGACAGGAATAGTGACCGCTTGTTTGACTGCTTTAATGGTGTCATATTCGGCCTCGCCTTTAAAGGCGCAGGCACGGGTGCGACCATGTACGGTTAATGCAGCAATGCCAGCTTGTTCAGCTATTTTAGCTATGCTCACTGCATTACGATTATCTTTGTCCCAGCCTGTACGAATTTTTAAGGTAACTGGGATGTTGACGGCACTGACGACGCTATCAAGAATATTTTTTACTAGCTCTTCGTTACGTAATAATGCTGAGCCAGCGGCAACCGAGCAAACTTTTTTCGCTGGGCAGCCCATATTAATATCAATAATCTGTGCACCGCGTTGCGCATTAAATTGGGCCGCTTCTGCCATTTGCTGTGGGCTAGTACCAAGGATTTGTACTGCACGTAAGCCTACTTCACCATTATGGTTCGCTTTCAGTAAAGTGCGCTTATGTTTGCGTAGAGCAGGGTTGGATGCAACCATTTCTGAAACAGCCAGACCTGCACCAAATTGTTTGCACAGGTTTCTAAATGGCAGATCAGTTATACCTGCCATTGGCGCTAAAATAAGATTATTATTAAGTTGATAAGGGCCTATTTTCATAAGGAGCGCGACAAAATCTGTGAGGGCTGAGTATCATACAGCAAAAAAACATTTTAGTTTTGTTTGCTAATACATTTTTGATAATTTAATTTAATTAATTCGGGGGTGTAGTCTCGCTCTAGCCGACGCATGGTAAAATGTGCGTGGGCAATATCTTGGAAATAGCGAATAAATAATAGGTTGATACTGGCACCGCCTAATGCACCTATAACAGGTATGGATTGTGCTGCCAGCTTTTCAGAGACTGGCAGAGTAAAGCGGCTGGCAACTTGGCTAATGGCTTTGCTAATAAGAGATGAGCTTTCTTTATTCAGAGCAGGTGCGGTTAGTTGGGTTGCGGCATCGGCAAGTGCCTTTGCTAATATGGAGCGAATCGCATAGTAGCCAGTTTCCGATCCATGTCGGGCGCTATCGCTAAGCGCAAACACTTCTAGGCAGGCCATTTTGGTTTTTGCATGGCTCAAGTTTTCGCCATGGAAGCGAGCAATATCAGCAATAGAACGCATCATGATAATAGTTGATATAGGTAGCTCTATAGTAATAGCTGTTAGTCCAAAAACTCCGCCTACTGCACCACTTAATCCAGCAAAGAATTGATGAGTTTTATTGAGTGGGGAGCTGCTTTTGCGGGCATTTAAGGTGAAAATGGCACTTTCTAAGGATTTTTCTAAAGCTGTGCGTGTTAAGTCATTGAGTGATAAGGAGACTTGTGTAGGTAGGATCGCTATAGTTTTTTCGACTGCACTGCCGACTGATTTGGTTATTTTTGAGCTAAAGGTGGGGTTTTCCAGAATATGCGCGGCTTCTTGTAAAACAATAAGGTCGTGAGCTGTCAGTTTCATTGTGATTTAGAGCGTTATTATCCTAATTATCTTAACATTTTTATTTTGTAAATTTGAGTAGGGTGGGTAGGGCATCTTTTTGCGACTAGTGAGTGTCGTGTAGTGAAGCCCGCCCTACAATGTATAGGTATTTACTTATGGCATATTGTGCATAGAATGATCCATTTCCATAACGGAGTCTTCTTGTGCAGGCTCCTTATCGGTCGCCATGCCCATCATTTCCATAGATTGCATATGATGCATCATTTCTTTAAAGCCAGTATCAGATGCCAAGAACCTAACTCCGTTATACATGGTATTCGCACCCATGACAATCATTAGTACTGCGGCCACTTTTAGCATCAAGCCGCGAGCTGCAGTACCTAACTTACCAAAGGCAAAAGTGACCACTAGCATTGTTGGTAAAGTGCCGACCCCCAAAGCCAGCATCATTAGGCCGCCTTCGATAGGGGATGGTGCTGAAGTGGCATTGACTGCCATTGCAAAGGTCAGCGGGCAAGGCATTAAGCCATTTAGTAATCCGCCCATGCTGGCACCAAGAGTAGAGCCACGCCTAGCAGCAGCCATAAAAATTTTATTAAGTACTTTGGTAGGCATGTATTTCATAGAGAACTGCCAAGGGGAAAGCCCAACGATACCTAATGCCAAAACAATAACAAAAAATCCGATAACAACTTGCAAGATGCCTTGAATATGACCAAGCAAGCCTGTTGAAACCAGTGCGACACCAATTAAGGCAGCAGTGATGCCGACTAGGGTGTACATACTAATGCGTGCAAAGTGATATGCCAAGTAAGGCCAGACGCTTTTTTTCTCGGATTTCATAAAGAAGCCCGCGACCAGTGCGCCACACATGCCTGCACAATGGCCGCTACCAAAAAAGCCAGTCAATAAGGCAATTGTATAAACTGTATAATCCAAGCTGGTTAAAAATTCTAGCACGTTATTTTCCGTTGATACGTAAAGAGTTAACAATCACTGAAACTGAGCTCAATGCCATGGCTGCTGATGCTATCATGGGATTGAGTTTGCCGACAGCCGCAACTGGAATGGCGATCGTATTGTAACCAAATGCCCAAAATAAATTTTGTTTAATGATTTTCATGGTGTAAGTACTGAGTTCAACTGTCTCAGCAACTTTAGCAATATCGCCATTAACTAAGGTTAAATCTGCTGACTCAATTGCAATATCGGTGCCATGCCCAATGGCAAAGCCAACATTAGCAGCAGCCAGAGCAGGAGCATCATTAATGCCGTCGCCAATCATGCCAACTGAACCACCTTCATTTTGTAGGCGATGAATTTCTTGTAGTTTTTGTTCGGGCGTTGCGTGAGCAATGACTGTTTTAATACCTACAAGATCAGCAATATGATGCGCTGTGGCACTGGTATCACCTGTTACCATGAGCGTTTCAATATTTAGCTGATGCAGTGCGGCAATAGCTTGTTTAGCTGATTCTCTAGGTTGATCGGCTATGCCGAATAAGGCGCTGGCTTTACCATTAAAAGCAGCTAAGACTGGAGTTTTGCCTTTTAGTCCTAGTGCTTCAATATGAGGTAGTAGCTCGGCAATATCAATGGCTTCTTCTTCCAGCCAGGCCTGATTACCAATTAAGACTTGATAGTGACCAACTTTAGATTGCAGGCCACGGCCAGCTGTTACATTAAAGTCTTTTACTGATTTAAAGTCAAAGTCGTGCAAATCTTGTACGTAATTAACAATAGCTTGCGCTAAAAAATGTTCTGATTTATGTTCCGCAGAGGCAATGTGAGTGAGTAGCGTTTCATCACTATGGTTACTAATATTGATAAAGTCAGTTACCTGCGGTTTGCCTTCAGTAATGGTGCCGGTTTTATCAAAAACAATTGCAGTTAAGTGCGTGGCTGTTTCTAGGCTTTCACCATTACGAATATAGACACCACGCTTGGCTGATTGTCCAGTGCCAACCATAATTGCTGTAGGTGTTGCTAAGCCTAAGGCGCAAGGGCAGGCAATTAATAGTACGGTAACGGCATTGCTAAAAGCAAAGCTAAAAGGAGCTCCTGCGAGAGTCCAAGATGCAAAGGTGAGTGCGGAAACTCCCATAACACTTGGTACAAATACCGCTGAAATCTTATCTACCATTTTTTGTACTGGTAGCTTGGAAGCTTGAGCATGGTCAACCATATGGATGATACCTGCCAAAACAGTGTCCATACCAATTGCCGTGGCTTCAATTGTTAATAGGCCAGTGCCATTAACACAGCCACCGATTACTTTATGGTCTACTTCTTTGATTGCAGGGATGCTTTCCCCAGTCACCATGGCTTCATCAACAGTTGATATGCCTGATATGACATTGCCATCAGTGGGTATTTTTTCACCAGGACGAATGAGTAGGGTATCGCCTAGTTCAATGTCGTCAATGCTGATAGTAGTTTCTTTGCCATCTTTTAAAAGGGTCGCAGTTTGTGGTTGTAAATCAATCAGTTTTCTAATGGCTTCGCCTGCTTTGCCTTTGGCACTTTCTTCCATATAACGGCCAAGCAAGACAAATGAAATGATACTAGCCGCTGCTTCAAAATAAAGGTGGCCTCTGCCACGTAATAATGCTGGTAGGCTATAGCCGTAGGCGGAACCGACACCGATAGCAATTAAGCTATCCATATTAGCAGTACCCATTTTTGCCAGTTTCCAAGCTTTTGTAAAAAAGCTACTACCGGCAGCAAAGACAATAGGAGTGGTTAGCGCAAATTGTAACCAGTGGTACATGCGCCCAGATGGCATTGCCATACCAATTGCAACCACAGGGGCACTAAGAACGCTGGCCCAAATAAATCGTTTTTTAGCGCTGGCCAGGCGCTGGTGCTCCTTTCTTATAAGCTCCTGACGCTGGGATAGCGTGTCCATTAAATTAGCTTTATAACCTACCTTGCTAATAATTTCAGCCATATCTTGGCGTGATATGCGGCCATTTGCTGAGGCAATCGCAGAAGCAAAGTTGACCGTTGCACTGTGGATGCGCGGATCTCTTTTTAAAGACATTTCCAGTAATAGTGCACAAGAAGCACAGCTCATGCCCTCAATGGCTAAACTAATGTCTTGTAGAGGTACGTTTAGGTCTTCAGTGATATCACTTTTAGGCAGGCTGATTTTTTTCTTGCCGATATTGCCCAAAACCATGTCTAGCAAGGTTAAGAAGTTCTTTTTTGGTAAAGCCTTATGGTCAAAAAAAAGCGTGACAGAACCAATTTCTGGAACTGATTTAATGCACTTGATTTCGGGGCGCTTTTTTAAAATAATCTCAAAAATGTAGGTGCGCTCAGGATCTTTTTCCAGAATAGGAACTAGAATGCGAATACGGTTTTTAAGCTCATGCACGAGCTTAAAGTTTTTAGGCTGAAATGCTTGGGTCATAGGAGGCTGAGACTTTATTTGTTTTTATTGGTTTTTGAACGAATAAATAAATACATCAGATAGAAAATGGTTAACCACTGATAGCGATATTTCATCGGCTCTAATAACCATTTTTTAGTAATGAGTTTCCAGTGAGTCTTAATTAAGAATAGGACGAGAACATCATTAAAAAAAGTAATTAGCGTTTTTTCTGGGTTTGCGAGAATTTCGGGTTTTTTTTTCAAGCCTAATTTCGTTAGAATACTGATCGCTTGCGCTGTTTCTTTGGTTTCAACGTACTTTTCTTTTGCCCAACGGGTGCCTTTCCAATCAGTTAGCTTATTTTTAAGGACGCTGTTAGCTTTGTCGGCAACAGGTTTATTAAAAACACCTTTGTTTTCCAGTTCAGCAATGAGTGTTAGTAATTGCTGATTTAGTTCAGGAAAAGATAGTGACTCTTCGGTGAAGCGAATGGCAAGCTTCTGTTTATTTCTGAATAAGTTAACACGATAAACTCCATCAAATTGTAGGATGGCATCAGTAACAACAGGAGCAACCGTACCGCGACATAAACATTCCGGAATTTGGAATCTTACATGGCCTGAAGAGTTATAGCGCAAAATAATTTCTTGTTGTATGGACATGTAAGTCAGGGAGAATATAACTGAGAAGAGGAGGGTGTTACTGGGCTAGCTATTATAGTGCTAGCATCGTAACACCTATGTTTTAATATATGAGGTGCGCTCTTTTAACTAAAATTTTATTAAAGCTAGTATTGTGCTCAGATAGCGGTTGTATCAGGCGTTCCGTTCAGTCTCATATTGTTGCTTTTTTGTTATTCGGGGCTTTCTTTGGATTCGGCGACAAGGTCTTCTAGGTTTTCTTTTTGCTGTAGCACAAAGTCTTTGCCTTTGTCGGTAGCTGAACTTACAGATGAAACAATGTCTTTCCTGTGCTTGTGTGCATAGTAGCCTATGGCTGCGCCAATACCGAGTAAAAGTAATGGATGTCTAGTGATGGTGCTCATAATTGATTTTCCAGTTTGGGCACCAGCAGACATGACAGCACCTTTAATTAAGTTGGTTGAAAGTTCGTGTTTATCAAGACCTGTATGTGCAATATGCTTGGCGGCTTGCTTAGTGTGGTTGTGAGCCATTTTATATAGTCCAATAATTAGGGATGGATAGATGGCATTATTTTGCAGTATCTTCCGGCAGTAGCTCATCTTCATTAAGCATTTGATAAATACCTTGGCAGCCTTCGCAGCAAAACTCTTTTTTGCCTTCTTTAGTTAAGAGGCTAAAGCCTTCAATTTCTACGGGGAGTCCGCATAAATCACATGATTTTTTTTCGTCAGCCATAAATGTAGTGGGTAAAGTGGGTAATTCAAACAGAGAAGAAAGTAAATGGTCTTAACAAAGCATGGATTGTTAAGTATTTGGAGACAATACAGCAGAAGCCCTCCCTCTTTGTGAACTATAACAGATATAGATAGAATTGAGGAGGCTTACTTACCAGAAAATTAATAATATGTAATGGGAACTGCTTTTATGATTGACAGTCGGCATCAGGGGGGCAGTATTTCTCTGCAGAAGAATTTGTTGGTTGGTTGTGCGAGCAGACTTTTGTTGACGCTTTCATGAGAGCGATGCGCATTGCGCCTGTCAGGCTTGAGCCTAATCCAAGTCGCGCAGCAACAGCAGGCAAGACAATGAACGAAGCGACGGCTAATCCTGCCCCTAGTAATAGTGCGCTATTAGATACTTGAGGTTCTTGAGAAAGTTGCTGTTGATTACTCATATATTTTCTAGATTGATATTACAAAAGATATTGTTGCTTATACAAGAATTAAGCCACATTTTAAGTGATTGAATTTAATGTTTAAATATTAAATTAATTAGCATAAGCATTATGAAAATAAGGGATTTAAGCTAGTTGTATTGACTTATATAACATAGTTTAATTATTAGGGGTTGAGCTTGATATTAGCTTTTTAAATATTGGCTTTACAAATATTAGTTGACTGCTATCTTTAATTATAGAGCTATTTTACCCCTTACTTTGATGGTTAGCTCTGTTGCTTTATTTTGTTGGGCACTACTGTGTTAGGAGTACGAGCGCAGAATTATGCATACAACTATTTTCTGATGCGGTTGTGCAGCTAAAATCCTTAGTTCCTTTTTCATCAATTTAAGCAAATATATTTTAAGTATGCAGGGGAGGCCTTGCATATTTAATGACTTCTAAATATTTTAGGTGAAATATAATGAAATTACGTCAAACAATACCATATATGGCATTGTCAGCATCTTTTATGGCGGGAAATGTTTCGGCAGATCCTGATAACATAAAAATGTTTGGTGCAGCTGCACCATTTGCCGTTGCCGCGCTACCTACTAGTCCACTAAAGGCTGGTATTGAATCGCTTCCTTATTCTGCGCAGCAAAATGCAGTGCAATGGTTACATAGCTTTGATTTTCCAGCAGAAGATGCTGAAATGCTTAAAGTGGATGATCAGGGAGCGGTGTACTATGAAGATCCTGCACCGATATTACCTACTAACATCAGTCAGCCTGACCTTGAGACAAACCCGGAAGCAGAAGGTATTAATCCGACAGATGCATTTAGACTGCATAGTAAGCTGGGTGCTGCTAATGTTGTGTACCTTAACTTCAAAGGCTATAACATTGAAGGGACTGCATGGAATAGTTCTGTCGGTACTTATGAAGCCAAGCCATTTAATTTAGAAGGGGACTCTGGTTCCTTTTCTGTAGCAGAAAGGGCGAATATTACCAATATTTGGCAGCGAGTTGCTGAAGATTTTGCGCCTTTTGATATTGATGTGACTACCGAAGATCCGATAGTTTTTGGTGAGCGGGTCGGGCATATTTTAGTGACCAGTAAAACTGATGCGGCAGGACAATCGATGCCTGCTCGGTCAGCGGGTGGTGTTGCATATGTTAATGTTTGGGGGCGAAGTAATTATGCGTATTATCAGCCTGCACTTGTTTATTTTGATAACTTAGGTTATAGAGCTTCTTATATTGCCGAAGCTGCATCACATGAGTTGGGACATAATTTGGCTTTATCACATGATGGTGTAGGCTCTAGTACGTATTATGCCGGACGTGGCTATGATTATGAATCTTGGGCACCTATCATGGGGAATAGCTATTATAAAAATGTTACCCAATGGAGTAAGGGAGAATACCCTAATGCTAATAATTTTCAAGATGATATAGCGATTATTACTGCAAGGTTACAACGCAGTGTCGATGATCATGCGGATGACTTATTGTCGTCTACACCGTTATTGGTAGATACGGATGGTTATGTGGCAAGTAGTAATCCTGAGTTTGATCCATTAAATGCACGCCCTGATAATAAAGGTATTATTGGTGATATTAGTGATAGGGATGTATTTTATTTTGATACGGCTGCTGGGGAAATTAATTTAACAATCAATCCTGCTTGGGATGCCTTTACTCAAGATGCTCGGCGGGGAGCAAATTTAGATGTACAGGCTAGTATTTTTGATGAAAACGGTACAGAAATTATTGTGGTGGACCCGTTAGAGGATACTCAAGCAGTCATCAGTGCTGAGCTTAATGCAGGGCGATATTATTTAGCTATTACAGGCGTAGGGAATGCTAATACGCCTTTTTCGGATTATGCGAGTATGGGGCAGTACTATATTAGTGGACAGGTGGTACCCTTTACATCAGATGTGACTCCACCAACGCCAGATCCTATGGGGTGGAGTGCAGACCCTGCCGCTGAGAGTAGAATGAGTATTAGCATGGCTGCGGTCACTGCAGTTGATGATGCGGGTACTGTTGAGTATCAATTTGTTTGTGTGTCAGGTGGAGCTGGGTGTGTTGCCAGTGCATGGCAAACGAGCACTAATTTTACTGCCGTTAATTTGGCAGCAGGTACTGAGTATACTTATCAAGTGAAAGCGCGTGATGACCTCGGTAATGAAACTGATCTGTCTGTAGCAGAAACAGTCAGTACTTTTATTAATGCAGACCCTGAAAGTAGCGGTGAAGCTCCCGTGCTATATGACGATGAAGTGTCAGTGCTTGATGTTTTAGTTAACGATAGTGATGCGGATGGGGATGCATTGCAAATTATAAGTACCAGTTCACCCGCAAATGGTAGTGTTGCTATTCGTGATGACATGATCTCGTATACGCCAGTTTATGGCTTTGTGGGCTATGATAGCTTTACTTATACGGTTACTGATGGCTTTGGCGGGCTTTCAACTAGCGTGGTTGATGTGTATGTGATTCCTCGCTTGTTTTTTCTCTGGTAATTAAATTTTAAAGCTAGTCATAATCACTGCAGCCCTCAGAAAGAGGGTAGCAGTGATTTATGTAAACAGTTTTAGGCGTAATGTTTATAAGCTTTCAGAAACGGCGCAAAAATAAGTCTTAAGGTACTCAGTTTCAGCAATAGCAGGATGAATAGGATGGTCAGGAGCTTGCCCACCAGTAGCAACAATAGAGAGATTTCTGTCTATGTGCCTTGCTGACGAGCGTAAGATTTCATGTAAATTAGCTTTGCTTAAATGTGATGAGCAAGAGGCCGATACCAATAAACCATCCTTTGCTAACACCTGTAAGGCAAGATGATTCAGACGGCGGTAAGCTTCATAACCTGATTTGAAATCTTTTTTACGTTTAATGAGTGCGGGTGGATCTAAGATAATAATATCAAAATGTTGTTTCTCTAAACGAATACGTTTCAAATAATCAAATACATCACTTTGCACGAATTGCATGTTATTGCTAACTTGGTTTAATTGCGCATTTTGTTCGGCTAAGGCAATCGCACTGGCAGAAGCATCCACACAGGTTACTTGTGTAGCACCATTCATTGCCGCAGGAATACCCCAAGCTCCCGCATAAGAAAATAGGTCTAATACTGTTTTGCCGGCAGTTAATTTTGCTAAAGTAGCACGGCTGCTACGGTGGTCATAAAACCAGCCCGTTTTTTGGCCTGCTAAAATGTCAATTTTAAATTTAGCATTATTCTCTTCTATGATTAATTGCTCTGGTAGTTCACCATAAATAAGTTCTGCTTGTTCAGATAACCCCTCTAGTTGTCTTTGTGAGTTGTCATTTTTTAGATAAATAGCTTTAGGCTGTAATAAATCTACCAGCACTTCAATCAGAGGCTCTTTTTGTCTCTCTATCCCCGCTGTGGTAATTTGCACGGAGAGTACATCACCAAAACGGTCTATAACCAAACCAGGTAAGCCATCACCCTCACCAAAAATTAGACGATAGAATGGTTTATCGTAAAATAGTTCACGTAAGGCCAGTGCCTTGGATATGCGGCTGGTAAACATTTTTGTGCCCAGTTTTGCACTAGGTTTTCTGGATAGAAAGCGTGCGCAAATTAGAGTGTTGGGGTTGATGTAGGCAGTCCCTAATATCTTGCCATCACTGGCGACAATTTTGACTAAATCACCTGGACTAAATTGCTTTAGTGGGCTGCGGGCAGTGTCTACTTCATTACTGAATACCCAAAGGTGACCTTGGCGTATACGTTTATCTTCATTTTTCTTTAGAAACAGTTCAGGGTGAGCCATATTGTGCTGGGGGAGGTAATTTAAAAATAGAGCATTATAACCAACTGTAGCAGAGTAAATAGAATAACTTTTGTATTTGAGGTGGGAGCAGTATGATTGTTTGTTATCAAATCCTTGTTTGTAAATAGTTTATATTAAGGTTATCTCATAACCAGCAATGGTTTGCGAAGGAGGGGCGAGTAATAGGTCGATATCCAAAGTGGAGGAGGGCTTAATTGTTAAGTTGCCTTGCTTTGTTGTAGTGAGATATTCTTGTGGGCTAAAAACTCGTTGTGCAAAAATACCGCCTTGTAAGTTGTGTAGTGTTAATTGTAACTGCGGAAGTGCTTGGCTGAATTCGGCATGATTTATAAAGCTTACTTGTAAGCGGTAGTCGTTATTTGGGCTTTGTTGTAATGAACTACCGATTGTAGTGAATTCGGTGAGGTTACGATAGGCTGCTAAAGGGTAGCGGGTGACATGATGCAGGGTTTGTAACCAAGGCCTTATTTGCGCCATTTGCGCGAGTGGGTATCCTATAAAATAATGAATTTGCAATGCTAGCAAGATGAGCCCAAATACACTGCCAATTAGCCATGGAATAGGGTGTGATGCCCTTTGTTTTTGCCAAGGGTATGGCGTCTTGTTATTTTCTGGTTTTGCTTTATCAATATGAGGGGTGTCTTTTAAGGAGGAGAGGGCATTAAATTTATGCGCACAATTGGCGCAGATAATCATCCCCTGCTTTTTTTTGAGTCGCTTTGAACTGACCTGTTGGGAGCTGAGGCATTCAGGGCAGCGGGCATACATAGGCTTATTTTTTTAGCCCATCCAGACGACACCAGTCATCTTGAATAATGGGAGGACTAACTATGAATTTAGTTTGATAGGTGTTGCGAACGGAATCTGCTTGCTCGGTTAGAATGCCGGATAAAACCAGTTGGCCTTGTGATTTTACTAAGGTGCTAATATTATCAGATAACTCAATAAGTGGTTTTGCTAAAATATTAGCAAGTACGATATCGGCTTCAAAAGCACTAAATTCTTCGGGCAAGTAGGTTTTTATTTTAGAGGCAACTTGGTTTTTTTGGGCATTATCAATAGTGGCAGTGAGCGCTTGTGGATCAATATCAATAGCATGCGCTTCTTTGGCTCCTAGTAATATAGCAGCAACCGCTAAAATACCTGAACCACAACCAAAATCTATCACTGTCTTGCCGGTAACATCATTATTAGCTAGCCACTCTAAGCACAATGCTGTGGTTGGGTGCGTGCCCGTACCAAATGCTAAGCCAGGGTCAAGAATTAAGCTGACAGTATCGGCAGAATATTGCTCTTGACCAGAAGGGTAGACCCATAAATGTTTACCAAAGCACATTGGTTGGTAATGCTCCATCCAAGAGCGTTCCCATGTTTGGTCTGCAAGAACCTCTGCATGCCAGTCAGAAATAATGTCGCTTGTAAATTGTTGGAAAAGTAAATCTTTGATTAATTCGGGGGTAGCATCTAGCTCAAATAACGCAATAACTTTAGTTTGTTCCCATATTTTGGTTTCACCAATATTGGGTTCATAAACTGGTTTGGCTGTGGCACTCATATAGGTGACCGAGACGGCTCCTATTTCACTGAAAAAATCAGAAATGGCAGATGCCGAAGATTCGTTGCTAATAATTGAGATTTGATGCCAGGCCATAATTTAAGATACAAGCGAGTGAATGAGTTGCAGGGTACGGGTATAGCTTGAAGTCGTTAATCTAGGGATGAGAGTATCATACCCCCCCGAAACTGGCTTGTCTTTTTATCCAGTTTCGGGGGGTATGGGAGCTTCAATCCTTAATTTATGCCTAATTTCTTTTCTAAATAATGAATGTTTTGACTGCCTATCGCAAAAGCATTGTCAGCCATAATATCCATTTGTAATGGGATATTGGTTTTAATGCCATCAATCACCATTTCGCTTAAAGCTGTTTTCATGCGTGCAATAGCGCTGGCTCTATCATCGCCATGAGCAATGAGTTTGCCAATCATGGAGTCATAATAAGGGGGTACTTTATAGCCATTGTAAATATGAGTTTCACAACGGATACCAGGGCCACCCGGCATATGGAATAGATCAATAGTGCCAGGGCTAGGCATAAAAGTAACTGGATCTTCAGCGTTTAGACGACACTCAATAGCATGGCCGCGTAGAACGATATCATCCTGTGTGAAAGATAGTGGCTCGCCTGCTGCGATGCGCAGTTGCTCTTTTACAATATCAATGCCGGTTACCATTTCAGTGACCGGGTGCTCAACTTGTACACGAGTATTCATTTCAATAAAGAAAAATTCACCTCTTTCAAAAAGGAACTCAAAAGTACCTGCCCCTAAGTAACCTATATCAACACAAGCTTGTGCACAGCGTTCGCCAATAAATTTGCGCTGTTCTTCGGTAATGCCTGGTGCTGGGGCTTCTTCTACCACTTTTTGGTGGCGACGTTGCATAGAGCAGTCACGCTCCCCTAAATGCACAGCATTACCGTGGGAATCGGCAAGAATCTGGATTTCAATATGGCGCGGATCTTCAAGGAACTTTTCCATATAGACCGTATCATTACCAAAAAATGAACCTGCTTCTGATTTGGTTAAAGCAATAGAACTGACGAGTGCGCCTTCAGTATGGACGGTACGCATACCACGGCCACCACCGCCGCCAGCAGCTTTGATGATGATAGGATAGCCAATTTCTTCAGCCATTCTTAAATTAGTGGCATTGTCATCAGTTAAGGGTTCGCCATTCCCAGGTACGCAAGGAATGCCCGATGCAATCATGGCTTTCTTAGCTTCAATTTTATCGCCCATGACGCGAATGGTGTCTGCTTCAGGGCCGACAAAAGTAAAACCGCTTTGTTTTACTTTTTCAGAGAACGCTGCGCTTTCTGCCAAAAAACCATAGCCAGGGTGAATGGCTTCGGCATCAGTTACCTCCGCAGCACTAATAATGGCAGGGATATTTAAGTAACTATCAGCAGAAGCAGCAGGGCCGATACAAATAGCTTCATCTGCTAAACGTACGTGTTTTAAATCACGATCTGCACTGGAATACACCGCAACCGTTTTAATACCTAATTCGCGACAAGCGCGTAAAATACGCAGGGCAATTTCACCGCGATTGGCGATAACAAGTTTATCGAACATGGTTTTACCTCGCTGTGATTATTCTATGATGAATAGGGCTTGATCATATTCAACGGGCTGTGCATTCTCGATTAAGATTTGCTTGATAGTGCCGCTCTTATCCGCTTCAATTTGATTCAGAATTTTCATCGCTTCAATAATGCAAAGTGTATCGCCTTCTTTAACTGAATGACCTACTTCAACAAACGGTGCCGAGCCAGGTGATGCAGAGCGGTAAAAAGTACCGACCATAGGAGATTTAACTGCATGGCCTGTTGGCTCGCTAGGTGCCGCCGGTTCAGCTGCCGCTGGTGCAGCCACTGCAGCAGGTGCTACTGCTGCAGCATAAGCTGCTGGTGCCATAGGTGCTGCTGCACTAGAATAACGGTTAATGCGGACAGACTCTTCACCTTCAGTAATTTCAATTTCAGCAATATCGGATGCTTCAATAATTTCGATAAGTTTTTTTATTTTTCTAATATCCACGATTTATTTTCTCTCGAGTAGTGTCTGATGTGCGGCTTGTAAAGCCAATTCGTATCCGGTTGCCCCAAGTCCACTGATGATTCCCTCTGCAATATCAGAGAAATAGGAGTGTTTGCGAAACGGCTCCCGTGCATGGACATTGGATAGATGGACTTCTATAAACGGAATTTTTGTTGCTAATAAAGCATCGCGAATGGCGACGCTGGTATGGGTAAAAGCGGCAGGGTTGATGATGATGAAATCTACATGCTCAGCAAAAGCTTGGTGAATCAGCTCAACAATTTCATGTTCAGCATTATTTTGATGAAAGTTAAGCTGATGTCCAGTTTGTTTGGCATATGCTTCGGCAGTCGCTTGAATATCACTTAAGGTTTTATTGCCATAATGTCCAGGTTCGCGAACACCAAGTAGGTTGAGATTAGGGCCATTCAGAATAGTGATTTTTGCCATGCCAAAGATCATTGTCGTGTTTTATTAATAATTATCTGCTAATTTTGCCTAATTTGTAAGGTTTTGTCCAGATATAAGTTATTTAGCAACAGTTCGCGACAAAACTGGCGGTTTTTTTAAGAGTTTTTTAATGTTTTGTTTTTTAGAATTAACGGGTTAATTTAAGGGTATTAAGGGAGTAATTTGCTCGCGGAGTTCCTTTTTAGTTAAATCCCCTGGATGTTGATAGATGATCTGGTTACTTGGGTTTACTATCAGAGTATAGGGAACCACTTTCATAGAGTTTCCTAGTTGGACTACTAGTTCCTCACCATTTTCTTCGGCAATTAGTATTGGATAATTGATGTTTAACGTCTTTAGATAGTCAACAACTAGGTCGGTTTTATCAATAGCAATACCAATAAATTGTACATTTTTATCAGCATATTTTTTTTGTAGCTCTATAAAGCCGGGAATTTCATCTAAGCAAGGGGGGCACCATGTTGCCCAAAAGTTAATGATTAAAATTTTACCCTGCCAATTAGAAATGGGCTGTTTTACGCCTCTTACATCAGGTAAGGAAAAGTGAGGTAATAATACTTTAGTGGTCGTTTGTGCTGTTTGTTGCTTCTGTTTTTGGTGCTGAGCAAATAAAGTACTGATCAGAGCTAAACCAATAAAAATAAAGATAATAAATGATTTCTGCATCAGGCGTTAAAGAGAGAGATATTCGTTGAGTAAATCAGTATGAGTACTATCATCGGTATAAGTGTTTTTTATTTCTAGAATAGCAGGTAGTGAATGAATAAATAATTCGACTAACGAAGGGTCAAAATGTTTACCTGATTCTTCCTTGATTAATTCCAAGGCGCTTTCTGTCGACCATGCTTTTTTATAAGGGCGTTCCATGGTGAGTGCATCAAACACGTCAACGATCGCGACAATACGCCCATATAGGTGAATATCTGAACCTTTTAAACTATTCGGATAACCCGTTCCATCCCATTTTTCATGGTGGTTGATGGCAATAATACTAGCTTGTTGTAATAATTTATTTTTAGAACGGCTTAGTATCTTTTCGCCAATGCTAGTATGTTGCTTCATGGTCTCCCATTCTTTGCCATCCAAACGCCCTGGCTTCAGTAAAATTTTATCAGGAATGCCAATTTTACCCACATCATGCATAGGGGCGGCATAGAGAAGGTGTTCGGCTTCAGTATCACTCATGCCCATTGCTTTAGCTAGGCATTGCGAATAGTGGCCTACGCGAATAGTATGCATGCCTGTTTCAGAATCCCGAAATTCGGCTGCATAACCTAAACATTCAATAATCTCTGTTTGCGACTCTTTGAGTTCTTGATTGCGTTGTTCTACAGTATTCAGGATGGTTTCCGAGTAACTACGCAATTCTAATGAAGCAAGTCGATCCATAAGCAGGTGCGACATGCGGTATAAAAATTCGGTTGGTTCAATAGGGGTGTTGATGAAATCTTTGGCGGCACTATCTAAAGGTGGGACACCATCGCTCGGGTTGTGCAGATAAAAGACGGGAATAAGGTCATCGCTTGTTTCTAAGGCACATAACTGGGTGGTGAGTTCTGTTAAGCTTAAATTAGCTAAGGGGCTAAAGATAATGAGGTCGGGTTTAAGGCTTTGACATGCTGCGGTAATTGTTTGGGCATTATCAGTGCTCTCAACTTTGTAAAACTGGTTAGCTTTTAGTAGTTCATTAATGCTGTCTAAAGGCTCAGAACTAATCAGTAGAATATTTGCATCAGTAATATCAATAAGATCTTTAATCATCTCGGCACTCCTTTATTATTGCAGGTTGAATAAGTGGCGCATAAACGTGCCTGCATCTTGATAGCCAAGCACTCTGGCTTCTTCCTGTTCTTGTTGGCTGTTGTTAAAAAACAATATAGCAGGTGGGCCAAATATATTAAAGGATTTTAATAGCGCTTGATGCTCGGTGTTATTGGCAGTGACATCGGCTTGCAATAGCACAAATCGAGCTAATTGTTGCTGCACTTCAGGATTGCTTAATGTATAGGCTTCCATCTCTTTACAGCTAATGCACCAGTCGGCGTAAAAATCTAGCATGACAGGCTTGCCTTGTTGCTGAGCACTTTGTAGTTCCTGTTGCAAATCAGCTAAAGAATTTATTTGTTTAAAGTGTAATGGCTGTGTGGCTTGATTGCCAGTCGCATTAAGCGCTATGCCTTTCAGTGGCTGTAGCGGATTAGTTGTACCAGCTGCCAAGCCGACTAAAATCAGCAAGCCATAGCTTAATAAAATAACACCAAAACCTTTCCATAATTTATGCCAGCCACTATCGACTTCAGGCAACGGGTCTAAGGTGCGTAAGTAAATGGCAGGAATAATACATAGCGTAGCCCATAACAACATGGTGATTTCAGGGGCAGCCACCCGCTCAAGCATCCAGACGGCAACCGCTAGCATTAGTACCCCAAACACAGATTTGCTGACATTGAGCCAATGTCCTGCTTTCGGCAATAAGCTCCCTGCAGAAGCGCCGATAATTAATAGCGGTACGCCCATGCCCATACCCATCACAAATAATGCTGAACCACCAAGTATTACATCACCTGTTTGCCCGATATACATCAGTGCCGCTGCTAAAGGCGCGGCTACACACGGGCCGACAATTAACGAAGACAAAGCGCCCATAATCGCCGCACCAAGGAAGGAGCCATCACGGCTATTGTCACTAGCATTATGTAAGCGTGCTTGTATTGACTTGGGTAATTCCAAGTTATAAAAACCAAACATGGCTAAAGATAATAAGACGAATATGGCGCTAAAGGTATAGATGATCCAAGGAGCCTGAAAAGTGGCCTGCAAGTTGCTGCCAAATAATGCGGCCAGTATGCCAAATACGGTATAGGTGATTGCAGAGGCCAACACGAAACTTAAAGACAATAAAAAAGCTTTGCGAGTACTGACATCCTTGCCCTGGCCAACAATAATACCTGATAAAATCGGTACCATTGGGAATACGCAGGGTGTAAAAGCAAGCAGTAAGCCAAAGCCAAAAAAGCTTAATAAAGTCAGGGCAAAGCTATCATGTTGCAGTGAATTGATGATTTGACTTTGTTCGGAAACAGCTTGTTTGCTTGTTTGTGCTACAGTACTGCTTAGTCGTGTCTCAGTCATGGCAGGTAACCATAAGTCAATGGTTTGCTCCATGGGAGGGTAGCATACGCCACGTTCCGCACAGCCTTGAAAGTTAGCTTTTAGCTTTATGCCCTGCGCTGTTATATCCATGCGTGCCAAGGGGATATTAATACTTAGGGTGTTATGTAATATTTCTACATCACCAAAAGCTTCATCATATTTGGGCGTGCCGCGTGGAATGTTATAAGGAAGCAGTTGGGTATTGCTTGTATCTAAAAGCTGTAACTGAATTTTTTCTCTATAGAGATAATAACCCTCGGCAATTTGCCAAGTGACTTGCAAGGTTTGTCCATCGATGACACTTGCGTTAAATTGAAATGCTTGCTCAGCAGGCAATAGCTGATCTTCAAATAAGTTTAAACCGAGTTTAAATCCACTGCCGAGTTGTTTTAATGAGCTAAAAATATCCTTAGACTGTGACTCTTGGCTGGGTAACTCTATAGTCAGTAAGGTGCTTTGTGGTGGGTAACAGATGCCTAAATCAGCGCAACCTTGGTGTTTGAGTAATAAAGAAAGTGTTTGTGCTGTCTTCGGACGGACTAAGCTTAGCAAGCTATCTATTTGATTACGGTATATGGCTACATCGCCAAAATATTTATCACTTTTGATTTTGCCTGGCGGTAAATCGGTATGCTTAATGCTGATGCCATCAGTTTTGGATGCAAAAGCCATTTTATTACGATATAAATAATAACCTTGGGCAATTTGCCATGAGACTTGCACTTGGCCGTCTTGAGTCGCTTTCGCGGTTACTTTGAATGCTTGTTCTTGAGGCAGGATATCCGCAGGGTTAATGGCAAAAGCGAGTGGTTTGCAGAGTAGCAAAAATAAGAACAGAAATGGATTAAGGTAATGCATGCGTGTGTGTTGATTTAAAAGGGCGGTAAAAGTGCTCGAAAAAGGTGCTGATTTTAGCAATGGAATATACAAATAGTTGAGAAACTTATTCGATGTGCTAACTAGAATTAGGGTGATATTAACATAAGCGGCGTTACGCCTGCACAATTTTGATCAGTATGTTATGTTGTATGTAACGATTAAATATGCAACATGAATAATTTATGAGTGACTGCTAAAGAAACTATTTGTTAATTTTGAAAAAGTCCTCATTATAGTTCAAATAGATAAAATGCAACCGATAGCCTACGTTCAGAAAAAGGTAGGCTGCCATTAAATTTGATTAACTACGGCAATACTATGAACCCAGTACAACTTGTTTTTTTAGCTTTCGTTACTATTCCTTTTATAGAAATTTATTTGCTATTGCAAATTGGCGGTATTGTTGGAGTATTTCCGACGATCCTTTTGGTAGTCACAACTGCAATCATAGGTGCTGGCTTACTAAGGCAGCAAGGCTTAGCAACTTTTCAGCGCTTTCAAGAAGGTTTGGCAAAAGGCGAGATACCTGCTTACGAAATGGTTGAGGGGCCTATTTTATTGGTGGGTGGTGCATTATTATTAACCCCTGGTTTTTTTACAGATGTGATTGGTTTTGCTTGCTTGATTCCACAGGCACGTAAAAGAATTGCGCAATATATTATTGAAAAGCGCTTGGTGCAAGCGGGTGTGGCGCCGCAACAACAGCAAAAAGCGCAGCCTGATGTGATTGAGGGGGAATTTAATCGGGAGGATTGAAGGATCTGCTTTTTCGCTTTTCTTTTTAATTTTAGTGCTCTTAATTGTTGGGTAGATATCTATAGATATTTTGGAGGTGATTTATTATATTTATAAGGCTAAATCCAAAGAGGGGCAATAAATGAATGAAATTACATTAAAGAGCTTAAGTGAACTTCATGAGATATTTGCGGAGTACGTAGGGAGCTGGTTTCGAGGGCAAGCTGATATAGAGTGGCAACTTTTGCCTAAAGTAGGTAGAAAAGAATATTATATGCCTGATAATGTTGATTTGGATAGCTTTAAGGATTGGAAAAAGCAAGCAATAGCGTATACCAGGTTTCCTACGTATGATATTGAATGTCTGGCAATTGCTCAACATCATGGGTTAGCTACAAGATTATTAGACTGGAGTAAAAATCCATTAATTGCAGCATATTTTGCTGTTAATGGTGAAAAAAATAAAGACGGAGTAATTTTTATTCTTGAGTGTGCTGATAAGATTGTTGAGCCAGGAGAGATCAGCCTTACTATGTTAAGAGGGCTTGATGATGTTTTATTTTATGTTCCTAAGGCAATTTCACCTAGAATCTTAAGTCAACATGGTGTGTTTACTATTCACTGCAAAGCTAATAGAGAGTTGGGTATTTCCGCTTCTGTAATTGCGAGTAATGAAGATAATTTAGTTAAACTAATTATTCCTAAGTCAATAAAACAGGAGGTTGTTAAAATGTTGGATAATTATGGTATTAATGAATCTTTTTTGTTTCCTGATTTGGATGGGTTATCAAGACAAAAAAATAGGGAAGTAATTGGGTTCGTTGATGATTTGAAAAATTGGCCCTAATTCACTGAGGGTATGGTGATGCCACACTGTTTGTATGCGCCATTGAAAATGGAGGGGTGGATTTTATTCTAAAGACTGTAGTTCCTGCTTAATATTTTGTAATAGGTAGGTTGCCACGAACATATCATGTTCATTAACTAGGGTATCTATTTTTTCTGCTGCTAATTTTGGTGATATATATTTTTTTCGGGCAGAAAGTATAAATAAGCCTAAGGTTCCCATTACATCAATATTTAGTTTTGTTGCTCGTTTTCGTGCCAACAAGTCATCTAGTAGTACTAAATCTGCGTTAATTTCACTTGCCAGTTGTATCGCTTCTAGCTCCCCTAAGTGTAATGCACCATGCTGTTTTGCTACAGAAGCTTTGCCAGCTTCAGAAATGCTTTGTACTTCTATTGTTTTGGGTAGGTCAATATTCCCAAGCTCCTGTTTGACAGTATTGGGAATATAAATTTTATCGAAACATGAAAGTAGGAGATCTAAGCTGCCTACGTTACTTAGAAAGATTAGTGGGCTCGTATTTGATACTACTTTCAAGTTTGATTTGAGAGTTTTTTTGCCATATGTAAGTCCTCCCCTATTGTTTCAGAAGCAATTATAAAGCCTGTAGAAAAATTTTCTCTAAGTTGTTTTTTAAAGGTGTTAAATCCTAAGCCTGATAATTCAGCTGCAGCCTGAAAGCTTATGGCATGGGCATGATACATGCTGGCAGCTAATAAAAAACGTGCAAATTCTGTAGTACTTTCTCCAGAGTTGAGTGCCATTTTATCTAGCTGGGTAAATGATTGATCATCTATTTGGTCTATTAATAAAGTTGCCATAATTTGTAACCTCAACTTGAATTTTATAATAATTAATTTTAGACTTGCTGAATTTTATATGCAATTAAACTAGAAAATTAGTTAATAAAAGAAGCTTAGGATTGAGAATTAAATAAAACCCGAAACTTTGTAGGATGTGCTGAGGGACGAAGCGCATCACGCATAATGGTGCACGATGTTTCTCAACACCTAACCTATAGCACAGTGAGTTTTGGGTATTAATAAATCCTGGTTCCTAGGTATAGAAAAGGAATAAAGGTAAACATTTCGAGCTTTTTTAGTGGATCAACCTTTTCAAAGTTCTTGTTGTTAGAAGTGAAAGAAAAGCTTTATTGCAAAAGTTCTTCCCAATTTAATGGTTCATCACCCGCAGTACCAAGCATATCAAGTATCGGAATTGGTTTGTCATTTAAATGTAGCTGACCACTTTTGAGTACAGCCGTAGCAACATATGCATCATTACTAGACTTGATGTAATTATGTGCCATGGGTGAATTAAGTAGTTGTTCCAGTTCGGTGTCGGCAACTATGCCTTTATCAATATTAATCTTCAGTTCGGCAGCAATCGCGATAATTAACTCTTTAAGTGTTTTTAGTTCGATCAATTGGCGACTGGAGGCATAGTTTAAATCAAGGTAGATGCCTGCTTTTCCTTGTGCGTTACTGAGTTCAATGCTGTTATTGCTGGCGAATGCTGGTGTGATAAGGTCATTAACTGCGGATAGGTAGTTGCCTGCACTCGTTTTAAGTTGTTGTTCTGCCTGTTCGGAGTCGTTGCTATTAAGTGATGATACTAATGTTTGGTTAATGTCTTGGCCTATATCAATGAGTCTTTTGGTTGCTGCTTGCTCAAGCCCTTTTAAGTTGAAACTCATAAGTAGCTTGGATTCTGGAAATATTACTGCAGAATCATCTTTGCGTATTAATAATTTGTTAATATCAATGGTTGATGCTTGGCTATAGAATCCATTTTGTTTTGTTGCTAAGGATTTGATGCTGAGGCCTTTTAATGAGATATTACTTGCTGCATTAGAGAGTAATATTTCAGGATTGCTAAGCTCTACTGAGCCGCTTAACATGGAGTTGTGGTATAGCTCATCAATATCAAATTGAATATTCGATGCACTGCTCTGGATAGAAAACTCTTCTTGGTCATTCGTGCCTGTTACAGATAATATTCCCAGTGTAATTAGTCCGTTAAGGTAACTGGTGGTCATGTCGGTACTGAAATGACTGGAGATACCTGCAAGATTTAGCTTAAAGTGGGTGTCACTTTGCTTGGTTGGTGTGAAAATATTGTCCAATGCAACTGAGTCTATATTTATCGTTGGAATATCAATGGCTTCATTAATGCTGCCATCAAAGTTTGTTTGGGTGCTGGAAATAAACGGTTGTTCGTTCGCAAAAATAAGGGCAATGGCCTGCTTTGTTTTTGCTTCGAGAGGCTCTTGGTCTAGGGTTGTTATGATGTAGCTAGTACCAAGCTTGATGCCGTCAGAAGTGAGCATTAATGGGCCATGATAAATGCTATGGTCTAGAGTGATTTGTACGGGCTCTTCAAGCTCAAAAATCTCAGGGTCTAGATGAATAATTGATTTGGCAGTACTGCTAATAAACCCTTTGGTAAAGGCTTGTTTTTCCATGCTTAGCAGCGGTACAGTTTCGGTGATTTTTTGTTGTGATTGTGCGAGCATGGCATCAAAAGTCGCTTCGGTTTTATTGGATGCAACCCAAGTCATACCTGCCCAAAGACTAGGAATAACGACTAATGCGCCTATCAATGTTTTTTTCATGTACCTTCCTGTGATGTGATATTGCAAACGTTTTCAGTAGTTTATCATGTGATGATGAATTTATACCAATCCCAATATATTGATGCCCTAACTTCAAAAATGCCATCGCCCTATGCTACCCAGTCAAGCTGGGCACAAGCTTTAGCAGGAACCTATTGCGCGAATGGATTCCCGGTAAAGCTTGTGCTCACGCTTGACTGGGTAAGACCTCAGGAATGACGGTATTAAGGTAATTATTTACTGGGATTGGTATTAGGTGTTGCTTGCAGGTGCTAGCGATAAAATTTAGATATAAAAAAAGCCCATCAAAGACGGGCTTTTTTCTAAAACTTAAAATGAAGTTAGAGCTTAGTTTTTCGCTTTATCAACAATTTGATTTGCTGCAATCCAAGGCATCATTGCACGTAGGTTGTTACCCACTACTTCAATTGGGTGTTCAGCATTAAGGCGACGTCTAGCGGTCATTTCCGGATAGTTGGTCATGCCTTCAAGGATGAATTTTTTAGCATAGTCACCAGACTGGATGTTTGCTAATGCTTCACGCATTGCTGCACGGCTTTCTTCGTTAATAACTTGTGGGCCGGTAACATACTCACCGTACTCAGCATTATTGGAAATTGAGTAGTTCATGTTGGCAATACCGCCTTCAAACATTAAATCTACAATCAATTTTAATTCGTGCAAGCACTCAAAGTAAGCCATTTCAGGCTCATAGCCTGCTTCAACAAGTGTTTCAAATCCCATTTTAACCAGCTCAACTGCACCACCACATAAAACAGCTTGCTCACCAAATAGGTCAGTTTCTGTTTCGTCACGGAAAGTTGTTTCGATGATACCTGAGCGACCACCGCCGATTGCAGAAGCATAGGATAGGCAAATTTCTTTGGCAGTACCTGAAGCATCTTGATGAATAGCGATTAAATCAGGAATACCACCGCCGCGAGTAAATTCAGAGCGTACTGTGTGACCAGGTGCTTTCGGTGCAATCATGATGACATCTAAATCAGCGCGTGGTACAACTTGGTTGTATAGAATTGCAAAGCCATGAGCAAAAGCAAGTGCTGCGCCTTGCTTGATATTTGGTTCAATTTCTTCTTTATAAAGCTGAGATTGAAATTCATCAGGCGTTAAGATCATCACTATATCAGCGCTAGCAACGGCTTCAGCAACTGGCTTAACAGTAAGGCCAGCACCTTCGGCTTTAGCAACTGAGCTAGAGCTAGTGCGTAAACCAACAACAACATCAACACCTGAGTCTTTTAAGTTGTTAGCGTGTGCATGTCCTTGTGAGCCATAGCCAATAATAGCGACTTTTTTACCTTTTATAACTGAAAGGTCAGCATCTTTGTCGTAATAAACTTGCATTTGTTTTCCTGTAATTTTAATTTAGGGTGTATCTTTATAAGTGTAAGCCATCTTCACCGCGCGACATGCTAGTCGGACCGGAACGGACAGTTTCAATAATACTGCTTTCATCTAGTGCCTGCACAAAGGCATCTAGTTTTTCTGATGCGCCAGTCATCTCAATGACATAACTATTGTTGGTAACGTCGATAATTTTACCACGAAAAATATCTGATAAGCGTTTGACTTCTTCGCGAGTTTTGTCGGTTGTTTTAACTTTTACCAGCATTAGTTCGCGCTCAACATGAGAGGCATCTGCCAAATCAATCAGCTTAACAATATCAATTAATTTATTGAGTTGTTTAGTGATTTGTTCAATGATTTCTTCACTACCACGAGTCACCAAAGTCATGCGGGATAAGGTTGGGTCTTCTGTTGGGGCGACAGTGAGTGATTCTATATTATAACCACGCGCAGAAAACAAGCCGGCAACACGCGATAAAGCGCCTGCTTCATTTTCAATTAGGATAGAAATAATATGTCTCATTATGCCAACTCTCTTTCAATAGGTGTGCCTGGTGCAACGCGTAAGGTCATTTCTTGATGGCCTTTACCTGCTTCTATCATGGGGTAAACATTTTCCGTGCGGTCGGTGATGAAATCAATAAATACCGTGCGATCTTTCATGGCAAAAGCTTTTTCTAATGCAGGTTTAACGTCTTCAGGTTTTTCTACGCGAATACCAACGTGTCCAAAAGACTCGGCTAATTTTACAAAGTCAGGAATGGTGTCCATGTAGGATTGTGAATAACGACTTTCGTAGTTAAATTCTTGCCATTGACGCACCATGCCCATGTAGCGGTTATTCAGGTTAATGATTTTAACCGGAGTATTGTATTGTGCAGCTGTAGCAAGTTCCTGTATGCACATCTGAATACTGGCTTCACCTGTTATGCAGGCTACTTCCATATCAGGGTGTGCCAATTTGACCCCAATTGCTGCAGGTAAACCAAAGCCCATAGTGCCTAAGCCACCAGAGTTAATCCATCTGCGTGGCTTATCGAAATGATAAAATTGGGCGGCATACATTTGGTGCTGACCGACATCAGACGTAATATAAGCATCGCCTTTAGTTACTTCATAAAGTTGCTCAACAACAGCCTGTGGCTTAATTTGTTCGCTATTGCGGTCAAATTCTAAGCAATCAGTTGTGCGCCAATGATCAATTTGTGCCCACCAATTAGTTAAGGCTTCGGCATCGCGCTTAGTTTTATCTTCTTCTAGAAGATCAAGCATTTGCTCTAGTACCAGTTTTACGTCACCAACGATAGGTACGTCAACTTTAACCGTTTTGGAAATCGAAGCAGGATCTATATCTATATGAATGATTTTCGCATTCGGGCAAAATTCTGCCAATTTACCTGTCACCCGATCATCGAATCGTACACCAATTGCAATAATGACATCGCTTTCATGCATGGCGAGGTTGGCCTCGTAGGTGCCATGCATGCCTAGCATACCGATAAATTGTTTGTCGGTTGCTGGGTATGCGCCTAAGCCCATTAAGGTGTTGGTGATAGGGTAGTTAAGCAAGTGCGTCATTTTGGTTAGTTCGGCACTTGCTTCACCTAAAACGACACCGCCACCGGAATAAATGACTGGTCGCTTAGCGTTGACGATGAGTTCTATCGCTTTTTTAAGTTGGCCTAGGTGTCCTTTGGTAGCAGGGCTATAAGAGCGCATGCTAATTTCTTTAGGGTAATGATAAGGGATCTTGATGTTTGGGTCGGTAATGTCCTTAGGGATGTCAATGACGACTGGCCCTGGACGGCCTGTAGTAGCAACATAAAACGCTTTCTTCATTGTTTCGGCAATGTCTTTAACGTCTTTCACTAAAAAGTTATGCTTAACACAAGGGCGAGTAATGCCGACCATATCAACTTCTTGAAATGCATCGCTACCAATGACGGCGGTTGGAACTTGGCCAGAGATAACGACCATTGGTATTGAGTCCATATAAGCGGTTGCAATACCTGTTACTGCATTGGTTGCACCTGGGCCTGATGTGACCAGAACGACGCCAGGCTTGCCTGTAGCGCGCGCATAACCATCAGCAGCATGTGTTGCTGCTTGTTCATGTCTGACTAAAATATGTTTTACATCTTCTTGATGGAAAATTGCATCATATAAATGTAATACTGCGCCGCCAGGATATCCAAAAAGATATTCTACGCCTTCATCTTTAAGGCACTGAACGACTATCTGTCCGCCACTGAGTTCCACTTTAATAACCTCTTGAAGTACTGCTACTATAAAATTTGTTGAAAAATAGTTTATAAAATTAAAAATAAACTTTTATTCAGGAATAGCCAAATTAAAACCAAGAGCTAAATAGCCTAATTTCTATGGGCTAATTTCAGGCTCTTAAGTTCATAAAAAATCTATCCAAAATAACGCAAATTTAACATTTCGTCAAGAATTACATTTTGAGCTTGGTGCTAGCGGCTAAGTAGTAGGAGTGTTTGCGGTGATTTAAAAGTGGTAGTGTGATTTGTCTTGCGAGGAGTTAATCGCGAATAAAGCAGGGAGGAAGTTTGCTAAGGAGGTACCTCAGGCTCTAGCTGATTAGGGCAATAGAGTCTGAGATACAAAACTTAAATAGGAGGCCTATTAGAAGTTGTGGTACTTATCTTTAACTTTTTTGAAACGTTCAACTGCTTCAGTCATTAGAGCTTCAGCTTTTTCAATATCACCTTTTTTGTAAGCAGAGCGTGCTTTCATTACTCTGTTAAGAGCTCTATCACGATCAGCTAAAACGACGCTACTTTCAATTGTTTTAGCAGTTTGCTTCGTTGTTTTAAATGCTTTCATAGTCTCTTTAAAATCAGCACTGCTTTGGACAGCAGTTAGTGCTAATTCAGCGGCATCAATTGTATCAATCAATGACTGTGCTACTTCTGCTTGAGTTTGGTTGGCTACTTTACCAGCAGGCTTGGCCATAACAGAAGGAGCAGTTGCTAGCATAGCAGTGCTAATGAAAGCAGCAAAAATGATTTTTTTTAATAAACCCATCAGAAAATTTATCCCATGTAATTAGTTATTATAAAGTTTATGCGCATATAAAATGCTACGCATCGGAGCCATAGTAGCACAAACGAAGGAAAACTATTTAAAAATAATGGCTTGTAATTATTGTGGTTATGTTGTTTTTGAGAGGGTTCCCGTATTGTTAGTAGGCGGTGGGGATAATAAGCCTTAGGTCTGCCTATTCTTTATCTGCCATAAGTTTTTCGGTATTCCAACATGAAGGTGTTGGTGGGGCAATCTGAAGTTTGGCAACGATATCGCTGTACTCCACGATCACTAGTACCTGATTTCATCAGGTTGGAATTAGTGCAGTTAGGATTGGTGGTTTCTTGATAATATTTCATGAGGGAATTATGCAATAAATCACTTTCTTATTCTATTGTTCTCATGCTGAACACAGGTTTAACCCACTACCAAATATCGATTTGCCGAGCTCCGTTGTCGAATTGTTGTCAAATTTTCTCAACTGGATTAAGCTCCGACGAATAAGGAAGAAGATAATAACGGGTTAAAAATAACTGGGGTCTGGTATAAATTAAACGGGTAAATATATTAACTCCCAAGGCTTATCAGTAGATTTTACTGCGCTTATTTGTATGGGTCAGTGTTTGCAGAGGGCGATATAATATTGATATTACATAGATCAGTATAGCTGCCGAAAAGATAACTAGAATATGAAGTCAGGCGTTGTACTACAAGCAATAATTGAAGAGGCTAAATGCGAACAGTAGATGTAGTTATTATCGGAGCGGGGGCATCTGGCCTTATGTGTGCTATAGAAGCAGGAAGGCGCGGACGTACAGTTGTAGTATTGGATCACTCCAATAAAGCAGGTAAAAAAATTCTGATGTCGGGTGGTGGACGTTGTAATTTTACAAATTACAGTGTTGAGGCTGAAAACTTTTTATCGCAAAATGCACATTTTTGTAAATCAGCCTTGAGTCGCTTTACCCAGTGGGACTTCTTGGCAATAGTGCAGCAACATGAGGTTCCCTATCATGAGCGTGAGCATGGGCAGTTATTCTGTAATGAGAGTGCGCGTGATGTGTTAAATATGTTGTTGACTGAATGCGATAAGGTGGGCGTAAAGATACAATTAAATACCCATATTAAAGCGATTCAACAGGGTAACGATTCAAGCTTTGTTTTAAAAACCAATACGCAAACTATTGACTGTCAATCGTTGGTGGTGGCGACAGGTGGGTTATCCATTCCTAAAATGGGCGCAACACCTTTTGGTTATAAGCTTGCCGAACAATTTGGTATTAAAGTGGTGCCCACGCGTGCGGGTTTAGTGCCATTTACTTTACATGTTGCCGATAAAGAAAAATTTGCCGCTTTATCAGGTCTCGCTTTACCTTGCACAATCAGTAATGCCAGACAAAGCTTCACCGAAAATTTATTATTTACCCATCGGGGCTTAAGTGGGCCAGTTGCTTTGCAAATGTCGTCCTATTGGCAAGAAGGGGAGGCATTGTCGATAAATCTATTACCCGATATGGATTTACAAAAACAATTATTAGCCGCACAGCAAGAAAAGCTTAAACTTAAGCTAAAGAACTATTTAAGCCAATTTTTGGCAAAACGTTTAGTGCCATTATTTTTGCCGAATGATTTATTAGAGTCTGCTTTAATGGACTTGTCGCATCAGCAAATTGAATTTATCGCAGCGCAATTTCATAGCTGGGAAGTTAAACCAAATGGTACTGAAGGCTATCGTACTGCGGAGGTAACGTTAGGTGGAGTAGACTGCCATGCTATTTCCTCGAAAACATTGCAGGCTAATGCAGTGGCTGGGCTTTATTTTGTTGGCGAGGTATTGGATATTTCTGGTTGGCTAGGTGGTTATAATTTTCAGTGGGCTTGGGCTTCTGGCTGGTGTGCTGGGCAAGTTGTGTAAAATTGCAGATAAGATTGGTTTGATAATTATTAAGGCTCCAGTTTTTTGCTAGAAGGTTTATTAAAGCCTGCTTTACGGAGTGCTTTTATTGTTTCGGTCGTTAGTAAAAACTATGCACTTTAGTGCAAGACTTTTAGTATACTCTCATTCAGGTAGTAATGATGGAAGTGCAAAAGGTTGATGGTTTATGTTGCAGACAAAAAATTAACAATAATTAGCGATTGAACTTTAATGGAAAATAATATGCTGAAAATTCCCCGAAAAGTATTATTTAAAGAGGGTGATGAGCAGACTGCTATACGGAGATCTTTAAGGTGAAGCCACTATTATTTGTATTGATTACTTTTGTGTTTATGTTTGTAGCGGCAGATAATCTGTTAAGTAGGCAGTCACCAAGCTATGCAATAGAGCACCCAAATGATGTTGTGCAACAGCTGATGTTTACAGACCCCGTAGTCAGTACCGAGAAAGGCATTATTATTTCGGTAGACAGAAAAGGGCATTATTCGGGGGTAGGTATGATCAATCAGCAGAAAATGGAGTTTATGATTGATACTGGTGCAACTTTGGTGGCTGTGCCCAGTAAATTAGCTAAACAAGTCGGTTTACAGTTTGGTATGCCTGTTATCAGTAATACCGCTGCAGGACGTGTGCGCGCTTATCAAACCTCGATTCCTATGTTACAACTTGGCTCTATCACCTTAAAAAATACCCATGCCGTTATTTTGGAAAAATTGGATCAGGTTTTAATTGGTATGACAGTGCTGAAAAAATTTAAAGTGACTCAGTTTGATGGCAAGATGGCGATTGAAATGCCATAGGTCTATTTATTGATAAGAATATCAGTTGATGATAGGTTGGTGCTGAGGTACGAAGCGCAACAAAAATGACACTTACTTCCTGAGCAAGGAACGCTTTATTTTGACCACAGAACACACCGCAGCGATTCGTTATAAAATAGGCTGGTTAGCCAAATTATTTGCCAGCCATAGCGACTATTCCTCGTTTAGTACCGATACTGATAACATTGTTATTGCAGGTGCGCAGCAAAATATTCCTTTTATAGCTATCGGTACAGATATCGCTATCGAACGTGGTATTTTCTGGAATCGCTTGGCAATCCATTTGGATGACGGCGGTGTTATTCGCCTTGGTGGTATAGGTAAACAGCAAGTAGCTTCCCTACATGTGCAACTTAATCATGCTACACGGTTAGCTATTAGACATTTTTATAGTCAGTTAATACCTGCTATTCAACAAGCAGAGCAGCAAGCACAATTATTATTTCAAAATAATAGTTATATTCGATACCCGCAGGCTCAGCAATGGCTAAGCGCAAACCAACATTTAGTCGCTGCACTAAATCGCAAGGATATTCAGCAGTATTTAGATGCCGATGTATGCACTGCTTTACAAAAGATTCGCCCTATTTTGCAGCAAGGCCATCAGTATATTGCGCAATTAAATGCGCAATATGTGCAACAACAATTAGCTGAATTTCAAACATTCTTTGACCAAATTGAAAGTAATCCACTCACCGAAAACCAGCGCCGAGCCTGTGTGATTGATGAGCAAAATAACCTAGTCTTGGCGGGCGCGGGTACAGGTAAAACCAGTACCATGATTGGTCGAGCAGGGTATTTGTTAACAGCAAATATTACCCAGCCAGACAAAATTCTGCTGCTGGCTTTTGCAAAAAAAGCAGCTGATGAAATGGAAGAGCGTATACAAGCCAAGCTAGGGATTAGTAGTTTATCTGTAAAAACCTTTCATAGCTTGGGCAAGCATATCATTACCCAAGTAGAGGGAGTGGTGCCTGCTATTAATAAAATGGCGGAAGATGGTCGTCTACGAGCACAGTTTGTCGATGTTCAAGTGCAGCGGTTATTGCAAGATGAGCAATATAAATCACGTTTGGTCACATATTTTGTGCGTTTTCTATATCCTTATCAAAGTGCTTTTAGTTTTAAAAGTTTGGGTGCCTATAATCAGTATATTTTAGAAAATGAGCTACGCACTCTGCAGGGGGAGTTAGTCAAAAGTTATGAAGAGTGTGAGATTGCTAATTTTTTATATCGCCAAGGCGTAAGCTATCAATATGAAGCCAACTATCAGGTAAATACTTCCGGGCCTGATTACCGTGCCTATCAGCCTGATTTTTTCTTAACGGATTACGGTATTTATATTGAGCATTTTGCTATTAATGAACAGGGGGAAACGCCTGCATTTATTAATCAGCAAGATTATTTAGAGGGCATGCAATGGAAGCGCGAGTTACATGCAAAACACCAAACTCGATTGCTGGAGACTTATAGTTATCAGAAACGTCAAGGTATTCTGACCCAAAGCTTAAGTGAACAATTACAACAAGCTGGAGTAGTTTTTAATGCCATTCCTAATAATGAGTTGTTGCATACTTTGCAGCAATTTGGACAAGTAGCACAGTTCAGTGAGTTATTAGCCAAGGTCTTGGCTTTATTTAAAGCCGCGTATTTAAATATTAAAGACATGGTGGCACTGGCTGGGCAGCATGAAGATCGCGAGCGCATGCAAGCAGCAGCATTTCTGTTTGAGCCCATTTACGAGCTCTATCAACAAGAGTTATGCAATACGCAAACGATCGATTTTGAAGATATGATTGGTCGAGCGATACAATATGTCGAAAACGGCCAATATCAATCGCCTTATCGCTACCTATTGGTTGATGAGTTTCAAGATATTTCCGCTAGTCGGGCGCGTTTACTGCAAGCTTTATTAAATCAGCATGATGATAATAGCTTGTTTTGTGTCGGTGATGACTGGCAGTCGATTTACCGCTTTGCCGGTAGTGATGTCAGCATCACCAAAGATTTTGCCGAGCATTTTGGTTATACCGCTACCAGTGTTCTCGATAAGACTTTCCGCTTTAATAACAAGATTGGAGAGTTTGCATCTCGGTTTGTGACGCGTAATGACACTCAAATTCAAAAACAGATTGTCAGTCATCGGCAAGTACAGCAAGCAGCGGTTTCGTTAATTAAGACTAATCAAGATTTAGTTGGCTTAAATGCTGCATTAACCGCAATCAATACGCAGAACCAGAATAAACAAGCCAGTGTTTTGATTTTGGCGCGAGTCAGTTTTAAACGCCCTGATTTGGCAACTTTACAACCACAATACCCCAATTTGCAATTACAATTTATGACCGTACATGGCTCTAAAGGTAAAGAAGCTGATTATGTGATTATCTTGGGAATGGAAAAAGGTAAGTATGGCTTTCCCTCTGAAAAAGCAGTGCCGCCATTACTGAATTTATTACTACCCAAAGCAGAAAGCTTTCCTTATGCTGAAGAACGGCGCTTGTTTTATGTGGCTTTAACCCGTGCCAGACATCATGTATATTTAATCAGCGATGCCAATAAAGCCTCAGATTTTATTCGCGAATTGCGCAACGATAAGTATGCAATGCACAGTGATGTATTAATGGATGATGGTTTTCAGGAAAAAGTAGCTGATAGATCTTGTCGTCACTGTGAAACAGGTTTTATGCAAGCTAGAGATAGTCAATATGGCAGTTTTTTTGGCTGTAACCAATATCCTTTATGCAAGCATACCGAGCCAGCTTGTGGGTGGTGCGGTAGCGAGCTGAATGTAGAAGGGCGCTTTAAAGTTTGTGCTAATAAACGTTGTGATTATATTGAACCAATATGCCCCAAATGCAATGGTAGTATGCGTTTGAGGAAAGGCCCTTATGGTGAATTTTGGGCATGTAGCAATTATCGTAAAGGGGCAGGTTTTTCTTGTGCGCATACCGAGCAGCAGATTGACTTACCATAATTATTAACGTAAGAGTTTTATATCTTTTTGCTAGCTAGTATAGTGCTTGATAACACGAAAATTTACAGGAAACAATATGTCCACAGGCTTTCTCCCACATACTTTGCTTATATGTCAATTTGAGCTCAAAAGGCTCTTTGCTACCAAAAAAGGGTTGTTATATCTGACTACCTTTGTATTGGTTTGGTATTTTATTTTGTTTTATCCCATTCGATTTTCCTCAGAGCTATTGGGGCAGGAAAAAGGTGTAGTGCCAGGTGGCAGTATTTTAGATTTTATTGGCTATGGTTCATTATTAAAATGGCAGGTTCCAGAGTTGGGCGTGTATTGGCAATTTGCGCTGATTATCTTTCCGTTGTTGACGGTGATGAGTTCTGCAGATCAGACCTGTTCAGATAGAGAGCGCGGCACGCTACGTTTTTTAAGTTTGCGCGTCAGCAGAGATAGCTTATTTTTTGGCCGTTTTGCGGGGGTGATGTTGATACATATTTTATTAATCGCACTCTCCTTACTTAGCACCATACTGTTTGCTCTGTATCGTGATGCGAATTTGTTCGCGGTGGTTTTTGATGAAGCCACGGCTATTATGCTGAACTTAATCATGGTGCTCTTACCTTTTGGCGCGATGATGGCAGCATTATCTGCAACAGTAAAATCGGCTCGGCAAGCAACAGTATGGGCGATATTAATTTGGAGCTTTATGGCAGGTTTGATTAGTTTACTAGCAGCCTATATGCCTATTTTAGAGGTGTTGAAAATTTTAATTCCCGGTTATCAAGTCTCTGCCTTATCGCAACTGGCAGCATGGCAAACACTACAATTAGCCTATATTCCATTATTACAAGCCATGGTTCTCTTAGGCGTGGGTAGTTGGATTATGCGGAGGCAATTATTATGAGTACACCCATAATACAATGTCAGCAGCTTAGCTATGCTTATGCAGGCAAAACCGCACTCAACAAAGTCAGTTTTGAGGTCTTGGCGGGAGAACCTATTGGTTTGGTAGGCCCTAATGGAGCTGGAAAAACTACCTTACTTAGTATTCTGTGTGGTTTTCTGCCCGTCACTGCTGGCACTGTCACGCTGTTTGGGCATACCCCAGGTGCTACAGAGCTAAGCGGTAAAGTCGCGGCCTTACCGCAAGATGCTAGATTAGATCCTGCATTTAGTATAGGCGAGCAACTTAAATTTTATGCGCGCTTACAAGGGCTAAGTGCCCAACAAGCAAGCAATGAAGCCATGCGCGTGTTAGAGGCTGTTAGCTTGCAGGATTCAATTAAAGAAAAGCCAGATACATTAAGCCACGGCATGGCCAAACGTGTCGCAATTGCCCAAGCACTCATCGGTGCACCAAAGTTGGTGCTATTGGACGAGCCAACCGCTGGCTTAGACCCTGTGAATACCCGCCATATTCGTTCAATCATTGCTGAACTAGCACCTACCACTACCTTTATTATCAGCTCACATGACCTAACTGAATTAGGTCGTCTCTGTCAGAATATCTTATTATTGGATCAGGGTGTAATGAGTGCCATGCAGTTAAATGCAACAGAAGCGGGTGCTGCCACACAGTTTTTTACTGTGCAAATGGAGCCTTGTATTGCAATAGATGTTATCGCCAAATTAAGTCAATTAAAAGGTGTTGTTCAAGTGAGCAATCCGCAAAAAAATGAATTTATTGTTGAGTATAATGCAGCAATAGAACCCAAAATAGATCTGCAAATTATTATGTGTTTAATGGAAAATAATTGGCAATATCGGCAGATTAGCCGTGGGAAGACTTTGGAGGAGAAGTTGTTTTTTGAGGGGTAGGCGTTCGTAGTTGTGTTATCAGTGGCCGACTCTTAATCTGACAAATAAAAATTTGTTATCTTATTTGACAAAAAATTATTTGTTATATACTATGGCAAAATAAATTTTGTCATAGGGGGGGTGATGAGTATTATTGTCGGTCAGGCTGTCAGAAATAGTGATTTTTGGGATAGAAAAGATGAGTTAGAGGATATATGGGATGCCATAGAAAGTGGCAGCCATATCCTTATTTCTGCACCAAGGCGAGTCGGTAAAACATCTATTATGTATAAGCTATTAGATGAGCCAAAAGCAAATTACATTCCTGTTTATATCAATACAGAATCAGCGGATAGTCAAAATGAGTTCTGGCACAAACTGTTTCATGCACTGATAGAAGAAGACTTTGTGAGCGGGCTTAAAAACTCGACAAAAACCTTCTGGTCTAAATTAGCAACGATAAAAATAACAAAAATATCTGCAACAGGTGTTGAGTTTGGTGATGGTGAGCTACTGGACTATAAAACTGCCTTTAAAAGGCTCATAAAAGATTTGGATAATGATAAAAAATTGATCATTATGATTGATGAATTTGCCCAAACTATTGAAAATATTATCCAGTATGAAGAGACGAAAAGTTCTGTCAGCCTGTTAAAAGCACATAGGGAACTAAGGCAGGATATTAACTTTTCTCAAAAAGTCACCTTTATCTATGCTGGTTCAATTGGTCTGGAGAGTGTTGTTGCAAAAATAGGGGCAACCAAACATATCAATGATTTAAACAGTATAAAAATATCACCCTTATCTCCACCAGAAGCACTGGCATTTACACAACAACTGTTTACCAATAATAATGTTGATATACCTGATAAGGAAGTCATTTATTTATTGGATAAAATTGAATGGCTTATTCCTTTTTATATTCAATTAATAGCACAGGAAATTAAAAGGCTGCATAGAAAATCCCCCACAGTGACATCTCAAATGATAGATCAGGCAATCGAAAATTCACTGCAACACAAACAGTACTTTGAAACATGGCTAAGCAAAATAAAGACAGCATTTAATAAGACGGATTATCTTTTTGCTAAGGAGGTCTTAAATATTATCTCCGACAATACGACAATGGAAAGCTTAGAAATTGCCAATATTGCTACTAAACATGCACTCAATGATGACGATGCCAAAGAGATTATGCATTCTCTTATTTATGATGGCTATATTAATCATAACGATAACCCTAAGCAGTATCGCTTTAACTCAGCAATATTAAGAATGTGGTGGAATAAAAATGTCGCCAACTAATTATTCACGTTATAAATACACCCCTGATGAAATAGAAGAGCAAGCCTTTTTAGCAAGATTTGTGGTGCGAACGGATGATTTTGCAGAGCTTTTTGAAGAGTTAAAAAGTGCGGATTATTCCGTGCCAAACCAGCACACGATTATTATTGGTCAACGAGGTCAGGGTAAAACAACTTTGCTTAGAAAGATCATGCTGGAAGTACAAAATGATCCGCAATTATCCCGCTTTTTATTACCCGTAAAATTTTCTGAAGAACAGTATCAAATTCGGTCTTTGTGTCGTTTATGGGAAGAGGTGGCTGATTATCTGCAAACACTTTACGAAGATGAATTTGCAGATATACTAGATAAAATGGAAGCCCATTTTGATGATGATGACTATGATTTACAATGCTTTTCTTATCTTGAGACAGTTGTAAAGTCAAAAAATAAAAAACTGCTGTTATTAATTGATAATATTGATGAATTACTGGGAAAACTAAAGGAAAAAGAACAAAGGCGATTGCGAGAAATCCTGCTGACCTCATCAACTTTTATCATTATTGGTGGCTCAACCAAAATGATTGAACAGCAATATGATTATGGCAAGCCATTCTATGAGTTTTTTAAGATCATTAAATTAACGGGCTTGAATAAAGAAGACAGCATTGCTTTTTTAAGAACTATTGGTGATGCACAACAGAATAAAAAAATAGCAGCCATTATTAAAAATGCGCCTGAAAGGATAGAGACACTCAGACGATTAACAGGGGGTGTACCCAGAACACTGATGATGTTGTTTGATATATTTATAGATGATAGTGATAATGCTTTTGATGATTTAATTAAAGTGTTAGATGATGCGACACCACTCTATAAACACAGAATGGATGATTTGCCCGATACTTTACAGGAGATTACCCATACCATCGCCATGAATTGGGACGGCATGCTGACTAAAGACATTGCTAAAAAAACCAGACTAGAAAGCAAGGTGGTATCGGCGCAGTTAAAACAATTAGAGACTAAATACGGTATTGTTGAATCTATATCCATAGGTAAAAACAAGATCTATAAAATAGAAGAGCGGTTTTTTAATATTTGGTATTTGATGCGCTTTGGTCGTAAAAAAGACCGCCAAAAAATTGAATGGCTGGTGAAATTTTTAGTCTCTTGGTGTAGTTCTGAGGAGCTTGAGGAGAGAGCTGGGCGATTTATGAATGCGGTGAAAAAAGGAGAGATCAAGGAGTCTTATGCCTATCATATGTGTGAAGCACTGAGTTATGCTGGCTTGCGTGAAGCAACAGAACATAATATGAAACAGAGAGTAAAAGATTATTTAAAAGACATAGATTCTAATTTAGTGGGTGAAATATCTGATTCAGATAGAGACATACGTAACAAAGTGATTGAGTTATGTGAAGATAATAATATTGATGAAGCCATTAAGCTATTAATTAAGTCACAAAAAAATAGTTCAGCTATTTTATTTATGTTTGGGTATCTATATGAAGAACAAAAAGAGTACAGCAAAGCTGAAGGGTATTATTTACAAGCCTTAGAAAGTGGTAATAATGATGCTTTAAATAATCTTGGCCTGTTATATATAGAAAAAAAAGAGTATAGCAAAGCAGAAAAATATTATTTAAAAGCCATAGAAAGTAGTAACAATAATGCTTTAAATAGTTTATCGTGGCTATATTTTAAGCAGGCATTAAATATAAACAAAGCTATCATGCTAGTGTCTAAAAGCTATAAGGAAGATAGGAATTACGATAATATTCATAGCTTTGCTACAATATTATTATGGTCAGAAGACTTTTCTAAAAGTTATGGAAAATTTCTGGAATGGCTGGAATATGATCATGCTTTAGATGATAAAGTGGGTGTCACACTCTATTTAAATCTATTAATGGCAAAAGGTCAGCTTTATAAAGCCAAAGAATTTTTTGAAATGCCAGAATATGATCTGAAAAATCGCTATAAACCCCTTTGGTATGCTTTAATGAGTTTGATGCAGGATGAGTTTCCGCATGAGATAAAAAAGATGGGGAGTGAGCTAAAAGAAAGTGTCGATGAGATTTTAATGGAGGTGGAAGATCTGCGGGAGAAATATGCTATATAACGTATTTTTCTTTTATTAGCTGTTAAGGTCAATCACAACATAAGTAGATAAGCATAAATATTCGTCAGTACTTAGGAAAATTAATTATACCTAGGTACTTACCTTCTCCTTTTGCTGGATATTAGTATGAATAATGAGATCAATTACAATAACAACCCTCTGCATGGCGTTAGCTTAAAAAATATGTTGATTGAAATAGTAGATCACTACGGTTTTGAAATTCTCTTTGCCTATTTAAACCTCAATTGTTTTAAGATCAACCCGAGCATTGAATCCAGTGTGAAGTTTCTTAAAAAAACAGATTGGGCTTGTGAAAAAGTTGAAGCCTTCTATATGTATGAATTTAAAAACTTACCTAAAGCGTCTTCCGAACAGTTTTTATTACCTCCTAGAGACAGGATAGTTCCAGATGGTCAAGTTCCAGGTGAGCCTACTGATTTAAGTTTGGAAGATGCTGACCGATTACGCAATAAACGTGCAAAGAAATCGGCAGCATACAATCAAGGTGCAGGAAAACGTTCTAGCTCAGATAGGAGTTTTGGTGGTAAACAAAGTGAGCATAAATCATCAAGTTCTCCAGCGTCCTCGGTTGCAGGGGCTGTTGATCCTTGGGCGCATTGGAAAAATAAATCTGGCCAATAAAATGATGAATAAAAAAGTGCATTGTTCTGCATAAATCTGACGTTGAACACAGCAAGTTATTTTATGGGTAGCATTGATTGCAAAAAACGATTGCATTACGAAGCGAGCATTTCTATACTGCATAAATGAATTCAAAGCAGCGAAAGGTCTTGATTCTTAACTGTTATAGATAATTGGCGAAAACAGAATATTTAATAATACATTTAGCTGGCAATAAACTAAATGAGATAACAAAATAGGTATAAAAATGAATACTATGCAACCTAGTAGATTATCAAATGTTCAACAGGAAATATTAAAATTATATTCCACTGAATTAAGCGAAACAGATATATACGAATTAAAATCACAATTAGCTCATTATTATGCATATAAAGCAATTTCCAAAGCAGATAAAATTTGGGAGGAAAAAGGATATACTGCAGAGGATATGGATAGCTGGTTAAATGAGTAATCGCAAAATAATTCTAGATACTAATGTGCTGTTGGTTTCAATTTCTTCTAAATCACCCTATCACTGTATTTTTAAAAAATTAATTGATGGTGCCTATGATTTGGGTGTTACGACTGAAATTTTGATGGAATATGAAGAAATTATTGAGTGTAAATTTAATTCAGAAGTAGCAAAAGATGTCATTAGAACACTCTTAACATTACCTAATGTCAAAAAAATCAACGTATATTACAACTGGAACTTGATTGAAGCAGATAGTGATGATAATAAATTTGTAGATTGTGCTGTGAGTGCAAATGCTAATGGAATTGTTACACAAGATAAACATTTTAACGTGTTGAGAAATATTGACTATCCCAATGTAAATTTAATTTCTATTGCTGAGTTTAAATTAAGCTTGAGTTAAATTACCTTTATTTCTAAGTGGTATAAATAATCTTTGTTTACTACTAATTTGGTTAAATTTAAGAAATGAAGAGGTTCTTTTCCTAAGTTTTTATAACTTAAAAATTCGTAAGTATTCAGACACCCCCTAGAGATTTCACTAATTTCCTAGGCTTGAGAGCAATTATCAATAGCTTGGCATTGTTTTCTAGCTGAAACCCCAGTTTTTTGTAGGGGTCTCTGAATATTTACAAAAATTCTGCTGGCTGTTTGCTAGGATTAGGGTGTGAAACAGCTTGGTTACTTCATGGTTAGTAACTTATACAAAGTGGAGAAAACTGATGCAAATTCGAGCAGCAAACATAAAGGATTCTGAAGCTATTAAAACCCAGCCATTAATATTATTTCACTAGCTGCATAGATGATACTGCCAAAATAGCAGCCAGCCTTTAGCCCGGTTTTTTTATACAGCCCTATTAGAGAGTGCTCTCGTCCTTCAGCAAGCACCTTTTGGTAATCATTTTCATCCTATCAACATATTGTTGGGTCGACCAACCGCATTCGGCGGTGAGGTTTTCCCAATTCGCTACTGAGAGCATTGTCCAGAGAGTATCTGTCGCACTTTCTTGTGTCCATTCTGGTGCAAGAGTGCCCTCGGAATGCAATATATCAACTGCTGTTCGACAACCATCACGCATGGCTGCCATGCGTTCTTGCCATGCGGCTGCCGCAGCTGCGTCGGTATCCAATACTAAGAGCAGAGCTTTGGCGACGCTGTAGATTTCTGGTATGTAGTTACCCCAAAACTCCACATAAAGTGCTAGGCGCTCCTGACCTGAACTCGCAGTACGAGACGCGGCAAGGCGGCTATCCAGATCCAGTCTCTCATCCAAAAACTTTGTCGTCGCGTTTAAAAGCTCGGTGCGCGATGCAAAATGCAGATAAATGGCTTGGCGAGATATACCAGTACGCTTTGCTATGTCTGCCATGCGTACACCATGGCCTCGATGTTCTTCGAGCATCTGTAATGTGGTTTCCAGAATTCGGAATCTTGTTGCTAAATTTTTACTTGACATGGTGTAAAGTTTATCTTAATGTTTACACAGTGTCAATTGACACTATGTAAACCTAATAGAGGACTTAATTAGTGCTTGAACGATAATTAATAATATCATTTAAATTCAGTATCTTATGATATAATATCATCATTGAAGATTCAAAAAAAGCCATTTTAGCCTTAACCACCAAAAACAGGTAACTAATTGTTATAAAACAAACAATAATCCTGATAAATGTGATCGGCAATTGCCGAGCCTTCAATGACACACTTATTTCATCAAATCTTCGTCACCAAAAATCTCATGAGAAACGTCATTTCTTCACAGTTGGAATTCGGGCAAATTGATATTGCTCATATCAATATTGACGTGACATCACGTGATGATATTCCACTCATTTTGCTTGGATTGCAGCATATCTATACGACGGCCTCTCTAAAAAAAGCCGTTTTCAAAATATTGCAGGAGATCATTCCTCACAAAGGCAAAAAAGAGAGCGATGAAACGGAGGCGGTATCTGCTAATAAAGGTCGTCCCGGCATGGAGCAATGGAGCATTCTGGTTTTGGGCACCCTGCGTTTGGCTCTCAATGCCGACTATGACCGCATACAGGAACTGGCCAACCAACATAGAACCCTCAGGATGATGCTGGGGTTGGGTGATTTTGACGATAAAAGCTATCGACTGCAAACCCTGAAAGATAATTTGAAATTATTTACCCCCGACATCATGGAGCGCATTAATCTGGAAGTCATTCGAGCCGGGCATCAATTGCTTGGTTTAAACGAAAGTACTTCGATTCAAGGGCGCTGTGATTCATTTGTCCTCAAAACGGATGTCCACTTCCCGACAGACATCAATTTGCTGCATGATGCAATCAGGGTATTGGTGCGCCAGTGCCTTTATTGGAGCAAGGATTATTATCTGCCGGATTGGCGGCAGCATAAACATAACTTGGCCCGGTTCAAGAAACAGTATCGAAAAATACAAAGACTGCGCCACTCCACCTCTCGGGACGAAACTAAAAAACAGCTCAAAGCGGATGAGATTATTAAAGCACACCGGCTTTATATTGACTTGGCGCAGGTATTCCTGGATCGGGCCATTGTCAGTTATGACTTATTAAAAGGAACCCATGCAGTTTCCGAAATTTTGCTTGAGGACATGAAAACGTTCCGTTTGCACGGGGAGCGTCAAATCAACCAAATCAGACGACGCGTCATTGAGGGAGAAAAAATCCCTCATGATGAAAAGGTATTTTCATTATTTCAGCCGCATACCGAATGGATCAAAAAAGGCAAGGCAGGTATCCCTGTTGAATTGGGTGTACGCGTTTGCATCCTGGAAGACGATCATGGCTTCATCCTTCATCATAAGGTCATGCAAAAAGAAACCGATGACAAAATAGCCGTCGAGATGGTCAAGGCAACACAAGAAAAATTTCCCAAACTGAATGCATGCAGTTTTGATAAAGGGTTTCACAGCAAAGCCAACCAAAGTGGCCTGAAGGAAATATTGGATCAGGTTACTTTGCCGAAAAAAGGCAAGCTATCCGTTGCAGATAAAGAACATGAATATACCGAAGAATTCAAGCAGGCCAAAAAGAAACATTCTGCGGTCGAATCGGCCATTAATGCATTGCAGGTTCATGGATTGAGCAAATGTCGTGACCATGGTATCGAGGCATTTGAACGCTATGCGGCACTCGCCATTTTAGCTGGAAACATTCAGCAAGTGGGAGCAATCAAACGCACCATTGAAAGGAAGCGACTAATAAAACAAAACAGGAAAGTGGCTTAAATTTTCAAAAATTGTTATTACCGAGGGATAGGTACGCCCAAAAAATGGAAAAGCCTTCATTTTTATAAAAATAGTTCGCTCATATAAATTATTATTAATTTTCAAATCATGATTCGAAAATTTTCTGCTGAATTCGAAGTGAATTTTAATAAAAAATGACTTTTTCGTTCAGGCACTAATTATGAAAACTCAAGCAAATGTTAGCGAATATGAGCAGGGTAGTAATAGTCATGAACCACTTAATATACTTGTGGTTGGAGCAACGGGGGGTACTGGACGTGCAACCGTGGCAAAGCTTTTGAGTGCAGGTCATCATGTGACTGCCTATTCACGCAGCGCAAATAAGCTCGAGGATGACTCGGGACAATTAGTTACAATAAGCAGTGATGTGACTGATTCCGTTGAACTTGATCGAGCGGTGCAAGGGCAGCAGGTTATTATTGTCACCTTGGGAATCAATGAGAATCCGTTGCGAGTGCGATTTTTTGGTAGCACAAGCACTGCTAACGATGTCCGTTCAATGGGAACACGCAATATCATCAGTGCAATGCGTAAACATGGTGTACAGCGACTTATTGTGCAAAGTTCATTTGGCGTAGGTGCAACGCGTGGTCTGCTCGGCTTTGTCGATCAGTTATTTTTCAGCTTGATACTTAAGCCGCAAATTGATGATACCGAGGCACAGGAAGAGGAAGTGCGTAACAGCGGTCTTGACTGGACAATTGTTCAGCCTGTGCATTTGACTGACGAGGATGCAGGTGTACTTCCTTTTCTATCAGCGCAGGGGCAGACGCGATTGATGAAAGTCGCGCGTAAGTCTGTTGCCAAATTTCTTGCGCTTGCTGTTCATGAGTCTGGTTACATTGGTCAGTCTGTGGCTATTTCTGGCTAGGAGGAGTGTCATGCTAGATCTAATAAGTTTTAGTATCGCGATTGCCGCTGCTGTCATGGCAGGTATATTTTTTGCATTCTCATCATTCGTAATGACTGCCCTAGGTAACATTGCACCTGCTGAAGGTATCAGAGCGATGCAGCGTATCAATATTGATGTGTTTTGCTGGTCGTTCTCGCTGTTATTCTTCGGGGTTCCTTTGTCTGCATTGGGTCTTGGCATTTTTGCAGTTTGGCAATGGCCGCAGCCAGGTTCGGGTTATTACCTTTTGGGGAGCATTGTGTATCTCGTGGGTTGTTTTGGTGTGACTGCAGCAGCCAATGTACCTCTAAATAATGCCCTCGCGCGAGTCGATCCAAGTGCTGATAATGCCACTAATGAATGGAGAGGGTATCTTGTGTGCTGGACACGCTGGAATCATGTTCGTACCGTGGCTTGTTTGATTGCTTGTATTTTGATTATTAGTGCAAGCTATGCAAATTGAATCTTGTGTATAGGCAGGGGGAAGTCAACTTGGTCCATAGTTTTGAGATTTTCTCCTGAGGGGAACCCAATATTCTCTACAATAGTAAAAGTAACGAAAGCTTTAGGGCTTAAACTTTCTGTTGAGAGAATACACCAAAGATCTTCTAATCAAAAAATGGTGCCACTTGAAACAGCCGCTGAAAGTAATCAAAAGGCTAGCTTGAAAGAAATAACAAATAACTGGGCCAGAGTAAAATTAAACTCACCTGAGAGGAAAACTGATGCAAATTCGAGCAGCAAATATAAAAGATTCCGAAGCGATTAAAAACCTTCACCTGCAAGCATTTGACAGCTCAGAAGCCGAAATGGTCTCTGATCTTGCTGTGAATTTATTACACGAAAAATCAGCCATTAATATCATCTCACTCGTTGCAATAGATAATGATGCAATAATAGCTCACACAGCCTTTAGTCCGGTTTTTTTAGACAATACTAATGAGCATTTTGCTTATATACTTGCTCCGTTAGCCGTATCACCCACTCAGCAAAATAACCGAGTTGGTTCCACAATTGTAAAACATGGTTTAGACATTATTTCCTCATTAGGGGCATTTATTGTTTTTGTCTATGGTGATCCTCAATATTATTCTAGGTTTGGTTTTACGCCAGTGCTTGCGCAAAATTTTACGGCACCTTATCCGCTGCAGTACCCAGAGGGCTGGCAGGCAATGCAATTGAATACTACTGTTTTTCCCGAGGATGGAAAATGTAAATGTGTTGATTCTCTTAATGATTCAGACCTATGGTAAACGTTGCTAAGGCATCAAATGCTAGGTAGGTTGTGGGTCATTTTGATTAAGTTTTTAATGCTTCTTGCTACACATTGTAGGAGTTAATCGTTTAGGCTATTATTGAGCTACCACTTTAAGGACTATAAACGTAGCAATGCAACAAAATATACTAACGCAGCTTCTGGAATTAATGCCACTAGATACAGGTATGGAGCTGCCGCCTAAAATTTTTATGGACATGAGCGGCGAGTTTGTTGATTATGTTGCCGGTAAGTCATTGACGGTTCGCTTCCCTAATAAAGAGCGCTATATGAATCCTTTTGGGTTTATGCAAGGCGGTATGATTATCGCTGCTATGGATAATACTATTGCACCGTTGAGCTATATTGTCGCACCACCTAATATTACCAAAGAGTTTAACACCACCTTTAAGCGGCCTATTACCCCAAAAGATGAATATATTGAAGTGACCGCATCAATAATAGAAAAAACAGCTACGCAAATTATTTTGCAAGCTGAAGTCAGCAATGCCAAAGGCAAATTGGCCGCTACAGGTATTGCTACTTGTGTTTTTATTAAGGCTAGAGCAATAAAGGCTAATTGAGAGCAGGATTACATATCTGCCGGTCCAAACAATTCCGATACATTAAGCACCTGCATTCTAATAGCTAAGTAAATCAATTCAATATCACTACTGACATTTAATTTACTTTTAATCAGGTAATGACAATTTGATACTGTTTTTGGGCTCAGGTTGAGTGTGGTGGCGATGTCTTCTTTGCTGTGTGACTCGGCTAGCATCCTAAATATTTCAAATTCACGTGTGGATAGAGATTGTAGTGCAATATGTTCATGCCCTGATTTTTCCAGTGCTAATGACTGAGCAATATCAGGGCTGAGAAAATGTTGCCCTGCATAAACTTGATAAATGGCTTGCAGTAATATTTCGGGAGCACTGTTTTTAGTGACATAGCCGATGGCTCCTGCTTTGAGCGCTTGCAGTGGAAAAATTGGATTTTGATGCATGCTGAACACTAAAATTTTCGCTTTTGGACTATATTGTTTGATATGAGCAATGGCTTCCAGTCCACCTTGCTTGGGTAATGAAAGATCCATAATCACCACATCTGGATGATATTCTTTAAAGCGATGGTATGCCTCAATACCATCAGTCGCTTCAGCAATGACTTGTAAACGTTGTTGTTTTTTCAATAATGCGCGATAGCCTGCACGAATCATGGCATGGTCATCAACTAACATTAGGGTGATATTTGGTTCAGTTGTCATGGTGGTCGTTCCTCAGGCGCAACCTATATATGGGGTAATTTAACGTCGATAGTTAAACCACCAGTCGCATTTTTTTGCAATGTGAATTGCCCACCTAATGCGGTCACCCGTTCACGTATGCCGAGTAGACCCATGCCTGCTGTTGGCACAAAAGGTAGTTCAGCTATACAGCCATTATCTGCTATTGTCAGTGCAAGCCATTCAGGCTTAATGATAAGTTCAACTTGTGCCTTGGAGGCAGTGGAGTGTTTGCTAATATTCGTTAGGCTTTCTTGAATAATACGAAATAAAGTCATGGGCAATGGCTCAGCAAGTTGTGTGCAATCACCTGTCATATTTAAACTAAACACAATGCAGGTTCGTTTATTCCACTCGCTGATAAGGCTCTGTAAACTGGCTTCCAAGCCCAACTCATCAATCTCAGCAGGTCTTAATTGCACTAATAAATCTCGTACACTTTGCAGCATATGCGCATTGATTTGGCTGATATTTTCAGCTTCATCAACTAACACAGGACATTCTTGTTTTGCAGTTTGAGTAATGGATGCGGCCAAGGCACTGATGGCAGCTAAACATTGTCCTAATTCATCGTGTAGTTCGCGAGCTAAATAACGGCGTTCTGCATCTTGCACAGTAATTAGTTTATGACTCAATTGTTGGCGTTCAGTTAATAATTGCTGCTGACTACTGACAAGGTCATTAATCGCAGTGGCCGTTTGCCTCCATTCTAAAATATCAAAATCAGGTAAGCGTACTGTCAAATGACCTGCCTGCATTTTTTGTAAGCCTGTCACAATGATTGCAGCTGGGCGTAAAGCTTGCTTGATCACTAGATATACTAATAAACATACCGCTAAAATAGTCAATATGGATAGGGTCAGCAAGGTGCGTAGACTTTGCCAAGCTTGCGCTAATTGTTGTTCAACGCTAAGCGTTAGACTAATTGAGCCTTGCTGTTGGTTTTTGAAAATAATGGGACTGTTAATTTCTAGGCCAGGATTAAATAGCCATAAATATGCCGCTGCAAAAGGTTCTGGCCATGATTGTGCTGACCATTTAACATCACGACAAACACTATGGCTAATAGCCTTAGCTGTTGAATTAAAACGTAAACAAACACCTGCGGCAGGGTGGGTTTCTTGCCATAAATGAAAGTCTGGGAAATTTGCAGCGACAGCATAGCCAGCATCAATACGTTGTAACTGCATGGCTAATTGTTTACTAATAGATGTCAGCATTGTTTGTGCTGCTTGCTTTGCTTGTTGATCGGCTTGGTAGAGTACATAAGCCGATGTGCTCAGCAAACAAAATAAGCCGACCAATATAATACGTACTAGCAAATAAAATTTTAAATTCATCTTAATTTGTAAAGGTTACTTTAAGGCTATTTTATGTGGCAATGCTGATGATGAACAGCAATCTGCAAAACGGCGGGCAAATTGCCCGTTAATTGAGGGCAATTCTCAGCTTATGATAAACAAAGTTTTTGTTAAGCTTAAAGCGTCAAAATAATACTGGAGTCTTAACAATGCAACAACAAGTAAATGTAGTAAAAACGATTAATGAAACTGACGCGAAAGTGTGGCAATTAATATCTGCAATCAATGGGTTGGAACGCTGGTTTAGCATTATTACCCAATGTGATGTACAAGGTGCGGGTATCGGCGCGGTACGTACACTAGAATTAAAAGGGGGCGCGAAAATGATTGATACGGTAATTGAAATTAATCAGCAGCAACAATGTTTTCGTTATGTGCGTACCGAGATGCCATTTCCAGTGACTGATTATCATGGCACGGTCATGGTTCGGAAAATTGATGCTCAGAAAACAGAAATTACTTGGTTAGCCGAGTACGTGGTGGCTGATGCGCAACAAGCAGCAATGTATACCTTAATTAGTGATACGCTTACTGAGGGACTTAATGGGCTTGCACAAGAGCTGGCAGGGGAAGTTTTATGAGTATGTTTTCTACTTACTTAAGGCCAGGTTTTTTATTGGTATTGCTGATTGCATGCCATGTTACACAGGCTGAGACCCGAATAGCGATTCTCGATTTTGAACTGAATGACATCACTTCGTTGCCGCATACGCCACAAGAGTTGCAACGCACTGCGTCTATCCAACCATTATTAGAACAGGCCATGCGTGAAATAGGTGAGTACCAAATTATAAAGATTACTCCCAAGCAGCAACAAGCAGAAAATGCAGGTTTCGGTTATTTATTTCATTTCCATGATATTGTTGCCAAGCTGGGTAAAGGGGAGGGTGCAGATTGGATTATTGTTGGCCAGCACAGCAAACCCAGTTTTTTGTTTTCGTATTTAATGGCACATGTTATCAATGTCAAAACGGGTAAATTGGTAGTGCGTTTTGATATTGAATTGAAAGGCAACCATCAAAAAGTAACGAGGCGTGCTGTCAGCAAACTAGCGCGGGAAATAAATCGGGTTATTAAAAAAGTGCGCTAGAGTTGTTGTATAGCTAGGTTATACCAATTCCAATATATTTATACTTGAGCTGAGAAACTGTCATTCCTGCAAGCTTTTAGCAGGAATCTATTTGTTCGCATGGATTCCCGATTAAAGATTTCGGGAATGACGACTATTAGTGTTGTTATTTATTGGGTTTGGTATTATTTTATTTGATTTCAAAAGCATTGCAATCTGAACTCAGTAAATTTTCTTGGGCTAATGGTGAACCTGCGTGTAGTAATAAACTACAGGCTTGATAATGGCCTAGTGGAATATTATTAGGCAAGCGGAAGTGCAGGATAGGGTAGTCTTCCTCATTATTGATCTGCGTGCCGTTATGGTAAGGCAAGATAGTATTTAATGGGTTAACGGTAAAGGGTGGTGAGAAGGTATATAAGCTGCCATCAGGAAAAATGAGGCCTACGTAAGTGTCAAAATCCCCCGAGCCGGTAACGATCATATTTAATTGAAAAACATCGTCGCTAATAAAGCTGTTTTGGCTTAAGGCAACCCTTATTGAGGTACCTGAGCTGGTATTGCTATTATTGGTGGCGACTAGTGAGTAGCTGCCTGCACGATAGCCATTTATACCAAGATAGCTAATGCCTGTGGTGTTGATATTGCAGCTTTCAGCCTCAGTATTTTCTAAAAAAGGCCGACACGTAAAATTGCTGCCAGTTGGATGCTCTGCATTGTTTACATAGAGATCTAGGTCTGCGCTTAGGTTGTATAAGCGTACACTGGTGGCACCTGATACGTCATAGTAGGCCCATTCATTGCGATTCAGGGTGCTGGAAACGGGCGTATCTAAAGAGAGTGTTTGACTGCTGGTGCTACTGTCTATGGTGTTGCTGGTGCCTACTGAAGCGAGGAGGGAATAACTACCAGCTGTAAAGCCTCTAATGCCGATATACGTTGTGCCTGGGGTATTAATCGTGCAGGTTTCTTCGGTAGTACTTAGTAGAAATGGGCGGCAACTGTAATTATCAAGACTGGGCTGGGTACTATTACCAATATATAAGTCAAGGTCTGAGGATAGGTTAAATAGCTTGATACTGGAAGTGTCAACGACTGTATAGAAAACCCACTCATTGGCATTGACTGTGCCAGATACGGGGACCTCTAATGTTAAGCTTGTATTGTTATCGTCGCTGGTATTTGTTGAGGAAGCGAGTAGTGTAAAGCTACCTGCTGCAAAGCCTCTAATGCCAATATAGGTAGTTTCTGTACTATTGACTGTACACGACTCTTCGGTGGTGTCGGCTTGAAAGGGTCTGCAACTAAAATTGTTCTCTGTCGGTTGTGTACCATTACCAATATAGAGGTCTAGGTCGGCTGATAGGTTATAGAGCCTGATATTTGTAGCACCGCTTATTTGGAAATAGCGCCATTCATTGGTATTTAGCGCACCTGATATCGGAGTGTCAATTGTTAAGGTATTATTGTTTGTGTTGCTGTCTGTAGTGGAGGCTAGTAGTGAAAAGCTACCAGCAGCATAACCCCTGACACCAATATAAGTGGTTTCAGTACTATTGACTTCACATATTTCTCTGGTCGTGCCTGGTTGAAAGGGGCTGCAGGTAAAGTTATTTTCTGTGGGTTGAGTGTTGTTGCCAATATATAAATCTAGGTCGGCAGTTAGATTGAATAGTGTGATGCTGGATGCGCCACTGACTTCATAGTAAACCCACTCACCTATGTTTAATGTGCCTGATATTGGCGTATCGAGAGTTAATGTTTGTGCGTCAGGGCTTGGTGTTGGAACAGGCGGCGTGGGTGTGTCATCAGGTGTGCGGCTCGTCATAGTGAGAAATGGGGTATTCTCCGCAAAATATTCATGACTATCTGCATTAGTGATGGCGACATCGGGCTGAGATAACGCTAGCTGGCGTGTACCTGACTGGCCATATTGGTGGTCATCGGTATCAGCAACAATACGAAAATGCGATACTTCATGAATAATAGTGCCAGCTTTAGAGTCGGTGCCAGTTAGTGGCGCACTCCAGAAGCTGCTACACAGGTAAACATCGTAAGGTGAACGGCTATAAACAAAAGCAAAAGTGCCACTGCCACATTCGGAGGAGTTGCAAATAAAATTGATACTCGGGTTTTCTATCGCACCTAGTATTTTATTGAAATTTGTACTGATGGCTGCATAGCGAGAGGCTTGATGACTACCAAACCAAGTTGTATAACGGGTCGCATTAGCACGTTGGTTTTCGGGTGTACTATTGAGGACATTCACTGCGTCGCTTGCTAAGTCATGTGCTGCGAGGCGCGCTTGTTCTATTGTGGTGCTTTGTGAGCTGCTACAGGATTGGGTGGTGCGGGCTGAGCGAACTTTTTGTTGTGGTGTAATGCTGTGCTCTTGATGAGCTGTTAAAGTGTTGGAAATAAGTTTTATGGTTTGCTCTTTGTCTGCTGGATCGCCGAATGCTTTGATGGTCACAAAGGCTTGGTATCTTATGAGGTAATCACCAGAGTGATAGGTGGCATAGAATTCTGCAATATTTATCTCGGATGTAATCGCTTCTCCTGGAGATAAAATAAGATAGTCATTGGCAGAGGGTGTTGCTCTTTTGCGCAGTTGGCCAATATAGTCAATGCGAGTGTTTATATCATCTGCATGCAAGACTAGAAAGCTATTGCTACTGAACTGCTTTTCTAAGGGGCTGTTCCAAGTAAGTATTTGTATGGCTTGGTTGGAGTTATTTTCTAAAATAAATTTTAGGTTAAGGCTGTTGGTGTTGAGTGCCTCAAGCTTTGCCGTTAATTTGAGGTCTTGTGCAAAAGAAGGGGTGCTAAGACTGATAAATACTAATGTGATAAGAATGCGCAGATATTTATAAGGCATGGTTTTCGTCCTTGGTTGTTATAGCACTATTGGCAGTGATAGCTGTTATATGGTTATTGAATGTCAACATAGATAGGCATCCCTGTGTTGACTGGTTCCAAGTTATTTTGTTTGTTTTGTAAATGGTGCAGGTTCAGGCTAATTTTATAACGTCCTGTTGTTTGGATTTCATAGCCTTGCTGGAGGTCGATAGTGGCTTTTATTGAACTATAAGGCTGCAGGGTAATGAAATCAGCATCAGTTGGCGCGCTACGTTTTATATTGCGACCGAGATAATCAATTGTTTGACCCTGCTTGCTGATTTGGAATATATTGCGGGTAAACTTGCCTTCTAGTGGTGTGCCCCATTTTAATAAGGTGATAGGTGTAGAGCGATTGTTTTTTAATTCAAAATGGATGTTGAGGGGGGAACCAAGAGTCGCCTGACCAGGGAGTGTAAGTAGGGCAACAAGCCCTTGATTGATAGCTGTGTTTGCCATATTACTGGTGGAAAGTACTTTATTGGGTGGTGATTGTTGCGCGCGACTTTCATTATTGGAGCAAGCTATTAAGAGCAGTAATATTGGGCTACTGATGGTAATAAGGTAGCAGCATTGCTTGATAGGGTTGAGTTTATTTAACAACATAGGCTTTCCATGAATATATTCTAAATGAGCATAGCCAGTCTAACGCCGGTTTGTTGTGATTGACAACGTATTTATAAGAAATTAAGACAAGCCGAATGTCTAGGAAATGTACCTGATGTTGCTAAGAGCCTTCAGCTCTGAAAATTCAATAATGCCTGAGTTTAAAATGCAAATTTTAAATATGTTTGCACGCCATGATATTCATAATCGTAACGAAACTTATAATGTTCACGATTATTTTCAACATTTAATAGCGAAAAATTATACGCAACGCCAATTCCGACATATTTTATGAAATTATATTCAAAGGCTAGCTGGTAACTGTAGATCTCACCTTCCCAGTCACCAATTTTGGCAATCATAAAATCAAAATTACTGAGGACAATTAGATTGTCGGTAATGCCGTAACTGCCGCGTAAGCCAACAACCGGTAGAGGTAAGGTTAGGTTGCTACTAGCATAAGTCTCAATAGATTCATTGCCTATGCTGGGTCTGATTTCAGTATTGATATTGATAGTGTATACGCCAAGAGAGGGGCCAAGTTCATAGTTGGCTCCTTGAAATAAATTATAGGTATAGTTTAGCTGGAAGCGGTTATGGTTAAATTTGCTGGTGATGCCGGTGCCAGCAGGAATGATGTTATCCCCAATAGTAAGCTCTTCTGTCGTGAGCGTTTGGCCGTCTTGAAATAAGCCAAACCAAGTGAAATCAAGCCGATGTTTTGGGGTGATGCGCCAGAAAATATCTGCTTTAAAGGTATTAACTCTGTCATTTAGGCCTAGATCCTTTTCAAAGCTAAGGGAGTCACCTGACTCGCCTATCGAGCCATGCAATTTGGCACTATTATTGATATCGGTAAAAAAGTAGCCAATGTTTGCGCCTAACGTTTGTTTGAAGTAAGTAGACTCCGCTTGAGCGACGTTTATGGAGAAAATGAGACTACCTAAAGTAATTAATGATTTATTCATGGAATATTGAAACGGTTGGCGAAGTATATTAGTTGTGCGGTCTTAATGGTAGTGACCGTACATGATAACCTTGTATTTCATAAGTGTTTGGGGTTTTTAGCAAATTTGGGTAGTTCAGTTTGCATGGTATCCCACGGTTGAGCATCCGATACCCAAAAATCCATATGCGGTTGATAGATGCTTGGATCATTTAATGTGGCTGCATTGATTGGACGAATGGTATCAGAGCCTGAATTTCTGCCAAAAAGAGACGTGCCACACTGTGGGCAAAAGCCTCGATACATTGTATTGCCACTCGCTGCTTGCGTGGCATATTCTTTAAATTCACCAGTGATGATGAGCGCTTGGTACGGTACAAATAATACTGCGGTATAGGCTGTGCCGACTGACTTTTGACAAGTGCGGCAATGACAATTGCCAGCACCAATAGGTTCGGCAGTAATTTCGTATTGCACTGCGCCACATATACAACCACCTTTAATAGGTAACTTCATTTTGCGCACCCTTTAGTAAAATATATGAATGAGTAGAGTGATTTCTTGGTTTAATGATGATTAAATAAAAATGCTAGGTCAAGATTTATTAACGATAGGGTAGTGCTATGGATAATAACGATGATGTTGACAATTTAAAAGATATAGACGAGAAGCTGTACGGCTGGTCTATTAATATCTTGCGTACAGTGATGAAAATGCTGAAAGTTAATGTCAAGTTACATGCCGATCAGTCTGCTTTAGAGGGTGATATTTTCTTATGTAATCACTTTTCCCGCTTTGAAACTTTAATACCTCAGTTTTTAATTTACGAAGAAACAGGCGCGTTTAGTTGCTCGATTGCATCTGCCGAGTTTTTTAAAGATGAGTCGCTGCTTGCGGATTATTTGCATAATATGGGGGTTATTCCGCACGACCACCCTAATTTGTTTGCCAACCTTGCCCGGCAAGTTTTTTTGGGAAGGAAAGTGATTATTTTCCCAGAAGGTGGCATGGTTAAGGATCGCCGGGTTTTGGATCGACATGGTAATTATAGTATTTATTCACGGATAACGGGCGAACGGCGTAAACAGCATACTGGGGCTGCTGTTTTAGCACAGGGCATTGAGGCATTTAAGACCATTGTGCGCAATGCTTACTGTGATAAAGATTATGCACAATTAAAACGGTGGCAACAGGAGTTGCAGTTGGATTCATTGGAGCAATTACTGACAACCGCACTGAAACCCACGATCATTATTCCCGCCAATATTACCTTTTACCCTATTCGATCTACAGAAAACTTATTACTCAACTGAAGTTTCCCAATTATTGAGAAACCAAGCTCAGTGATATATGGGCTGTATGATTTTAATTGGATTTTGCGTGTAATGTGGCAAACCCATTAATAAATGCCCCTATCCGCCTATATACCCCCCTAAAAACTGGGAAACTTCAGATTACTCAAAAGTGCCGAGTTTTTTGCTGATGGCTTGAGCACGCGGCAAACTGAAGAATTATTGGTGGAAGGCAATATCTTGTTAAAAGATACCGATATGGACTTACGGATGGGGAAACCTGTTGATCCACGAGAAAAATGGCACTGGTGGAATCGGTATGTCTTAAATATGGTGGCTACCGAGTTACAATCTTTGGACGATATTTTTGCTGTCTATGCAGCGTCTAAAAACTGGAAACAAAAATTATTGGGCTATTATTTTAGACGTAGTGCTAAAGCAACCCGTAACCAATATATGGAAAAGATTTATGCTAATTTGACTATTAATTTAAGTCATTTAGCCTCTACTTTGATTGTGTATTGTATAGAGCGTGATCAGCACCAGATTGATAAGAAGTGCTTTTATAAAACGCTTTATATCGCAATTAAATCTTTACAAAATAATAATTCGATCAGGTTGCATCGCAGTTTATTGAATCCGGATGAATATAGTGATTTGTGTGCGGGCACCAGTAAGCGTTTTGAACATTTTATTCGTATTGCAGAAGCTTCTGAATTGATAGCCACTGACCTAAAAAGCTATCAGTTTTTGCCCAAGCTTTATGCTGAGTTTGATTTTGATGCGATCAGGATGGAAAATCTGATTGTAGTTTATAGTAATGAGGTTGCCCCGATTTCTGTCGTCAAAAAAGCGGTAGTGCTTGCTTACAAACAGTGTACCAAGCTGACAGATAAGCAGTTGGCTATGTGGATGTTTCATGATGAAATCCTCTCCTTAAAGTGGGATGTAGCACGCTATTCCAAAGCACGTTATGATGATATTAATCAACACGAAACCGCAACTGCATCAGCACAACCTTTCTTATTAAGACCTAAAAAAGGCAATGGTGTCGGTGTGGTTTTGGTACATGGTTTATTGGCATCCCCTGCCGAACTTAAAGACTATGCAGAAATGCTGTTTAAGCAAGGTTACACTGTTTTTGGGGTGCGCCTGAAAGGGCATGGGACATCACCTCATGATTTGCGAGCACTGAGCTATGAAGATTGGTTTGCCTCAGTGCAGCGAGGCTTGCAAATTATGAATACTTTTTGTGATGCGAGTGTACTAATAGGTTTTTCAACAGGGGGGACTTTGGCATTGAAATTAGCCGCAGAAAGCCCTGAGCAAGTACAGGCAGTTGTTGGGGTGTCGGTGCCAGTTAAATTTGTAGATAAGGCATTTACATTTGTGCCATTATTGCATGGTACTAATAAATTGCTGCACTGGGTGTCTTCGATGGAAGGGGTTAAGCCTTTTGTGGAAAATGATCAGGAACATAAATTGATTAATTATAAAAATGTGCCAGTAAAAAGCCTGTATGAGCTACGTCGTTTAATCATTGATGTTGAACCACAGTTGTCAGAAATACAAATTCCAACATTGATCATTTATGCGGATGAGGATCCGGTTGTACAGGTCGATAGTGCTGATATTGTTTTTAATGCGTTAACAGCTAAGCATAAAAAATTAACAACCATTCATGCTGATCGACACGGCATATTAATGGAAAATATTGGAGGAACCTGGGCATCTATTGATGAGTTTTTGCACGAACATGTACTTAGTAAACGTGCCTAAAGTTTGTGAATAGACGTATATTGCAGTAATAGAAACATTAAAATGGAGCAAGACCATGAAGAATGTTGTGATTAGCGAATTTTGTCGTTCATCTTTTACGCCAGCACATCGGGGGCAATTAGTTAAAGTCAGGCCTGATGATTTGGTCGCCCAAGTTGTTAAAGGTTTATTGAGTCGAGTGGCTATAAAGTCGGAAGATATTGAAGATTTAATTTTAGGCTGTGCTTTTCCCGAAGGTGAGCAGGGCATGAACTTAGCGCGCTTAGTAGTGCATTTGGCAGGTTTACCCGTCTCGGTGGCCGGTATGACCGTGAATCGTTTTTGCGGTTCATCTATGCAGGCTATTCATATAGCCGCAGGTGCTATTCAGATGCAAGCTGGAGAGGCGTTTATTTGTGCAGGTATTGAGTCTATGTCACGGGTGCCAATGGGTGGCTATAATATGATGCCTAATCCTGATCTCTATGCAAATTACCCGCAAGCGTTAATTAATATGGGTGATACTGCTGAAAATTTAGCGGATAAGTATCAACTCAGTCGCGTTGCGCAAGAGGCATTTGCTTTGGAAAGCCAGCGTAAAGCCTATCATGCACAGCAGCAGGGGCTTTTCGATGCAGAAATTATTCCAATTGAGGCTGCCAAAATAGGCCAGGTTTCTCAGGATGGTTGTTTGCGACCTGAGTCGACTGCTGCTGGTTTGGCAGAATTAAAACCGGTCTTTAATGCCACAGGGAGCGTAACCGCAGGCACAGCATCGCCGTTAACCGATGGCGCTGCTGCGGTGTTGGTTTGCAGTGAAGAATATGCCGATCGACACGGCCTAAATAAAATGGCACGTATCAAGTCTATTGCAGTATCTGCTTGCGCGCCTGAAATAATGGGCATTGGCCCTGTTAATGCAAGCAATAAAGCCTTGCAGCGTGCGGGGCTAACATTGGATGCTATGGATATTGTGGAATTAAATGAAGCATTTGCTGCACAATCCTTGGCAGTGCTTAATGATTTACCTATACCAGCACATAAATTGAATTTAGATGGTGGTGCAATTGCCTTGGGGCATCCTCTAGGGGCAACTGGCGCAAGAATTGTCGGTAAAGCTGCCAGTTTATTGCAGCGCGAGCAAAAACAATATGCTTTAGCTACGCAGTGCATAGGAGGCGGCCAAGGCATTGCAACGATATTGGAGGCAATCTGATGACTATTCATAAAGTAGCAGTGATTGGTGCGGGAGTGATGGGCGCAAGTATTGCAGCGCATATCAGTAATGCGGGTGTGCCCGTGTATTTGTTGGATATTGTGTCTAAAGCAAAGTCTGGTGAACTCAAAAATAGGAATATTGTGGCTGATACCGCGGTGAAGCAATTGTTAAAAGCAAATCCTGCGCCATTAATGCATAAAAAAAATGCCCGTTTGATTACCACAGGCAATATTGAAGACCATTTAGAATTACTGGTGGAAGTGGACTGGGTTATCGAAGCGGTTATTGAAGATCTGGCGATTAAAAAGAGCTTGTACCAAAAGTTGGAACAAGTTTGTCGTGCGGATACCATTATCTCCTCAAATACTTCAACCTTACCATTAGCGCAGTTGCTGGATGGCTTTGCTAGCGACTTTCAAAGTCGTTTTATGATTACCCACTTCTTTAATCCGCCTAGATATATGCGTTTATTGGAGCTGGTTAGCGGTGAGCATACCCAGCAAGCATTACTGGATACCGTAAAAGAGTTTGCGGAGGTTAAGCTCGGTAAGGGTTGTGTCCAATGTAAAGATACCACCGGCTTTATTGCTAACCGGATTGGTATTTATTGGGTGCAATGTGGTTTGTTAGAAGCGTTTAAGCAGGGTTTAACGGTTGAAGAAGCGGATGCGGTGATGAGCGCACCGTTTGGTATTCCCAAAACGGGTGTCTTTGGTCTATTGGACTTGGTTGGTCTGGATTTAATTCCACATATTATGCAAAGCATGCAGCAATTGCCAGCTGGTGATGCATTTTATGCAATCAATCAATTGCCGGAATTATTTACCCAAATGATTGCGGATGGATATACTGGGCGCAAAGGTAAAGGTGGTTTTTATCGCTTAAATACCGAAGGTGGTCAGCGCCTGAAAGAGTCCATTGATTTACAAACGGGGACTTATAGTAAAAGCGAAAAACCGACATTGGCCTGTCTAAAAGTAGCGCATCAACAAGGCTTGCAAGCCTTTCTGGATTTAGATGATAAATACAGTCAATATGCTTGGACAGTCATGTCGAAAACCTTGCTCTATGCTGCTGGTTTGGTTCCCCAGATAGCGGATGATATTACCGCAGTTGATACGGCAATGTGCTTGGGATATAACTGGCAGTATGGTCCTTTTGCTATGTTGGATGCCATGGATGTGACTTGGTTTGTCAATAAGGTTAAGCAAGACGGACTGGCTGTTCCTGAGCTATTAAGCAGCAAAGCCTTTTATAAAACAGACTCAGAAATACCTGAATACCTTACGTTATCGGGTGTGTATCAGCCAGTGCCACGCTCAGGTGGTGTGTTGTTATTGTCTGATATTAAATTACAAAAACCGGCACTGCTCGAAAATTCTTCGGCGAGTTTGTGGGACATCGGTGATGGGGTGGCATGTTTTGAATTCCATAGCAAAATGAATACCTTTGATATGGACATCTTGAGCTTATTACGCGATAGCTTGCAAATGGTAGAGCAAGATTTTGTTGCATTAGTGATCCACAATGAGGCAGATAATTTTTCTGCCGGAGCCAATTTAGGTTTATTAACGGCAGCGATTGAACAGCAAAACTGGGAGGCAGTGACTGAGCTTATTCAACAAGGCCAGCAAACTTTTATGGCTGTCAAATATGCACCTTTTCCTGTGGTGGCAGCACCGTCTGGTTTGGCTTTAGGCGGTGGCTGTGAAATTTTATTACATTGTGATGCGATTCAAGCGCATGCTGAACTCTATACTGGCTTGGTTGAAGTTGGTGTGGGTTTAGTGCCTGGGTGGGGGGGCTGTAAGGAATATCTACGCCGCTGTTTGCAATTAAAATTATTTGGCGGACCTATTCCGCCCGTGGCGAAAGCGTTTGAAACCATTGCGATGGCCAAGGTATCTAAGTCAGCTATTGAAGCTAAAGAGTTATTATTTTTAGCAGCAACTGATGAGATCACCATGAATAAAAATCGTTTGTTGGCAGATGCAAAAAATAAAGCCTTAGCCTTGGCGCAAAATTATCAAGTGCCCGAACAACAGGAATATCCATTGCCTGGAAAAACAGCCAAAGTATTGTTTAATATGTCTACTAAAGCTTTTCGTATGCTGGGCAAAATCAGTGCTTATGATGTGCACATTGCCGATAGTTTGGCAACCGTATTATCGGGTGGTGATTGTGATATGACTGAGCCATTAACGGAAGAAGATGTGTTGGCTTTGGAGTGTCGGGTGTTTACCCAAATAGCGCAGCAAGCAGGTACTATGGCGCGTTTGGAACATATGTTAAAAATGGGTAAGCCATTACGTAATTAGTTATGTTTCGTTGTAGGTTGCGGGTGAGGCACGAACCCCAACAGTCACGTTTAAAGGGAGAATGTCATGATTTGGTTAATATTGTTATTAATAGTCACTTGTGTTCTTGTCTATCATCAAGTTGCTTTACTGAAAAGCACATTGATATTGGTAGCAGTATTAGTGACTTACAGTGTGCAAAGTTTTAATCAGGTTTTATGGGGTGTTTTTTTACTGATTGCCATCCCAATTAATATACCTGTTTTGCGCCGACAAATATTTAGCAAGCCAGTATTTAAATTGATGCAGTTAGCTTTACCTGAATTATCGCAAACCGAACAAGAAGCAATGGAAGCAGGTAATACTTGGTGGGATGCTGAGTTATTTTCGGGTAAACCTAACTGGGGTGTATTGCTGGATTTACCAGCAGCTAAGCTATCTATAGAAGAACAGGCCTTTCTAGATGGTCCAGTGGAAACCTTATGTGCGATGCTGGATGATTGGGATATTACCCATAACCGTCAAGACTTGCCCGAAGAGGTGTGGGCTTATATTAAGCAACATAAATTTTGCGGCATGATTATTCCCAAGCACTATGGCGGCTTGGATTTTTCTAATTATGCGCACTCCGAAGTAGTGATGAAAATTTCCAGTCGCAGTGCTTCGGCAGCTGTCACGGTGATGGTACCTAACTCATTAGGGCCGGCAAAATTATTATTGGCTTATGGCACCGAAGCACAAAAAGATCACTATTTACCGCGTTTAGCGACAGGTGTAGAAATCCCCTGTTTTGCTTTAACAGGCCCTGATGCCGGCAGTGATGCAGGTGCTATGCCTGATGTGGGTGTTGTTTGTTATGGGAAATTTGCGGGCAATAAGGTATTGGGTATCCGCTTAAACTGGGAAAAACGTTATATCACTTTAGGGCCAGTCGCTACCGTTATTGGCTTGGCATTTAAATTATATGACCCTGAACATTTGATAGGTAAGCAAGATAGCTTGGGTATCACTGTCGCTCTTATTCCCACTAAGACAGCAGGCATTAGTATCGGTAATCGCCATTTTCCGTTAAACGCAGCTTTTCAAAATGGTCCTAACTGGGGTAAAGATGTCTTTATTCCATTAGACTGGATTTTGGGTGGTGTCGCACAAGTAGGTAATGGTTGGAAAATGCTGATGCAATCTTTGGCAACAGGTCGAGCCGTTTCCTTGCCAGCTTTAAGCGCGGGTGCGGCCAAGTTTACCAGTCGCAATACGGGTGCCTATGCGCGCATTCGCAAACAATTTAATCTTTCCATCGGCGATTTCGAAGGCATACAAGAGCCACTGGCGCGTATGGCAGGCGAAACCTATATTATCAATGCCGCGCGCACGGTCACTGCCGCAGCATTGGATGAAGGCCAGAAACCTTCGGTTATTTCCGCCATTATCAAATATGAATTAACCGAGCGCATGCGTCGTATTGTCAATGATGGCATGGATATTCAAGGTGGCTCCGGTATTTGTTTAGGGCCCAAGAATTACTTAGGGCGTTTATATCAAGTATTACCTGTTTGCATTACCGTTGAAGGTGCGAATATATTGACCCGTACCATGATGATTTTTGGGCAAGGTGCGGTGCGCTGTCACCCGTTAGTCTATCAAGAAATGCAAGCTTTATATGAACAAGATAAAGACAAAGCTTTGCAGCAATTTGATAAGTTAATCTTTGCGCATATGGGCTTGATGTCGCGTAATAAGGTAAGTAGTTTTTATATGGGCTTAACCAATGCATGCTTTATTAAAGTGCCTGGTGATGCGCAAACGGCTCGATATTATCGGCAAATTGCGCGCTTAAGTGCGATCTTTGCACTACTGGCAGATTACGCGATTATTATTTTAGGCGGCGGCTTAAAGCGTAAGGAGCGTATTTCGGGGTTATTTGCGGATGCTTTAAGTAATTTGTACCTCTGCTCTACGGTACTTAAGTATTTTCAAGATCAAGGCTGTCAGCAAGATGACTTGCCTTTAATGCACTGGGCCAGCCAGCAAACCTTGTATAAAGCAGAGCAGGCTTTATTAGCCTTGTTTCCGCTCTTACCATTACCCGTTATGGCATGGGGACTACGCGTGGCATGTTTTCCGCTAGGTGGATTACGGTCTGTGCCTAACGCTAAATTAACAGCACAAACGGCTAAGTTATTATTAAATGATAGTGCGGCACGTGATCGTCTTACTCAGGGCATTTATATTAATACCATTGAAGACGATGCAACGGGAAGGATTGAGCTTGCATTTAAAGCGGTGTTAGCTGCAATGCCAGTTGAACATAAAATTAAGGCGGCACAAAAAGCGCAGCAATTGCCGAAAGGGCATGGGACTGATATTTTGGAGCAAGCGTTAGCTCAGCAAATTATCAATGTTGAAGAGCGAGAGCTTATTGCTGAGGCTGAAAGAGCTAGACGTTTAGCTATTATGGTGGATGATTTTCAAGCGAATTAATGTATTTGCGCTTGAGTGTTGGGGCTTGGCTTCGGTTTTATTTGCACAGCATAGATAAAACTGAAGTTGAGGGTGGGCACAGGGTAATAAAAAATTAAACTTTAAAAAGTATGAATTGCCCAATAAAAATTAACTCAGCTAATTTATAGCGTATTAAGAATAAGTAATTGTTTACAAACATATAAAATGGTGAGTATAATTGCAGAAATTAACCCGCTTTCGGGACTGAAAGCTGGATGAGAGAAGCATTGCTTTGGGCAGTGCTTTTTTATTTTATATACCCTGAGAAAAGATTGTATGCCTGTAATTACCTTGCCTGATGGCTCTAAACGTGAGTTTGATAATGCTGTGACTGTTATGGAAGTCGCGCAATCAATTGGCTCTGGCTTGGCAAAAGCAACCTTGGCTGGGCGGGTGGATGGTGAGTTGCTTGATGCAAGTGCCGTCATTGCAAAGGATGCTGCATTACAGATTATTACCGCTAAAGATGCTGAAGGTATTGAGGTGATTCGTCACTCTACTGCACATCTATTAGCTCAGGCTGTTAAGCATATTTTTCCTGAAGCGCAGGTAACGATAGGGCCGGTGATTGACAACGGCTTTTATTATGACTTCTCGTATGAGCGACCTTTTACGCCAGAAGATATTAAGAAAATCGAAAAAGAGATGCAGCGCATAGTCTCTAGTAACTTGGAAATTACTCGATCCGTACTTTCTCGGGATGAGGCGGTTACATTTTTTCGTGATTTAGGTGAAGAATACAAAGCAGAAATTATTGAGTCTATTCCTGCCGATCAAGATTTATCCTTGTATACACAAGGTGATTTTACTGATTTGTGTCGTGGTCCACATGTACCCAGTACCAGTAAATTAAAAGCCTTTAAATTGATGAAGATTGCTGGCGCTTATTGGCGCGGGAATTCTGATAATGAAATGTTGCAACGTATTTATGGAACAGCATGGAATGATAAAAAAGAACTGAAAGCTTATTTGCACCGATTGGAAGAAGCTGAAAAGCGTGATCATCGTAAATTGGCGAAAGCATTAAACTTTTTTCATACCCAGGAAGAAGCACCAGGCATGGTGTTCTGGCATGAGAAAGGCTGGACCATTTATCAGCAGGTCGAACAATATATTCGTGAAAAATTACGTTCACACGGCTACGGTGAGGTAAGAACACCACAAGTTGTTGATAAAAGCTTATGGGAAAAATCAGGTCATTGGGATAAGTTTGGTGATATGATTTTTACGACGCATTCCGAGCATCGTGATTATGCGATTAAGCCAATGAACTGCCCATGTCATGTGCAGATTTATAACCAAGGCTTAAAAAGCTATAAAGACTTGCCTTTGCGGATGGCTGAATTTGGCTCTTGTCACCGTAATGAACCGTCGGGTACTTTGCATGGTCTAATGCGCGTACGTAATTTTGTACAAGATGATGCGCATATTTTCTGTGCAGAAAATCAGATTCAAGATGAAGTATCTAGCTTTATTGACTTGTTATTTGAAGTTTATAAGGACTTTGGTTTTAATGACGTATTGATTAAGTTATCAACACGTCCTGAAAAACGTGTTGGTTCTGATGAGGTTTGGGACAAGGCTGAGAAGGCTTTAGAGCTGGCTTTAGATAATAAAGGCTTAGATTGGGAGCTGCAACCTGGTGAGGGTGCTTTCTATGGGCCTAAAATTGAGTTTTCATTAAAGGATTGTTTAGAGCGCGTTTGGCAGTGTGGAACGATTCAAGTCGATTTCTCGATGCCTGGACGTTTGGATGCAAGTTATATTGCTGAAGATGGATCTAAGCAAGTGCCTGTCATGTTACATAGAGCTATATTAGGTTCGTTAGAGCGCTTTATTGGTATTTTAATAGAGCACCATGCGGGAACTATGCCTGTATGGTTGGCACCAGAACAAGTTGTGGTGTTAAATATCGCCAGTCGTCATGATGAATATGCTGAGCAAGTTTATGCTCAATTGCATGAACAAGGCTTTAGAGCAAAAATTGACTTGAGAAATGAGAAGATAGGCTTTAAAATTCGTGAGCACTCTATGCAAAGAGTTCCATATCTTCTGATTATTGGTGATAAAGAGTTGGAAGAAAAAACTGTGACGGTAAGGTTGCAGAATGGTGAGGATTTGGGTAGCTTTTCAGTCGATGCTTTTGTAGAGCGATTGAATGACGAAATTGAATACAGAAAGTAATCTAGTAACTGGAGGAAAAGGGTATCGCTTCTAAAAAAGATGCAACACGTTTAAATGATGACATTACGGCAAGGCGTGTCAGGGTGAGTGGTTTGCCAGAAGGACAGGGTGGCGTTATGTCACTTATTGACGCAAAGCGTATGGCTTCTGATATGAGCATGGACTTGGTTGAAGTTTCACCAAATGCGGATCCTCCCGTATGTAAGATTATGGACTATGGTAAATTTTTATTCGATCAGAATAAAAAAATGGCCATGGCCAAGAAAAAGCAAAAACAGATTCAGGTGAAAGAAATTAAGTTTCGACCTGGAACTGATATTGGTGATTACAATGTTAAATTGCGTAATTTGACCAAATTCCTTGAGGAAGGCAATAAAACCAAAATTACCGTACGCTTTCGTGGTAGAGAAATGGCGCACAGAGAAATTGGTATGAACTTGTTGAAACGCGTGGAAAAAGATTTGGAGGAGTTGGCGACAGTTGAACAGTTTCCTAAAATGGAAGGTCGTCAAATGGTCATGGTTTTAGGGCCTAAAAAGAAAAAATAAAGGTAAGTTCTTAGCAACTTATCTTTATCAAAGTTTACTACTGTTGGAATAGTAGTGTTATCAATTCGGTCGGGCCCTTGCATTTTGCCTTACCGGGTTTTTATATCAGGGACGTGTTATTTTTATATTATTGGAGAAAACAAATGCCAAAAATTAAAACCCATAGCGGTGCTGCGAAACGTTTTAAGCGTACCGGTTCTGGTAGTTTTAAATGTGGACAGTCACACCGTCGCCATATTTTGACTAAAAAATCGACTAAAAGAAAAAGACAGTTGCGTAAAGCTGCAACTCTTCATCAAGCAGATGTGCGCATGACTGCACGTATGTTGCCTTATAGTTAATTTTAGGAAAATAAAATGGCCAGAGTAAAACGTGGTGTAACAGCCAGAGCAAGACATAAAAAAATTCTAAAGCAAGCAAAAGGCTACTACGGTGCACGTAGTCGTGTTTATCGCGTTGCTAAGCAAGCAGTTATTAAAGCGGGTCAATACGCTTATCGTGACCGTAAACAGAAAAAACGTACTTTTCGTGCTTTATGGATTGTGCGTATTAATGCAGCGTCGCGTATGTGTGACATTTCTTACAGCCGTTTAATCAACGGTTTGACTAGAGCAAATGTTGCTATTGATCGTAAAGTATTAGCTGATATCGCAGTTCATGATATGGAAGGTTTTGCAGCTATTGCTGAAATTGCTAAAGCAAATCAAAGTCCACGTTAAAGAGTATTCTTAGTAATACTCCTCTATGGGGAAAGGATTGGAAAAAAGGGCTGCTAAAGCCCTTTTTTTTGCCATAACTTTCTGTGTGTTTCATTTAAATAAAAGCGAACTGAGCCGTGTCAACGACCCTCGAAGAAATTCTTGCTCAAGCCATACAAGCGCTTGAAGCAGCCAATGATTTACAAGCATTAGATCAGATCCGTGTGCAATATCTGGGTAAAAAAGGAGCCTTTACTTTACAGATGAAAGAACTCGGCAAACTTGAGCCTGAGCAAAGACGTACTGCAGGGCAAGCAATCAATACTGTAAAAGCTGACTTCCAAAATACATTGGAAGCACGTAAAAACTTTCTACAGCAAGCTGCATTAGATGCACGTTTAGCGAGTGAGACAATTGATGTTACCTTGCCGGGGAGAGGTCAGGCAGTTGCGGGATTACACCCTGTTACCCTGACATTAAGACGTATTTCGAAAATCTTTTCCAGTGTTGGATTTAAGGTAGAAGAAGGCCCGGAAATTGAAGATGATTATCACAATTTCGAGGCGTTGAATATTCCTTCGCATCATCCTGCACGAGCAATGCATGATACTTTTTATTTTGATGCACATACTTTATTAAGAACCCATACTTCGCCTGTACAAGTGCGTTCTATGGAGAAATATCAGCCGCCATTGAAGGTGATTGCACCTGGGCGTGTTTATCGCTGTGACTCGGATATCACCCATACCCCTATGTTTCATCAAGTCGAAGGATTCTTGGTTGATGAAAATGTCAGTTTTGCTGACTTAAAAGGTGTGGTTTATGAATTTTTACGCGCGTTCTTTGAAAAGGATATTCAAGTGCGCTTTAGACCTTCTTACTTTCCTTTTACCGAACCTTCGGCAGAAGTCGATATTGAATGCGTAATGTGTGACGGTAAGGGTTGTCGTGTCTGTAGTCATACTGGTTGGTTGGAAGTGATGGGTTGCGGCATGATTCACCCTGAAGTCTTTAATGCAGTGAACATTGATACGGAGGCCTTTACCGGCTTTGCTTTTGGTATGGGGGTCGAACGACTCGCTATGTTGCGTTATGGCATCAATGATTTGCGATTATTTTTTGAAAATGATCTGACATTTCTTGAGCAATTTAATTAAGGGTAGGTAGAAATCATGCAATTTAGTGAAGCTTGGTTACGAGAATTAGTAAATCCTGCCATTGATACGGCAGCATTAGTAGAACAATTAACAATGGCAGGGCTGGAAGTTGATTCAGTCACGCCTGCGGCAGCCGAATTTAGTGGCGTTGTCGTTGGACAAGTGGTATCGGTTGTTGCACATCCAGATGCGGATAAATTAAGAATTTGTAAAGTCGAAGTGGGTGATGCAGAGCCACTACAAATTGTTTGTGGTGCCAGCAATGTACGTGAAGGTTTAAAAATACCCGCAGCTTTGATTGGCGCAGTATTGCCGGGTAATTTTAAAATCAAAAAATCAAAATTACGCGGTGAGCAATCTTTCGGTATGCTATGTTCTGAAAAAGAATTAGGTTTGGCAGATGATGCAGATGGCTTAATGGAATTGGCAGCAGATGCTCCCGTTGGTACGGATATTCGTGACTATCTTGCCTTAAATGATCAAATGATTGAGGTGGATTTAACACCCAATAGAGCAGATTGTTTAAGTGTCGAGGGTGTTGCTCGTGAAGTTGCACTGTTGAATGAAATAGATTTTGCAGTGGCGGCTATTGCACCAGCAGTGGTTGAGCATCAAGAGTCATTAGATGTCAAAATTAGTGCGCCATCAGCGTGTCCTCTTTATTTGGGACGTTTGATTAAAGGCGTTAATGCGACAGCGGAAACGCCGTTGTGGATGCAGGAGCGTTTGCGTCGTTCAGGTTTAAGAAGCCTTAGTCCTGTTGTTGATGTAACCAATTATGTACTGATAGAGCTTGGGCAGCCATTGCATGCCTTTGATGCAGCAAAATTATCGGGCGGTATTGAAGTGCGCATGGCGCAAGCTGATGAAGTATTAGGCCTATTAAATGACCAAGAAATTAAAGCGAACATTGAAACTTTAGTTATTGCGGATGCGGATAAAGCATTGGCTTTGGCTGGGGTGATGGGGGGCAGTGTATCGGCGGTTACTGATGATACCCAAGATGTTTTCTTGGAATGTGCATTTTTTAATCCAAGTTTTATGATGGGTAAAGCAAGACATTATGGCTTGCATACGGATTCATCACATCGCTTTGAGCGTGGTGTTGATCCTGAATTACAGCAACGTGCAATTGAGCGTGCAACTCAGCTTATCGTGGAAATAGCAGGTGGTAGTGTTGGCCCTATTACGGAAGTAATTGCCACAGAGCATTTGCCTAAACGTCCGGCGGTTAGTTTGCGTCAGCAACGTATCAAACGTATTTTAGGTGTGGAGCTTGCGACAACTGAAGTGGAAGCTATTTTACAGCGCTTAGGTATGCAGGTTGTTAAAGACGCAGAAGGTTGGCAAGTGACTCCGGCAGGCTTTCGTTTTGATATTGCGATTGAAGCAGATTTGATCGAAGAGTTAGGTCGTGTGTATGGCTATAATAACTTACCGCAAAGTAGCTTATTAATGCGTTCGGCCTTAAGCCAAGCACCTGAAGCAATTTTAGAAATAGATCAAATTAAAGACCTATTAGTTGCGCGTGATTTTCAAGAGGCGATTACTTATAGTTTTGTTGATGAAGAGCTGCAAAAAAGTATCGTACCTGATGACAGCTATATAAAATTACAAAACCCGATTTCATCTGAACTTGCTGTGATGCGTACTACGCTATGGTGTGGCTTGTTACAAGCCGCAGCTTATAACACTAAGCGCCAACAGACAAGAGTACGTTTATTTGAAGCAGGGCAGCGATTTTTAGGTACTGACGCAGATAAACAAGAGAAAATGTTGGCAGGTATCGCGCTTGGTTCAGTTGGTCCTGAGCAATGGGGAGATAAAGCGCGTAAAGTCGATTTTTATGACATCAAAGCAGATGTTGAGGCTGTGTGTGCATTAACAGGTCGCGTAGTGCAGTTTGTGGCAGCAAAACATAGTGCCTTACACCCAGGGCAGAGTGCGGAAATAAAAACCGCTGATGGACAATTACTAGGTTGGGTAGGTATGTTGCACCCAACCTTGGAAAAGCAACTCGGTTTTGATAATAATGTCTTTTTGTTTGAGTTATCACAAGAGGTATTATTAGAGCGTAGAGTGCCTGTTTTTAGTAGTTTGTCAAAATTCCCATCAGTACGTCGTGACTTGGCATTGCTAATGCGTGAAGAGGTGTCTTTTCAGGCAGTTAAGGAGTGTATTGAAGGTTGTCAGGAAACTTTAATAAAAGATGTTAAAGTGTTCGATATCTACCGAGGGCAAGGGGTTGAGCAGGGTTATAAGAGTGTTGCGTTGGCATTAATTTTACAAGATGCAACACAAACTCTTACAGATACTGAAATTGATGCTATAGTTAACAAAGTGTTAGAAGCATTATCTAACAAATTAAGTGCAAAATTGAGAGATTAGAATAAATGGCAGTAACGAAAGCAGATTTCGCAGAAAGATTATTTGATGAAGTAGGTTTAAATAAGCGCGAAGCGAAAGAAATGGTTGAACTTTTTTTTGAAGAAATCAAAGGTTCACTAGAAATGGGCGAGCAAGTAAAAATCTCTGGTTTTGGAAAGTTTGAATTAAGAGATAAAAATAGTCGCCCAGGAAGAAACCCAAAAACAGGTGAAGAGATTCCTATTACAGCACGTAGAGTAGTCACTTTTAGAACTGGTCAGAAGTTAAAAACACGAGTAGAAGCCTATGCTGGAGCCAAGTAATAATAACGAATTACCCGCGATACCTGCAAAACGCTATTTTGCAATTGGTGAGGTAAGTGATTTATGTGGTGTAAAGCCGCATGTATTAAGATACTGGGAACAGGAGTTCGAGCAATTAGAGCCTGTTAAGCGCCGTGGCAATCGACGTTATTATCAGCGTAATGATGTGATGTTGATTCGTCAAATCAGAGCATTATTATATGAGCAAGGCTACACGATTGGTGGTGCTAGAGCACATTTGCAAAGTGATGATGCCAAAGATGATTCGGTACGTACCAAGCAGGTCATTCATCAAATGATCGGTGAATTAGAGGATATTCTAGAAATCCTTAAATAAAGATTGCTAAGCCGTACAGTTGCTATATACTGTGCGGCTTAGTATTTGACTAGCGTTCGTTTAGTCATTCAAAAGAAGTCAAAATTTTAATTGTCGGGGCGTAGCGCAGTTTGGTAGCGCACCACACTGGGGGTGTGGGGGTCGAAGGTTCAAATCCTTTCGTCCCGACCAATTGAATCAATGATTTATGTTGTATTTTTGGTTGGGTTTTAAGGCTAAAATGCTTGTGGCTAAAAACGTCTTTTGGGTAGGGTGCTTTTAATGCCCTCTAAAATCTATCGGCAACCATTGCCGTCAATGATATTTTGGTTTTCTATAAATATTCAATACTTTGCACCAAAATAGTATTAGAAAATTCTGTCTAGTGTCTATCTTTCATTTTCCATTGAGCTAGTGCATCATCATCTATTTTACAACGATAAGAACCACAGCATGCACTTGATGATTTAGGTTTATTTTTATCTTCAAATAACTCCTCAACCCAGTACAGTATTTTGCTTATCCATAACCCTAAGCCTGTTTCAGGCTCTGGCTCTGGTATCTTAAATTCTGGAGGATTCATCAATTGCTTCAGCAATTATCAATTTAGGATTAAGTGGTAAAATTCAAAGACAGTCTCAACTAAAATAAAGAAATAAGTGATAGATCCAGTAGAAGAAATTTCGACATTTACGCAAACAAATTTAATTGGTCAAATTAAACGGACTTTTACAGCTCTACCCGATACGCGCACTGGAGATGGCATCTATCAAAAATATGAGATGTCAGATGCTGCTCTTAGTGCGTTTTCAGCATTTTTTATGCAGTCGCCGTCTTTTTTAGAATACCAAAAAATGATGGAAAAAGATCGAGGAAAAAGTAATGCGAATAGTTTGTTTGGTGTTCATTTAATACCCAGCACCAATCAAATCAAAAACCTTCTTGATCCTGTGCCTGCTGAAACCCTTGCACCACTGTATAGAGAGATATTTAAAGGTTTACAAACAAGCGGAAAAATAGAGACGTTCCAGGTGCTGAATAACACGCTGTTAGTTGCTATTGATGGCGTAGAATATTTTAGCTCTCAGAGTATTCATTGTGAATGCTGCTCAACGAAAGAATTAAAAAATGGAAAAATACATTATTCACATATCGCCGTCACACCTGTTGTTGTTTCTCCCCAACAGACCTCGGTAATCCCTTTAGTGCCTGAATTTATTAGCCCTCAGGATGGTAGTGAAAAACAAGACTATGAGTTGGCTGCCTCAAAACGCTGGCTAGAAAAAGAAGCAAGTGGGTTACCCGATAATACAACCTTTTTAGCGGATGATTTATATTGTAAGCAACCTTTTTGTGAGCAACTCATACAAATGGAAAAACACTTTATCTTAGTTTGTAAGCCTGATTCACATAAAACGTTGTACGAGTGGGTTGATGACTTTGAGCGGTTAGGGAAAGTGGAAGACGTTATTTTTCACGAACGAGTGGGAAAGAGAAAGTTAAAAAAGCAGTATCGTTTTGTCAATCAGGTACCGTTACGTAATACGGATGATGCCTTATTTGTTAACTGGTGTGAGCTTACTATTTATCAGCAATTCTCAATTTAGGATGATACATATAAATCAATAGGTTATATTTATTTTATCCTTCGTTTTAAAATAATTTTTGGCACTCAGTACCTTTTATTGTCAAAATGGTGTTATTTTTTGAATTTTATTCCCAATCTAGGGCATATTTGTCAGAATCATCTAATAACTTAAAATATTAAAAGTGAGTATTGGTGCCACTTCTAGGTATAAGTTATTGAATTTGTTTAAATTGAGAATTGCTGACTGCAGTTGCGGTCATGCACATTTTTTTGTGTCGTATTGCCAAAAAAAAGTCTCATGTGAATGGGGTCTTTGCCTAAGTTTGCCATACGCACTTTTAAGCTAGTAATGCCTAAAAGGTTATAGTCGGAGAGCCAGTCGGTATGATTTAATACTTTAAGTCGGCTATCTGGATCGCGTTCTCCTGGGAAAGTTAGTTCACCAGTAGACGACACTTGCAAATAATGCTGTCCTTGTGCATTGGTTTTTATCTGCGGCTGGGCATTAGATCTCGGTCCCTTTGACCACCCATCCAAGTTTCCATTATTAAAATCGCTGATCTTTCCAGGGTGTATTAAGTTAGCAATTGAATGCTGACTAATTGTTAAGCTTGTGCTGAGTAATAGAAAGGTTGCGATTTTTTTTAACATTATAATTTTGTCCCAAGACTCAGAAGTTAAAACGGAATAAAGTACATATATGGTGGCTTTATTATAGTTTAGTGAATTCTGGTGTACGTAGAAGTCCCTGTATCTAAAAGGGAGGGTAGGGGGATTAACACATAAAGTCAAGAGATTGTTTGACTTGTTGCTATAATTAAGGTAATGGTTTTATGGTATTTAAGGGCTATTACATTGCAAATTACAGCATGTCATATTTGAAACTGAAAATATGGAAAGGTTGCCTTGGTGTAGGTTTTTGTAAAAGGGGAGAGTAAAGCTAAGCCTTATATGAGGGGGGCTATATTTTTTAGTGCCTTTTCCAGTTGTTTTATTTCAGTTGCATTGCTTGGTAGTCCAAATCTGACACTTGCAGGCTCACTAAAAAGCCGAGTAAAAATAGCATGTTGAGCTAGTTGCTGATGTATTTTCTCAGCAGGTTCAGTTTTAACCCATTGAAAAAGACCTGTTGAGCCAGTGGGAGGCAGCTGATATTGCTTAAGCAAGTTATGTAAGTTTTGGCTTTGTTGTTGCAGTTTGATGCGGGTGTCATCTTGCCATACTGTATTTTGCAGCGCGTGAGCAGTTACAAAACGGCTGGGGTTACTCACTGCCCAAGGCCCTAATAGTTCATTGAGTGCAGTTAAAATGACAGGCTCGGCAAGCACAAATCCAGCTCTTATTCCTGCCAGGCCAAAAAATTTTCCAACTGAACGTAGAATAATGAGGCCTGGTAAGGGCGCAAGTGAGCTTAGGCTGAGTTCGGGGGTGCAGTCGATAAATGCTTCATCAATAATAAGCCAGCCGCCTTTTTTATTTAAGGTAGCTAGCCATGTTAAGCATTGTTGTATAGAAAAGCAGTGACCCGTTGGGTTGTTTGGGTTAACTAAAATTAAAGTATCTAATTTATCTACGTACTGATCTATCTCTGTGGCAGCAATATTTAAGGTGTTGTGTCCAGATTTTTGCCACGCATGAGCATGTTCAGCGTAAGAGGGGCTTAGAATGCCGGTAGTGCCTTGCGCACGTAATTTGGGTAGGTTTTGAATGGCTGCTTGTGAGCCAGCTACCGCGAGTAGGGAGTCACACTGGTAATATTGTGTGGCACTGACAATAAGGTGGTCTTGCTCTTCGGGTAATCTCTGCCATACGGAATTTGGGATGTCAGGAACTGGGTAAGCTATTGGATTGATGCCTGTAGAGAGATCTAACCAATTAGGCAGAGGAATTTGGTATTGTTGCGCTGCTTCTTGTATGCGCCCGCCGTGATTAAGCAAGGACTTCTCCTAGGGTAATGCTGATTAGCCAGAGTAAAGTGGTCAATTGGATTAGCAAATTTGCTCGTTTAATATCTTGATTGATTGGCATGCGTCCTGCGCCGAGTATTGGTTTGAGTTTTTCTTGACCATGATAAATGGCTGAGCCACCTAATTGAATATTTAAACTGCCAGCTCCGGCACTCATAACTACACCTGCGTTAGGGCTTTCACATGCAGGGCTTTGCTGTTGCCAGCAATGCCAGCCAATGCGGCTATTACCTAATAAGGTATAACTTAGTGCGGTTAAGCGGGCAGGGATCCAATTGAGTAAATCATCTAAGCGTGCTGCTGTATAGCCAAAATGATAATAGCGTTGGTTTTTATAGCCCCACATGGCATCAAGGGTATTGCTTAGCCGATATAGTACTGCGCCAGTAGGGCCAGCTACGATAAACCAGAAGATTGGGGCAAAAATAGCATCGGCTCCATTTTCTAGCGTGGTTTCAATGGTGGCTTTACGGATGGCTAGCGTATCCATTTGCTTGGTTTCGCGGCTCACAATCATTGCGATAGCTGAGCGAGCTTGTGCTAAGTTACCTGTCTGTAACGGCACTAGTACTGCACTGGTATGTTGCAATAAGCTTTTGGGGGCAATGCACAAGTATAGTATTAGCGGACTAAGGTATGCATTCAGAGCGGGTGGGCGAGTTAAGATAAAGACTAGTATGCTAATGGGCGCGATAGTGAGTATGAGTGCATATGCGCCGTGTAGTTTTTGATTTAAATTTGTGTTGTCTCTCGGTAGAATAAGCCGCTTTTCAATGTGACTTGCCAGCTGACCAAAAAAGACCAATGGGTGTCCCTTTTTGGGTTCGCCTAATAGTGCGTCAAGTAGCAAGGCAATAAGCAGTGAAATAGAAATAGTCATTAAATATAAAAAAATTTTAAATGGGCAGCAACAATGCCATTAAAGGAAGGTAAATGCAAGTAAGAACAATTATGGTGCAGGGAACGACCTCAGATGCAGGCAAGAGTGCATTGGTCACGGGTTTATGTCGCTATTACCAGCAACAAGGTGAACGAGTTGCACCATTCAAACCGCAAAATATGGCATTAAATAGTGCGGTAACAGCTGATGGGGGGGAAATTGGTCGTGCACAAGCTGTGCAGGCTAAGGCTTGTAAAATAGCGCCACATACCGATATGAACCCCGTGTTATTGAAACCTAATTCTGATAAAACTGCACAAGTTATTTTACAGGGTAAGGCGGTAAAAAATTTAGGGGCACAGGCTTTCCATGCTTATAAAAAGCAAGTAATGCCTGTTGTATTGGATTCTTTTCAGCGCTTGCAAACCCAATATCAGCGTATAGTGGTGGAAGGTGCAGGCAGCCCTGCGGAGATTAATCTGCGTAAAAATGATGTGGCAAATATGGGCTTTGCAGAGGCGGTGGATTGCCCTGTTATTTTGGTAGCTGATATTGATCGAGGCGGCGTATTTGCACATTTAATTGGTACTTTGGAATTACTAAGTGAGTCTGAACAGCTGCGTGTCATAGGGTTTGTTATTAATCGCTTTAGAGGTGATCTTGCCATTTTGCAGCCTGGCATTGACTGGCTGGAGCAGCGTACCAGAAAGCCAGTCTTTGGGGTGTTGCCCTATTTGCATGATTTATATTTAGAGTCTGAAGATAGTATTGCTGTGCAGCAGGATGAGCCTGTTGAGAACGCTCTCAATGTTGTGGTGCCACGCTTACCAAGAATGAGTAATCATACTGATTTTGATGTGTTACGCTTGAATGCACAAGTCAATATTCAGTTTAGTCGCAGTCCTGATCAGGTATCAAAAGCAGACTTGATTATTTTGCCAGGTAGTAAGTCGGTGCGTGATGATCTGAACTGGTTGCGTGAGCAAGGTTGGGAGGCGTTTATTCTGCGGCATTTGCGCTATGGGGGGAAATTAATAGGCTTGTGTGGTGGTTACCAAATGTTGGGTAATATGATTCATGACCCTGATGGTATCGAAGGTGATTCTGGAGGTAGTCAAGGCTTAGGTGTATTGGACATGCAGACAACTTTGCAGGAAAATAAACAGCTCAGGCAAGTGTCTGCTCAGTTGTTAATGAGTGATGCTGTTGTGCAGGGCTATGAAATTCATGCAGGGGTATCTGAAGGAAAGGCATTATCACGGCCTGTACTTAGATTAGAAGATGGTAATGTAGAAGGTAGTATTTCAGCAGATGAGCAAGTATTGGGAACCTATTTGCATGGTTTGTTTGATCAGCCAGAGGCGTGTATCAGTTTATTGCAGTGGGCGGGGGCAAAAAAATCTATAGCTGTTGACTATAATGCGTTAAGTGAGCAAGGAATACAGCTTATGGCGGCTACGGTAGCGGAACATATGGATATGTCATTATTAGACACATGTTTGCAGGGCTATATCGATAATAAAAAAAAGGCTCCATAAGGAGCCTTTTTTAGAATTGTCTTTGAGATTTACTGTGTATTTACGTTGATGGCAGATAGGCCTTTTGGGCCATTTTCCACATCATAAGTAACAGTTTGGTTAGGCTCTAGTGTCTTAAACCCATCTCCCTGTATTACTGAATGATGTACAAATACATCATCCCCACCATCGGATTGTTCAATAAACCCAAAGCCTTTTGTGTTGTTAAACCACTTTACTGTGCCTGTTGCCATGGTAAATCTCCTTAAATAATAAAAATGTATGGCTTTAACAGAATAACAATTGATAACAACTGAGTGGTGTCTCATGTTCAAGCACTGTTTTCTGATAGATGCATTCTACCGCTATTTTACTAAGGATGCTAATGGCTTAATATATATTTTGGTGTTATCAAAGGATAATAATTGCATGCAGCTCTATATGTCCTTGAAGCTATGTATTATGAAACAGGGAGTAAATCGTAGGTGATTATCGCTATATAAAATCCGTTAGGTATGATCTTCTGCTTCGGGCTGGGAGTTTCATAAAACCGAAACTGGCTTTTTCTATCCAGTTTCGGTTCTTATTCTCAGTCTTGATTGATGTCCAAGTTGTCGCTACTTTCTTTTGGGGTGTTTTTTTTAGGGAGAATAATATCTTTGGGTTGTGTGTCTTCTGTAAGTTGTGCATTATCTTCAGGAGGCTTAGCTGGTGCTGGATCAGCTGCGATAGTATTTTTCTGTTTTATGCTATTTTTTTGCCTTGAAAAATAAAAGTTACCAGTAAATGATGACTCCATCCACGGGGTTTGTTTGTTTTTAGATTCTTCTTGTACATTTTTTGATACTTGCTTCATAACGGACTCAATTGTCTGATCTTGAGTCGTAATGTGCTGGAGTAAATGCTTGGAAAATAAACCATTTCTACCAGTACCATCGGCTGCGACAGAACCTGGGCTGGTAGAGTAAATAATAATGCTCCCACTTGGGCTGGTAACTCTTGCAAGGCCACGCGTACTAGAGCGTGAGCTTTTTGCTAATGGGTTGTCGCGACATGCATCAAGTAACACAATGTTCAAGCCCGTTTGTGCATCACGCATTTCATCAAGTACTTGTGCTAAATTGAGTGCTTTATATTTTACATCACGCTCTTCTTCAATGTTTGCGCCAACAGGGATCAAGAAATTGCTGCCGTTAACTTGTACGCCATGACCAGCATAATAAAATAAACCAACTCCGCCATTAGCGAGTTCTCTGCCAAAACTCAAAAGAGCGGTATCCATTTTCTTTTGATCGGCATCTATTTCCAGAATCACAACAAACCCTAAGTCTCTAAGTACTTTGGCAATATCAGTTGCATCATTTTGAGGGTTTTTTAAGTAGCCAACTTTATAATTACTATTACCTATGACCAGTGCGACTCTTTTTTTATCCTGGAAGTCATCGTTAATAATGGGGGCAACTAGGGTGCGTGTGTTTGGTGTGTTTGGTGGGGGGGCAATAGGTTCTGGAGTGTTGTATTTTTCTATAATATCTAATACATCAGGATCTTGTAAAAAATGTTGCATTAATACGTGCAAATTAGATTTATGCGAAAGTTTGTCTCTCAGTAAGCCGCTACTAATTTTGGAGCGAAAAAGTTTTTCTAATAAAACTTCATTAGTTAATGTATCTTTGATAATAAAGGTGATTTTATTCTGTCCCCATATTCGGTGAATTTTTCCAGATATTGCAATATCACTTTTTTTGACTTGGTAGCCTGCAGCAATAAGCTCTTCCTTTAGCGTATCTTTAACGATGGTAACAATCGGCTCAAGGTAGGAAAGATTGGATTTAATTTTATTGGGGTCAGTAAAGCCCATTTCATTGGAGAAGCGGCCTACTTGTATTTCCTGCCCATCTGCTACCTGCAATGTTGCTGTAGCTGTTTCACGTGCTCGATGACTAGAACACCCTAATAGGCTAATAAGCAGAGTTATTACGGTGAGTTTTTTAATTAAGTTGTGCATAATAATTAATATTAAACAAAAGTGTGAAAAATTATATTAATGTGATCGTTCGCCCCGCCCCCTTAGAATGAGTTTAACTATTTGCGTAGGATGGGTAGAATATCTTTTTGCGATTCGTGAGAGCACACTAGTGAAACTTATCATTGTCGTGTGAGGGTGATGGGTTTCACTGTATGCTTAAAAACAGGTGTTTTGTTCTAGCCACCCTATGTATATTGCATTGAGGGGCTGAGCATTTACATATTAACTGGTGCCTTATCCTTAATAGATAAGTTATCGAAATTATTTTGTACGCGTTTCTAAGGGCTGGGGGCTTTATAAAACCCTCAACCCTAATTGTAGCTATTAAAACTATTGCTTGGGGTTATCGACTGATGTCTGCTGCTCCTGCAGAGAGAGAGTCACCTACGTCACCTTCAATTGTCCATGACTCCCAGCCAAACAGGATAACACTCCAAGAGGTGCGGTATAGAACGGCGCTAGTCATAAAGTCTCCACCACCAGCTTCTAAGCATCTGTCTACTGCTTCTTCTAAATTAGGTGCAGAACCAAAAGGGATAAATAAAAGTGAGAATCGGCCATCTTTTCCTTCAACATTACGAGTGAAATCAACTTTTTTGAGATCAACACGACTAATTTCCATGTTTTTTGTGGATAAAACTGTAAAGCTACCTTGACGGGAGGTGCATGCACTACTGAGCATCCCTAAAACCATGATACTTATTATTGAAATTATTTTTTTGTTCATAGTTATTCCTCTTAGAAATTAAAATGGATGGTCGATTATATGATGCAATTTTAGTTATACCTGTTATCGAGCCAGCAAATCAAATAAGTTTTTTGAAAAAATGCATAATAAATTTAATATAAAAACGTTTATCACCATAGATTATTGCTGAAATGTCGGTGTGTGGCAAATGCTATTTCTAGGCAAAATTTATGGCCTTGCGTTATTTTTAGTTTAGGCGTATGTGGCTAGAGTAATTGTGTTTTCTGAAAAATGCATTAATTGAGTTTTGGTGAGTTCCTGCTTTTGAGTAAGAGAGGCATGGCACTTGCTTCTTCTTGCTCTTTATTGCTGGTATACCAGGTGAGTAGATCTAAATAACTGCGGATATTACCAACGTAAATGACAGGCTCAGCCCCTCGTGCATAGCCATGTTTTGCTTTTGAGAACCACTCTTTTTTACTTAATAAAGGTAGTGACTGCTTAACATCTATCCATTTGTCGGGATTTTTACCAAGCTTTTGGGTAATAATGCGCGCATCTTCTAAGTGACCAAAGCCTACATTATAGGAAGCTAGGGCAAACCAAGTGCGGTCTGGCTCAGGAATTCGAGCGGGAATTTTTTTAAGTCGCTGTTTGAAGTATCGTGCGCCGCCAAAAATGCTTTCTTTTGGGTCAATTCTATTTTTGATGCCTAACTGGTCAGCGGTCGCTTTAGTAAGCATCATCAATCCCTTTACCCAAGTGGGGGATACTGCATGCTCGTTCCAATGTGATTCTTGATAGCTGATTGCTGCTAATAAGCGCCAATCCAAATTGAATTTTGTGGCTGCGGCTGTAAATAATTCTTGATATTGTGGTAGGCGGCTTTGTAAGTGTAGGTGGAAGGTGCAATGCCCTACATATTTTATATTACGGGTATGTCCATAGTGACGTTCAAGTAACTGTTCCAGCGTTTTGTTTTTTTTAATTTTGGCAAAAAATGCCTTGGCTTCATTGTATACGCTTAGATCATTAGATTTTTTAAAGGCCCAAGCTAGTTGTCGTGGAGAGCTAATATTAAAAGCAACATTTAATTTTGGGTAAAAGCGGCGGATGAGAGTGATTTGGTTGGAGTCGGCTATAGTGTAATCAATTAAACGCTCATTGACTAAATACAGTAGCTCGTCAGTATCTAACAATTCATTAGTTAGCCATTGTAGTTGTGGATTTTTTTGTTGTAATAGTAATAGTGTTTCTGCGTGACTAGTATCTTTTACTATTTCTAAAATGCCATTGACTAGATCTTTGGGGCGTTTAGGGCGTTTAGTGCCTGTGCGATAAATGACTTGTTCGGTAATTTCATGGTACGGCGGGGTGAAGAGAAATTGTTGCTGGCGTTCTTTAGTAATGGTTAAGCCAGCGGCGGCAAAATCAGCTTTACTTGCTTGAGTTTTTTGTAAAATCTCTGCAAAGGTTGTGGGGATGATGAATTTGGTTTCAACATTTAAATGTTGAGCAAAAAGTCGTACTAGGTCATATTCTAATCCCGATAAACCTTCTGAGGATTCATAATAAGTAGTTGGGTCATAACGAGTTAAAACGGTTAGGATTTTGGTTGCTTTAATACGCTCAAGTTGACTGTTGTAGTGAGGTACTGCTGGTTGTTGCGGTGCAGGCTTTTTGGTTTGTTGGGGAGGTGTGGGTGTGGTTTGTGTCTGCATATCACAGCCACTAAGTGAGGCAAGGAGAAATATTAACAAAAAAATCACTTTAAACTTTGCTAGTGAAATAACAGCTAATTGTATGTTTGCAGTGAATGTGGGCTTATATTGTATTTTGAGCGGTAGAGCATTGCTGGCAACAAAGTTAGCGAGCCGCAAACTGGTACTTAAGGGCGACAACCCTTCTTGGTACAAGAAAAGTTGCCGCAAACTCAATTTAGCGGATTTTTTTGTAATGGCTGATTAGACCATTTGTAGAGCAATCATGAGCCGTTACTGGGTCATTGTGATGCAGTTGCGGTAAAATTTTTCTAGCGAGTACTTTACCTAATTCAACCCCCATTTGGTCATAGCTATTGATATTCCATATTTTGCCTTGCACAAAGATTTTGTGTTCATAAAATGCAATTAATGTTCCCAATTTGTGAGGGGTTAGCTTTTTAAACAAAAATGAATTAGTAGGCCTATTACCTGAGAATACTTTAGCTGCAATTAAGTTTTCATCAGCATCAGCACCAATATCAGCTTTAACTTCAGCAGAATTTTTGCCTTTCATGAGTGCTTCTGTTTGTGCTAGAAAGTTAGAGATTAAAATATCATGGTGTTCGGGTAAGTCATAGTGACTTTGTGCTGGTGCCAAGAAATCACACGGAATGAGTTTGGTTCCTTGATGGATAAGCTGATAAAAAGCATGCTGGCCGTTGGTGCCTGGCTGCCCCCAAATAATAGGGCCAGTACTGTAATCAGTTGCCTGGCCATTTATATCGACACTTTTACCGTTACTTTCCATATCACCTTGTTGAAAATAGTCTGCAAAAAATTGCATGCTATGATCATAAGGCAACATTGCATGTGAGTCTGCATCGAAGAAGTTATTGTACCAAATGCCTAATAAACCCATGATGACAGGGATGTTTTCTGCAAAATCTGTATTTTGGAAGTGTTGGTCGGCTTCGTGTGCACCTGCAAGTAGTTGTTCGAAATTATCCATACCTAAATATAAAGCAATAGACAAGCCAATTGATGACCAAAGTGAATAGCGACCCCCGACCCAGTCCCAAAACTCAAACATATTGTTTGGGTCGATACCAAATTCGGCAACATTAGTTTTATGGGTTGATAAGGCAACAAAGTGTTTCGCCGTTGCAGATTTATCATGTGCTGCATCCAGTAACCATGCACGTGCAGATTGTGCATTAGTCATGGTTTCATGGGTGCTAAATGTTTTAGATGCAATGAGGAATAAAGTGGTTTCTGGAGATACCTTGTTTAAGGTTTCTACTAAGTCTGCTTGATCAATATTAGAAACATAGTGGACATTCAGGCCTTCAATTGCATAAGGTGTCAATGCTTTAGTAACCATTTTAGGCCCCAGATCAGAGCCTCCGATACCAATATTGACAATGTCGGTAATGCGTTTGCCCGAATAGCCTTTCCAAGTGCCTGAGTGTATTTGTTCACAAAAATCACGCATTTTATGCAAGGCATGATTAATTTGGGGCATCACATCAATTCCATCCACTAATACTGGGTGGTTGTCGCGGTTTCTTAGTGCGGTATGTAGTACGGCGCGACCTTCGGTATTATTGATACGCTTCCCACTAAACATGTCGTCAATTTTTTCTTTTAGTTGACATGAGTTTGCCAAATCTAATAGCAAAGGTAGGGTTTTATCTGTTATTCTATTTTTTGAGTAATCGAATAACAAATCACCAAAGGTAGTGGAGTAGTTTGCAAAGCGGTTAGGTTCGGATGTAAATAAGTCTCTGATGTGTAGTTGATTGACATGTTGTTGGTGCTCCTTTAAAGCCAACCATTCTGGAGAGTTAGTTAGGTGAGACATGTATTGAACCTTAGGTTGCGTTATTATAATTGTGAATATGCGAAATTTTACGAAAACCGGAGCGGGATAGCAATAGCAATATAAGAAAATTCTGATATAATGGTTTTGCATTATTGGCAAAATGTATAGCTATTCTATCTTTGTTAGACTCTATATGATAGAGTTTCCTGATGTTTTTAATGTTCGTTCAGTCAATTTCGCAACAAAAACATTTTAAAAATTATAAAAAATAAAAAGAGGAAGAATTTATGACACACAGCATAATAAGAAAAAGTTTTTTAGCATTGTTAGCGATGCTATTTTCTGCATCTATCTGGGCGCATGGTGGAGCAGCAGGTACTGATACCGATCAATGTAAATTTGAGCTGGAACCAGAGCATTGGATTCATTACACGGCTTACCAGCCATTAGCATACCCTGCAGAAGATTTTTGTGGAAATATCCCTGATACAGGTACATTAACTCAATTAGTTTTTGATTACCAAGATGTTAGATATCGTAATAGAGCGGTAGAATTTGAAGTCACTAAAGAGCCTGAAGGCACTCGTGTATTTTTTCAAGCAGCGAAAAAACATAAGTCAGGTACTGTTGTATTAAAACTACCTAATGGTGTTTCAGAGCCAGGCAAGTATTTGATTCATATTACACTTAAAGGTAGAAATGATGATAATTTAGATGCACATATGAGCTTTGTTGCAGGTAGTGGTCAATCAGTTGCGCGTAATGACTTGTTTATGTACTTGTTATTTGTATTAGCTGGTCTATATGTAGTTTATCTTTCTCATGCAGGCTTTAAAAATAAAGTCGATGAAATTATTGCAAACCTTAAAAAATAAGTTAATTCTAATTTCAGGACAATTAAACAATGCAGAAAAATCCTTTAGGAATACTATTGGGTACTGCTGTCATGCTGATGCCATTTTCGGCATCAGCTGTAGTAGGCTTGCCTAAAACAGTTGAAGTAGACCGTGGTAAAGTAGAAACGGTTTGTAACCAAAATAACCCGGAATGGCGTAAGGCGCAGACAATTGAAGGCGTAAGCATGCAGGAGTCTCTGCGTTGTAGCCCTGATAATCCTTATGCGATTGCCGCAGAAGTAAAAGGAACCAACAATTTATCAATGGAAGCATTGATGAATACTCATTATGCACTGGATGCGATCATTAAAAAGAATGATATGGATGGTGATGGTGACCCTGATTTAATTATTATTAAATTAGAAGTTGCCGAGTTAAATGGTCATTCACCAGATTTTAAGGGTTTTGTACCCACTTTTGATATTGCCCCTGGAATTCAACCAGCAATGTGGGTATTTGCCCCTAAATCAAGAGGTATGGCCACAAGTAGTTTTGTGGGCACCGATGCAAATCCATTACTAAGAGCGCCTTCACCCGTTATTCGTGTGGAGCAAGGTGATACTATTTGGATACAGTTAGAGAATACCCATTATTTTCCACATACTATTCATTTACATGGTGTTGATCACCCTTTTGTAGATAGTACTGGTGAAGGTAATGATGGGGTACCACAAACGAGTGATAAGTTTGTGTTACCAGGACAAAGCAAAACCTATGAAATTCGTCCTCGGTCTCCAGGGAGTTTTGTGTATCATTGTCATGTACAAACACATGTGCATTTAGCAATGGGATTGGTGGGAATGTTTGTTGTTGAAGAAAACCGCCCTAACAACTGGGTGCAAACTTTCAATGTGGGTGGTGGGCAAGTAAGACACCCTTCGAAAGCGGTTTTGGAAGAATATGATAGTGAGTATGATTTGCATTATCATGCGATGGACAAAGAACTGCATAGCATTGTGCAGCAGTACAATGATCCACGTTTAATTGCTAGAAAAATGAATCGTGAATATGACATGACCGATTCAACTGAAGATTACCATACGCTGAATGGCCGTTCATTCCCTTATACATTAAGGGAGTCAATTATCGTTGCTGAGCCTGATAAAAACATTAAACTACGTATGTTTAATAGTACGGGTGAATTGTTAGCGGTTCATACGCATGGGCATAAAGCGACTATTACGCATTATGATGGGGTGGAACATAATCCTATTGCGCAGATTACCCGTGATGTTTACGATATTGCTCCAGCACAGCGTAATGATTTAAGAATCAATACTACTGATGATGGTTTTCACAGCTATGGGGAAGGTATCTGGATTTTTCATGATCACCGTGAAAAAGGTATCACTACTGATGGTATGAATCCTGGCGGTAATGTGAGTGCATTAGTTTATAAAAAGTATTTAAACGAGGTTGGTTTGCCTAAAACCATCGGTGAAAGTATTGCACCATTATTTACTAAAGAGTTTCATGCGCGTAAAACACCTGTCTGGCAAAATATTGATGATTGGAATAGTTTAGGTGAAGTAGATGCAAAAGGCTATGTGGCTCCACCTGCTAGTAAAATGGCAGCTGCTGATGTAACGCCAGGTTCAGCTGATATTGAAGCTTTCGAAGATAATTCACTTAGAAACCTGATTTTTGGTTTGTTCTTAGGATTAGTTGCCTATTTATTAGTAGTAAATAGAGCTGGCATAAAGGCGCTTATTTCTTCAAATAAAGGAGGTAACTGATAATGATTAAACAATTATCAATCGTAGCGCTATCATTAGCCTTATCGGCTCCTGTTTTTGCTGAAAAAAAGTTTGAAGATCATAATCGCATGATGGATCACGGAGATGGTCATTTAATGGATGCCACGGGTGGCATGGTTATGGGGCAGAATACTGATATTTTGCCTGGTGGTTGTGACAGTGTTGCGGCAACCAAAGAGATTACTGTGCATGCAGGGCATAAATATGCCGAGAAATTTCCAGGGCGTATGTTTGCCTTTGATGTGCAGGAGTATCAATTTGAACCATGTACCAAGCTAACGATCAATTTTATTAATGATGATGAAGTGCGTCACCAATGGATGATGCATGGCTTACCTAGATACCTTTACCCAAAAGGCATGTTCCATTTAGAGGTAACAGGGCCAGGTAAAGTATCGGGTACTTTAATTTTTCCACCAGGTGATAAAACCTATTTAGTGCATTGTGATATTGCGCAGCACATGGAAAAAGGTATGAAAGGCCAGCTAAAAATTGGTAAAGGCGATGGTGATTTACCGAGTATTCCAGGGGTAACAGCGTATGTTATCCAAGATGACTATTCGGATAGTAAGCCTGCTGAGTCATTAGCTGATACGGTAGTGGGAGAAATCACGGATATAAAAGACAAAGTTGTTGGTAATAACTCTTTCTTTTCAGGTATTACTGTTGTTGGTTTGGCAATTGGTTTGATACTAGCCCCTTTATTGGCACGTAAATTTAAAGGCATGTCAGTAGGTGAGGTTTTTGCTTATTGCATTGCACTCATTAAAGGCGGTGTTGATTTAATTGTTAAGTTAATGAGTTGGGTTATTGGTTTGGTTAAGAAGTAGTGTACTTATATCCAAGTTAGTGACAGTAGCTGGCAAGTTCTAAAATATTTTAGAACGTTCAGCTAATTTGAAGCCCCTATTGATATTAGATCATTAGGGGCTTTTTTGTGTTTATAAGTTAAAGGTTAGAAAATGTTAGAACTTTGGGGTCTATTTGCAAGTGCCTTTATCTCTTCGACCATTGCACCAGGAGGCTCAGAGGCTGTTCTGGCATACATGGTCTCAGAACAGTTACATGCAGTTATGTTGCTGGTTGCTGTGGCAACGGTAGGCAATACTCTAGGTGCTTTAACAACTTGGTGGCTGGGTGCATTAGCCGCTAAAAAATTTCCTGCTGAGCATGTTTTAGATAAGAAAAAACAAAAAGCCTTATCGTGGGTTAGACATTGGGGGCAGTGGAGTTTATTATTTTCTTGGTTGCCTATAGTAGGTGATGGCTTATGTTTTGCTGGTGGTTGGTTGAGGTTGCCATTATGGTCAGCAACTATTTTAATTTGTATAGGTAAGTTAGTGCGTTATTTGTTTGTTGCTTATTGGTTTGTGTAACGGCATTGATAAGTGCTGTGATAAAATATAAAAAAATTAAAATTGTTATTTTAAATCACAATATTTAATAAAGAAGTGAATTATCAAATAGTTTAACGATAACTGGAGTTTAATTTAAGATGTTACGGCATTTCCCTAAAACAGGTGTAGCCTACGCCGACAATAAGACAGATTATTATATCGTTGCTTTTACTTTTACTTGTACGGCTATTTGCTTAACGATTGATGGTAGTGGTAGTCAGGAAATGCAATGGTTATTAGCTTTTTTTGGCTGGTTATTTTTGGTGGGGTTATTATCTAGAGAGTCCGCCATTATCCGTATGCAAGTGCTAGTGGCACTGTCATTTGCAACGGTCGGTGAGTATTTTGCCTCACCTTATATGCAAGGCTATATTTATCGTTTTGGAACTGTACCTCCCTATGTTCCAGCAGGCCACGGTATGGTTTATTTAACGGCTGTTATTTTAGCAAGGTCGGGGGTCTTTTTACGTCATGCGAGAGCGATTGCGGCTTTTACGGTTGTGTTATGTGGCTTGTGGTCAGCTTGGGGGCTTAGCCCGTTTGCAGGGCGTAGTGATCAAATTGGTGCAATCTTATTTGTGGTGTACTTAATCTATTTATTTAAGGGTAAATCACCAATGGTTTATCTTGGTGCTTTTTTTATTACTAGTTGGTTGGAGTTGATTGGTACTGGCGCGGGAACTTGGGCTTGGGCAGAGATAGACCCAGCATCAGGGTTTACTCAAGGCAATCCGCCTAGTGGTGTCGCTGCATGGTATTGCTTGGTGGATGCCGTTGCTATGGCGGGGGCAGCGCCCGCATTGCGAGCTGTGCAAAAAATCAGAAGTGGCATGCTGCAAGATGCTTAGAGGTGAGGATAATATCCATCTCTTCAGCTGAGTTAAGTGAAGTAAAGAGCTATAGAATAAAATCATCCGTTAATTTAAAGAATAAAAAATACAAATCATGCATCTTATAGAGCCAAATCAAGATTACCGTAATGGTCCTTTACAAAATAATGAGAACACTTCTGTTGAAGAATTAAGAGAGGCTGCTGTACAGCATTATGATGCTTGTTATTGGGACTATTTATTTGCTTGGAGTGGGCGCAATGATTTAGCACTGCACTATGGTTATTGGGATGAGCAAACCAAGTCTCATTCACAATCATTACTCAATAAAAACCAAAAGCTTTATGATGCGGCAAAAATTCAGCCAGATGATTACGTACTGGATGCGGGCTGTGGGATTGGTGGTAGTTCAATCTGGATGGCTAAAAATCACGGTAATAATTTAAAAGCAATTACCATTAGTGCTAAACAAGCTTTTCATGCAGGGCAGCATGCGAAGCGACATGGAGTGGGGGAGCATATTGATTTTGAAGTATCTGACTTTTGTAATACCCCTTATGCAGATGAAACGTTTGATATTGTTTGGGGCCTGGAAAGTGTTTGTCATGCTTTAGATAAAGGTGATTTTATTCGTGAAGCATTTCGTATTTTACGCAAAGGTGGGCGGTTAGTCGTGTGTGATGGTTTTCTTACCAAGCGTGAAATTGAAGATGCAGACTGGCCTGCAGTGGTTGACTGTTTGAATGGTTGGGCTGTGCCAAATTTATGTTTACGTGCAGAATTTGCAAAGTTATTGACCGACAATCAGTTCAATAATGTTGAATACCAAGACATTACCGAGCAAACCTTGCCCTCGGCAGATTATATGTATAAAGTAGCAAAACGCTTAGAACCCGTACAAAAGTTTAGCCGATGGCTTGGCTTGCGTAGTGAAACACAAACGGCTAATTTTAAAGTGGGTTTAGCACAGCACCATTTATTTCATAATAAAATAGTGGAATATGGTATTTTTACAGCACAAAAAATATAGTATCTTAAAACTTAATTGTTAAGGCATCATAATATGAAAAAAATTATCTTTATTACCTTGTTAATGTTATCTCAATCTGTCTTGGCTGAGTGGGTATTAGACCAGAGATCTTCGGTTATTAATTTTATTACCACAAAAAATGCCAGTAAAACTGAAGTACAAACATTTAATAAAATTGATGCTAGTATCAATTCAAAGCGAGCAGTATTAAGTGTTGATTTAAGTAGCGTTGATACAGGTATAGCAATACGTGATACTCGTTTACGTGAGCTATTTTTTGATATAAAGGATTTTCCTGTTGCACGGGTACGCTTGAATGTAAATAAAGCAAAGTTAGATAAGCTTAAACAAGGCCAAAGGAAAGTTTTACAGTTGGATGCTGTTATCGATTTGCATGGTTTACAGAAAACAATACCTGTTAAAATGCAAATAGTTGCATTTGCGAAAGGCAAGGTTTTAGTGACTACAAAAGAGCCTCTTATTGTTGATCTAAAAGATTTTAATTTGTTGGCAGGATCAGAAGCATTACGTGCAATAGCTAAATTAACAAGTATTAACACTGCGGTGCCAGTTACTTTTAATTTATTTTTTACCAAGAAGTAATTACTTTAGTCATTTTGGTTAGTTCTTTATTAAAGGTTACTATTTAGTAATGTAGAGCTACCTTAAAATTTTCATTTTTTAGTTGGTCGTTATGCAAAAGAAAAATATCCATAAAATTAGTTCCGTATTAATCAGTTTTTGTTTAGCTCTCATGCTAAGCGCCTGTTCGGATGATGCGCCTAAGCAGCAGGCAAAAAAAGTACACAACCCATTTGATCATTCTCATGATGCAACGGTAACCGATATACAGAAACATGTATTTGAACATGATTTTGCTGAACAATGTGTAAAAAGAGAAGTCAGTGGTTCAATCAATAAGGATAATGATAGAAAGCGTTTTACTAAGCCTTGTATGTGTATTGCAACCTTCATGATGAAAGACTTAACGGCTGTCGAAGCAGAAAAGTTTATAAAAGAAAATAAGAGCACGCAATCTTTAAGAATTAGATTTGAAAATGCAGCTTATCATTGTTTACAAAACAAGCAGCAGCCTAAATCGCCTCAGTTGTTTAAGCGTCGTTAAATTTAAAGCGTACAATTAAAAACCCTACAAAGTTGATAGCTTGTATCGACCTTGTCGGGGAGCAAAAGGGTCAAGCTTTTGGCTTGACCTATCAATCAGCCAGTTTTGCAACAGCCTCACTAGTTTGCAGAAAAACTTGTCCAGGGCTTAATTGCTGGAGAAAAGTTGTTTGATCCAATTTATCCATAACAGGTCCTTTTACCTCTGCAAGGTTAAGTGTTATTGAACTATTTTTTAATAGCTTAATAAGGTTTTCTAGCGCTTCAAAAGCGGTGGTATCAATATAGCTTACTGATGAAAAAATGAGTACCACGTGCTTTAGATTCAAGTTATTTGTGGTTTCGTGCTCTACAAAATCAATAATATAACTTACATTGGCAAAGCTGATATTTTCATCGATTCTAATTAGCAAAATATTTTTCCATGTTTTAACTTGGTGACGTTTTATGTTCCTAAAATGATCTGTACCTTCTATACGGCCTACAATGGCAATATGTGGTCGGCTAGTTCGCCGCAAATAACTGGTAATGGTAATGGCTACTCCAAAGGCAATACCTTCTTCTATTCCCAATACCAAGACACCCAGTAAAGTCGTCAACTCGGCAATACCATCCCCCTGATCATATTTCCAAGTCTTAACAATATCTTTTAGTTTTATCAGAGGGAATATGGCAAGGAGAATAATGGCGGCTAATGCCGCTTTGGGAATATAAGTGAATTGCTCTGTGAAAAATATCACCGCAACGCTAAGAATAATGACAGCAATCAGCATTGCCATTTGGGTACGAGCACCTGCAGAAAAATTGACCATTGTTCTACTAAAGCCGCCTGAAACTGACATTCCGCCAGAAAATGCAGTAACAATATTTGCTGCTCCTAAAGCCAATAACTCTTGGTTAGGGTTGATTTTTTGGTTCCTGAAATTTGCGGTAACTTTGGCAATAGCAACGCTTTCTACATAGGCAATAATGGCAATAAAAAAAGCACTCGGTAAAAGGGCTTGCCATTGAATGGCATTATTTATAAAGGCAAAGCTAATGACTGGAAAGCCTGCTTGGATTTGTCCGACAATCGCAACATCATAAGTGTCTGATAACTGATAAGCTGATACGATTGCAGTTGCTAACACCACAGCAATCAAGGGACCGCACTTACTGATACCTGTAATCAGTGTTTTTTGAAAATTTAACTTTTTTAGTAGCGAAAATAGAGGTGTTCCAAATAATATTAGTAATATTAGACTACTACTTCCTAGTCCTGCGGTATAAATATTGACCTGCTCTATATATGTCTGGTAACAATCTAAATCTATGCCACATTGATTTTTAGGTAGTCCTAGCAAGTGTGGAATTTGGCTTAGCACAATGAGAATAGCTGCGCCGCTGGTAAAGCCAGTTAGAACTGGGTGGCTAATGAAGTTAACCAAGCTGCCCATGCGTAAAATAGCCATTAATAATAAAACCAAGCCACCTTCCGCGGCTAAAATAATGGCATTTTCTACGGGGCTTCCTAGTGCGTTTATTTCAGGGATTGATAAAACACTGGCAATCATAATGGCGGCAATGGAAACAGGGCCGACGGATAATGTTCTGCTGGTTCCTAAAAGCGCATAGATAGCAGGGGGTAATATGCTGGCATATAGGCCAACTTGAGCAGGTAAGCCAGCTAACATGGCATAAGCAATACCTTGTGGAACTAATAGGATAGCAGTAATAATGCCTGCAAAAATATCTCCATTAAAGTCTGGTTTAGTATAGCTTTTGAGCCAGCTAAAAATGGGTAGATACTGCGAAAAATTAACTTTATTGGTTTGAACTGGAGGCATGCAAGAGTTGGGAGTTGTTCGCCTGCTTACTTAAGGCGGGGCAATCGAAAAGGTTTGTCTCCATAGAGAGCAATAGTTGCTGTTCTCTGTGGAGAGAGTTTGGTGTTTTCTGCAGTTAATTTTCCTGTTTCCATGCATCGTAACCACCTGCAATTGATAGTACATTAGTATATCCCATGTTTATCAAGGTATTAGCTGCTAATGCCGAGCGATGACCGCCAGCGCAGTAAACTATAATGGCGGATGATTTATCTGATAAATCTGGCTGGGTTGCAATTTTAAATTCTAATTGCCCACGAGGGATCAGGATTGCATTTTCAATATGCCCTGCATTAAACTCTACCTCTTCTCTCACATCAATAAGTTTAGCAGTACTATTGCTGATAATTTCTTGTGCTTTTGCAGGTGAAATTTCTGTTATTTGTTGTTTAGCTGCATTGACTAAATCTTGCATGCTAGAGTTTTGATGTTTTGGGTCGGAGTCTGCAGTACGGTGTTCAGAAGCTTGATTCGCTAATTTCTCATCAATACCACAATATCGATTGGCAGGCACTGCCATATCAATAAGCTTAGGTTTGGGTAAATTAAGATTATCCATTATGTCAATAAATTCAGCCCTACTTTTTCCTGCCAAGCGTGAGTTACTCGTGCGCTCTTGCATAACACTACTCACCCAGTGGCCTTTATAATCATGCCCTGGGTAAACTAGAGTTTCATCAGGTAAAGTAAAGATTCTTTGGGTAATTGCATCATAGAGTGCACCCGCATCGCCGCCTTGAAAATCAGTACGACCACAGCCGTCAATAAATAAAGCATCACCAGTAAATACTTTATCACGCCATAAGAAAGAAATGCTGCCTGCGGTATGCCCAGGAGTTGCAATAACTTTAATGGTTTCCCCAGCAGCAAACTCAAAAACATCCCCGTCTTGAATTTGAATATCAGCACTACCAGCACCACATAATGAGCTGACGGCTGTTTTTGCACCTAGCTGCTGCCTTAGTTGGCCACTAGCGGTAATATGGTCAGCATGTACATGGGACTCTAAAGAATATTTTAGGGTCAGATCATATTGCTTTAATAAATCTAGATAGACATCCATTTGCGTATCAACAGGGTCAATAAACACAGCTTCTTTAGTGATCGGATCACCTATTAAATAGGTTAAGTTACAGCTTTCTTTATCTAATAATTGCTTAAAAATCATTGAATATCTCCGAAGGTTAACAAGGCAGATGGCAAAGAAATATTATTATATAAGTATTTGTTAATGTAAAGCCAGCCTTTCCATTTTAAAACAGAGTATAGAAACGAGATATTGTTATCGTTCCCATGCTCCATGCGTGGGAATGCCGCTTGTGACACTCCAGCGTCAAGTACCTGGAACGCTGGAGCATTCAGGGGTGAATTCCCATGCTGGAGCATGGGAACTATTAAATGTTATTGTTTTACGTAGCGTAATTTACGATCCCTACGTGTCCATAAGAAGAAAACCACTGCAGTACCAATCAACCCCATCATGCCACCTGGTCCCCAAATCATAATACCCCCCAGTTGTTGATCCAGCATTATTTCAATAGCTAAACGACCATCTAATACATCATAGGCCGCATAAATTTGATCTCTTTTTAAAGTAATAATAGCACCAATAATGGTATTGGGGATGGTGACCAGCCATAAAATGATAATGCGAATGCCAAACGGAATACGCGCTGATTTCTGCCGAGGGTCGCAGATTAACCACCAAAAAAAGAAGCCTGTCACAATCATGGTGACATGCATGGTGTTATGCAAAGATTGATCGGCAAGGGCTGCATTATGTAAGCTGGGGATTTGCCAAATTAATAAGGTGGCAATAAATAATACTGAGGCAATAATAGGATGACCCAAAAAGTGATAGAGCCATTGTACGGCTTTGTTTCTAACAATGGGGGATAATACTGAATGACGTATGCCTTTAGGTAAGCCCTGTAGCAGTGGCGCTAGTGGCATACTTAAAATAAGTAATAACGGGCCAATGCCACGCATTAGCAAATGTTCGATTTGATGAAAAAACAGAAAATGTTCTGAAAGCGGTTCTAAAGGAGATTGCAAGGCAATCACAAAACACAGCATACCCAGTAGAAAAGTGATCGTTTGCCCTATGCCAACAGGACGACCTGCTTCACGCCGTTTAGCGCGACCACGAAAATAAACGACCGTGGTTAATAGCATCGGAATGGCAACATCGGGTGTAAAAATCCAGGCTGACCAAATAGGTTGCCAAGGCCTGATGGTGCCGTGAGCAATGCCAAGTATTGGGAAAAGGAGTAAGCTAAAGGTTATTAGAACTTTTATTGAAGTAGGGGGCACGGGTATTAATCTTGGGGATAAAATAGGTAGATACTCTATTAAAACACAACCGTAAATTTCAAATATCCATATTTTTTATGAAAGTATAGTTATGATGATGGCTGTGATAGTACTCAGAATTTTCTGCTCCTATAGTTTGTTTTGCTATCATAATCTGTGTATTGTCGGGTGTCTATAGACCAGCCAGCATTTCTTTATCAATTATGGTGATAGTGAGGGTTTAGCCGCAAGGTGTGTCTGGTACTTCGATCAGTGCGCTGAATTTCATATCATATAACACATCTTCGTTAATTTTGATTTAAGCTCAAGATAGTCTTTTAAATTAGATTTTATTTTCAATCAAAGAGGGCGGAGTTGATTTGGAATATTAAACGTGGTCTGCCCGAGTTTTTCCTAGTTTTTGTGCTAGATTAATTGCCGATGACGGCGTGCGACCTGACCACGTTTTTCATGAGCTCAACGATGATACCTCTTTCATCGTTGAGCTTCACTAGTGGCTCATTGACCTATAATAAAAAAGGGAATGTTAGAATATTCACTTACATCATCCGATCGATGGGCTTTTATAGTCACATAAAATGCCGCACCATTCCAGAGGTCTGCTGAAAAACTTGATATATTACCAAGCTCTATCGAACCAATGGTTTCAGGGCCGGTATAAGGGTAAGCAGCATAGAACAAGGTATAGCCCTCAGCATTTGCAACACTATTCCATGAAATAGTGACTTGCACGCCTTCGGTAGAAATATTAATCTCAGGAGCTGTAATGGTAGTGCCATGGCCTGAATCAGAGAAACTATATCGGTATAGTTCGCTAGCATAATCATCTGTTGTCCGGTCACTGCCATAAAAATATAACTGTTCGTTAAAATTAACAGGGCATCTAAGACTGCTAACGCCCATGTCGGTATCCACTGTTCCCGCTTCAGTACCATCACTCATCCATAAGGTTGTCACATAAATGGATTGTTTCTGAGCAAAAAACAGAGTATCACCTACGGCGGTAAAACAATAGAGGTCTGAGCTATTTGCACCGTCGACGACATCTTTAATCATAAAGGTGCCTGATACAGTCCCATCACTTTTCCATAATTCCCAACCATGCGTACCATCATTGGCCCTGAAAAAGAGCGTGCCATTCACATTTGTTAAATACCAGTCGGTATAGCCCACATTGGTTTCGCCAATATTCTTAACGACAACAGTACCCGCTAATGTCCCATCTGTTTTCCATAAATCATAAGCATCTGAACCTACGTCTTTAGCTATAAAAAATAGATGATCACCCACCGCAGCAAATTCGCGAGCACCCGGGCTGATGTGGTCAAAATCTCTTACCTTAATATTTTGCCCAGAAATAGAATCATACCGCCATAATTCATGCCCACCAGTATAACTATAGGCCATATAAATCATACCATTAACATTAATGATATGATGTAACCTACCGTGAACCCCTTCGAAATATGTGACCTGCCTAGTGCCTGCCGATGCGCCATTACTTACCCAAAGATTATCACCAACAACGAAATAAAGCCTGTCATTAACGGCTATTAGATTATGTGGTGAACTTGATCCCCTACCTGGGTTAATATCCTTAACCAGCCTAGTACCTGAAACTGATCCATCACTTACCCACAATTCACGACCAAACTCGGGGTCATTCCACGGGACAAAATAATACAAGCTGCCAGAACCAGCAGCCGGATACCAAGGATCAAGGTAATCCGGAAGATCGATTAGTTTATAAGTTCCCTGAAGAGTACCATCACTACGCCATAATTCATGTTTTCTATCAGACTGATTCCTAAGAGGAAAAAAGTAAAGTTCATCAACGACTAGATTGCTTGTATCCGAAACTGGATAGGTATATTCATTAAAATTAATATCGGTCAGCTGCAGCGTGTCCTGCTCAACACCATTCGATGTCCATAGCTGCAGACTATGACTGTTATTGTCAGCTTGTGCAAAAAAGAATAAACGCTCGTTTCCTGCCCTAAGACTACGAATATCACTGGAGCCATTAGGGTTAATATCTTTGATTAATTCAGGTCCTGCTACCGCAATACCTGTAAAGGCCACAAGAAAAAAAAACGGTAGAATAAAATGTAAATAGATAAGCAACCGCTTATCATTCATTGTTTGCTGGTAATGTAATAAAATTTTCATGACTTATTCCCCTTATGATAAATAGCCGGAACATCTTGCTCCTTGGTTTCTGTGTTTTACTTTGCCTTTTTATTGTTTCAGTCGTTAGTAAAAACTATGCACTTTAGTGCAAGACTTTTAGTAAAACTCTCATTTATGAGGTTTTGCTTTAGTTTAAGGTTAAAAGAAAATTATGAACCTAATAAAGGTTAACAACTCATCGGTTGGATATGAAGCAGATGAGGTTATAGCTGAAGCATTATTAATTGACATGCCACATATGCTCAGAAAACACTTGTTGTCTGAGTTTCAGTGGGTATGTCATAGCTTATATTGTGCCATTTAATATATCTTTAGCTATATTATTCAACTATAGGTTTTGTACCATGCTTTTCTTTAGTCGGCTTTAGCCGATTAACGACTTTCAGTCGTAAGTCAAACTATGGATCTTTTAGTCCATAGTTTGTTGATTTCATTACTATGTATACGCTTATTCAATTATTTTTTCAACTGAGGAGAAGCAATACAGAGTAACCAAAGGGAGCAGTCAACTTGATTATTGTATATCCTGCCTGAGATGCCTATTTCAAGCTGGCTGACTCTAATGCCGCTACCAGTCGTGCTAAGCCTTTTTATATCAACTAGTTGCATATTCACTTCTTGGTTTCGTCATTAATGGATATCCCTTCGGTCTTCGCTTAATAACTCTTGGTTGGTTTGGTCTGGATCGTTGCCCAATTTCCGATTGAGCTATGGCAACTAAGAGAGGGTGTATTATTTTACCTAATGCTACTCCCGTTAGAGTGATACACAAACTGGCAGTGTTACGCATCAACTGAACAGCCGCCATAAAACTTAGGTGGCGGGGTTCTTTGTCATTGAGACAGGCAGCTCTGGCAATGTTTGCGCGTATAAGGTTATAGGCCAAGAGATGTACTGCAATCTCTTTCTTAACCATCTCTGCTGTTTTGCATCGTAACATCTCCATCCCCATATGTGTTTTTATTGTTCTAAAGTCCACCTCAATTTTCCAGCGCTGGTGATACAATTCAGCCAAGGATTTTTTGGGATAATTTTTAGCATTCATTAGCGTTGTAACATAGACTATTCCTTTGACTGAAAACTCACGAATCAAAAGCTCATCAGGTAACTCTGCCCATGCTGCATCGGATATCCATACAGTTTTTTTCTTCGGTTTTTTAACGATGATAATATGGTCTTTTGCGCCAAGGTACTGTCCTAGGCGAAAATCGTTTTTTACGGTACTCTGTTGTCTAAAAACCAGTGACGTTCCCTGTTTTGTCAGGAGAGCAATATTGGCGTAAGACGTGTAATAGCGGTCTCCGAGAAGTAAATCTTGCTTACAAAGAGACTGAATCAAATCAGAAAATAGTGATGTTTCACCCGTTCTTTTGCCTTGGTAAGGGCCGATGGCATAATCAATGCAAGCTCCTGTTGCTAATGACACAAGACCTACCAATCGTACAATTGGGAATCCCAGCCCTTGCTTTTGTGCCTTTTGTTGAGGGTAGGTTTTCTGGTTACTGTCCGTATCGGGCATAAGCAAGGTCGTGCCATCGACCAGCATAACTCGAAAACCATTCCACAACCAGTTACTTGATGCTTGGTTATGCAATACTTTACCCGAAGAGGTGACAGCTTCTTTTAAATGAGAGAGTTGCAGTCTTAGTCGGGATTTACAATAAGGCCCAGTGTTCATGGAGTTTGCATTATAATCCAAGCTAATTCGCTCGACTAAAACATGTGCAACTGCCTCCTTACAAGCCCCAGTTGAACTGAGCACTTGAAACAAAAAGGCTCTCAGTGTCACTAAAGGAGTAAAAACGGTGCTACGAACATTCCCTGATTGATGAATGGCTTCAATTAAACTATCAGGTATTAGTCCTTTAAAAGGAAGGTCATTGAGTTGAAAAAAGGTATTTTTAAAAGATCGGACTTGTAAGCGTAGGCTTAATCGGCTAGACTTTTTCATTAGTTAGGCTTTTTCTTAGGATTAATTGTTTTGTAGGAAATTCAATTATATCTAATAAGTAGTTAAAGCCTAACTTTAAACCTTATAAAATCATTATTATTCAAGTACATGAGTTGCGACTGGTAGCGGCATTACTGGCTGACTCCTTGAATGTTCAGCACACCCTGCAAGGTTTCGGGTATTATTTAATCCTCAATACTTAACGAGCAGAATTCTTTTTTAATAGCAGAGTCACGCTTAATCCAGGTTGGTTATCCTGTAAACTGATTGTCATAGTATGTAACTGCATAACGGCTTTTACCAGACTGAGTCCTAATCCGTTTCCCCTTGTGCTACGGGCTGTATCTAGGCGATAAAAGCGCTCCATAACCAGTGAATGCTTTTCAGCGGGAATACCTGGGCCATTATCACTGATCTGGAGAATAAGCCCTTGTAAAGAGTGTTGGGCTAGCAAAGTAATTTGTCCTTTATCACTGGTATATTTGATGGCATTATCCAGTAAATTACTGATAGCCTGCGCCAGTAAATGACGATTACCTGTTACTTTTAGTCCTTGTTGCACATCGACCGTTAATTGCTTGCCTTGTGAATCGGCTAACTCCTGATAGAGTTCCCCCAGTCCTAGAAGCAAAGCCGTCATATCAACCGTTTGCCATTCCCCCCGAAAGCTACCTGCTTCTGTCTGGGCTATTTCCAGCAAGGCGTTAAACGTATGAATCAGTTCATCGGCATCTTCAATGGTTTCGCCTAAGACTTGCTGGTACTCTAGCGTATCGCGCTGTTCTAATAGGGTAATTTCCAGACGATTACGTAATCGTGAGAGCGGTTGACGTAGATCATGCGCGATATTATCAGTGACTTGGCGCATACCTGTGAGCAATTGCTCTATACGCTTTAGCATATTATTCAGCTGTGTTGCTAGCTCATCAAATTCATCATTACGCTTGCTATAGGGTACGCGCTGAGAATAATCTCCCGAACTAATAGCCTTAGCGGTGCTATTAATTTTATCAATACGCGCTAACAAGGCTCGACTGATAAACCAGCCCATAGTCAGTGCTAAGCCAACTGAGCTTAGCAGAATAATGATGATGGTATAAAGGATCACTTCCTGTAATTCTTCTGCCTGCGCTAAACTCTGGGCTAATAATAAGCGGCTACCATCGGCCAATGTTGCTGTAATCATCGGCCAATAGCCATCGGCAGTTTCCTGCTTTGAAATGGTTTTATCGGCAATCCAGACATTAACGACTTGATCATTGATAGTAAGGTCTTGCGGCCAAGCTTGTAAGTCGCCCACTATTTTTTTATGTTCAGGATTGAGTAGTAAAAAGTGGCCTTGTTGCTTGGTATTTCCAGCCTGTTGAGCATCAAGCGTGGTCATAAGGCTTGCACGTCCTTTTTCCTTATCTATACGGACTAATTCATAGAGCCGCTGTTGCAAACCCGTGCGGATTTGTTCGTCGACATAGTGACTACTGGCCCAGTATAAAACGCCAAGGCCCAGGCTCATAAAGATGGCATAAATCCCCGCATAGCGTAAAGCAATGCGCATTGCGGAGGAGTTGAGTAATCTACGCAAGTTCATCAAGCTTATAGCCAATACCGCGTAAGGTATGTAATAGCGGTTTATTAAACCCCTTATCAATTTTGCTGCGCAGGCGACTTATTTGCGTGTCGACGACATTGGTTTGTGGGTCAAAATGCAAGTCCCACACCTGTTCCAGTAACATCGTGCGCGTGACCACCTGACCAGTATGACGCATCAGATATTCCAGCAGACGTAACTCCATTGGCTGCAATCGGATGGGCTGACCAGCTCGGTTTACTTTATGCTTGAGCAGATTTAATTCCAGATCTGCGATCTTTAAATGACTCACTGTGTTAGTTTCTGTTCTGCGTCGGGTTAACGCATCTAGCCTTGCTAGTAATTCTGAGAAGGCATAGGGTTTAATAAGATAATCATCTCCGCCCGAACGTAGACCTTCTACTCGATCATCCACTTCAGCTAATGCGCTTAAAATCAGAATAGGGGTTACGTTACCATCCGCACGTAACATGCGTATTAATGATAAACCGTCTCTTTTTGGCAACATACGATCAACAACTAGGACATCGTAAGTTTCGCTTAATGCTAGATTCAATCCCTGCTCACCATCGGCGGCATGGTCAATGACATAAGCATTTTCAGTCAAGCCTTTCACCAAATAGTCGGCAGCCTGTATATCATCTTCAATGAGTAAAATTCGCATCTGTTCATAATACTCGCTTTTGTTGTATCGTTTTCTTACCATTTGGTAATCATGCGGAAAGATTCCAGTAAGGTCGTATTCAGTAAAATTAGACTTAGGCATTAAAACAGACTCACTCACTATGACCCACATCTATTATGATCTTTGAAAATTTTTACACATTGGAGGCTATACTTGAGTTTTTTTTAAAAGCGAATCGTTATTGCCAATTAGTGCTTCTGATTGTCTTGATTTTTATGCTATCCAGTTGTGCAAAATATCAGGCGCAACCTTTAACTGAAGAAAAAATTCAACAGCCATTACAGACACTTGACATTGAAGAGCTAACTATCCAAGCAAAAGCCATCAAACATCCCTTGCTACAGTCTGTTAATTTTGACTTAACTGATGGCTTATCACCCGATGAAGCCGCTATTATCGCTGTTTTACGTAATCCGAAACTCCGCGCAATAAGAGACCAACATGGCATTAGTAATGCGCAATTATTACAGGCAGGCTTATTACCTAACCCGCAAATCTCTTACACTTTTTCAGCACCTTCAGGCGGTACTGACGCGGGGATGAATAATGCATTTGGTGTGGGTCTTAGCTGGCAAGTGACCTCGCTCATCTGGCAGGCAAGTAAAATAGTAGGCGCAGAAAAGCAGCAACAAAGCGTTGATTTACACATCGCCTGGCAGGAGTGGCAAATTGTGCAGGCAGCAAAGTTGGCTGCCTATCAATTAATCATTTACAGCAGACAACATGCGCTATTAACTGAGATGGCACAGCGGCTTCAGGAAAATAGTGAGCGTTTACAGCAGGCGGCTAAATTAGGACTTGTGACTGAATTAGAACGCGTCGCGGCTGTATCTGCTAAAAATCTGCTTGATATTCGTCTGCTCGCCTTGGAGCAACAACAAAAGCAACAGCAACAACGCCTTAATAGAGCGTTGGGGTTTAAACCTTATGAAATGGTAAGACTAGAGCAAGCTATCCAGTTGGCAAGCACGATTAATCTACCGACCTATAAACAGTTAATCAGCAATATAGAAGATCAGCGATTGGACTTACTCGCCTTGCAACAAGGCTATGAAAGTCAGGAAGAGAAAGTGCATATTGCTGTGTTACAGCAGTTCCCAAAAATCAGTATCGGCCTCAACCATGCCTTAGATAATAGCAACCTATATACCATGGGCTTTGGTGTTTCTATGACATTGCCTATATTTGACCGCAATCAAGGACACATCGCATTGCAGCGTGCAACACGCGCACAATTATTCGATCAATATAAAAATCGTTTATTCCAAGCAAGAGCCGATATTGCTGAATTATTAGTGACGATTAGCTCGACAACACAACAAATTCAATCTGTCGCGTATGCTATTCCTGATTTAGAAAAACTGGTCAAGGCCTATCAGATAGCCATTGAAACAGGACAGGTTGACGTATTGAATTATTATGTTGCTTGGAATAGTTTAACTAAGAAAAAAGTCAAATTACTCAGCTTAAAATTACAATTAATTCAAGCACGTATCGCCTTAGAAATTGCAAGTGGACTTTATCATCTGCCCGTTGATTCATCCAAACAAAACTTATGAAAATTTATTCTAAAAATAGCTTAATTATTATTCTACTGATTTTATCTGTCGGCTTTGGCATGGTTTATTGGCTATCGCTACCACAGGATTTAACTCATACGGAAGTATTAGCTGAACCCGAACCCATCGCTCAGGTTGAAACCATAAAACTACATAAGGGAGAAATAAAAGAAACGCTCAATACTTATGGTGTTGTTTTGCCTTTACCCGATAAGTTAATAACACTGAGTGTACCTTATATCAGTAAAGTCGATAAGATGCAGGTTAATCAAGGGCAGTTTGTGCAACAAGGTGATGTATTATTGACCTTAAAACCCGGTGCGATGGCGAAGCTGCAACTAGAGCAAGCGCACAGTGAATTAAATGCGGCAAACAGCGAAAATAAATTATTGCGTGAACGTATACAGCTACAGTTAGCGACCAAACAGGATCTCGTCGCCTCTCGACTACGTGTCAAGCGAGCAAAAGTAATGCTTAAAAATTTAGCGGGTCAGGGTATTGCTAAAGAACAAGCTATTAAGGCTGAACATGATGGTATTGTTTATCAGGTGAATGTTCAGCAAGGACAAATTGTTGCTGCGGGTGTCCCTTTACTACAAGTTGTTGATCAAAACCAATGGATGGTACGCTTAGGGATAGAACCAGAGGACTATCGCCGCCTACAAGTCAATCAGCAAGTATTCATTACCCCTGTGAATACGCCCGTGTCAGAACCTGTTAAAGGGCGTATTGAAATGATTACCCAACAAATCGACCCAACAACCCGTTTACTCAATGTTTTTGTCAGACCAGAGTTAAATCAGACCTTGCTGATTAATGATTTTGTTAAGGGGCAGATTATTATTTCCTCAAGTCATGTGTTTCTAGTGCCTAGGCAAGCGGTTCTTCCCGAAGGCGGTGGTTACAGTCTGTTTAGCGTTGAAAATGGGCGCGCGATTAAACATACCGTACAGCTAGGGCTGGAAAATGATTCACAGCTAGAAGTGACTGCCGCTGATTTAAACGCACTGGATGTAATGGTTTAATAAAGCAGGACACATCTATAGGCTGATTTATAATGTCATTAGAGGTGAATATGAGTAACGAAAACAAACAGCCAAAACCTAAATACACACTAGAGTTTAAACAGGATGCGGCAAAATTAGTACTTAAAAATGGCTATACACGACAACGAGCCGCAGATCATTTAGGGGTTTCATTAAGCGCCATTAGTCGCTGGGTTAAGGCTGAGAAAGGTTCCGAAGAGAAAGTGATTAAAAATCATTCCGTATTAAATCTAAGTGCACATGATGAGTTAATACACTTACGCAAGAAAAACGAACAATTGCGTATGGAGCGTGAGATATTAAAAAAGGCCGCAGTCTTCTTTGCGAAAGAAGCCGAATAAGATATGCCTTTATTCGTGAGCAACAGAAGACATACCCTGTGACCACTTTATGCCGTGTTATGAAGGTCAGTACCAGTGCTTATTATGCTTGGGCCAACAATCCTGACAGGCAGAATAAAACAAAAGAAGAAGCTGAGCTCAAAGAAAAAATTAAGCAAATTTTTTATGACAATAAACAAGTGTATGGAAGTCGTCGCATGTCAGATGCACTTAAAAAAATAGGCATTAAGGCAGGTCGATATAAAGTAGTGCGCTTAATGGCAGAGCTTGGGTTAAAAGTGCGTTACCCAAAGAAATTTAAAGTGACGACTGACAGCGATCACAATGATGCGATCTCCCCCAACAAGCTTGACCGGCAGTTTGCTACCAAAGCGCCCAATAAGGTATGGACTACCGATATTACCTACGTTTGGACACTTGAAGGCTGGCTTTATGTTGCTGTCGTTATCGATTTATTTTCACGCCAAGTGGTGGGTTGGGCGATTAACGATCATATGCGTACTTCACTTTGTTTAGATGCGTTACAGATGGCTTTTTGGCGTAGAAAACCTAAGCCTGGGCTACTGCATCATTCGGATCGTGGCAGCCAATATGCGAGCAAAGAGTACCGTGACCACTTGGATATCATGAAAATGGAGCAAAGCATGAGCCGAAAGGGCAACTGCTGGGATAATAGCCCTACAGAGCGGTTTTTTCGTAGCCTAAAACATGAACAATTGAATTACGAAAAGTTCAGAACGAAAGAAGCAGCAAAGCTGAGTATTATTGATTATCTGGCTTTTTATAATGGTAAGCGAACACACTCTATATTGGGCTATAAATCACCCTTAGAGTTTGAGCGTGAATTCCAGAAAAAAATAGCCTAAGAATGTGTCCTGTTCTACTTGACCATTACAGTCAGAATGGATTAGTGCTGCTGGACGATGTTGCTCAAGTGGTCAAGACCACTGCGCCGCAATGGCAACGTATCACCGCAGATGGTCGCGATGCGGTACTGTTTCAAATTAATCAACAGCCTGGTAGTAGTACCGTTGAGATTGCACATAAGGCGCAAACTCAACTAAAACTTATCGAACAGAAACTACCTGCTGGGATTAAAATCGCCAAATGGTATGACCAAAGCGATTTAATTGTTGCCTCTGCGTTTAGCGTTAGAGAAGCATTATTGATTGGGCTGGGTTTAGCCATTGTGACCCTGCTGGTCTTTCTACGCAACATTAAGGTCACCTTGATTGCGGCGATTACTGTGCCAATGACCTTATCAGCTACCGTTTTAATCATTCATTTGCTAGGGCTTAGCTTTAATATTATGACATTGGGGGGCATGGCGGCTGCGGTAGCACTGATTATTGATGATGCCATTGTGATGATTGAACATATTATTCGGCGACTGCGCGAAGCATCAGGCACGTATCTTGAACGCATTCATCTGGCTGCCAATGAATTCACCAAACCACTGGTTGGTTCTTCCGCATCAACCATTATTATTTTTGCACCGTTAGCCTTTTTATCAGGTGTCAGCGGCAGTTTTTTTAAAGCCTTATCCATTACCATGGCATCCGCTTTATTTATTTCTTTTATCATTGCTTGGTTAGCCGTACTTTTGCTGGCGGCACATACGTTAACGCAAAAAGATACCGAACAAGAAGACAACGGCACGCTGACACGCTGGTTTCATCAACAATATCAAGGTTTATTGCAGCATCTATTACCTAAACCTTGGCTAGTCTTATTCGGTCTGCTACCGCTGTTAGCAACAGGTTTTTTTGGCTGGCAACAAACAGGATCTGGTTTTATGCCTTCTATGGATGAAGGCGGATTTATTCTCGATTACCGTGCAGCACCGGGAACCTCTGTCTCGGAAACAGATCGTTTATTGAGACAAGTTGAGACTATTTTACGCCAGATTCCTGAAGTTGAAACCTATTCACGCCGTACAGGTAATAGTTTAGGTGGGCATATTACTGAAGCGAATGAAGGTGATTTTTTTATTCGTTTAACGCCTTTTCCTCGTCGTAATTTGGACGAAGTAATGGACAGTGTTCGCGATCAAGTTAATATAAACGTCCCAGGGATGGAAATTGAACTGGCGAAACTGATGGAAGACCTAATTGGTGATTTAACCGCCGTTCCCCAACCGATTGAAGTCAAACTGTATGCTGATGACGGGCACCAACTGGAACAAATCGCCACTAAAGTCGCCTTGGCGCTGGAAAAAATATCTGGCGTTGTGGATATTAACAATGGTGTCATTCCCGCTGGAGATGCCTTAAATATTCAGGTTTTACGTGATAAAGCAGCGTTGGAAGGCTTGAGTCCTGCTGCCGTTAAACAGGCACTAAATAATTATTTAACTGGCACGATTACCACGCAAATACAGGAAGGGCCCAAAATGGTTAATTTGCGTGTCTGGATACCTAAAAATGAACGCTCTACTCTAAGTGCCATGCAGCAGTTACGTATTAGAGCACCCAATGGTCATTGGGTGCCATTAAAACGTATTGCTAAAATCAGCACAGAGACAGGGCAAGCACAAATTTCTCGTGATAACTTGAAACGCATGGTCGCCGTCACTGCGCGTATTAGTGGTCGAGATATGGGGTCTACCGTTGCCGAAGTGATTAAAACACTAGATCAACCCAGTATGTTAACGAACGATGTCTATTATGTTTTGGGGGGATTATATGAACAGCAGCGTATTGCTTTTCATGATTTGATTATCGTGTTTATTGCCGCCATCGCGCTGATATTTATTTTGCTGCTGTATTTATATGAACATTTTCATGTTGCGCTGTCGATGATGCTGACCACGCTATCGGCTGTTGCGGCTGTTTTTATCGGTCTTTGGCTGACCGATACCGAGCTAAATATTACCGCAATGATGGGTATGACGATGGTCATTGGTATTGTTACCGAGGTGAGTATTTTTTATTATTCAGAATATCAAGGTCTCGCTGATTCAGATACTGGTATTTCGCGCATGATTACTGCGGGTAATAACCGTATGCGCCCCATTGCTATGACGACGATAGCCGCTATTCTGGCACTGATGCCCTTGGCAATGGGTATCGGCGCGGGTTCTGAAATGTTGCAACCTTTGGCGATTGCTATTGTCTCTGGTCTTATAGTGCAAATGCCGCTGGTACTGATTTTATTACCTGTGTTGTTGCAAGCGTTTACCAGTTTTTCTCTATAGAGCTTAACCCTGTTAGAGCGAATATGGTCAAAAACTGGAAGAATGGAAATGGTCGAGTTATGCTTGTAATGCCTATGGTGAAAAGAACTCATTAATTAGGCCGCATGAAGTTTATTTGGGGATAGATAAATAGGAAGATAAAAGAGTTGAATATTACCGAGCGAGCTTTAAGCAAGTATTAGACCCTTCGTTGATAAATGGCTTGCGTTCAGCAGTCCAAATAGGAACACCTCTTGGGAATGCGAGGTTCAAAGTAGAGGTACAAAAATTATTGGGCATGAAAATTGGATATGCAAAAGAGGGAGGCCAAAGTGTGCAGACTTACTATTAAAGGGTACTGCCCCTTTACCTCTGGTTAGAGACCGAATATATGGCTGCAATCTTGTTCACTGTTGATATCACCAAAATTTGAAAACTTGGCTTGCAATAATTAAGGAGCCCATATATGGGGTGAGGCACGAACCCCGACAAATCAGTTTTATGGCAATATCAATTATTTATTAATAAAATATATTGGGGTTCGTGCCTCATCCGCAATCTACGCACAGAAGCTTTCGATTTTGCTCAAAATGCCTAGCGTATCTAAATTACAGTCACTCAATAATTCTTCACGAGTGCCTTGCTCAACAAATTCATCAGGTAATGCAATATTTAAGACTGGCATTAAAATTTGCTGTGCTTGCAAGAACTCATTAATAGCACTACCAGCGCCTCCTGCAAGTACATTTTCTTCGATAGTGACGATAACATCATGTGTTTTAGCCATTTCCAAGATAATCGCTTCATCAATCGGCTTAATAAAGCGCATATTAACCACGGTTGCACCTAGCTGTTTACCTGCTTCGAGGGCTGGGGTAACCATACTGCCCCAAGCAAGAATGGCAATACGGCCACCTTGGTGGCGAATTTCAGCCTTACCAATTTCTATTTCACTTAGCTCTTTGCTCACTGCAGTACCTGGACCTTTGCCACGTGGATAGCGTACTGAAGCAGGGCCGTCGTAGTTGTAGCCAGTGGTCAGCATTTGCCGACATTCGTTTTCATCTGCAGGTGCCATGACGACCATATTAGGAACACAACGTAGAAAACTATAATCAAAGTTACCTGCATGCGTTGGACCATCAGGGCCAACTAAGCCAGCACGGTCTATCGCGAATAACACATCCAAGTTTTGAATGGCGACATCGTGAATTAACTGGTCATATGCGCGTTGCAGAAATGTTGAATAGATGGCAACAACTGGTTTAGCGCCTTGGCAAGCTTGTCCTGCAGCTAAAGTGACTGCATGTTGTTCGGCAATGGCGACATCAAAATAACGCTTAGGAAAACGATCCGAGTATTCAACCATACCTGAGCCTTCGCGCATGGCTGGAGTAATAGCTAATAAGCGCTCATCCTTTTCGGCCATATCACATAACCATTTACCAAAAACTTGCGTATAAGTCGGGTGTGGAGAGGGGGCAGATTTTGGCAAAGAATCTTTGGTTCGGTCAAATGCAGGTACGCCATGATAAGCCAGTGGATCTTTTTCGGCGGGTTCATAGCCTTTACCTTTTTTGGTAACAATGTGTAAAAATACAGGGCCTGATAATGACCTGACTGCCTTTAATGTTTCAACCATCATATCGACATCATGACCATCAACAGGGCCGATATAGTTAAAGCCAAGCTCTTCAAATAAAGTGCCTGGTACAATCATGCCTTTGACGTGCTCTTCGGTCTTGCGCGCTAGTTCCCATACTGCGGGTAAGCTACTCAATACTTTTTTACTTTCTTCGCGTACGGATGAGTATAGTTTGCTAGAGATGATTTTGGTAAAGTAGTTATTCATCGCACCAACATTAGGCGAAATAGCCATGTCGTTATCATTCAGAATAACTAATAAATTGGCATCTAAAGCACCTGCATGGTTCATGGCTTCAAATGCCATGCCACCAGTAATGCTGCCATCACCAATAATAGCAACCATGCGACTATCATCACCCTTCGCTTCAGCGGCAATAGCCATGCCTAGCGCAGCACTAATAGATGTGCTGGAGTGGCCTACACCAAAGGCATCGTATTCACTTTCTTTGCGTTTAGGGAATGCAGAAACTCCATCTTTAGTACGGATGGTCGGCATGCGCTCCTTGCGACCGGTCAGGATTTTGTGTGGGTAAGCTTGATGACCTACATCCCAAACCAATTGATCATTCGGGGTATCGTAAACATAATGTAATGCGACTGTTAATTCAACAGTTCCTAACCCAGCAGAAAAATGACCGCCGGATAAGCTAACAGAGTGTGTTAAAAATTCACGCAATTCGGTGGCTAAAGGAGTTAACTGCTCCCGAGGCAGTTTACGCACGTCTTCAGGAAGATCGATAGTATGTAAAAGTGGGTAGTTTTCTGCGATTTTCATAGTATGCGTTCCTTATGACCCTTTTTTAGATTTTAATGTATGGCCGGCAAGGTTTTTACCTAGTGACCAAATTGAGCCAGGGACTTGGTGAGTGTCTGCAATGGCTTGATCGAACGAGTTAACAACCCAGTCACGATCTTTTTGTGTTAAATTCAGTGGTGGTAGTAGCTTGACCACATTCATTCCGTGCCCAGCTACTTGGGTAAGTAGTTGATGTTCTTTAAAGAGTGGAATGGTGACCATTTGACAAAACAAGCCCTTATTGGCTGCTTCAAGTGCTGCCCAAGCGGCTTTTAGTTTTAAACTGGTAGGTGCTTGAAATTCAATGGCAATCATTAGACCTTTGCCACGTGCCTCTTTGAGGAATTCGTATTGACTGCTCATGGCATTAAGGCTGCTAATAATATCTTCGCCTACCTGAGCACTATTTTCGACTAGCTTTTCATCTTCTATAACCTGTAATGTCGCTAAACCTGCTGCCATGGCCATATTATTCTTGGAGAAGGTAGATCCATGTACGACTGCTCTATCCATGCGGTTAAATACGGTATCCATAATATTGTCGGTCATGGCAACGGCTCCGACGGGAACAAAGCCGCCCGATAACGCTTTCGCCATGCAAATCATATCAGGTTTTACGTCCCAATGGTCAATTGCCCAGAATTTTCCGGTACGACCTATGCCTGTTTGTACTTCATCGGCAACAAATAAAGTGCCGTATTTTTTGCATAAACGTTCGACCTCGGGTAAATAATCAGCATCAGGGAGGTTAACGCCTTTACCTTGGATAGGTTCGACAATAAAAGCAGCCACATCATTATTACTGAGAGCTTGCTCCAATGCGGTCAAATCATTGAAGGGTACTGAGCTACAGCCTGGTAAGAAAGGGCCGAAGCCTTCACGAAAAACTTCTTCGCCCACCAGCGATAAGGAGCCCATGGTCAAACCATGATAGCCATGCTCACAAAAAACAATTTTTTCACGCTTAGTGGTGTAGCGGGCAAATTTAATGGCTGCTTCAACGGCTTCGGTACCTGAGTTGCAGAAAAACATTTTCTGTAGATTGTCAGGTGTTGTTGCCAAGATCTTTTGTGCGAGCAAGCCACTTAATACAGAAACATCCATCTGTACCAAATTAGGTAGTTCCAGAGTTAGGGTTTCTTGCAAGGCATTTATGACGGTTGGATGATTGCGGCCAACAGCAAACACGCCAAAGCCACTTAAGCAATCCAGATATTCATGTCCATCTTGGTCATATAAGTACTGACCGATTGCTTTGGTATAGTTGCGGTCATAACCAATTGTTTGCAGCACGCGAACCATCTGTTTGTTCAAATAGTTTTCATGCAACGTAAATTTCTCTTGTTGGTGTTGACTAAAAAGTTCGGCAATACTAAATGACATCGAATATCTTTTGCTTTAGAGAGGTTGGAGTTGAATGCTTCTACTGCTAAAAGCAGGAAGCACAATTAAGGTCGCAATTAAGGTAAAGCTAATGCCTACCGCTAAAGTAATACCCATGCTAGCAATGCCAAAATGTGGAATTAAAGCTAAGCTGACAAAACTACTCATGGTGGTCATGGAGCTAAACATAACACCACGTGCGGTGCTAGTTTGTAATAGGTGTTGGTTGTCATCTAGGTGCTCGTGCAGGCAATGCATAATATGAATGCCGCTATCCACACCCATACCTAAAAGTAAGGGCAGGGCGATAATGTTGGCAAAGTTAAACGGGATACCTAGGAATACATTAACTGTGCAGGTTAGCAGACCTGCTAATAATAATGGCCCAATTACTAGTAGTGTTTTTTTAATGCTACGCAAAATAATAAGCAGTAATAAGCTAATCAGAATGAGTGAGGTACTAAAGGCTTGTTGAAATGCAGCCACAACAGCTTGGCCAGATGCCAAATCTGCAACTGGCAATCCCGTAGCGGTTGGGTCAATACTTTGTACGTCTAGGGCAAATTGTTTTAAATTGGCAGGAATATTTAAATCTTGCTCTGGCAAGATCATGACTCGATAGATGCCTGTAGGGCTGAGCCATTGTTCGCGGATATAGGCAGGCAAATCATCTAAAGCAAATTGATAAGCATTTAAGCTTTGATTCAGGGTACTAATGGTGTGGGGTAATAGCCCTAAGATACTATTATCCAGAATATTTGCTAATAGGGTGGGATTAGCTGACTGTTGCATTGCGTTGATAAAGGTATCAATATTAGCATTGAACTCATTTAAGATTGCAGGAGCGATTGCATTGTCTGGTCTGACGAGTTGCTGTTGTAGGGTATTTTGAAATTTACGTAGTACTGTAACAGAGTCTGATGCTGTTAAGGTTTGCTCAAATTGATTAAGTTGCGCACCGAGAATCAGAGCTAAATCTTCTATGGTAAATAGTTTTTCTTCTTGATCATCAGGTACCAAATCTTCAAGCGTAACCGTGCCATGTACTGTTGGAATGGCCTGTAATTTCTCAGATAATTGGCGCGATTCAGCAAGGCTATTGGTTAATGCATATAAAGCATACGGTGATTCTGTTTTTGACTGTAATAAATCCTTAAAGGTTTCGACTGTCTCGGCTTTAGGGTTGCGCATATTCACCGGATTGGAATCAAAAGTGATGTAGGGAATAGCAAATAAACAAGCGCAGCCTAAAAGAGTGCTGCTAATGCGAATAGTTTTTTTATAGCGAAACGGTAGTGTTTGTAGAAAACTTGCCGCTGCTTTTTGCTGGATTGCTTGGGTGTTTTTAAGGTTCAGCAGGCTGAGTAGGGCAGGGAGTACTATGAGTGATAAAAATAGCGCAATAAACATACTTGCACCAGAAATAAGACCTAATTCAGATACGCCCTTATAATCCGTCGGTACAAAGGCAAAGAAGCCAATAGATGTGGTTAATGCACACAAAAACAATGAAAAACCGACGCTATGTAATGCATTTTTAATTGCTGTTTGTTTGTCATGCTGCTGCACAATTTCATCACGATAATGCAAATTCATATGAATGGCAAAATCTACCCCTAAGCCGATATACAGTGCAGCAAAGGAGATGGAAATAACATTTAAATGCCCAATAGCGACTGCGGCAAAGCCAGCAGTGAGAGTAAGTCCCATTAGCAGTGTTGCTAAGGTGGCGAGTAATAGTTTAATAGAACGTAAGCAACGAAATAATAAGATACAAACCAGAAGGAATGAGCCAATACCGCTTAAGATGGCACCTTGGCCAATGCTTTCTAGTTCTTCATGTTCTAATGCTGTTTCGCCCGTTACCCTGATGGTGACTCCTAGCATTTCGGTTTGCAGTTGTTGCGTAATGGTACGTGCCTGTTCGACTGCGGCAGTGGCTGGCATAATTTCCAAAAAGTTCTTTTTGGGCTTGGCAATGACAATACGGCGAGTTTTATTGGCCAGACTGTTGGGGCTTAATATTTCTTGCCAAGAGACGTGGAAATTATCTCCCTGTGCCGTTGCTTTGATGGCGGTGCTAATGCTAATTAATAGCTCAGGTAAACTCTGGCTAATCACGCTATCTTTATTTTCTAAGGCTTGCGTTAAAATTTCGAATAAGCCGGTTAAATGGTAGTTTTGAGCAAGATAGCCGATAAAGGGCTGTGCATCGGTTAAGTTATTAGCTAACTTATCGAGTTCCTCCGTCGATAGATAGAGTAAAGCCTGTTGTCGAAAAAAGGCATTGTCTTCTGGAATATAGCTGGACTTAAAGTGCGCAGTGCTCTTGTTTAAGCGCGCTGCAAGTTTTTCGGCGGCAATAGCGGTTTCTTCAGGCGTTTGCGCATCGACTACAAAAATCATGGTATTGGCATCTTGTGGAAAGGCCAATTCTAAACGCTTGGTATTTTGTTGAAAAGGTAAGTCGGGGGACAGCATTTCTGCTGAGTTATTATTAACGCCTAAATTGTCTTTTATGTAATACAGACTGGCACTGGTTAATAATAATGCTGTGATAATGACCAACCAAGCGTAACGAGTCACAAAGCGACCTTGCCATGCCAGTATTCTGCTAGGTTGTGCGGTGCTGGAACTCATAATGCTTGCGTAATGCTAGGTAGTTGGCGAGCAAGCTGTTTCAATGTGTGGCTGGCGGCCTTAAAATGTAGGCCTAATTGAATAAGTGCTACTAGTTCCGATGGATGCAGGCATAGATATTTGATAAGTTTTGGAATGGCAACGATACCGTCGTCATTCAATGCATAGCTAATGGCTTTGGGTAAATCAAATTGTGCGCTATCAACAATGCTGCGGATTGCGATAAAGGGTAGTTCGGTTTGTGCTGCAATACGTGCAATGGCAGCACTTTCCATATCTACTGCCAAAGCATTGCTGCACTGGAATTGGTGGGTTTTATCTTGCGCCAAACTAATAACTGTATCAGATTCTAAAATCTGACCATTATAGCATTTTAAGGATTGTCCTAGCATGTTGGTTAGTTGTTCACGCCAGTGTTTGTGCGTTGTTAATGAGGTATTGCCTTGGCTGAGAATAGCGCTAGGAATAATCAAGTCCCCCGCTTTTAAATAAGGGGCTAATGCTCCCGCACACCCCCAGCTAATAAGTTGCTGTGCACCTTGTGCAACTAATTTCAAGCTTGCTTTGTGTGCATTTTCAGAGCCTGTGCCTGCTAAAATGACAAGCGTGTTTGCTGATAGTTGCGTACATTCACCTTGGGCAAGCTTAACTTTGCTCAGAGTGCGCAGTTCCTCTGGTAAAGCAACGACAATACCGGTAATCACTTTTTATTTTGCTCATTACGATAGCGCGCGATAGCCCATAGAGGAAAGAATTTATCATAGCCATGATATTTCAAATAAAAGACCCGTGGAAAACCAGGGGAAGTATGGCAGTCGTCGTGCCATAAACCATCTTCCAGTTGCTCACTGAGCAAATAATCAATACCAGATTTTACTGCCAAGCTGTTGGTTTGTCCTGCAGCCATTAACCCCAATACTGCCCATGCTGTTTGGAAGGCGGTACTGGTGTGAAACTGTCCTTTAGTGCTTGCATCAAGGTAGCTGTCATTGCCTTCGCCCCAACCACCATCAGCATTTTGTACGCTTTTTAGCCAAGTGACGGCTTTAGTATAGACAGGGTCTGATTTTGCAATATTGGTTTGTTCTAGTGCGATAAGAACTGACCAAGTGCCATAAATGTAGTTGGTGCCCCAGCGTCCAAACCAAGACCCATCTGCTTCTTGCTCGTCACGAATATATTTAATACAACGACGATATGCGGGTAAATATTCATCATGATTCTGGGCAACTTTAGCCATCAACATAACACAACGTGCGCTGACATCGACGGTGGGTGGATCCAGCAATGCGCCATGATCCGCAAAAGGAATTTCGTTTAGGTAGTAATAGGTGTTATCGACATCAAAAGCACCATAGCCACCATTTGCAGCTTGCATGCCAATAATCCAACGAGTAGCACGATGAATGGATTCATCCATGCCGTCAATTTCTGCTGTTGCCATACCAAAAGCAACGACAGCGGTATCATCAACATCGGGGTAATGCGGGTTTTCAAATTGAAATGCCCAGCCACCGCCTTCGATATTAGGTCGTTGAATGCGCCAATCACCTGGCTCATCCGCAAGCTGTTTGCTTTTTAGCCAGCTATAAGCGCGCTCCCTATTAGCTTTGGTAGTGGGCAGGTTAGCTTCTTGTAAAGCCAGTAATGCTAAGCCAGTATCCCAAACAGGAGATAAGCACGGTTGACAATAGGCCTCATCGTCACTGATGACGAGTAGTTTGTCGATTGCTTTACGCGCAGTAACAACCTGTTCGTGGTCAGCAGGCATTCCTAGTAATAGCATGGCTTGATAAGCATTGACCATGGCAGGAAAAATACCACCCAGTCCATCTTCACCATTCAGGCGCTCAGTAAACCAGTCTTTGGCTCTGGCAACTGCAGTTTGGTGCATGCGTTTGGTAACAAGTACACGTGATTTGCGCCCTAACGCATCTAAAAAGAGAAAAAACTTATTGGTCAGGCCTCTTTCAGGAAAGTAATGTTGTTCCAGGTCAGGGTGCACCACAAATAGCTCTAAAATATCTATATTGAGCGGATTTTTTGCTTTTGCTTCTAAGGTGCATAAAATAAATAAAGGTATCATCACGGTTCTGGACCAGTAAGATACTTTATCTATATGAAATGGAAACCATTTAGGCAATAACATGATTTCGACAGGAATAAAGGGTACACCACGCCAAGGTAATTGCTCAAAAATAGCGAGAGCAATACGCGTAAAAACATTGGCTTTAGCAGCGCCGCCTTCACTTAGGATATAGTCGTGTAGGCGAGCCATATGAGGTTGCTCAGGCGTATCGCCTGCCATCTTTAAAGCATAATAGGCTTTGACGCTGCAGCTTATATCGCCCGCACCGCCTGGGTAGAGTGGGTAACTGCCATCGGTTGACTGATGTCTGCGTAGATAATTGGCAATTTTTGCTTGTAGCTTGTTATCAATATCATCCAGGTAATGCATCATCATGATGTATTCAGCTGGAATGGTGCAGTCTGCTTCTAATTCAAAGACCCAATAACCGTCCGAATGCTGCAAAGAAAGTAGCCTGTCTTGTGCATTTTTAATGGCACTGTCTAAGGCAGACGTGACACTCATGTTATTGTAATCTTCAGTAAACATAATGCGACCTATTATTTTGCTTGGTATGTCCAGTCTTTGCAGACAAGGTGTTTGCTTTTTGCATTAAAAACAGCAGATAACAACCAGTTACTACGCCCAATAATGCGGGTAGTCAGAATAGTGGCTTTGACACTTTTGCGGGTTATTTTGACTTGATTCGAGTCATTGAAATCCAAATTTTCTTTGATTTCATTTAAGGTCAATACCGCCATACCTAGAGCCCAAAGACAAAAATTGCGCATGCCGACTTCATGGCTAGGGATTAATTGCGTATAGGTTAGGGCGTTTTTAAGGTGGCCTTGAGCAATGCTGATAAGGTGCTCTAGTCCCAAGCGAAACTCTGCGGTACTAGTGGCATCATTAAGGTCTTTAAGTTCAAAACCTGTTTCAGTAAAAATATCTTGTGGTAACCAGCAAACACCGCGTTGTGCATCATCCCAAATGTCTTTCAAGATATTGGTCATTTGTAGACCTTGACCAAACGAGGTAGATAGTTCTAACAGTTGCTCACGGTGCTCGTTGATTTCAGATGAATAATGGCAGAATAATTTAGCCAACATTTCACCTACACAACCAGCGACGTAGTAACAATATTCATCCATGTCTTTCATGGTGGCAAGGCCAGCATGTAAATCCATACTTTGATAGCCAGGCATACCGTTTGCCATGGTTTCAACACAGCCTAGTAAAGCCTCTATTTGTTCCGGAGCAAAACTATGGGTAATTTCAATAACACGCTCTGTCAATTGCACTAAAACATGTTCGGCAGGAATGGTTTGCTCGGAGAGTAAGGGTGCTAAGTCGCTGGCAAAACTGGCCGCGTCATTTCCTGTGCGTACCACCTCAATAAAACGGCCACAAAAATGTTCTTTTTGGGCGAAAGTCAGAGAGACTTCATCTTCAACAGTATCGACAATTCTGCACAAAAGATAGGCATTGGCTACTGCTTCGTATAGACCTTTGGGTAACTGTGGAATGGTTAAGGCAAAAGTGCGTGAAACGCCTTCTAATAATACGGCTTGAAATTCATCGACAGAGGCGGCTAAAAGCGATTCAGGGTTGTCAATTGTTGCTTGAGTATCGGTCATTATGGTCTTTCGGCGATGAGTGTGAGTGGCAACTATATAGTTTATTGATTACAGCTAAATTATAGACTGAATGTAGTTTAAATACAAAACATGTTGTTTTTTTGCGAAACAGTTCCCTTTTTGTCCTAGTTAATGTCTGATTAAATACGACTTGGGTTATTATGTTTAGGTGAAAAATATTCGACAAACTGGTGTTGGCGACATAAAAATAGTATGCTAATCAGTTATTAGCGATTCATAATGAATGGATTGTCGAGGCTGTGTTTTTACGGTAGTAAACAGCTTGGTTTTTTGTTGCTTTATTGCAACTTTTAGATTTATTATTTGGTTTAGTGTGGAGTGGAGTATATGGGTGTTCCTTTAAGGCAACAAATTGCTGTGGGTACTTATTTGATGAAGCAGAAATTTAAAGGGGTTAATAAATACCCTTTAGTATTGATGCTGGAACCTTTGTTTCGTTGTAACCTGGAGTGTTCAGGTTGTGGCAAGATAGCTTATCCGGATGATATTTTAAATAAGCGTCTCTCTGTAGAAGAGTGCTTACAGGCAGTAGATGAGTGTGGTGCACCAATGGTTTCTATTCCTGGGGGCGAGCCGTTAATTCATAAAGAAATGCCAGAAATTGTTGCAGGTATTGTGGCACGCAAGAAATTTGTCTATTTATGCACTAATGCCTTGTTGTTAAAAAAGAAAATTAATGATTATACGCCTTCACCTTATCTGAGTTTTTCGATCCATTTAGATGGTAATGCAATGCGGCATGATGCATCAGTATGTCAAGATGGTGTATTTGATATTGCCGTTGAAGCCATTAAAATGGCACTAGATAAAGGTTTTCGGGTCACCATTAACTGCACTCTATTTCAAGGCGAAACCTCAGCAGAAGTCGCTGAGTTTTTAGACTATGCAACTGAATTGGGTGTAGAAGGTATTACCATTGCGCCAGGCTTTAGTTATGAAGATGCACCTGATCAAGAATCTTTTATGTCTAGCCAGGCCGCCAAACAATTATTTCGTGGCATTTTTGCTATCGGTAAAAATAAAGAATGGAAACTAAACCACTCTTCATTATATTTGGATTACTTGGCAGGCAATCAAGACTATGACTGTACGCCATGGGGAAATCCGACGCGTAATGTTTTTGGTTGGCAAAAACCTTGTTACTTATTATCTGACGAGGGCTATGTCGATAGCTTTGCAGAGTTGATGGATACTACTCCATGGGATAAGTACGGTGCAGGCAAGAATCCAAAGTGTGAAGGCTGTATGGCTCATTGTGGTTATGAAGCTACTGCGGTAAGAGATACTTTGGCACACCCGCTAAAAGCTTTAGGTGTTGCAGTACGTGGCCCTAAAACAGACGGTGATATTGTTGCCGCCCCTGTTTATAAACCTAGTTCATTAATTGATATTCCGGTTAAGGTTGAAGTATAAGGCTTTGGACTACTATGTTTTAGGTGCTGGTAAATGAGTGGGATTTTCAGTGGCATAGCCGCTTTGCTTTGGCTAATTACTTGTTTATTGCCATGGCAGGCATGGCGAAATAGAGAGGCATTAGAGCTTGATAAAGGTGCCCATGTTGATTTAAATACGGTTGATTTAAGTGATATTACCGTGGTTATTCCTGCTAGAGATGAAGCTGGAATTATTGTAGATACGTTAGCTGCTCTAAAACAACAAGAGCAGGGCTTAAGCGTTATTTTAGTTGATGATGAATCGACTGATGGTACTGCTGAAGTTGCCACAAATGCAGGCCTAACTAAGTTACAGCTTATTCAATCTACCCCTTTACCTGACGGGTGGACTGGGAAGTTATGGGCACAAGAACAAGGGTTGCAAGCTGTGACAACGCCATTGACTTTATTGCTAGATGCAGACATATATTTACAGGCTGGCATCTTGGCACAACTAAAAGCAAAACGAGACACTGAAGGCTTGCAGTTTGTTTCTTTAATGGCTATGTTAAAAGTAGAAAGTCGTTGGGAAAAACTATTAATGCCTGCATTTATCTACTTTTTTAAAATGCTCTACCCATTTGCTTTGGCAAATAATCCCAATAGCAAAATGGCAGCGGCAGCGGGTGGTTGTATTTTGGTTGATACCGAAGCTTTGCATGCTATTGGTGGTATGGCCGCCATTAAAGGAGCGCTGATAGATGACTGCACTTTGGCTAAGCATGTTAAGCAAGCAGGCTATAAAACGTGGGTTGGTTTAACGCATGCTGTGATCAGTCAGCGCCCATATATTTCATTGACTGAAATTTGGGATATGGTGGCACGTACTGCCTATACGCAATTATTTTATTCTAAGTTTCTATTAGTAGCATGCACCAGCATGATGTTGCTGATGTATTGTTTACCTTTGCTTGGGATATTGTGCTTTGCAGGAAATGCGTGGGCATTCTCTTTGTTTGCGTATATTGTGATGAGCTTGTTGTACCTGCCAACTTTGAATTTTTATGCGCTCAATAAATTGTGGGCTTTATTAATACCGGTCATTGCCGGCTTATATTTACTAATGACTTGGACTTCAGCGATACGTTATTGGCGTGGTGAGCGTTCGCGGTGGAAGGGTCGAATTTATCAGAAAGGTTAAAACGTTATTATGTCATTAAGAAAACTAATAAATGTGTTTTTCTTGCTTTTTTTGAGTCAGGTCGTACAAGCTGAGGTTGATGACACAGCTGTCGCCCGTCAGGTTGTTGAAGGCTTTCAGGCTGAATTGTTAAATGTAATGCAACAAGGTGATAAGCTCAGTTTTGAGCAGCGTTTTGAGCAATTAAAACCAGTGGTTATCAAAACCCATAATTTGACTAAAATTACCCGTATTGTGGTCAGCAAGGAATGGCGTAAGTTAACGAAAGAGCAGAAAAAAATACTGGTACGAAAATTTAGTGTTCTTAGTATTACTTCTTATGCACATTATTTTAAGAATTTTTCGGGTGAAAGTTTTACGGTAGAGTCGGTAAAACAATTATCGCCAGCGCAAATTTATGTACACACTTTCTTAGTTCTACCTGATGATAAAGATGTCAGTATGGATTATCTATTAAAAAAATCGGGTGATAATTGGCGTATTATTAATATTATTACCAATGGTGTAAGTGATTTGGCATTAAAGCGTTCTGAATATGTTGCGGTGATAAAAAAATCAGGATTTGATGCTTTAATAATGGAAATTTCTGCTAAAATCGAGAAATTTTCTAATTAGTACAACATGCTGTAGTTTATAAGTGGGCTGCATTTCTGCAGGAATCCTGTAAGAGTGAAGCTGTGTACTAGGATAAACCTCTTTTATTTTAAACATGCAGTTTCTCTCTCGAACTCTCGGAATTATTAGTTTAACCTTAATATTGGTTGCCTGTGCTAGCACAGGTGATGCAGATAAAGCAGTTGAACTTAACCCTGATGACCCGTATGAAAGTTTAAATCGTGATGTCTATGCTTTTAATGAGGGCGTAGATACTTATATTTCATCACCTATTATCACAGTATATCAATGGGTTTTTCCTAATATATTGCAAACGGGTATCTCTAATTTCTTCAGTAACTTAACAGAACCCAGAACGGTATTAAACGACAGTTTGCAAGGCAAAGAAAAGCAAGCGGGTGATGATTTTGAACGCTTTGTGATTAATACTATTTTTGGTCTAGGCGGTTTAATTAATGTAGCCAACTATGCGGGGATTGAAAATCATGATGAAGACTTTGCACAAACTTTGGCTGTATGGGGAGTTCCTAGAGGAGAATACATTGTCTTGCCTTTATTAGGCCCTTCCTCTTATCGCGCTATTCCTAGCGAATTGGTTGATGCAGCTACCAACCCTGTCAGTTATGTTAGTTGGCCTATACAGTTGGTTGGTTTAATCAATTCACGTTCTAATGCTGAACAGTCACTAGCATTTATTAATGAAGCGGCAGTGGATCCTTATGTTTTTATGCGTGCATCTTATATTCAATGGCGAGATTACCAGATTAACGAAGGCGCAACTTCTGCAGAAGATTTAATGATGCTGGATTTAGATGACGATGACGAAGAACTTGACTTGTTGGATGATGACTTAGATATTGAATTGTAGCTTCGTTTGTACTCTGGCCTTGATGGGCTTCTAAATATAAAAAATATTGATTGTAATGACCCAAATTGAACAAATAACTAAGCAAACCAAATACTGGCTAGAGCATGTCGTCATAGAGCTGAATTTCTGCCCTTTTGCACGGTCTGTTTTTGAGCAAGGTAAAATTCACTACCAAGTTAGCGAGGCAGAATCCTTAGAGCCGTGCTTACATGATTTAATGCTTGAAGCAGAACGGCTTGACCAACAAAGCGAAATAGCGACCACTCTGTTGATATTTAATGATGCTTTACAAGATTTTGATGATTTTTTAGATGCAGTGGAAATAGCCAATGACTTAATGGATGCGCAAGGTTATGAGGGTGTCTATCAGTTAGCCAGCTTTCACCCTGAGTATTGCTTTGCTGATAGCGATGATACTGACCCTGCAAATTATACTAATCGCTCACCTTACCCTATGTTGCATTTAATTCGTGAACAAAGTATTGCGGATGCATTAGCAAATTATAAACATGCCGACAAGATTCCTGATGATAATGTGCAGTTAGCTCGCTCTATGGGCTTGGAAAAAATGCAAAGTTTATTAGCTGAGGTAAGGAAGCAGTAGTACCTTATGAGCCATCAAGTTGGTGGACACCAAAATATTTTTCTTTATTTTTATGAATTACCACCTAGATTGCAGCATTAATCAAAATGTAGGAGGAGCCTTTGGCCGCGAATTGAATAGGTCGCGACCAAAGGCCCCTCCTACAAGTAGTTATGGCTATTTGTATGTGGAACAGTAGATTAGATTTTAGAAGGAGTGATAGAACCTTTTACCGCCACTCCCCAAGGGTAACGACCAACAGCAACAGATTTAGTGACTTTCATACTCTCTAGGTCAATAATGGAAATATCATTGCTAAGGCCATTAGTTGTATACAGGCGTTTTTGATCGGGTGAAAATGCAAGGTTCCATACACGCTGTCCCACTAAAAAGTATTTTTCCACCTGTAGCGTTTGCGCATTGATAAGTGCTACGCGATTAGCAGGACCTAATGCAACAAATGCCCATTTTCTATTTTTATCAACCTTAACGCCGACAGGCTGAATGCTATCATTATTGACTCCGGGAATAGTAAAACTTAATTTCTTTATGATTTTTCGCGTTGCAACATCAAGTACTGATAGTGTACCGCCCATTTCGGAAGTCACCCATAATTGCTCACTGTCTTGGGTGAAAGTCATTCCACGTGGCCGTGAATCAACCAATGTATTATCAATAATTTCCAGCGTATCAGTGCTAATCCAATGCACCATATTTGTGGCCTCTGATGCACAAACGGCCCATTGATTATTTGGGCTTACTGCAACAGGCTCTGGCTCAACCCCTACGCTAATTTTTTTAATGGCAGTCGCTGAGGCAATATCAATAACCGTGACTTGATTATCATCCTCATTGGATACATATAAACGATCCCCAAGGGGGCTGATAGCAAACGTTTCCGGATCTTCACCTGATGGTAGGTTAGTTACCACAGCCAAACTTTCAGTATCTATCACTTGAATAGTGTCGTCATCACTTGTCGCCAGGTATAGGTGTTTTGCATCTTTGCTCATGACTATGCCGCGCGGACGCTGGCCAACGGGCACTGTTTTTAATAATTTTCCTGATTCGGCATCGACTATAGCCAGAGCGTTATCTTTCTCTAATGAAACAAAAACGGTATCTGCTATGGCCGGGGTAGTCCCTAGTAGTAGGCTGGCGAATAAAAGGTATTTCATGATTTCTCCTGATAGTGTGATGATTAAATGGGTTGAATTATTCCTTCGCGACTAGCTAGCAAGGTCATTTGCGCAATTGTTTTAGTGCCGAGCTTTTCTTTAATGGCAGTGCTGTAGTTGCAAACTGTTTTGTAACTGATACAGAGTTTTGTGGCAGCCTCTCTGGTTGTCATCCCGTTAGCAAGTAAGCAAAAAATATCAAATTCACGTGGTGATAATTTCTTGATGAGTGCACTATCGCTTTCTTCTGTAAATGCGCTGATAGCGAGTTTTTGAGCCAGTTCAGGGGTGATGAAGGTGTCACCTTGTGCAAGTGAGCATACTGCTGTCACCAGTGTTTCCGGTTGACTGCTTTTGGTGATATAGCCTTTGGCGCCCGCTTTAAGTGCCCGAGAAAGGTAAATAAGTTCATTATGAATACTGAAAACCAAAATCTTACACTGGGGATTGCGGTCGAGTAGTCGCCGAATGGTTTCAAAGCCGCCAATTCCAGGCATAGAAAGATCCAGTACAACGACATCAGGTTGATGTTGCTCATATATCTGGCAGGCATTTTCACCACGATCACTTTCAAACACTTCATTAATTTGGTCTGATAAACTCAGATAAGCTTTATATCCCGTTCTGACAACAGCATGGTCATCAATCAGAAGAACGCTAATTTTATTTTCCACACTCAAATCTCACTAAAAAATGAGTATTCTTACTTTAATACTGAAAAAAAACCATAGGAAAAATTCCTGATTAAGTAATTGGTCAATCGGATGAGTGCGGGAAAAATTCCTGCCTTTATTGGCAATAGTTCCCTAATGCTTTTCTAGTATTTGCCGTAAACTGTGCAGCAATTCACATTTTAAGGAAGTTAAGCAGGTATGAGTTGCCTCGTGACCATTCTGTAAAGGGATGTTAGCTGTGAATTATGCGATGGATGCTGAGGGAGGTCATTTGCGCAAGGATGCGCCAAAGGATTGTATATTTGGTAGAAATCATACTCCAAGTTTTAAGTTTTAAGTAAATTATACGCGGTATGCTTTTAAGACGGCTACCGCGTTTTATTTATTTGGGACTGAATAGCTAAAATTATTAGGTTTATGACGTTGCTTTGGCTGGTTCTGAGATAGGCGTGGGAGGCGAATCAGTGACTTTGCATATGAATAAATGAGTAGATTAAAAAATAAACCAAGAATAATGATTGGCGTATTGCTAATGGTACTCTCACTTAGCAGCGAAGCTTTTGAAATAGAAGAGCTGGAATTTAAAAAAACACAGGTAATGGATATTATTCGAGTGTTGGCTGAGGATGCGCAAAAAAATATTATTGCTACCCCAGAGGCAGCTGAAAAGGAAGTCACGCTGTTTTTAAGAAAAGTAACCTTGGAAGAAGCCATCAAAGCGATTTGTCGTATTAGTGGTCTATGGTATCGATATGATAGGGAGGGAGCAGGTACTTTTCGCTTGATGACCAAAGAACAATACAGTAAAGATTTGGTAGTAGGGCAAGATGACACCATACGTGTTTTTCCTTTGCGCAATCCCAATGTTTTAGCAATTGCCTCTGCCATTGAAGATTTATATGGTTCGCGCGTAGAAGTGTCCTATGGCAGCGGTATTAGTAGTGGTAATACTGGTAATCAGCGTAGTAACCGTGGTGGAGGTCGAGCAGGGGGGAGTGGCAACCGGTTTGGGGGGCGTAATAATGGCGGCAGAAATAATAACGGCAGGAACAATGGGCGCAATAACAGAGGGAATGCTTCTGGCATTAACTCCGAACAGATGCAGCTGCTTGACGATTTAACTGTAGAGCAGCTTGAAGCACTCGCCAGTGGTGGCAAACAGCTAGAAGTGGGCCAAGTGGCATCCGTTTCTGGCAAAAACACCTTAATTTATGTCACGATTAATATCGAACATAACTTATTAATTGTTAAAACCAGTGATATGGCAATATTAAAATCCATTGCCAGCTTGGTTGAACAGTTGGATAGGACGCAGACGCAAGTTTTGCTAGAAATGAAAATTATTGATATTAAAGTGGGCGAGGATTTTGATGCGCTGTTTAATATTGAATTAATGAATACCAAATTAACGGGTAAGAGTACCAATCCTATCATTTTAGGCGGTTCAGCTGCCTTGTCGGGTGGTGGTAGTTTGGTGTATGAATATATTAGTAATAACATCAAGGCTAACATCGAGTTTTTAGAGCAAAATAATCGCGTTAATGTTATTTCTAAGCCGATGCTGGTTGCCTCAAATCATCGACCTGCAACCCTTTTTGTCGGCGAAGAGCGCATTATGGTCAGGGGCTATTCAATCGACACCATTGATACCAATAATAACTCCCGCACAGTGACTACGCCTGAAACAGAACTAGAAGATATTGGTACCACTTTAGAGGTAACCCCGCATATTAATGATGATGGCAGTGTGCATATTATCTTGAAACAGGAAAATGCAACCCTTAATGAAGCTGCTGCATTTATCCCTGTCACTGATGGCAGTGGAGGAGTGGTGGAGTTGCCTATTGATACTATTAGTACCGCACGGATGCAAGGTGAAATATTTGCAAAGCATGGTTTTACTGTCGCGGTAGGCGGCCTAATACGGGATAGCTTTTCCAGAAGTCGCAGAAAAGTACCTTTTTTTGCCGATATACCATTGATAGGTAATATTTTTCGCTCCACCCAAGATGAACAGAGTAAATCTGAAATGGTGCTATTAATCACCCCTTATATACTCAGTCAGGGAGAGGCGATAAAAGGGGTAGACCCAACCGAAACATACCATCATTATGCGCCAGGCGAAGCACTCGAAGCAAAGGAACTTCCAAAACAAGGGGAATTCTCGACACCAGTATGTGGCGAATACTGTGCTCCTCTTAATTTGCGGCAGTCTGACTTATGAGTTTACAGCGTTTGTTAAAGCAGAACTTGTTGCTTGTCGGCTTGCTATTAAGTTGTGCGGGTTGCGCCCATTTTGGGCTTGACTCACGTGCTGATGTTGCAGCTGAAAATTGTTATGCCTATCGTTATGGCGATAAGTTGCGGCGCATTAATTTTGCGCAAGCTTTTGACTGGTGTCATCGCTCCGCAAATTGGGGAGATGCTAACGGGCAAACGATACTGGGAGAGCTTTATTACCTCGGTTTAGGTGGCGAAAAAAATATAGCTTTGGCGACTAAGTGGTATGCAAAGGCAGCGAAACAAGGTCATGCTCATGGGCAATATATGTTGTACAGGGTTTATGTAAACAGCCCCAATCTTGAACAACGACAGCAGGCAGATTATTGGTTGCAGCAAGCCACGGGAAGTGGTTACAAACTAGCAGTGCAGCTATCCAACCAAGGTAGCTAGTGTTAATTTAAGAGATAAATTGAAAGATGCAAACACAGTTAACAAATCAAATACACGATAGGAATAAACATATCGAACCACTTAAACGCAAATTGCTGGAATTACTTGAAGAAGTACTTGAGCATGACGGTTTTGGTGATATTCATGTGGAAATAAAAATCCTCAAGCGTAAGCAAAAGGAAGTCATTATCCACTGTGGAAAGCAATACCGTTTTGTTGTTGATGTACCTATGCAATAGAGGCGATAGAACATTGAGTGCGAAGCGGGTTCGCATCAAAATTATTAAGTATCTAATGACCAAGAAACTGCGTGTGGCGGTTGCGGCATTAACCTGATCAAGAGAATAAAATGAACATTGAACAAATGACCCATACCATTAAGCGCTTTCGTGCAGCGGATGTATCTTTAATTAAAGATGCAAAACTACGCAACAAAGCCCAAAAATTACAAGCTAAGCAAAGTGGTTTTACTTTGCTGGAATTGTTGGTTGTGATCACGCTATTGGCAACACTGGCAACAGGTGCCTTGGTGGCTTATGAAGGCATTGGTGAAAACGCACAGGATACCGCCACTGCTGGTAATATTTTAGCGGCAGAAACCGCTATTCGTAACTACCGTGCGGTGGAAGATGAGTACCCAGAACAATGGGATAACTTGGCGAATGTGGATGGTACTTCTCCTGCTACAGGGGGCATGATGGCATTACTTGCACCGCAAACACAGGCTTTTTTCGGCCAGTGGGCTATTCCACTAGCGATTCATACTACCACACCTGCAGGTACTGTTTATGAAGCAGTGGCAACTGCAATGGGTGCAGTAGGGATTGCAGAGCTACAGGCAATTGATAGCAACGCGACTTTTACTGCTAATGTAGTGCCTAACTTGGCATTGAATGAAAGCTCTCCCTTTACGACTAACCCTGGAGCTGAAATTGAGTTGAACCCTCTTGGCGCTTTATTTGATGAGGCTTCTCCTGCTGCGGCTTTGGCATTATCTATTGTGCCTTCCAGCAAAGATGCTGGTACTTGTACCGCTGATGGTGTGACGATTGCAGACACTTTTTCGGGGACGACAGTAACTAATAATAAGGAGCTAAACTTAATTAACGACGCAATGGATTCTGAGATCTGTCAGTTGGTATTGGCTGTCGGTTTTGGTAAAGATGTACCAGGGTCAACCATAGATAGTCGTGTTGCAATTTCGCAGGCACCTACTGCAGGCTCGGCAAATGTTAACCCTGCTGCAAACTATGCGCGTTACGTTGCCTTGTTTCAAGTGGCAACAGATACTGATGACGATGGCATTATTCAGGCAGATGAAGTATTCAATAGAGCCCGTTTAGTGAGTGTGGTTGATGCTGAAGGCCGTACGGTCGACGAAGCACTTGCTGGTGCAAATGCTGGTTAAGTCATTGCTAGATTTTAGCAAGTGATAACAAGGTTGTGGGCTAGGGTGACGAACCCTAGCCCATTTCTTTATTTTCCATTCATAGGGTTAAAACTTTCGCCTTTTAGGCGAACAGATTTATCTCTCGCAGTTATCATGAGAAAAGAAATGTGTAGGATGGGCAAAGGGTTTTTGCGTGCCCATCTTTTACGGTATTAGTGATGGGCACGGGGTAAAGCTCCTTTGCCCATCCTACAACTGCTTTATTTATTTTAGTCAACAATTAAATATTGCGGTAAATGAGTTCTATAAAGCTTATTTACCCGAATATTTTATAAACAATCAAGCTAGTTAATGATGTTTGTTTGCTGCAGTGTTTTATCTTTATATACCTGTGGAGTAGTTAGTAAAAAGCAGCTCCAAGCTAATCACCCTAGCAAATGTTAGGTTTATTTCGCCCAAGTAATTTACCTTTGGTTTCTCCCTTGTGCTTTCAGAAAAGACTTTTTATGCATGATTCAACCAACCTAAATAAAGCTCGGCTTTCTAGGCAAGAAACAGGGTTTACGCTACTAGAGATGGTAGTGGTTATTGCTTTGTTGGGCATCATTTCAGGTACGGTACTGCTAGGCTACGAAGGTGTACAAGAGCAAGGCAGAGAAGAGATGACCCGCTTTGAAATGGCAGAAATTCGTAAGGCTTTGTTACAGTTTCGGCGTGATAGTGGCAGCCATGATTTTCCAGGGCAGGGCATTTATGATTGCACTGGTGATGCGACACAAATAGCATGGTGTCAATCGCCAGCCAATTTCTGGATGTTATTTGATGACCCTATAGGCGTAGATTGGAATGATGATACCAAGCGGGGATGGCATGGGCCTTATTTGCGCAATCAATTTACTGTTGTTAATTATGAAGCTGTTACAGGGCTACAAGGGGTAGTTGATCCTTATAATAATCCGTATTTAATGTTGGGTTTAGGTGTTGAAGATGAAGATGATGAACCGCGACTGGTTAGTATGGGAGCAAATGGCGAGTATGACAGCGAGGATGACGGCGAGGATGACGGCGAGGATGACTATAACCCGTGCTTAGCCAAGGATGATGATGTGGTTGTCTGTCTTTTACGTTAATGAAATAAATTGATGAATGTACAGAATTGCATACGCAATAGGGGCATAAGCCTACATAAGTTCGCGCAGGCTCGGAAGCAAACAGGCTTCACTCTGTTGGAAATGGTCTTGGTATTATTCCTCGTTGGCTTAATGGCCTCTGCGACTTTAATGTTAACCGAGGGTGTGGAAGACCAAGCTAAATATGATGAAACTAAACGACGTATGAATGTTATTCGTAAAGCTATTGTCGGCGACCCGACACGCACTATCAATGGTGGTCCTGAAATCAGTGGCTTTGTGGCGGATATGGGACGTTTGCCTTTATGTATAGCCGAGTTGCTTGAATTGGGAGACGAGATAACCCCTGCAACCGATCCAAAGACTTATGAATCGCCTTGTGATGACAGTATCACGATAAGTGCATGGGCTATTGATGCAACTGTGGGTGTTGGTTATGGTTGGCGTGGCTCCTATATTTCGGTATTGCCAGAGGGTGATGGTGTATTGCGTTTCCGTGATGGTTATGGCAATTCGGATGCACTTGGTTCCAGTATGCCTAATTTCGGTTGGTCTTATGCCATTATAGCCGACGCACTTGGAGGCGATGAAACCAGAGTTGATTTGAATAGTAATGGCTTTAACAGCACTGATGCGACAGGTGATATTAGTGCGAGTCAATTAGTTGTTAAGGACGACTGGCAAATTAGCAGTATTACGGTGAATTTTATTAATCAAAATGCTAACTCTAAACCTGATTCTGAGGTTAAGCTTATTTTAAGAATATACAATTCAGAGACTGAATATGTTGACGGAGATAGTGTAACATTAGCCCAAGATGCAATTCCAGCAGGTGGTCAACGCCAGGAAACATTTAATTTTGATGGCTCAAATGGTGTCGCTATTGGTACTCGTGCTTATGCACTTGTCTGCTATGAAGAATTTAGTGACGCTGATGATTATGAGGTTTACGACGGAGATTGTGTGTCTGGAAATGGGGAGACTTCCAGTGCTAACATTCGTGCCTTGACTATTGCTCCGCGCCAATCTTTCACGGTGGAGTGGATCACACCGTGAACTTAAAGCAATATTTGCCGCTTTTCGGGAAAGCATCGGAAATATTAGTCTGTGAAACCGACGGATTTTCATTACGTGGTGCAGTGATAGCCTTGGTTGATAAGCAGCTTAAAGTGTTGCATCAGGCGACCATATCACAGGTGGATATGGCACAGGCATTGCCTGATTTGTTAACTGCACTGCAAAATAGTGGTTGGCAAGGCGGCGGCTCCGCAGTGCTTTTGTCTCCTGCTGTTTTATCTACACTGGTGGAATTGCCCGTTAACCCCCAAAAGCCTAGGCCTTTGCAACAAATGATGGCATTGGTGCAGGGTGAAGTGGATGTATTGTTAATGCAACATATGACCCGTTGGTCGGTTGGGCACTTGTTGGTAGGACGGGGCTACTTGACGGCAGAGCAAGCACAAGCAGTGATGGATTTGCAGCAAGGTAGACCGAATCCAGCGGGTGGTTTGGAGTTGCAAGATAAATATTCTTTTCGCCGCTTTGGTGATTTGGCTGTGGAATTAGGCTATATCAAGGCTAGTCAGTTAGCGGCCTGTTTAACGGGGCAAGAGTGGTTAAAAGCCGAGGATGATCTTATTGAGTGCAATTGGATTCATCAAGGTGCGGTTGACGATGTGCCAGGCACCTTTAATTGGCTGGTGAGTTGTATCAGTCAATCATTGTTTCAGCGTTGGGTCGCTGCGTTTACCAAACAAGGTTTAAACTTGACGGCCATGTACCCCTATGCGGGATGCAGTACGTCGTTACTGCCGGAAATGAATGCCGCAAATATAGTGCTGGAATCACGCATGGGCTTGGCACTGACGGTACGTACCGAAACGGGGCAGATAACGCAGCAGCAAGCTGATTTTAATGTTGCTAAACCTGCACTGGCACTCTGTTTGGAAGCTTATCATGCCCTGCAGGCAAATACCCGTGAACCTGTCTGGGTGGCTTGTGAGCAAGAGAATGCGGCTACTTTAATAAGCGAGTTGCAGCAGGCACTAGGGATTGAAGTACACCTGTTGACACATGCGGCTGTCACCGAGCTTGTCAGTCTGGGTATGTTGGGCGTTGCGAATTGTGTATTAAATTCGGCTGGTAAGCATTTTTGTCTTGGTGTACGTGAAGGCGGACCGCCGCCGCCGCCTATGCAACGCTTGGAAGTACGTGCAACCATGTTGGCAGCTTGCCTTTTGCTTGCATTGGTAGGGACTGAGTTGTCCTTGTATTTGCGTCATGCGCAGGCGGAGGCAGAGCTGCATGACTTGAAAGGTAAATGGAGTAGTTTGGATACGGCAAGCAAGCGTATCCAGGCAGAAATAAAAGCAATTAAATTGCGTACACAAGACTTGGAAAAGCAGCATGCCGAACAGGCGCGCCTAAAGGCAATGTTGAATTTTTATAATGTTGCGATTCCTGAACGCGTAGCACTCATTCAAAATATATTGGGTACTTTACAAAGTACGGTTAGTAATGAAGTGATTATTATCAGTTTGGACGAGGGTGGTAAAAAGCAACTTCCTGCCAGATCGCCTTTGAGCGTGTTTTCTGAGCTGAATAAAAGTCAAGAAATAGAGAGTTTTATGATTGATGCCTGGGCATTAACTGAAGCAACAGCGCAAACTTTTATTCAGAATATGCAACGTGCTGTGGCTCCTTATCAGCTGAAAGTGAATGATACTCCTGTTTTGAGTGCAAAGGGGCCGCTTAATTTGGATGGGTTTAGCGTTAAGATGCGCCTGATTAAACTACAAGCCACTGAACAGGGGCAAGCAATACTTTAATGAAGTTAAGTCAACGTGAGCAAGTGTTATCCGCTTTAGTTATTGTGGTATTGGTGGTTGGAGCCTATGGTTTTTTACGTTTTTTTCCTGCTAATCAGAAAATTGACAGTTTGCAAAAAAATGCCAGCGCAACGCAAAGGCGTTTATTTAGAGCGCGTATTCCCGATCAACCTACTGAAGATATAGATAAGTTAAACAAGGAGTTGGAGGAGCTAAGGCAGGAGATTGACTTGACCAATGAGATGGCTCGGGAGATCATGCACCGCTTGGCACCGCTTGATTCGCAGACATTGAAACTACATATTTCGCAATTGGCACACAATAGTGGTGTTTATATTCGTAGTAACAAGAAATGGTTAACAAAACCAGCCAATATGCAGTCCAATCCAGCTGCTAAAAAAACCAAGAAAAAAAAGGCTCAAGCAAAAACTGAGTTTGTTGACGATTTGGTTTTGCCTGCAACCGCGAGCTGGGTTGCACGTATGTCGCCAGGCACATTATTTGCACGTCCCATGCAACGTCTTGAGCTGGAAGGTTCTTATGCAGAAATTCGCCAATTTATTTATGGTTTAAGTGAGTTATCTTATCAAGTCACCGTGTTGAAAATTAATATTTCCAAAGGACCGAACGAGATACCTGCGGGCTATGCACAAAAATTGGTGTCTGAATTGATTTTGGCACTATAGGTAGTTTATGGCAATAAGTGATGAGAAATTATTAGAGGCTGGGATACGCAGTGGTTTGATTGAGGCACGGCAATTAGACGCTTTGCGTTTGGCGGCTCGCAAAAAACAGCTACCTTTATTACGGGTGGTACAAGCACATTACCGTTTTCCATTGTCTGTTTTGTATCGTGCAGTCGCCGAGCAAAGTGGGCTTGCTTATATTGATATTATCAGTTGCAAGATCGCGGATAGTTATTTTAAAAAAATTCCGCCAAGCTTAATTCGTCGTATAGCGGTGTTGCCAGTGGTGTCTGGGGAACAAGTGTACTTGGCGGTTGCCAATCCATTTGAGCGAGCGTCAATTGATACTATCCAGCGTCTTTTAGGGCAGCCGTTACCTTTAGCAGTTGTTGATGCCTCTGCATTAAGCATAAAAATAGCCCGAGTTCTAGAGAACCAAGCGACTGCTGTGACAGCAGGTAGTTCGGTAGCAGAGGCAACGGATTTAGTTAATTTATTAGATGTTATTATTAGTGAGGCGTATTTAAACCGTGCTTCCGATATTCATTTAGTGATAGAAAAAACAGGGTTGCGCGTGCGTCTACGTATTGATGGTAAGTTGCATGATTACCCTGTTGCTGTTGATCTGGACGCAGGCTTGGGGATCATTTCGCGGATTAAAGTGCTGTCTGATCTGGATATTTCCGAGCAACGTCAACCTCAGGATGGTGGTTTTTCTTATTACTTGGCAGCTCCCATTGATAAAAGCTTTAATATCCGCGTGGCAACTGCCCCGATACGCTTAGGTGAACGGGTTACAATGCGCTTGTTGGCTGAGGAGTCTAATGCCTTGAGCCTGATAGATTTAGGTATGGCAAGTGCAGATTTGGTGCGTTTTAGGCAGGCAATTGCCAAACCTTATGGCTTAATTTTATTGACGGGTCCTACCGGTAGTGGCAAGTCGACAACTTTATGTGCGGCGTTACAGGAAATTAATCAGCCGGATATTAATATTATGACCGTAGAAAACCCGATTGAGTATGTGATTGCCGGAGTTTCCCAGTTACAGACTGGTTCGAAAGTGAGTTTTGCAGCTGCTTTGCGTTCATTTCTACGTCATGATCCTGATGTATTGATGGTGGGTGAGATACGCGATGCCGAGACAGCCGATGTTGCGGTGAAGGCGGCGATGACCGGGCATATGGTTTTTTCTACATTGCATACCAATAACGCGGTGAGTGCAGTGACGCGTTTAATTGACATTGGTTGTGAGCCTTTTTTGATTGGCTCTACAGTTACCGCGGTTATTGCGCAACGTTTGGTACGGCAATTATGTGTCCATTGCCGTACGCCAAGACTTGCACACGCAAGTGAATTTGAGGAGTTAGGTGTCGTTGAGGCCGTCAGTATTTTTCAGCCAGTGGGTTGTTCATTATGCCAAGGTTCCGGGTATAAAGGTAGGCTAGGCTTGTTCGAGACTTTGTGGTTTGATGATCAGTTGGCTCGTATGGTGACTCGGGGAGCGGATGAAGAAATGTTGGAAGAGAATGCTGGCAAGCGTCTGCAATATATGTGGGAAGATGGCATACGTAAAGTATTGCAAGGGCTGACGACATTGGATGAGCTGCGTAATGTAGCAACTTATAAAACGCATCCAGTACTACGCGAGGGTTGAGGTGGCTTATTTTTCCTATGTGGCACTCAATAATATGGGGACGGAAGTTGCAGGTGAAGTGCAGGCTGATGATTTAAGTGCTGCCATGCAGAGCTTGCGGCAACGAGGTTTCCGCGTTATGGAGTTAAAGGAAGCGCGCGGGCAACAAGGTTTCTTGGGGCAGGCTAACTTTTCTGATTGGCTGGCTTCCCAGCGTTCAGTCAGTGCTGCGAGTATGATTTTTTTCTTTCGGCAAATGGCTTTTATGCTGGCTGCGGGGCTCTCGGTTAGCCAGGCACTGAGCTTGGCACAAGCCCAAATGACCAGTAGCCGCCTGAACTTGACGCTACGTTTGATGCAAAAGGATATTGAGTCTGGACATGCTATGTCGGTTGCCATGCAAAAACATAAAGACGTGTTTCCTGACATAGTGGTTAACCTTATAGTAGCAGGCGAAACCACAGGTGATCTTGGTAGCATCATGGAGCGATTGGCTATTCATTTTGAGAAAAGGGCCGCTTTGCGCGCGCAAATGATTAATGCGATGATTTATCCATGCTTCGTCGTGTTTGCGGCCATTGGGGTAGGGGTTTTTATGGTGGTTAAGATTATTCCCCAATTTGCTAAGTTCTTATTAGGTAAAGGCAAAGCTTTACCACCATCGACTCAGATGCTGATTGACCTTTCCGATGTGATACGTGCGGATGGCTTATTTATTATTGCGCTATTGATTGCAATCGTCATTGCCCTGTTGCTTTTTTATCAAACACGCAGCGGCCGTTTGGCGATAGATATGGTTTTGTTGCGTTTGCCTATGATGGGGCCTTTACAAGTTAAGGCTTCTATGGCTCAGTTATCATGGGCTTTGTCGATACTTATACGTAGTGGGGTAACGGTATTTGACGCTATGAAGGTGACCAGTCAATTGCTTGCTAACCGCGTCTATTCTGATCAGTTGCAAGTTGCTGCCGAGAAAATTTTACAAGGACAAGATATCTCTCGTAGTATCAATCACCCGCAAATCCCTGTCTTGGTAGTACAGATGATTGCAATTGGAGAAGGTACGGGCAAGCTTGATGAAGTGTTGCAGGAGTTGGGCACTTATTACGAAAGTTTATTATCTATTGCGGTAAAACGCTTATCTGCAATGATTGAGCCGATGATGATATTGGTGATTGGCGGCATGGTTGGATTTGTTTATTACGCTTTTTTTCAGGCTTTATTTTCACTCGTCGGGCAGGGATAACAGCATATTTTGTACAATGATCAAGAGGGGCTTATGTTTAAATATAACATAATGTTGACAGGCATATTATGCACTTTTTTATCGGCAGGGCTGGTGAATTGTCGTGCTGAAGGAGTCGGAACGGCTGTGCCCGACATCCCCCAAGTTGTGCCTGAGCAAGCGTGGCTGCATGATCCTTTTACGCCTAGTACATTAATGTACGAACGTGCCAGGATGCAGGGTGGAAAAATGCGCGGTGCTTATGGCTTTATACCCTCTCCGGAGAATACAAGTATTCCGCGCATAACGTTACGCGGCTTATTGAATAAGAGTGCAGGTGAATTTATAGCCTTACTTGAGGTGCAAGGGATGGGGACTTTTATGGTGCGGGAGGGGGACGAATTTAATATTAATCCGTCGCAACCCGAGAATGCAATTCGCATTAGCAAAATCACTCGGCTTAGTGTGACGGTTGAGGCTGGGCATTTGGGCTCAATACGTGTGTTAAGATAAGCGTCCGCTGTATTGCCCACTTTACTAGAGAAATAAACGTTACCTTATGAGTTTACGCTTTCAAATTACTATCCGAGTATTGCTATTTTCGCTCTGCATTATCATTATTGGTGGAACTGTTGCTATTTGGCAGGCCCGTAATGCGGTTAACGAGGAAGTTGAGTCATCGATTAATATGGCATTACAACTGGTTAAGCTTGGTTTTTCAGCAAGGCCAAACCTAAATATCAATGAGTCGGAATGGGCTTATGGGCTCAATGCTCTCAAACAAACTCGCCATTTGAGTATCCAGTTAATCGACCCTTCGGGGCAATTAATTCATATCTCCGAAAATACGGCTCTTGATGCTCGGGAAGACGCGCCACCGCGTTGGTTTTCTGGATTGGTAAGTGTAAATCACGCTAAAGTCGAGCATAAAATTCAGACAGCGGGTGATGATACTCTCACTCTCATTATTCAAGCAAACCCTTTGGATGAGATAACCGAAGTTTGGGGAGAAACCATTGCTTTTTTCCTGACCATTTGTTTATTGGTCCTATTGACCTTTTTGGCAGTACATTTGGTGTTTAATAAATCTTTGCGAGCTATTAATGCCATTGTTAAAGAATTGAAGTCGATTGAAACCGGCGATTACAAAAATAAATTACCCTCCTTTTCTATCCAGGAATATGATCAAATTGCTAGAGCTATTAATCATATGGCCGATGTTTTGGAGCAGACTCGCCAACAAAATCAATCATTAACGCAGCATTCTCTACAAATACAGGAAGAAGAGCGCCAGCATTTATCTCAGGAATTGCATGATGAGCTTGGACAATCTTTGACCGCAATCAAAGTATTAGCTGCGACAGCCGCACACAGCAAGTCTGATACGCCTAAAATTATGACCTCAATCACTGAAATTTGCGACCACCTGATTTCCGTTGTACGTTTGATGATGCGGAATTTGCATCCTTTAATCCTAACGGAACTGGGCTTAAAAGCGACTTTGGAAGATATGGTAAACCACTGGCAAGACAGAAATTCTAGTTTGTCGATTAAACTCTTTTGCGAGGATGATATTGATAGGCTGAATCACAAGGTTATTATTCAGCTATTTCGAGTGATTCAGGAGTGTTTAACCAATATTAATCGTCATGCGCAAGCAACTGAAGTGCAGATAGAGCTAGGTATTGATGAGCGCAACAACATTTTTCTTAAGGTCATTGATAATGGTTTAGGGTGCAACATTGATAAAGTAAAATCTGGTTTTGGCTTATTAGGCATGCAGGAAAGAATAAAATCACTGGATGGCGTGTTTTCTGTGTATTCACGGCTCGGTGAAGGTGTGAAAGTGGAAGCGATTATTCCTATCGCATAGGTGATAGATTTATCTACAGAAAGGGGCATGCAGAATATCCTGAATTCAACTCATAAGTGCATAACCCAGTAAATTTTTCATATCGACCCCAGTCAGTTCTTCAAATACTTCATAGGGTGTTTTGTAATTAAGGCAGGTTTTTAGCCTGCTGATAGTAAAGTAGTTAAATTGTCTTAGCTTAAGTTGGTAGCCTCAATACCGATATTGACAGTCGTTATTATTCAATATATTGTATCTACTTCTGGATATACGTTGTTAGGTGTTATTATGAAAACAGAAGTAAAAAAATGGGGAAATAGTGCGGCGGTTAGGTTGCCGGGGAGTATTCTTGCTGCGGCACACCTTAATGCAGGCACTCCTATTTCAATAGAAGTTAAAGGTCGGAAGATTATTATTGAGGAAATTAGTGTACCTAAGCCTAAGAGACTTAAACTGCCTTTTAGTGAGCAAGCATTATTAGAAGGAATGACCCCAGATTTAGCTCATGCTGATGAGCTTGCACTGATTGTTGATATAGAGTTTGGTGAATAATGTCAGAATATATACCACAACGGAATGATGTTATTTGGTTAGACTTTGACCCCACTAAAGGTAAAGAAATTGGTAAATATCGTCCAGCATTGGTTTTATCTTCGCATAGCTATAACCAACAAACAGGGTTATTGATTTGTTGCCCTATCAGTACCAGTATTCGAGGTAGTATCACTGAAGTCGAAATTAATAACTTAGACAAACCATCCGTAGTAGCCGCTAATTTAATCCAAACTTTGTCATGGAAAGATCGTAAAGCTAAGCTAATTGTTAAGGCAGAAAAAGGGGTAATGCAGTTGGTTCTAGTAAGGATTATTCCTCTGATTGAGGCAGATTTAGTGATTGATACTTTTATTGAATAAAGTTATGGATATTAAGTTGCCTTGCATTATATGGCCTCTAGTGGAATGATATTGAAAGAGGCTGTGACTGTCTTATGCTAACTTATGATCATCAATCGCATTCACAAAATCTTCTTGAGTACGAAATTGGGTGATATTTGTTAGTAAGTGGATAAAAAATATCCATATTCTGAACATAAAATCTGAGATAAGCTCTAGCTCGGAGGAGTTGTGGCGTAATTATTCAGAGACCTTAATACTAGGCAATGCTGGAACCGCACTACCTGTCCGTTGACTAGCTATGACAGCTGCCAAATAAACCCAGGGCGATTGGTTTCTTTTTCGACACGTTTCAATGACACTGATTAAAATGGCAAATACGCGAGAGCCTTCTTCTGTCCGCGTACCATAGCAAATGCCCCGCAAGATGACCCAATGCCGCAAAGCCCGTTCAGCTTCATTATTCGTTAATGGGTATTGAGGGTAATCCAATACGCGAAAAATAGCCTCCCAATCATTGAGCATTTCCGTGGCCAGTGCAGCCGATTTTTTGTGAGTATGCGATTGCATTTGTACGCATAGTTGCTGATAGACCAGTAGCTGTAATTGGTAGGTCTTTGATAGTGGTTCGTCCGGGTGCTGATTTCTTGCATCTCGTACTGAAGTGATTAACATACCTAATAAATCAAGCGTTTGCCTACCAAAGAGTTGCGCTTCTTTATCAAGGCTTTCTTTCAGCCCCTCTGCTTTTCGTAGCAAATGCGCCCAACAGCGCATACGGTTCGGGTATCGTCGGTAGACCTGATAACCATCACTCATTAGCCAGCCGACATAGTCTTCACCCAATATATTCTCAATGAGTTCGGCACTGCGAGAGGCAATCCAATAGGCAGTTACGCTGTCGGTGGTAAAGACCCATAACCATAGAAATGTCGTGAGCTCCATCCAAGACGTTTCATCTACATGCAGCAATTCGCTATTGACGATTTCTTGTACGAGCTCCTCTTCAATCGGCATCGCGGCAGCACCACTTTCATGAAGCGTATTATTAATCGTCCCGATACTGAGTCGTATCCCTAGCCAATCGTGCAAAAATTCCTGTACCCGCTCACGTGATAAGCGCATGCGATAGCTAAGGCAGACAATCAAGGATGCGAGACCAGGGCCAACAAGTCGCCATTCACTGCAACTGATCTCAGGCAGTGACTCATGGCTTGATCGATGAACTTCTTTGCGCGTGATGTGATGACAGGAGCACGTTGTTTCATATAGGACATGCTTGGTATTTGTCAGGTATATACCAGGATGCAGAGTATCTGCCCATTCAATATCAAGGGTTTCAAAGGCGGTATAGGCTATTGCCGAATCTGTCTTTAATGGCTGACTGCAACAGGCACAAAACTGAGGATAGTGGTGTTGATAGTCCGTAATTACAATTTTTTGTTGGCGCCCGAAACCTTGCGCTCCCGGCTGCTTCCTGGGCTTTCGTAAGGGGTTTTCCGAGTCCTGCTTTTGAGGCTCTGGCGAGGGACTTTTTACTTTATCCTCAAGCTTTTTACCAGGGCTTTCTGTTTCTTCTTCAGGTTCGACCAGCTCTTCGTTACTTTTTTGATCGTTGGCATATTTATCCCAAGGAGCATCGCTACTGGGTGGACGAGAGCTATTTCGTGAGCTTTGGCTTAAACGTTCGCGAGCTTCTTTTAAATCATTGAGCAACTTTATCGACAAGCGACGCAATTCCTCTTCGGATAAATTTAGAAGCTCTTCTTCATTAAGCTGGCTTAAGTCATGGCAGGTGAGTTGCATGGTATGAATGTTACTGTTTGTTCTTCGATTTGTACAACTTTATTAGTAGGTTTGGCAACTTTTTTTAAATAATTATTAAGGGGTATGAATATTTACAAAATTATTGTCACTGGCACTATTTTTGAAATTGAAGATCAGTTGATGATAGTGGCTAAAATTATTGGTGCTGAAACCAGTCGTGTTTTTGGAGCTTCGGTCAAGGGCAAAAATAGCGACAGTATTATTGATTTAAGTGAACAGCTGGCGACTAAAATTGCAGACTCTATTATTCATAATGGTCAATTATTAGTGGCTGCACCTACCAGTAAGGCAGATCGTATTGCCAAGTTAAAACAAATGCTTAAATCGTTTACAAAGCCTAGCTTGAGGATTGAAATTACTGAGCACCATATTAATCGCGCTGCCTCTGACCCTGCAGCACAAACTGAAATGATACTTTATAGTATTGAGTCCGGTTTTGAGGTTATTGCCGATAATGTCAGTCGCTCACAAAAGGCGCAGGTACTCATTACTGGCGAAGGCTTTACCGAATTTGCAACCCGCAAAGGAGAGCTTGTTGGCGTTAAAGCTAGGTTAGAAGTGAAGGCTATTGATATTGCTAGTGGTAAAGTCATAGCAGTTGATCGCCAAACTGAATTAGAAGTTGATTTAAGTGAAATAATTGCCGCGAAAAAGGCTTTAGAAAAAGCTGCAGCCAAGATTGCCGAGCGTATTTTGCCAAAAGTTGCACAAGCACGTTTGCAGCATTAATCAGAATGTAGGAGGGGGCTTTGACTGCGAATTGAATAGGTCGCGGCCAAAGGCTCCTCCTACAAAATATTTTTAGGAAGTCATATGCACTGGTTTATAAAGGAACGTTGCTTTATTCTGCGTCTTTTGAGTTTAGTAGGTATAGCCGCCTATGTATTATTTTCTAGCTTCGTTTTTGCTGCTCCAGCAGTGTTGGAATCAGCAAGTAAGCCACGAATTGTATTACATCCACTAAATACCTCCCAATACCGACAAAACCATAGTAATGCAGAGGTCATGTCAGAGTTGGTCACTGCATTATTAATGACCGAACTCGCTAACAGCACTCAGTTTGAGCTATTGGATCGTTCCTTAATCTCTTCTTTATTTGTCGAAAAATCGCTGAAATTAGGTAATGATGATCTGGAGGCTAATCAAACTGCGCTTAAAAAATTGCCTATTGCTGATTTCACCTTAGTTGGTTCATTATTTTCTACAGATAAAGGCGAGTTTTATCGCCTTAAATTAGTGAAAAATAGCACTGGACAAATATTAGGCACAGCACAGTTTTTATATACGTTAGATTCCTTACAAGGATCACTGCAACAAGCGCATGAACTTATACTACAGTGGCTGCAAACTGCACCAACTAAATCAGCTAGTCAAGTTAAGAAAATTGCGTTTAGTCACTTTGTGGATGTAGGGGAGACAGATCCGATGTTAACTGTAGGCAGTGAGCTAAGTGATCACTTTATTGAGCAGTTCGTGCATAATGACAACTATGTCGTGCTAGCACGTACGCAAATGTTGCCACTAGTTTTTGAAGAGTATTTGCGTAGTCTGCAATATGCGAGTGTGCAGCAAATGGAACGGCGGCAGAGTGCTGATTATCTTATTTATGCCAAATATCGGTTTAATGAGCACAATGCAAAAAAGCCATTATCTATTTATTTATATTTTGATCGTATCAAGTCGTCGGGAGCGAAGCGTGATTTGCTGGTGTTGCAAGCAGAAAATTGGCAGGAAGGCTATCGCTTAATAGATCTGGCACTGACACGCTTTTTATCGCAAGATAATGTGGGTACGGTTGCGGTTGCCAGTGATAACAATCAGGAGCAAGCAAGTGTTGAACAAGCTTTTGCTATGCTGGCATTACGTAAACAAGTTTTTGCATCGGGGATTAATGTAGCCGCAATAGGGGAGCTTGTTGGTGGCAAGCAAGCCGAACAAGTGTCCCAATGGCTTATTAAGAATAAATTCCTTCAAAAACATAGGGGTATGCCAGGTGATGATTTGTATTGTTCGTATCAAAAACCAGATCAGTTGCTGAATCTCCCGTATACAGTCAGCATTCCCAATATTGAAGCAGATATAGCTATTCAGCTGATCGAGTCTCTAGGTGCACAATGTTATGGTTCTAATTCGTATTCGCAAGTTAAATACTCTAAGCCAAGCTCTAGGCACCGTATATTTAATAACCAAAGAAATTGGTATCAGAGTACTTACCGAGACAGGCATAATGCCGAAGCGGTTTTACATTTTATTTTAGGGGAAATAGCGAGTCAAATATTGATTAATGAAAGTCGTCGTTTACCTGTAGTGGAATTTTTTAAGGAAGTCGAACTTGAATTACCAGCACGCCGCCGTATAAATTTGGAGGTAGCTGTGGATGCTTTTGCGGCCAGTGTTTATATTGATAATTCTTACCTAAAAGCAAGAGTTTTATTGGGCTATAGCTTATGCCAGCCAGAAATAGCACGCTGTGCGGCAGGTAATATGCAACATGCTTGGGTGGTTGATCATACGCAAGCAGCGCAACGTGGTCATGGTGGCATCGATTATTTTGCATTGCAGACTATTAAAGAGCAAGACAATTTAATATTTTTGGCTGCTGATGCTATTTCGCGAGTAGCTGAAGCTAATTTCAGTAAAGATATGCAAAGCATTTTGAGGTATGAAAAGTATTGGGTTAAGCATGCAGAAGCACAGGTAAAGCGCCTAAAAAATGCGAAACAAAGTGGCACTTCAACTTCAGCAGATTATTCTATACAAATAGCGACAGCTTATGCGCAGCTTATTAAAGAGCATTGTGTATACCTAAGTAAACGATCAGGAGATCTTGGGGGAGGAGGGAGCGGTGCAACTAAAACAATGGATGCATTGGCAACATTAGCGGAACAAAATAAGCAAGTGGCAAACTTACGTCTAGAGTTATTTGCTGATTTGGCAAACAGCTGCCCGAGTGTATTTCCGCATTTTGTTGTGCGTGCGCATGCAGTCGCTCCTTTTGTCCTGCAAGAACAAGATGCCATGGTTGCTCAGGTTGTGGCAGGAACAATACAGCCAGTAAATATTTCTCAGTTGATGGAATTTGCTTTCTATATTTTTGAGGCACGAGTTGCCTCACACGACCTGCAGACTGCCAAAAAATATATAAAATACTTCACAGATTATTATCAACTGAGCGCTGGTACGGCTATGGATATTGCCTATTTATATCATCGTATTGGTGATACTAAAACAGCTAGTAAAATTCTGCATGATTATGGAAGAGATGCTTTTACGGTGAGTGAGTTTGTTGAGCCAAAAGTGAATGGCAAATATCAATTTTCAGGCTTTAACAAAAATGGCTTACTTAAATTTTCGCATAAAGATAATGTAGATATTTATTTCTTATATGGCACTCGTCGTGCAGGATATGGTTTGAGAGAAAATCCATATAAGTGGGTTTTGTTTGCGAATTATAACCGCCATGGCAGAAATAACCCCAAGTACCCTGATGCCTTCAGTTTTGGTGATGACGGCGAGTATTTTGGTAAACAGTTATGGGGAGTTGCTGCATTGCAAAAGCCCGTTGAACAAGCTAAAACGATAGCAACTGAATTTTACCCTGAGATAGAGTTGACTAAAGTAGATGATTTAAATTTTTTCGAGCAAAGTATTAAGTCTAACAACATGGGTAGTTATATTATTGATATTAGCATTGATAATGATAGTAAAGTCTCTATTAGTGGTTTTCCAATGCGTGAAACGGCTGGGCCTTTATTGGATAAATATTTTTCCACGGCTTTTACCGCAAAAATAAACCTTAATACAATTAGGGAAGCATTATTTAACAAAGGCTATTTAACACCGGCAGGTATTCCTAGTGCTAAGTTTTTAGATAACTTTATGCAGCAGCAATTAAAACAAGATTTCCCTGAACATGCTAATTTTATAAGAAGAGCCTTGAACCGAGCTAGTCATGTTAAAGAAGCAGGTTATGTGCAGATTTATCAGCAAAAGGCGGGGGCTTGGAAACTTGATAGCAGCTTGGTAGCAGAGGATGCGATTAAACAACGCTATTTCGGTAGGGCGGTTGCCATAGCGGGTGAATATGCTTTAATTTGTGATGCTGAAGATGGCATTTATAGCTATCGGAAAATAAACCAACAATGGCAGCAACAGCAAAGAATTAGCGAAAAATGTTATAAAATAGTGATGACGGATACATGGGCTGTAGTAGGTGCTAGGGAGTTGGCAACAGTTTATAAAAATGAGCAAGGTTTTTGGCATAAAACTCAAACCTTACTTCCCCACAATTATTTAATAAACAAAGATAAACGCTATCAGTATGGATCATTTGCGAGCTCAATAGCCATTTATAAAGATATGCTAGCCATTGGCAATCCATCAGGGGGGATTTATCGCAAAGGTGAGCCTGATCGTCGTGGTGAGGTTTATATCTTTACATTAAACAATACGGTATGGCAACAAAGTACAATTATCAACCCACAAAAAAGTAGTTGTAATTTTGGTAAGTCTATTGCCTTAACCGCAAACGCTTTGTTTGTTGGTGATACCGCGACAGGTGGTGGCTTTGATTCTCTTAGCCAAGGTAGTGGTTCGGTGTTTGTTTTTAGTAAAGAGAATGCTGAGTGGGTACTGAAGGAACAGCTCGTTCCTGAAGGTAAGCCTAGGTGGGGGCGCTTTGGCCTGCATGTACTTGTTATGGATAATAACTTGTTGATTAAGGCATTTAAAAATATTTATCGTTATTCATTGTAAGTAGCATTGTGTTAGGGGAGGTAAGGGACGGCGTTGGGTGCAGTGACTTAAGGTTTATAGATAATCAATTTGGCAGTTACTCTATTTCTTTTGTAACATCTTGACTCCCCAAAATCCGCATAATTTCAACAGTCTCACCATCAATGCGATAATAAACCGATTCTCCTGTATAAATACTACGACGGTACCCAGCACGAATTGAATCAACTGTTTGCCATAAATAAGGGTTATCAGCCAGTTTATGAAAGTGATCTATTAGTCCATCGTAATAATCATCTGCTTGTTTTAGTCCAAAAGAAATAATTCCATATTCATAGATATGCTCTAAATCTTCTTCAGCCGCCTTGTTTAGTTTAAAGTCGGCCATTATTTCTTAAGCGTTGTTGTACGGCCTGTTTAATTTCATCGGCTGTGCGGGTGCTAAAATCACGACCTTCTGCTTCAATCAGTGCTGCACGAATAGCTTCAATATCCGTATTTTGATTCTGTTCTTTGCGAATCAAATTACGCACAACTTCGCTGTCATTGCCAAAATCACCTGATACAATTTGTGCCTTAATCCAGGCATCTTGCTGTTCTGTTAGCGTAATACTCTTTTTTACCATTGCCATAAGTTACTCTCCAAGAAGTAAAGCTGTAATATACAGCTGGGTAGTATTTAATACTACCCATTATTGCTTAAAAAATAAATGTTAGAATAAATCTAGTTATCTACTTAAGCTACTCACAGAAAGAACATATTATTCAAAATTCATTGTTTAAACACTCATCCTTTACAATCCCCTTTTTAAAACTCACGATGTATTTCATTTTAATCAAATTAATCTTACTATCAAACAAAGCAGTAAACGCACCTGGTACTCGATTAAAGGTAATGAGTGATTGTAAATAATGTCCTTGCACGATAATGCTATCATTTATATTGTCCTCTAGGCCAATTACATTGCTTGAAAAAGTACGTTAGAATTTTAGGCCTTGATACTTTTGAGGAAACTGACAATGGCAAGTATGACTTTAATGGTGTGTCCACACGATACCGCTGGAGATCCGCTTAAGTGGTTTCAGTTTGCTTTTTATTTAACTAAATATTGTAATGCCAGTACCAAGTATTATAAATGCCTGGATTTTGTCGAGTTTCATGAAAAGATGTCTGATGCTGATATAGTTTATGCTAACCCGCAAGACTCTTTAGAGTTGATAGAGAAGCATGACTTTATGCCATTGGTACATTCGGTCAATTTGTATGATGAGATTGTTTATATTGCTAACAATGACGTTAAGAGCGATTCGATTAATGCTATTAATGAGCAAGAATGCCTGAGTTGCAATGGCATGATGGTAACTCGTGTAGGCGTTAAAGGGCTGTTAGAACAACAGGTGCAACCAGCACAGGTGTATTCTAAAGATAATTGGATGGCAGTGGTTAAGGCGGTTAGTTTGGGTGAAAAACCTTATGGGTTTGTTTATAAGGATTTTTATGATGGCCTTAATAGTATGAGTAAAAATATTGTTACCAAGGTTGGCGAAACCAATGAGAAAAGTATTTTTCATTCAATCTTTATTAAACGTAAACATCAAGATAAAGCCCAACACTTTATGGATATGTTAACCCAAGCACATAAAGATAAAAAAGGTGTGACTGTGCTGCAAGGCGTTAATATTGAAAAATTTATCCCTGTCGATTCAGAAGAGGTACTTGGCTTTAAGGCATTGCTTGCTTTAGGGTCTGAGCTTATACATTAACCTTAGTAAGGGTGGAGTTTATATTAGCATTTTACTAATCAATTCATCTTCTAACTCAATACGATTAGCGAGTTGATTGCCTAGAGCAGATAAGTCATTTGTTATTTTTTCTGAGGGCATTGTTGCGGCTTGATATTTTTCATTAAAACCTAAAACAGCTTCAGTTGTCTGAACAATTTGTGGGTAAATATGTTCAGCAGATGTGAGAATTGATTTACGTTGCTCGCCAGCATTAGTAATACGTTGGTAAATACTAAAATGACCGAGTGAAATATAATCAACCAATAACTGACAGAATTCTTGTACCTGTTCAGTAAGCGGTTTGTCGGATTGGTAAGGCTCGACTCCTGCAACCTTACAATACAAATTCCAAACTTGGTTACGTTCAGTCAGTAATTCCTCTATAAGTTGTCTGGTTTGCGCACGTTCTTTCATTACGGCCGTGCTTTCTTTTTCTAGCATAGTTTTCCCTTTTGGTTATTTCCGTAGCTTTATTAATGTAATAGGGTATTTTTATATTCTAATGTAATATTTGATATTTATCTATTTCTAGATCATTTTTTTGTTGAGTATCATAGCCTAATGGGATTATCATGATAAACAGAGTCTATGAGTCTATAATTCAATAGTACCTGAGCCTGACTACATAGGAATGATGTTTCTTTAGACTTCACAGTTGTGCCAGTAGAACAGATATGTGCCTGTGTGTCCCCTAACACGACGGAAAGCCAAAAACCTGCGTAATATTTGAGTATTATTAAATCCTCGTCCCTTACGGTAAAGTTTTGCAGGTTTAGTCGTTGTATTTCTTAGTGAGTAATGAATCTTTTCATTGGCGATTGTTTTTATGAGCAATATTAATAACTCCTCCAAGTCTGTATTACCTAAGTATGAACCATCAACATGGATTTACTTGGCAGGATTTATTTATTTAAGCTGCATTTTAGCTAGTACTTGGTTGATAACTCAGCAAGCTTATTTAGGGCTTGGACTTAAAGCGTCCCCAGAGATGAGTGGGCTGCAAGTTACTGAGGTTAACACAATAGGTAGTTCTAATTTAAAAATCGGTGATCAGCTGATTGCGATCACAGGTAAGGACAATAGGCACTCGTTATTAAGTGCATTATCAGTGATGGAAGAGCCTGATAACTTTAAGACATACCCGCAATACAATCAGTTTATAGCCCATCAGCAAGCTTTAAATACTATTTTATCGCAAGAATTGGTTGAGGTCGTTTTAGCCGATGGCCAAAGTATTGAGATAGTAGTCGCCCCCAGTCGCCCGATCAGTCATTTACCTTATCAATATTGGTTGTTGCTAGTTGTTGCTGGTATTGGCTTTTATATTGGTTTATGGCTTTGGGTCTTTCGACGCGGGCAAATTGTTGCCCGATTAATTGCTGTCAGTGGCTTTGGCTTTATGCTTGGAGCCTGTGGCTTGGCTGTGTATACTAATCGTGAATTAGTGATTGATCCTGTACATTTTAAATTGTTATCTACTGTAAATCATTTGGGTAATATCTTATTTGTGAGTTCATCTTTGGCTATACTTTGTTATTATCCGAGTAAAATTGCCAATAAACCTTTTGTTGCTATTATTTTTATAATGATGCTATCAGTGTGGTTGAATGAGACACTACAATATTATGAAGTGCCTATCCACACCTTTTATGTGTTACCTTATTTTGCCACTTCGATACTAGGGCTTATTGCAGGGCGCTGGCAATGGCAGCAACATAAAAATAATCCTGTTGCACGTGCATCTATTCGCTGGTTTTTATTAACCCTGACATTGTGTATTGGTAGCACGCTTGCATTATATTTTATTCCGGCACTTTTTGATGAGGCTCCCTTATTGCCTGTGTGGGTCGCACAAATCATTATGTTAATGTTATATATAGGCTTGGTATTAGGGGTGGTTCAATACCGACTTTTTGATGTTGAGCAATGGTGGTTTAATTGTTGGATCTGGTTCTTTTCAGGTTGCTGTGTGATTGCCATGGATATATTGTTAATGTATTTTTTTAATATTACCCCGCTACAATCTATCAGTGCTGCAGTGTTACTGATTGCTTGGTGTTATTTTCCTCTACGGCAGTGGCTGTGGGCTAAAACGATTCACCCGCAATGTACGCATCTGGAAAATTTTTTACCATTGTTGACTGAGGCTTATATATCCAGCCCATCAATAAAGCATTTTGAACATAGTTGGCCTGATTTATTGGCAAAAATTTATAGACCGCTCTCTGTTAAGGTGCATGCTAGTGTTATTGATACCGTTAGCCTGACTGATCAAGGCTTATCCATTGTTTTACCTAGCTTAGATAATCAGAAATATATTGAATTATCGGGGCTGGAAAGAGGTGCTAAGCTTTTTAGCATGCAAGACGTACATTTTATTGAATCAGCTTTGGTATATGCACGTAACTGTATTAATTGGAAAAGTGTCCGCGAGGAAGGCGCAATCCAAGAGCGTGAGCGAATTCGCCGAGATTTACATGATGATGTCGGCGCATTGTTATTAACCTTGGTACATTTGGCTGAGTCAGAAGAAAATGCTGAATTAGCAAGGCGGGCACTCAAAGGTGTGCGCGATAGTATTTATTCTTTACGCTATGATAACTTTTCAACACTAGAAACCGCTTTACCTGCTTGGCGCGTAGAAATAAAGCAAAGAACTGATGCAGCATTTGTTGACTTACAGTGGCATATAGATGAAGTACCAAGTGATTATTGGCTGAATCCTAGACAGCGTATTAATCTTGATCGTATTTTGCGGGAAGCAATTACCAATATATTGAAGCATGCGCGCCCTAAAACCATTAATATTGGCATTAATGCACATAATGATGAATTGCAAATGGTGATTACCGATGATGGGCAAAGTTCTGACTATGCAGAGTGGCAGGCAAATACAGGGCTGTATAATTTGCAGACCCGCGCACAAGAAATTAAGGCACAATTATCATGGATCTCATTAAATGATTCGGAAGCATTAGCTAGTGGCACTATGCTGACTATTACCTTACCTAGTATGGAGAAAAAAACGCATGCATTCCATCCTGATTGTAGATGACCATAGTTATGCCAGAAATCTTATGCGTGACATTACCCATAAGATTTTTGAACATGCTAGCATTGATGAGGCTGTATCACTCACTCAAGCAAGAAAATTGATTGCTGACCAGCACTATAATCTTGCCATTATTGATATTAGTTTACCTGATGGTTCTGGTGTAGATTTGGTGGCAGAAATTGCAGCTTTAGATGCGCAGACTTATATTGTTATGGCAACCATTTATGATGATGAGCAATATTTATTTGATTCATTACGAGCTGGAGCCAGTGGTTATTTATTAAAAGACCTTTCTCGTGAGGAATTAGAAAAGCAGATAAGTGGCATTATTGAGGGACGGCCGCCTTTATCACCTAGTATTGCACGACAATTATTGGCCTATTTTAAAAAGCCTGAACAAGTTTCCAAGCATAATTTAACAGGGCGAGAAACAGAGGTATTGGCTTTGATAGCACAAGGCTTTACGCGTCAGGAAACGGCTGAGCAGTTACATATATCGGTTAACACTACTGCCGAACATATTCAAAATATTTATCAGAAGTTGAATATTAGTTCTCGAGCAGAAGCCGCACTGGCGGCCTGTCGCTTGGGCTTGGTTGCACTTTGATATGTGGAGTTTATGGCTGTTATGAGTGTCAGTGCTCCGTAATGTCCTAAGTTCTTGTATATATCTATCCAAATTTAATAAAACTCAGTGTTGTACTTTTGGGCTTTATTGTGCCTTCACTGTTAATTCCCTTTATTTATCATATTATTACCACTACCCCCCCCAAGTGAGGGGGTGCGAACGAATGTTGCAAAAACCTTGCCAGTCTTTATACTCTTTAGGTGAAGTTCCCCACTTTTTACAAGTTACGAGTAGTAGCTCTTAGGGGGAGGTCTATTTTTAATAGAGCCAGCTTGTTGGTGATTTTTTAAAACCTTAGTTAACTAAGGTTCTCCCCTAATTTTTTGGGGCTTCACTTGAATATTTAGGGTATGGAAATGCTGTATATTCAGTCATTATGAGTCTGGTCTGCGGTATGGCCTTCATAAATCTTCATTTTTGATATGGATAAGTTTATTTGTTGGGTGCTGACAATCGCTATAATATTAATGAAAGTTGAAGAGTGTGGTAGGTAATTTATTAGGAGGGGAACATGAGAAAAATGACGTTTACGATAAGTGCTTTCTTTGGGGTGTTGTTTTTTTCTCAAACCATACAGTCGGCTGAGTCAGTATTTGGTCCACTTAGTGGGTTGAAGCGAGTTACCCAAGAGCTTGTCGCACCTCCTTTATTGCCTGAGCACACGCAGATCGCAGATTCAGGATCTAAAATAGTCCAAATTAGGATGACGGTGCAAGAAAAGGAAATGGAAATTGAGCGTGGTTTAATAGCGCATGTCATGACATTTAATGGGTCTATTCCTGGGCCGATAGTCGTAGTGCACCAAGATGATTATGTTGAGTTGACTTTGGTTAATCCAATTACCAATACAATGACCCATAATATTGATTTTCATGCAGCAACAGGTGCTTTAGGTGGTGGTACGCTGACTAAAATTGCACCAGGGCAGCAAGTGATTTTACGGTTTAAGGCAACTAAATCAGGTGTTTTTATTTATCATTGTGCGCCTGGCGGTGTGATGATTCCATTGCATGTTGCGATGGGCTTAAGTGGTGCCATCATGGTTTTGCCGCGTGATGGACTTAAAGATGAATTAGGCAACCCTGTTACTTATGATAAGGCCTTTTATATTGGTGAGCAGGGCTTTTATTTTCCTAAAGATGCAGAGGGAAATTATAAAAGCTATAGTTCGGTCTTAGATGCCATGCCAGATACTTTGGCGCAGATGAGAAAATTAATACCCAGCCACAGTGTCTTTAATGGAACCGTAGGTTCTTTAACAGGCGCAAATGCATTAACGGCGGCTGTTGGAGAAAAAGTGTTAATTATTCATTCACAAGCGAATGAAGACAGTCGGCCGCATTTAATTGGTGGGCATGGTGACTTAGTTTGGGAAGGTGGCTCTTTTAGCGATAAGCCGGTTACTGGACGTGAGACTTGGTTTATTCCTGGCGGTAGTGCCGTGGCTGCTTTATACGAATTTAAACAACCTGGTACCTATGTTTATTTAAACCATAATTTAATCCAGGCTATCCAATTAGGTGCTGCAGCACACATAGTGGTTGAGGGCGAATGGGATAATGACCTAATGGAACAAGTTGCAGCACCTGCAGCCATACAGTAATTAAATCATGCATATAAAAATATTTGATAGAGGGGATTGAAATGAAAAAATATATTGGTTTATTGGCTGTCGCTAGTATGGCTGTTATGAATACGGCACAAGCCGCTGGTAATATAGAAACAGGGCGTGCACTGAGTACACAATGTTCTTTTTGTCATGGTACTTATGGTATGAGCAGTAGCGAGCAATTTCCTAATATTGCCGGACAGAAAGAATCTTACCTAGTTACGCAGCTTAAAAAATATAAATCAGGCGATAGGGCTGATGTCACTATGGCTGCAATTGTTGGCCCTTTGAATGATCAAAATATTGAGGATCTGGCTGCCTATTTTGCTGCAAATAGTACTGTTGCCAGCTATGATTTTGCTACAGAAACTTTGTTAATTCCTTACCTTGGTATTGGGGACAGTATGTTTCAAGTTGAGCTGAAATTAAGTTCACCTGACCCGTTGACGTTTACAGTGTCTGGTGTGCAAGAGCGCTAGTTTTCTGAAGTATGGCTAAATTAATCTTAGGTTTGTTAATTTTAGGTGCTGGATTAGCAATAGGCTTTAATGTAGTTCTAGAGAAAACCAACACTCTGGATTTCTGTATTTCCTGTCATTCGATGGCAAGTACTGTCTATCCAGAGTATAAACAATCAACCCACTATCAGAACCGTACTGGTGTTCGTGCCGAGTGTTCTGATTGCCATGTACCTAAGCCTTTTATTCCCAAAATAATCTCTAAAATAAAAGCCAGCGCTGATATTTACCATACAATAATGGGCAGTGTGGATACGCCAGAAAAATTTGAGGCGAAACGCTTGCAAATGGCACAACGTGTTTGGAAAACAATGCAAGAAACGGACTCGCGTGAGTGTCGTTCTTGTCATACTAAAAGTGCTATGGATCCTGCTTTACAAAAACGGCGCGCCCAAACCCAACATCGTGATGCCGAGCAAAATAATGAAACTTGTATTGACTGTCATAAAGGTATTACCCATAAAGCAGTACATAAAAACCAAGTAGCCGAGGACGACGAAGCAGGCTTTATGTTGTAGTGATATAATTTGTGGGAAAGGTTACTATTAATTGACTATTTTCAATAGAAAGTACTTTTTGAAACAGGTGCTTAGCTTGCTATGCATCTATTTTAGTGTCTTACTATGGATAAAAATGCATTTAATATGTTTTCCACCACCATAACTATATGAATATGCTTAAATATGCAAACAATAACAAAAATTATATCCTGTGTGTTTTTATTACAATTCAGTTTGTCTGCTTATGCTATAGATTGGACTAAGGTTGATTCCAAACAAGTGACCTTATTTTACCCAGGACAATCTTCATGGGAGTGGATACTGACTAAGTCAGATCATGGCGGTGCCAAAAATTTCCGTAAAGGCAAAGGTTGCCGAGAATGTCATGAGGGAGAAGAACAGGATATGGGAAATTTGCTAGTTGCGGGTAAACGACTAGAGCCTAGCCCTATTACAGGTAAGCGTGGTTTTGTGAGTGTGGGTCTTAAAACAGCCTATGATGATAAAAATTTTTATATGCAATTAACTTGGCAAGAATCAGCTGAAGTTGCCCTTAAAAAAATGACGCAAAACCAGACGCGAGTGACTATTTTATTTGATGATGGCAGTGTCAGTTCGGTCAAGCGTGGTGGTTGTTGGGCTGCTTGTCATGATGATGCCAGTAATATGCCAAGTGCGCAGGCAGGCAAAGAACGCAACTTATATTTAGCAAAATCAAGAACTAAAATAACACGGCAAGGTGGTGCTGAACGTTATAAGTCGCCTACTGCGTTAAAATCGATGTTGGATAATGGTATTTTTGTTGAATATTGGCAGGCACAATTAAATGCAGGGCAATTGACGGGGGTGTTGGATGCTTATCTTGTAGAGAAACGTCATCAGCATGTAGAGCCTAAAGTGACCGCTGTTGCTGAATTAAAGAATGGTGTCTGGGTGGTCGAGATGCGTCGAGAATTAAGCCCCAATATGTCGGCATACAAAAATATTGAGCCTGGCAAAGTATATAGTTTTGGTGTAGCAATACATGATGCATATAGTCAGGGTCGTAACCACCTTGTTTCTTTTGGGCATAGTTTTACTTTAGATCAGGGTAAGGCTGACTTTATTGTGTTGAAGCAATAGGTGACAGATAAATAAAGTTTATAACATCAGTATGTTAAATGCTCGTCATGCCCGAAGTCTTTTTATTGAAAATCTATTCGCGCAGTAGATTATTGCTAAAGCTTGCGCTTGGCTTGACTGGGTCGCATGTAGGAATGACAGGATTTATGACTTTAGGGTATCAATATATTGAGATTAGTATAAGTTGCTGGTAATGATTCCTTCACTGGAGTGTGATGGATAATAAATCAAACACATTATTTTCTTTAAATTTCTTACAAGGATGTATGCTATGAAGGCAGTTTATTCTTGTTATGCTAAAAAAATATTTCCTATGTTTGCTCTTATTGCTGCTGCCTTTTATAGCGGTAGCTGAGGCAGATCAGCACGAGCCACAATATGCAAAGCGCGGTGCATCCACTTGCCTTAAGTGTCATGATGAATTGCCGATTACTTTAATTTATCAAACCCCCCATGCGCAACAAGCGGATGCCAATACTCCCTTTGCGCAACATGAATGTGAAAGTTGTCATGGCGCTAGTCCGCAGCATATTCCAACGCCATTAGAAGGGGAGCAAAAGCCTACCCCTACTGTGGTGTTTGGCCAGCAAAGTGTTACCCCAATAGCGCAACAAAATCAGCAATGTCTTAATTGTCACCAGCAAGGTTTACGTATGCACTGGCAAGGTAGTCAGCATCAAGCTTCTGACTTGGCTTGTGCCTCTTGCCATAAAATTCATATCCGCAAAGATAATGTCTTGGTCAAACAAAATCAGGCTGATGTTTGCTTTACTTGTCACAGTGAGCAACGCGCACAACTGTATCGCCGCTCACGGCACCCTATCAAAGAAGCAAAAGTTATTTGTAGCGATTGCCATAACCCGCATGGTTCTACTGGTGAAAAATTATTAGTGGAAAATACCATTAATGAGACTTGCTATCGCTGCCATCAAGAGAAACGTGGCCCATTTCTTTGGGAGCACCCACCGGCACAGGAAGATTGTAGTATTTGTCATACTCCGCATGGTGCAACTCAGCCTAGCTTATTAAAAACCCGAGCACCGTTCCTCTGTCAGCAATGCCATTCTGGCGTTGAGTCCTTACATACTAATGTTTTATATGATGGCAGTGGCGTGAGTTCGCGTGCAGGACAAAGTCGTTTATTGGCAAAAAGCTGTTTAAATTGTCATAGTAATATTCATGGTTCTAACCACGCCTCTGGTGTGCGCTTTGATAGGTAGATCATGAAGCTTATTAATTGTAATGCAGCCACGGCAATATTTTTGGCTAGTCTATTTTGTGTATCAGTCGCCCGCGCAGAAGAAGATGATTTTATGCTGGATGATGACGATAGTTTTATGTTGGAAGGTGATGAGGCGGAGGATATTGAGGAGCATAGCTACAGCAGTTACATTGAATTTGGTGGCCTATATTCAAGTAGTGATTCGGCTAAATTTGGCGAATATACCGGCTTAGATCAACAGCCAGGTTTTGTGATTGGTAACTTTAATATTCAACAGCGTGCTGCCTATGATAGTGAAGGTACTGAGTTTTGGCAGATTACTGGAACTGACTTGGGTTTGGATTCACGCTCTGTGCAAGCTGAGTATGGCAAGCAAGGTCATTTTCGCTTGTTCTTTGAGTATGATCAGCTACCACATAATCAACTGGTTAATGCGCGTACCCCTTTTAATGGTGTAGGCACCGAGCATTTGCAATTGCCTGATACTTGGGTGTCAGGTGCGACGACCGCAGAGATGACTTTATTGAATGATAGTTTGCATCATGTTGCAATAGGCACGGAGCGGCGTAAATATAATGGTGGTTTTTCCTTGGCCTTGAGCAAAACATGGAATGTTAAAATGCTTATACAGCATGAGGATAAAGACGGTCTGACTGCAACAGGGGGAGTGATGGGAGTTTCCGGCTTTAACCCTTTAGCGATTGTTGCCCCGAAACCAATTGATCAGGAAACTAATGAAGTGGATATGTCGCTAGCCTATAACGGTGATGCGGCTCAAGTTGAATTACGCTATCACTTATCTTTATTTGATAACCATATCGACTCCTTTAGCTGGCAAAATCCGTATCAATTGCGATTACCTTCCGCAGCGGGGTATCTAGATAGCGTAGGTGGGTTATCGGTAGACCCTGATAATCAGTCGCATAAAATTAGTTTATCAGGTGCTTATCGTTTGGCGGCAACAACACGCTTAAGTGGTAATTTTTCCTATGGCCTGATGCGGCAAGATAATCAGCGTATCAATTATACAATCAACCCTTCTTTAGCCGTTGATGCACCACTGACCGGGCAAAATACACAACTAGATGCTGAGACTTGGCATGCTGGTTTAGTGTTTACCGCAGCGCCCATTAAAAATGTATCGATTCGTAGTAGTTATGTCTATGATCAGCGTCATAATAGCAACGCGATCAATGATTATGCGGTGCTAAGAAATGATTCAGAAAATCAGATTACCCAGTTAAACAGTCAAACGATTCGTGCTAATTTGCCTTATGGGCGTACACAGCACAAATTTAAATTGGCTAGTGATTATCGATTTTTACCCAAGAATAAAATAACTATTGGCTATATTTATGAAGGCAATGAGCGTGATTATGCTGAAGTAGAACGCACTGATGAGCATACGGCGCACATTAAGCTCGCATCTAACCCACTGCGTGGCGTGAGCAGTTGGCTTAAATATGAATACAGTGCGCGCAATGCGACTGATTATCAAGGTGATGCAACGTACTTGGCCAGTCATACTGAACAGTATTTAGCCACCGTACCTGAGTCGCTACGTTTTGAAAATGACCCGTTAATCAGGCAATATAATCTTGCGGATAGGCAGCGCAATAAAGTCAGCTTTGCGCTCACTTGGATGGTACTGGAATCTTTAAGTGTTGGCTTGAATGGACGTTACACGCAAGATGATTACTTGCATAGTGAATTAGGGTTAACTGACTCAGAAAATTTTAACGGTACTGTGGATATTAATTACAGCTTGAATGCAGAATTAAACCTACATGGATTTTATAGCTATGAATATTTGCAAAACCAGCAAACAGGCTATGAACGAGTTTCCAACCTAGAAACTTTAGTCCCTCGTGATCCAGATAAGTTTTGGCGCGTGGATAGCGTTGATAAAGTACATACCGTAGGAGCAGGGCTAGAGTGGCAGGTGATTAAGAATGTATTGGATCTGCAATTGGATTACACTTTTTCTGATGCGTTAACCAGTACGGGAACCGAACAACAGAATGTGGCTGATACACCGCTACCAGATTTAACAACCGTACTACATAGTATTAATGTAAGTGCTAATTATCAGCTGTTGGAAAATATGCGCTTGCAACTCAGTTATCGCTTTGAATCTTGGCAAACAGATGATTTTGCCTTAGATAATATCGTACCTGATAGTATTAATGAGGTGCTGAGTCTAGGCAATAGTAGCCCTGATTATGATGCGCATGTGGTGGGTGTTAGTGCTTTTTATGAGTTTTAGTGGTATTGCTAGTATTATGCTTGGGTACTTAAGTTAGGGTATGAACATTGACATCCAGTCATGATGTATTACAGTTGGTAATACATCATGATATGGAGAATAAAATGATTACTCTTAGACTTGACCCGAAGCTGGAACAAAATATTAATAATGTTGCTGCTCAAATGGGGATTAGTAGATCAGAGCTAATGCGCAGAAGTATTACTGAGTTTATAAGAACCAATAAAAGTGAACTAATAACAACGCTGGCTTCAATGACAGAAGTATTGCATTTACTCGATTTCAATAGGAATGCCCAAATTGATTTTTTAGCTTGGGCAAATGCAGGGGCAATTGCGATAGAGCCAATAACGATTGGTGATTTGTTAAAAATAAAAAACCTCACTATCAAGTATGCCGATTTACCAATGGATTTTGCAGATGCTTGCCTTGTATTTTTAGGTGAAAAATTAAATATAAATAAGGTTGCGACTATTGATAGAGATTTTGATATTTTTAGGTTAAATGGCAAGCAGCCCTTCACAACGTTTATACAATGATAAAAGCAACTATTTTTCTATGCGGTGCTCCCCTATAGCAATGCAACGGTGCCTTTATGGAGTTTAAATTAGGAACAGGTAACTGGCTAAATAAGCCTGAGTTTTGTTCGATAGGCCCAGACTCGGTTATCATCAAAACAACAGCTAAAACTGATTTATGGCAACGTTCATATTACGGGTTTAGGAATGATAATGCCCCCGTATTGCAATTCCAAAGTGACGCTAAAAATGTTACTCATGCAATTTTTGTAGACAATTTTTTCAGTATCCCTCCTCTAAAATTATTTAATTAATTTTCCAATAGCTTTTTTCTGTCTATAAGTTTCTTACTAAATTTTAATAAACCTTTCGAGCCTAGGTGCAAAAAATTCTGTTACCAATGGTGTTGATTAGAGTGGCAACAGGCATTAGAAATACAAAGCGTGTTCTAAAGCCTTTATACAGATAACTTGCCTATAAAAAGTTTTGTTGTAATAGCACGACAAAAAATGCTTAGCTTTTACAAAAATAAACCTAATTAGTGCTTGAACGATAATTAATAATATCATTTAAATTCAGTACCTTATGATATAATATCATCATTGAAGATTCAAAAAAAGCCATTTTAGCCTTAACCACCAAAAACAGGTAACTAATTGTTATAAAACAAACAATAATCCTGATAAATGTGATCGGCAATTGCCGAGCCTTCAATGACACACTTATTTCATCAAATCTTCGCCACCAAAAATCTCATGAGAAACGTCATTTCTTCACAGTTGGAATTCGGGCAAATTGATATTGCTCATATCAATATTGACGTGACATCACGTGATGATATTTCACTCATTTTGCTTGGATTGCAGCATATCTATACGACGGCCTCTCTAAAAAAAGCCGTTTTCAAAATATTGCAGGAGATCATTCCTCACAAAGGCAAAAAAGAGAGCGATGAAACGGAGGCGGTATCTGCTAATAAAGGTCGTCCCGGCATGGAGCAATGGAGCATTCTGGTTTTGGGCACCCTGCGTTTGGCTCTCAATGCCGACTATGACCGCATACAGGAACTGGCCAACCAACATAGAACCCTCAGGATGATGCTGGGGTTGGGTGATTTTGACGATAAAAGCTATCGACTGCAAACCCTGAAAGATAATTTGAAATTATTTACCCCCGACATCATGGAGCGCATTAATCTGGAAGTCATTCGAGCCGGGCATCAATTGCTTGGTTTAAACGAAAGTACTTCGATTCAAGGGCGCTGTGATTCATTTGTCCTCAAAACGGATGTCCACTTCCCGACAGACATCAATTTGCTGCATGATGCAATCAGGGTATTGGTGCGCCAGTGCCTTTATTGGAGCAAGGATTATTATCTGCCGGATTGGCGGCAGCATAAACATAACTTGGCCCGGTTCAAGAAACAGTATCGAAAAATACAAAGACTGCGCCACTCCACCTCTCGGGACGAAACTAAAAAACAGCTCAAAGCGGATGAGATTATTAAAGCACACCGGCTTTATATTGACTTGGCGCAGGTATTCCTGGATCGGGCCATTGTCAGTTATGACTTATTAAAAGGAACCCATGCAGTTTCCGAGATTTTGCTTGAGGACATGAAAACGTTCCGTTTGCACGGGGAGCGTCAAATCAACCAAATCAGACGACGCGTCATTGAGGGAGAAAAAATCCCTCATGATGAAAAGGTATTTTCATTATTTCAGCCGCATACCGAATGGATCAAAAAAGGCAAGGCAGGTATCCCTGTTGAATTGGGTGTACGCGTTTGCATCCTGGAAGACGATCATGGCTTCATCCTTCATCATAAGGTCATGCAAAAAGAAACCGATGACAAAATAGCCGTCGAGATGGTCAAGGCAACACAAGAAAAATTTCCCAAACTGAATGCATGCAGTTTTGATAAAGGGTTTCATAGCAAAGCCAACCAAAGTGGCCTGAAGGAAATATTGGATCAGGTTACTTTGCCGAAAAAAGGCAAGCTATCCGTTGCAGATAAAGAACATGAATATGCCGAAGAATTCAAGCAGGCCAAAAAGAAACATTCTGCGGTCGAATCGGCCATTAATGCATTGCAGGTTCATGGATTGAGCAAATGTCGTGACCATGGTATCGAGGCATTTGAACGCTATGCGGCACTCGCCATTTTAGCTGGAAACATTCAGCAAGTGGGAGCAATCAAACGCACCATTGAAAGGAAGCGACTAATAAAACAAAACAGGAAAGTGGCTTAAATTTTCAAAAATTGTTATTACCGAGGGATAGGTACGCCCAAAAAATGGAAAAGCCTTCATTTTTATAAAAATAGTTCGCTCATATAAATTATTATTAATTTTCAAATCATGATTCGAAAATTTTCTGCTGAATTCGAAGTGAATTTTAATAAAAAATGACTTTTTCGTTCAGGCACTAATTAATTACAGTAGATTGCAGAGTTTTTTAGTGCAGGTAACAGAGTACCTACCTCTTAAAAAGTTAATTTTTTTATGGTTTTTAATGATTTGTCTGCTGCGAGAGACACTTTTGTTCGTTAATTAAGAGTGTTTTACTCTCTAATGCCATAAGCATAAGCGTTCATCCCCTACTTATTATGTTTTATCAGTAAATGGCATACCAATTGCATTCCATTGCCATACAGCAGAGTAAATAATAACCGTGTTCATTCCTTAAAAAGGAAGATATGCAGTTTTAGGGGAGAGTGATATTTAAGTCTCACTCCTTATTATAATTATAACGATCAAAGGAAATTTCATGATAAACCAAATAAAAAAACTAAAACTAATTATCTGGGCAGGTTTGTTCTTGCTTATATATAGCGCTATTGGAATTGTTCAAGCAATTGATGTAGTTGACCCAGTAAGAGTTATGGCTGCTCAATGTTCGCAATGTCACGGTATGGAGGGTAATAGCTCTGAAGGTTTTGATGACCTGAATGGAATGCCATATGACGAAATATATGATGAGCTAACAGAAGTGCCAAGTGGGGAAGGTGATGAGTTAATGCACTTTCAGGGGCATGGTTATACCGATGATCAAAAAAAGGATTTAGCAGCCTATTTTTCTGGGCAAACTAAAGTGAATGATGGCGGTTCAGAGGAAGATGCAAAAGACTCTGAAGATGAAGTAGATGAAGTGGATGAAGTGGATGAAGTGGATGAAGTGGATGAAGTGGATGAAGCGGCTCCTGTAGAGTCAGTAGAAGATGAAGAAGATGAAGATGAAGAAGACGACGACGACGAAGAGGATGATTAAAATTTTATATTAATGGCTCTATTGATAAGCAAATTTTACTAAATACTCTAAGGAAATAACTATGACTCAAATTAATCGACGTGAATTTATTAAGTTAACTAGTGCTACTGCCGCTTTGGCAGTGACCCCCTCAATGCTAAGAGCTCAAGAAGGCAGTTTTGAGGCACGAGTTGTTGTTGTCGGTGGTGGTTTTGCCGGCGCTACGTTGGCAAAATATTTACGATTATGGAGTAACGGGCAAATTCAGGTAACGATGATCGATAAAAATCCAGACCATGTTTCTTGTGTGTTAAGTAATCTTATCTTGAATGACCGATTGCAACTTGCAGACATCACTCAGTCTTACACACCGCTAGAAGAGAATTACGGTGTTATTGTTGAGCAAGGGGAAGTAACGGATGTTAGCGGAACGGATGTTAAAACGGTACATTTAGCAAGTGGCGGTAGTATTGAGTGCGATTATGTTGCCTTGGCGCCAGGTATAGAGTTTATCGATGTCGATGGTCTTAAAGAAGGTGCTAGTAATAACTTTGATCAGATACCGCATGCTTGGATAGCAGGTGAGCAAACTAATTTATTACGTGATCAATTACATGCCATGCAAAGTGGTGACACTTTTATCATGACGGTGCCCTTAAGTCCTTATCGGTGTCCACCTGATCCTTATGAGCGTGCTTGTGTTGTGGCTGATTATATTAAACGTGTAAAAGGGACAGGTACTGTTATTGTATTAGATCCACACGCTGGCATTACCATTGAACAGGAAACATTTGAGGCCGCGTTTAATGGCTTATATAAAGATATTGTCATCTATGTCCCTAATGCGGTATTGGAAGGGGTTGTGATTAAGGATAACGGAGACAAAGTTGCTATGACTTCAGCAGGGACGTTTGTTGGAAAAGTGTTAAATGTGATTCCTACTCATAAAGCGGGAAGTATTGTAGAAAATTTAGGTCTATTACCTGCGGATCCTAATAAGAGGTTTGCACCAGTGCACCATGCTAGTTATGAATCCACAATAAAATCTGGAATTTATGTTATCGGTGATTCAAATGATAGTGGTCAACCCAAGTCAGGGCATATGGCGAATGCTCAAGCCAAAGTTTGTGCCGATGCTATTATCAGAACGATTGCAGGTAAGAGTAGCAACAAAGACTTTGTACATGATCCTGCCAGATTGGCAACGATTAAAACAAATTCTGCTTGTTATAGCCCCATTACTTACGATGAAGCTTCATGGTTGACCGCTGTTTTTGCTTATGAAACATTGGGAAATAGTATGCAGTTGGTAGGTGATTCTTTTGCCTCTTCTCATTCTCCACACTGGAGTAATGACAATTTTCAAGATATGTTTGATTGGGCCAATAGCCTATTTAGCAATACATTCGGTTGATTGGATTGATCGTATTAGTTTGAGGATTTTTGCTCAGTTTCAAGATGTAAAAATAGGGGCTTAACAACTATGCTGCTACCTTTACAACGAAGAATCTGGGCAAAAAACAAGCCAGTTTCAGCTTTTGTATATTTTAAAATATTGGAGGCTGTACTATTGTTATAGCCCTGTTTCGAAAGCAAATACCCCATTATTTAGTTTAAATGTACCCTGCCCATACCTTGATTTAATATTTTGCTCATGGTCAAAAATCTTGATGGTTACGCCAGGGTGAGCTTCTTTTTGTACGATAACCTTGCCGGTACTGGCTTGTTCAATAGCAGACTCAATTTCGCCTTTCTGTAAAAATAAAGCATGTATAGTTGCTTTAAGAGCTTCCGTTTCATTTTTTAAGTCGTGTAGGGCTTGTTTGGCCTCTTCGGTATGTTTTTTAGATAAGCTGACCATCTTCCCTAATTTGGTCATCAGTAATTTGTCATGTTCTACAGTCTCGTGTTCTATGGAAGCAAGTTTTTCTAGTATATCCGAGCCACACTCAATACCAACATGTGTTAAAGCGTCTCCAGAAGAGCCAAGGACTTCGGCACGTATAATGGAGCCTGCCATAACTTGACCTCCCACAATGCCACTTTTTGCCTGCTGGTGGTTGCCGACAATAATTTGATGGTTAGCTTTAACATCACAATTGGAAATTCTAGATTTTATTAAAATATCTCCCTGCACATCAACCACTGCATTTTCTAGATAACCTGCCGATAAGTTGCCGCCACAACTTATCTTCATAAGAGCATCAGATTTTTGAGTGGCAACATGACCTATTGCGCCCAGTTTGATGTCAATATTTCCACTTGCCTCAATTTGTGCATTTTCGACCATACCAAATATTTGTACATCACCTGGTACTTTGATTTTCATACCTGATACGACATCACCTTTTACAATGACAGAACCATCGTATTCAATATGCCCGGTATGTAGGTCAACATTTTTAACAGTATAAATACTATCAACAGAAACTCCATTAGTGGTAATGCTAGGCTGGCCTTTAATGGATGCAATGAGTAAATTAGGGTCAGTGGGGCTTATTTCTGCACCTTTGCATTTTTTAAATTTCAGTGGCTTACCTATACGTGCTGGTAATTCATGCCCTGTCACGCTACGACCGTTTTTTGCAGATGTTGGCGCGCACTTTTTCATTAACTGAGTTGTCTCAGCAACACAAATCAGCTCGCCTAAGTCATAATAATCTAGGGTGCCATCATCGCGTTTATGTGGTTTACGGTCTGTTATGTTGTCTAACAAGCACTCAAATTGGGTGTCTTTTCCATGTATGGGAGGTTCTCCCCTAGCAATAACCGTAGCAATAGTTTCACCTGGTGCTATATTGAGAGACTTGCGCACTAAGCTGACGATGATTTTTTTGTCGACCAGATCTAGGTCGATTTCTTTATCATTAAGTGCCGCAACAATTGCTTTGGTGCCTGCTTGCATGCCACCTTTTGCCGATGTTATGCGCAAACTGGCCGAGACAATATCGCTAGACAATACCGCTTCAACTTTTGCATTTATTTTTTGCCCCAGCTTTATTTTGCCAGCTTGTTTTTTGTTTAATAATTCGGCGAGTTGTTTGTGGGTTGCTTCATTGATACATAATCCTACACAGCCTTGTTGAGCGAGTTGTTGTTCTAACCATTGTTCAGAATATTCAAAGCTAGTTTTGCTGGTAATAATACTGGCGTATACCATTTTATCTGCGTCATCGGTTTCTATTTTTAATCTTTCTGAAACTATGCTGTCATTCATAATTCAATAGTGGAAAAGTTTAAATAATTAGGATATTTAATAATTATAGTATGTAACGACTATGTGTAATTTATTATATTAATAATAATTATGTGGTTAATGGGGGGCGGCGGCACCCAGTTATGGATCTAGCATTAAAGAGAGGGTGACCTTACTAAATCCCCTATAAAAAGAATGTTGCAATATTTATAAGGCGTGCGTTACTATCAAATTTAAAGGTAGGTATTTGAAAATATTGGTTATTCTTTAGGAGATTTCTAATGGCAATATTCTTGGTTCGTGATTTTGATGCCGCTACAGGCTTTAGAGAATACCAACCCGTGGGTGGGCTGTTGCCTAGAACTAGGCAAGAAAGCTATGTTCCTTGGGCGATCACTCAAGCTCAGCAAGTGGTTTATGCTAAGTTATCATGAAAGTATGGCAGTCGCTCAAAAAGCAGGTGTTGAATATAATCTGGGCGGCTATATTAACTCGTTGCCACAGAGCTTTTTATCTTCATATGAGTTTAAACGCTGGAATGAAACTTACTATGATATTGTGACCTTGGGGGCAATTCATTGGGTGTATAATTCAGGCGCGCTGCCTTCGCATTTGAATGCTAATTTAACGCAGCCTTAATTTTTCATGTTTAAAGCAGATGTGTTGTTCGTGCTATTTCAAAAACCTAATTTGCAAATTCAGCTTAAAAAACAGCTCACCATTTTCTACATATAAGTTACCAAAACTATGTCGAGAACTACTGGCGGTATCTAATTTGGTATTTGCCAATAGGTAGTTTTCAAATTCATTCCTATCATAGAGGTGATAACACAATATTTCCCCGTCCTCTTTGACAATTAAAAAACCGCCTGTTACATCATAATGACCGTCCCAGACACTCGCAGGCATTAAGCCCAAGGCAATATCAGTGAGCAGTCTTTTGGTTTTATAGCTATAAAAAGGGTGGTTACTAGAAGTGTCATAGTGTATTGGGTTAGTCTTTGTTACTGCCTCAACCAAATCAGGCATTTTGGATAAGTCGCTGCTAAAGAACTTAAAAATGATAGCGGCTAATATTTGTGGCAAGGCACTATCTATCAGCATTAGGTTATTGGAAAAAATGCTCTGCTCGGTACTAATAAATTCAAAAGTACCACCATATCCCTGAATTTTTTTGATTCTATCTTTGATCTTGCTGCGGCTGGCAATAGCATTGATTTCTGCCATATGCGGTAGTAATATCGAGCTGACTTTATAAATAAAATTAGTGGAGCGGCCTGCATTTAATAAAGTTGAAGGGCTGCCCAGTTGTGACTTGATGCTAAATCCCAATGTTGGAGTTTGTTGGGTTTTTTCATCATGCACCATTACGCTAATATCTGTTTTTGCAGAGGAGCTAGCTTTTAAGGCGTTACAGTAAATAGACTGCATAAAAGCTTCTGTTGCAGGTGCTGCGAAAGTGCGTTGGTTGGTTTTTATTGTTTGCAGCAAGCTTTGCGCCTGTACTGCAAATTCAGTAACTGGAATACGTAATGGGTCACGGCCGTTGCTAGTAATACTGACCGTATCTTGCTCAATAGAGTAAGTAATAACCGCATTACTTTCGGTTCTGATAACCTTAATAACAGGGTAACGTATTGTAGATATTGACTCTAAATACTCGTTACCTGGCTGTAGTGATTTATCCGCTAAAATCTTAAAAAGGGTATAGATTTCACTCCATTCACCTTTATTTCCCGTGATCGGCATTACATTCCTAGTGATTTTATAATTTGGCTTGCGGTGGCTTGTATGGCAGGTATGGCCACAGAATTACCAAATTGCTTGTAGGCTTGGGCATCGGAAACCACAATTTGAAAGTCATCAGGGAACCCTTGTAATCTAGCCCATTCTCTAGGGGTCATTTTACGGATGCCTTTACGGTTTACTTCACCTTTTATACGGGTAATGGGCTCAAAGTTAGTGAGGCGGTGGTCATAAAGTAAATTACGTTCCCGGCCCATACCACCACAAACAACCGCATTGGCAATACCATCATGTGGGATGATTTCATAGCCAAAGCCATTACCTTTATTCTTATGACGCTCTTTATGCTCAATTAAAGTTTTTAAGTATTGTGTGGATAAGTAATACTTAACGGATACTTCCTGATCTTCCAGAATACTGGCAATAGGTACTTTTTTGCCCAGTGGAGTAGGGTAGGTGAACTTTTCAACCAGCTGACTTTTATGAAAGCCAACGATAAAAATACGTTCACGATTTTGTGCGACACCATGATCCTTGGCATTGATAATCTGTGGCTCAGGGACAAAATAGTTTAGGTCTTCTCTTAAGGTATTTAAGATGGTTGCCAACGTACGGCCACGTTCATGACTACGTAAGCCTTTTACATTTTCTAGAAAAAATGCTTTCGGTTGGTGTGTCTTGATAATTGCAGCAACATCAAAAAATAGCGTACCACGGGTATCTTCAAAGCCACCACGTTTTCCAGCAATGGAAAAGGACTGGCAAGGAAAGCCGGCACAGAGAATGTCAAAGCCTTTGGGGATAAATGCTTTGGTTGTTGCTTCCGTTATATCGCCAAAGGGCAGTTCGCCAAAATTTGCTGCATAGGTTTTTTTGGAATATTCATCCCATTCACTAGTAAAAACGCATTGACCGCCTAGGTTTTGTAAAGCTAGGCGAAATCCTCCGATACCAGCAAATAAATCAATAAATTTGAATTTTGGCTGCTTAGGTTTGGGAAACGGTATTTCAGCTTTGACTTCTTGTAATAAGGACTGCAGTGTATCTTCGGCCAAATTATCCGGAATACTTGCCGACGGTAGTTTATGTTGCAAAACATCTTCTACATAAGCGAGTGCTTTGCTTTTATAAAGCTGGGAGAAATCTCCCTTTGTATCATGGATATAATGCGTAAAAGACGCTCTTTTATTGTCGCTGGTATCAATGGGTCTAGAGCTGTAATGTTGACCATCCATATCTTGCATTGATATTTTGTTAATTAACATTACAGATAGGCTGGTTTGCTGTTGGTTTAATAGGGTTTACTCGCTGCATTTGCTGGTTAGGCTTTATTTAATTCTGCTAATAAAAATTCAATTTCAGTCTGCATTTTGCGTCTAAAAAACAGAAAACGCCAGCGACTACCGCCACACTGTTTCCAAAGCATGGCTGAACGTATACCTGCTAGTAATAATGCTCTGATTTTATTGATATTTTCAGTGGATGATAAATAAGTTTGATCACCATTGACCATAATTCTAGGAGGAATGGTACTAATCGTCGAGTGGTAAATATCTGCTAAATTAGCAATGACATTTTCATGCAAAACATCAAAGTGTTGTGCTTGTGATTGTGCCATTTTAATTTTATTATGCACGGTTTTTTGCATTGCATGTTCTTCCGAGAACTTCTGTTCTAGAAAAACCAGTGAGGCAGCATAGCGAGCTTGTTCGGAATTATGGATGCTATTGCTACTGAATTGCTGTAATAGTTGTTGCAAGCCAAGTTTCACGCCGCTCAAGCCACCATAGATATCAACAGGATTATCGACATCTAGTACAAGCAGACTGCCTATGCTTGCTTGTAGGGCATCTCTATCTGCTTTGCCTGTGGTGGCGAGTTGATGCACTAAATAGGTTGCTTGGGAAATACCTGCAAGAGCAATGGTTTGGTACGTTATGGTTTTAAAAGACATGATATTAGCAAGTTTTAGTAGCTGTGCACGCTGTTTCTGTTGGGCGTTTTTCGCGTAACCAAGCGGACATGCCGTTGGCTAGGTGAGATACGTTAGACATATTTAGTTTTTGGGTTAAAAAATTACCCACTCGACCGCTACGCCTACCTGATTGGCAGACTAAAACAATTTGTTGGTCTGGCGATGATTGGAGGTTTTTTACTGTGGCAAGCCATTTTTCAGTATCGTACTTACCATTTTTGTCAAAAAAAGTAACGGGGTGGCTGCCTGGGATAATCCCAGTTTGTTGCCATTCTCCCGGAGTACGAATGTCAATAATGAGAGCGTTTTTTGCTGCACTTTTTTGTACTTCATTTGGGTTGAGATTACTGAGTTCAGCCGCATAACTATAGTAAGGCATAAACAAAGATAAAATAATAAGTGCGTGTTTTAAGGACATAGGTTTATATGCAAAAGTAGAAAGGATATGATGTGAATTTATATCATGATTAATGTTTATTAGTCGAGTATGATGTAGTGTTTATTTATTAATATATAGTATAAAGGTAGATTTAATGACGACGAAGGTTAAATTAGCAGTAACTGGTTTGAAGTGTGGTGGTTGTGAAAAAACCGTTACCGAAAAATTAACGGCATTAGCAGGCGTACTTTCTGTGCAAGCTAGCCATGCCGAAAATACAGTTGAAGTTGAATATGATACAGCTGTAGTTGAAGAAGATGATTTGATTGAATGTATTGAAGAAGCAGGTTTTACGGTAGAAGATTAACGACCCGATAATGTATAAAGTTTGTCTGTAACGTAATGGAGAATAGTGATGAGTGAAGAAAATAATCCAGAAAATTCAGATACAGTTGAGCAAGAAGTGCGCTTATCTGTATTAGGTATGAGCTGTGCCGGCTGTGTTGGTGCGGTAGAAACGGCTCTAAATTCCGTTACAGGCGTAAGCTCTGTCGTTGTCAATTTTGCTGACCACTCGGCAGTGGTTAAAGGTGATGTTGATCCTGATCTGCTGAAGCAATCTTTAAAAGACTCTGGCTATGATGGTGCAGTCATGGAAGGCTTTGAAGACCCAGCTGAGCAAGAAGAGCAGGAAATGGCGCACTATCGCAAATTAATGCGTAAAGCGATTGTTGCGGCAGTTTTTGGTATACCATTAATGATCGTAGGTCACTTTGGTGGTGTACCCGATATTGGCTCAGAAACGGGTAACTGGTTTTGGCCAGAGGTTGCTTTAATTACCTTGGCAATTTTATTTTATTCGGGCGGACATTTTTTTGTCGGTGCGGTTAAATCATTACGAGCCAAACAAGCGAATATGGATACCTTGATTGCTTTGGGTACTGGATCGGCTTGGTTGTATTCTTGTGTAGTAATTGATTATTCAGAATACTTACCTTCGTTATCCGCACATGCGTATTTTGAAGCCTCTATTATTATTCTGGCATTTATTAACTTTGGTGGCGCTTTAGAGACCAAAGCGCGCGGCAAAACTTCTAGCGCGATTCGAGCTTTGATTGGCTTACAGCCACGTACTGCCAGAGTAGTACGGGAAGGACAAGATTTAGATATTCCTATTGAAGAGGTGGGGTTAGGCGAAACATTGCGCGTACGTCCAGGTGAGAAAATTGCAGTGGATGGTGAAGTCATCGAAGGGCATTCCACCATTGATGAATCGATGCTGACCGGGGAATCATTGCCTGTAGAGAAAACGGTTGGTGCAACGGTTGCCGCAGGAACAATGAATCAAACAGGTAGCTTTTTATATCGGGCAACGCGTATTGGCCGCGATACAGCTTTGGCGCAGATTATTAAGAGTGTACGTCAGGCACAAGGTAGCAAACCTGAGTTAGCTAAATTGGCTGATAAAATTGCCAGTATTTTTGTACCAGTCGTCGTCTGTATTTCAGTGCTGACCTTTATGGTTTGGTACGTATTTGGGCCTGACCCAGAATTAGGTTATGCCTTTGTGACCGCGATGACGGTCTTAGTGATTGCTTGCCCATGTGCTTTAGGGTTGGCTACTCCTATTTCGGTTATGGTCGCAGTGGGGCGTTCTGCACAATCAGGTATTCTGATTCGTAATGGTGATGGTTTGCAAGTTGCAGGCACGATTACTACTTTAGTATTGGATAAAACTGGTACGGTCACTGAAGGTAAGCCAACGGTAGCCACGATTGCAGTCGCTGATGGTTATACGCAGGATCAAGTACTGCAATTAGCGGCTAGTATCGAGAAGAGTTCAGAGCACCCTTTGGCTTCTGCCATTATGAGTGCTGCTGAAGAAAAATCACTAAAATTAACGCGTGCGAAAAAATTTACTGCAGTTGCAGGGCATGGTGTTTCAGCCATGCTTAAAGATCAAGCGGTATTATTTGGTAATGCTGCTTTAATGCAAGAGCAAGGAGTTGACGCTACTGCTTTTGAAGCGCAAATGTTGAGTTTGGCGGAACAAGGTCAAACGCCCATGCTATTAGCGGTTAATAATGCTATTGCAGGTATTATTGCAGTGGCGGATCCAATCAAAGCAGATTCTGCAGCCGCTATTAAAGAACTGCAAAAGCGTGGTGTACGTGTATTAATGGTTACTGGCGATAACACGGCAACGGCGAATGCCATTGCTAAACAAGCGGGTATTGATGAAGTACGCGCACAAGTATTACCAGAAGATAAAGCCGCTATTGTTAAAGAGCTACAACAAGCAGGGCAGATTGTGGGTATGGTCGGTGACGGTATTAATGATGCGCCTGCTTTAGCGCAAGCTAATGTTGGTATTGCCATTGGTACGGGGACTGATGTTGCGATAGAAAGTGCGGATATTGTGGTGTTACAAGGCTCTTTATTGAAAGTAACCGAAGCGATGCAATTATCTAAAGCAACCGTCAGCAATATCAAACAAAACTTATTCGGTGCCTTTATTTATAACTCGTTAAGTATTCCGATTGCAGCAGGCTTGTTGTATCCAGTATTTGGTATTCTGCTTAGCCCTATGATTGCTGGTGCGGCTATGGCGATGTCTTCAGTCACTGTGGTTGCCAATGCCAACCGTTTGCGTTGGGTAGATTTAAATGACACTGAAACCAAAGATTATAAGAAGCATGCTTTGGAATTAGTGGATGCTTTTAAAAAGAGTTTGGCATAGAATTAAAAGCTTATAAGTATTCACGGTTCTAATTAAATTTGGCCATTTGCAAGGATGGGTAGAGCATTTTTTGCGAAACCCATCCTTGTTGCTAATCTTGCGCATATGACTAAATTAGGGGATCTGAATATTTCAAAAGCATAATTGATTTGCCTGATATTTACAGTTTGGCTATTTTCTTTCCATATTTCATGCTTGGTACTTCGATAAGATGAAAAGATAATTTTGCAACTAGGGTAACAGCGGCGATTGTCAAAAAAGAGCATGCAAAAAAACTTAAAACTTCATTTTCCAAGCTTTCTTTTACTTTGAAGTAGGTGTTTTGTAATAAAACAATAATTAGAGGGTGAAGAAGGTACAAGCTAAAGCTTATTTTGCCCATTCCTGTGCTAATTTTATTAACGATAAATAGGTTAGGCCAAAAGCAAATAGAAAGTATCAACATCGTAAATAAGAAGCTCCATATATATAGCTCCATTCTCATTTCAGCTAGTACTAGTAGTGCACCTTTGACAAAAGGTATATAAATAATAGCCAAGGTTGCTACTAGCGTAATGATAAGTAGAGTAGCCCCAATTTTTATGCTTCGTATGAAGTTGGTTCGCTCCCAAATGAAGAAAGCAAGCATGCCACATAGGAATGACGGTAGATGAGTAATGATGTTCATATAGGGGTATGAACCCATATTCATTGTTTTGGTAGATATAAAAAATGCAGATGATATGAAAATAGTCATTATAATGGCAATAATGCTAGAGCGGATATTGCAGATAAGTGCTGAAATAATAGGGAATAATAAATAAAACAAAATTTCGACACCGATAGACCACCCCGCCCAAACAATGCTTTCATGTTTGCCAGGGACCAACCCAAAAAGTAATGAATAATTAAGGATAATCTCACTAAGTGAAAATGAATTATCGTAAATTATTTTTGATGAGATAATCCAGACGGGTATCATAAAATAAAAAAGTGGGGCAATACGAAAATACCGCTTAATATAAAAATTAATAACCTGGTTTCTGCCATTTAATTTATTAATATATCCATAACTAAGAACAAAGCCACTTAATGTGTAAAATAAAGGGACACCATAACCAAAAGAAATTACTGCATCATGCAAAAATTTTGGTATTGACATGTTTGATAGCACTACCATGTGAAAAATGATAATCATAAGTGCGGCCATTGAACGCAAGGATTCCATGCCTTCAATTCTTGGTAGATTTTTGGACTTATTGGGAATATTCTCAGGAGCGTTTTGGGGTAAATGCATTTTAATTGATCTATTAGCGTTTAAATACTGGTGATTCTGGCGGCCTCTCTAAGTGTAAAGCACGCCACCCACTTCCTTTTTGTGATCGTTAGGCGAGATACTGTCGGTACTAGTTTATTTTTTTAATCTCAATTGTTTTGAAGCTAATGTGACCTGCTTTTGTGATAGGGTCTAGTCTAAGATATTTGCCTATATTGACATCACTTAAATGTAGATAAATATCATTTTTACCTTGAATGATCTGGTATCGCAATGATTTTTCTTCAGAGAATGCGGGGTTTTTCGTGTTCGCATCACTATAAAATAGTTGCAAAGTTGACCTTATTGAAGATGTCATAACTATGTGTACTATATATTCACTGCCCGGCTCTAATGGCAGAGCTACAAAGTTTATAATTGGGTCATTATCTGTAGCCGTTAGCTGTATCGCATCATGTTTTTTTTCTGTCAACGCGAGGTGCTGCTGGTAGCTTAGTTTTTTCCACTCATTTGCAAAAATATATTGCTTACTTTGTTTGAATAATTTCTTATTTAATGGGTAATTAAATTCATTAATGACTGGTGGTACATAAGGTAATGTTCTTTCTACCCATTCTTCTATGATGATGTCAGGTTGATCTAAAGCAATATAGTTGACTAAGTCAGGATAATTGAGTTTTTTCCATATATAAGTCGAGTGCTTGAACTTTCGGGAGAAATAAGGTTTTAGTGCTTTAAAAAAAGAATCTCGAAAAATAACTGCTTTTAGGCTTTGGTTATCACAGGTGTAGCTATGAGTGGTTCCTCCTTCTGCATCAGCTGGGTATTTTTGTGGGGTGCAGCTTTTGTTGAATATGGGGTGTGAACTTAATTCGGAGAAATTATAAATACCAATAAAGTTACCTAAATCGCCACCTCCTCTGGCTTTATCATGGAGCTTAAATAGTTCAGCGTGTATTCGTTCTGGAAATAATTTTTCTATTGTTTGTATTATTTTGTACTGTGCAATATTACCTGCATACTCATTCCAGTGAGTATCTGTTTTATAATAGAGTATGTGTTTTTGTTTAGCTTGGATTAGCGAGGCGCGTACATCAACTATTGGGACTTCGGTGTGCTTTTTTAGGTAGTTGATGAGTTGGTCAGTTGCCGAATATTTATTCGCCTTAGTGATATAGTCAGGTAGTTGTTCAAAATAAATAGTATGCTTATTGGGTGCAATGATGAAGATATATTCTAACCCTTGTGCATGCATCCATGCGGAAAGGTTGTTGATATAGGCGGCAAATTGTTGTAGCTCTTGCTGGGTATATAAGTTGATATTTCGAGCATCACCGATAGGATCAGAATATTTTTGATAGCCTTTTTGTATAGAGCCTAGAAATAACCAGCCATCTTTGCCTATTATGACATCTTTAGAGGGTGAGTCTCCTAAGTTGTATTTAATTAACTTGTAATAATAGGCTAGCCAGTCTCTTAAACCAAAATGATCAGCATAGTAGCTATTAAAACTGGTAGGGAAGTTTTTAATGTCATTTATATTACTAGGCAGTGTGGGGCGTTTTGCTAAAGGTCTTTTTTCAATGGAGGATATTTCTTTATCTACATTAAGGAAGCTAATGCTGAAAGGAATAAAGATAGCCATACAAAAAATAAGAGTCAGAATATAGTTTTGCAAGGTATACAAAATGCGATTTTCCATGCGTAGCGAATCCTAAAATCTAAAGTAAATAAATGGGTTGTAGGTAGATGATGCTATTTTTAAGAAACTCATCAGTAATAAGCAGGTAAGCAGTGCTAGTTTTGGTATATTAATCAATATGGCGGATGCTAATATATTTTGTGTGCGAAAATGTGCTATTAGCCAAGGGTAAATAGGTGTTGATAAGACGATGCCTAGCATAAAGGCATATAGTGCTTCATAGGAAAAAACTTGGGCAAATTGATAGGTTGCCGTGTGATAGTGAAATATATTTAACATTGATGTAAGGTAACTGGTAGCATGCGTGAGGGTATCAGCCCTAAAAAATACCCAGCTAATAATGACCACTAGCAATAAATAGCCATGTTGTATGGGGAGCCACATTTTCTTTATGTATTTTGCTGCGCCAGCATGTTCACTTGCTAAAAAGATGCCATGAAATAGCCCCCAAACTAAGAAATTCCAGCTGGCTCCATGCCAAAATCCCGTTAATACAAATACTATGAATAAGTTCGCATAGACACGGACTGTTGATACTCTATTGCCACCTAATGGAATATAAACATAATCCTTAAACCAGGTGGACAACGAGATATGCCAGCGTTGCCAAAATTCGCGTAATGATTTTGCGATATAAGGATAATTGAAGTTTTCAAGGAAACGGAAGCCAAACATTCTGCCTAAGCCGATTGCCATATCTGAATAGCCTGAAAAGTCAAAAAATATTTGTAAGCTATACGCTAGAATGCCTATCCATGCTAAAGGCATGCTCAACTCATCATCTGAGAAAGCAAAAACGGTATCAGCAACTTCGCCTAATGGGTTGGCTAATAACATTTTTTTGGCTAAGCCAAAGATAAAGCGTTGTGCTCCACTGGCAAATAATTCAACTGAATGCTTGCGCTTAGTGATTTGTAACGCAACATCATGGTAGCGGACAATGGGGCCTGCGATGAGCTGGGGGAAAAGGGAGATATAGAGAGCAAGGTCAAAAATGTTTTTTTGTGAGGGGACTTCTTTTCTATAAATATCGACTATATAAGAGATAGCCTGAAAGGTGAAAAATGAGATACCTAAGGGCAGGTGTACGGGGGCAAGGTCTATGTTGCTAATTCTGAACTGCGTCAGTAGTAGGTTGAGATTATCAGTTATGAAGTTGGCGTATTTAAAAGAAATTAATAAAATTATATTAACGGCAAGGCCTAGTGTGACATAGAGCTTTGCCTGTGCTGTGGATGAAGTATGGGCTTGGTAAATTAATAAACCAAAAATATAATTTGCCAAAATGGAGATTAACATCACTGCAAGGTAGAAAATCTCACCCCATGCATAAAACAATAAACTACATAGTAACAGCGTGAAATTTTTAATAGGTCTGGGGGAGCTGTAATAGGCTATCAGTACGATTGGTAAAAAACCAAATAAGAAAATAGGGGAACTAAAAACCATGGTTGTGACGGAGTCCTTATTAGCGCATTATTGTTGTAGTCTTGATGTGGCAGCAAAAAATTGCAGCGTGTTGGCATGATAGTCAGCTAATCAAGGAAAGTCCAGCCTTGATATTAGTTTAGTTGGCAAGGGCTTACGGGTTGCTGTGTTAGTGTTTACCTGTAAAATACGCTATAAGTTAGTTTAGCTCCAACACCTTTTAATGGGTGTTATTTACTCAGGAAATTAAATATGCAAATGCGCTTAATTGATATTCAGCAGCAGGTTGGTGGTGAGTTGTTTGGTGATGCGGATGTTATGGTGTCTGCTGTTAATTCATTAGACTTAGCAATTGCTGGTGATATTGCTTTTGCACAAAATGATAAATTTTTAGCAGCAGCGCAGCAAAGCCAAGCTTCTATTTTGCTGGTACCGAAAAGTTTTCCTGAATTAGAGGGTAAGAACTATTTAAAGGTAGATAAGCCCAAAGAAATGTTTATCGGCCTTATGGTGCTATTTGATGACTGCACTGCGCAATTTACGGGTGTACATCCTTCTGCTGTTATTGCCGATGCTGGTGTGAAGATTGCTGCTAATGTTGCCATTGCCGCTCAGGTTTGTATTGGCGAAAACACCAGTATTGGAGCAAATACCTCAATTGATTCTAATACGCATATTGCTAATGATGTTGTCATTGGCGAGCATTGTAAAATTGGCCCTAATGTTACTATTTTATCTAAAGTTACTCTAGGGCATAACGTCACTATTCATGCAGGTACGGTGCTAGGTGGTGATGGCTTTGGTTATTACTGGGATGGTCAACAGCAAAAGAAGATACCACAACTGGGTGGGGTACTGATTGAAGATAATGTGGAAATTGGCTGCAATGTTTGTGTGGATAGAGCGACTTTTGGTATGACTCGCATTCGGAAAGGTACTAAAATTGATAATTTGGTACAAATTGCGCATAACAATGATATTGGTGAGCACTGTATTATTGTTTCTCATGTGGGTTTATCGGGTAGTGTGACCTTAGGTAAGCGTGTGACTTTAGCTGGACAAGTAGGGATAGCGGATCATATTACTATGGGGGATGGTTCTACTGCCGCTGCTAGAACGGGAATTTCCAAAGATGTGCAGCCAAATCAGGTTGTATGGGGAGCACCTAATCGGCCCATTAAGCAAGTTATGCGTGAAATGGCCAGTATTCCTAAATTGCCCGCTTTATTGGGGCAGGTGAAAAGCATTTTGAAAAGATTAACTGAAGTTGAACAAAAATTATCGCAATTGGATAAGTAAGTTTTATATTATCGTTCCCATGTTCCAGTGTGGGAATGCCGCCTGTGATGCTCCTGCGTCAAGTATCCAGAGCGCAGGAGCGTTCAGGGATGAATTCCCACACTGGAACGTGGGAGCTATAAGTTATCAAAAATAATGAAAATCAGTTTGTCTAACCCTTGGTTATTACCTGTCTTATCAGGTATTTTTATTGGCACCAGCTATATCCCTTTTCCTCCCTGGGCTTCTCTATTTGGCTTTATTCCTTTATGGGTTTTCTGGACACAGCAAAGCAAATTAAAAAATATCATTCTGGGTGGTATTTTAACTAGTTTTGTTTTTACCTTGATTGGTTTTAATTGGGTTACTTACTTATTGCACGAATTTGCACATCTGCCCTGGCCAGTCGCTGTTATTGGCATGGCTGTGTTTGGTGCCTTTGCGCATGTATTTGTGCCTATAGCAGGTGCGCTTTGGTTTTTGTTGTGCAAAGCAGGTAAATTTTCGGGTGTCTGGTCCATTTTCCTAATGGGGTTGTTAACAGCTCTGTGCATGTGGGCTATTCCGATGCTGTTTAAATGGAACTTTGGCTACGCTTGGTATGGTTCGGAACTGCCTATGTATCATTTGGCTGAATATATCGGTTTTAGCGGGCTAAGCATGCTAACCATATTAGCTAATGTGCCATTATATATGGCATGGCAGCAGCGCGATATTAAGCGTGGGCGTACGCTATTAATGCGTGTCGTGATGCTTTTTGCTTTATTAAATGTATTCGGCTTGAGTGCTAAAGCTTGGTTGCCACAAGCTGATGCTTCTTTTAATACTTTGTTGGTGCAAGCCAATATTGGTAATGCTGAAAAAGTTGCGGCGCAATTTGGGCGTGGTTTTTACAGTAAAATTATTAATAAATACCAGCGGGTCACTGATAAGGGTTTGCAGGAACATAAAGAGACAGAAATTGACTTTATTTTTTGGTCGGAAACGGCTTTTCCCGCACTATTAAATGGTCGCTACCAAAAGTCGGTGTATGCTCAGCAATTGATACGCTATATTAATAACCGCCAAGTTGCTTTAATTACGGGCTCTTATGCACAAGACCCTTATACAGGGTTGATTACCAATTCCTTGTTTACCCTAGATAAAACGGGGGCAGTGCAGTCACCTTATTATAGTAAGTCGATTTTATTGGCATTTGGTGAGTATATTCCTGGCGAAGAGCAATTTCCGATTCTGCGTGAATTATTGCCTATGGTGGGGAATTTTGGACGCGGTGGCGGGCCGACAAAATTATTGACGTTGGAAGATTATAAAATAGGCCCTCAAATTTGTTATGAAAGCCTTTACCCATGGTTTTCTACCGCACTTGCTGATTTAGGTGCGCAATTTATTGTCAATGTGACTAATGATTCTTGGTACGGTACTTGGCAAGAGCCTTACCAGCATATGGTCATGACTTTAGCGCGCGCGGTGGAAATACGCCGGCCATTAGTGCGCGTGACTAATACAGGTATTTCCACAGTCGTCTTGGCATCTGGTGAAATATTACAGCAATCACCCATGCACCAAGAGTGGTCAGGTTTATATAAGGTGCCTTATTTAACTGAGCCGCAAGCTACTTTTTATCAGCGCCATTTTGGCTTAATGCCAAGTGTATTATTAGCTATTTTGTTGTTATTGTTATTAAATGGCGTTAGGCTTAAGTTGCACTCTGTATAAGTTAATGTAGGTACGGCTTTAGCCGCACTGTGCAGATAAATCTGCGCCTATGATAATTCAAATGGTCTTAGAGTATAAAATTAAAAGGATATGACAATGATTAAGCTTTATAGTTTTGGAGCTAATTTTGGTGTGGCTGACCCTAGTCCATATGTATTAAAAGTAGATGTTTATATGCGTATGGCAGATATTGAATTTACCAGTATTCCTGATGTTAAAAATTTGCAGAAAGCACCTAAAGGGAAGTTACCGTTTATTACGGATGGTAATACGACCATCGCAGATTCACAGTTTATTATTGGCTATTTGCAGGAAAAATTTAACGTTACTTTGGATGCACATTTATCAGCTGAGCAAAAAAGTGTTGCTCACCTGATTGGCAAATCGTTGGATGAAAACCTGTATTGGTGTTTGATTTACTCGCGTTGGATTGCTGATGATACTTGGCCGCAAATTAAGCAGGCATTTTTTGGCAGTATGCCATTTCCTTTAAACAAAATTGTGCCTATTTTGGCGCGCAGGGATGTCATTAGTGCTGCACACAAACAAGGTATAGGTCGACATTCAGCCGAAGAAATCACCATCATTACCCGGGAAACTTTGCAGGCACTTTCCATTCTATTAGGCAAAAAAACTTATTTTTTTGGTGAAAATCCGAGTACCTTTGATGCCACCGCTTTTGCATTTTTGAGTCAACTGACGCTTGTTTCTATCGAGAATGACTTCACTAAGTTGGCTCATGAATATAGTAATTTAGTAGCTTATTGTGAGAATATTCAAGTTAAGTATTATAGTGAGCTATCGCTTTAATCAATCATTTATGGAGACGGGTTTATGAGTGAGCTAACAGGTCATTGTTTGTGTGGTGCGATTCAATATCAAATTAATGCGCAACCGCAACCCCCTGTGTCAGGATAGTTGTCGCCCAAATTAATTTCATAACTAAACAGGGGGCGGTATGATGACAACAAATGGGAACTCAACATTATTCAAAGCAGTTTAAAGAAGCGATCATTAAAAAGCTGAATCAAAGTGAACTATCTCTCAGGCAGTTTGCCAAACAAGAAAGCATGAATCCTTCTACGCTTTATAAATGGAAAGAAGAATTTAAAATATCAGGATTGTCCGTGTCAAAAGAAATTCCCCCTGAACAATGGTCAGCGGAAGAAAAATTTGCAGTCGTTTTAGAAATAGCGACCTTATCTGAAATTGAAGTAAGCGAATATTGTCGAAGCAAAGGTTTGTATCCAGAGCAGATAAATACTTGGAAGCAAGCGTGCATAGCAGGTAATGTACGCCAGGCAGGTAACAAGAAGGCCCTGCAGGCAGCCACTAAATCCGATAAAAAACGGATAAAAGAGTTAGAAAAAGAGCTCAACAGAAAAGAAAAAGCCTTGGCAGAAACGGCAGCCTTACTGGTGCTTAGAAAAAAGTTCAATGCCTATTGGGGAGAAGACGAGGACAATTGACCTTACTCGCTGATAGGCAGCACTATGAAGAATTGATTAATGAAGCCATTTTGGCAGGCGCAAGAAAACATAAGGCTTGCGAGATCATAGGGCTATCAGTGCGGACGTTGCAGCGATGGCAATCCGAAGGTGAAATATCGGCAGATAAACGCCCGATGGCGAAGCGCCCGGAGCCCACCAACAAGCTAACCGCAGAGGAAAGGCAATTGATCATTGAAACCTGTAACTTGGAAGAGTTTTCTTCATTGCCGCCCAGTCAAATCGTACCGATATTGGCCGACAGAGGAGAATACATTGCTTCCGAATCAAGCTTTTACCGTGTATTAAAGGAAGAAGGCATGTTGCATCACAGAGGAAAGGCAAAGGTCAGAAATGGCCATAATAAACCGACAAGTTACACGGCCAAGAAAGCTAATGAAGTATGGAGCTGGGATATTAGTTATTTACCCACCACCGTCATAGGTCAGCATTATTACCTCTATATGATAGAAGACATATACAGTCGAAAAGTGGTTGGCTGGGAAGTGCATGCCAATGAAACGGGAGAACAGGCGGCAGAGTTGCTGGAGCGTAGCATTTGGTCAGAAAAATGCAGAAAACAGGATCTGGTTTTACACTCGGATAATGGTGCACCAATGAAGAGCCTTACCATGCAAGCAAAAATGCATGATTTGGGTGTCATTAGTTCCCGTAGTCGACCACGGGTCAGTAATGACAACCCGTATTCCGAATCATTATTTAGAACGGTAAAATATTGCCCGCGGTGGCCATCTGAAGGGTTTGATTCTTTAGAGGGCGCAAGACAATGGGTACAAGGTTTTGTGTATTGGTACAACAATGAGCATCGCCATAGTCGAATCAAATTTGTTACACCCAACCAAAGACATGAAGGGCTTGATGCTGAGATATTGAAGAAGCGAGAAGTGCTGTATCAACAAAAAAGAAATGAGCATCCAGAACGATGGTCTGGAGGTATAAGAAACTGGGAGCCGGAAGGTGCTGTGGAGCTAAATCCAGAGCAAAATAAAGAGGCTGCTTAAAAAATTTAGGCGACAACTGCCTTGAAAAACACCGGCAATTGTCGTTTTTATGTCAATGCCGTTTGTGTCAACGAATTACTGGAACAGGACATTCTGCCGAGTTTGCAGTGCCAGAAAGTGCAGTGACTTTGACGGGTGAGTTGCAGTGTTACCAAATGCAGGCAGATAATGACAATTCAGTGAGTAGCTTGTTTTGTCCTACTTGCGGCAACCCTATTTACAAAAAATCTTCTGGATACCCTGGGCTGCTGTTTTTTCATGCAGCAACTCTGGATAAGCCAGAAGCCTTTAAGCCTGAAAAAGTGTTTTGGACTGCAAGTGGACATGCTTGGGATTTGTTGGATCCTACTTTGCAAATTGAGTCACAGCAATAAATGAGCATAATTTTATCAGCTACTTTGAGTGAAGTTCGATCATACAAATAATCACTCAATAATACCCAAGTCTGACTAGTCTTTTGATTTCGAAGCTGTGTAGCCTGCGTTTCTAATGCCGCTATTTGGTAAAAAAGTCTATGTCATACTTGCGGGTATTATATCAATCCCAATATTATTGATACCCTAACTTCAAAAATGCCGTCATCCTGCATGCTTTTAGCAGGAACCTACTACGCGAATGGATTCCCGATAAAAAGACCTCGGGAATGACGGTATTAGGGTAATTATTTACTGGGATTGGTATTATTAAAATCCTCGTTAGTGTTTATGACTTATTGAACTGGCTGCGTATTTTCTCCAACATCTTTTAATTTCCACAGCAGTTCACCATTTTCACTGGTTCCATAATATTCTAAATCAACCCATATATTGAGTACTTTCTCTTGGAATACAAAGTTTAAAGAGGGGATGTTCATGTCCAGGTTAGGCTTAACTACGCCAGTGCAGCCAGATGGTTCGGCAACAGGAAGTGGGTTGGTTGCTGATTGGTAATTGACTTGTAATTGCATTGTGACAGTATCACTATCAATCACATATCTTGAGTGTTGTGCTGTATTTGTAAATATGCCGCCTTCTGCACCTCTAGTCCCGTATGAGTTTAATTCAACTTTAAGCCAGATATCTTTGCTGCCAATAAAGTTATCAGGCAATAAGTCATTAATGACCTGAGTATTGGCTCCAGCAAATTCTGGAGGTGTTGCTTCAGTTAATAATTCCCAATCAATACCATTTAGAGAGGCGTAGATGAAATTATGGCCTTGGCTATAAGACCAATGAAATGACGTGGTTCTCATCAATAAGTTAGCTTCGGCAATTGGCTTAGGGAGCTCAAAATGATAAGTAATTTCACCTGCAGCCGCTTGGTCGAATTGAGCTGTACCGACTGTGGGCTTCCAATAAAGTACGGGCGATTCAATTTGAATTTCGGCATTTTTAATATCAACAATATAGTCGTCTGCGCTTTCGGCGCTCGGGTCAGTGATGGTATAAGAAAAATCAAACTCAGCAGGAATTGCTGCTGTTTGATAGTCAACATCTAGCTGTAATGTTACATTATCGTTGTTGATGTCGTAACGTGAATGTTGTGCGGTATTTGTCCAAATGCCGCCTTGTTGTGCGTTCGTTCCGTAAGAATTTAACTCAATTTTAAGCCAAATATTTTTACTGCCAACGAAATTCTCAGGGAGTACTCCGTTAAAAGGCTGGGTATTGCTGGTGCCGAATTCAGGTGGTGTTGCTTCAGAAAGTAGTTGCCAAGTTATGCCGTCTGTTGAACCATAAATAAAATTGTGACCTTGGCTATAGGTCCAATGAAAAGTTGAAACACGTGTAAAGAGCCGTGCTTCGGCGATCGGTTGTTCAAGCTCAAAATGATACGTGATTTCACCTGCGCTAGCCCTGTCAAATGTAGCGGTGCCTACTGCAGGCTTCCAGTAAATGACACTGCCTTCTGTTTGAATTTCAGCGTTATGAATGTTAACGATATAATCATCGGCATTTTCAGATAGCGGGCTATGTACCGTATAAGAAAAATCAGCGGCAAATGCGATAGAGTTTAGGGCGAAAATTGCCAGAATAAGAAAGGTTTTCATGATGTTCTCCAGCGGTTTTTGTGTTTCAGTATGCTCTAAATTAATTATAGGATCTTGTTTGCTGAAGTTATGAGGAATGGGTCAAGTTTTTCTAATTTCCATCTTATTCATAAGGTATATTTTTAGAGTGACATTTTTAGTTCGGGTATCTGCTCTAGGAGGGGTTGTAATATCTGCCTTTTTACGGGAGTATTTTGTGCTTAACTCTGCTTGCATGAGTGAGTGCTGTTATAACAAATTGACAGCAATGCTGAATTTCTAATGCTTTCTTGTGTTTCCGTGTCATGGTGAGTAATGATGCTTTCCTGTAAGCCTAAGCTGTTAATATCAAAGCCTGTATGTTCATTTTCAGTCGCATTGGATAGTTTTAAATATAAACCTGCGACCAAATCAGTAGCCCATCGCGTATCGGGTCTGACGAGCAAAAGCCATAGAGCTCCTAATAGTAATAGCCACGGCATGCTAGATATGGCTGTTGCGGAGCCGCTGATTATTAATGTTGCCAATAATGTGCAACAAATCAAAACCAGTGCAGACTGGGTGGCATGGGTGCTATCTTGGTTTTTATGCAGACCATAAAATTGGAAGCTGCAAAATAGCATTAATAGCACAATAAATAGTTCGCCTGCACTGAGTAAGAGGCTGTGCGTTAAGCTGGTCAATAGCTGGAGCTTGAATAGGTCGATAATCAGCAAAAAACCTAATAACCAAGCGATACCTGTATAGATGGCGAGAGTGGTGGCGTGAATAAGCTTGCTGGATAGCGGACTCGTTTGTGGTGATGTTTTGGTATTTTCTGAGCTGCCTAAGCGTTGTTCAATAATGTTTTCTACGGCGGGGTTATTAAATAATTCACTGACAGCAAGCAGAAGTTGTTTCAGTAAGCGCATTAGTAATAGATAGAATATTAATGTCCCCCAAAATTGTAGTAATAATGTGTTGCTAGATGCCTCCCATAGGGGGGTGGCTAGAATAATATTATTGGTCAGTAAGCCTGCGATAGAAATCCCCAGTCCATATGATAAGCTGGTACTGAGCCATGCTTTGTCGGTACTGCCTTTTTTCTTGTCTGTTGTTGTGGAGGGTAGCTTAAAGCTATTGTCTAGCTCTAAAAAATTTAACCACTGTCGCAGTTTGTTGATGCAGGCTAAAGTAATTATCAGCAAAAGGCTGAGCTTGGCAAAGATTAGTAGGTTTTGCTGCATTGCCAAGGGGATTTCTTCCCAGAAAGATTGAATGGATTCCATGATTTGTTATGCCTCTTAAGTTATGTAAAAGTCATAGGGTTGTTGTAACATAGTTTGTTGATTTTGTGCAATTTGTAATAATTCTTTGTATCTTGTTGATTTATTAAGAAAAGCTGTGTTTGTATTTTTATCTGTTGAGGGCTTGATAAATATAGTATAATGGCGGGCTTAATTTTATTTCTTGAACGGAAGGTACCATGCAAATTTTACAGGAAGCCTTAACTTTTGATGATGTGCTATTAGTGCCCGCACACTCTACTGTGATGCCGCGTGAAGTATCAATGTCAACAAAGTTGACGCGCGATATCAGCTTAAATATTCCACTTGTTTCTGCGGCAATGGATACCGTGACAGAATCAAGGTTAGCCATTGCGATTGCACAAGAAGGCGGTATCGGTATTATTCATAAGAATATGACGGTCGAGCAGCAAGCTCAAGAAGTCCGCAGCGTTAAAAAATATGAGAGTGGTGTGATTAGGGAGCCTATTACAGTAGCTTCTACGGCAAGCATTCGTGATGTTATTGCCTTAACACAACAGCACAATATTTCAGGCGTGCCTGTTGTTGATGGTAATGAATTAGTCGGTATTGTCACCAGTCGTGATTTACGTTTTGAAACGCGTTTTGATGAGCCGGTTTCGAATGTTATGACTCCTAAGGTTGAGCTGGTGACTGTCAAAGAAGATTTTACTCAAGAAGAAGCTTTGCATTTATTGCATGAGCATCGGATTGAAAAAGTGTTGATTATCAATGATGATTTTCACTTGCGCGGTATGATTACCGTCAAAGATATTCAAAAAGCCAAAGATTACCCTAATGCCTGTAAAGATGACCAAGAGCGTTTGCGCGTTGGTGCAGCAGTAGGGACAGGTGAGGGTACTGAAGAGCGCGTTGCGGCATTAGTTGCGGCTGGTGTAGATGTGGTGGTAGTTGATACAGCACATGGGCATTCGCAAGGAGTATTGGATAGAGTACGTTGGGTTAAGGAAAACTTCCCTGATTTACAAGTTATTGGCGGCAACATAGCAACAGCAGAAGCTGCATTAGCATTAGTTGAAGCAGGTGCTGATGGCGTTAAGGTGGGTATTGGGCCAGGTTCAATTTGTACCACCAGAATTGTTGCAGGTGTGGGTGTTCCGCAAATTTCAGCAGTCAATAATGTTGCTGAAGCCTTAAAAGGCACAGGTATTCCGTTAATTGCTGATGGCGGTATTCGTTATTCAGGTGATATGGCGAAAGCTTTATCGGCAGGTGCTTATTCAGTGATGTTGGGTGGTTTGTTTGCTGGTACCGAAGAGGCTCCAGGTGAAGTCGAGTTATTTCAAGGCCGTTCTTATAAATCGTACCGTGGTATGGGTTCGATTGGCGCTATGGCGCAACAGCAAGGGTCTAGCGATCGTTACTTTCAAGAAGATGCAGATTCTTCGGATAAATTAGTACCAGAAGGTATTGAAGGACGAGTACCTTATAAAGGGAGTTTGGTAGCTATTATTCACCAATCATTAGGTGGCATTCGTGCCAGTATGGGTTATACGGGCTGCGAAACCATTAAACAACTACATGACAAATCACGTTTTGTACGCGTGACCAGTGCGGGTATGCGTGAAAGCCATGTGCATGATGTGACTATTACTAAGGAAGCTCCAAATTATCGGAGTTAATAATCCTCCGAGTAATGCTCAACAATCTATATTATCAAGGCTCCTAGTGAGTCTTGACTTGTTTATAGCCCTAATAAATTTAAAAACCTAAGAGATCACCGTGAGTCAACATACAACTACAGATATTCATGCACACAAAATTCTTATTTTAGATTTTGGGTCGCAGTACACGCAGCTAATTGCCAGACGTATTCGTGAAATTGGCGTTTATTGTGAAATTTATTCTTGCGATTGTTCTGATACAGAAGTCGAGCAGTTTGGTGCCAAAGGTATTATTTTGTCAGGTGGTCCAGAGTCAGTGACTAGCGGCAATACTCCAAGAGCACCACAGGCTGTTTTTAATGCTGGTGTACCTGTTCTAGGAATTTGCTACGGTATGCAAACCATGACCGAGCAATTAGGTGGTGTAGTCGAAGTATCTGATCATCGCGAGTTTGGTTATGCACAAGTGCGTGCTCGTGGTCATTCAAAATTATTAACTGATATTGAAGATCATACTTCACCAGAAGGCTATGGTTTATTAGATGTATGGATGAGTCATGGGGATCGGGTAGTGGAGCTGCCAGAAGGCTTTAAACTGATTGCCAGTTCTGATGGTGCGCCTATTGCAGGGATTGCCAATGAAGATAAAGGTTTTTATGGTGTGCAATTTCATCCTGAAGTAACACATACTAAACAAGGCGGCCGTATCTTAAGCCGTTTTATATTGGATATTTGTGACTGTGATGCCTTATGGACTTCTGCGCATATCATTGATGAAAGCCTACACACTATTAAGCAAAAAGTAGGTAGCGAACAGGTTATTTTAGGTTTATCGGGTGGTGTAGATTCATCAGTAGTGGCAGCACTATTGCATAAAGCCATTGGTGAGCAACTCACTTGTGTATTTGTAGATACCGGTTTATTGCGCTTAAACGAAGGTGATCAAGTGATGGCCACTTTTGCACAACATATGGGTGTGAAAGTTATTCGTGTGAATGCTGAAGAACGTTACTTGACGGCATTAGCAGGTGTAACGGATCCGGAAGCCAAACGTAAAATTATCGGTAACTTATTTGTCGAAATTTTTGATGAAGAAGCAGGTAAGTTGGCGGATGCGCAATGGTTGGCACAAGGTACCATTTACCCTGATGTGATTGAATCAGCTGGTGCAGCAAGTGGTAAAGCGCACTTAATCAAATCACACCATAATGTGGGTGGTCTGCCTGAAGATATGACTCTAAAATTATTGGAACCTTTACGTGAATTGTTTAAGGATGAAGTGCGCAAAATGGGGACTGAGTTAGGTCTACCTTACGACATGATTTATCGTCATCCTTTTCCAGGGCCTGGATTAGGTGTGCGTATTTTAGGTGAAGTGAAACAGGAATTTGCGGAATTATTACGTAAAGCCGATGCCATTTTTATGGAAGAGCTATATCGTCACGAGCTATACCAAACGGTGAGTCAGGCATTTGCAGTCTTCTTACCGATTAAATCAGTTGGGGTCATGGGGGATGGTCGTCGTTATGATTATGTGATTGCTTTACGTGCCGTGGAAACGATTGACTTTATGACCGCACGCTGGGCACATCTGCCTTATGACTTTTTGGGCTTAGTTTCAACGCGCATTATTAATGAAATTGATGGTATCTCTCGGGTTACCTACGATATTTCAGGCAAGCCTCCTGCAACGATTGAATGGGAATAATGCCATTAGATGATGAGGCATGGATGCGGCATGCCTACCGGCTGGCGCAACGTGCTGAGCAGCAAGGTGAAGTGCCCGTTGGTGCCGTTTTGGTATTAGATGGTAAATGTATTGCTGAAGGTTGGAATACCCCCATTATTGATAGTGATCCGACTGCACATGCAGAAATGATAGCCATGCGTAAAGCAGGTAAAGCATTAGATAATTATCGGCTAACAGGCAGTACTTTATATGTCACCTTGGAGCCTTGTGTTATGTGTATGGGAGCTATTACACATGCACGTATTACGCGTTTGGTTTTTGGTGCTGTCGATTCAAAGCGTGGTGCAGTATGTAGTGCTTTGCAATTAGCTAATGCTGATTTTTTAAATCATCAGGTAGAGTGGCAAGGCGGTGTGCTAGCGGATAATTGTGCTGATTTATTGCGTGATTTTTTTCGGGCTAGGCGTAATAGGAGATAAACGTTGGGTTAGGTTTTTATTGCGCAGCATTAAAAACCTAACCCAACAATATGCCTAGAAAGCTAATCTAAGCCAATAGTTGTCTGCACTGCAGGTTTTAGTATTATTCCAGGCTACATTCCCCACGAAAATAGACCCATTGTCCACATTGTTTTTTATTCTTAGGATTAAAGCAGACAAACTCAGATCCCACCCCATTAACAGCAGCCCTTTCAATTAATTGAAAACCATCAGCAGTACACTTTGTACTTGCCGGATTAGCCAGTGCTACGGGTGCTGGGGTTTCCGTAGCAGTTGTGTTTGCTTCTTGGCTGCAGCTCAGCAACAGTAGCAAGCTGCTAATCAAGAGTGGTAGTGTTTTTATCGACATCTTTTACTCACTTAGTTGTATTATCAGTGTTGGTCGGCATTTTATGATCTGTTGTAAAGGGAAAAATAACTTTATCAAAAGCAGACATTTGCTTTGGGTGTGCTTGTTGCTGTGCCTCGGCCTTACCTATTTTAGTGACCAATAGTTTGCCATCACGGCTACGTTTGACATTGATTTTTTGTACTTGCAAAGTTTTAGATAAATTTCTGCCATTATATGCATGTATAAATTCGGTTGATTTTTTGGAGCGTGCCCCTGTATTGATAGGGATTAAGCCATTATTGAGAGAGAAATTATTACCCTCATTGGATTCAGCAATCACTCCGGTATCATCAATCCAAAATGCCATATAATAATTTCCTGAAGGAATGGACTGGCCACGTACATCGACAAAAACATTAAAGAAAAGTGGCGCGAAGTCGTCACGGAATACAGCTTCACTTGTTGGCAATTCAAAGCCAACTGTTTCATATACTAACCAGCGTTCATCACCATTACCAATCACCGGGTCATTACTTAGAACTAGGTTGATGTCCCAGCCACTTTGAGCTGTGCTAACACCATTATTGCGTACTGTGTAGGTTAGAGCACTAGTACCAAAGTCATCCAGCACTTGTGCTGACCAAAATTCAATGCCAAGATCGGGAAGTAAATTTTCAAAATGGATGCTGTTAGAGCCGACACTGACATTGTCGTTTTCATTACTTTCTACTACCGTATCAAGATCATCTACCCATAGAGCAACAAAGTAATTACCAGGAGGCAGGTCGGTAGGGAAGTTGAAGGCAATACTACTGCTATCATCACGGAAAGCGGTTTCACCTGATAGTAATTCAAAGGGGATTTGTTCATAGATAATGAAAACATCATTCGCATTGAACTGCGCATCAGTAGAAAGCATCAGGTTGATATATGCACCTGCTGGTGCGCTGCCTGTGCCCGTATTACTGACTCGGTAAGTTAATTCACCACTACCGCCTGGACGGTTGTCATAAGTCATATTCCAATCGGCTACTGTTAAATTGGGCAATGCACCTGTTGGTGCTGGTTCGGTTCTGTCGGTTGTGGGTTCTTGCGGTACATTGCTATTGTCTGCATCGGTTAAAGACATAGCCAATAATAATACGCTAGTGTCGTACGGTAGCCAGAAATAGCCATTGTCTCCCCAGCTAGTGCTCCATGAATTGATGACCTTAAACGCGCCACCAAACTTATTATCATCATAACCTACGACGGTTACTGCATGTCCTCCTTGCGGGCTGCCAGAATAATCATTAAACACCGAGTTGGGGCCACGTAATTGTGATAATTGAGGGTAGGTTTGAATGCCGATTAATACTGGGTTACGATTGGCTAGCGTTGCTTTCATATCTTGAATGCCGCTAAGCGCAGCCCAAGATGCGGCTTTAAAATTAGCTGCTTCAGTCTTGGCGGCGGTACTAGGTTGTGCCAGAGGATTGTTATTGTCGTAAGGCATGGTTGCCCAAGTGGCAACCCCAGAGTTAACGATGAGTTCTAATGCATCAGAAGGTTGTGAGCCTTGGTCTTGGCCACCATTGATTTGATTGTAAACAAATCCGGGGCTAAATAAATGTTCGGGAGTATTGAGTGACCAGCTCATTTCAATTTTTTCATGATATGACTTTAATGCATAAGCAGCGGCCCAGCCTACACAGCTGCTTTGGTTGCCTTGGTCACCAGGAATGGGGAAATTTTCGCTTAAGTCGATGCTGCTAGGTAATGTGGCACCCGCTCCAGGAGCACCAAATAAGTTTGCATTAGGTGAACTAAAATTAAAGCTTGCATAGGTTTCTGGAGCAATTTCTTGCAAACCTAAGCTGCGGTTCTCAATGGTCGCGCCAACTTGTAAAGTCACGGTAGCGGGTTCACTAAATATCATGCCGTCAGTAGCACGATACTGTAGAGCAATGTCACCGCTAAAATCAGGTATTAGGGTGACAAACAGTCTTGCTAGTTGATGATTGATGTAGGCACTAGAATAGCCAGTTCCAGAGGGAGGTGAAACCAATTCATAGCTTAAGGTATCACCATTAGCGTCACTGGTAATTAAATCAACCACTTGGTAGAGAACTGAATCGAGTGCTTGTTGGCTGATTGAAGATACGGCTGGAGCTTGGTTAGTGGTTGGTGAGGCGAGTGCGGTGAAATCAACTAATGTGAGTCGGTGTTCATTGTTGTTACTGGTTAGTGCCAAGCGCACTGAAAAGCTGGTGTCGCCCGCAGAAAGATCCAGTTTATCAATATAAACGGTGCTGCCTATTAACGTGGCTAATGATGTACAGTCAGCAACTGGAGTGGCTTGGGATGCGCCAGTAAAAATCCAAGTATATTGACCTGCTACGACACCCAGAGATTTGAATTGGGCATCATAGAAATTGTTGCCGACATTAAAGTAGTTAATATTTAAATCTAAGTTGTTTAGATCCAGAGTATTTGCAGTCGTTAGTGGGTGACATTGACCAGCAGCGTATGTGGTCAGTGAGACATTGAGCAATAACAGGCTTGTGATGAGCAATCGCATTACTGAGTTCATGATATTCTCCATATTCTGCGGCAGGATGCACAGAAATAAGAAGGAACTTATGCTGCAAGCTGCTTGTTTATGTTAGTTTCCTTTTATCATGAATATTTTATTGGAGCAATGTATTTTGTTGTTATTAAATGATGAAAGCTGAAAAAGCTGGTTTTTATGGGCTATACCATACTGCCAGAACTGAATGAGCTGGCAGTGTTTGCACAATATTATCTTTTTAACGCTTTGGTCAAGGCGTCGGCCATAGACCCTGCTGGCGGCACTACAGCCTGCGGTACTTTACGAGCATATTTCTTAGGCTGATGTTCGGCTGTTTTAGTATGCGGGGCACTCTTTTCCACCCGCACATCCTTTTTCATCGATAAGGCAATACGCTTACGTGCTACATCCACTTCAATCACTTTAACTTTGACCATTTCGCCCGTTTTTACCACATCACGCGGGTCTTTGACAAAAACATCGGCCAAATGGGAAATATGTACCAAACCATCTTGATGCACGCCAATATCAACAAAGGCACCAAAATTGGCAACATTGGTGACTACGCCTTCTAATAGCATGCCTGCTTGTAAGTCGGTGATTTTTTCTATGCCTTCTTTAAAAGTCGCGCTTTTGAATTCAGGGCGCGGATCTCGACCAGGCTTTTCTAGTTCTTGTAAAATATCGGTCACTGTCGGTAAACCAAAGTTGTCGTTGGTATAATCAGCCGCATTTAAACTCTGCAAAAAGGCACTTTTACCAACTAGTTCATCTACCGATTTACCTGTTTTGCTAACGATGTCTTTAATGACAGGGTAAGCTTCTGGGTGTACTGAAGAGGAGTCTAACGGATTGTCACCCTGCATAATACGTAAAAAACCAGCGGCTTGCTCATACGCTTTCGGGCCTAAACGTGGCACTTTCTTTAATTGTTTGCGGTTGACAAAAGCACCTTCCGCATCACGAAAGGCGACAATATTATGGCTAATGGTGCTGGATAAACCTGAAACTTGTTTCAGTAATTCCGCCGAAGCCATATTGACATCAACGCCCACAGCATTCACACAATCTTCAATCACTGCATCTAGCCCACGTACCAATTGCACTTGATTAACATCATGTTGATACTGGCCAACACCGATTGCTTTTGGTTCTATTTTAACCAATTCCGCCAAAGGGTCTTGTAAACGGCGGGCAATAGAAACTGCTCCGCGTAGTGAAACATCAATATCAGGAAATTCACGTGAAGCTAATTCAGAAGCAGAATAAACCGAAGCACCTGCTTCAGAGACTATAATTTTATTAAATTTTAAATCTTTATGCCGCTTCATTAAGTCGGTCATCATTTGGTCGGTTTCACGCGAACCTGTGCCATTACCAATGCTCACTAAAGTTACATCGTATTGTTGAATAAGCTTGGCAATACTCGCAATGGAGGCATCCCATTGATTTCTAGGGGCATGTGGATAAATGGTATCAGTGGCTAATAATTTACCAGTCGGGTCGACCACCGCCACTTTTACGCCAGTACGAATACCTGGATCTAAGCCTAAGGTTACTTTGGCTCCTGCTGGTGCAGCCAGCAATAAATCCTTCAGGTTATTAGCAAAAACCTTAATCGCTTCCGTTTCGGCAGTTTCACGTAACTGCTGTTTTAAATCCAAATCAATACGCGTAAACAGTTTTACTTTCCAAGCAAAGCGCGCACATTCAGCTAGCCAAGCATCAGCAGGTTTGCTGGTATCGGTGACTTGTATATGTCGAGCAACAACCTGAGTACAGAGGTGATGCTCCTCTTTTTCAACAGCACCAGGCAACAAATTCACTGTTAATAAATTCTCATTACGCCCCCGAAATAAAGCCAATGCACGATGCGAAGGGATTTTATTGATCGCTTCCTGATAGTCAAAATAATCCTTAAACTTGGCAGCTTCGATCTCTTTACCTTTAGCAACCACAGCATGCATAATGCCTTTCTGCCAAATACGTTCGCGTAAAGTACTGACTAATTCAGCATCCTCGGCAATACGTTCCATAATAATTTGCCGCGCACCATCCAGTGCGGCAGTGACATCATTAATGGCTTTATCGGCATTAATATAAGCAGCCGCTTCTTGCTCAGGCGTACAATTTCTATTATCAAAAATGGTATCTGCTAAAGGCTCCAAACCTGCTTCACGTGCAATCTGCGCTTTAGTACGCCGTTTGGGTTTATAGGGTAAATATAAATCTTCCAAACGTGTCTTGGTCTCCGCCTCTTTAATAGCAAGTTCCAATGCTGGGGTAAGCTTATCTTGTGCAGCAATACTTTCTAAAATAGTGACACGGCGCGTATTTAATTCACGCAAGTAAACTAAACGCTCCTCTAGCAGCCGCAACTGAATATCATCAAGCCCGCCTGTGACTTCTTTACGATAACGAGCAATAAAAGGCACGGTCGCCCCTTCGTCTAAGAGGGTAACAGCGGCATTAACTTGGCTTTCAGGGACAGCTAATAGCTCGGCAATTTTTTGGATAACGTCCATTTATATAGTGAGGGTAGGTAGTGGATTAATGGAGGTGCATTGTATCAATATGTGGGGTGACAGGGTAGTGGGGGAGGGATTGTTGGTGAATTTAGCAACAATTCCTCAACTATACTGTTGCACAACATATGTCTATATTTGAAGCAAAATCTTACAGCCGCTTTTTATACGAATTCAGGATTTATTGAAAATAGTAGAAAATTAACTATTTTATGAGAAGTGGGGGCCATGTTTGGACAATTAGGAATTATTGCTTTCTATGTTAAGCATAGTTAGTGCTTGAACGATAATTAATAATATCATTTAAATTCAGTACCTTATGATATAATATCATCATTGAAGATTCAAAAAAAGCCATTTTAGCCTTAACCACCAAAAACAGGTAACTAATTGTTATAAAACAAACAATAATCCTGATAAATGTGATCGGCAATTGCCGAGCCTTCAATGACACACTTATTTCATCAAATCTTCGCCACCAAAAATCTCATGAGAAACGTCATTTCTTCACAGTTGGAATTCGGGCAAATTGATATTGCTCATATCAATATTGACGTGACATCACGTGATGATATTCCACTCATTTTGCTTGGATTGCAGCATATCTATACGACGGCCTCTCTAAAAAAAGCCGTTTTCAAAATATTGCAGGAGATCATTCCTCACAAAGGCAAAAAAGAGAGCGATGAAACGGAGGCGGTATCTGCTAATAAAGGTCGTCCCGGCATGGAGCAATGGAGCATTCTAGTTTTGGGTACCCTGCGTTTGGCTCTCAATACCGACTATGATCGCATACAGGAACTGGCCAACCAACATAGAACCCTCAGGATGATGCTGGGGTTGGGTGATTTTGACGATAAAAGCTATCGACTGCAAACTCTGAAAGATAATTTGAAATTATTTACCCCCGACATCATGGAGCGCATTAATCTGGAAGTCATTCGAGCCGGGCATCAATTGCTTGGTTTAAACGAAAGTACTTCGATTCAAGGGCGCTGTGATTCATTTGTCCTCAAAACGGATGTCCACTTCCCGACAGACATCAATTTGCTGCATGATGCAATCAGGGTATTGGTGCGCCAGTGCCTTTATTGGAGCAAGGATTATTATCTGCCGGATTGGCGGCAGCATAAACATAACTTGGCCCGGTTCAAGAAACAGTATCGAAAAATACAAAGACTGCGCCACTCCACCTCTCGGGACGAAACTAAAAAACAGCTCAAAGCGGATGAGATTATTAAAGCACACCGGCTTTATATTGACTTGGCGCAGGTATTCCTGGATCGGGCCATTGTCAGTTATGACTTATTAAAAGGAACCCATGCAGTTTCCGAGATTTTGCTTGAGGACATGAAAACGTTCCGTTTGCACGGGGAGCGTCAAATCAACCAAATCAGACGACGCGTCATTGAGGGAGAAAAAATCCCTCATGATGAAAAGGTATTTTCATTATTTCAGCCGCATACCGAATGGATCAAAAAAGGCAAGGCAGGTATCCCTGTTGAATTGGGTGTACGCGTTTGCATCCTGGAAGACGATCATGGCTTCATCCTTCATCATAAGGTCATGCAAAAAGAAACCGATGACAAAATAGCCGTCGAGATGGTCAAGGCAACACAAGAAAAATTTCCCAAACTGAATGCATGCAGTTTTGATAAAGGGTTTCACAGCAAAGCCAACCAAAGTGGCCTGAAGGAAATATTGGATCAGGTTACTTTGCCGAAAAAAGGCAAGCTATCCGTTGCAGATAAAGAACATGAATATGCCGAAGAATTCAAGCAGGCCAAAAAGAAACATTCTGCGGTCGAATCGGCCATTAATGCATTGCAGGTTCATGGATTGAGCAAATGTCGTGACCATGGTATCGAGGCATTTGAACGCTATGCGGCACTCGCCATTTTAGCTGGAAACATTCAGCAAGTGGGAGCAATCAAACGCACCATTGAAAGGAAGCGACTGATGAAACAAAACAGGAAAGCGGCTTAAATTTTCAAAAATTGTTATTACCGAGGGATAGGTACGCCCAAAAAATGGAAAAGCCTTCATTTTTATAAAAATAGTTCGCTCATATAAATTATTATTAATTTTCAAATCATGATTCGAAAATTTTCTGCTGAATTCGAAGTGAATTTTGATGAAAAAGGGCTTTTTCGTTCAGACACTAGTTAAGATGCTAGGCGTGGAAAAGAAAGGTCATATTTTTCATTTTATACAGCTTAATATCACAATAGGTGGAATTTTTTGCATTGTATAAGGGCAATATATGGAAAGTTTTTTATGTGTCAACAGTGTTATGTTTCAATATCATATAGTTTGCCGTCTATACTAATTAAGTTTTTATCGTATTGCTTATTAAGGTAAGCGCTCAATAGAGCACGTACTTGCCCTATTCAGAAATGCTAGGTTTTTTAATGTTCCAAGGCAGCAAGGCCTCCACTTTATCAACCGTATCAGCATGGGGTAAAGCGGTGAGTACCTGCTTAAGATATTCATAAGGCTCCAATCCGTTTGCTTTGGCCGTTTCTATCAGGCTGTAATGTACGGCACTGGCATGAGCCCCCGCAGGTGTATCAGAAAATAACCAGGCTTTGCGCCCTATTACAAAGGGTCGAATCGCATTTTCCGCCAGAATATTGCTTATGTTGAGCTCCCCATTGCTGCAATACACATTAAGCTTATCCCACTGGTTGCTAAGATAAGTCATTGCCTTGCCTGTCAGGCTGTCTTTAGGCACTTTATGCCGGTTATCTTCCAGATAGGCTTTAAGCTGATTTAGTACCGGGATGCTTTTCTGTTGACGCTGCAGATACTTTTCATTCACTGAAAGTGTTTTGATTCCTCGTTCAATCACGTACAGTTTATTAATCAGGCTCAGTACTTTGCCTGCTTTTGAGGGCTTGTTGTTTTTGCCCTTCTTGGCTTTGGGTTGTGCATTATGCGCTTCTTTAAAATAACGACGCGCATGATCCCAGCATCCCAATTGAGTCATGCCATTTTTTAGGCATGCGGCATTGTATCCTGCATAGCCGTCGGTTTGCAGGTAGCCGCCATAGCCATCCAGCAGGCGCAGAGGCACCTCACCACTCCGAGATGGATCGTATTCAAACAGGATGCTTTTTTCGCCCGGCGGCCCGCCCAGCGTGACCCACATATATTTATCCGAGCTTGCCGATCGCCCCGGTTCCTTTAAGACCTGAACTCGGGTTTCATCGGCCTGTATGACGGTTCCCAGCTGTTGATGCTCTCGCATCAGGTTGATCAGAGGCTGAAGCTGTTTGGCGAGAGCAATGACCCAGTTGGCCAATGTTGCTCTGGAAAGTTCACCGCCATAACGCGATAAAATCCCTTCCTGACGATACAAGGGCAAGCCATCTGCATATTTGGCAATAATGATGAAGCACATCAAGCTGATACTTCCCATTGCTCCGACAATAGGATGCCCCGGCATTTTCGCTGCTGTAAGCCGACGCTGTTTTTCACCGTCAATCCGGTCGACAAAAACAGCTTTTTCCTGCATGTATTCAAGCACCCGTACTTTGGCAGGAATAATATCCAGCTCTTCTTTCACCTTGGTGAAGAAAGTATCAATGGCACCTTCTTTTTCTGCCTCCGTCAAACGAATGAAAACTTGCTCGCGCGGCAATTTATCTGAAAAGGGTTTGCGCCCCGGCTTTTTCTTGGTATCCGTCGAACTTGCCTGATTCTCATCGGCAAGAGCTTCATCCGCTCCCTCTGATTCCTCATTACCATCCACTTCATTCTCTGCCTCATCAAATAAAGAAGTTTGGTGAGATTGTTCACTAGAGGGGGCAAAACGTTTTATTTTGGATAAGCGAAGTGCTTCTTCCAGAATGCGTATGCGCTTTTGCTGTTCGGAAATGACACCGGATTTGATCTCGACAACACGCGTCAATTCATCAATGGTCTGATCTTTTTCAAACAACAAAGCAATGCCTTCCGGCAGCAAAGAACAGGCTTTATCTTGTTGTTTTTTATTTGAAATATCGGCTGAAGTCATGCTGATATTATAGCATTTTCAGAGGCAATAATGAACGTAAAAACACTTAAAAAACAGACTCATATTGGAGTTTTTTATGGCCTTGCATTGCGCTGATATCAAAGCCGTCAAGTAACCAATTCAACTGTTGTCCCGTTAAAGTGAGCGTCTCCTCATCACCTTTGGGCCACTTGAATTTTTCTTCTGCCAATGACTTGTAATACAGTACAAAACCATTATCTTCCCAGAACAAACATTTGATCTTGTTCCGCCGTTTATTGGTAAAGGCATACAAATGCCCTTCAAAAGGATTATGCCCTAACTCGCACTCAACAATAGCCGATAGCCCTCGATGCGACTTGCGAAAATCAACGGGTTGCCGATACAGGTACACCTCCGTTAAAGACAGAGAGGGACGCATGACAACAGCCGTCATCGCAATAGCTCTAGCATGGGCCGGATGAAGTGCATATTATCCTGCGTAATGCCTTCCAATCGTGTACCGTCATTAAATTGTAACGACAATCCGGTGACAGGCTCGGCTGAGGGTTCCTCATCAACCTGAATGCGTGCAAATCCGGAGTGGTCAGTGGATTTTACTGTTGATTTGCATTTCCGATAGCTGAACTTTTGCGGGCATAAATCGTGTTGCCGACAATAAGCCGCCTGGGATTGCCCTGATGCTTGCCAGTGCTCTATGTGAGTAGACCAGAACGTTTCAGCCCGTACTTTTTCTAATGCCGCCATTTAAAATCCCCGTGGTATTTAATGATGGGAATAGTGTTGCATTAATGTGAGCAGCTGGGAATTACGCTGAGAATTGAGCGCTTACTTATTAAGTGTTTCCAATAGTTCTTTACTGAAGAATTGAGTTAATATCCTTGATAACATAACAATCAGCGTTCCTTCGTCATTGCCTTCAGGATCATTAAAAGAAATAGAATTATCATCGACAAATCTACATAATGTACAAAGACAGACCAGAATTTCTTCATCTTTGCTAAGATGCCCGTGGTCGTCAGAAAGATAAGGGAAAATCTCACCCGTATATCTTTCTGAGTTTTCGCCGTTGTTTATCCTATGAGCAATTACTATTGCATCTCTGAATATTGGATAGTGCGCACTTTCATATAAATATTCTTCTACTTTTTTATTCATCATCAGCCCTATTTTATCTGGTACAACATAAATCGGGTAAGGGCTAGTTTCTCTCCAGCCCTCCCCACACCACCCTGCATGCGGCTCCGCACAGGGCGGTTCATCGCCATTATGAGTAATGGAACTTCACCCATTGCTCTTCAATCGAGACTAAACCTTGCGATTTGAGCCATTTGTTATTTAAAGCAAGTTGTACCGCCTTGGTTTTTGCTAGGCGGTAATATCCCTTTGAACTCATCCCTAGCCTAATCGCTGTTGGTTCGGAAACGCCTAGTCGCATCAGGTTGCGAATACGTGTGCGTATCCTGCGCCATTGTTTTAAATAGCACATCCTGATACGTCGCCGTATCCATTGATCCAGTAGCGGAATCGGTCGGTAATATTCGCTCAACCCAAAGTAGTTTCCCCAGCCTTGAATAGTCTGCCTGAGTTTTTCATACCGATAAATCCAGCTCACTCCCCATGAACGCCCCGTTAATTCACGAATGCGATGCTTGAAGTTAGCTAAACTTTTCGGACTCCAGACAATCTTCTTGCCTTTAAAGGCAAAGCCCAAGAAACACAGCTGTTTACGACTGACCACTTGGCTTTTCTCTGTGTTGATAGCGGTGTTTTTCAAGACAGTTGTCGCCTAAATTTTTAAGCAGCCTCTTTATTTTGCTCTGGATTTAGCTCCACAGCACCTTCCGGCTCCCAGTTTCTTATACCTCCAGACCATCGTTCTGGATGCTCATTTCTTTTTTGTTGATACAGCACTTCTCGCTTCTTCAATATCTCAGCATCAAGCCCTTCATGTCTTTGGTTGGGTGTAACAAATTTGATTCGACTATGGCGATGCTCATTGTTGTACCAATACACAAAACCTTGTACCCATTGTCTTGCGCCCTCTAAAGAATCAAACCCTTCAGATGGCCACCGCGGGCAATATTTTACCGTTCTAAATAATGATTCGGAATACGGGTTGTCATTACTGACCCGTGGTCGACTACGGGAACTAATGACACCCAAATCATGCATTTTTGCTTGCATGGTAAGGCTCTTCATTGGTGCACCATTATCCGAGTGTAAAACCAGATCCTGTTTTCTGCATTTTTCTGACCAAATGCTACGCTCCAGCAACTCTGCCGCCTGTTCTCCCGTTTCATTGGCATGCACTTCCCAGCCAACCACTTTTCGACTGTATATGTCTTCTATCATATAGAGGTAATAATGCTGACCTATGACGGTGGTGGGTAAATAACTAATATCCCAGCTCCATACTTCATTAGCTTTCTTGGCCGTGTAACTTGTCGGTTTATTATGGCCATTTCTGACCTTTGCCTTTCCTCTGTGATGCAACATGCCTTCTTCCTTTAATACACGGTAAAAGCTTGATTCGGAAGCAATGTATTCTCCTCTGTCGGCCAATATCGGTACGATTTGACTGGGCGGCAATGAAGAAAACTCTTCCAAGTTACAGGTTTCAATGATCAATTGCCTTTCCTCTGCGGTTAGCTTGTTGGTGGGCTCCGGGCGCTTCGCCATCGGGCGTTTATCTGCCGATATTTCACCTTCGGATTGCCATCGCTGCAACGTCCGCACTGATAGCCCTATGATCTCGCAAGCCTTATGTTTTCTTGCGCCTGCCAAAATGGCTTCATTAATCAATTCTTCATAGTGCTGCCTATCAGCGAGTAAGGTCAATTGTCCTCGTCTTCTCCCCAATAGGCATTGAACTTTTTTCTAAGCACCAGTAAGGCTGCCGTTTCTGCCAAGGCTTTTTCTTTTCTGTTGAGCTCTTTTTCTAACTCTTTTATCCGTTTTTTATCGGATTTAGTGGCTGCCTGCAGGGCCTTCTTGTTACCTGCCTGGCGTACATTACCTGCTATGCACGCTTGCTTCCAAGTATTTATCTGCTCTGGATACAAACCTTTGCTTCGACAATATTCGCTTACTTCAATTTCAGATAAGGTCGCTATTTCTAAAACGACTGCAAATTTTTCTTCCGCTGACCATTGTTCAGAGGGGATTTCTTTTGACACGGACAACCCTGATATTTTAAATTCTTCTTTCCATTTATAAAGCGTAGAAGGATTCATGCTTTCTTGTTTGGCAAACTGCCTGAGAGATAGTTCGCTTTGATTCAGCTTTTTAATAATCGCTTCCTTAAACTGCTTTGAATAATGCTGAGTTCCCATTTGTTGTCATCATACCGCCCCCTGTTTAGTTATAAAATTAATTTGGGCGACAACTATCCTGACACAGGGGGATAGGAAGCTTTAGCGTTTTCAGATAGGCGGTGACTTCGGCCTTAATACGCTCTCCTTCTTGTAAGGATTTGACGCTGATGACAAAATCATCCGCGTAACGTGCAAAGCGATAGCCTTTGCTTTCTAAATAACGGTCAAGATCATCCAGCATGATGTTGGCGAGTAAGGGCGATAGCGGCCCGCCTTGTGGAACTCCACAGTGCGTTGCCTCTAGCTTTCCTTTGACGCTCACTTCTGCACGCAGATATTTTCCAATCAGTGCCAGCAGTTGTTTATCAGTCACCCATTTACCGAGTCGGTTCATCAATAAGTCATGATCGACTTTGTCGAAAAACTTGGATAAATCAATATCCACGGCATAGCCATAGCCGTCTTTAATTCCTCTTTGCACTGATTTTACAGCATCATGCGCAGAGCGATTAGGACGGAAGCCATGACTATGATCTGAAAAATCAGGATCAATCAGTGGCTGTAAAACTTGTGTGATGGCTTGTTGAATCACTCTGTCATGTACGCTAGGAATGCCTAATAGGCGTATACCGCCATTGGGCTTAGGTATTTCCACGCGCTTAACAGGCAACGGGCAATAATAGCCTTGTTGCAATCCACGATGAATGCCCGCCCAGTGCTGATGTATCCACACGGGATAGTCTGCAATCGTTAAACCATCGACACCTGCCGCTCCTTTGTTTTGCTTCACACGTTGCCATGCGTCGCGTAGGTTGTCGGAGGATAATACGTGTTCAAATAACATGATTAAAGTAAATAAAGGGTTAATGTTTGAGGCTCGCTACCAATTCATCTACCGCCTGACTTAAAGCCAAAGGTAGGGCGGGCTGCTCCTCATCTAATGTTCAGGCCTTCACCGTGTCCCAGCCATTACGCTGGGCATTTGCACCTATGCCGTCTGCTGACTTCTGTTTAATCATCGACAAGGTTGCCCCTGTAGACGCTATGCGCACTTATTGCGTTGCTATCGTATTCGCTAGTTCACCGATGGATAGCCATCGGGACTCCTGGACATTTTAAGCAGTTGCCCACTGACTTATTTCATACAATAAGATGACATCGCTTGTTAAACAGATCTCCCCAGATAAGAACGTAAACTGTCACGACACTGCCTTGCCATTTACCGTATCTCGCGAACCTGTGGGTTTCGTTATCATTGGCTAACTCACCCCTGAGACTCGGCCTTATATGACATTCTTGTACATAAGCTCGTCGTTTTGTACTCGGGCTTCCTTTTCACAACACCTCGCGAAGTTGCAATTGCCGTCGGCTAGTAGTTATAATCACCCTAAAATAACGGGTAAAGTAGGTTCTCCTACAGGGGACTTTCACCCCATTAGTTTACGCCCATGCTGGGCGTACCAATTTAGTCCACTTGACCGTTGGCAGCGCAGTTCTTTTGCGAGGTTCATCTTTTATCAAAGGCCAGTGTTTTATCACAGTTCATCGAATATCTGCCAACGTCAAGTGACCAAGGCGTTAGGTATTTGAGTAAGTACAACATTCAGCTGCTATATTTTTTAGATGGAGTGGGTGAGAATTAAATATTCTGAATTCAACTATAGTCCGAGTATAGAATAAAAAGGATAACAATGAATTTACTGTGTATTATTAATGTTTTAACGAACGATAGAGATATTAAAATGAAGAGAGTATTAATAGGAATTATATTAGTAGGGGTATTAGGAGCATGTGCAAGTAATGATGTAGCCCAAAAAACTGAGATAAAGGCAGAAGTAACAGAAAAAAATCAAGAAACTAATGGCGTAGTAATAACAAGCGAGAACTTTATCCACGCAGACTCAGTGAGAGCATATTTAAAAGAAATAGCATTTACAGGTAGTGTCAATAAACTTAGGCATTTGAGAGAAGTAGCAAACACTGATAACCAAGATGTTATTAGAATGAACAGAGATACACTGTATACCAGAATTATAATTGATGCAAAAGAGGGTGCAACAGTTACACTTCCCAAATATGATGGCTTACAAATAGTTGCCTTATTAGATGAAAACCATCAACAAATTAAAGAATTGAATGGTGAAGGAACTTTAAAAATCACAAAGGATATGTTATCAGTTGGGCAGCATGGATATATTATCGTAAGAACTGGATTTATAGCAGGTCTTTCAGACGATGAAAAAATGGAAAGGGCTTATGCTGCACAAGATGGAATAGCATTTACAGCTAAATCAAATGCTCCATATGTACCATCAGTTAAATACGATTTCTCAACGATGGATGCTGTGAAATATGATATTCTTAGGAATTTTGCATTAAATCTGCCTGAAAATTTCTCAGTAGGAGATGGTGCAGGACTCATCGGGGAAAGAGATGAAGAAACAGCTAAGGTTGTCGTTGCTATTGGTTGGGGGTTTTTGCCTAAATCACAAGCTGCATACGCTTCATTCACAGGGTATAGAGAAAGAGAAGTGTTAACCATAAAAAGTCCAGAATTAAAAGAGAAAGGGTTCTTCTCATATACACTTTATGATGATAATGGTTGGATCGCAACAAATGACTATGCAATTAATTCAGACGATATGATTCAAAATAAAGATGGAACATATACTGTTACTTTCTTGGCGAGTGGAGAGCCTGTACAAAAGAATGACTTAAACGTTGTAAGAACGCCAAGAGGGAAGTATTGGACAGCTGTACTTAGAAGTTATAATCCAGTAGATCCAGAAGCCAACCAAAAACTTATTGATGGATATGCAAGAGGTTTTGACAAGCAATTAAAAATTTATTAAATGTCACTTTAATATGTAACTTCTCATTATTCAAGGGTAAATATTGGTAAAAGGTCGTCATTCCCGAAGTCTGTTTATCGGGAATCCATGTTGAGCATAGATTCCTGCTAAAAGACTGCAGGAATGACGGGAGGTGTATTATTCCATGCCCTGCAGATAATGAGAAGTTACTTTAATATCTCCTAACCTACTGATTTTAAAAAGTACAGTAGGTTGGGAGGGGGGCTGAGGAATGAACTCCAGCATTGATTAAAAAATATCTAACAAGGGCCAATAACTGGGAGCAGGTACAAATTAAATTCAGGATTCAAAAAAGATGATTAAAAATCATAAATTAAAGACCTGATCCTATTTTTCTTATAGTGCAGAAAACCTACGCTCATTGCTTTTAGTCATAGTAAAGAAGGGATCCCCACCTTTTTATCACTTTTGTTGTATCATTATATTTATATCTATTGTCAAGAATGCCTGCATAATCAATTGAGATAGCTGATTCATCACCATTAATATTAAATTTCTTCAAAAGATGAGTTAGCCCTGCCTTTAAAAAATGGCTGACAGCCTTATAAGCAGCTTTCGCATTTAGCTCTTCAGGTGGGTTGTTGTTTGGATGGCCGCGATAAAATTTTGCTTTCCATTTAACGACAGAGCCACCTGCTGTCGCTTTTACACTAATAGTTGCAGAAAAGTCTGTAACAGGTATCACTTTAATAGGTTTCTCAACTCCTGAATGAAAAATACTGCCAATAGTACTCATATCAGTAATTTTATAAGAGTATCTCATCTTATCTGCTTTATACCTCTTTAGTTCCTCAGTGATGGTGCCATCATTTTTTAAAGTTAAAATACGAATAGCTCCTTTTTTATTGTCATTAGTCGCTTTAATGCTCCTAATGTCTGGGTGCCATGCCATATTGTCAAAATCTTTAATAATATCCCATACCTTATCTGGAGTAGCATTAATGATAACCGTTGCTTTTACACTTTCTTGTACGGGGCATGCTTGAATTTCAACGGCATAAAGCCACAGTAGTAGAACTAAACATAGGGATTTTCTCATTTATATGCCTTAATAAATATGTGTAAAGGAGGGGTTAGGTCTTTGATTTATGAATCAAATGTTCGGCCCTATTGTTTACTTCTGTTTTAATGGCAGTTTTTCGTTTAGCATAAAAAATAAAAGTCAGTGGAATGATAATTAATAGAATGATTGCACTAACGGGGAAAACGCCAATAAAATAGCCCACAACGATGACTGCAATCATGTATTGTGTCATGGCATTGGCAATGCTAAAAAGTAGGTTTTTTTCCAATTAAATATTAATCCTGTATTACTTGCTTGCCCTTGCAGGGCAATTCCTGCGGTCGCACTCCATAAGAACATACTTGATCCTGCGCAGATGCTTGCGGTGTAGACGATATAGACCCAAGCACCAAACAGGATAATTGACTGCTTTCTAGTTCAATCACCATGGGTAACACAATCGCTGCAGCAGGGCCTGCTTGAAATAGACCACTTGCAAAAAGAATAAGAAGCGACATCGCAAGTAATAAGTAAGTTGGGTCTGCTATGTCTCTTACTAGATACTTGGATAAATTGTCTAGTAAAGGTGATGCTGAGACGAGAGAGCCAATTAATAAAACTGAAGTTTCCAAAAAAATCATCAAGCCACCATGCGCAACAGTACGGCAACCAGTGGATTTATCGGGGAGTTGCTTGGTTTGGGGCAAACATGATTAAAATCCGGGTTCAATGCTGCCTCGGTAATGATGCGCCGCACGTCTGAAAATGCAAAACTGGCGCGCCCTTTTACTTTGTGCCGACGCTCCGGATCCGCCTTTAAACGGTCGGCATAAATCCAGGTCAGGGTACTTGCCATCATACAAAAATTTAAATGATTGGTCACGGAATGCGCATTACGGCACTGACTTTTTTGACTGCCGATGTCTTGTTTCAACTCCTTGAATCCTGATTCGATTTTCCATCTCGCACCATAAAACTCGATCATTTGCGTGACCGATAATGACAAGTCCGTGCTAAACAGTGCGATCCATTGCGTTTTACGAAAAACCCACACGACGCGTACTTTGCACTTTAAACTTTTCAGCATGACAATACGTTCATGAGCAAGTACCGTACGCTGCTTGCCATAAAGAGTCACCTGATATTCGGTCGCTTCGTGGCGAATGCATTTTGCCATTTCCGTTGCCGAACCCAAGCGCCGGCCATATTTTCGAGGTCTTCCTCGTTGCCTTGATTCTCTTGTCTCGGGAAAATCATATAAAACACTATTACAGCGCAGGCGCGACAGAATATCAAACAGACTGCCCACCTCTTTGCGTACGGGCTTTAACAAACCTGCATTGCCAAACCAACTATCGGTCACCGCGAGTATTTGCTTGCTGGAAAAATGGTTTGCAACCCCGATGATCATCTGTGCAGCTTGGCCGATCTTGGTTTCAAACGACTGCAATCGACCTTTGATCTTCGCTCGATCGGATTGCGCATCAATCGCTTTCTGTGGAAGGTAGTGGCGAAAATCTAAAAACAAACAGGCCCAACGATTTTTTATTTGCTTGAGCAAACCGATGGCTACTACGTTTTGTGCCCATGGGTAGTCGCTTTGATTGGCTTTGGCCGCATGATCATAAATGGTTTTGCAACCAAAGATTTTTTTGCCCACTTTAGGGTTGATGAAATCATCCAGGGCAATTAATAATCGGTCGTCCGTTTCAGGGTTGTCGATTAGGTCCCAGGCTGTTTTCCATAAACCTTGCCACGGTAATTTGGTTGATGCCATGAATGTGTAAAATCGTTTCCGCTTGATATTGATACCGAACAGCGTTTCAAGGCTACGCCATAAATTGGAACTAATGGAGGAAGTAAATGGGACAATGATCGACAGTAGCGTATAGGCAAATAACGAGGCTCTTTCTTTGCCGAGCGTGGTTTCTGAAAAATGTGATTGAAGAGGAGAAAGAAGATCGCGTAAAATGAACATGAATAAGGCTTTTTTGTTTGTATAATCAATTTGTTAGCACTGTTTATTATACTACAAAATACAGCCTTATTCACTATCAACCTGTTGTTTTTAAAGTAATTTATACTTAAATATTAGTAATTGCTAATATTTTTTGAAAATTAGACTTTCCTAATATTTGGCTGGCAAAAAACTGGGAAACTTCAGTTAGTAGTTACTGCTAAGGGTAAAGTCATTTTGATTTTTGCATTATGCCAACATTGAGATTCATGAATGCTATAATTTGATATTCCACCTTTTGTGGGTGTTAGCTATTACTATATGATTTAAGGAGAAAAAAATGAAAATAACCTCTTTGTACCTATCTATCTTTTTGCTTTTTTGGACATTGGGTGTAAGCGCACATGGGCCAGTCCGTCAAAAGATAGCAGAGAGCATTCAAATTGATGTACCACCTGAAGTTGTCTGGGAAAAAATTAAAGATTTTGGTGATTTGAGTTGGTTACCAAATGTCCGTGATACTAAACATGAAGGTGGGGAGTCTAAAGGAGCAACGCGAGTATTAACATTAAATGATGGTAAAGTGGTTACTGAAGAACTAAAGAAATTTAGTGCGGCTAAGATGAGTTATTCTTATAAAATTACTGATATGAGTACTACTGGTAGTATTTTTCATTCAGGAGTTGATGAGCCTATTAAAGTGATACCTGTCACAGACTTTGCTGCAACTATTCAAGTGAAAGCAAAAGAAGGTGGTTCTGTCGTTAAATGGAAGGCGGGGTTTTATCGCGGTTATATGAATAATAACCCACCTGAAGAGCTAAATGAGGCAACTGCGATTAGCATAGTAAAAGGTATTTTTCGTGCAGGGTTGGATAATTTGAAGCAAGTTGCTGAATCCAATAAAAAAGCAGTTAAAGTTGCAAAAAAATCGCAACCGAAGCAAGAGGCAACTAGAGTAAAAAAAGCAGATAAAAATATTGAAGTTGATACTCAGTACCCAGCATCAAATTTTCAGCCTAAAGTTATTTTTTCTGATGTAAAAGCTGTTAAAAAAAGCAAGGTTATTTTTGACCCAAAATATCCAGCTGCTTATTTTCAACCTAAAGTAATCTATCCTTAAAGAACTTTTGGTGAGCATACATCTGTTGAGAAAAATTGGCTTATAATTACGTTTGCGGTCATCTTATGACGGCTCTTTTAGGGTCTATTTTAAGTGCAGACCCAATCAATCCTTTTTCCCAACAGGTGATAATATAATGCAAGCATTAACAATATCTTTAAAACAAAAGCTGACTATCATATTACTCAGTGCGCTAAGCGTATCTTTTAATCCAGTGATGGCTAAGTCATCGGATAAGATGACCATGGGAGATGTACAAAAAGCGCGGGAAATGGCAAGAATGGAGGATGATCATGCTAAGCATATAAAAAAGCCTGTTGATAAGAGCCAGGAATTTCGTGGTGTTTATTATGGCTACCTTCCTTGTGGGCATTGTGCTGGCATTAAAATGACCTTATCTTTAAAAAATAAAAGCAATTATTTATTGGTTACTCAATATGCGCAAGCTTCCACTAAAGAGTTTTATGAGAAGGGTAAATATACTTGGGATGATAAAACGGGGTTGGTTACTTTAGTGGCGCGTAAGGATGCTATTATTCGTGAGTTGCGCATTAAAAATGACGGTGCGTTAATTATGCTTTCTTTTGATGGCGTGAAAGCGCATGGCGATCGGGATGATTATACTTTGTTGAGAAGTGATAAGAGTAATTCACGTGAACTACATATTCATTAATGATAAGTATTGAGAAAAATAAGGCTGAGGAGAGGGATTCATGGCGATAGCATGTGCTCGACATATTTTAGTGAAAACTAAAGTAGAAGCAGAAAAACTTAAGCAACTATTGGCAGATGGTGCTGATTTTGCGATGCTTGCCAAGAAGTATTCTCAGTGTAATTCTGCAAAGCAAGGTGGCGATCTTGGGGAGTTTGGCCCAGGGAAAATGCTAAAGGCATTTGATAATGTGGTATTCAAGAAGCCGATATTAACAGTACATGGACCTGTTAAAACCAAATTTGGCTTTCATTTGATCGAAACTATTTACCGGCATTAGTCGGTTTTGGTAGATATGACTTCAGACATGTTATGTAGATAAATCTGCACCATAAGGGGCGACAATTCATTATGCGCAAACGAATTAAAAAATATATATTGCTGGTTATTGGTCTGCTAAGTGTGTTGCTGGGCGTTATCGGTGCGGCATTGCCTATTTTACCAACGACTCCCTTTTTGATTTTGGCTTTGGCTTGCTTTGCTAAAAGTTCACCGCGATTTCATGTGATGTTGCTGAATAATCCTTGGTTTGGTGCAGCACTACAGCAGTGGGAAGCGAGCCGCACCATCACGCGTGCGATTAAAATTAAAGCGATGTTATTGGTTGTTTTGACGTTTACTGCCTCTATTGGTGTGCTGTATGGACGTTTACATTTGCAATTGGGTTTGTTGCTTTTGGCTTGTGTGTTATTGGCCTTTATGTGGCGCTTAAAAGAGGCTGATGTCGTTGAGGTTCCAGTGCTTGATAAATAATTTATGTTAAAAACTGGTGGAGTTTTCCGGTTTCGTATTGGTTTAAATCTTGATTCCATAAGGCTCTATCTGAGCGACAGTGTTAAGATGCCGTCCTATATATTTTCATTCAATACTAATTAGCAATGCAATTTGATTTATTAACAACCGAAGGTCATGCTCGGCGTGGGCGTTTGACTTTTGCTCGGGGTGTTATTGAAACACCTATCTTTATGCCTGTGGGCACTTATGGTTCAGTCAAATCCCTGACTCCACATGACCTAGATGAGTTAGGCGCACAAATTATTTTAGGTAATACCTTTCACCTGATGTTACGCCCAGGCATGGATGTTATTAAAGCACATGGGAGTTTGCATGATTTTATGGCTTGGCAAGGGCCAATCCTGACTGACTCGGGTGGCTTTCAAGTTTTTAGTTTAGGTGAGTTACGTAAAATTACTGAAGCAGGCGTTACCTTTAAGTCCCCTATTGATGGCAGTAAGATTTTTATGGGGCCAGAAGAATCTATGCAAGTGCAGCGTGATTTGGGTTCAGATATTGTGATGATTTTTGATGAGTGTACGCCATATCCTGCCACTGTGCAGGAAGCGGCTGATTCAATGCGCTTATCTTTGCGCTGGGCTGAGCGCAGTAAAAAGGCGCATGGCGATAATCCATCTGCATTATTCGGCATAGTGCAGGGAGGGATGTATGAGCATTTACGCCAAGAATCGATTGCAGGCTTGGTTGATATAGGCTTTGATGGTTACGCCATTGGCGGCCTGTCGGTTGGAGAGCCAAAAGATGAAATGATGGCTACTTTAGATGTGGTACACCCCAAACTACCAGTTGATAAGCCTCGCTATTTAATGGGAGTGGGCACGCCAGAGGATTTGGTAGAAGCCGTTCGTCGTGGTATTGATATGTTTGATTGCGTTATGCCGACGCGCAATGCTCGTAATGGCCATATTTTTACCCGTATAGGTGTGATTAAAATTCGTAATAGCCAATATCGACTGGATACCAAGCCATTAGATGAAAACTGTAGTTGTTATACCTGCCAGCATTATTCACGTTCGTATTTACGCCATTTAGATAAGTGTCATGAGATTTTAGGGGCACGGCTTAATACTATTCACAACCTGCATTATTATTTAAATTTAATGCAAGAGATCCGTGAATCCATTGAAAACGGGGTGTTTGAAGATTTTGTCAAGTCTTTTTATCAACAACGCGGCAAAGCTGTGCCGAGTGTGGCATAATGGTGAGCTTTTTATTTTAACTTGTACGACAACGGGGGGATTATGAGTTTTTTTATATCTGATGCAATGGCTGAGGCAGCTGCGCCGGTAGCGCAACAACCAGGCTGGGAAGGAATGTTATTTCCATTAGGGATTTTGGTTTTTTTCTATTTTCTATTTTTAAGACCACAAGCTAAGCGTTCCAAAGAGCATAAAAAAATGCTTGAAGAAATGCAAGCAGGGGCAGAAGTGGTTACTAATGGCGGCATTTTAGGTAAGGTTGTCAGCCTTGATGAAAATTTTGTGCAAGTTGAAATTTCTAATAATGTTGTGATTCAAGTCCAGCGTCATCAGGTGACTAGCTTAATGCCCAAAGGAACTTATAAAGTTCAAATGAAAAAAAACAAATCTTAGGACTGAGCATTTTATAAAGCCCGAAACTGGCCGATCTTTATTGTCTGGTTTCGGGTTTTATTTTATCCTCAGCCCTTATTTCGGTTCCTATAGGTCACTTAAATAAAAGGACTTAGCAGATCGTGTAATAGCAATGCCGGCATGGTTTCCTGTGTCAGCGATTGATTTATCTTAATGGAAATATCATGCAAAACCATTTCCCTTTTTGGAAAAACTTATTGATTCTAACCGTATTAGTGCTGGGTATTGTTTATGCATTACCTAACCTATTCGGTGATGACCCATCGGTACAAATTTCTACTAGTGACCAGGCAGAGTTATCAGAAACTCAGGTTGCTAGTATTGAAAAAAGTTTACAAACAGCCGCTATTGATACTAAAGCAATACAGTTGGATGGCAGCAAACTTTTAGTACGATTTAATGATACTGATGCACAGATGCGTGCAGCTGACTTGTTACGTAATAAACTTGCTGGAAAATTTACGGTGGCCTTAAACCTTGCGCCAGCTACGCCAAGCTGGTTAAGTGGTTTAGGTGCTAGTCCGATGTATTTAGGTTTAGATTTGCGTGGTGGGGTACATTTCCTCTATCAAGTGGATATGGCCGCCGCCGTTAAACAAGCTGAGAATCGTTATAATAGCGATGTACGGAGTGCCTTGCGGGGCGCTAAAGTTCGTTATAAGTCGGTCTCTTTTGATGATGGTGCAATTAAGGTTGTTTTGCGTAATGACAAGGATAAACAAGCTGCTATTGCAATAATAGATGATGAGTTCCGTAAATTGAATATGCAGGAAGATGCGGAATTACCTGTCTTATTTTTACGCATATCCGAAGCAGAAATTAAAAGTCTCAAAAAATTTGCTTTAGCACAAAATATTACGACATTACGTAATCGTGTCAATGAATTAGGGGTATCTGAACCTGTTATTCAGCAGCAAGGTGATAGTCGTATTGTGGTACAACTTCCAGGTATACAAGATACCGCACGTGCTAAAGAAATTTTAGGGACTACTGCAACGCTTGAGTATCGTAAAGTTGATACTAAACATGATGTGCAAAGAGCCTTGTCAGGGCGTGTGCCTATGGGTAGCAAACTGTATTATGAGCGTGATACTAAAGCACCAGTGTTATTGAAAAAGCGCGTTATTATTACGGGTGACCAAATTGTGGATGCCTCATCGGGCTTAGATCAAAATGGTTCGGCTTCCGTTAATATTACCCTTAATGGTGTCGGAGCCAAGAAAATGGGTAAATTTACTAAAGATAATATTGGCCAGCCTATGGCGGTTGTCTTTATCGAGCGTAAAATCACTACTAAAATAGTGAATGGTAAAAAAGTAGAGCGTAAAGAAAAAATTGAAGAAGTGATCAGTATTGCCACAATACGAGATGCTTTTAGTAAGCGTTTTCAAACAACGGGTTTAGATAGTACGCAAGAAGCACGTAAGTTATCCTTATTGTTGAGAGCGGGTTCGCTAGCAGCACCTTTGGATATCGTAGAAGAGCGCACAGTTGGGCCAAGTTTAGGTCAAGATAATATTGATAAAGGTATGATGTCGGTGATGGTTGGCTTTGTGCTGGTACTGATCTTTATGGCTGTTTATTATAAAACTTTTGGTTTGATTGCTAATTTGGCTTTGACCTTTAACTTGGTAGTTATTATTGCTGTGTTATCAATGCTGCAAGCGACCTTAACGCTGCCTGGTATTGCAGGGATTGTATTAACCGTTGGGATGGCCGTTGATGCCAATGTCTTGATTTTTGAACGGATCAAAGAAGAGTTAGGTATTGGTAATTCACCACAGACCAGTATTTTTGTGGGTTATGAAAAAGCATTTGCTACCATTTTTGATGCAAATATTACTACTTTATTGGTTGCGTTAGTGCTATTTGGTTTTGGTACCGGGCCGATTAAAGGCTTTGCCATTACCTTGGCCATCGGAATTTTGACTTCCATGTTTACCGCTATTTTAGGGTCACGGATGGTCATTAATTGGATTTACGGCAATCGCCGTATTGAAAATCTATCTATTTAATCAGGAATATTATCATGACAACAAAAATTGATTTTTTAGGTAAACGTAATTTTGCAGCTATTTTTTCGGGGCTATTATTAATTGTCTCTATTGTTTCTTTGGCTGCACAAGGCTTAAAGCTGGGTATCGACTTTACTGGTGGAACTTTAGTTGAGATTGGCTATAAACAAGCTGTTGACTTAACTAAGATGCGCTCTGAATTAGATGAGGCTGGTTTCGGCGATTCAACCGTACAGCATTTTGGTACATCACAAGAAATTTTGATTCGCTTAAAGCCAAAAGAAGGCTTGAGTGATGCGGAGTTAAGTACTGAAGTGACGAGAGCGGCTGATAAAGCGATGTCGGCACAAGGTGATATTCGCCGGGTCGAGTTTGTTGGTCCGCAAGTGGGGGATGAATTAACCGAAGATGGTGGTTTGGCTTTATTATATTCGATGTTCGGCATTTTAATTTATGTCGCTTGGCGTTTTGAGTATAAGTTTGCATTGGGCTCGGTAGCCGCGCTAGCGCATGATGTTATTATTACTTTGGGGGCTTTCTCAGTTATACAAATGGAATTTGACCTAACTGTTCTGGCGGCCATTTTAGCGGTGATTGGTTATTCGCTTAACGATACGATCGTTGTTTATGACCGTATTCGAGAAAACTTTCGGTTAATGCGTAAGGGTTCGGCAGAAAATGTGATGAATATTTCATTGAACCAAACCTTAAGCCGTACTTTAATGACTTCATTGACAACTTTATTGGTATTAGTTGCTTTGGCTTTATTAGGTGGTGAGATTATTCATAATTTTGCGATCGCTTTATTGATTGGTGTGGTAATTGGTACCTATTCTTCTATCTTCGTAGCGAGTCCTGTTGTGTTGATTTTAGGTGTTAGCAAAGAAGACTTGATGGTGGTTGAGGTAGAAGTTGAGGGTGCTGAGTTCGATATGGTGGGTGCTGAGCAAAGAGATATTGATCGGCCTTAGGCTTAGCCGATATTATATTGCGTGTATTGTTCCTTGATTCCGCTAACTTCATCAAGGCTGTTGTAGCCCATATGGAGCTAGCGGAATACGGGAAAACGAAGACTATTATTTTAGGGGAGAATTATGGATATGAACAGCGTAAATGAGAATTCTAAAGGTACACGAGGGATAGTATCTATTATTGGCTTAGTTGTTATTGTGATAGGCATGGTCGCTAGCGTACAGGCGGATGGTTCTTTTCTGCCGGATATTGTGATGGCACTAGGAACAATTATAATACTTGTTGTAGAAAAAGCGGTAATTAACGAAAGTGCACATTGCGGCTAAAGCCACACCTACAGAATTATTAAGGCATTGAGCTCTGCTAGTCTTTCAGGCGTACCAATATCCATCCAGAAACCAGCATATAACTCACCCGTAATATGTTGGTTTTGCATTGCCATTTTTAATAATGGCCCTAATGCCGTCTTACCAGGCTTAATGTTCTTGAATAAATCGGGGTGGTAAATACCAATGCCACTAAAAGTATATTTAGGGTGCTGGTTGTGGCTGAGCAGAGATTGTTTACCAATGGCAAAGTCGCCTTCGAGATGATGTACTGGGTTACTAACTAGGATTAGATGCGCTAAGTCTACTTTCATATGCTGCAAACTAGCGAATGTAAAATCACAGAAAATATCCGCATTGACGACTAAAAAAGGAGCATTGCCCAGCAATGGTAATGCTTTTTTAATGCCTCCTGCCGTTTCTAAGCCTGCATCGCCTTCATGTGAATAGCTAATTTTCGCTTGATAGCGAGAGCCATCTCCTAGATAAGCAGCAATTTGCTCGCCTAAATATGCCAAATTAATAACTATTTCCTCAAATCCCGCCCGTACTAAGGCTTCAACGGTATATTCAATTAAAGGTTTGCCCGCAACTATGAGTAGCGGTTTCGGTGTGTGATCTGTTAATGGACGCATTCTTTCGCCACGTCCAGCGGCTAGAATCATCGCCTTCATAACTTCTGCCGACTAATGGGTAAGATGGTTGCTATTAAGAACTGGCTAAATTCCTGTAGTTCCAGGTACTGTTGGCTGACTTGGATGACATAATTAAGGGTGCGTGGAATATCATTGAGGTAAGCAGGTTTAGCATCTCTAATATTCAGGCGTGAGAAAATACCGATCGCTTTTAAATGTCGCTGGATACCCATTAAATCAAAATCACGGCAAAATTGTGGATAGGTACAGCTAATAATATCAGCTTGTTTTAACTGCTGATAATAGGCAAGCCTATGTTGATCGATCACATTATCAGGCCAGCTAATATAACAGTCTCTTAATAAGGAAACCGCGTCATAAGTGACTGGGCCGATAACCGCATCTTGGAAATCAATAATGCCAGGATTATTGGCGGGAAAATACATTAAATTACGGGAATGGTAGTCTCTGTGTACACAGACTTGAGATTGTTGCAACGCAGAATCAATCAGTAGCTGATAGCTATTTTGTAGCATATTCAGTTCTGTCGTGCTGAGTTGATATTGGCATTGCTGAGCCAGAAACCAGTCAGTAAACAATTGTAGCTCTGTATTGAGTAGTGCCACATCATAATGAGGCAAATCAGCGTCTTGTGTGGCTACATTATTTTGTAGTTGTAACAAACTGTTTAAAGCATCCGTGTATAAGTTATTAGCACTGCTTGCGTTGAGGCAGTCTAGTAAGCACTCAGAACCAAAGTCTTCCAGTAATAAAAAACCTTGCTGAGTATTTTGCTGCACAATTTGTGGGACATTAACTTGCGCTTGTTTAAAGAGTTGTGCAACTTTAATAAAAGGGCCAGTATCTTCTTTTTCGGGCGGGGCATCCATGACTATGTATGATTGTTGCTCATGTACCACTCTATAGTAGCGCCTAAAACTAGCATCACTCGAAGCGGGCTGAAATTGGGTGATATTTAATTGCAAGTCATTGCTTAGCCATTGCAAAATGGCTTTTTCTCTATCGTCGTGTGCCGTGATTGTCATTCTTTTATAAAGAGGCTGCTAAAGTAAGGTAAAATTATTGGTTGCTGTTAGATATTTTACCTATTTAATCTAGGCTCTATCAGATTTTTTTAATTTCATATTATTTCGTGTGTATGCTGCTTCGCTCCTCATTTTTTTTAATTAGCCTGCTTCTGGTGATGGCGACTAATATGATGGTTGAGGCAAAGGACTCTGGCTGGAATTGTAAAAAGCATAGAGTAACAGGGCAGTGGGAGTGTGTAACACCTGAGCAGGGCATGACTCCCAAAGTGCCCGAGAAGGTTTATCCGGATAAAAATGTATGGTGGTGGTTTAACGATAGCTTTGACCCTTATCAAGAACAGGCTTTTAAAGCTTTACATGCTAATTTTTCCAAAGACCCGTGGGGGATGTGTAGCTCACAAGCAGCGATTCAACCTGTGTTTCATGCTGATAAGGCATTACGCAACGTTACTCCGGCAGATGTTTATGCAGATGGTAGTGAAGTTTTTGATAAAGATGCGATGCGTTTTTATGGCGATATTAATTTTCAACGTGCCGATCAGTTTATTCAGGCCGACCAGGCAGATTATAATAAGGCCTCACAAGAACTGGATTTATATGGTGATATTATCTATAAAGATGGTGGCTTTGCCTTTTACGGTGATTCAGCAAGAATGAGTCTAGAAGATAATACCAGTATTTTGCGTAATGCTTTGTTCCTGTTGCCATCTTCGCCAGGTCGTGGCCGTGCCGAGGTCATCTATCGAGAAAATTCTTTTCTAAGTCGTATGAAAGATGTGGCTTATACACGTTGTGAACCAGGTAATCAGGATTGGATGTTGCATGCTTCCAAAATGAAGATTAATGATGAAACCGGGCGTGCTTCTATCAAGCATGGATGGCTGGAGTTTAAGAATCTGCCCATTATGTACTTCCCCTATGGTTCGTTCCCTATTGATGATCGAAGGTTGTCGGGCTTGTTATCGCCCAATTTTGGGTATTCAGGGCGTAATGGGGTGGATATTAGTCTGCCTTTTTATTGGAATATTGCGCCTAACTTTGATGCGATATTAACGCCGCGTTATATGGGAGAGCGCGGGTTTATGATAGGTACTGATTTTCGCTATCTTTGGAAAAATTCAAATGGCCAAATTAATGTTGAAGTCATGCCTGAGGATAAGCTAACTAAAGAGCTGCGTTGGGGCGGGAGTTATCAGCATACAACCTACTTTAGTCCGCAAATGAAGTTAGCTTGGGATGCCAATTTTGTGTCTGATAGTGCCTATTTTTCTGATTTGGATGGCAATTTAGGGGTCAATAACCGAAAGCGTTATTTGCGTAGTGATGCAAGTTATGACATTGTGTTGCCATGGATGTCTTTTTCAACGCGTATTGAGAATTATCAAAATATAGATCCTGGGCAAAGTGATCGTGATGTACCTTATCGGCGTTTGCCGCAGGTAAAGCTGGATATGCATAAGACAGTTGTTGATTTACCGATAGGTGTACCGATAGATTTAGGTCTTGATAGTGAATATGTAGTATTTCAGCGGCACTTTCCTGATGGTGAACCTGCAGGGCAGCGTTTGAATTTTAAGCCATCTATTAGCTTGCCTTTTATTGACCAAGGCGGCTTTATTATTCCCAAATTCGCATTACAACATACCCAGTATTGGTTGAGTGGGCAGGACAGTACCGCATTAAGCAAAACTTTGCCTATCGTGTCTTTAGATAGTGGTTTATTTTTTGAGCGTGACTTTGATGCGCTAAAGCATACTATTGAACCGAGGTTGTTCTATTTATATGTGCCTTATGTAGACCAAAGTGATATACCTGACTTTGATACGTCCTTATATGACTTTAATAGTAGCTCTTTATTTAGGGATAATGAATTTAATGGGGTGGATAAAACCCAAAATACCAATCAAATTACTGCGGCGTTAACCACTAGGTTGGTAGAAAATGGGCGTGATCGTTTAAAACTGACCTTAGGGCAGGTTTTTTATTTTAAGGGTAGAAAAGTTAATTTATCGGATGACGCAGTCAAGAACGATGTCAAGAATGATGTCAAGAATGAATTACTCTCTAATTTAATTACTGAAGTGAGCAGTGAAATTACCGATGAAATAAAATTTACTTCCGGTATGCAGTGGAGCCATAAAAATAATGCAATAGACCGCGGTAATGCTGATTTGCGTTATCATGGTCTTAATAATGGTTATATATTTAATGTAGGGTATCGTTACCGTATGGAGCGTGATGGGCAGGCAGCACAAAATCAAATTACTGCTTCTACTATTATCCCCATTTATGGTGGCTGGAGTTTCGTGGGTTTATATCGTTATTCATTCGTTGAGGGTATTAATCTGGAATATTTTTATGGTATTGAAAAAGATAGTTGTTGTTGGCGGATACGGGTGGTTGCGCGCCGTTATATACGCAGTGTGACACCAAATGCTGCAGGGGATAGTAAACCTGCAAACTCAATATTTTTTCAATTTGAATTAAAAGGTTTTACCAGTTTGGGTGATAAACTAGACGATTTTTTGTTAAAAAATATATCAGGGTATAGGAAACCAAGTTACTAGACAGATGAGAAAAAAAATTAAGCAGAGTATAGGGATTTTATTGTGGCTATGCTGCTTGCAGGTATCTGCGGCAGAATATTTAGATGGCATAGTCGCTGTAGTCGAAGATGATATCGTTCTGGAAAGCGAGTTGGCCAGTGAAGTGTCTAGGGTGGTGAGTAAGCTACAAGCTAATAATGTACAGCTGCCACCTGAGCTGGTTTTGTATAAGCAGGTATTGGAACGTATTATTATAGATAAATTGCAGAGTCAGATAGCCAAGCGAGCCGGAGTGAATGTCAGTGATCAGATGGTGGATAATTCACTGTATAATATTGCCCAGCAAAATGGCTTAACCATGGACGAGTTTAAAAGGGAGCTAAAAAAAGAAGGTATGGACTATCATGCTTTTCGAGAAAATGTGCGTAAAGAAATCATTATTAATCAGTTGCGCAGCCGAGAAATTGGTAGTCGTATCAAAGTTTCTGAGCAAGAAGTTAAACACTATTTAGAAACTGAAATTAGTGCGGAAGATATGCAGGTGCAATATCTATTGGGGCATATCTTAATTTCTGTGTCTGAAGGTGCCTCTGCCGCAGAGATTCAGGTAGAGCAGGCAGAAGCGGATGCAGTGATTGTTAAATTACGCGCAGGTGCTGATTTTAAACAAATGGCTGTTAGTATGTCTGATGGAGCGAATGCTTTACAAGGCGGTAGCTTAGGATGGCGTACCTTAAATATGGTGCCTACGTTATTTGTGGATGAGGTTAAAGTCATGCAAAAAGGTGATATTTCTGAGCCAATTCGTAGTCCTGGTGGCTTTCATATTCTCAAGTTAATGGATGCCACGGGAGCTGATACACATGTGATTACCGAAACACATGTACGGCATATTTTGATTAAAACTAATGAATTAGTCGATGACCAAGAAGCTAAGCTGCGATTAATAGCAATTGCTGAACGTATTGCTGATGGTGATGATTTTGCGGTGTTGGCAAAAGCAAACTCAGATGATACGGGTTCGGCTATTAAGGGTGGAGATTTAAGCTGGGTAGTGCCTGGCTTATTAGTGCCCCCTTTTGAAAAGGCAATGGCTCAGCTTGCGATAAATGAAATAAGTGTACCTGTCCAAACTCAGTTCGGTTGGCATTTAATTCAGGTATTAGATCGCCGTAGTAAAGATAATAGTGATGAGCATAAGCGCAACCAAGCCAGAGATGAGATTCGCAAAAGAAAAATTGAGGAAGAAACCGAACTTTGGTTAAGACGTTTACGTGATGAAGCCTATGTTGATATTCGTTTAGGAGCATTAAATGAATAAAGTAGGGGCAAGTTCTGAAATAGAAAAGCAATTGACCCTAGAAAAGCAGTTAAAGCGTATTATTGCCAAAGAAGACTTAACGGCAAATAAGGCTTTGATTGAGGTGAGTGCACGCCATTTAAAACTGGATTACCTTGATTTAGCTGCCGCTTTATTGTTTTTTAATGAGCCTAAATCTATATTAAGTGAGAGTGAGAATAATACGCTTACTATTGAAAAACAAAAAGCGCATGAGTTAATACATGCACAAATGGTACGCTATCGTATTGAGGTGGGGCGGCTGCATAAAATATCAATTAACCTTATTAAAAGTGTATTAGTTGAAGAGACTGGTGTAGATCGTAGACGAATTGGCTATGTCGATATTTTTGATCATTACACGGTTTTAAGCTTACCCCCAGGTATGCCAGTTGAAATTTTACAAATTTTTAAAGAAATAGAAATAAACTCAAAGAAATTGGATATTAAGCGTTTAAGTGGTGCAGGTAAGAAATATCAAACTGAAAAAAGGTATCGGCGCGGCACGCGTAGACATTATTTAGCTGCCGATAAACGCAAAGTAACTTCGAAAGATAGCGCTTAATTTCCTAATTAACTTAATAAATATAAATAATAGAAGTATGAATGAAATTCAGTTTGTAGATTCAGTAGAGGAATTACAGGTTCTTTGCCAAAAAATGCAGCAAGAACCATGGTTTGCACTTGATACTGAATTCCTACGGGAAAAAACGTATTACCCAAAATTTTGTTTGCTGCAAATCGCTACTTTAGAATGGGTGGCCTGTGTTGACCCGATTGCTTTGGAAGGCCAGTTAGATGAGTTGTTTGCAATCATTAATGACCCTAATATTGTAAAAGTGATCCATTCTTGTCGCCAAGATGTGGAAATATTTTACCAGTTAACAGGTAAGTTACCAGCCCCTGTTTATGATACCCAGTTAGTCGCACCTATATTGGGTTATCAAGAAAACCCTGGCTATGCGATGCTGGTTTCAGGTTTTTTGAATATTAACCTGAGCAAATTGCATACACGTACTGACTGGAGCCAACGCCCCTTATCGGTAGAGCAAATGCAATATGCTGCGGATGATGTGATTTATTTGGCACAAATTTATCAGATGATGCAAGAAAAGTTGACTGAATTAGGGCGTGAAGATTGGTTGCAAGAAGACTTTGAGCAATTAATGAATCCTGATTTGTATGATATTCCACCAGCAGATGCTTGGTTAAAAATTAGAGGTAAAAATAAACTAACAGGGAAACAACTTGCGATTGTGCAAGTACTGGCTGAATGGCGTGAAGAAGCCGCTAAAAAGAGTGATAAGCCTAAAAACTGGATCTTACGTGATGAGTTAATCTTGGATATGTCAAAGTTACAACCTACTAATATGCAAGCGATTGCCAAAATAAGAGGCATTAATGATGGTTTTGTTAGGCGTAGTGGACAACAGTTGTGTGAACTGATTAAAAAAGCACAGGATATGCCAGGCTTGAAATTAAAAACGAAGGGCAATAGCGCTAAGAAAACACCGCAGCAAGAAGCTATTCTAGATATTTTAACGGGTATAGTGCGTTTACGTGCAGATGAAAACTCCTTGAATCCTGTTATGTTAGCAACGCGTAAAGATTTAGAGCAGTTGCTTTTAAATGCTGAAACTTGTTCCTTGTTACATGGCTGGCGTTACAGTATGGTCGGGCAAGAACTAGAGGAAATTTTATTGGGTAAGCTGACTTTATCTATGGATAAAAGTAATTTATCGATCAATGCATTAGCGTAAGAGTAGGAGGGGCTTTTAGCCGCGATTGCTTTTATGTACTCGGTTGCGGCTAAAAGCCTCTCCTACCAGTAGCTGAAAAGTGTTTCTTTAAGTTAAGTAAGGTGACAAATGCAGCATTGGTCACACCTTGATTTGCTAATGCTGCGGGCAATACTCCTGCAGGATCTCCGTGCATTTGGTAAGTGATATGAATGCTTGTTGGCGAGCTAAGTTTGAATTGCCAATAGCCATCTGAACTGTGCATTTGTACAGTGCTACCTGCTGCAGGTAATTGCGCTAATATATGTTGTGGTAGTTGCTCGCGTTTAATATTTTTTAATTGTAGTGTATAAATATTTTGTGCTGCATTAATCAATAGTTGCGAACTCATGACAGTATAACGATCACTCAAAGGCCAAGGTAAGTTACTCAGCTTATAGATATAACCTTCACTGAGGCTCATCATTTGCATACATTTATAGCGCCATTGAGGGCAATACTCCGCATTATTAATAAAGCTTAATAGCGAGTCTATGGATGAACTAATTTCCACTTCACCTTTGAATTCTTTAAATTTAGAGCCAGCAATAGTACGTGTGTAAACTTTGATGCCTTGTTGTTCTTTAGCAAGTTGCCATGCTGACCCATTTGTTTGGGCGATAAGCGGAGCAGGTATGGTGATGAATGTTGTTAGCAACAAGATGATTCTTATATGAAACATAAGTACAGAAGTTGTTTTAAAATGCCTGAAGTTAAAAACATATTAGCAGATATTCCTGCACAATTACCCGAGGAATTATTCAGTCGTTTAGTGCAGAATGAACAGGTGCATATTGAAAGAATTGTTTCTCGGGGGCAGCATAGCGCAGAAGATCAGTGGTATGACCAAGACTATGAGGAATGGGTGCTATTAATACAAGGGGCTGCTATTTTAGCATTCAGCGAATCGGTGCCAGATAAAAAGTTACAAGCAGGTGATTATTGCCTGATTCCTGCGCATTGTAAACATCGTGTTGCCTGGACAGATCCAGATATGGATAGTATTTGGTTAGCAGTTCATTATAATAAACAAAGTTAAGTAAGAGGACGGGTATTATTGAATTCTCGCCTAAGATAATTGCTCCTCGCGTTTTCGGCGTAGGAGTTTTCTCCACCCCTATAAACCTAATATGAGCCATATTATAGGTTGGGGTGACGCAGGAACCCCATAACAAATTGACACAAACACATGAAAGCACCAAAAATTGGATTTATTAGTTTAGGCTGTCCTAAAGCATTAGTGGATAGCGAGCGCATTTTGACTAAATTACGCTCAGAAGGTTATGAAGTCGCACCCAATTATGAAGGTGCTGATATGGTTGTGGTAAACACCTGCGGTTTTATTGATGCAGCTGTGGAAGAGTCGCTCGATAGTATTGGTGAGGCGATTGCTGAAAATGGTAAAGTGATTGTCACTGGTTGTTTAGGAGGGCGTGCAGATGAAATTCTGGAAAGGCATCCGCAGGTTCTAGAAATTACTGGTGCACATGCATTAGAAGAAGTGGTCTCTGCAGTGCATAAGCATTTACCGCCATTGCACGACCCTTATACCAGTTTAGTGCCTCCGCAAGGCATTAAATTAACACCCAAGCATTATGCTTATCTGAAAATTTCGGAAGGTTGTAATCATCGTTGTACCTTTTGCATTATTCCTTCAATGCGGGGGGATTTAGTGAGTCGCCCAGTGAATGAGGTGTTATTGGAGGCCAAGCGCTTAGCAGATGCAGGTGTGCAGGAGTTATTGGTGGTATCGCAGGATACTAGTGCCTATGGCTTGGATATAAAGTATCAAGCCTTTGACTGGCAAGATAAGCAATTACGCACCCGTTTTTATGATTTGGCTGAGGCTTTAGGTGAGTTGGGTATCTGGGTGCGTATGCACTATGTTTATCCCTACCCACATGTGGATGAAGTCGTCCCCCTAATGGCGGCAGGTAAAATTTTGCCATACTTGGATATTCCTTTTCAGCATGCTAATGCGCGGATTCTGAAATTAATGAAGCGCCCGGCCGCCACTGAAAATAACTTGGAGCGTATTAAAGCATGGCGTGCGGTTTGTCCTGATATTATTTTACGTAGTACCTTTATTGTTGGTTTTCCTGGGGAAACTGAGGCTGAATTTCAAGAGTTATTAGACTTTTTGTCTGAAGCACAATTAGATCGTGTTGGGTGTTTTGCTTATTCTCCAGTCAAAGGCGCAGTTGCTAATGATTTACCTGATGCAGTGCCGGAAGAGCTCAAACAAGACCGCTTAGAACGCTTTATGGCACATCAAGCACTTATCAGTGCCGCGCGCTTACAAAAGCGTGTTGGCAAAATCGAACAAGTTATCGTTGATGAAGTGGTTGAAGAGGGAGCGGTTGCAAGAAGTAAAGCAGATGCGCCTGAAATTGATGGCCAAGTGTTTATTGATAGCGCGAATCACTTACAGGTTGGTGATTTAGTAATGGTCGAAATTGAAGAAGTGGATGACTATGATATGTGGGGACGGTTAATTGAATAGTATTGTCGCTATTAGCTAAGGTGAGCCGTTTTTTGCTCACCTTATTTGAAGGTGGCTTATTGGAAAGTGATGTTGTTAAAATTGAGTGGGATTGGATCGATCAAACGCTCAGCAGCAGTATATTTACCAAACATAAGTTGTACTGATGAAAAGCTGGTAGCTTGTGAGGAAACATTTTTAAATTCAATCGTCGCTTCCGTTGGGGTATCAACAGGTAAAAAGAAGGCACTGATGCGTGCTGGAGAAGTTTCAGCTGCTATGCTCACTTTGGATGCTGTGTATAAGTTACCAAAGTTGTCGGTTGCTGTTGACCTACTATTTGGGCCACAGAAAGAATTGCCACTATCAGCACAAAAATTAACTTCATCATCAAATTCAGTATTGGTGATGATTAAGTGGCAGGTAACAACTCTGTTTGTGTTGACGCAACGTTGTAGCTCAACGCTTAGATCGCCAGTTGTATTAACCTTTTCAGGTTCAGCAGAAGAGGGTGCATTTGCGGGTCTATTATCAAGTACCCGAAAAGTTGAATTGCGGAAATCAAATTCAATATTTACATTTTCAACACTTGTATCGCCTTCGAGATCCAGCACTCTCATTGACAGAGTGCCCTTTGAGCTGTCGCTGTCACTTACCCTAAAGGAAGGGTTGTCTGCTGCAGACACAGTGTGTGCAAAAAAACCAAAAGCGATGATAGCGCTTGTAATTATGTTCTTCATTTTGTCTCCAACATCCTTTTTATGAAAAGTTAGCTTCTGGGAAAAATAAAAGGCGAGCTAAATTTATTGCCCAGAAAGGCTAACTTATACGCTAGTTCTTTGTTGTTGGCAATGAATAAAATTTATACGTATAAACATCCATCATGAAGCCATTTTATTTGAGATTTGTATCACAAAAATTAGCGTGTTTTAGGTGAATTTATATATTTTTACATGTCAAAAATTATTTGTAAAAAGTAAGCATCACCAATCATTAAGCCATCGTGTAAAATACCTAAAAATCAGCTGCATTAAATTTCTTTGGGAAAATATGAATACCGATACACTTCTTAGTAACACATGGGCAAAGATACCAAATTTATTGCGATTTTTGCTCATTTTGGTTCCTGTGCTGACTGTTTTGTTTGCTTTGTTACGTATCGTATTCTGGTTAGTTTTTAATGACAGTACCGCCCCTTTGAATAGTGCAGATTTAATGCAAGCTTTTTGGTTAGGCTCTAGATTTGATCTGCGCATTATTTTGGAAACTCTTTTGCCGCTATTTTTTCTGGGCTGGGTTAAATGGTTTAGCCCGTTTAATTACCAATGGACGCGCTATTTCTGGGTTGTGTATCTGGGTTTTGCATTTACCTTGATTAGCTTAGTTTATAGTCTTGATTTTGGTCATTATGCGTACTTGGCTAAACGCATGGATTATACTGCTACGCGATTTTTGGAAAATCCTGCTATTTCAGGACAAATGGTTTGGGAAAGTTACCCAATTGTATGGATAACTTTGGCTTTATTGCTGACTATCAGTACCTTTACCCTTGCTGCTAATCGCCTGTTTATCTGGTTGGCTAACAGTCCTACAAGGCATTATTTATGGTGGCAAAATGGCTTAATAGGTTTTTGTAGTTTATTAATTGTTGCGTTTGGTATTTACAGTAATTTTTCTCGCTATCCATTGCGTTGGTCGCAGGCTGTTTTTAGCAAGCATCCTTTTGCTGCGCAATTAACCTATAACCCGGTGCATTATTTTTTTGATACTTGGAAAGATGGGGGTATGACCTTTGATAAAGATAAAACGCAACAGCACTATTTGCTATTGGCAAATTACTTAGGCGTTGATCAGCCAAATCAGGAAACATTAAATTATCAGCGTCATTTTAATGCCAAGAGCCAAATTGATGATAAGCCTAATGTCGTGATTGTGATACTAGAATCATTTGCTAGTTACAAATCATCACTATCGGGTAACCCTTTGCAGCCATCACCGAATATAAAGCAACTGGCTAATGAAGGCTATTATTTTAATAATTTTTTTACTCCGACAACGGGGACAGCACGCTCCATCTTTACCACACTGACCAGTATGCCGGATGTCGACTTGCAAAGTACCTCCAGTCGTAACCCTTTAATTGTTGATCAGCATAGTATTGCCAATGATTTTAGTGGCTACGAAAAGTTTTATTTTCTCGGTGGCTCAGCCTCTTGGCGAAATATTCGTGGAATGCTCAATAATAATATTGATAAGCTCAATCTTTACGAGGAAGGTTCCTACCAATCGCCAGTAACGGATGTATGGGGTATTTCAGATATAGACTTATTCCGTGAGGCAAATACGGTGCTTAGTCAGCAAAACAAACCCTTTTTTGCGATTATTCAAACCTCTGGATATCACCGTCCTTATACTATTCCAGAAGAAACTTATGGTTTTACATTACGTACTCCGAATGATGATGAATTAAAACGCTATGGTTTTATTTCAGCAGCAGAATACAATTCATTTCGTTTTACGGATCACGCACTAGGGCATTTTATGGATCTTGCTAAAAAAGCAGGCTATACAAAAAATACTATTTTTGCATTTTGGGGTGACCATGGTATTTCAGGTTATGCCGGCGAGCATGTTGCTGCAGTGGAAAGTATGAGCAACCTTGATCTTGGTTCGTTAAGGGTGCCGTTTATCATCTGGTCGCCTACTTATATTACCAAGCCTAAAGTCTTTACTAAGGTTGCTTCAGAAGTAGATGTACTAGCAACGCTAGCGGCCATTTCGGGTCAAGAATATACTGCTAGTGCTATGGGTAGAGACTTGTTGGATACGCAATATGATCAGCAGCGCTATGCTTTTACCTTGCAATATGGCCAGCCAGCAAAAATTGGTTTGGTAGGTAAAGATTTTTACTTGCGTATGCACACTGACGGTAAGCAGCTTAATTTATATGACCTCAGCAGCGATGTTCCGATGACCAATCGAGCAGAGCAGTACCCTGAAATTGTAGCAAAAATGAAAAATCTTACTGAAGGGATCTATAAGACCACTCAATATATGGCTTACCATAATAAGCGTAGAGATAAGTAAAGTTTACAAATGTACATATTATCTCGGATATCAATATTAAGCGTTTGTTTTAGGTCTTTTAGGGCTTGCAGCAACAAGGCGCTGCATTCTTTTATTTCACTACCGTACACTCGAGTCTGGTTGTTTTTTTTATTTCATTGCGTGCTTTTTTATATGTTAAAACCGATAAGCAACTTGTAGTGCATAAATATTCCAGTCGCGTGCTCGCTCTGGAATATTTGTGTTGTCTAACCCGCTTACGACTGAAGCGCCGTGTACGCGTTGGTATTCTGCTCTTACCATCCAAGCAGGTGTAATATCCCAGCGTAACCCAACCACAATATCTTTAGTAAACATAAGGTGAGCAGGTAAGCCAGTTTGCTGATGAAATGTTCGTCCGGATCTATCATGAATATCTTGTACTGATGAGTCATAACGCAAGGTTACTTGTAGGTTATCTAAGATTCGGTAGCCAGCTTGTACGTACCAATATTCACTAATAGGCTCTGAATCAGGTCGGATAAGGGTGATACCTGCAAATTGATTCCACTGTAAAGCATACTCTCCAACCAAGCTAAATTTTTCACCGTTGTATTGAGTTGATAATATAAAAGAATTGAATTTTAACTGTAATCCCGTATAGGGGTCTAAAGTATTGCCTGGTGTGTAGCTTACATTTGCATGTGCATAACTAAAAGCAATGGCATATAGTCCTCCAGTAGACTCATAAGCTAACTGAGTGACTAAACTAGGCTCTCCTTTTAATTGGCCTGATACAGTTGGATCAAAGGTGACAGCCATCAGTAATTCATCATCGTCAGCATTCATTAAACCAAAATTTAATTTATAGCTGAAATTACCAACAGAACTATTGTGATCAGCATAGACTTGCCCGCCATCTAAAGATAAAAATAATGCTCTAGAGCGATCAAAATAAACTAAAGGTAAGAAGATGGTGGGGTGGGTAGAGGCAACATCACGCGTTTCATTATAGAATCCCCAAGGGTTTTTGACGCGCCCACCACGTAAGCCCATGCGAACCGCAGAGGAGTTAAAAAAGGTATAGTCAAAAAATGCATAGTCTAGGCTTGCTTCGCCCCAGTCGCCAGTGCTTTCTCCTGCTCGTCTATAAAGCCCTTGTACAGCAAAGCTGAGATTGTTTAAGGCTTGGTAAGACACATTCACACCTAGTTCGGTTAGGCCTGCAGAAACGCTATTTTTACTATTTCCATAAACATTATTACCAGATGTATGAAATAAGCCCTGACTAAAAAAACCATGAAACTGAATATCTTCATGCCAGACTTTTTTAAGAGTGGTCCAACTAGAGCTTTCTTGTGCCATCACTGGTTCTTCGGTGATCTTTATATCTGTATCTTGAGCATTTACGACAAGAGACAAAAAACAAAGGCAGAGAAAGCAGCCTAGTTTATTGATTATCAAATAAACGAATTTCTGCATCATCAACCCTCCTGTCGATATAGCCAATAGAATATTTAGACTGTTTGATTTTTTCCAGCATTTCAGCAATTGAGTCAACAGTGACAGGTGGTTGACCTGTTCCTGTATAAGTCATTCTGTCCCAGGTTCTACGTAATTGGTGGGGGAACATTTGCAGTTTTTCTTTAACAAATGCTTTGTGTAAAGTATGACTGTCAGGTAAAACAAAAACTCGAATTTTTTCGCCATTTGGCCAATAGCGAGTACGCATGCTGAAAATGGCGCGTAAATTATTTGGTGCCTGTGAAAACTGTTCGTTATTGGCGTTGTTGATAATAACGTCTACGGCAAATGCTGGAGAGAGCATACAAATGGTTAATGCGATACCTAATAAACAGCGTTGGACTTTGCTGGTTATATAAAGTATAAAATTTGTACAATACCTATGAGACATAAATAGCTCTAGAGAGACTTACTACATAAGGGCATATCTTATTTCTCCAAAAAATGATGAATGTGTTATGCTCGACTATTTGCAGTTAACGGGATTAGTTTTATCGGCGGTTTTTGTTTATCTGGTTAAATTGTAAAGTATAAAATGAGTGTATTGAAAAATGAAAAGTAAAAGTGTGATTATGGTCAATAAAAAATTAGTTCGTTGGGTTAGTATTTTGGTGTAGTAAAGAACATGCAATTCAACATGAAATGTTGTAGAGGGAGGAGTTACTCTCCCATATGGTGCGATCCATGGACAGGGCGCATTAATAAGTTAATAATAAAAGCCACTACCAGCAAACTAGCCATTAAATACATAGTTTGATTATATAAGCTGGGTGTTGGATCTATAGTACCTGCGGGCACAACTTCCATTAATTTGGCAATAGTGACTGTTTTTGCTTGTATCAAGACTTCGAGCTGCTCGGTGCCTGCGCCAAAAGTCTTTTGAAAAATATTCGGGTTTATTTTGGAGGCTAAGTCTTGAATGGCTGTGGTGGTGGCTTGCTCACGTAATGAAGTGATAGCTAATGGGCCTAGTACGCCTGCAGTACTCCATGCAGTTAATAAGCGACCATGAATGCCGCCCACAAATTTGGTGCCAAAAATATCGGCTAGGTAAGCGGGAATGGTGGCAAAGCCTCCGCCATACATCGTAAAAATAAGCAGGGTAGTGGTATAAAATAAGATCAGCCACATTATTTCAGGCGTTGCGCTGACCTCTTGCGCAATAAAGGGAATGGAAGCATATAACAGCGCACCTAGACCAAAGAAAATAAAGTAGGTGTTTTTACGACCGATATAATCTGAGGTGCTGGCCCAGAAAAAACGCCCCAGCATATTAAACACGCTGATCATTAATACATAGGTGGCAGCAAATTCCAAGTTGACTATGTCAGGCAGTGCGCCACCAAAAATATCTTTCATCATGGTTTTGGCGACCGAAATAACACCAATACCAGCGGTGACATTCAGGCAGAGCATGAGCCATAACTGCCAGAATTGCGGTGTTTTTAAGGCTTGATCAATATGTACATGATTTTGAGTAATCATGCCTTTATTTTGCGCAGGTGCTACATAACCCGCTGGTAGCCAGCCTTCTTGGGGAATGCGATAAGCAAAGGCGGACAGCAACATAATACAGAAGTAAACGCCGCCTAAAGTAAAAAAGGTTTGTGCCACGCCGATATTGCCAGTGCCTGCAAGGTATGCTCCCGTTGGCCCTGGGACTAGCATATTAGCGACATCATTAGCGCCAATAATGACAACTTCGTGTAACTGACCGCTAATTTCAATCATGCGTTGACCTGCTTGGGTGATCAGCGGCAACTTATCAACTGCACCTAAATATTCAGGGGCAATATAAAAGGCTTGCATCATGGGGCCAATCATAAATTTGGCAATCATTGCACCGCCGCCAAAGCCCATAATGGCAATACCTGTTGCCATGCCGCGCTTATCAGGAAACCAGCGAATTAAGGTGCTGACTGGGGAAATATAACCTAAGCCTAAACCACAGCCGCCTAAGACACCGTAGCCTAAGTAGAGCAACCATAGTTGCCCAGACTCAATGCCTAGGCCGCCAATGATAAAGCCGCCACCCCAACAGATAGCAGCAATGGAACCTACTAAGCGTGGGCCTACTTTTTCTAGCCATTTACCGGCAAAGGCAGCTGATAAGCCTAAAAAGACAATCGCAACTGTGAATACCCAAACAACACTCTTTAGATTCCAGTCATTAGCAGCACTGGTGACCACACCTATGCGTGCGACTAAGGCAGGATTAAATAAGCTCCAAGCATACACTGAGCCTATGCACAGGTGAATGCCTAAGGCGGTGGGAGCAATTAACCAGCGGTTAAAGCCATCTTTAGCAACTATGCGCTGTTTTGAAAATAGTCCTGCCATTATTTTTTCCTGATAGTGGGGTAGCTAAAGGGGGAATATCTGTCGCCGTGAGTGTATTAGGTGCTGATAGCTCTTTTATTTATGTTGCAAAAGTTATGTCAATCATCATCTTGATGTTTTTTTGCAGCTGGAATTGGCAGTAATGGCACATGATATTTTGTTAAAATTTTATTAATAGCCAGTTGGTTTTTACTAATCAACTGGTTTAGTAATACTTTGCGTTGCTTATCACCATAACGAACACCCATAGCCATAGAGTAATCAAACTTCATGTTTAATGCTGACTTCATGGGCAATACTTTATAAGTATCTGGCTGTTGCGCAATAATATGGCCTGCCATGGGTCCCCATAAGATAACCATATCAATATTGCCCGCTTGTAATTCCTTGGCGATCATCATGCTAGTATTATTTTCATGGTCACCTGTCATGGTTTGGTAGGGTACGCCTTGCTCGAGTAGGCCGCTATTTTGTAACCATGCCGTTCCTGGGCCACGATCAAACATGGCAATTTTTAAGCTGTCTTGTTTGGCTAATGGCAGTGAGCGCAGTTGTTCTGGGATAGTGATATTGTCCCAACCACGGCCTTTGGCAATCAGCAAAACATAAGTGGAGTGATAGTAAGAGTTGGTGGTTGCAGTAAAATCAAAGCCAGCTGGAACCCCCATAATGACATCACATTTATATTGCTCGCTGTTATCAATTTTCGATTTTAAGGTATTACGTACAAAGCCGATGCGCTGTGGAAACCAGTAGTATTCCACTTCTTGGCCTAATTGCTTGGCAAACAGTTCAGCAATTTTGTTTTCATAGCCATCTTGTTTTTTGGTGGAATAGGGAGGGTTAAGTGGATCAGCGCAAACTCTGAATTTTTTTTCGGCTTTAAGCTTTTCCAGTGCTTTAATATCTTTAGCTGCACTCGATTTTGGGGGGGCACTAGGGTGTTCGGTTGTGCTAATTTTTTCCAGAGCATTAAGTTGTTCAGGAGTATTGACCTTTTCAGTCGTTTGGCATGCAGCAAGCGTGCTTAGAGCTAGGGCGGGGAGTAGCAGTTTTGTTTTTTTTGCAAATGACATTTTATTGTCCTTAAGAAAACAGTCGTTTTTTGTTAGGTTGTGGTTTGGGGTATGTTTAATAATCCAAGCGGTAAAAACAAAAAAGCCCCGACTAAAAATAAATTTAGTCGGGGCTTTTTCTTAAGTTAATCTAAACTAAACTAGATTAGCTTATTTACCAGGTAGTGAAAATACTGTGAATACACCACCCAATTTAGTGAAAGAGCTTAAGCTTCTGTACGCTCCCACTGCACCTAGGCCTTCAGAGTTTGAATCAGATTCACCTGAATCAAGTCCCGCCGCGATACCGATACCAGCCCATCCGCCGATACCTGATAAGACACCAACGTATTGCTTGCCTTTGTAAGACCAAGTGTTTACGTTACCGATGATGCCAGAAGGTGTTTTGAATTTGTACAATTCTTTACCTGTTTTAGCATCAACTGCTTTTAGGTAACCTTCAAGTGTACCGTAGAATACTACGTCACCAGCAGTTGCAACCGAACCAGACCAAACAGAGAAAGTTTCTTTGTTAGACCATACGATTTTACCAGTAGTCGCATCCCAAGCAGTGAACTGACCTAAGTTAGTTGAACCGTCTTTTTTGCCAGTAAGCACATCACCACCAGCAGGCATCATAGTTAGTGTAGCACCAACGTATGGTTGACCAGCTGTGTATGAAACTTCAAATGGTTCGTAATCCATACAAAGGTGATTTGCAGAGATGTAAAACATTTTAGTTTTAGGTGAGTAAGAAACAGGCTGTTGGTTTTTAGAGCCTAATGCAGCAGGACAAACGCCTTCTGTATTTTCGTCTTCACCATTTTGCTCTGTACTGAACTCAGAAACAACTTGTGGACGACCTGATTTCAGATCAACGTGTGAAGCCCAGTTAACTGTTTTATCAAATTTTTCAGCAACTAATAATTCACCAGTAACACGGTCTAAAGTGTAACCAAAACCATTACGGTCAAAATGCACGACAGTTTTACGAGTTTTGCCACCAATTTTTTGGTCAGCTAGTACTACTTCGTTGATACCATCAAAATCCCACTCATCATGTGGAGTCATTTGGTAAACCCATTTAACTTCACCAGTGTCAGCATCACGAGCCCATAAAGACATAGACCACTTATTGTCACCTGGACGTTGTACAGGGTTCCAGGTAGAAGGGTTACCTGATCCGTAATAAATTAGGTTTAGATCTGGATCATAACTGTACCAGCCCCAAGTTGTTCCACCACCGATTTTCCATTGGTCGCCTTCCCAAGAACTTGTTCCTGAGTTTTTGCCCAATTTAGTGACTTTACCATTTTCCCAAGTAGTAGAACTTCCAGGTTTAATTAGCGTGTCGCCATCTGGCCCCATGCTGTAACCTTTCCATGAAAGCTCACCTGTTTTGATGTCATAAGCAGCTAAGAAACCACGTACACCAAACTCACCACCCGCAATACCTGTGATAACTTTATCGTTAACAACTAAAGGTGCTTGTGTGTTGGTCATACCTAACTTAGGATCACCGTTTTGCACACTCCAGATACGTTGACCTGTTTTTGCATCTAGTGCAGTTAGTACTGTATCAGATTGTTGTAGGAAGATTTTGCCATCGCCGTATGCAAGACCACGGTTAACCGTGTCACAACACATCACAGGAATAGTCACGTCAGCATCCATAGTAGGCGTGTATTCCCAGATAACTGAGCGTGTTGCTTGATCTAATGCATAAACTGTATTAGGGAAAGGTGTGTGAATGTAGATAACATCACCAATAACTAATGGTCCACCTTCGTGTCCACGTAGTACACCCGTCGAAAAAGACCATGCAGGTTGCAGGTTTTTAACGTTTTTTGAATTAATTTGATCTAATTTACTGTAACGCGTTCCTGAGTAGTTACCCAATGCTGTTGCCCAGTTAGCAGGGTTTTTTGTTAACTTCTCAACGCCGCTATTTGCAGATGAAATAACTGGCGTAGCAAGTAAAGCCGCTACCGATGATGCTAGTAGTAAGCTCTTTAATGGCTTCTTCATATAATTCCTCCAATAAGATTCTATTTAGTTAAAAATAGATCCATGTTTATTGTTGTTAAGACTAATATTAGTTTTAAGCTTAAATTGAAATGAATGCACTTTTGATCCCGAGCTACGGGTTGCTCTATACATTTCAACATACTAAATTTAATGATTTTGAGGTAAAAGTCAAATTTAACTTCTATGATAACGGCTAATAAACTAAGCTAGGCGTGAGAAAAACAATGTAAGTTATTGGTAAATCGTCATTTTTTACGGCATAATTTTATATGGTTCTTTTTTAGCTTAGCTTAAATATCATTCATCAAGGAGTAACAATAAATGCCACTACCCGATATACTTTTAATTATGTCTGGGGTGTTGATGCTGTCAATGATACTGGCTAGCGTTTGTCGTCATCTGCCTATCCCTTATACTGTTTTATTGGTTATATTAGGCTTGCTGGTCAACTTTTTTGCCAATGATATGCCCGTTTTGGCTTTACATCATTTTAGCCAGTTTCATTTGACCCCAGAATTAGTGTTGTTTATTTTTTTACCAGCACTTATTTTTGAATCGGCATTATCGCTTGATGCCCGTGCCTTGTTAAAAAACCTAGCTCCTATCTTAGTGTTAGCTATTATTGGCATGCTGGTATCTGCTACCTTGGTAGGGATTGGCATGTGGTGGTCAATACAGTTGCAAGTTGTTGTGGCGTTATTATTTGGCAGTTTGATTTCAGCAACAGATCCTGTTGCTGTGGTCGCGTTATTTAAAGAGCTGGGTGTTGCCAAACGTCTCAGTGTGTTAGTTGAAGGCGAGTCGCTAATGAATGATGCGACTGCAATTGTTTTATTTAATATCTTGCTGCTACTCATAACAGAAAATCATTTTTCTTTAGCTAATGGTGGGGAGGCCATTGCTCAGTTTATAAAAGTTTTTTTAGGAGGTGTGCTGGTTGGAATTGGTATTGGGGCATTGGTCAGTGATCTTTTAGTACGCCTGTATCATGGAAATCAAAGTATTCCAGTGGTGCTGTCATTAGTGCTGGCTTACTTAAGCTTTATTATTGCTGAGCATGAACTACATGTTTCAGGTGTTATGGCAGTATTGTCGGCAGCCATTACCTTAAATATAGTAGGCTTAAGTCGCTTATCTAAGCAAACGATTGACACTATTCACACGACTTGGGAGTTTATGGTGTTAATTTGTAACTCTTTGTTGTTTGTCTTGATTGGCTTGTCAGTGGACTTGCTCATGTTGGCGAGTTTTTGGCCAGCTATTTTGTGGGCAGTACTAGCGGTGTATATTGCTCGGGCAGTCAGTGTTTATGTTTTGATTCCTTTTACTACGCGTAGTTTTTCATTAACCAATATCAGCTGGGCGGAACGGCATATCATGTGGTGGGGAGGTTTGAAAGGTGGATTGGCCATTGCTATCGTCATGTCGATACCCGATAGTTTGCCTGAAAAAAGCTTGTTGGAGAGTTTAACGCTAGGAGTGGTGTTAGTATCTTTGTTAGTCAATGCGCCAACTATTCATTGGTTAATGCACTTTTTAAAAATGGATCGTTTGACCCCAAGCGAACAAGCAGAACTGAAACAAAGCATGCAGCGCGTTAATCAATCAGTTGATAAAACCTTACACCGCTTTGCCACTTTGCAGTTATTAGATGCTAATTTGGAGTCACAAGTTGAATCGCAGTTACATCATACCCTAGATAGCCAAGAGATTGATTTGTCCGATGAGCAGTTGATAAAGCAGGCGCATTTGCATGCTTTACGCGCAGAAACAGAAGAAATTGAATATCTCTATCAAATAGGTGTCGTTAATTACTATACTTTAGTGTCCTTTAAAGACATTTTGCGCGTTGATCAGCAACATAGCATTGATTATTTACATGCGATGGGGGTAGGTTGGTTGCAGCCTAACCTGCTATTAAAATTTGAGCACTTGTTGATTCATAACTTGAGTGAAAAAAATTGGGCGCAAGGGTTATTAACCCAATATCAAACCCGCCGCTTTGCCAATAAAATTCTGCATGATATTGCCGGTGTGCTTATGGCGCATAAAGGTTTAAAGGTAATTCAGAAAATGATCGATGATGGCCTTGAACCAGCACTGGTCAAACCGATTCAACAGATTTATCAGAAACGGCTACAGCGTAGACAGAACCGACTGCATTATTTTAGTGAGAATTACCCGTTATTTTATCGCCAATATGAGGCGTTCTTATTTCAAAAGGTTGCTTTACGTTATTCCTTGCAATTAGTGCATAAAAGTCATGATCAAGGGCTAATTAGTGCTAAAGTATTAGCCATTATTAGTAAAAAGCTAACTCGCTCTTTGGAGCAGTTAGCTTCGTTTAATATTTCCTTACGCATTGTTGGCCGGCATGACTGGATTAATAAAGTGCCTTTATTTACCGACTTACCCGCAGATTTATTGGCTGATATGGCTAACCATGCGCATTATGTTAATTTCCTGCCGGATGATATTATTTTTTATCAGGGGGATGGTAGCGACTCTTTGTATATATTAATGGGTGGTCAAGTAAAGGTATTAATTGATACCGTAGATGGCAGGCAGGAAATAGCGAATCAAATTAGTGAAGGTGAATTGATTGGGGTACATGCGTTATTGGAAAATAGTACCCGCTCAGCAACCGTTACCGCTAAAACTTATGTCACGTGTTTGCGCTTAACCGCGAAAGATATTTTAAGGTTTTCCCTGCAAAATCATGAACTGGGGCAACGTTTACAGCAAATAGAACCGATAGTAGAACAAAATGGATAGTACTGAAAGAATACATGAATTTTTCGCGAGTGATGGCCCATTGGCGAAAATTATCCCAGGTTATTTGCCGCGAGCGGCGCAGATGGAGATGGCGGAAGCGGTCGGGGAAAGTATTGAAAATAAAGAACATGTGATTGTTGAAGCGGGAACGGGAACGGGTAAAACTTTTGCCTATTTGGTTCCCGCCATTTTATCAGGCAAAAAAGTCATTGTTTCAACAGGTACTAAAAACCTGCAAGACCAACTCTTTAATAAAGATGTGCCGTTAATTCGTCAAGCAATGACCGTGCCTTTTGCTGCTGCATTATTAAAAGGTCGTGCTAATTATCTTTGTACCTATCGTTTGCAATTAGCCATTCATTCTAATTTAGGCTTTAGCCGTGAAGATGCTGCGGCACTGGCTAAAATCAAAAAATGGTCAAAAAGCACCCGCAGTGGTGATGTGGCTGATATGTCGGAAGTCATGGAAAGTAATCCGATTTGGGCACAAGCCACCTCCACCCGAGAAAATTGTTTAGGGCAGGAATGTCCCGAGCATGCAGAGTGCTTTTTGATGAAAGCACGTAAAAAAGCCCAAGATGCGCATTTAATCGTGGTTAACCATCATTTACTGTGTGCCGATTGGTCGATTAGAGAAACAGGCTTTGGCGAGTTATTACCCAATGCTGACGTGGTGATTATTGATGAAGCACATCAATTGGCTGACACAGCCTCTAATTTCTTAGGCATGTCCTTAGGCTCAAAACTGATCGCAGATTTAGCCAAAGATGCTTTGTTGGAATATTACCAAGATGCCTCCGATATGCCTGATTTACGGGTTGCTGCTGAAAACTTGGAACATGAAGTCAAAGATACCCGCTTAGCCTTTGGGGTGGATATGACCCGAGGTGATTGGAAAGATATAGAAAATAACCCGAAGATCATGGAGGGTTTGGCTCGATTGCAAGAGCATTTAGAAGCACTGGCAGATCAATTGGAATTGGCTTCTGTACGCACGAAAGGCTTGGAAGCTTGCTTTAAGCGTGCCGAGCAATTAGAGGAGCAATTCAAAACAATACTAGAAGATAAAAGTGGCAAATGGGTACGTTGGTATGAAACCCATAAGCAGTCATTTACTTTGAGCCTGACTCCGTTAGATATTGCCTCCGAATTTAGGCAGTTTATGGCACAGCACAGTGCTTCTTGGGTCTTTACCTCAGCAACACTGAGTGTCGCGCATAAGTTTGATCATTTTGCCAAGAGCTTGGGAATTAGTAACCCTAAAAGTTATAGTTGGGAAAGCCCCTTTGATTTTCCTAATCAATCCTTGTTTTATCACCCTAAAGGCCTACCACAACCCAATGCGCCTGATTTTGTAGATGAAATTGTGAAAGTGGCCATTCCGGTGATTAATGCCAGTAAAGGTCGTACCTTTTTCTTATTTACCAGTCATAGAGCATTACGTGCTGCTGCGAAAATTTTAGAACATGCCATTGAGTACCCGCTATTAATACAAGGCGATCGACCCAAGGCTATTTTGCTGGATGACTTCAAACAAAAAGGTAATGCAGTACTATTGGGTACTTCCAGTTTTTGGGAGGGTATAGATGTCCGTGGCGAGGCATTATCCACTGTTATTATTGATAAACTCCCGTTTTCATCACCAGGTGACCCAGTATTAAAAGCACGCTTGGAAGCCATGGAAAAGCAAGGGCGCAAACCGTTTGTGGAGTATCAATTACCGACCGCAGTGATCGCTTTACGGCAAGGGGTAGGGCGTTTAATACGTGATGTAAACGATCGTGGAGTATTATTGTTATGTGACCCGCGTTTATTGAAAAAATCTTATGGACATATGTTTTTAAATAGCGTGCCTGCTATGCGCAGGACTCGCGATATTAAAGATGTTGAAGCATTTTTTGCGGAAGAGGCAGAGCTAAGAAATGTATAAAGCTTTTAGTTCAGCTAACCTGAATCAGCAAAACTTTTTAGACAACGCAAATAATGTTATATTTTTTATGACTAATACGACTATAGGTGCGACAGATGCAGTGGCAAGAAGTTTGTGAACATCCTAGTTTAAAAAATCTGCCTTTTAAAATTGAGCTTGATGAATATGGGAAAATTCTTATGTCGCCTGTGAAGGTGTATCACTCTGCTTTTCAAGGTGAAATTGCCTTTATTTTGCGTTCTTTATTAAAAACGGGCAGGACATTACCTGAGTGCGCCATCAAAACATCTAAAGGGACTAAAGTTGCTGATGTGGCTTGGGCTTCATTAGAATTATTTCAAATTATCAAAGAGCAAACAGAGTGTTCTGTTGCGCCTGAAATTTGTGTGGAGGTTATTTCTGCAAGCAATAGTCAACGTGAAATAGATGAGAAAAAAGCCCTTTATTTTGAGGCGGGAGCTAAAGAATTTTGGACTTGTAATGAAAATGGTGTGCTGAAATTTTTTAGCCCTGAGACACAGCTGAGTGCTTCAGTTTTAGTGCCAAATTTCCCTGTCAAAATTGAGTGGTAGGTGTAAAAAAGAACATGCAGGGTAAAGTGCTTTTACCCTGCATGCTAATAGTATGATTACGCAGAAACAAAGCGCTCACTATAGATATGATCTTTATGCACCCCAGCAGCTAAGGCTACATCGGTGGAAGCTTCAACTAAAATAGGCGGCCCACACAGATATACGTCATTGTCAGCACCGTTCTTTGCCAAATAGGCTTGGAAAGCATCAACAGGAGTGCCGATAAAACCTTGCCAATTATCTTCCGGTTTCCAGACGCAGATTTCGACTGTTAATTGTGGCAAGCTTTGTTGCAGATCGGTGAGCTCTGCTTGGCATAATATTTCTGCTTCGTTATTAACACCCAAAAATAAATGCGTGGGGTGATCTTCTGCCCATTCAGCAGTGCGTTTTAACATGGAAAGGAAGGGTGATAATCCTGTGCCACCCGCAATAAAGCAACGCGGATTGGCACTTTGTTTGTTGATGACAAACGCACCTGATGGCGCGTGTACCAATACATGCTGGCCAACGGCTGTTTTTTGCAAGAATTCAGAAAATTTGCCATTAGGTTGCAAGCGTATTAAGAATTCTAAACGGCCTTCCCAGTTAGTGGTATTCGCCAAGGAATAAGCGCGCATTAAATCTAAATCGGGTATTTCCAGTTCTACAAATTGCCCTGGTTCAAACTCAAATCCTAGGCCTAATTCTGGGTCATCTTGTAATTGTAGAACAACTTTTAAGGTACGTTCGGCAATTTTGTCGATACTGATAATTTCCGCATCGCGGGGTTTGATAATGCTGTGTGGGATGCTTTCAGCATCATAGGGTAGGTTAATCTGTAGATCCGTTTTAGGTATCGTGCGGCATAGTAAAATATCACCTTGTGCAGCTGCCTCTGCTGATAAAACATCGGTACTATAACTCTCTAAGTGATAGTCACCTGTTGTACAAGTGCCTAAGCAAGCTCCACAGCCGCCTGATTTGCAACCAAAGGGTGGGTAAAGACTCGCCGCTTCCGCAGCATCTTGAACATTTTGTTGCTCGGTGCAAGAAAATTCAAATTGTTGATTATCGCGTGTGGATAAAGTGATTTTATGGCTCATAAGGTTTTAATTAAAGAGTAAAAGTAGTCATTTTAATTAGCCATGAAAAGGTGGGGGAGATTTACCTTTCACTGTTGCTATGCTTTAAATGTGCGCATAAACTCAATTGTAGGATGGGCAAAGCGATAGCGTGCCCATCAGGCCATACGAGTTCAGATGCTTATGAAAAATAAAGGTGGGCACGAAAAGACCTTTGCCCACCCTACATTTATCGTTTGTTTTATGTGTGTTGCTAAGCTGCTTTTTTCAATGCCATAGCCAAGTCATCAGCCGCGACACCATTTGGTTTAATATCAAACTCTTTAACCAAAATGTCTAAGACAGCAGGTGTTATAAAGGCAGGCAATGTTGGGCCTAAATGGATACCTTTAATACCTAAAGCTAATAAAGATAATAAAACAGCCACTGCTTTTTGTTCAAACCATGAGATCATCATGGAAAGTGGCAAGTCATTGACTTCACAATCAAATGCATCTGCTAAGGCACTGGCAATTTGAATGGCAGAGTAGGCATCATTACATTGACCAATATCCAGTAAACGTGGAATGCCACCAATATCACCAAACTCTTGTTCATGGAAGCGGTATTTACCACAACCTAAGGTCATAACCACGCAATCATCAGGTGTTTGTTCTGCTATTTCAGTATAGTAATTACGCCCTGGTGCGGCACCATCACAACCACCAACCAAGAAGAAATGCTGAATATCTCCAGACTTAACGGCTTCAATCACTTTGTCAGCAACACTCAATACTGCATGACGACCAAAGCCAACCGTGACTGATTTTTCTTCCGCGTCTTCTTTATAGCCAGGCATTGCTTTGGCTACTTGAATGACTGGTGTGAAGTCATGGTCTTCAATATGACGCACTCCAGGCCATCCCACAGGGCCTGCAGTAAAGATGCGACCTTTATAAGCTGGGGTAGGCTCAATCAGACAATTGGATGTCATTAAAATAGGGCCAGGGAATGCTGCAAATTCCGCATGTTGGTTTTGCCATGCACTACCATAGTTACCTGCTAAGTGAGGATAAGCACGTAGTTTTGGATAGGCATGCGCTGGTAACATTTCACCGTGTGTGTAGATATTAATGCCACTGTCTTTGGTTTGTTCCAGTAATTCATGTAAATCTTTTAAATCATGACCACTAACCAGAATAGCTTTACCTTTTACTGGAGTAATACGTGCTTGTGCAGGTTCTTGTGCGCCAAAATTACCTGTATTAGCACCATCAAGCACTTCCATGACTTTTAAGTTAATGGTACCGACTTCTAGGTTACCACTGAGTAATGCCGAAGCATCAGTAGGTTCATCGGCTAAGAAATCTAGTGTTTTTTCAATACCTGCATAAATTTCTTCATCTTCACCACCTAATACATAAGCATGGTAAGCATAAGCAGCAACCCCTTTTAAGCCGTAGAGCATCATCGCTCTTAGGCCAATAATATCTTCGCCGACTGTCTCTAGGTCTTTATCAATGGCTGCTGATTGGGCTTGTATTTGTAAGGCTGCTTGTGTAGTGGCAGGTTTCCAAACAGCTGGGCCTTGTAATATTTCAATGGTTGCACCTTGCGCAAGAGCAGCCTCTTCATAAAGTGTTTTAACACGGTCACGGTGCTCAGCGGCTTGTTGAATTAAATTAACAAACTTAGGTGCCGAGAAATTAACATTGGTTAAGGTGGTAAATAAGCCGTAGAGGATAAATGAATCGGCCGCATTATCAGTTTTGCCTAACTCGCGAGCACGCTTGGCATATTGGGCAATTCCTTTGATGGCATACACTAATAAATCTTGTAAATCAGACGTGACGGCATCTTTACCACAAATACCCATATCAGCTGAGCCACAGCCATCTCCATTTTCAGAACGTGTTGTTTGTTCGCATTGGTAGCAAAACATGAAAATCTCCAAATCAATATGTATAATGAGCGGCCAATATATCAGCGTGCGTTCTTGCTGTCCTTGACTTAAATCAAGCGGTCGAAAAAATGGATATTCTGCGTCAAAATATACTCTTCTCCGGACTGGATGAAGAGCAATTTACTCGAGTTGTGGGTAGCTCGAAAGTAATAAAGCTGAAAGAAGGGGAAATGCTGTTTGAACAGCAACAAGCAGCTGAGTATTTTTATTTTCTAGAAAAAGGTGATATTAAGTTATATCGCTTATCACCTGATGGCGGTGAAAAAGTTATTGAGTTGATTAGAGCAGGGCAAACATTTGCTGAAGCGGTAATGTTTATGCATGGTAATTTTTATCCTGTGAATGCCCAAGCTTTAACGGATAGTCGCTTAATTCGTATTGAAATGGAAACCTTTAGGTGTTTATTGGAAGGTTCCGCTGAAACCAGTCTGAAAATTTTAGGACATATGAGTCGTCGCTTGCATGGCTTGGTACAAGAAATTGAACAATTAACCTTACAAAACGCCAAAATGCGTGTCATTCAGTTTTTATTACGCGAGTTGCCACATGATGCTGTTTCTCCTTGTCAATTACAATGGGATACTCCCAAAACGGTACTCGCCTCAAGGTTATCAGTTCGTCCCGAGACTTTTTCCAGAATTCTAAAACAATTAACACAGGAGCAGTTAATTGTGGTTGATGGTAAAAGTATTGAGATTTTGGATATTGAAGGCTTGCAAGGGTATTGAAAATAGTATTTATTGTTTTTGCAGAGTTTGTACGAAAGCGCTGCTATCTTGGTCAATAAGTTTGCCATCAATAAATAATAAAATTGGCGCTAATTGACCTTCTGGTAGTGCTTTCTGAGCAATTTGGTCCGGACTGATGGTGTAGCGGCCAATAAAATTGTCGGTTGGCCATTCAATATCTGTATAGGCTAGATACACTAATTGTGAGCAAACAATTTTATCGGTTGTTTCGACATCGTAATTAAAATCATATGGCTTACCAACTTGTCTTAACGCTAAGGTAATAATTTTTTTCTTATTTTGCTTGCTGAGGTTTTTTCTCCTTAGGATCACTAAATCATCAATATTCAGGAAATGCGCTAAAGTATTCATTTTTGTACCATCACGCAAGGCTTCAATAAGTAATTGCCCATTACGAAGTTGTGCTTGATATTTGTGGGCTAGTGGCGTATTCCATAGGCCTAAGTCTTTTAATTCTTGCTCATTACCCAGCCAAATTGCGGCATGTCCCCAATATCCTGGGATCATCCGGTCAGTTAATCTGAAAGGAGTTTTTTCTAGTAAAATATCACCAGCTTGTAAGTTACTAAGGATTAGATTTTCTGCAGATTTATCTTGGTACATTCGGCCTTTTCTTTCTTCGATAAGGCCGACTGTATTACCAAACAATTCGCTTATACCATTTACAGCACTTCTATTTAAGGCATTCAAGCTATCTTCAATACTTTGGTGGCGCGCATTGAATCTGCGCGAAATCATGTCATTAACTGGAAGGTTACTAAATATTTCGTAGGAATGACTTGAGTGAATCAGGAGGTCAAGGTAAACAAAATTTTCATCCGTTAAGCTATCGTGTGTTAAGGTTTGTTTGCTTTTTTGATAGTGAGCAATACTGTTGTTAATATTGGCCATACTTGAAATGCTGAGAAAGTCATCAGTCATAGCGGCAAGTTGGTCTTTTTGTATGCCGTAACCAATATCACTTTGGTTGAGAAAGCGGCGCACCTTAGGGTTTTCATTGATAAGTGTAATAACGTTTAGATAAGAATCATAGAGTAGTAGTCTGCCCGATAATGCCAACATAGTCCCTTTTAAACGCAGCTTTGGGTTTAAGGAGAGTAGGGTAGACGCTTGTATGTTGCTGTCATCAGCATTAACTTGCCAGCACTGATTGTTATCAATAACCTTAACAACCTCATCAATTGTCTCGATTGCTGATTTCATATGCATGTTCATGGTATCAAGTGCGGCAGGAGAGATTACCGCATTTTTATCATAGTGTTGCAGTAAGCGTAGTGATTTTTCCCTATTAACCAATAACTTTTCAACTATTTCTTGGTAATAGATAATTTCCTCATCTAAGGCTTGGTTCAAAACAGTCTGATTATTATGTAATAGGTTAATTTTTTCCCAACAAGCATCTAATTTGGCTGTGTTGTTTTGCAGAGATAAGCGACTTTTGGAACAGCCGCTAGTTAACAGTATTGTTATTATTGCTAACAGAGTAATGGTAAGTCGGATATGCATGTGCATTTTTAAGTATTAATGGCTTAGAAAAATTGATTCCAATAAGGGTTGGTCAGAAAGTGGTACTGTGCAAGTTATACACGTTGCTTGTGGATAACTCTGTGTAAAAGCTTGTATTAGCTCCCAGCCTCTTAAATAAATTATACATTATTAAATTCAATATTTATTATAATGAAAAATTAATATCTTTTATTTTCAATTATTTATCTTGTTTTATATGCGGAGGTAGATATTTTAATAAACCGTACCCTGGCTGATTAATACTGATAAAGTATTTGTGTATAAAGGGTAAGGTCAACAATAATTTTTAGCAGCGAATCTGTAAGTGAAATAAGTATTTTATTGTTATACGCCCATAAGAGTATCGAGCACTGACTGAGCCATAGGATAGTTGGTATTATGAATATATTGGGTAAGAATGATCCCTTTTTCCTGTTCAAGGTCTGGAAAACGTGACTGTAGTTGATCTAAAAGTTCGTCACTAATAAAGCTATCATTATGCAGTAGCCAGTTTAATTCAGTGAGGTTATCTCTGATCTGGTTGAAAAAAATAGTACGCTATAATAGTTTAAGGAGACTCAAAAAAGATCAAAAATCTGATTACCTGAACTCGTATAATAAGGTAACTTTTCATTATCCACTGGCGCGTTATTTTTCAGTAACTTACAGAGGTAAAAAGTGTTTGTTTTTATTTTTAAGCCTTTTGAAATTGCAAAATCAATAACTTAAAGTTCAGTTTTTATGACCTATAACAGATTAATTATAAAAGTGCCAGTGGATAATGAGAAGTTACGTAGAATGTGAGTAACCTCTTGATTCTCATAATAAGGACAGTAAATGATAAAAAATCAAGATGATGAAGAGTTACAATTACAAGAAATAGAAAATCGTTTCTTAAGGATTTTAGAATATGATCCAGAAGTTGGAAGAGAAAAGCTTGTTTTGTTTGCAGCTCGGAATGGATTGAGAGAGTTTTTATCATCAATAATTACAATTACAAGCTGGAGTATGAAGCATGCAAAAGACAAAGATAAATCAGAGCTTTTAGCTTTGTCTAAAATTGCCGAATATTATGAAATAATTCTGAAAGGTGCATGGAGTGATAAGGACATCGATAAGTTAACTGGAAATGCTGCCGATGAAAAAGCTCAGGATGACTTGCCATCTTCAGTTGATTATTTAGGGCGTGATCGGTTTGTTAATGCATTAGTACCTTGATTATCGGTAAAAAATGATAACAGTCACTTAACAATAGGGTTGTTTGGTGATTGGGGGATAGGAAAGTTATCTATTATTGAGCAATTGCGTCAAAATTTAAAGGAAGTAGAGCATTGTGATTATGTTGTTGGTGAATTTAATGCTTGGAGCTATGAGCATACTCCTAATAGTCAGGCTGGAATTGCACATGAGATGATTTCAGCTTTAACTACGATTCCACGGCAGGGCAAAAGGTCTTGGCGTGGTGATTGGAATGATTTTTGGAAAATTTTTTGGAATAAGTTATGTATCACATGGAAATTTGCTACTAATTTCCATGGTAAGAAAATTTTAGTGATTTTACTAATCGTTTGGGTGGGGCTGGTATGCGCTCTTCCTATACTGGAAACTAATCCCAGCCTAGAGATACCTGTGCTTTTTGGGTTTGTATATTTGCTTTATAAAGGACTTAAAACAATTATGTCTCAGCCTTTGGCGGCAGAATTAAAAACCTATTTACAGTTACCTAGCTACCAAAAGCACTTAGGAACGGTTCCTGAAATGAGTAAAAACATTAAAGGTTTATGTGAGATTTGTTTAGGTAAAAATATAGGTGGAAAAAACCGCAGAATGATATTTTTTGTTGATGACTTAGATCGGTGTGGAGTTGATGGCATAGTAAAAACATTTGAAGCTATTCGTTTGGTTTTAGATATTCCTTGGGCCACTGTTGTCATTGCAATGGATCAAAGAATTATTTTGCCCGCCTTAGCTTCCCATTATGAAAGTCTTTCAAAATACCATTCGTGTGACCCTATAGAAATTGCTCGTGATTATTTGGCTAAAGTTATTCATTTGCCCGTTAGCTTACAAGTACCAGATGATAGTTCGGTTGCTAAGTATTTAGCTAGTATATGGAATGACCCTGAATTTGAAGCAAGTATTAATAAGGTGCAACCAAAGGTTCAACCAGTTAAAGCTGATTGTTTAAAGCAAAAAGAGAAATTAAATCTAGTCGATGGAGAAAAAAGTACAGAGCTTTTACGAGATATTATCGCTGATATTGATAGCTTAGATATTCAATCTATGCTGCGCCCTCTTGAAAAAGAAGAACAACCAGTAGAAGATCCAAGTGAAAATACTGGCTTTGGACAAGAACAAAAAATTAAATTTTACGAATGGCTAATAAAATTTAATTTACGCAACCCACGCCAAATAAAGCGTTTGTATAATAACTATAATTTATTATGGTCTATCTATGCTGGCGAATGGAACAAAGATGACAATGCTTGGTATATTCATATGCTTGCTTTATTAGCATTAGAAATGGTTAGTGAGCATGTGCCTTTTGATAAAACATCGAATATAAGGAAAGAGTATAGAGAGGCTTTTTTTGCTTTTAAGGGCAATAAACAGATACCAGATATTACTGGGGTGGAAGCAGAAAACATTAATGAAGCGTATAAATTAATATTTGACTACCAAGCTAGTCGAGAAATAGATTTATTGAAAAGAGTTGAGCCGTTTGTTTTGCCTGAAATAACACTTTAAAATATTATTTTTACTACGTACACCACGCCTCAAGCAGGTGTTGGTATAAAAAAACCACGGGGGGCAGGTCTTTGATTTATGATTCAAATCAAAACAGTTTTTATTATAGACCCGTTTCAATGCTGGACAATAGTTTAAGGGGCGGCCAGCTTAAAAAAGGTAGATCACCTAAATCATATTTACTTTTGCCCTCTTGATGTTAGCTAGCTGGGACTTATGTGATTTTTCTATAAATTTCTTTCCTATGTCCAACTCGAATAATCTCTATAATTAAATCTTCATTTTCAATAGAGTAAACTATTCTATAATCACCTGTTCGTAACCTATAAGTATGCTCCAAACCAACAATCTTTTTACTTCCTACTGGGTGTACATTACTTTGCAACTGCTCTACAGAAAATAATATTTTTCCTATAGTGGATTTTGGTAAACGTTTAAGTTCCTTTTTTGCTGAATTCTTCCATACGATTTTATAAAAGCCCACTAACTTTTAATTCCTCTAACAATTTTTTATGACTAGTGGTTGATTCATCTTTTCTCTTAGCTATAACAGCCAAGTCCTCAATATTTTCTATAAGCTCTTGATATGTTTCAATAGACAAAACTACCGATTTCTTAGTGCCTTTTTCATCCGTAATAAACTGGGGATGAAGTTCTGTAATATTTATCATCTGAATTAACCTATATATTCTCAAACACCCTCTTCACTGGATTCTCACCACCTCAGCAGCAGGCTAGCCTGTAAGGGAGGCAACCTAATAGAGACTTTATGGCATTTTAACAGACTGTTCTATAAATAACGTAGTATTCTTTAATATTTTCATGAACATAAACGCCCCCTTTTTTCCGGATAATAATAGAGCAATTATTTCAGGGATTATTTGACTACTAAGGCCGCAAGAGAATTTTTCTAATACCTGATTGGGCGGCATGATCAAGTGCTACCAATCCCTCTTTCAGAAAATATTTTCCATCAATCATTGAGGTAATAGGGAGTTTATTTTCTGCAAGCAACGATAGTGCTTGTGCAAATGGGCCGCAGCGTGACCCTATGATATTGATCTCTGCAACAACGACTTTAGATAAATCGATGGGCTCAATAGCAGAAAAGGTGCTCTTTAGAATTAAAGTACCTTGTGGACTTACAATGCGTAAAGCCTGTTCGAAGCCAGTACTTTGCCCTGTGGCATCAACCACACAGGCAAAGCTATTATCTGGAATATTGTGTACTAAATCGGTTGCTAGTTGCCATTCTGCGGGGAGCATTAATGAACTAGTGGAGCGTCCCAACATAATGACCTGGTATCCTGCTAAGGCCAATACTTTGCCAATTAACAAACCTAGCCGCCCTGGGCCAAGTACTGCAATCGTTACTGCAGGAATACTCTCTATTTGCTCCACTACACGCAGAGCAGCTGCTAATGGCTCAGTAAAAACAGCCGCTGCATCAGAGACATTATAAGGTATGGCAAATAAATTTTGCGTAGGTAGAGTAAAAAAATCAGCAAAAACTCCATCTTTATGACGAATTCCCAGTACCTTTCTGTGCAAACAGTGCTCTGACCCTTGCTTAAGGCAGGTATTGCATTGGGTGCAGCCAATATTGATTGAGCCAACCACGCGTTGCTTAAGCCAATGCTGGTCTTTGTTATTAGCAACTGCAATAACAGTACCGACAAACTCATGCCCTAGAACGCCAGAAAATCCAGCATAGCCTTTTACTAATTCAAGATCAGTTGCACAAATACCTGCTACATTCAGTTTTATGAGAGCTTCACCTGCCATTAAATTGGGCTGTGCAATATCAGTTTGGTAGGTCAGTTGCTTATTAAACGTTAAAGCTTGCATAAGGTAGACTTGGGTACTTATATGTTGTGATGCTCATATTTACGCTGTATCGCTTCCTCGCGGGCATCATCTATTTCCCGAATAATACTTTTTACATCAGCGCGTTTATTGCTGCCTTTAAAATTACCTGTTAGTTTTGTTTCGGGGGTCAGCTTACCAGTTTGGTAAATTTTCCAGATTTCTTTGGCGTATTTTTTGCTCAGTAGTTCAGGGGCAAAACGTCCAAAATAGGCTGATAGATTATTGACATCGCGCTCGAACATTCTGGCTGCATTATTATTTGCTGCGGCATCAACGGCTTGAGGCAGGTCAATAATAACGGGGCCATCGGCATCAATCAGTATATTGAACTCAGATAAGTCTCCGTGTACCAAGCCCGCACAGAGCATTCTGACGACTTCTTTTATTAATAGCTCGTGGTATTCCAAAGCTTCTGTATTACTGAGTTCTAGGTCATTCAATCTAGGCGCGGCAGCGCCGTGTGCATCAGTGACCAGTTCCATTAATAGCACGCCTTCAATAAAATTATAGGGTTGTGGTACGCGTACACCAGCACTGGCAAGGCTGTATAAGGCATCCACTTCCGCATTCTGCCAAACCTCTTCCTGTTGCTTGCGCCCATACTGGCTTTTTTTCTCCATGGCACGCGCTTGCCGGCTATTACGTACTTTACGTCCTTCTTGGTATAAGGCCTGTTTATGGAAACCACGTTTATTGGCTGCTTTATAGACTTTTGCACAGCGAATTTCACCTTCAGAACGTACAACGTAAACGGCGGCTTCTTTGCCACTTTTTAGTGGGTGAATGACTTCATCGATAAAACCATCAAGCACTAGTGCTTCGAGACTTTTTGGGGTTTTCATGACTGTTATTTATAATCTATGCTGAAAATGGATTTGTTCGGGTAATATATTTTTCGGCATCATTATACGCAATAATGATTGGTATAGCTTGTTGCTAGAGAAGCTAATGCTGGCATAAGCTTGCATGCATAAAAAAGCCTCGGCTTAGCGAGGCTTTTTTATGATAAAGAATAGCTTAGGAGAAAGGGTATTATTGAACTCATGCTCCTTAGTCAAAGGGGAGAAATAGGGTGATTGATGCGCTTCCTATGTTAACCCCTTGATGCCAATTAGCCATCAGTCACATAGCGATCAAAAACCATAGTCAGCATTTTTAGTTCGCCTTCTTCAACAGGGCACCAACCTTGAAATTCTATATCCTCTAGAATTCTTTTGCCTTTTTCATCATCAGCCATTTCTGCAAGAATAGTATGTAAAGTTTTACCTTCTTCTTTTAAATTTGATGCGATAGAAAACAAGTGAAAAGCAAAATCGGTAGCACTTTCATCTAGTTTACGGACATTCTTTTTACTAAAAGAAGACAGCCCTTCATAGGTTTTCTTCAGCATGAATAACAAGTCAGCTTTCTTTCTAATCAGCATTTGTAATGATTTGATTTCATTACCTGAGAAAGTAAAATTAAAAGTAGATGAATCTACTTCATTCTCATCACATAAGAAGCGTCCTAAAATATACACAAAACTATTTTCTGAAGCAGTGACGACGCTGGCATTTTTAAAGTCTTCTAGAGTGCGATTATCATCGGCGCGGGTCAATATGACCACTTCATCTGCTTCTGCAATAGGTCGCATAATAGGAACAAAGCCACGTTTTTTAATCATGGCACAGGCTTCAAAAGGTTTGGCGAATAAAATATCAACACTTGCTTCATTGAGCATATCTTGCGCTTGCTCAAAGTGTATTGCTTTTTGCATGCGCCGTTGTAGATAAGTATTAAATAAATACCAGCCTGTCAGTTGTTGTCCTGTTTGTAAACTGGCGACAAAATTCAATTTCTTTTTTACCACTAATTTTTCAGGTGCACCTGTGACAGTCTTTTTAGCATTTGCATGAATAGGCGCCTGCGGACTGATTGTTTTTTTGTCTCCTGCTTTAGTATCAGTATTGCCCGCAACAAAACGGCCTAAGCCAGTAATCTTGAACAGCATATTAACCATGCGATTAAGATCTTTGACCTCGACGGTGACCTGTTTTTTTTCCCATTCCTCAAAAATTTTGAGTAATAAGGATAAGCCCATGGAATTAACGCGTTCTATTTTTTTGAACTCTAAAACAACATGTGCTTTTGCTGGCACATCATTGAGTAACTCTAATGGAACCTTGGCATTGACATCAATAGAACCAGCGCAATCAAAGCAAAAGGTATTCTTGTTGTCAGAAATTTTAGTTATGGTTAGAGAATCTGAAATTGCCATGCGTTAAGCCCTCTCTCTGTTTTGAGCTAGCGGCTCATATTGACTGTGATGAATAAATTGAAATCCTGAATTAATGTCCATATCTATGGATTCTTTCAGATCCCAAAGGGTTGTTACTTGGGTTCTATGTTGTGGATGCACGCGAATTTGGAAATAATGTGATAAACGCCACATCATATATAAGCCCGCTCCCCCTACACCTGCTTCAACCCCTTCATCCATGGCATGTGCCATTTTTTGTAAGAATACCGAGGAGGGTAGGGTGCCCCAGTTATCAGTAATCATTAAGCCTAAGCGATCTTCGCTTAGTGCTATGTCAATACGTACCTCTTCATGTTCAGATAATTCGCGTGATTCGCCTTTGGCATAGTAAGCAACCCCTTTACCATCTCTAGGTGCTGCATAAAGGCTGTTTTCAGTCATTTCATCCAGAATAACCACGAGTGCATCAATATGCTCTTGCGGAACGTGGCCTTGGTCAGAGATCCATGAAACAATCTCCTCCATGATGTACAGCTTATCTTCAGTATGACTTAGTTGAAATTGTCTATGCTGTGGTAAGTGCGGCATTAACACGAACAAGTCATCATCAGGTGTTTCATGATGTTGACTTAATAAGTGGTTCCAGCCAATTTGATCACAAAAATCACTGTTTTTCGGTAAGATCCGGCAAATACCATCTTTGCTTAAACGACCGAGTAAATCAGCAAATTGTTGTTCGGCGATAAAGACCACATACTCTCTGGAAATACGTGGGATAGGGTGATCACCTTGGCGGTAGAAACTTTCAGTAATACGAATAATATCACTGATATCATCACTGGTATTACCCGCTTCTTGTGCCATACGATCACTATGAGTCAGTACCATAATACTCACATCATCATCAAAATTTTCCGTTTCACAGTGAATGGCTAATGCTTCCATTAAATACTCTTTAATGGTTTCTGCATCTAGCTCGCCACACTGACTTAAAATGTCTTCCAAACGGTCATAACCAAAGGCTTCGCCTGAAGGGGACTCTTCTTCAACCAAGCCATCAGTGAATAAGAACAGTCTATCGCCCACTTCCATTTCGATTTCAATGGCAGACTCGGCATAGTTGGATTCAATATTTTTACCAAGAGGTAAGCCAGATGCTTCCAGCATTTCCCAGTGTTGTTCTTGGTGTCGCCATAGATAAGGTAGTACGTGTCCTGCGTTAGCAAATTGTAGGTTACCTGTTTGCGCATCAAGGGTTAAACAGTTCATAGTCATTAACAGCGATTGTTGCGCGGTCATTAACATGGTTTCATTCAAGAGGTTTAGGATTTCCGATGGATTGGTAATACCTTCATGAATCAGCGGGTAAACCCCCGCTTTTGCCGCACTCACCATGGTTCCAGCAGCCACACCATGGCCACTTACATCACCAATTAAGATAACACTTAAATGCCCAGTGACTTTATAGTAATCATAGTAATCTCCACCTACCTCACTAGAAGTAAGTAAGTTTGCAAAACCTTGTATGCCTGGTAACTCAATTTGCGAGTCAGGCAAAATAGAACGTTGCAAAGTCGCTGCCAAGTTAACTTCACCTTGTAAACGGGTGGTGATCACTTCCATTTCCGCATGCACGCGTTGCAAGTTTTCTTCCGCTTGTTTACGTTCGGTAATATCACTACCTGTTGCTAAGAACATCACAGGTTGTTTGGATTTAATATCTAAAATCGTGGTGGTATGCCAGATAACATTAATAATCTCCCCCGTACTAATTTGTACTTGGGTTTCGATTTCATCAGCAAACTCAACTGTACCACTCATCATTTCGGTGAATAGAGCTTTTAATTCTGTTTGTTCGCTCGCTGGAATGAAGACATCAAAGAAATTATTGCCCGATATTTCTTCATTGGCCCAACCTGTATTTTCTTCGGCATATTCATTAAACAAAACAACATTTGCTGAGGCATCCATTCCGATAATCAGGGCTTGTGCGGTGTTGATTACGTTATCGGCAAAGTTTTTTTCTGACTCGGCCTTCAGCATACTATCTTGCAAGCGTTGCACTAAGGGTTGTAATAAACCCATGCCAAGCAAAGTTAAGACTCCAAGGTTAATCATGAATACAAAATTTTGTTTGCTTTTTGCACCTGATAACATGGCTTCAGCTTGTCGTTTATAAAAACCACTAGCTTTATTTAGGGAGTCAAGTAATGGAGGAGAGAGCTTAAAAAAGAGCTCATCAAATTGTGCTAACTTGCTCTGCAATTCGTCAATAGGGGTATGTTGTAAATCACGTAACAGAGTGTTGTAGTCACGCATTTGGTTATCTAATGAGTGATCACCTTCGAGATAGAGCTTTTTCAGGTCATCCTCTAATAAACCTTGTACTTGGACGATACGTGATCCTTCACGCACATAACGGTCACCACTTTTTAAAGATTGATGAATCTCTTTTAAGCGAGCTACCTTTCTAGACATTTTTCCTTTTGCTTCACGAATAGATTGCTCATTGTCGGAAGTGGTTAGTTCAGTGGCATAAAAATTAATGGCTTGCACCAACTGACTTTGTTCGGTACTAAGCTGAATTAACGTCGCATTACCTTCTTGGTTTTTCAAATCATAAATAACAACTAGGTAAGATACACCAATACTGAGTGCTAAAATAAATAGTACCGTGGTGTATTGGTCAAGTATAGAGCTTGTAAAGCGCCTGAATAGCTCCTTTACTTGCCTTTCCTTGTCTTTAGTTTTGCGAAGTATCTCTTTCACTCTTCTCTCCTTTATTATTTTTATTGTAAGTTAAGTTGTTTTTTGGATGATTAGCAGTGTCGTGATGCTATTTAGGGTGGTAAGTACTGCATAAAAATCCATTTTTTAGAAAATAAATATTTGAAAATGCATGCTCATTATTTAATGGCGTAAACCTGAAGGTCATGAGATGTTATTTTGTAAATTACTAAAACCCTTTATAGTCTTGTCTAATATGGATAGGGGCTAACTCACACTGTTATTACATGAGTATTAAAAAAGCTCATTTCAAGTGTAGCTAGTAAATTTATAAATGCAAAAAAACTTAGTAAAATACTGGGTTATTAGCTATATGAAAAATAAGGTATATATTTTTTAGGATGACATGGTTGAGGTGGCAATAGGTTTGCTTGTAACGACAACCATATAAATTTTATAGATATTAGTTGTGTTATTAGCGATGATAGTGTGTTCGGGCACATAAAAATATAATCCTAGAAATATATGGGTGGCGAGAGGTGTTAATTTGAAAGTAGCAATTATTCCAGCGCGTGGAGGTAGTAAGCGTATTCCACGCAAAAATATAAAGGCATTTTGTGGTAAACCAATGCTTGCCTATGCGATAGAAACCGCCAAAGCGAGTCAGTTATTTGATAAAATAATTGTTTCGACTGAAGATGAGGAAATTGCTGCAGTTGCAAATAAATATGGTGCAGAAACGCCTTTTGTGCGACCAGCAGATTTGGCAGATGATTTTACCAATACCAATGCAGTCTTGATAGATGCAATAGAGCAGTTAACAGCGGGTGGTGACAGGGTTGCTAGTGTATGTTGTATTTATGCCACGACCCCGTTTCTACAAGCAAAATACCTGCAGCAAGGTTATGAGCAATTAATGCGTCATAATAGCTCTTTTGCCTTTTCGGTTACGACGTTTCCTTTTCCGGTACAACGCGCTATTCGTATTACCGAGGAGGGTTTGATTGAGGCTTTGCATCCTGAAAATAATTTTGTACGCTCCCAAGACCTAGAGGAAGTTTATCATGATGCAGGTCAGTTTTACTGGGGTAAAGTAGAGGCTTTTTTGGAAGAGCGGGTGTTTTTTTCGCGTGAATCGGTGCCGATTATTTTGCCCCGATATTTAGTGCAGGATATTGATACCCCCGAAGATTGGACGAGAGCCAGTTATATGTATAAAGCAATGCAATTACAAAATAATGAGTGATATAAATTATAAAACAGAGCAAGAGCAGTTTTGGAGTGGTAAATTTGGTGATGCATATGTAGACAGAAATGTTGGTGGTGGGTTGATAGAAAGTAATATTGCTTTCTTTGCTAAAATTTTTGCGCATACTGGATTAATTGACTCTCTTATTGAACTGGGTGCGAATAGAGGCATCAATTTGCAAGCAATCAAACGCTTATTACCTGATACTCAATTAGATGCAGTAGAAATTAATAAAACGGCACATGACTTACTGCTTAAATGGGGCGGTTGTACCCATGTGTATCATCAATCGGCACTGGATTTTTCTGCCACTCAGCAATATGATTTATCTATTGTTAAAGGTGTATTGATTCATATTAGTCCCGAATATTTAGACAAAATGTATGACGTTTTGTACCAGTCTTCAAAACGTTGGATCTTAATTGCGGAATATTATAATCCTACCCCTGTAGAAATAGAGTATAGAGGTCATGCAGGGCGCTTATTTAAACGTGATTTTGCAGGTGAGTTAATGGATCGTTACCCTGATTTAAAAATTGTTGACTATGGTTTTGTATGGCATAGAGATGCGCGCTATCCACTGGGTGATACTAACTGGTTTTTAATGGAAAAGCCCACTTAAGCAGTGCATATTGTTTTTAGAACAGATGCCTCGCTACAAATAGGCATTGGGCATGTGATGCGTTGTCTGGCTCTTGCTGTTGGCTTGCGTACGCATGGGCAGCAGGTGAGCTTTATTTGTCGAGCACATGCGGGCAACCTTATTCAGGCTATTGAGCAACAAGGTTTTGATGTGTTTACCATCAAAAATACTGCTCAGGAGACAATAGATAATATTGGTGAACTTGAGCATGCCAATTGGTTAGGTGCAACACAGCATGTTGATGCAGAAGATTGTTGTGAATATTTAGAGTCTATTAAGCCTGACTGGCTGATTGTAGACCATTATGCACTTGATTATCGTTGGCAGGATAGTCTGCAGTTATATTATAAAAAGTTAATGGTCATTGATGATCTTGCCGATAGAAAGCATCATTGCCAGTTATTATTAGATCAGACTTATGGCCGGAAACTATCTGATTATCAAACATTAGTTCCGCAAAATTGCTGGTTATTATTGGGCTCTGATTATGCTTTATTACGCATGGAATTTGCTAAGTGGCGCGAAACTAGTCAACAGCGACGACATGATCCGCAGCTTAGCAAAATGTTGATTACTCTAGGTGGGGTGGATAAAGATAATGTGACAGGGCAAGTATTAACGGCCTTAAAAACATGTGGTTTACCTAAGGGTTTAACGATTGTGGTGGTGTTGGGCGCAACTGCGCCACATTTATCTGTCGTACAGAAAATAGCGGCGAGTATGCAAAATGCGACAGAAGTTAAAGTGAGTGTAGATAATATGGCGGAGTTAATGGCAAGCAGTGATATTGCCATTGGTGCAGCAGGAGCAACTACATGGGAGCGCTGTTGTTTAGGCTTACCTGCTATTACTTTGATTTTGGCTGAGAATCAGTTAGAACTGGCGCAACACTTAGCAGCAGCAAAAGTTATTTGGCTGATGCAGCAAGCCAATCTAGCAGCTGAATTAAACAAGTTTTTTGCAGGTTTAGTATTTGCAGATATGGCAGAGTGCTCCCGCAAGTCTATGCGTTTGGTTGATGGCCTTGGAGTCAATAAAGTTGTACAAGCGTTAATGCATGCTAACGAAATGAGTGCCGATTTTGAATGATATTAAGCTTATTTATGCGTTGGGTTTTTTGCAACGAGATGGCAAATATTTAATTATAAATACCGTTGATGCCAGTGAGCAGGGCAGCTTGATAAATTTTATTGACTTAAGCGATGCCCAAAAAAAGCGCGTACTTAGCTGGCGTAATCATGCATCGGTCAGGTATTGGATGTATCAACCTGAGCTGATTACTTTAGCAGAACACTTGGATTTTATTAACAGCTTAGCAAGCCGTCAGGATAAGCAATACTTAATGCTTGCTACAGAGCAAGAAGAATTAGGGGTTATTGATTTTTTGGCAATTGATGCGCAGCAAACTAGTTGTAGTTTTGGCCTATATGCCAATCCAGAAATACAGCGGCGTGGTGTGGGCAGTCAACTCATGAGCATAGCAATAGCTTATGCACAGAGTATCTTAAAAATTCAGCTGATCAAGCTAGAGGCTTTTGCAGACAATACCCGTGCGTTAAAGTTGTATGAAAGGTTTAATTTTGTCGTAACGGAGGACAAAATAGTGAACCATAAGAAAGTATTGTGTATGCAATTAAATATACTTACTTCTAAGTAAAATAGTTTAAAAATAGCCATGAACCCAAAAATTATCATAGCAGGGCGCAATATTGGTGCAGACTTTCCTCCGTATGTGATTGCCGAAATGTCGGCTAATCATAATGGTGATATCGACAATGCCTATAAAATTATCGCCATGGCGAAGCAGGCAGGAGCTGATGCGCTGAAAATGCAAACCTACACACCTGATACTCTTACCATAGATTGTGATTTGCCTGATTTTCAATTAACCGAAGGTCTATGGGCTGGGCGTACACTGTATAATTTGTACCAAGAAGCTTATACTCCTTGGGATTGGCATAAGCCGTTATTCGATTATGCGCGGCAATTAGGGGTTACCCTCTTTAGTTCACCATTTGATAGCACAGCAGTAGATTTGCTAGAAGACCTAAATACGCCTGCCTATAAAATTGCCTCATTTGAAGCGGTAGATCTGCCGCTTATTAAATATGTTGCCCAAACTGGTAAGCCAATGATTATTTCTACAGGCATGGCAGATTTGCAAGAAATCAGTGAGGCGATCCATGCGGCAAGAGAAAATGGGTGCCATGACTTGGTTTTATTGCATTGTGTCAGCAGTTATCCTGCACCAATCGCCCAATCTAATTTAAGGATAATGAGCGATTTGGCGCAGAAATTTAAAATACCTATCGGATTATCAGACCATACTATGGGCACTACTGCAGCGATTGCAGCAGTTGCTTTAGGTGCCTGCGTGATCGAAAAACATGTCACTTTAAGCCGTGCAGCTGAAGGTGTGGATGGTTCCTTTTCTCTGGAACCTGACGAATTACAATCCCTATGCCAACAAACTAAAGCAAGCTGGCAGGCATTGGGTGTGGTTAGTTATAAACAGCAGCCTGCCGAACAGGAAAATATTCGTTTTCGCCGCTCTATTTATGTGGTAGAAAATATTAAACAGGGCGAACAGTTGACCGCTAAAAATATCCGTATCATTCGCCCTGGTTATGGCCTGAAGCCTAAATACTTGCCTGAAGTTATGGGGAAGTATGCAGAAAAGGATTTGCATAGAGGCCATGCATTATCCTTTGCAGATGTGCAAGCTCATGTCTAAAGATAAGTTAACGGTATTAATTGTTGGTTGCGGTAATATTGCGGGACGCTTTGATGAGCAGCGCGGTGTTGATGCATTGCCCTATACACATGCAGGTGCCTATCATCGTGATGAGCATTTTGAGGTCGTGGCTTGTGTCGAACCTGATACGCAACGGCAACAGGAGTTTAGACAATATTGGCATATTGCACAAGGATTTACTAAGTTAGAAGAGGTGCTTGCAGCAGGACAAACTTATGATGTCATCAGTATTTGCTCACCTAGCGCAGCACATTTCCAAGATTTGCAACTTGCTATACAGCTACGCCCGCAACTTATATTTTGTGAAAAGCCGGTGACTTATTCTATTGCAGAAACGGAACAAGTTATTGCTGAATGCGCTGCTTTAAATATTTTATTACTGGTTAATTATACCCGTGCTTGGGATCCTGCTTGCACTAGGCTGAAAGCAGAATATGCTACTGGTAAATGGGGCGAATTACGCTCAATAACAGGGTTATATAATAAAGGTATATTAAATAACGGTTCACATATGTTGGACTTGCTTTATTCCTTATTGGGAGACATTAAGCTTCAATATGTAGGTCGTCCAGTCTATGACTTTTTCGCGGATGACCCGACTATACCCGTTTTTTTAGAGGGGCCCCAAGCTTTGCCTATTCAGCTCGCTATTAGTCATGCTGCAGATTATGCAGTATTTGAACTACAACTGGTATTCGAGAAAGGTATTATTGTGATGGAGGCAGGTGGCTTGAGTTGGCGTGAGCGTGGGGTGGAAGATAACAAAGAAATGGCGGGGTATCGTAAGTTAAAGAATAGTGTTTTTCGCGCAGGAGAGTATCAGCAAGCCATGCTAAGTGCGGCTGCCAATATTTATAATGCAATTAATGTGGGTGAAAAATTAGCGAAAACGGGGGGCGATGCTTTAAAAGTGCAATGCTTGTGTGAGCAGATTAAACGAGAAACTTTGCAGAGTAATGAGGTAGGTATTTTTCAATAAGTTTTTTGGGTTTTCTATTAACATAGCGTTGAGTAATAAAGAAGATGATATGTAGTCATCTTCAGAATACGAATCTATCAAAATATCAGAAGCCATTATTGTGAGAATAATGGAGGTGAACTTTATTTTATGATTGATTTAATGAAGTTTGACAATATTTTTAAACGGTTAAAAGTACATTTCACAATGTTACCACCGTTGTGTTTGAAGCGTTTTTTAAGTGCTTTTTTCACTTCCCAAGACCCTTTGTAGCCTAATGGAAATACGACTAAGTCCCCCGCTTTGAAAGTAGTTGCAGGGCCGCCATCTGTGGGTGTTATTTCACATTCACCTTCTAAAATAAGTGCTGTTTCTGTTGTAACGAACTCCCACGGGAATACAGATACTTCTTTTTCCCATGTTGGCCAGTGAGCAGCTCCCATTTCTTTTAAAAGTGCTTCACTTGGGTTGCTATCAACTGTAATTTCTTTCATATTAATACCTATAATTGGATTTATGCCCAGAATCAGAATGATTTTGGATGTGTCATAGTATGTTATTCATCCTCTTTTGCCTACATTTTAATAATAAAGACTCATTTGCATTACTTTACGCGCGTGGCTATAGACACATATACTGTTATATATGAATGAAAAAAATAAGAGTACAAAGCTGGCAATTTTCGGTGGTGATAAAACCATCAATACTGAATTTAAGCACTACAATTCAATAGGTCGGCAAGAGCGGCAGGCAGCAATTGATGCGTTGGAAACAGGCGTACTTTCTCAGTTTCTGGGTGCATGGCATGATGATTTTTATGGTGGTCCGAAAGTACAGCAATTTGAACGTGATTGTGAAGCTTTTTTTAAGGTTAAGCATGCGGTAACAGTTAATTCATTAACTTCGGGCTTGATTGCGGCGGTAGGTGCATTAGGCATTGAGCCAGGTGACGAAGTGATTGTCAGTCCATGGACGATGTGCGCGAGTGCGACTGCTATATTACATTGGAATGCAATTCCGGTATTTGCTGATATAGAAGCTGAGACCTTTAACCTAGATCTGGTATCGGTAGAGGCCAATATTACCCCATATACCAAGGCAATTATTGCCATTGATATTTTTGGGCACTCTGCTGATATGCAAGCATTACTGGCGATTGCTGCTAAATATGATTTGAAAGTTATTTCTGATGCGGCACAAGCCCCAGGGGCTTATTACCAAGATAAGTATGCTGGTACCTTAGCGAATATTGGCGGTTTTAGCCTTAACTACCATAAGCATATTCATACGGGTGAAGGGGGTATTATGGTCACCGATGATGATGCTTATGCTGAACGCATGCGCCTGATCAGAAATCATGCGGAAGCCGTGGTTGCAGAAAAGGGTGAAACTAACTTAGCGAATATGTTGGGTTATAATTTTCGCTTGGGTGAAATCGAATGTGCGATAGGTATTGAGCAGTTAAAAAAATTAGCGGGTATTGTCAGCAGACGGCAAGCGATTGCCGAACAGTTAACTCAAGGCTTGCAAGACTTGTCAGGTTTGCAGTTGCCCGTTATTAAGCCGGGTTGCACTCATGCTTATTATGTCTATCCTATGGTGTTAGATCTTGATTTATTGGGGCTTTCTCGGCAAGTTATTTGTGCAGCATTAGCGGCAGAAGGTGTATCTGGGTTAGTGCAGGGTTATGTGAATTTGCACCTATTACCTATTTATCAGCAAAAAATAGCTTATGGAACGCAAGGCTTTCCATGGTCGGCTGATGTTTGTCAGCGAAATGTTGATTACGGCAAGGGTATTTGTCCTGTTGCTGAGCACTTGCATGAGCAGAGTTTTTTAGGCTTGCAAATGTGCCTCTATGAACTGACTGACCAAGATGTTGATTTGTTGATCATGGCCTTTCAAAAAGTTTGGTCAGGTTTGAGTCAGTTACGTGATTCTCAGCTTAGTACTAGCGATTAAAAGTGGAAAGAAATATGCAGCATCAGGATATTATTGACAACTCAAATAAACAGTATGACCAGCGTGGTAAGCAATACCCAGGTACTTCTAAAGCTGTTTTTTGGGATGACCAGCAAACACAATATTTGCGTTTTCACGAAATCGTTAAGCATATGGATTTGGGAGAGCATAGCACTGTATTAGATGTGGGTTGTGGCAATGCCGAGCTTTATAAATATCTAAATTTTAATGGCTTTAAAGGGGAGTATAAGGGCTATGATATTAATGAGGAACTACTGAATCAGGCTAGGAAAATGTACCCTGATATTGTGGTTGCAAAGCTTGATATTTTAGCCGAACCGATAAACGAACGCTTTGATTATGTGGTGCTCAGTGGTTTGTTTAATTTGAATTACGGCCAAAATATAGAATGGGTTGAACAAATGTTGACAGTAATGTATGGCTTGGCAAATAAAAAAATGATTTTTAATGCCATTTCAAGTTATGTTAACTATCAGCAGGATGAGATGTTTTATATTAACCCATCCACTCTTTTGGATTTTGTGCTGCGTAATTTGTCGACACAAGTTGTTTTGGAGCATGGCGCATTACCTTATAACTATTTGATGGCGGTCGATAATAGTAAGAACTGGCAATCGCTAAATTTGTAACAGGGTCTAATGGTATGAGCAGTGCAGAGATTTGTTTGGTGGTGGCGCACGATGCGGGTGGAGCGGAAATTCTTGCTAGTTATATCGTGCAAAATAAATTGTTATGCCGCTTTGTTTTGGCGGGGCCTGCGCTAAAGGTGTTTCAACGCAAGCTAGGGAGCTTTGCGTTGTGTGGCTTGGAGCAAGGGCTCTTGGAGTCTACTTGGTGTCTGTGTGGAACCAGTTGGCAGTCGGATCTTGAATGGCAGGCTATACAGCAGGCTAAAGATAACGGTATGAGAGTGGTTGCCTTTATTGATCATTGGGTGAATTATCCTGAGAGATTTATGCGTAATAGTGTGCAGCACTTGCCTAATGAGGTTTGGGTGGGAGATAACTATGCAGAGAAAATAGCAAAACAACACTTTCCTAATACACGCGTTATGATTGTGGACAATCCTTATTTAAAGGATATTGAGCTAGAAATTACTGCGCTTAAGAAAACGTTAATATCACAGCCTAAGAATGAGAAAAGTGTACTTTTTGTAAGTGAAAACCTTTCTGGGCATGCTTTATTGAAATATGGGGATAGAAATTATTTTGGTTATACTGAGTTTGATGCACTTGAATTGTTATTAAATAACTTGGAATGCGTTGATAAAAATATTAAAACACTGGTTATTCGGCCGCATCCATCTGACCAGCCTAATAAGTATGATGCTTTCTTAGTGCAATACCCCGACCTTATTAAAATAAGTCGAGGGACTACTTTGGTTGCTGATATTGTAGCTACGGATGTGGTGGCAGGGTGTGAAAGCATGGCTTTGTTGGTAGGAGTGTTAGCCAACAAAAAAGTGTTTAGTTGCATAACGACTAATAATCCTTGTCGTTTGCCGCATAAAGAGATTTTAATGTTAAAAAATAAGGTATTAAAATTGGCTTGATTATCTGGTTTGTATGCCACACATTGGTTGATATGGCAGTAGAGTGTAAGCACAATTTTTTACTGTTGATAATTACTAAGGCCAAAAAAATTAAAAAAAAATTAAAGAAAGTTTTAAGCACGCCGATAATATTTGTGAGTTTAAAATAAAGAAGTTTTTTTTAGTTGAATATTTTCTTGGCTCATTGAGGCCTAAGAATTTTGGAGGGTAATATCATGCCAATGGTAATTAATACAAACGTAGCATCAATCAATGCGCAAAGAAAATTGACTGATACAAATATGGCACTATCAACATCAATGGAAAGACTATCATCTGGGTTGCGAGTTAATTCAGCAAAAGATGATGCAGCGGGGCTTGCGATTGCGAACAAGATGACTTCACAAATTCGGGGTATGTCTGTTGCGACTAGAAATGCTAATGATGGTGTTTCCATGGCACAAACTGCTGAGGCTGCGATGGGAGTCATGACTGAAACCATGCAACGGATGCGTGATTTGGCAGTGCAGGCATCAAATACTGGTGCGGTAACAGGGGACGATAAAAATAAGTTACAAACAGAGTTTTTGCAGCTAAATGATGAATTACAACGGGTTATTTTGAATACCGAGTTCAACGGTAAGAAAATTATTAATGGTAGCTTGTCAGGTGGTATTGACTTTCAAGTCGGTGCAAATACTGCTACAGATAACCAGATCGCGATTAGTGTTGCAAATTTATCGGGAACTTTATCTGAAGTCTTTAAAGTGAGTATTGGCTCAGGCACTAGTACTGGTGGGGGGCTATCAGCGATTGTTGCTCTTGATGCTGGAATTAAAGCAGTTGATAATGCTCGGTCAAAATTAGGTGCGGTACAAAATCGGTTTACAACCACTATTTCTAATTTGGCTTCAGCTATTGAAAATCAGTCTGCTGCAAGATCACGGATATTAGATACTGACTTTGCCGCTGAAACTGCCGCATTGAGTCGAAACCAGATTTTACAACAAGCGGGTACTGCAATGTTGTCGCAGGCGAATCAGGCACCACAGTCAGTACTTGGGTTATTAAGGTAAAGCAAGATTAATAATTGATGCTCATGTATAGTAGATGAGTATCAATTATTTAAATTAAGGTAGAGGTGAGATATGAATAGTGATATTTCAAAAGTAGTGTCGGTTGCATTTACTCCTCTTGCTCGTGATCTTAATAACTCGCAGAAAGCGCAAGTTGATTCTAAAGCTACTGAGAAAGTAGCTAAGTCAGATAAGCTGGATCAGGATGCTACTGAAAAGAGTGGTTCTGAAACTAAAGTGACATCATTAGAAGATGCTAGAAAGCTAGCTGAAGAAGGCAATAAAATACTTGAGAATGTACAGAGGAACTTGCAATTTAAAATTGATGACTCTACAAAACAGGTTGTTATGAGTATTGTTGATAAAAAGACGGGGGAAGTAATAAAGCAAATTCCCTCAGAGGAAGTTTTGGAAATGGCACAAAGGTTACAAGAATCAGGTGGGGAAGGTGCAATAGTTCAAGGTAGGGCTTAATTGCTGCTGGTAATGGGAGAATGATATGTCTATAACATCATCGTTAGGTATCGGAAGTGGTATGGATATCAATGGTATTGTATCGCAGTTGGTTCAAGCGGAAGGGGATCCTGCATTTAATGCTATTGATAGAAAGGAAAGTGCGGCTAATGAACGCTTAAGTGCATTAGGTCGATTAAAGTCTTCTTTATCAGATTTCAGAACGGCAACAGGGAAGTTGAATGAGCTTGGTGCGTTTAGTACGCATCAGGCTACCTCAGCTAATGAAGATTTATTAACTGCTAGTGCTGGTTTAGGTGCTGCAGCGGGAAGTTATTCATTAGAAATTCAACAGTTAGCCGAGGCACATAAGTTAACATCAGCTGGTTTTTCTGGCTCTGATGCAGTTGTTGGTAGTGGTACCTTGACTTTGTCAGTGGGTGGAAACTCTTTTTCTCTTACTTTGGATGCAGGTAATAATACCGTAGAAGGCATTCGTGATGAGATTAATAAAGCGGGTGATAATACTGGGGTTAATGCCAGTATTATTAATGTTGATGATGGTGTAGGTGGAACAGTTGCTAAATTAGTATTAACGGCTAAAAATGAAGGCACAGCAAATGCAATTACAGTCACTGCAACAGAGGATGCGGCGGCTCCAGGCTTGTCTCAGTTAGTTTATGATCCGTTAGGTAGTGGAGTGACTAAGTTAACGGAACAAAATGCCGCCCAAGATGCGAAAATATTAGTTGATGGCCAAATGGCTACCCGTAGTACTAATTCAATTTCCGATGTTATTCAGGGTGTTACCTTAGATTTGAAAAAAGCTGAGACAGGAACTGTCTTTAATGTTGATGTTAGTTTAGATGAGAGTAGCATTAAAGAAGTAACTGACGGCTTTGTTTCTGCTTATAACGGTTTGATGAGTATTGTAAAAGATTTGGGGCACTATGATGCTGAAAGTGAAGATGCGGGTGCTTTGGTTGGCGATTCGCTTTTGCGTATTGTGCAGTCTCAAGTTAGGGAGGCGGTTGCGGATACCGTGACTAGTGCCAGCACAAGTTATAATTCTCTGGCCACTATCGGTATCAATATTGATAAAGACGGTGTTATGGCTACAGATAGCACCGCATTTTCGGCCGCATTAAAAAATAATTTAACGGCTGTTAGTGATGTGTTTTCATCCAGTAATGGTGTCGCAGCAAGGCTAGATACACGGTTAGATCAATATTTAAATAGTGGTGGTACTTTTGATGTACAAACCAAATCTTTAAATAACCAGCTGAGCAGTTATGCTGATGATCGAGATACGGTACAGATACGATTGGATAATTTGCAACGCGGGATGATGAAACAATTTATTGCGATGGACGTTGCTGTCGGACAGTTTCAATCAACAAGTGCGTATTTGGCGCAACAATTGGCTAATCTTTAGATAGAAGGAAATGAATATGAGACCTAATATGTATAGAAATAATGCACATAAATATGCGGAAGTTCATTCGGAATCTGTTGCTGAAGATGCTTCCCCTCATAAGCTGATTCAAATGTTGATGAGTGGTTTTTTAATGCGTATCAATACTGCAAAAGGAGCCATTGCTAGAGGTGATTTTCAGGAAAAAAGTATTCAGATTTCTAAAGCAACAGGTATTGTTGGTGGGTTAATTGATGGCCTTGATCTTGAGAAAGGTGGTGAGATAGCTGGGAACTTAAATAGTTTGTATGACTATATTAATGTACGCCTTTTTGCCGCAACAGCAGAAAATGACCTTGATATTTTAGATGAGGTCAGTGGTTTAATGCGTGAAGTGCAAACGGCATGGAATGCAATCCCTGAGATGTATCGTTAAATTATGAATGATGGTGTTATAGCATTACAGCATATTATTGCTGACTATACAGATGATATAGAACAAGTAATGCTAGATGAGGACTGGGAGAAGTTAACGATTATTCTTCAGCAACGCCAAAAACTTTTTGAAGAAAAAATTCCCCCCTTATCTGGAAATAGGCGAGCTGAGCTTGTTGATGTAATAGGTAAAATACAAATGGAAGATGCTGATTTTTTATCTGTTTTACAGGATAAAAAGAAGGAGTTGGAGAAAAAAATGCATTATATAAGGCAGGGAAAGAAGTCTATTAAAGCCTATGAAATATGATGGTTTTGTTAAATGGGAGTTTATACTCCATATCTTGGTTGTTAGGTATTATTTATGGCAGGGTAGATAGTATTTTTTGCTGCCTCATTTCGAGTTAGTAATCTTGCATCTCTTTTTCTGTGTTCTGTTCTGACCAATAAATTTCTTATAATGGTTTTTTAACAGTGCCGTAGTATAAATAAATCCGTTATTTCAATATTGTGGATGGTCTTTCATGTCGTTGTCTTTTGCTGAAGCACCTTTACTTTTTCTTGAAGTAGTTAAAAAGTCCGGAGTAAATTATTTGGCGCGCCAAGAAAATTTATCGGCTTGGGAACTAGTATTACAAAATACGAACTATATTCCTGTTAATTACTCTGCTGCGTTAATTGATTTCTATGTGGCTTATCAGAATGGCCAAGACGTTGAGTGCGTCGATATATCTTTTATCTTGCAATATCAACAGCAGCTTTGTGGTGTATGGCCGCTTAGTTTGTCCCTAAAAAATCAGAACCTACACCTTTCCTCGCACGGCTTGCCAATAATGTCGCCATTATTGATTCAGGGTCTCAGCAGTAAATTACAAAAAAAGCTTATAAAAATATGTCAGCAGTTATTGGAAGAGTTTTGCCGAACAGTCGATATTTCTAGCTGGGAGTCTGCTGAATCATTTATGGGCGAGGGCGATCAAGGCCTTAGCCAGTGGCATATTCAGGCTTTGACTCAGGGTGTGGATGTCAGTTTGGGCTATGATCTATTTATTGATCTTTCTTATCAGCTTGCGCAGATTAAATCAGGTTTTCGTAAGAGTTATAAGTCATTAATTAACTCTGGTCTACGAATGTGGAATGTGTCTGTTCTGGCACAAGCCAATATCAGTGTATGGGAGGAGTTTCATGCGCTACATGTACAAGTTGCAGACAAAGAAACAAGGTGTGCTAAATCTTGGGATGTTCAGCATCAGGCAATTATAGAAGGGGATGCTTTTCTGGTTATTTTACGCGATCATGAGGGTATTATGGTCGGTGCTGGTTTTTTTAGTACTACGCGGGATGAAGGTAGTTATGGCGTTGGAGTTTATCAGCGATCATTGTTTGATAAGCCTTTAGGTCATGTTGTGCAATATCGCGCTATCGAAGAAATGCAACACAGAGGTATACGCTGGTACAAGGTTGGGGGGATGGCTTATCCTGTAGCAGAGTACACTACAAAAGAAGTATCAATTTCTTATTTTAAACAAGGTTTTGCTACACATGTGATGCCAAGGTACCAGCTGGCTTATCAGGCGTAGCGGAGCTTATGTTATACCAATCCCAATATATTGATGTCCTAACTTCAAAAATGTCGTCATCCTGCATGCTTTTAGCAGGAATCTACTACACGAATGGATTCCCGATAAAAAAACCTCGGGAATGACGGTATTAAGGTAATTATTTACTGGGATTGGTATTATCTGTACTACGCTAGATTAAGCCGATCCAATCTACAATTTTACTCTACCTGCATTTTTAATTGGTTTATCCGTGATTTTAGTTGCTGCGCCATTTCCATGCTTGGGTCTATAGATAATAAATGATCCAGCATGAGTTCGGCAGCATCATAGACTTTAATTTCTATATATAAATTCACTAACTTCAACTTATGTAATGTATCTTCTGGAAAGGCTTGAATATAAGTATTATAGCTATCAATTGCCTCAAGGATATCCCCCGTCAGGCGGCATGACTCTGCATAGTGCGGTAGATAAATCGGAGATAATTGTGATAGACACTTCAAAGCAAGTAGGGTGTTGGCATGGTTATCTTGGGAGATGCTAATGGATGCTACTCTCAGTAGTGCTTCTTCTAGAAGCGGTGAATCTTCTATGCTGATAACACCATCATAAAGTTGTAACGCTAGTTCGGTATTGTTTTCTAGTTCGGCTATATACCCTGCAATCAATAATTTGTAAGGTTCTTTTTCACTTTCCTGAGCATAGTGTAAATCTAAACCATCTTTTAAATTTTGCAGAGCGATTACTTTTTGGTGTTTGAAAAGAAGTATTGCCTTCGTTTTTGATAATGCCAAAGCGGACAGGTTTTCTATATTTTGTTTAAAAGCTGTTTGTGTTGCCTCTAATATAGCTTGAAATTTATTAGCTAAGGTATTGAACTCTTGAGCGACATTTTCAGGAATAGACGCTGATGGGTGGTTTGCTTTCCACATGCTAGCACGGTTATAACTTTTATCTTGTTGCCATTGTTCAATCAGTAATGCGAAGTCAGGTGTGTCGCTTGTCTCTTCTAGTCTGGCTTTGATGCGCAAAACAGTTTTGTCGAGTAATGCTAATAATTGTTGGGCACCTGTTTCATATGACTGATAATAAATCCTGCCTAATTCTTTTGCTTTTTCTGCAGTCCAGTCATCGCTGTCAGAGTGGGGGGAGATAATTCTGATAAAGTTTAGTACCCCAAAACTTTTAACTAGGCTACTGTATTTTCGATGCTGTTTGTTGAGTTTTTTCTCAATTTGATCTAACGATCTCTTGTCTTTATAGTTTTCAATTTCGCCAGTAGCATTGTACATTTCTTCGTTAATCTTTAATGCTTTTTTAGAAAGTTTCTCAATGAGCTTTATATGATGAACTGCTTGACCTAGTTCAACTAAAATAGAGGCATAATGCTTTTCAAAGTCTGCTTTTTTAAGCTGTGGTGTATTGACCGATGCAATGTCGAAAGGTGCAGTTGTAATTGAGTCAAGAGAGATGTTATCAGGGTGAACATATTTTATGCCTTCTGCTTTTGCTGCATCAATAGCCAAATTAATGACTTCTTTATGTTCGGTATTAATAGCCTTAGCTTGATGTTCCAAACTGCGTAGGGCAAGGTAAAAATCAGGGTCAGATGAGCGTTGATCCCCTTTATAAGTTTCTACTTCTGATAAGGAAGTATTAAAATTAGGCCCTATACTGGCTTCATCATTACCGGCAGCATGGGTGATACCTTCCTTGCTAAAACAAAGGTCAAGCCCTGCTAATAAAATACGTTGGAAGCCAAAATGATAGGCAGCGTTAAGAGCACTATTAGACACTGTCGTGCCAGTTGCATCGATATTGTCAGGATTAGACGCGGTTTTCCATGGGAACCTATTACCAAAGTAGAGTTTTATACCTGGCCACTGGTTCGCCAACGAGGGGTCTATATGGTAAGAATGTAGAAAAACTGTTTTCTTAAACTGGAACATTTCTTTGCTGACATCAATGTTTTCTTCTTGTGGATCCACAGAAACAATAAAGTCAGGTTCAATTTCAATACTAATGAGTAGTTTTGAAAGTCGAGAAACTGAAAAAATAACTAACTTAGACCTGTTCTTTTTAACCCAAGGCAATATATCGGTAAGTGAGGGGCCGCCGGCAAGAATAATCGCTGTTTGGTTGGGGTAGGTATCATTGAGTAATTTGGCAGGTAAAATATTGTCCGCTATGTTTTCTAATTGGCGAATCAAAAAAGTTTGCGAGCCAAGACTGCTGGCATATTGAAAATGTAAGGATTGCAGTGATTCTGTTATTTGCCAATTTAGCTCTGCATATTCTGGAAGGTTAACTTGTTGCGCACAAATGGCTTTAAATGCATAAACTTGGCGTAAGTAACAATAATCTTTGAGCTTGAGTTCTTTAGCTTCTTCTTCCCAAAACTCAGCAGTCGTACAGATAATTTCATCGTTTAATGCATGAATTAAATCTTGCTGTTGCAATTGCTGTAAAACTTCGGGTATTTCAATGAATAAGTAGCGAGTTCCAGCGGGAACTCCCTGATATCGGATATATTGAGGTAGTAAACCTGAGTCTGTACCAACAATGACGTACAACGAGTCTTCATCAAAAAGTTTTTCTTTGAATTCGGCATCAAAAATTGCATTAGCACTTATTTTGCTGAAACTATCACGGTTGATATGATATAAAAACTTTTCACCAAATATATTTGTTGTTAAGGTGTTGGTGTTTACTTGTGACAGTTGAGGGCTAGGCATAAAGTTTCATTTTTTTGACTGAATGCATCACGACTTAATTATGGTAGATAAATAAGTCGTGATTTTGGAAGGTCATCAAAGTATACCATTTATTGTAGTAACTGTAGGACGGCTTGTGGTCGTTGGTTGGCTTGCGATAGCATAGCTGTTCCAGCTTGTTGTAGAATCTGACTACGACTTAAGGCCGCAGTTTCAGCAGCAAAGTCAGCATCTAGAATTCTTGATTTAGCGGCTGCTTGATTTTCTATTGATGACTGTAAATTAGTAATCGTTGTTGTAAATCTATTTTGTACAGCACCTAATTTTGATCGAGCTTGGTCTACATTTCTAATCGCTAGATCAAGGGATGCAATCGCAGAAAGTCCACCAGCAGTACTGGTATTTGAACCAATACTGACTTTGAATACTTCAGATAAAGTACCTGATAAATTAGGGACACTAATGGCTATTTGGTTATCTGTAGCGGTATTAGCGCCGATTTGAAAATCAATACCACCCGATAAGCTACCATTAATGATTTTTTTGCCGTTGAACTCGGTATTAGTAATAACCCGTTGTAGCTCATCATTTAATTGTTGAAACTCTGTTTGTAGTTTTTGCTTATCCTCAGATGTTACCGCACCTGTATTTGATGCCTGTACTGCCAAATCACGCATTCGTTGCATGGTTTCGGTCATGACTCCCATTGCCGCTTCGGCCGTTTGCGCCATAGAAACACCATCATTCGCATTTCTGGTTGCAACAGTCATACCACGAATTTGTGAGTTCATGCGATTAGCAATAGCAAGTCCCGCAGCATCATCTTTAGCACTATTAACCCGTAACCCTGAAGATAGGCGCTCCATGGTGGTGCTTAAGGCTCGGTTGGACGATGTAAGTTGTCTTTGGGCGTTCATTGAACTTATGTTTGTATTAATAACCATTCCGCTAGACATGATATTTACCTCTCGTTAGTTGGTGTTGTTGTCTAAAACTCAAGCAGACAGCGTGCCAAGATTGTAAATATCAGTGAATATTTTTTTCAAGATATTGAAAGTAAATGTATTTGTTTAAATTTTTTAAGTTATTTTGTTTAGATTTTGACTGTCATTTTATTGACCCCATAGGTAAAATAAATAACTTGTTGTAAGAAATGAACGTAAAGTGGCAAAAAAGTGCCGCTGATTTATTAGTGAAATACATCACAGTCTGTACAAACAAAATTAAACAATTGTTATAAATGGCCGATAATAACTTTGTCGATAATCATTATATTAAGGAGTAGGACATGGTTGATTCAGTTGGTAGTGTTGATGGCCCTGGTTTGGCGACCGCATTAATGAGGCAAAAAACAGCAGAAGAACAATTGGCAGTAACTGTTGTTAAAAAAGCGCAAGACATTGAAGCTGTGCAGGGTGAAGCGGCAGTAAAATTAATACAGGATGTTGCACCTGGTAAAGTTGACCTATATGCATAGCAGTATTTAGCTATTTGAGCATTTGTTGGTTGTGGTGGAAAGTGCTAAAGCTATTCCACCCTTGTGCCAGAAGACCAAGATATATTTTTAGACTGTTATTTGGTAGCATATTTAATCATTAAGGTGAGTCACTCTGGTTAATAAAATAAATGGCAGATAAAAAAATTGGGCGTAATGACCCATGTGTATGTGGTAGTGGTAAAAAATATAAGAAATGTTGTTTGTTAACAGCTTCGACAACTACAGCTCCAGCAGCTCCAGTCAGCTCAGCAACTTTTCAGCGTCTGCAATTAGCGGTAGAGCATCATCAGGCAGGTAGACTTAATGAAGCACAAGCTCTTTACCAACGAGTTTTAACAGTATCGCCTGATAATGCTGATGCACTGCATTATTTAGGGTTGATCTATTATCAAACAGGGGATAGTGCAACAGCCGTTAGTTTGATTTCTAAGAGTATCGCAATAAGCCCCAGCAGTTTAATGCATTGCAATTTAGGTGCAGCGCAACAGGCATTGGGACATCATGATTTAGCCATAGCAAGTTACCGCTCAGCCATCACATTACAACCAGATTATGCGGAAGCCTATAGTAATTTGGGAGCCGCTTTACAAGAACAGGGTCAATTAACTGACTCCATTAAGGCTTTTCAGCAAGCTTTATCCTTAAACCCTCATTATGCAAGTGCGCAAAATAACTTGGGTAATGCACTTTTAGTGCAAGGTAACTTAGAAGGCGCAATAGAGTGCTATCGACAATCATTGACTTTAAATACTGATAACCTCAGTACCCATAGTAACTTATTGATGGCTTTAAGTTACTATCCGCAATGTTCAGCACAGCAATATCTGGATGAAGCTCTAATATTCGGTAATAAAGTATTAGTAATGGCCAGGCCTTATCAGCAATGGCCTGCTTTTGAAACTGACCGAGCAGCAAAGAAACTAAGAATTGGCTTTGTATCGGGTGATTTTAAAGTTCATCCTGTTAGTTATTTTTTAGAAAGTATTTTCCAGCATTGTGCTACGGAAAATTTGGAATTGGTGGCTTATGCTACCCAATTTAAAGAAGATGTATTGACGCAACGTATTAAGTCGCATTTTGCTGAATGGAATATTATTTCGGGTATCAGTGATGATTGTGTTGCCCAGAAAATTTATGCTGACAAAATTGATATATTAGTGGATCTCTCCGGACATACGTCGGCCAATAGGTTGGCTGTTTTTGCTTGGAAACCAGCACCTGTGCAAGTCAGTTGGCTCGGTTTTTTTGCCAGTACTGGTGTACCAGGAATTGATTTTTTACTCACAGATGCCACTTCAGTGCCCGAGACACAAAGTAAAAATTTTAGTGAAAAACTTTGGTATCTACCTGAAACACGGCTTTGCTTTACACCACCTGATACCAAGTTATTGCCAGGCAGTGTACCTGCTAAGCGCAATAGTTATATTACATTTGGTTGCTTTCAAAATTTATCCAAAATAAATAATGCAGTGCTTGCTGTGTGGGCACAGATTTTTGAAGCATTGCCGACTGCTAAGCTAGTACTAAGAAATAAGCAGATGTCGTGTTTGGTCGAACGAGAAAGTTTGCAGCAACGATTGGTTTTGGCAGGGATTCAAGTAGAGCGGGTAAAAATAGACGGGCTAATCGCACGTGAGGATTATTTGGCTTCCTATGCTGAGATTGATATTATGCTGGATACCTTTCCTTACCCTGGCGGAACCACCACATGTGAAGCATTATGGATGGGCGTTCCGACATTAACACTTGCAGGTAATACCTTATTGGCACGGCAGGGGGCTAGTCTTTTGCATTGTGCAGGTTTGCCAGAGTGGATTGCACACGATGCGGATGATTATGTTGCTAAAGCTATGCAGCATGCAACAAATATTGACATGTTAAGTAGCTTAAGGGAGAACTTAAGAGCACAATTACTGACAACCGCTCTTTTTGATGCTGAGCGGTTTACGCAACAGTTAGCAGAGGCAATGTTTGCTATGTGGCAGCAAAGATTAGCAGAGAAGTAACAATGATTGGACGATTGTTTTATAGATTTTAAGTCATGCTAAACAATCCCTTCTGTACGTATATATGACATATAGATAAATAACGCTACTCCTGACAACAGAGGTTAATGATGGCAACTCCAACTCCTAGCTTACAAGAACTGGAAATGCGTGGTAACTTTATTCAGCGCCATATAGGCTGTAATCAACAGCAACGTGAGGCGATGCTGACAGAGTTAGGGCTGGAACGCTTGGAAGAGCTTATTGAACAAGCTATCCCTACTAATATTGTTAATGCCGATGCTTTAAAATTAACGGATACCATTAGTGAGCGTACCGTGGTTGAATATTTGCGTCATATGCGCTCGCGTAATAAAGTGTTTACTTCACTGATTGGTATGGGCTATTACGACACTATTATGCCCGCGGTCATTAAGCGCAACGTGCTTGAAAATCCTGGCTGGTACACCGCTTATACGCCATATCAGGCCGAAGTTAGCCAAGGTCGCCTGGAAGCATTACTGACTTTTCAGCAAATGATTATTGACCTTACCGGGATGGCGATTGCCAATGCCTCCTTGTTGGATGAAGCGACCGCAGCTGCTGAAGCAATGGCGATGTCGCGCCGCTTGGCGAAGAGTACCTCGAATTGTGTCTTTATCGACCAAAACTGTTTCCCGCAAACGATTGCGGTATTGCAAACACGAGCAGAATCTTTCGGGTTTGCAGTGCGGGTCGGTAATCCGTACCAAGAGTTGGCACAACATGAATTTTTTGCACTATTACTGCAATATCCAGCCTGTAATGGTGAAATTAATGATCTGAGTGCTGCTGTGACTATTGCGCACGATAAAGCGGCACTGGTCACCGTGGCAGCTGATTTATTGAGTCTGGTTTTATTAACAGCTCCTGCTGAATTGGGTGCTGATATTGTGGTCGGCAGTGCGCAACGCTTTGGTGTGCCGATGGGCTATGGTGGTCCACATGCCGCTTTTTTTGCCACCAAAGATGAATATAAACGTTCAATGCCAGGGCGTATTATTGGCGTATCTAAAGATGTGCATGGCAACTTTGCTTTACGCATGGCCTTGCAAACTCGTGAACAACATATTCGCCGCGATAAAGCGACTAGTAATATTTGCACTTCACAAGTGTTGTTAGCGGTTATCGCTGGTTTTTATGCCATCTATCATGGGCCGCAAGGTCTGTCTCTAATTGCCGGGCGCATACATCGCTATGCTCAGATTCTGGCACAAGGCTTACAGCAAGTAGGTTACGAAATTTTAACAGAACATTATTTCGATACTTTTGTGGTACATACACCCAGTAAGGCCAAGCGCTTTATTGCCAAAGCCCAAGAAGTTGAAATTAATTTACGTATGCTTGATACGGATCATATCGGTATCTCTTTGGATGAAACCACGAATCGATCTGTTATTCGTAAAGTTTGGCGTATCTTTGCTGGCGTAGTGGCTGATCAGCCTGATATTAATGTCTTAGATAAGGCTGTTGTTGATTGTATTCCAACAGAATATCTGCGCCAGGGTGTGATCCTACAGCATGAGGTCTTTCATAAATACCACTCCGAAACCGAAATGATGCGCTATATGCGTAGGCTGGCACGTAAAGATATTGCCTTGGATCGTAGCATGATTCCATTAGGGTCTTGTACCATGAAGCTCAATGCTGCCACGGAAATGCAGGCGATTTCTGCTTATGAATTTAATGGTCTGCACCCTTTTGTGCCACTTTATCAAGCGATGGGTTATCAGCAGTTATTTGATGAATTGGAAGAAATGCTCTGTGATTTGACTGGCTTTGATGCTTTTTCATTTCAGCCTAATGCAGGCTCACAGGGTGAATATACTGGCTTATTAGTGATTCGTAAGTACCACCAAGTGCGTGGTAATACACAGCGTAATATTTGTTTAATACCCGCTTCTGCGCATGGTACTAACCCTGCCAGTGCGGTAATGGCGGGCATGCAAGTGGTGGTTTTGGCTTGTGATGAAAACGGCAATGTCAGCCTCGATGATTTGCATAAAAAAACCGCTGAATATCATGATCGCTTGGCAGCATTAATGATTACTTACCCTTCCACTCATGGTGTATTTGAAGAAGCATTTCGAGAGATATGTGATGTTATTCATCAGCATGGTGGCCAGGTTTATTTGGATGGTGCCAATTTTAATGCCTTAGTTGGCCTCAGTCGACCTGGAAAAATAGGTGCAGATGTCGCGCATCTTAATTTACATAAAACCTTCAGCATTCCACACGGTGGCGGTGGTCCAGGTGTAGGGCCGATTGGAGTAGGCCAACATTTGGCAGCTTATTTACCCGAACACCCGCTGGTTAAAAATGTTAATCCTTATAAAACCGAGCAGGGTACTGTCGGTACGGTATCTGCTGCCCCCTGGGGTTCGGCCAGTATTCTGACTATTTCTTGGGCTTATATTGCGATGATGGGTGCGCACGGCTTAAAGAAAGCCACTCTACAAGCGATATTAAATGCCAATTACATTGCTAGCCGTTTGGCACCGCATTATCCTATTTTATATAGCGGTAAAAATGGGCGTGTCGCCCATGAATGCATTATTGATTGTCGTGCGTTTAAAAAAGACTGGCATATTAGCGTAGATGACATCGCTAAACGTTTAATTGATTATGGCTTTCATGCGCCAACCATTTCCTTTCCGGTGGCTGATACCATAATGATCGAGCCGACCGAGAGTGAAGATAAAGTAGAAATTGACCGCTTTTGTGGTGCATTAATCAGTATTCGGCAGGAAATTAAAGCCATAGAGAATGGCCAAGCGGATCCTGAAAATAATGTGCTACATAATGCACCGCATACGCATGCATTATTATTGGATGATTGGTCATTTCCTTATAGTAAGCAACAAGCCTTCTTTCCGGATCAGCAGCAACATGATGATAAATATTGGCCGCCTGTTGGGCGGATTGATAATGTTTATGGGGATCGGCACCTACAATGCAGTTGCCCACTGTTGTCGGAATATGAATAAAAGCTACTAATTTGGCAAGTGTAACAGGTGTATTGCCGTTGCTATCACCTGTTACACTGTGCTCCATACTAGAAGCACTTTGGGCTATTTGCCAAACAGGAAGGCCATTGGTCTAGGTGGCTCAAATGTTGTACCGTTAGTCAGAAAGGCTAAGAAAGCATCAATGGATTCATCAATGAGTGCTTGTTGATCAGGCTCTAAAACCGAGTAAAGCTGATATTTCAAAGATTCTTTCCAGATAATCAGGGTTGTGATTAAGCGTCCTTGCGCTTGTGCTATTGCACGTATCGCATCTGCATCATAGTCAGCATTGGTACGCGTTAATTGTAGGAGTTCATTGCGATTATTAAGCAGAGCAACAATAGAGGGAACTGCTTTGGGCAACTCCGTCATCAGAATTTCTTGCATCTCTTGCAGCTGTTCATCTGATACTTGGTACTTTTCGACTAGTTCGGCTGTGGTCGGTACTGTGTTTGGTAAATATATGTGACTTATATTTTCCAATATGCCAGCATTGACTTGCTGAGTCATTAATACGAATAATATTACAATAGGATATTTGCTGTTCATAGTTTTCTCTCAATTAGTTGTATATTTATAATGAAATACACATTGCACTTAATACTTTGTGTGTTAAAGATTATCCAGTGTAAATGTAAGAAAAGTTTGAGCAGAGCAAGCCAATTTGTAATAATTTGTAACAAATAAACTAAAGGGAACAGGGTGGAACGATGGCGGAATCAGTCACAAAATTATTACTGGTCGATGATGATCCGCGTTTGAGTAGCTTACTAAAACGCTATTTAGAAGAAAATCAGTGTTTGGTCACGGCGGTTGGCGATGCTAAGCAAATGGACAATAAGTTGCTGCAACAGCACTTTGATTTGCTTATTTTGGATTTAATGCTGCCTGGAGAAGATGGCTTAACAATCTGTAGTCGCTTAAGAGCAAGCGGTCAAAATATCCCCATTATTATGCTGACGGCGAAAGGGGATGATATTGATCGTATTATCGGCTTGGAGATTGGTGCCGATGATTATATGGCTAAGCCTTGTAACCCAAGAGAGTTAGTCGCCAGAATTCGAGCACTATTACGGAGACAGCAACGCCCGATTTCAGCACAAGAATTTAATGAAGAAGTCTTTAGTTTTGGCAGCTTTTCCTTGCATGTTAATAAGCATGAATTACATACCGTAGAACAAATCATTGCTCTCACCAGTAGTGAATTTGCCTTTTTACATGCTTTGGTCACGCACCCACACCAGCCTTTATCACGGGAGCGATTAATGATATTGGCTCGAGGTAAAGATCATGATGTATTTGATCGCAGTATTGATGTACAGATTTCCAGATTACGTAAGCTATTAGCTGATGACCCTAAAAAACCTAAATTAATTCAGACTGTTTGGGGTGTTGGTTATGTTTTTATCCCTCCTGAGGTAAGTACTTGAGATTCTTGCCACAGAGCCTTTTTGCGCAAATCACCATCACGTTATTGGTGTTGTTGTGCATTAATGTCTCGCTTGCTTTTATTGCTTTACGCTGTTTAGTGATAGATCCAGGTGCCATTCAATTTGCCAATTCTATCGTTAGCCAGTTGCAATTATTGGCAATTGAATTGCGCCACCTTGATGCTCAGCAAGCAAGCCTATGGATAGGGAAAAACCTGCCTGATTCTGGTTACCTTATCCAACAATCTGCTGATGCATTATCTAAACCACCTGCAATACGTTTTTATCAATTATTACAACAACAACTGGCAGCAGGCACACATGAACCCGTAGACATATACTTAAGTCATAACGGTGAACAATCTTTACTATTAATGCAGCAGTCTTGGATGCAAGGTTATTGGTTAGGTATTCCTTTCCAGTCTTATCTACAAAACATTTATAACTTAGTCGCGATTGTCTTTGCTATCATCACATTGCTTAGTATTATTGTTGGCTACTTGATTGCTGTTTATTTGCTAAAACCCTTACAAGAACTCGGTAACTTGGCACAAGGCTTAGCGCAAATGGATGGCGAGTTACCCAAAGTATCGAGTACGGGGCCAAAAGAGGTGCGCCAAGTGAGTAACTTAATTACCGAGGCTGCCACACAAATGCGTCAGTTAGGGCAAGATCGCGAACTCATGCTGGCTGGTGTGTCACATGATCTCAGAACACCGCTTGCCAGACTGCGTATTGCTATTGAATGGATGCAGGATGCAGAATTGCGCTTGGATATGCAACATGATATTGAAGAAATGGATGCAATTATTGCAGGCTTTATTGACTATACCAAGGCGGGCCAAAATGAACGTGCCCAAAATGTTGATATTGCTGATTTTCTACAGCAGTTAGTGAATGATTTTTATCGGCAAGGTTATGCAATCGAATTATTGGCTAATATGGATGTGCAAATAGCAATACGCCCCGTTGCGATTAATCGTTTATTAAGTAATTTGCTAGGTAATGCCTTTAAGCATGGTAAGGCACCTGTACAAATAAGAGCTTATATACAGCAAGGGCAATTACAAATATGGATAGAGGACTGTGGCGTAGGCATTGCTATTGAGAAAATTAATGCATTACTTGAGCCCTTTCGCCAAGGCAATATCGCGCGTAATACAGAGGGAGCTGGGTTGGGTCTGGCAATTGCAGTGCGTATTGCGCACCTACATCACGCAGAATTATTGATCAAAAATAAGCCTGAAGGAGGGTTGCAAGTTGGTTTGATTTTTTCGGAGAGTTTAAATTAAGCGGTGAAAAGCATAGGATGAGCTGAGGAACGAAGTGCATCTTTTGGTGATGACTGTGTGCTTCCTATCGTTAGCAGATCCTATTAATTTTCTTATAATAGTAATGTATAAGTTTACACATTGGATAATTAATTATCTCCACGCCCCTTAATTAAGTTAAGCAGTAACCATATTTATCCTTTAATTGGGTTCAGCAGCCCAGTATTTATTTGCTTAAAGGGATATGCTGACAGTCAATCAGAAAGCATTATCAAAATTAATCACATTAAATTTGCAGTGTCATGAAACGAAACATATATTTCTCTTTTATTATTCTCATTCTTCTCATATTGACGGGATGTAAAACTGCGACTGTTTACAATATTACTGATACTCAATTTTTGAATGAACAAAATTCGACACTAAACGAAGTGAGTTCTGCCGTGTTGGCCGCATGCAAAAAAACAAAGTGGCATGCAAAAGTATTACAACCAGGCAAAATTATGGCAACCTACTCACATAGGAGTAATAAATTTAGTGCTGCTGTCATTATTGATTATGATCATGATTCTTATGCCATTCATTATCTGCGTAGTCGCAATCTAAAATATAAGCTGGTTCCAACTAAGGACGCTGGAAAGTATGAGGGAGTGGCACAGAAAGCGAGCATACATAAATCTTATAATGTCTGGGTGAAAAGGTTGGCAAAAAGTATCAATAAGGAAATTTCTTTATTGCATACGCAGCAGTATAGCGATGCGGCGGCAGTCGTTTCAGTGAGCAATTATAAAGTTAGCTCAAATCCTGTCAGAGCTACAGTTAAAACACAAAGTATTTGCTCTATCAAAGAACCAAGTATCATGGTTTCGGGGCGGGGATATATTAAGAGTTCTAGGGCTAATCTGCGTACTGGTGCAGGTACGCAATGTTCTATTGTAGGTGCTGTATCACAAGGAACCCCGATTTCTTTGCTTGGCAAAGCAGGCGGCTGGTTTTATATTCAATTACAAGAAGGGGATAACGCCTGGGTTTATAGTTCTTTGGTGACATTGGATGATGGTGCCTCTTTCGCAGATACTGCCGACAATGTACCGTTACCTCCTACTCCACCATCGAAAAGAGTGTCTATTGCAGTCATTGAATTTAAAACGCTGAATAAACAAGCGCAAGAAATATCATTGGGTGAGCTTATTTCGGAAACCTTTACCTCTGCTTTGGTTAATTCCAATAATTTTAAGATTATTGAACGTGAACAATTGGATAAAGTTGTCAAAGAAATGGAGATGACGCAAACAGGCTTTATCGAAACAACGGATGCGGTGGAGATAGGAAAAATGCTGCAGGCTGATGCCATTATTACTGGTAGTGTGGCGTTATTAAAAAACCAAATTCAATTAAATGCACGTATTATTGAAATAGAAAGTGCTTATGTTATTGGAGCTGAATCAGCCACGACCCAATACTCGTTAGATAGAATTAATCAGGCTATTAATAATATTGTGTATAGTCTGTCACGTAAATTCATAGCTGCCAATGAATCAAAATAATAGTTTTGCATAGCTTAATGGTGATGAGCAAGGATTCATTATTTTGATCTGAGCTGGGCGAGGTTTTTGTCCCGTTCAGCTCAGGAAATTGATACTAGCTTTTGATTCGGGGAAACTTGAGCGTTAGTTTTGTTGCGAGTGTTTTTTGCGTTTGAAAAAGGTTGTTAACCCTAAGCCAGTTAGCAAAAATGCCGAAGGTGCTGGAACAGAAAGGGGAGCTAAGTCGCCTACCACAGTAAAATTAGTGCCATCAGAATTATCATTTGATAGGTTTGGGTCAATCGCAAAATCAACGATGCTGCCTATGCCTATATTGATATCAAACGAGTAATTAACACCAAGCCCATCAGTACCTGTAATGCCTTGAGAAAAAACCTCTAAACCATCAACAAAAATATGCCCAATGATCCCTGTGCCACCGCTAAAATTACTTTTGGATAGGTTGCCATCTAGAGTCAGAGTGCCAATTGAGTCACTTGTCCAGCGTCTCACTGCCCAATGATCTATTGATTGTCTGCCTCCTGAGGTTGTTAAGCCGTTTGGGTGTCCGCCTGCTGCCGTTAAACTTGTCCAAAAGCCGCCCGTACCCGTTTGAACAGACCAAGTACTAGCACTGAATTGTGTCATTAGCTCAAAATCACCAGGTGTGTAGGCATTTAAATCACCATTATAATAGCCATATGACCAATCATTTTGTCCTTGAGTGTTCGAAAACTCTGCTACTGAATCCATAATAACTGCACCATTAGCTATAAAGGGCATAAAGCCAATGATTAATGTTCCTTGAATGAGTGTTTGTTTGATGTAATTTCTTTGTTGCATAATGTTATGTCAATATTGCGTTGAAAATGAAGGGGAAGGCCTGAAATGGGTAGTATGTTTATGCAGTGGGTACTTTTTTACGCATACCTGCAAAACCGACTAAACCACTCGCGATTAACCAAATAGCCGTTGGTGCTGGTACGCTTACAGGCATGGCACTAAAGGTGAAATTATCAAACCCATATCCATCAGAAGTAGAAGTGGCTGTGAAAACAGCGCGTGCGATGATGCTTTCATCAGAAACTACTCCCCACCACTCGCCTGAGTCGCCGGATTCTGAGGTGCTTGATATAGTGAAATTTGATAGCAAGTTATTGCCAACATCAAATAAATCAACAGAAATTGGCGATGAGTTATCCATAAAATAAGCGCCTACTGAATTGACGCCTTCTGTAAAGATAGATGTAAATTGGCTAAATTCATTATTATCAAAGGGTACGCGTACACCAAGGTTGCCCTTAGGTGTGGAGCCGAATAAATCGGTTCTGATAGTTAAAAATGGTGTGTCGCCATTCTCGGCGCTAAATGTAACGTTATTACTAGCTGCAAATTGATTGGTAAGGGAGTCATTATTAGATAAGGCTTCAAAGCCTAATATGTTTGTAATTTGCCCAGAAATTGCGCTATTAAAACCAGATAAGTTATTATCAAAAGCATTAAAAGATGCTGCATTAACAGTGGATGCTTCTACACATAAAGCTAAGCATAAAATATGGTATTTTTTCATTTTTCCCCCAGCGCCCATTGGTAAAAAAATGCTCGACTTTGGGCGGGTTAAAAGTCGAGCATATTTATTGGTAGGAGCTGAATTAACTAACAAAACAGCTAAACTTACCTATCATTTTATTGACTTTATAAATATAGATAATGCGTATGCAATCAACTATTTAAATAAGAATAGATTAGTAGCTACAATAATTCTTTTAAGTTTTTATGTCAATCTAAACACTACTATTTAAGCGCTAGGCTTAAGGGGCTATTCACTTTAAATGTACATTAAACTTCCCCAAAAGACAGTTATGAGTATGAGGAGGGGGATATCATCAGTTATGCGCTATATTTTTAAAAAGTAGTAATGCAAAACTTGTCTATATTCAACAGTAGGGAGTGCTGCCTACTTAAATCAATACCCTATTCAACTTAATGAGTCCGAATATGTCATACTTTTTGGTTTTATTAAGCCTTCGTCCCTAAGGGCATGCGTTTTACTGCCAGAAATAACAAGATGGAATACTTGCTGAAAAAGGAGTTTTATTCTGTTGGCGTGTAGTTTTGTTGTTAGGGACAATGAATCATAAAAATAACCAGTAAAACACATGCAATTTAAACTCTCTTATATTACTTTGGCCGTCAGCGATTTTGCAAAAATGTACGCATTTTATCAGGCATTAGAGTTTCCTCTTTATAAATGTAACGAGAGCTCCGATGACCCTTTTGCTTTATTTGAAATGGGTGGCATAATTTTGGCTCTATACCCTAAAGATCTATTGGAACAACAGGCCACTACTCCAATAAGCGGAATTAATACGGCAATGTCTCTATCATTAAATGTTGTGAATAAAACTCAGGTTGATACTTTTCTAAGCCTAGCAGAATCAAAAGGCGCAACGATTAGTAGAATACCTTTCCAGCCTGAATGGGGCGGCTATTGTGCTTATTTCAAAGATCCTGAAGAAAATTTATGGGAGATTGTATGGCATGAGAATTTTCAATTTCCACAGAGACATAAACAGTAAGCTAGTTTGTATTTTAAGCACTGAGGCTTCACTACCGTACACTTTTTAAAGCAGGTATTGCGAAGAGTAGAAAAAATGGTAATGTGGACGATTTACATTGAAAATACCCTACATTGTCAGATTCTTACAAGATTTATCGCACCATTCATAGCGGCCTTCAAAAATTCTGGGATTTTGATCCCAGCAAACGTCAAAATAACGGCTTAAATATCCTGACAGGGTTTATCTGCGGTATTATACAAAGTAAATCTGTTAAGTTAGCTAATGTGGCAGGAGAGATTCCAGGATCAGGTAAAGAAGAAAGCCAAATCATGCAATTGCGCCGTTGGCTGAAAAATGAAAAAGTGGGTGTCGATTTATTTTATTTACCCTTTATAGAGGTTCTTCTTCGGTGTTTAGCCAAACAAACGCTAGTACTTGCTATTGATGGCAGCACGACAGCGCAAGGCTGTATTACCTTGATGGTCAGTATGATTTATAAAGGTAGAGCTCTGCCATTGCTGTGGGTAACCCGTAAATGTAAAAAGGGGCATTTTCCTCAAGATATGCATATCGAATTGATTAAATCCGTTCAGGCGATAATCCCAGAAGGTACGTCGGTCATTTGTTTGGGTGACGGGGAATTTGATGGAGCAGACTGGCTGGAAACCATTAGTAGTTATGGCTGGGAGTATGCCTGCCGAACGGCAAATAATGCGATATTGTATGAGAATGGAGATGAATTTACATTTAAAGATATTTGTCCCGAACAAGGAAGCATGACTGAAATATCGGCGGTTGAATTCACTCGTAAACGTAGCATTGTAGTAAGGGCGGTTGTTTATTGGGGGAGAAAATATAATGACCCTATTTATCTAGTGACTAATTTCCCCACAGGGGGTGAAGCATTTAACTGGTATCGCAAACGTTTCCGTATAGAAACGCTGTTTTCAGACCTTAAAGGTCGAGGGTTTAACTTGCAGAAAAGTGGATTAAGGGCTCCTGAGCGAGTTTCTCGACTTATTATGGCAGCGGCTTTAGCTTATATATGGATGGTTTATTTAGGGGAGCTTGCTCTGACTAAGAGCTGGGATAAAATTATTCATCGCAAAGATCGTTGTGATTTGAGTTTGTTTACTCTTGGAGTGCGGTTATTAAAGCGCCTGCTGAGAGAAGGAAAAATACTCCCTCAATTCTGCCTCACATTATCGGGCAAGGCATTGCTGTGAGGAGGTGAAAAAGTGTACGGTAGTGAAATAATTAATAAGTTTCGATTTTCTTTCTGTGTAATTTTTTATAAACACCCCAATAAACAACGTGAGAATTGGGGATATGATTTTTAGTAGTTGGTATATATCCATAACATTATCCTAAACAAAAGAGGTTTCTATGATATTAATTTGTCCTAAATGTGGAGCAGATAAAGTTACATCAAGTGTAAAAAGAGTAAGTCGGTTTATTACTTGTGAAAATTCAATGTGCTTACTCTGTAGGTGGAGTCAATCATCAATTAAGAATCTAACGCAAAAATCAGATGACGTTGGCAGATGTTCGATGAACTCTGACAAAACACTGAATTATGATATAAAATGACCTTTGGAAACAAGCTGCGCTGCCAACGGTCAGCTGGATTTTTTTGTTAGGCTTTGATTTTGGTTTGCATCTTTATATGCCTTTAATAAAGCATTAATATTTGTTTGATAACCTTGGCCTTGTGCTTTGAACCAATTGAGCACTTCTGTATCAAGCCTTAAGGTAACTTGGGTTTTTCCTTGCACTGGTTTCAAGCCTTTTCGTACAACAGCCTTAGCAAATTGTTCAGGAGAAACCTCTGGTAAGTCAGATAAATTAATATCCTTATCTTCCATTGAATCGATTTTTTTCCAATCAGTTTGTGATTGTTGCATAATAATACCTTTCTTCGTGTTTAGTGGCTTTACGAATAGAGATAACCCGTATATCTCCATTTCTTTCGGTGTGGACAACTGCCACTACTCTTTCCTGAAATTGCCCAAAAGAAACAAGCCTTTGCTCATCATAACCTATACTATCATCTTCAAATGTGACTGTGTAGCCATCAAATATTTCTTCAGCACCAACAAAATCAATTTTATGTTTTTGTAGATTGATCAGCCTTTTGTTTTCGTCCCATTCTAACTTCATGACCAATATTGTAGCTACTTAATGTAGTTACATCAAGTTAGTTATTTGGATATTCTATGGTTTTAGCCTAACGCTCTAAATCAGCCGTTATGAAAAGATAGTACAGAGTTGATTTAGGTATTTTTTTAAACGAAACACATAGCTAATTTAGTCTGCGCGGCTAGTAATCTGCTGGAGCTATTTGGTACGCCCAGCATGGGCGTAAACTAATGGGGTGAAAGTCCCCTGTAGGAGAACCTACTTTACCCGTTATTTTAGGGTGATTATAACTACTAGCCGACGGCAATTGCAACTTCGCGAGGTGTTGTGAAAAGGAAGCCCGAGTACAAAACGACGAGCTTATGTACAAGAATGTCATATAAGGCCGAGTCTCAGGGGTGAGTTAGCCAATGATAACGAAACCCACAGGTTCGCGAGATACGGTAAATGGCAAGGCAGTGTCGTGACAGTTTACGTTCTTATCTGGGGAGATCTGTTTAACAAGCGATGTCATCTTATTGTATGAAATAAGTCAGTGGGCAACTGCTTAAAATGTCCAGGAGTCCCGATGGCTATCCATCGGTGAACTAGCGAATACGATAGCAACGCAATAAGTGCGCATAGCGTCTACAGGGGCAACCTTGTCGATGATTAAACAGAAGTCAGCAGACGGCATAGGTGCAAATGCCCAGCGTAATGGCTGGGACACGGTGAAGGCCTGAACATTAGATGAGGAGCAGCCCGCCCTACCTTTGGCTTTAAGTCAGGCGGTAGATGAATTGGTAGCGAGCCTCAAACATTAACCCTTTATTTACTTTAATCATGTTATTTGAACACGTATTATCCTCCGACAACCTACGCGACGCATGGCAACGTGTGAAGCAAAACAAAGGAGCGGCAGGTGTCGATGGTTTAACGATTGCAGACTATCCCGTGTGGATACATCAGCACTGGGCGGGCATTCATCGTGGATTGCAACAAGGCTATTATTGCCCGTTGCCTGTTAAGCGCGTGGAAATACCTAAGCCCAATGGCGGTATACGCCTATTAGGCATTCCTAGCGTACATGACAGAGTGATTCAACAAGCCATCACACAAGTTTTACAGCCACTGATTGATCCTGATTTTTCAGATCATAGTCATGGCTTCCGTCCTAATCGCTCTGCGCATGATGCTGTAAAATCAGTGCAAAGAGGAATTAAAGACGGCTATGGCTATGCCGTGGATATTGATTTATCCAAGTTTTTCGACAAAGTCGATCATGACTTATTGATGAACCGACTCGGTAAATGGGTGACTGATAAACAACTGCTGGCACTGATTGGAAAATATCTGCGTGCAGAAGTGAGCGTCAAAGGAAAGCTAGAGGCAACGCACTGTGGAGTTCCACAAGGCGGGCCGCTATCGCCCTTACTCGCCAACATCATGCTGGATGATCTTGACCGTTATTTAGAAAGCAAAGGCTATCGCTTTGCACGTTACGCGGATGATTTTGTCATCAGCGTCAAATCCTTACAAGAAGGAGAGCGTATTAAGGCCGAAGTCACCGCCTATCTGAAAACGCTAAAGCTTCCTATCAACACAGAGAAAAGCCAAGTGGTCAGTCGTAAACAGCTGTGTTTCTTGGGCTTTGCCTTTAAAGGCAAGAAGATTGTCTGGAGTCCGAAAAGTTTAGCTAACTTCAAGCATCGCATTCGTGAATTAACGGGGCGTTCATGGGGAGTGAGCTGGATTTATCGGTATGAAAAACTCAGGCAGACTATTCAAGGCTGGGGAAACTACTTTGGGTTGAGCGAATATTACCGACCGATTCCGCTACTGGATCAATGGATACGGCGACGTATCAGGATGTGCTATTTAAAACAATGGCGCAGGATACGCACACGTATTCGCAACCTGATGCGACTAGGCGTTTCCGAACCAACAGCGATTAGGCTAGGGATGAGTTCAAAGGGATATTACCGCCTAGCAAAAACCAAGGCGGTACAACTTGCTTTAAATAACAAATGGCTCAAATCGCAAGGTTTAGTCTCGATTGAAGAGCAATGGGTGAAGTTCCATTACTCATAATGGCGATGAACCGCCCTGTGCGGAGCCGCATGCAGGGTGGTGTGGGGAGGGCTGGAGAGAAACTAGCCCTTACCCGATTTAAGTTGACGCTACCACTCTTGTTCTTTTAAAGTATAAATACCATATTCGATTTTGTTTCTATAAAGGTGTTCACAATAATCATCAGCACAACAATTTCCATAAACTTTAACAGTTATTTTTTGTGTTTGAGTATCGCGAACATATATAGCATAAATGGCATCTTGAGCTGATAATCCCCTTAAATCACAGCAAGTCGGATTTGTTCCTATTTTTCCGATAATTAGGTCGTGTGATAATGGAAAAAATTGATTCATTAAAGGATATAGCTTTGGCGAGGCTATCACTATATTTTCGATTTCACGATGACAAAAAAATCTATGGCTACAGTTAGCATTTTGAGAAATTTTTTCCACTGATTGTCTTAAAGACTCAGTTACATCAGAGGAGTAAACAAACATAAAACCCTGACATTTATGTTCATATAATTTGTTTATATTTGCTTCATCATCGTTTTGACCTACGTTTCTTTTCAAATGCTTACAACTAACTAACCATCTATAACCATATTGCCCATAAGGATTATATTGTTCACAAATAATATCTACACCACCATCTGGTCCGACAGATGCACCGCGTATAATTTTATACCCTAAATGTTGTAAAAAACACTGTGCAAAGTTTTCAAAGTCACTGCCTGTTTTAATTTCTTGAAAATTGATTAGCATTATTTTTCCATAAAATTAACTTTTATAATTTTAAACTTAACACCGTGGTGACTGGCAATTTTGCCTTGATAATGCTCCGATTTATCGGGCGATTATCTAGGTGAAATTGTCCTGTCGAACGCTTGGTTATCTGTCTCTTCCGTGAAGCGGAAGTGACATGATAACCAAGTGGGCGGCTGGTTTCCAGTCACCACTGATAACATTATTATTAACAGGAACACTTTCCCTGATACCTTAGATATTCACCGACAAATCAGGAATGTTTTACCTGATATTAATATTATGTAACTTTGACCTGTTTCCCCACTGTATTGACCGTAAAATCAGGAGTATTTGCCTGCTATCCAATTTATCCTGTCAAATTATCCCTGATAATCAGATATTAACCATTAAATCGGGAATTCAAGTTCAATAAATTAGTTGTCACCTTAATTCTTTTGCACTTTTATGTCAATCTAAAAACTTCCTATGTGAGCCTCTAGAGACATGAAAAAAACATAGCCCTACATAAATAACCCATAACCACCAACCACAACAACCAACAATACAAAAGGATAAGCAATAGTAGGCTTCAGCGAGTTAATGCAATATTCTTTCACCAACCCAACAGCCCCCAAACGCTGTTCCTGAAACTGTGAATATAGCTGAAAAGCCATATCATCTGAGTTAGTGCTGCTCTGTATTTGTTGCTCAATAAATAAAATTCTCTTTTCCAGTCGCGCTTGAAATGTTTGCCAAATGCCGTTTTGTAGCCATAAAATCAAGATAAATAATATTGCCAGCCATGCACTGAGTTGATAAGTAAAGGCGAGCAAACAAACTAGTACACTAAATAGTTTGATCAGTAGAGAAAAGCGTGCGTATTTTTCAATATCTTGATGCAAGATATTCCATTCATTTTGTAGTTTATTCATAATGATAAAGTGGGTTGAGAGTTAAGTGGGCAGTGATAATTTAACTAACTAATAAGCTTGTGCGCTCGGCAGAAAATTAATTTTACTATTCTTTGGTTGACGATATCGGTTAAATATTGCTTATATAGAGTAAGTTTTCTTAACTATAGGTTGTTGCTTTTGGAAGAATGCGTCTTAGAACTTTCCGTTGCTGATAGTAAAGTGGGTATTGCGACTATTCGTGGTGACTGGGTTATTGGCAATGTTGTGCCAGTATTTGCGCAGGTAAAACAGCAATTGCAAGCACAACAGTGTGCGCAACTTAAATTACACGGGGCTGGTTTAGCTAAATGGGATAGCCGTTTGGTGCTGTTTTTATATGATTTGGAAGCTTATTGCGTAGCGCAAAATATTAGTTTGGATATGACTGATATGCCGGCAGCGGCGCAAGGGCTATTAAAACAGGCTTCCGCTTTCCCAGTGCGGGAGAGTGGTCAAAAAACACAGCAAGCTGTTTCTTGGCTTGCCCGCCTCGGGGAACAAAGTTTAAGCGCCCTGCGCCAAACTAAGAAGGTGATGGCCTTTGTGGGTGAAATTTCCCTGAGTACTGCGCGTCTATTGCGTGGTAAAGCCTGTTTTCGGCAACGGGATTTATGGTTGGTCATGCAGGAATGCGGTCCAAGAGCCTTGCCTATTGTGACTTTAATCAGCTTGTTAGTGGGCTTGATCCTTGCCTTTGTGGGGGCAGTGCAGCTGAAAATTTTTGGTGCGCAAATTTATGTGGCAAATTTGGTTGGCTTGGGCATGGTGCGGGAAATGGGCGCAATGATGACCGCTATTATTATGGCAGGACGTACTGGGGCTGCTTTTGCTTCCCAACTCGGTTCCATGCAGGTCAATGAGGAAATTGATGCTTTAAAGACTTTAGGTATTTCGCCCATGGATTTTTTGGTGCTACCTAGGTTGCTGGCTTTGGTGCTGATGTTGCCATTGCTGTGTTTATATGCAGATTTTGTCGGTATTGTCGGTGGTTTATTGGTAGGCGTTACCATGTTGGATATTTCTTTTATGGAATATTTGGTACAAACTCAATCGGCATTGGCTTTACATGATTTTTTTGCAGGACTCTTTAAAAGTAGTGTCTTTGGAGTATTGGTTGCTATTGCAGGTTGTATGCAAGGCATGCAATGTGGTCGCAGTTCATCTTCTGTGGGTGATGCGGCGACTTCGGCCGTGGTCGCAGGTATCGTCAGTATCGTTGTGGCTGATGCGATGTTAACGGTTATTTATCAAATCATGGGTGTGTAAGCCAATGGCAGATGTGCATATTGAAGTCAGCGGTTTAACCATGGCTTATGATGACTTTATTATCCAGCAAGACCTTAATTTTAAAATCCATAAAGGTGATATCTTTATTGTCATGGGCGGTAATGGTTGTGGGAAGAGTACCTTGCTCCGGCATTTATTGGGTTTAAAAAAACCTGCTGCGGGCGATATTTATTATCAACAGCAAAATTTATGGAAGATTTCCGCTAAAGAACGTAATAAAATTATGCGTGCCAATGGCATTATGTATCAAAGTGGTGCCTTATGGAGTTCTTTGACCTTGGCCGAGAATATTGCCTTACCCTTAGAAGAGTATACTGACTTAAGTGCCGCTGAAATCAAAGGGTTGGCATATTTAAAATTGGCCTTAGTGGGTTTGGTGGGCTTTGAGGAATATTACCCCTCTGAAATTAGTGGTGGTATGAAAAAACGCGCAGGTTTGGCGCGGGCGTTATCATTAGACCCTGATATATTATTTTTTGATGAGCCTTCTGCCGGCTTGGATCCGGTGAGTGCTAAATTATTGGATGATTTGATTATCAGTATCCAAGCTAGTTTAGGCACCACGATTGTAGTGGTCACGCATGATTTACCTAGTTTATTTGTGATTGGTACGGATGCTATTTTTCTGGATTCGGCTAGCAAAACTCTGATTGCGCAGGGTGCGCCGAATGATTTATTAAAAGATTGCCCTAATCCGATTGTGCAGCAGTTTTTAAGTCGGGGCATGAGTTAAGCCACATGTAATAAAATGCTACATTGTAGGTTGGATGAAGATTTTTTATTGCGTAGTATTAAAAAACGAAATCCGACATATCTAGGTGGTCCAAAATGTCGGATTTCGTTATCTGCGTTACGCTTGATAAGCTCATCCAGCCTACGGTACTTCGTATCCTGCGAGGGCAGTAAATTACCGAAATAAGTCGGTCGAATATGAATGATAAAAGTGGGCTAAATGAGTAAACAAGCAAATCCGACCGTTATTGGGGCTTTTGTATTAGGGGCTATTGCCATCGCTGTGTTTGGTATTACGGTCTTAAGTGGTGGCCAGTTTTTCACTGAAAAATCTGAGTTTGTAGTCTATTTTAATGAGTCGGTGAATGGCTTGTCTGTCGGGGCGTTGGTGAAAATGCAAGGGGTGCCGATTGGTAAAGTAACCGATATTCAAGTGCAGTTACACCCTGATAATAAACGCATTTTAACGCCTGTTTTTATTGAGATAGACCATGAGAAGTGCTGGCAGTTGTTACAGCAAAAAAAGAAGGGTAGTAAACAGAAGTTAATGGAACAATTAATTGATGATGGTTTACGTTTGCAATTGCAATATACCAGCTTGGTGACTGGTAAGTTATATATAGAGTCTTTATTACGTCCCGAGTCGCCGATTAGGCTAACGCATTTGAATAAAGATTATGCCGAGTTACCGGCAATTACTTCTAGCAGTCAAGAGGTACAAAAGAATATTACCGATGCCATCCGTGAAATTCAGAATATTCCTTTTCAAGAATTATTTGCGGAATTATTAATGACGGTCAAAAATATAAAACAGCTGACTGGTTCAGATGATACTAAGCAAGCAATCCATGATTTGGCAGCATCACTGGTTGAGATAAAAGGTATTATGCGTACTTTTAATCAGCATTCGGAAAGCATTGCTACTCATGCAGAAAATACTTTAAAACATTCGAGTAGTGCCATGGCCAAGCTGGATCAAGGTGTCGATCCATTGCTGGCTGATGCACATTTGACGCTGGCAAGTAGTCGCCAAATGTTGCAGCGGTTTCAAAGTAGTGCCGATAATATTGGTGAGGTATTTAATAAAGACGCTCAGCTGCAGCAAAATTTAAACAGCACACTGATTGAGCTGCGTCGTTCGGCGAAGTCTTTGCGTTTATTGGCCGATTATTTGGAGCGGTATCCTGAGGCGTTGATTAAAGGGAAAAGCAATTAATTATTGCTCGGAACAATTACTGCATACGCCATGTAATTCTAGCGTTAAGCAATGTGGCGTAAACTGTATCGCTTGGCTTAAGGCAAATAAAGAGTCATAAACGCTACTTGCATCAATCTCATAGGCATTGCTGCATTGCTCGCAAATAAGAATAGCTGATTTATGTTGTGTTTCTGCCTGTAAGCAGCCGATAAAGGCATTGATTGATTCTATTTTATGAACCAAGCCGGCCTCAATCAAAAAGTCTAAAGTGCGGTAAATGGTGACAGGTTTGGCTTTAGGATCTTCAGCATGATAAATATCTAATAATTCGTAAGCGCCAATAGCCTTATGGCTGGTGCAAATGAGTTCAAGTATACGCCGCCTGATTGGCGTTAGGCGCAAACCTTTTTTAGTGCAAATTTTCTCAGCAACCTGTAAGGCTTGCTTTTGACAGCTCTTATGGTTATGTGGTTGTTGTATTATCTTGCTATCAATCGGATTATTCATATTAGAAATTCACCCGGAGGCCGACTTCCGCCCCACGTCCTGGTTCGGGAGCGACATCTTTTAAAAATGAGGTTGAATTACGAATTGTTGCATTCAATAAGTTATTGGCCTTTACAAACAGTAATACATCTACCGAGTCTGCAAAGTTAACTTTATAATTGGCATTCAAGTTTAGTAATAAATAGCCAGATGTGCGGCTTTCATTGATGCCGGTATGGTTTTGAGCTTCGGCGCGGGTTAGGCGCAGGCCTGCAGCAAAACTTTGATAGCCTGTGTAATCTAATTGCATACCATAGCGTAATGGTGGCATACGAGGTACATTGCCGCCGCCACTTAATTCTCCACGCACATAATCACTAAATAAGCTGATGTCGAACTGATGATTTTCGCCTTCCCAGAGAGGAAAACCTACCTGTGCTTCAAAGCCGTAAAAACGGGCTTTATCTTGGGTAGTCTGATAGACAGGCAGGCACTCTGTATTGCAGTTATTGCTGAAATCTTCGCTATCCAAATCAAACCAGATGCCGGTATTTTGTTGGTTAATATAGTTGTGACCCCAGTTATGAAAAGCATTTAATTCGGTGTTGATCCAGTCAAAGTCGGTTTTAAAGCTAAACTCCAAGTTGTACGAGGTTTCTAGTTCTAGGTTGGCATCACCTCGTTCATAGCTTTGGCTAGCAAAATGGAGGCCGTCTGCGAATAACTCTTGTGCATCAGGCGCGCGTTGTGCATGGGTAAATGCTAAACTCATAAACACTGCATCGTTGATATTCCATAAGGCAGATAGGGATGCACTGACAGGAGTATGTTCTTGGCGAGCATAACCTTCGGCATCTATTTGTTGGTGTTCAACGCGTAAGCCTAATTCATAAGTAATGCTACCTGCATGAATGTCCTCTACCAAGAAAACACCGTAGCTCTGCAATTCTGAAGGCGGCACAAAGGCTTCTTCTCCTGTGGCCTGCAGTTTTCTGTTGACTGCTTGAAAACCAACAACACCGTGATCAACAAAACCTAATGCGTCATGTACCAGTAGTGGCTTGTTTGAGCGCTAAATCATCGCCAGATAATACATTGACAGGATGCACGGTTTCTGCAAATTTTTTATGTAGTGGCGCAGAAATAATGATGGGTTCTAATTCTTGTGGTTCTTCTGCCACAGCTGTGGCTGACAGACTGGTAAAGATTAAGAGCGGTAATTTTTTATAAGTCATATCTTTAAAAAGTTGATGGGATGCAGGGGAGACAAAACAGAACCGAAAATTAAAAATGTAATGTAATAATATTACATTAATGGCAGAAATAAAAGATTTTTCTGTATTTGTATTTTCTGAAGGAGTTGGTTTGGAGAGTGTTGTTAGAAGTGGTTTTTTCTGGTTCGCAATTCAGTAAACACTGCTAGCTCAGATGCACCTTGCATATCCAGTGTATTTTGAATGTCGAGGCTATTAGGGCGCAAGAATGGATTGGTGGCAAGTTCTTGTGCTAATGTAGTGGGCACGGTGGCTTGGTTGTTCGCCCTTAACTGTTGGACATGCTCTATAGTGCTCAGTAAGTCGTGGTTATTCGGCTCGACGGACAGTGCAAATTGCGCATTAGCAGCGGTGTATTCATGCGCACAATAGATTTTAGTTTCTGAGGGCAGGGTGGTAAATTTGCTTAAAGATTGCCACATCTGCTCGGCGGATCCTTCAAATAAACGTCCGCAGCCCATCGCAAACAAGGTATCACCACAGAATAGTGCATCCGCTGCTGCTATATAGAAAGCAATGTGTCCTGTTGTATGTCCCGAGCATTCGATCACCTGAATGTTGTGCTGGCCGAGTTTGATGATATCACCTTCGTTACAGCCGCTATCAATAGCTGGAATGCGTACCATATCTAATGCGGAGCCAATAATCTTACAGCCGGTTTGTTGCTTGAGTTCTAGATTGCCACCGACATGATCGCCATGATGATGGGTATTAAGAATAGTATTGAGTTGCCAGCCATTTTGGTTAAGACATGCTAGTACGGGTTCAGCAACAGCGGGATCAACTACTGTAGTTTCCATAGATTCGGTGTCATGGATAAGATAGATATAATTATCGGTCAGTACGGGAATTTGCTGTATTTTGATCATAAGATTTTTAGCTATTTTATTGCCCTTTATGCTCTAGCATTATGTAATGCTAGAGCATAAAAGGTAAATTATTGCTCATTTAAGGTTTATTTAATCACAAAATATAAGAAGCTTTGCCCGCGTTGTAAATGAATTAACAATTGTCTGCGTGATAAACTAATCGCTTTTTTAATGTCGGCAAGGCGGGTCACTTTTCTTTTATTGATGGCTAGAATAATATCACCTTCCATTAAACCAACTCTTGCAGCAGGGCTATTTGCTTGAATACTGGTAACCAATAAGCCTTTACTGGTACCTTGGTAAGGATCTTGTTTGCTGAGAGCTTTTAAAGTAGCGCCTTTTAATAGAGGTGTATCTGGCACAGATGCACTGCGTTGTTGCTGTCCTGAAGTAATGCTACCTACCTGAGTGTTCACGGTTTTAAGCTTACCGTTACGGTAATAATCGAGACTTACTTTTTCACCCACCCGTTTCAGGCCAATATTGGTGCGTAAAGCACTAGAACCCGATATTTTTTTATCATTGACTGCAACAATGACATCGCCTGCTTTAATGCCGGCCTTATCGGCGGCACTATTAGGTGTTACCCGTGAAACCAAAGCGCCTTGTGTACCTTTTAAATCCATGGCATCAGCAAGGTCAGGGCTTAAGTCTTGAATCTGTACACCTAACAGGCCACGTTTGATCTCACCATGTTCTATTAATTGCTCCATAACTTTTTGGGCCATATTAATAGGAATGGAAAAACCAATGCCGACATTACCGCCATTCGGTGCAAGAATGGCAGAATTGATACCGATTAAATGACCGCGTAAATCAATTAACGCACCGCCAGAATTACCGGGATTAATGGAAGCATCTGTTTGGATAAAATTTTCATAGCCTTCAATTCCTAAGTTAGTGCGCCCTAAAGCACTAACCATGCCTGAAGTCACTGTGTGACTTAACCCAAATGGATTACCAATAGCTACCACAAAATCACCTACTTGTAGTTTATCCGAATTGCTTAATGGAATATCAATTAGCTCATCGCTTTGCACTTGTAATACTGCAATATCTGTTTCCGCATCAGTACCAATTAATTTTGCTTTTAATTTTTGTTTATTTTTTAAGGTGACAAAAATAGTATCAGCATTGGCAATAACATGGTTATTGGTCAGGATATAGCCCTTATCTGCATCAACAATAACACCAGACCCAATGCCTTGCGTAGGACGCTCGGTAGGTGTTCTGGGAGCAAATTGACGAAAAAACGGGTCATTCATTAATGGGTGTTGTTGTACGGCAACGGTTCCTTGCGTAGAAATGTTGACCACGCTCGGCAGTACTTTTTTGAGCATAGGCGCGAGTGTCGGTACGGGGCGGTTGGCTGAGCTATCAAAGCTACCATCTGGAGAGTCACTAAAAGCGTGGCATGGGCTGTTGATGATAGCCATACTTAAGGTTAAACCTAATAATAAATGTTTTTTCATATGCGTATTTATTGTAAGTGGGATTAAGAGGAGCATTGTCAATAATTAAAAGTTAATGCCGTAAGGTGGGTTGGATTTTTTTGCGCAGCAATAAAAACGTAACCCAGCAAAGCCTAGTATATGTGGAAGTGCTGGGTTACGTTATCTGCGCTGCGCTTGCTAATCTAACCCATATATGGACTCCTCAGTTATTGCAAGCCAAGTTTTCAATTTTTAGTGACATTAACAGTGAACAAGATTGCAGCCATATATTCGGTCTCTAATAGAGGCTTTATTGCCTCAGGACTCCTGATGAATCTATTCGCATACTTTTGACCCTAACAACCTACCGGCCTCGCAATGGGCTCTCTGGGTTAGACGGGTTTTCTAAAGTATCGGTCTGACCTGTCGTCGTCATCAATATTGTTTAACTTGCCTCCGCAATCTTGGTTGCTCGGTTATGTTTAGGGTTATCCACTCTTTATCCACGGACGAAGAGCCGCCTTAGCTCGCAGTCGGTGGGTAAAGGGTGGATAACCCAGTTTATTGCACTCTGCTTAAACCAGACATCCATCATATTCTTTATCCCGGGTTGCCATGGCCCAAAGTATTCTGGCGTTTTTGTTGGCTAGCGCAACGGCCGCCTTGTTAAAACCTCGACGCTCAATCAGTGCCTGCAGCCACAAACTCAGCTTATCTTTTTTGTTGTGGCAGTTTTTTAATACGGCTCGTGCTCCATGGATCAATAAGGTGCGTATATAACGATTGCCTCGTTTGCTGATCCCTAAATAAACCTGTTTTCCTCCGCTACTGTGTTGCCCCGGAACAACACCTAAGCTGGCAGCATAATCTCGACTACTTAGATAGCCTTTGCCATCGCCAATATCAGAGGCAACGATGGAGGCTGTCATGGGGCCAACTCCTGGAACATCAAGAAAACGTCGGCTTAATGCGTTGCTGTTGCAAAGAGCACTAATGCGCTGGTCTTGTGTTTTGATTTCCTTATCCAGAGCCGCAAACTTTTCATATTGCTCAGCAAACACTTCACGAGCCATGACCGTCAAATCATTTTCGGCATCTTCCAGAATGAGAGGTAATTCCTTCCTTACCTGATTAATGCCTTGGGGGATAATAACCCCTCTTTCACTCAACAACCCTCTTATTTGGTTAACAAGCGCCGTTCGTTTACTTACCAAGCCTTGCCGAACTTTATGAACCAATTGAATATCTTGTTGCTCAATCGTTTTTATCATGACCGTACGTTTATTGGGGCGAGTAACCGCATCAAATATACCCTCAGCATCATTAAAATCATTCTTGTTTCCAACAACAAAGCTTTTTACATAACGTGCATTAAGCAAAATCACTTCATGCCCCAGCTTGATTAATTCTCTTGCCCAGTGATGCGCTCCTCCGCAAGCTTCTATCCCTATCAAGCTTGCCGGGTAGTTGGCAAAAAATGCTAACAGCTCTGCCCGCTTTAGTTTTTTCTTTTTGGGTTTGTTGTCTACAAACGTATACATGTGAAATATATTTTTTGCTATATCTAATCCAATTACGCTATTATTCATTTCAGACTCCTCTTTACTCCGTTATTTCTCTTAGGTTTATTATCGCACCGTTGGAGAGGGAGGAGTCCATATCATCAGCCTACAGAGTACGGTATTGATTTTTAGTTAGAGAGTGGTTACTTATAATGCTATATATATCTATTTTAAGGGTTAAATAACAAAGTTCAAGCATATGGGGGTAAAGTTTATAAATAAATAGTTATTCTTAACTTATTGATAAATAATGCATTGCCAGTGTTTTTGTAATTGTTGACTAAAACAGTAGGAAATAGTTTGACATATCTAGTTATTCTAATATAATAAAACCCTAATATGTATTTACTCAATACCATATTGACTTAATAAATAAACAGATCTCGGGGGAGACCAACATGAAATTAAAATTACTAATAGCCGCTGGCTTAGTTGCATTAACAACTGGCTGTTCAACTTTTGAAAGTACACCGATCGTTGCAGAAAGTGCACCACTTTATAACGAAACTTTAAATCCACGTCAAAAAGAATATCCCAATCATTTAGGTTTTAATGATTTACATATTCAAGCGATTCGTCATATGCAACCAGATACGCATGACGTGCATGATCCTAAATTGCAAATGATCGTGCATCACCATTGTAAAGCTTATGAAGATGACACAATGATCTGCTTGATGTTCCATTCAGGTATGAAAGATCAAGATAAGCCAATTGGTTTTGAATATATCATTACCACAGCTCAGTACAATTCATTACCTGAAGAAGAAAAAGGTTACTGGCATTACCATTTAGTTGAAGTGCCAAGAGCACATGCAACATTCCCGGATTTAACAGCTGCTGAAGCTGAGAAAATTTTACCTGCTGTTAACGAAACTTACGGTAAAGTAGTTTATTTCAAAAGTATGGATGATAAGTTCCCACTGGGCGAACCGTACGTCTTAATCGTTCAGGATATGCCTGAACAAGATTAAGCATTAAATAGTTTTTAGCATTTTCCTTGTTATTTTGAGCAATTTTTAAAGACGAAAGACTATTTTTCTAATTCGGGAGATACTTGGTTAAAGTAGTTTTAAGTCTTTATCAAAGCCCTTTTTTTAAAGGGCTTTTTTTTAACTTGAAAAAATGCATATAATCATTTTGTAGGCGATAGTTAGCAGCGTGTTGCACTATGTTTCTATCTAGGGAAGAGGGAATTATTGAAATCTCGTCCCTTAGTAACGTAAGCTAGGTTAGGTTGATGTGTGCGCATTTTTCTGGAATGTCATTGTGGAGAAATATATGAAAATATATAGCATAGGGTTTTGGTTATTGTTGCAATCAACAGGATTGCTGGCTAATAATTTATTAGGTTTGCCAGTATTATCTATTCCCGATAACAATCCGCAAACGCCTGCAAAAATAGCCTTAGGTGAACGTTTATTTAATGATAAACGCTTAAGCCAGGATGGTACGGTAAGTTGTGCTAGTTGTCATCAAGATGATAAGGCACTGACTGATGGTCGGTCGGTAGCTGTTGGTATTCGACAGCTAACAGGGTTTAGGAATGCACCAACCGTTGTTAATGCCGCATTTTATAAAACTTTATTTATTGATGGTAGAGCTGCCAGTTTAGAAGAGCAAGCTTTAGGGCCACTATTAAGCCCTGTAGAGCATGGCTTAAAGGATCATGCACAAATTGTAGCAATCGTTAGTCAAGATCAAGCTTATCAAGAGCAGTTTGCAGCTGTTTTCCAGCAAGCCGAACAAGAAATAGCCGTACAACAAATTGGGCAAGCCATTGCCAGTTTTGAGCGTACTTTGATTGCAGGAAATTCAGCGTTCGATCAATACTTGTTTGGTCGTGATCGCCAAGCGATGACGCAAAGTGAAGCGCGGGGCATGCGTTTATTTAGGCGCAAAGGAAATTGTGCTAATTGCCATGAAATTAGTGGTAAAGATGCTTTATTTATGGATAACCGCTTTTATAATTTAGGCGTTGGCTTTAATAAAGTGAATCCGCAATTTAACGAATTTGTACAGACATTAAGAAACGGGGATAGTCCCGAAGAATTTGGCTTTACGGCAGCACAGAGCGCAGAGCTAGGTCGCTTTAATGTCACTAAAGTGATTGCTGATATTGGTAAATTTAAAACACCCACTTTAAGAAATATAGCGTTAACAGCACCTTATATGCATGATGGCAGCGTTGCCACTCTGGAAGAAGTGGTGGAATATTATGATAAAGGCGGCGATGAAAATCCTTTGTTAGATTCGGCTATTTTCCCGTTACACTTAACCCAACAGGAAAAACAGGATTTGGTGAATTTTCTTAAAGCATTAACTAGTGCGCAGTATGTGCAAGGAAAATAATGCCTACCTTTTTGAAAATAACACCTGCTAGGGCTTGTTATTAATACCAGTTAAAACCAAATTTATGGAGCTAGTACCTATTAAGAGCTGAATTATATTCAGCTCAGTTCCAAAGATCCATTTCAATATACCACATCAGATTGCAGGGTTGTCTATCCTGTATCAAGCCTTTCAGTTCAGCGTGCACACATTCAAATTCACAAAAGTAATTAGTTGAATACTGCTGACACAGCATTAGTTTTATTAATTCTTAACTGCAATTAAGATAGAATTACACTTATTTGAGAACTGTTATTTTCATAACGGTTTATGTATTTGAATAAGGTAAGCAATGAGTAGTGAAGTAATCAACCAAGCACCCACAGTAGGTCGGGCAAAAGAATTAGAGCAGCAAGCAAAAGAGGGGCTTAAGCAGTTAAAGGTGGGGCAGGATATGGTAATTGCGGCTTGCCATAAAATGAGAGATACCAAGGCATATAGTACTCTGGGTTTTGAGACTTACCATGCTTGGGGAGAAAGTACTCTAAACCTAAAAAAATCTAGGCTTAATGAATTAGCTCTAGCGGGTGAGGTGCAGCAGGAATTATTAATTAAGGTTGCTGCTAAGGTTACTGGCTCTGATTCACAGGGTGTTTTTAAGCATGCTGATTTGTCGGAAAATAGTGCATCGTCTATTGAGGTCTCAGACTCTGTAGCTGAAGAAGTTATTGAAAAACAAGCTTCTGATATGGTTAGTATTCCAGTTGATAGCGTTGCCATGACTCCTTTCGAGCTGTCTGATATCAGTACGCCTCAATTAGTCGCCTTGGCAAAAGCCCCTAAGGGGGAGCGGTTGGCAGTATTGGATAAGGTGGCAATAGAAGCTAAAGCTGAAGATAAACCTATTACCACTAGTACCATTAAGGAAGCGATAAAAGCAGCGGCTGAACCAGTTGTATTATCAGCTGACGAGCAAGCGAAAGAAATTAAAAAGAGCCATAGATTAGCAATGGGCAAGGTCAGCAAGTTAGGAGAGACTTTAAGAGAGTTGGATACAGCTCAGGTTAATAGTGAAGAGGTTGAGAGCTGGAAGACTTACTTAGATGAGGCCAAAGAATCGATCATGGCACTTGAAAAGAACCTCGGGTATTATTGAGTTCTTGTCCTTAAGTCAAATCTAAAGTCATCTATTTGAAGCAATAGAAATATGAAATTTTTCACAATGATTATTCTTTTTGTTAAAGCGTGAAAAACCTACTCGATTATTTCCTTATTTTTATTGCCAACCCTTTTGTGCTGCTTGTTCTATTTGTGGTGACGTCTTTTCTAATGATTTGGCGTTTACAAGTGATGGAGCACAAGGGCTTTGAAGGAACTGTCTTAGGTACACTTATCATGCCTTACTGTTCTGGATTTGCAAACCTCATGTTTGCTTATGTCATGAGTCAGTCGGCAAGTAATGGTGGTTTGGTGATTGAAAACTGTCTGGTGAATAATGCCACCAATTTGACTTTGATACTCGGGCTTTCGACGGCTTTTGGTGCATCAGGGTTGCTGCAAAAAGGTAATTCTAAGAAAAAGTCAAAAACTAACACTGATTTGCAGCGCATAAATCGACTTAATTTGCTTTTTACTTTGATTGCGCTGTTCTTTTTTACTGGCGCGCTCTGGGCTCTGGCAAAAGATCGGGTGCTCGATTTTTATGATGGTTTGGTGTTGGTCGGCCTGTTTGTTTTTTGGCAAATATTACATGTTTTTGAAATCTTAAAAGACAAAATCAGGAATAATAAAACCTTTCAATGGTCGATTGTTTTCGATCTATTATTGATCGCGATCAGTGCCTATGGTATTTATTATTCTGTTGATCACTTAGTCGAGTGGATATCTACAGCGGATAGCCAATATATGAATATTAGCCAATTAGGTTGGCTGAGTGGTGTGCTGATGGTTTTACCCAATGGATTTATTGCCTTATATTATTCGCGTATTGGTAGGCAGGATATTGTGCTAAGCTCCCAAATCGGTGATGGCCATATATGTATTCCAATGTGTATAGGGCTATTTGCGCTCTTTAATACCATTCAAGTCCCTGAATTTTTTCAGACGGGTATGTATGTTATTTTAGGCGCAGGTGCCATTCATTTTCTAGCGATTGCCATTTTTGGAAGAGTCCCGCGCTTTATTGGCTTCATACTGCTGGTTGCCTATGCCTTTTTTATGTATCAAGGCATTATTCAATAGTTATTATACCAATCCCAATATATTGATGCCCTAACTTCAAAAATGCCGTCATCCTGCATGCTACCCAGTCAAGCTAGGCACAAGCTTTAGCAGGAATCTACTGCGCGAATGGATTCCCGATAAAAAGACCTCGGGAATGACGGTATTAAGGTAATTATTTACTGGGATTGGTATTACTCGCTCCTCAGTGTGACTTGGTTGCGACCATTTTCTTTTGATTGGTATAGTGCTGCATCCGCCATTGATAAGATTTCAATACTATTTTCTGTGGATCGGTCATTCAATAGGGCAACACCGAATGACATGGTGACCTGTAAAAATTCACCCTCTAGCGGGCTGCCGTTTGCGCTAATCTTTTTAAATTTATGTTCTGCAATAGAGAGTCGCAAACGCTCGACTATCTTTAAAACCTGCTCTTTTTCAGAGTCTTCATAAATGAGTAAAAACTCCTCGCCGCCATAGCGGCCAGCAACATCAAGGTGCTTGCGAATCATTCCCGCAAAAAGGCTGCCGATTTCTTGCAAAACTGAATCACCTTGAATATGACCATATTGATCATTCACTTTCTTAAAATAATCAATATCTGCTAAGGCAATGGCTCCTAACCACGTTTTCTTACGTTTTTGACGTTGAAAGGTTTTTTCTAATTCTTCCCGAATTGCACGGCTATTCAATAGGCCGGTTAATCCGTCATAATTAGCTAGTTTTTCAAATTGAGTTTTCATTAAAACAGAGCTCAACAAATTGCACATAATTTCACAAGTGCGCACTTCGTAGTCTTGTACATCAGATTCATCGCCAAAGAAGTCACCTGCTAATAAGTAGCCGTGCCCTAAATTCTCCGGCATATAGATAGCCCCGACAATATCGCAGCCCCAACCTGGAATATTAATGGCGGAAACATTACGATTCTTAAATGCCATGACTTCGTTAGTAAATTCCAGCGGGGGATTATCAATATTAAGGCATATTTTTGCACCTTCTATTAAATCCGGCCTGATATGGTCGGGGTTACAAACTGCCACGACTTCAATAATAAAGTCGCTTTCGATGATATTAGTGATTTTATAGAGCACACCAATATGAAAGCCCATGGCTTTATTGATGATTTGCAGTGGTTTCTCAAAGTAGCTCTGCTGTTGCTGTGAGCAATTAGCTAAGTGATAACTCAGCTCCCCTAATTGATTCAGGAGGTATTCGGCTGAGTTGATGGCTTTACCCATTAATAATTCCTTAAAAAAATAACTGCATAATAATTGAAATACAGTATAGGGACTCTATTTAGTTTGCAAGCAAATAGGTTGGTGTTTATTGTTACAGAGAGAATAGGCTTTGTGTGGTATAAAACGGTACTCTTTAGCACCTTTAGCACCTTTAGCCCTTAGTTCCGCATTGTACGCAAAACTTGACACTGAAAACATTTTGTCGTGCACAGTTTTTGCATATTTTTTTCTTGAGCAGTGGAAACTCTTCAGCAGGAAACAAAGCACCACCACAGCGCCGACAAATACGGCTATTTTTACTACTATTGGTTTTACAGACAGGGCAGTGACCAATTGGGCGTAGCGGGCTGTGCAATAACATGCTGGTTATTTTCTTAGCATTATAACGATACAAGTAGAGCACAAAGCTATTGAGAAAGCTGGTAGGTATGATGCTGATCATGCCACCTAACAACATGATTTTGGCCAAAAACCAAAATGGCTCAGGTGCAAAGCGATCCGTGCGACGTACTAGCCAGAACCAAAAACTGGTGCTGAATAACAGGGCCGTCAATACGATAAATGTTGCCATTAAGCCCTCCTTACTTGTTGTAGTTGTTCGCCATATTTAGCGCCAAAATAAGCAATAAAATACGGAATAATCCAAGCAACAAATGAAGTGCCAATATCTTGAGTGAGCAGGTTAGTTAAGGTTGCTAATAAGGCCACTGCAATAGCAGGCTCCTTTAGGGTGATCCCTGGAGAAAGGTAAGCACTGATAAAGCCGCCGATAAAAAACACAAACAGGTTGCTGATAATAATCAAAGTAAGCAACATTGGGTTGTTTAAATTGATACTATTATCGCCAAGCAGTGCGAAGATCATAAAGCCGATGACAATATACACACCCATAAAGGTCAGAATAAAGATGCCAATGGATTTAAATATCCAGCTGATATCCAGTTTTTTTGTAGCAATAATTTTTGTTGATCCAGATAGGGGGCTTTCATTGGGCTGTTGGTGTTTGGTTCCACATTCAGCACAAAAAATATCACCGGCTTTAATTGCCGCACCGCATTGTTGACAGTACATGACTCCACCTCAATTGGGTTAAAATTATCTTAATGGCAGTTTTATGCTTTAGGTGCTTAAATGTCAACTAAGATGATGAATGATTTTTACAATATTTACCGCATTTTCATTCGTAGGTTTAATGCGCGTACAGCAAAACTTAAGTCAAACTATTATGCGCAGGAGCTTGGTCATGAATATAGCCAATAAAGTACAAAAATTTTTATGGGGTTCATTAAGTATTGTGATGCTAACGGCCTGTGATGATTTTAATTTAAAAAATGAATCTGTCGCTAAGAGCCCAATAGTTCCGAAGGAATTTTTTCATCCTGTCGTTGAAGGGAGTGTCGTTAATACAGCTATTAATACCGTCTATATCCCTGTTTATTCAGAAATACTGGTATCTGGTGGTGGCAAACTTAATCTCGCCATTACCTTGAGTGTGCGTAATACTGATTTTGCCCAGCCATTAATTGTCAATAAGGTCAGCTATTACAATTCTGCCGGCAAATTGATAGAAGATTATTTAGAGGTGCCTTATCATTTGAATCCAATGGCTTCGGCGCATTTCTTTGTAGCTCAAACCGATGCGCGTGGGGGCTTAGGCGCTAATTTTATTGTGCAATGGTCGGCTGATAAATTGGCAAATGAGCCGGTAATTGAGGCAGTTATGGCAGGTTCTACAGGTACTCAGGGGACTTCGTTTATGAGTCATGGGCGGACTATTGTACGAAAGGGAAACTAAACTATAGGTCATGTTTATCAGGTCATTGGAGTATGATCTAAAATTCTGATGCTAATCATTAGCAATCCTGCTTTAAAGCTGTATTTCTTGGGTATCATAAGTTTCTAATTTCGGATAAAATTCCAGTTATAAATAATTTAATAGTGGAGAGTTAAGTGGGTATTTTGTCAATTCTCGAGTTTCCTGACCCGCGCTTACGTACTGTAGCGAAGTCGGTTGATGAGGTGAATGCCGCCATAACAAGTTTGGTGAGTGATATGTTTGAGACTATGTATGATGCACATGGCGTTGGTTTGGCTGCCACGCAGGTGGATGCGCATAAGCGTATTATTGTACTGGATATTAGTGACGAGAAGGATGAGCCTATTTGTTTAATTAACCCTGAGCTTATTGAAACATCGGGTGAAGAAGAGTCTGATGAGGGCTGTTTGTCGGTTCCTGGTATTTTTGAGCCTATACAGCGTGCTGAGAAGATTAAAATATCAGCCTTAGATAAGGTCGGTACTGCCTTTGAATTGGAGGCAGATGGCTTGTTGGCTGTGTGTGTGCAGCATGAGATGGATCATTTGCAGGGTAAGTTATTTGTGGATTACTTATCCTCATTAAAACGACAAAGAATTAAAAAGAAAATGCAAAAACTGCATAAGCGAGATGCGTAAAAGATGAAGATTATTTTTGCGGGCACGCCCGAATTTGCAGTACCTGCATTACAGATGTTATTAGATTCTGAGCATGAAGTAGTGGCAGTTTATACGCAACCGGATCGTCCTGCTGGTCGTGGCCGAAAAGTGCAGCTTGGCCCTGTAAAATCCTTGGCATTAAGTGCAGATATTCCTGTCTTGCAGCCTAAAAATTTAAAGGCAGCAGAAGATGTGGAGCAGCTCCAAGCTTTGGAGGCTGATTTAATGGTGGTGGTCGCGTATGGTTTGATTTTGTCGCAGGAAGTATTGGATATTCCTAAGTTGGGCTGTATCAATATTCATGGATCATTATTGCCGCGTTGGCGAGGTGCTGCACCAATTAACCGGGCTATCATGGCAGGTGATACTGAAACTGGAGTCACTATTATGAATGTTGTTAAGCAACTGGATGCGGGAGATATGTTGCATAAAACCGTGTGTCATATTGGTGATAATGAAACGGCTAGTGAGTTGCATGACAGGATGATGGTATTAGGTGCAGAGGGATTGCGTACTACATTAGAATTATTGCAAGCTCAGCAATTGGTGCCTGAGCCTCAAGATGAATCTTTGGTCACTTATGCGCATAAGCTAGATAAAAATGAGTCCAAATTAGACTGGAGCAAGTCGGCTATTGAGTTGGCGCGACAAGTGCGTGGTTTAAATGCATGGCCTGTGGCACAAACGGTGTTGCAAGACAAAATCATGCGCGTTTGGCAGGCTGAGGTGGTGGTTGTCGATACTGATGCGCTTCCTGGTGTCATTTTAAATGATAGTAAGCATATTGATGTTGCAACGGGTGCGGGAGTGTTGCGCTTATTGGAAGTGCAAATGCCTGGTAAAAAACGGATGCCGGTCGCTGCTTTTTTAAATGCGCATAATGTGGCTGGATTGCAGTTAGGTCAATGATGGGAGTACGGATATGAATTCTCGTTTAGTTGCTGCCAATATTTTGGTCAAGGTCTTTGCAGGCAGGTCGATGACGGTTGCTATTGAAGAAGCCTGGGGGCAAATAGTTGATGTGCAGGAAAGGGCATTTATTCAGGCGTTATGCTATGGCACAGTGCGGCATTATTACCGACTTGACTATATTTTGGCACAGCTGGTCAATAAGCCGATTAAAGATAAGCAAATTAAAGCATTGGCATTATTAGGCTTGTATCAGTTGCAATATATGCGTGTTAAAGATCATGCGGCGGTTTCTGAGACTGTTGCAGTCATGGGTAAGAAGCAGTGGGCAAAATCTTTGCTGAATGCTGTTTTGCGGCGTTATTTGCGTGAGCGGGAGCAGTTGGAGGCTTTGGCAGATAAACATGTGGCTTATGCACACCCTGATTGGATGATTAAAGCGATTAAGGCTGATTGGGGTGAGCAAGCTAAAGGGATTTTCAAAGAAAATAACCTACTGCCACCGATGAGTTTGCGCGTTAACTTGCGTTATTGTTCGCGTGCTGCTTATTTGGAATTGCTAGCAGAGCAAGGTATTGCGGCGAGTCCGTTGGCACATGTAGAGCAAGGTATATTATTAACCGAGCCTGTGCCCGTGGATAAATTACCCAAATTTAGTGAGGGCTGGGCATCGGTGCAAGATGCGGCGGCACAACTTGCAGCACAATTGCTTGATGTGCAGGCTGGACAGTGTGTATTGGATGTCTGTGCTGCCCCAGGAGGAAAAACGGCACATATTTTAGAACTACAGCCTGAGTTGCAGTCTTTATTGGCTGTGGATATTGATGAGCAGCGCTTAAATCGAGTGGCGGAAACATTGGCGCGTTTGCAATTGCATGCTGATTTAAAAACAGCTGATGCTGCGCAGCCAGATGAGTGGTGGGACGGCGAGTTCTATGATCGCATTTTATTAGATGCACCTTGTTCGGCTTTGGGGGTTATTCGGCGGCACCCTGATATTAAGTTATTACGGCGCGCTGAAGATATTGAGGCATTGCAGCAATTGCAACAGCAGATTTTGCAGGCTGCTTGGCGTATGTTACGGCCAGGCGGTATTTTGTTGTATGCAACTTGCTCAGTGTTAAAACGAGAAAATGAACTACAAATTGGACAATTTTTACAGCAGCATAGTGATGCACGAGAATTACTTATCGAAGCGAACTGGGGTGTTGCGCGTCCTTGTGGGCGACAGATCTTAACGGGAGACCAGACTATGGATGGTTTTTATTATGCGCGATTGCAAAAGCAGTAAGCTATTACTGCTGGCATTAGCCATTTGTTTGCTCAATAAAGTGTCATTTGCGGGGGCAGATAAGAAATTTGTGCAAATTAAACAGGCGCAATTAGTGCAAAGCGATAATAAGGTGACTTTTCATGCAGAATTGGACTTTATTTTGAGTGCAAGTGCGCGAGATGCTTTGCATAGTGGTATTGCTTTATATTGGGATGTTGGGTTGGTTTTGCAGCAAAAATGTTGTGCGGGTTTGTGGCGTAATATTTTGTATGATCGCTCCTATCGGTTTAGTTTGAGTTATTACACCTTAGTTAATAATTATCGTGTGCGTGATGAGCAAAAAAATACTTTTCGACGCTTTGCTAGTTTGCAAGATGCACTTGCTTCTATGAGTAACCTCAATTCAGGTGCAATTTTTCTGGAAAATTATGATTCTGGGCGTTGTTTGGCGGGTGTCTTTAGGTTTGTATTCGATAAAGAAGCATTGCCTGGCCCTTTGCGCCCTTTTGCCTATTTTGATGAGCAGTGGGATTTGTCTGTGCAGGAGCGCTTGCCTTGCGAATAAAAGTGCCTTTTGGTTTTAGTTTATTTTTATTGCTAAGCTTTATTTTTCTGGCTTTGCAATTAATGAGTTCGGCGTTATTGGATGCGTCGCAACTCAGTGATAAGTACACTTTGTTGCTTTTGAGTAATGTGGTTGGCACGGCGGCTTTACTGTTATTGGTAGGTATTAATGTTTTTGCATTGTTACGCCGACTAAAGCGTAGAGAGGCTGGCTCGCGATTAACGACGCGGATGGTATTGTTATTTATTGTCTTATCCTTAGTACCTGCGGGTACGGTATTTTATTTCTCGATGCAGTTTTTACACCAAAGTATTGATAGTTGGTTTAATGTCGAACTAGAAGGGGCGATGGAAGATGCATTGGAGTTAAGTGAGGCATCGTTAAGGCAGCGGATACGCTGGAACTTAATGCAGTCACAGCGTTTGACTGAAACTTTGCATGATAAGCCAGTGGCGGAAATTGGCTTAGAACTAGAGCTGTTGCGTGAAATAACGGGTGCTAATGAAATCACCTTATTATCAAAAAAAGGTAAAGTGCTGGCCTTTAGCGGTTTAATGCCCAGCGATATTTTGCCAAGTTTGCCGGTGAGTTCATTATTTTTGCAGGTACAGCAGGGTGAGGACTATGTTAGCCTTGCGTTGGTTAATGATGAGTTGGTTGTGCAGACCGTGGTTGCAGTTCAAACCAGTAAACCTTATTACCTGCAAGTCATTTACCCTGTGCCAGAGCGTATTAGTGATTTAACTGACTCGGTTGAGTTTGCTTATGTCAGATTTCAGGAGATGGGTTATTTGCGCGACTCTTTAAAGGATAGCTATTTGTTGATGTTGTCTTTAGTGTTGCTAATGAGTTCCCTTGCGGCAATTTCGGCAGCATTTATTAGTGTACGTGAGATTATTGCACCTATTCGTGATTTGGTGCATGGTACGCGAGCAGTTGCTGCTGGTGTTTATGGACAATTATTGCCTGTGAAACGTCAAGATGATATGGGGTTTCTGGTTGAGTCATTTAATGAAATGGTTAGCAAGATATCCAGCGCGCGGGATGAGACGCGTTTAACAACTCAGGAAATTGAGCGGCAGCGTGCTTATTTAGAGACCTTATTAACCAGTTTGACTTCGGGTGTATTGAGCTTTGATTCTAGTTTAAATATTCGTACCGCCAATCAAGCTGCGAATATTATTTTGCATGTACAAGTAATGCGCTTTTATGGGCAGAGCTTAATGGGTATGGCACAAGGGAATGATCATTTGATGGATTTGGTTGCTATTGTGCAGCCCTTATTGGAAAAGTCATTAGATACCTGGCAGCGTAATATAGTGGTTGAAGGAGATGAAGGGCGCAAGGAATTGCTCTGTCGAGGAACTTCCTTGTTTGCAGTGGATGGAGGTTATATTGGGGCGGTGGTTGTTTTCGATGATATAACCGATTTGATTCAAGCACAAAAAAATGCCGCGTGGTCAGAGGTAGCGAGGCGTTTGGCACATGAAATTAAAAATCCATTAACGCCTATACAGTTATCTGCGGAAAGGCTGCAACACAAATTGGCTGGTAAGTTAGAAGCGTCTGATGCAGAAATGTTAGGTCGTTCTACGCGCACCATCGTGCAGCAAGTAGAGGCCATGAAAGCAATGGTGAATGATTTTGCAGAATATGCACGTCCTGGGCAGCAGCAAAAAATAAACTTGGATTTGCTAGCATTGGTACAAGAAATCATTATTCTGTATAGCGCGGATCCCAAGGTGGAGTTTGTATTAAATGCAGACGAGCCAGTGCCTATGATTAAAGCAGATGCGGTGAGTATTCGGCAGTTATTGCATAATATTTTAAAAAATGCCATGGAGGCTATGGCAGGACAGGGTGTCATTACTGTTAAGATATATGCCCTGAGTAAACGTGGCGGAACCGTAGTGCGCTTGGCGGTCTATGACACAGGTTGTGGTGTTGATATGCAGCAGGCGCATAAGATTTTTGAACCATATGTTACTAATAAGACGAAAGGAACAGGCTTGGGTTTGGCAATTGTTAAGAAAATAGTTGAAGAGCATGGTGGCGCTATTCGTGTGGATAGCCAATATCAGCAAGGTGCGGGATTTATTATTGAGTTTCCGGCTGTGAATATTTGAAGGTTGTGATGAGCGGATATAAAGCAAATATATTAGTAGTAGATGATGAGCCTGATATTAGGCAGTTGGTACAAGAAATCTTGCAGGATGAGGGCTATGTTGTCTATATGGCTGGGGATGCTGCAGAAGCACGACAAATGCGCCGAGCACATCAATTTGATTTAATCTTATTAGATATCTGGATGCCCGATACTGACGGCATTACCCTGTTGAAGGAATGGGGGGCTGCTAATGATTTGGACGTGCCTGTTATTATGATGTCGGGGCATGGCACGATTGAAACCGCAGTGGAAGCGACCAAATTAGGGGCGTATGAGTTTCTGGAGAAGCCTTTGTCGTTAGCAAGGTTGTTGCTGGTAGTGGAGCGGGCTATTGATGCGCATTTATTACAGCGGGAAAATGCAGGCTTAAGGCAACAGCTTGCTGAGGTGAGCGAGCCTGTTGGTCATGGTGCTTTTGCCGAGCGGATGAAAGAGCAACTAAAGCGTTTGGCTGTGCATGATACGAGAGTCATGTTGGTTGGAGAGAGTGGGGCTGGCAAAGAGTTGTATGCGCGTTTTTTGCATGAGCAGAGTAGTCGTAAAAAGGGACCTTTTATTGATGTGGCAGTTGGCAGTATTGCATCAGAAAATGCAGCAGTAGAGTTTTTTGGTAAGGAAATCGATGGCAATGCTTATCCTGGTCTTTTAGAGCGCGCGCACGGCGGTGTGTTGTTCTTGGCTGAAGTAGCAGGAATGGATGCGCAAACGCAACTTAAGCTATTAAGTGCTCTTGAATCTAGCTCTTTTCTGCGTGTGGGGGGCACTGAGCAAGTGCGTGTGGATGTGCGTGTGCTAGTTGCTACCTGTGTTTCCTTGGAAGATGAGGTGGCTGCTGGTCGATTTCGGCAAGATTTATATTATTTGCTCAATGAGGTGACCATGCAGGTGGTGCCATTAAGGGAGCATAGCGAAGATGTGCCAGCAATGCTGAGTTTTTATATTGATTTCTTTGTGCATCATGAAAAATTGCCGTTCCGGCGTTTTTCGATGTCGGCACAGAATTTCTTAAGAAATTATACTTGGCCTGGCAATGTGCGGGAATTAAAAAACCTGGTGCAGCGTTTGATGATTTTGGGGGTAGGTGATGAAATTGAGTTATCTGAAGTAAAGGCTGCACTTGGCTCGGTACTGGATAAGGCTGTTGCTGGCATTGAACAAGGTGAGCCTGATTTTTTTTGCTTATCGTTAAAAGAGGCGCGTGAGCAATTTGAAAAGGCTTATTTGGAATATCACTTTGAAAAAAATCAGGGAAATGTTGCCAAGTTAGCAACGGCTGTAGGGGTGGAACGTACTCATCTGTATCGTAAGTTGCATGCTTTGAATATTAAGGAGTAGTAGGGCGTGGTGATGGTTGGAGTGGGCGATCCAAAAGTCGTCAATGAGTGCGAATAGAGATTGTTTGAGTATACTTGTTTACCGTTGCAATAAATTTTAGGATAATAGAGGGTTGAGGCAATTATCGAAAGAGAATTTACTGTTTTGCTTGTTTTTAATGGTCTATTGTCAGCTTATATGTATTGATGGCATGCGAAGTTAGAGCAACTTTGGTAGATCGTTTTCGGTAATTGCTTAAGTAATTTTAGATGCTGCGATGGGATCTGTTTAAGAATAATTAAATAATCTTGGTCGGCCTTATTTGTGAGTTTTAGTACTGATATGTTTGATAATTTAACCGACCGTTTAGGTAAGACCTTAAAGAGCCTTAAGGGGCAAGGGCGCCTGACAGAAGAGAATATCCAGGATGCAATGCGTGATGTGCGTATGGCATTGTTAGAGGCTGATGTTGCGCTACCTGTTGTGACTGCCTTTATTGATAATGTAAAAGAGCGTGCTTTAGGGCAAGAAGTGCAGGCAAGTCTTTCGCCAGGGCAATCTTTAATTAAAGTTGTGCAGGCTGAGCTTGTTAATGTTATGGGGGTGGCGAATGAGGAGCTGGATTTAAAGGCTAATCCTCCAGCCATTATCCTGATGGCAGGTTTGCAAGGGGCTGGTAAAACTACTACAGTTGCTAAACTAGGTCGTTGGTTAAAAGAGACTAAAAAGAAGTCGGTTGGGGTGGTTAGTGCCGATATTTATCGACCTGCGGCGATTAAGCAGTTGCAAACATTGGCTGATGACTTGTCATTAACTTTTTTTGACACCGATACCACAAAAAATGTTGTCGAGATAGCGAACACAGCAATTGAAGCGGCAAAAAAACAGTTTTTAGATGTTGTTATTGTTGATACTGCAGGGCGTATGCATATTGATGATGAAATGATGACCGAGATTAAAGAGTTGCATGCGGCGATTAATCCGGTAGAGACATTGTTTGTTGTCGATAGTATGACTGGGCAAGATGCAGCTAATACTGCTAAAGCTTTTAATGATGCTTTGCCTTTGACGGGGGTGGTATTAACAAAAACAGATGGTGATGCGCGTGGTGGGGCGGCTTTATCTATTCGTCATATTACGGGCAAGCCCATTAAGTTTGTTGGGGTCGGTGAAAAATCAGATGCTTTAGAACCTTTCTATCCTGACCGGATGGCCTCCAGAATTTTGGGCATGGGTGATATGCTCAGCTTGATTGAGGATATTGAGCAAAAGGTTGATAAGAAAAAAGCGGATAAGCTGGCCAAAAAAATAAGCAAAGGTAAGAGCTTTGATTTGGCTGATTTTGTTGAGCAGCTTGAGCAAATGCAAAATATGGGTGGTGTTGGCGCGATGATGGAGAAGTTGCCTGGTGCTGCTGAAATTACCCAAGATATGAAAGATAAAGTCAATGATAAGGCTTTGGCAAGGCAGATTGCTATTATTCGCTCAATGACTAACCAAGAAAAACGTTATCCTGATTTAATTAAAGGTAATCGAAAAAAACGTATTGCAACGGGAGCTGGGCAAGAATTGCAGGATGTAAACCGTGTCTTGAAACAATTTAAAATGATGCAGAAAATGATGAAACGTTTCAAAAAAGGCAATATGGCTAATATGGTACGTGGCATTAAAGGTAATATGAAAGGTATGCGTACGTAACTACTCAGAGAATAAATGGTATTGATGTCTAAAAAAGTACAATTTTGACTTCACATAATCATTAAAGCGAGTAGAATAGTCGGATTAAATTTGGTTAAATGTAATTTTCGAGGAATTTAGATGGTAGTTATTCGTCTTGCCAGAGGTGGGCAAAAAAATCGTCCTTTTTATCATGTTGTTGTGACTGATAGCAGAAACAGCCGTGATGGCCGTTATATTGAGCGCATAGGTTTTTTCAATCCTTTGGCAAAAGGCTCAGAAGAAAGGTTAAGGCTTGATGTTGAGCGTATTACTCATTGGCAATCACAGGGTGCGCAACCTTCTGAGCGTGTTAGTAAGTTAATTAAAGACGCTAAGAAACAAGCTGAAGCAGCATAAGCTTGGCTGAAGAACTAATTGTTGTTGGTAAGGTCTCAGGTATTTTTGGTGTAAGAGGCTGGATTAAAGTATTTTCCTTTACTGAACCACGTGAAAATATATTAGCTTACTCTTCTTGGATTTTAAGAAAAGGTAATGACAGCAAGGAAGTGCAGTTGCTTGATGGTCGCCGACAAGGAAAGACCGTTGTTGCAAATCTTGAGTCTCTTGATGATCGAGATGCTGCTGCAGATTTAAATGGCTGGGATATACTTATTCGGCATGAGCAGTTACCTAAGGCGAGGAAAGGTGAATATTACTGGACTGACCTGATTGGTTTGCAAGTGAAGACTGTTGACGGTGTTGAATTGGGTGTTATCAAGCAGATGCTGGAAACGGGTGCTAATGATGTCGTTGTTGTGCAAGGTGATAGGGAGCGTTTGATTCCTTTTTTGCAACAACAAACCATTATAGCTATCGACTTGGATACTAGAGAAATGCTAGTTGACTGGGATCCTGAGTTTTAATGCGCTTTGATGTTGTGACAATTTTTCCTGATATGGTACTTGATAGTGCTATAAATGGAGTGACAGGGCGTGCTATTAAGCGTGGTCTGGTAGAATTGTTCGCTTGGAATCCTCGCGATTACGTCACTGATAAATATAAGACGGTCGATGATCGACCTTATGGTGGTGGTCCTGGGATGGTGATGAAATATCAGCCATTAAAGGATGCCGTTGCCAGTGCCAAACAGGCAGGTAAAGCGGAGCGTGTTAAAGTAGTTTATTTAAGTCCGCAAGGTAAACCAATTACTCAGCAGCTTTTGAATGAAAGCTTGGCTTTGCAGCAGTTAATTTTAGTTGCGGGGCGGTATGAAGGAGTTGATGAGCGCTTTATTGAGGATGAGTGTCAGGAAGAATGGTCGTTAGGTGACTTTGTTTTGAGTGGTGGTGAGTTGGCTGCTTTAGTGGTCATTGATGCGCTCTCAAGATTGCTTCCTGATGTATTAGGTGATGCAGAGTCGGCTCAGCAAGACTCACATATGCATGGGCTTTTAGATCACCCTCATTATACGCGTCCTGAGGAAGTTAATGGTAAAGTGGTTCCTGATGTTTTATTAAGTGGTAACCATAAAGAAATAGATGCTTGGCGTATGAAGCAGTCATTAGGGTGGACTTGGCAGAAAAGACCCGATTTATTGCTAGCGCAAGAGTTAACGGTGCAGCAGCAGCAGCTGTTAGAAGAATTTAAAATTGAATTAAAGAGTAAATAAGGTACAGTAATGAGTAATATTATTAGTCAATTAGATGCAGAGCAGCTTAAAAAGGATATACCAGTGTTTAACCCTGGTGATACTGTTGTTGTGCAGGTGAAAGTAAAAGAAGGCGAACGCGAAAGATTACAGGCATTTGAAGGTGTTGTTATTGCTAAGCGTAATCGTGGTTTAAACTCTGCTTTTACTGTTAGAAAGATTTCTCATGGCGTCGGTGTTGAGCGTGTTTTTCAAACACACAGTCCTTTAGTTGGGGATATTCATGTTAAGCGTCGTGGTGCGGTACGTAGAGCTAAGTTGTACTACTTACGTGAACTATCTGGTAGAGCAGCGCGTATCAAAGAAAAACTATAAAGCATACGTTGTTTTATACTAAAAAAGGCATCTTTAGGTGCCTTTTTTTGTGCCTGTAAGAAATGTGGTGGCAATATCTCAGGAGGGGGATTTAGTGTGAGGGCGATTTAGTTGTTCAGTTATTGACAGGCTAAATGATGCTGCCATTAAGGTAAGAGTTAAGCATATACAACAAACAATAAATTTTTCCGTAGGTTGGATGGAGTTTATCTGGCGTAGTGCAGATAACGGAATCCGACATTTTGGCGTATCTCCTATGTCGGATTTTGTTGTTTAGTGCTGCGCAATAAAAAATCTTCATCAACCCTACATATAATATTTTTATTTAAGAGGTGAAGTATTGGTGAGCCTGAGGTTTAACGTTGAGTATTGTGTTCGGTGAGGAGTTATTCGGGCAGGGAGATATCAATATTAGTTTCTTCAAGTATGTCTCGGCGTAGCAACTCAATATCGGCCTCTGACTCGCGGGAGCAAACTTTGCCTTCAAAGCGCTTAATTCCACCAGAAGTGCGCTCACTGACCACATCGACAATGATTTCCCAGTTAATGGTTTTATTGTCGCCAGCAAAGGCAAATACTAGTGCAAGGTCGCCAAGGTTATTGATAAGGCGAGGTACGCCGCCAGAATAATAATAGAGTGCTGCGCAGGCAGAAGGTAGGAAGACGTTTTCAGGGCTACCAGCTACTTTTAGGCGATGATGAATATATTGTTCGGTTTCTTCGTAGCCTAGAGGTTTTAAGTGATATTCGATAGAAATACGTTGTGAAAACTGAACCAGTTCGGGTTGGTTTAGTTTGTCGACTAGCTCGGGCTGTCCTACTAGAACTAGCTGTAACATAATTTGTTGATGGGCATTGATATTGGATAGTAGGCGTAACTCTTCAAGAGTTTGAATGTCCATGTTTTGTGCTTCATCAACAATCAGTACTACTCGTTTATTCTCGCTACTTTTTTCGGTAATAAATTCGACAAAAGCTTGGTAGCGTTCGGCTTTGTTGCTGGCAGATGATTCGATTTTGAAAGCGGCAAGTACCCAAGTTAGCAAATCGCCAAATGCGCTATGTGTGTTGGTAATTAAGCCAACTTCACATTGTGATTCTATTTTACGTAATAAGCTCCGTACAAGAGTGGTTTTGCCTGAACCAATTTCTCCAGTAATGACGGTGAAGCCTGCTTGACTTACCAGCCCATATTGGAGAGTAATAAATGCCTTTTTGTGCTTGGAGCTTAAAAAGAGAAAGTTTGGGTCAGGTATCAGTGAAAAAGGTTTTTTTGTTAGACCGAAAAACTTAGTATACATACGCAGAATCAATACAAGGCTATAAAGGTCTTATAGTATAGCCTAAAATTGGTCGGGTGGAGTTAATATGATCGTTAGCTTTGTTTGTTTTGTGAGCGGGGTAGCAAATTAAATTTTGTGAGTTTGTGTGTTTATGGCTCGTCTTAAGATATGCATATGTTTGTGTTGGTGTGTACGGTAAGAGCGTAAATTTGAAGTCATTATTTTATAATGGTGCTGGAAATGAATGATTTTTATAGGTTAGGTTATTGATGAATGAGTTTGTGATTGGGCAGCGTTGGATGAGTGCGCCTGAGTCCGAGTTAGGTTTAGGGATAATATCTGAGGTAGCAGGTAAACGAGTAACACTTTTGTTTTTGGCATGTAATGAGCGTAGGGTTTATGCGATTGATAATGCGCCTTTAACGCGGGTGCGCTTTTTGGTCGGTGATCAGCTAGAGACAGAGGAGGGGCAGCTAGGTATTGTTGCTGAAGTGCAGGAGCAGGCTGACGGTATTCTCCGCTATCAATTTTTAAATGATGTGGGTGAGGTATTGTACATAGATGAGATGGAGTTAAGTCATCATTTGCAATTTAATAAGCCACAAGATAAATTATTTATTGGACAAGCAGAGTCGGGGAAATGGTTTGCTTTGCGTTATGAAACTTGGCGGCATATGCAGCGCTTGCAGCAGAGTGAAGTTAAAGGATTGTTAGGTGCAAGAGCTTCGTTAATTCCACATCAGATATATATTGCGCATGAAGTGGCGCGCCGCGAGCCTGTCAGGGTGATGCTGGCTGATGAAGTGGGGCTGGGGAAGACTATAGAGGCAGGGTTGATTTTGCAGCATCGGCTGCATATGGGCTTATCTGCGCGTATTATGATTATTGTGCCGGAAAGTCTGTTGCATCAGTGGTTGGTGGAAATGTTGCGTCGTTTTAATTTGGCCTTCAGTATTTTTGATGAGGAACGCTGTCTGGCTATCTTGGAAGAAAATCCTTTTGTTAGTGAGCAGTTGGTATTGTGTGGCTTAGATTTTTTTGAGAAAAACCCACATAGGCAGGTGCAAGCCATTGAGGCTGACTGGGATATTGTGGTAATTGATGAGGCACATCATCTGCAATGGAATGAGCGCGCCCCGAGTAATGCTTATTTGTTTGTTGAGCAACTGGCAGAAGTTGCGGCAGGGCTAATATTATTAACGGCAACACCTGAGCAGCTAGGTAAGCAGACGCATTTTGCCCAACTGCGTTTGCTGGATGCGGATCGGTTTTATAGTTTTGATGCGTTTTTAGCTGAAGAGCAAGAGTTTGCACCGATTGCACGGTTAGCTGAGAAGTTAGTGAGTGCAGAAGCGTTATCAGGTTCTGAGCAGCAATTATTAACAGGTTTGGTTGATATTAAGTTAAGCGAAGAGTTTTTTAATGATCAGGCTGAGATTGCGGTAAGGCAAGAGGTGATTGAGCAGTTGGTAGACCGGCATGGTACGGGGCGTATTTTATTTCGTAATTCACGACATGTTATTCAAGGGTTTCCTGAGCGAGAGTTTCATGAATATCCACTAGAAAGTGTTGCTAAAGATGATCATGATACTATTTATTTGGCTTGGCTGGTGGCTCGACTACAGGTACTGGATGTCCAGCAGCAGGTGTTGTTGATTTGTCAGCAAGCTGACACTGTTATCAGATTACAAAAAAGCTTACGAGATCGACATGCTATTAATGTTGCCGCTTTTCATGAAGGTATGAGTATTATTGAACGTGACCGAGCAGCTGCTTATTTTGCAGACCCTGATATGAAAGTGCAAATATTACTCTGCTCAGAAATTGGTAGTGAGGGGCGTAACTTTCAATTTGTACATCATTTGATCTTGTTGGAGTTACCTGAAAACCCTGATTTATTGCAACAAAGAATTGGTCGATTAGACCGTATCGGGCAGCAGCATATCATTCAAATTCATGTGCCTTATATTGTTGCTAGCAAGCAGCATAGTCTGTGTTGTTGGTATGCAGAGGGCTTGCGGTTATTTCAAGCAAATAGCAATGCTGCTGGCGAAGTCTATCGGCAACAGCAGCAGAGGCTTGAGCAAGTATGTGCAAGTACTGAGCAGTTGGGCTTGGATGTTTTGGTGGGTGAGGCTAAGAAGCTTATTCGGCAAGTCGAGCAGCAGATGCATCAAGCGCGAGATGTGCTGTTGGAATTGAATTCTTGTCGGCAAGATGTTGCGGAACAGTTGGTGGCTGCTGTTTATCAGGCATCGCAACCACAAGCTTTATCGGCTTATTTGGATGATATTTTTGAATGCTTTGGGGTGGATTCTGAATACCATTCGCAAGATTGTTCTATTCTGGTGCCAGGACAGTTACAACGAGTAAGCCGGTTTCCATATGTGCCTGAAGATGGCATTACGGTGACGGTTAATCGAAATATTGCTTTGGCGCGTGAGGATATGCAATTTTTAAGCTGGGAGCATCCTATGGTGGTATCAGCTATGGATTTGGTTGTTTCGGATAATGTAGGTAATGCTGCTCTTAGTGTGGTTAAGCATCCTGAATTGGCTGAAGGGCAATATTTTTTGGAGTGCTTATTTTTGGTTGAATGTAGTGCGCCGTTGAGTTTGCAACTCAGTCGGTTTTTGCCGGTGACTCCAATACGTATTTTGATTGATCAGGATCTGCATGACTTGAGTGAGCAGGTGCAGCATGATGAATTACCAGATGTTGTGCATAAATTGGATAAAGAGCAGGTGACCGCATTTATAGGTACTCAGCGACAAGATATTAATGCCATGTTGGCGTTTGCTGAGCAAAAATCTTTGCTTATTATGCAGGAGTATATTAAACAGGCAACAACAGTCATGCTCACGGTGTTAGCAAAGGAAATAAAGCGTTTAAGTGCATTAAGTAAGGTTAATTCGGGGATTAAACCTGTTGAAATTGAGCAATTAAAAGAGTGGGCATTAGTGTCGCATGAATATATTAAAGCTGCGCAATTGCGCTTGGATGCGGTTCGATTTATTATAAGCAGTTGAATGAAGTATTTTGCTGTTGGGCGTTAATACAGAAATAAATGAATAATAATAAAAGGTAGAGAAAAACATGGGCTTATTTGATTCGATTAGCAGTAAAGCTAAAGTAAAGACAGCAAATAAAAAGGCACAAGCTGCACGTGCTACGAAGGATGTGGCACAAGCAGATAAGTTATTTGCGGAAGCTATCGCTATATATGGCAGTATTGCATCTGATAATGGCGCTTTTAAGGATGCGCTGTATAACTGGGGGGTTACTTTACTGCATAGGGCGCGTTCAAAGGAAGGTGCCGAAGCAATCGGTATGTATGAAGATGCTGGCAAGCGATTTTCTTACTGTTTGGTGGCGAAGGAAGATTACTTGGCTGCTGCTTTAGATTGGAGTGCTGCATTAATGGAATTGGCACCTTTGCAGGATGAGTCAGAAAGAGAGGCAACTTACGCTCTGGCTAAAGAAAAAATGACGATTGCCAATGATATTCAAGAGGGTGTGGCAAGTTATAATCTTGCTTGTCTGCATGCGGTACATGGTGATTTTGATGCTTGTAAGGAGTCTTTGGAAGCGGCGCTTGCTTATCAAAACCTGCCGGATGAAGAAGATATCATAAATGATGCTGATATGCAGATTGCTAAAACCCAAGTTTGGTTTGATGGTTTCATTGCTTCTATTAGTGCACCTGAAGAAGATGAAGATACTGAGGGTGAATCCGATGAGGCGGCTGAGAGTAATGTTGCATATTCTAAAAGTAAGATTAAAAAAAGTAAATATAAGGCTGACTACGATTAAAGTAGTGCTGATGTAATAATTCGCAGCTTGCGTAACAACCTATGAGGTTGTGATTTTATTGGGCTTAGGTTTTGGGTGGGGCAATTTTTGTGAATACTTTACTAAAATACTTGGTTTTTATTTGAATAATAATTTATACTCACTGCAATCAACAGTATCTTGTGTTTGATAGTGTTGCAATTATAGAATTAAATGAGTTAGGAGAAACAAAAATGGCTTACGAATTACCAGCATTGCCGTATGCAATAGATGCTTTGGCGCCGCACATTTCTGCAGAAACTTTAGAGTTTCATCATGGGAAGCATCACCAAACCTATGTGACTAATCTAAATAATTTAGTGCCAGGTAGTCAATTTGACGGTGCTTCAATAGAAAGTCTGATTGCGCGTGCTTCAGGAGGTATTTTTAATAATGCGGCTCAAGTTTGGAATCATACTTTTTATTGGAATAGTTTATCGCCAAACGGTGGTGGTGAGCCTACAGGTGTATTGGCGGATGCAATTAATGCAACTTTTGGTTCTTTTGCTGAATTTAAAGAAGCATTTTCAAAATGTGCAATCACTACATTTGGTTCGGGTTGGGGTTGGTTGGTAAAAAATGCCGATGGTAGCTTGGAGTTGGTAAGTACTAGTAACGCTGGTTGTCCTTTGACGGAAGGTCAAACGCCATTGTTGACTTGTGATGTTTGGGAGCATGCTTATTATATTGATTATCGTAATGCACGCCCTAAATACTTGGAAGCATTTTGGTCTTTGGTTAATTGGGAATTTGCTGCAGAAAATTTTGCTGCTTAAGGTTTTTTGCTTTCTATGTAGGTGATGTTTTGTAAAAAAACATCACCTTTTAGATAGTGAAATCTACAAGGTTTAAGTAAAAAAGCCTGAGTTTGTTAAGGAACTCAGGCTTTTTTTATGGCTTTATTTTACAACGCGTAAATGTGAGCGTGGCGGTGTATCGTCAGGAGGAGGGATGTCGTCACCTTCTTCTTGGTCAAATACCATGCCTTTGCCATTTTCGCGTGCGTATATTGCCATAATGGCTGGAACCGGTGCGATGATATGCATGGGTTGTCCATTAAAACGTGCATTGAACTCTACTGTTGTGTTGCCTAGTGATAGTTCGTTGATCGCTTCGGGGTGAACATTAAGTACAATTTTATCATCCTCAATATACTCTTCTGGTAATGCTGCATGAGGGTGCGTAGCATCAACGAGCAAATGTGGTGTTAGATTATTGTCAATAATCCAGTCATAAATTGAACGAATCAGGTAGGGCTTTAAAGGGGTCATTTTTTAGTCGTTGGTTTAAGCATTTCTTGCTCTTCTTCGCTTAAGCTTGCTTGAAACCCTTCACGAGCAAAAAGGCGTTGTGCATAGCTAGTAATATCACTAGCACTTTCTGGTAGTTCAATACCAATGCTGGATAAGCGCCATAGTAAAGGTGCCAAAGTACAGTCAATTAATGAAAAATCATCGCTCATAAAGAACTCATGCGCCTGAAATAATGGTACGGCAGCAATAAGGCTTTCTTTCAGCATTTTTTTAGCGCGTGCCGATTTTTTTTCACCAGAGTTTAGAACCTCAGCAAGCAAGTGGTACCAATCTTGGTCTATGCGTTTAATGACCATGCGAGCATTAGCTCTTGAAACTGGGTCCATTTGGTGTAGTGGCGGATGCGGGAAGCGTTCATCCAGATATTCCATAATGATGCGCGCATCGTACAAAACCAAGTCACGTTCCACTAGTGTGGGGGATGTGCCATTGGGATTTAGTTCCAATAAGCTTTCCGGAGGATCGCTAGGGTCAAAATATTCAATTTCTGCCGTTACCCCTTTTTCATGTAAGGCAAGTCTTGCGCAGTGACTCATGGCGCAGGTAGGTGAGGAAAACAGTGTCATGACTGACCGGCGAGTATTAACAGTTACCACGAATCGCAACTCCAAAGTAATTTAAAAATTAGACAAAACAGACTTATTATATCATGAAATATAAAGCCTAATTGTTTACTTTATTATTTTGTCAAATTTAATTTTTGTGATTTATCAATATGATGCCTCCTGAATTCGTATAATAAGTGCATAACCCTCTGCAAGTACTGACTAGTACCTCGCCCTCTAAATAATTAATAAATAAATTATCAGTCCAGCTTCTATTCTGGTAACCTTAACATAGTCTATATTATTCCGTATCGAATCCACCGACAGGAAGCCATGAGAACCCCCAAATTTCCAGTTACATTAAAAGATGATGAACGCGAAGAGCTCGAAAAAATAACTCGCCAACAGACAGCAAAATCGAGCATGGTATTACGAGCCAAGATTATCTTATTAGCAAACTCAGGCATGAAATATCAGAATATTGCGCAAAAACTTGATGTACAGAATAATATAATTACGAACTGGACTGCACGTTGGCACGAACTAGCAAACAAGCCAGTCCGGGAGAGGCTTCAGGATCTTCCGCGCCCAGGCACTCCAGATACATTTACCCCCGAACAACTGTGTCGAATAATTGCACTTTCCTGTGAAAAGCCTGAAGACTATGATCGTCCCATCACTCATTGGACACATAGAGAATTGGCGGAAGAAGCGATCAAACAAGGTATTGTCGAGACTATTTCAGCAAATCATTTAGGCCGTCTTTTAAAAAAAACGACTTAAAACCTCATCTTAGCCAATACTGGCTCAATGCAAAAGCGGATGAGCGAAAAGAAGAAAGAATCACAGATATTTGTAACCTTTATGCAAATTCTCTGAAAACGCCAGAAGAACTTTTTATCAGTGTTGATGAAATGACAGGTATTCAGGCATTGGAACGAATTTCCCCCGATTTGCCAATGAGAGCGGGTCAAGTTCAATCTATCGAATTTGAATATGAGCGTCATGGCACGCAAACACTTTTAGGAGGGTTTAATGTGGCAACAGGAGTTATAGATGGTTTGATTCAAGAGACACGAACTGAGATCGATTTTGTTGAGTCGATCAAATATCTGATTGAGAAAAACCCAGAAAAGAAAGTTTATCATTTTATCGCTGACCAATTAAATACCCATAAATCGGAAACTCTTGTGCGCTTTGTTGCAGACTTTTGTAATGACACTCAAGAGCTTGGAGTGAAAGGTAAAAGTGGCATATTACAATCCATGAAAACACGGGAGGAGTACCTGATGATAGGCAATAGGCGCATTGTATTTCACTATACACCTAAGCATGCTTCATGGATGAACCAGATTGAAATCTGGTTTGGAATATTAATGAAAAAAGTCATCAGGCGAGGCAATTTTGTTTCACAGCAGGACTTGAAAGACAAAATTCAAAATTTCATGGATTACTTTAATGAAACGATGGCCAAACCATTCAAATGGACATACAAAGGGAAGGCGTTGACCGCATAGATATATTATTAATTATTTAAGGGGTACGGTACTAGCTTAATACCTATTGAATAAAGACAGAACATAGGTGTAAAGTAAACAGCTACCAAACAATTTACAGAGGCTACAAATGAGCTATACACACCTATGTCCTGAAGAAAGATATTATATAGAAATTGAATTAAAAAAGGGAACTTCACATAATAAAATAGCAGAAGCCCTAGGACGAAACCAAAGTAACATTTCACGAGAGATAAAACGAAATACAGGTCAAAAAGGCTATAGGCATAAACAAGCGGAAGGTTTTGCTCAAATACGACACAAAAACAAGCCTAAAGAAGTTAAATTAACGGATGAAATAAAATGTATTGTTAATACTCGTATTGAGGATGACTGGAGTCCTGAGCAGATTGCAGGGCGATTAAAACAAGAGGGTGTTATTAGCCTTCATCATGAAACAATCTACCAACATATCTTGTTGGACAAAAAGGCAGGAGGGTCGCTATATAAGCACCTTCGGCACCAGAATAAAACCTATCGTAAACGGTATGGATCAGCCCATAATAGGACAGGAATTCCTAATAGAGTTGATATAGAAGAGCGTCCTGAAGAGGCTAATAATCGTGAGCGGATAGGTGATTGGGAGGCAGATACGATCATTGGGAAAAATCACAAAGGAGCGATTGTCACATTGGATGAGCGAGTTTCTAAGTTACGGCTTGCTTTTCCTTTGGCGGGGAAAAAATCTCAACCTGTATTAGACGCAATTATTTTAGTACTTGACCCTATAAAAAGCTTTGTTAAAACAATTACTTTTGATAATGGAAAAGAGTTTACCTTGCATGAAAAAATAGCAGAAGCATTGGGTTGTGATACGTATTTTGCAACTCCCTACAGCTCTTGGGAGAGAGGCCAAAATGAGAATGCTAATGGCTTATTAAGACAGTATTTTCCTAAAGCAATGGAGTTGATTGATGTCACGATAAAAGAGGTTTTTAGAGCCGTTGATAAGCTGAATAGTCGCCCTAAAAAGTGTCTCAATTACAAAGGTATTTAAAGAGCTGACTGGGATAGATATGAAAAATTTAGTAGGTTATGCACTTATGAGTTGAATTCAGCCCTTTTAAAATTTGCCCAAGCTTTGCGCAGTTCTAGTGAGAGAATTCAGAGTGATTGGTAAATACCTAGAACATTACTAAAACTAAGTGTATGGCATGCTAAGTAACTGTTTCAGCGATATAGTTACTTGTAAAATTGGCTATTAGGTAAGCACAACTGTGCTTTAGATAAGTATAGTACTGGAGGTATTCGGGTTTTCGCAGTAAACTTCAACTTTTATTGGATAAAATTATAATAAAGGGGAATCAATCATGATAAAAAAATCGTTGACTTTAGTCTGTTTAGTGGCAGGTATTGGGTTTTCAGGATCTGTTTTTGCTTATGGTAGCGAATACTCTAGTAATGGATGTAAGAAACCACGCTTTAAAAGTTTTACTCCAGAACATAAGTCTGAGGTGGATCCTGAGTCTGAAATTTCTTTTACCGTATCGGGTTATGCTGAACCTGGTTCGATTGAAGTAGTTGCTAAAAAAGTACCTTTAAAGCCAAACATAGATTTTAATGGTACTTATTACACGGTGACGGCAAAATTACCTGCTTCACTAACAGGGAAATATGCGCGTATTCATGTCAATGCTGATGCAATGATGGGTTGTAATGGTAAGGATGGCTGGTTGCTTAAAATTAGAGATAAAGCAGAAGCTCAGTAGGGAAAGGCTTTATAAATATTGGAAGTCTTTTTTGGAGTTGAGGCACATTCTGTGCCTCAGCAGTTTCAACCCTTAATAAGGTACCTTGTTAGCTTGTGCTTGCCATGCAATAAAAGGACTAAGTGCTGTACTGAGTTCAATATGTTGCATAGGGATTGTTCGCTGCTCAGGCTGAATAGCAATTTCGTCGTAAATAAAACTATCATCAAAACCTACTTTTGCCGCATCGAAACGATCACAGGCAAAATAGACCTGCTTTAGTCGTGCCCAGTAAATTGCTCCCAGGCACATCGGGCAGGGTTCACAGCTGCTATAAAGTATGCAATCACTTAACTGAAACGTATTTAATATTTTGCATGCTTGACGAATAGCCGTTACTTCAGCATGCGCAGTTGGGTCATTACTGACTGTCACAATATTGGTACATGTAGCAATAATACGTTGATTTTGGCATATGATGGCTGCAAAGGGGCCGCCAGCATTGCTTTGTACATTTTCTTTTGCTAGTGCAATCGCTTGTTGTAAAAAGTTTCTGTGCATTATGCGTGTGTTATTGCAAATTTAGTGGGTCATTAGGGTTGATGCCCTCCATAAAGGGCAGGCACCTGTCTTGGTTGGTAATTTGATACACCTTGCCTAGCCAATTATTAAAGACTGCTTTAGCAGTATCTCGCCAAGTGTTATCTAAAAACGGGATCACTTCTTGTTCAGGAAAAGGCAGAATGTCCTGCTTGTTAGGTAGTGTTTTTTGTATATGCTCTCGATAGCGAGCAAAAATAGCTTGTGCTTCATCATTAAAGTAATGCTGTGGAAAAGGAGGGTATTCGTCAATTTCTTGATTGATATAACGCAATACTTCCCGCTTATATTCCTTGAGTAAGCTGATATTGTCGTATTCAGGGTGCCCTTGAAAAAAAACAATACGAAAGCCATCAGAGCTCACTGCAAGGTGTACCCCAGCTTCATCACTGGCCACCAGCGTTTTTACACCGTGCTTAGCGAGATCTACTTGGAAAACTTCATTAAAGCGCGAGTGCGGTACATCAAAGCGGGTATTTATTTCTGCAATTAAAGGGTGTTTTCGGTCAATCACCTTATGGGCATAGACTCCCCAACGTTTTGCAGGCAGGCGGGTACGCTCAATGCCATAACAAAACTGGATTAAAGCATGGGTTGCAAGACAGGAGCATAGTACGGATGTGACGTTTTCTTTTGCCCACTCGAATACTTCAGACAATGGTTGCCAAAAGTCTTCTTCTTGCAGGTGTGCATGCGTTACATTGGCTCCACTAATAATGAGAGCATCTAAGCCATCCTGTTTGAGCTGTGCAAAGGTTTCGTAGTACTTGTCAATATGCTCTTGAGCACTATTGCCTCTTGGCAAGCCTTCAATTGTGAAAGGGTGTACATGAAATTGCGCAATTTGGTTGCATGCACCCACCAGTCGAAAAAATTGACGCTCGGTTGCCTCCAAAGCTGCATCGGGCATGATATTGAGAAAGCCGATATGTAATTCGCGGATATGCTGATGGGTAGCACGGTCAGAGTTTAAGATATCTTCACCTTCTTCTTGTAAGCGTTGGAAGGTAGGCAATTTTGTATGTGCAACAATGGGCATAAGGCGTTAAGGTGTTTGTTGGTCTATTGCTGTTGCAATCAACTGAATGAATTCGTCTTCATTGCTCACTTTAGCAACATCATTTGCATCAAGTGTATAGCCATATTGGTCGGCAATAGCTTGATAACGTGGTAAGCGTGATTTGAATAATTTAGGGAATACCCAGCTGACAAATTCATCCGGGACAATGCTATCAGCATCACTATCAGCATTGTTGTGCATAAATTCTGCTAGTTGCGCGTCTAAAAACTCTTCACGGTAATACAATGGCTTTGGTGAAGTTTTGGCGCGCTTAATAATGGTTTCTTCTAGTTCAGGTGAAATTTTGATATAGATAATAAGCGTATGTTTACTCAAGTCTTCTAAAACTGTATCATCATCCAGTTCGCAGACACTGCCACCCGCATCATTCAGAAAGTGTTTATAGCCATAAATCTCTTCTGCTTTATGGATAAAGCCAGGCACATCCAGCATTGCCGCAACTTCAGCTTGATGATGTAAGGCTTGCCTGCGTTTGAATTCAGCTAAAGGTAGGCCGCCTAATTGAGGGTCGCCAATTTTGCCTAGAAAACTGGAAACAGGTGCTAAATTATCCACTGTAACATTGTTGCTGATATAAATAGAGTCAGATAGTAGCAAGTCTTTTAAAAATGGCACTTCCATGGCTTGTTGCTTAATATTATCTAGAATAGGTTCGCCTAAATATTTGGTGCCTATACGGTAATCGCCCGAATAATGGAACCATTTCTCTTTAGGGAGTTTGTTGGCTAAGGTAGTTTTACCAGCGCCAGACATAGCTAATAGGGTAATACTTTTAGAATTCCAATTTAGAAATTCTTGTGAACTCATTTTCATGTAGCTTTTTTCCTAGTCCTGATAGTCTTTGAGGGGCATGTCATCTAAATCGGGAGCATGTTTGTCGGGGTCTGAATACCCTAAATCATCCGTGCTTATTTCACCATAAGGTGCGCTCCAGTCTTCAGGAGCTTCAATAAAGTCAAAAGTAGAGTTATACCAGCTATCTCGGTCATATTCGCCAATTTCACCATTCAAATATTGTACTTCAATGGTATCATCACTGTCCTCCATGGCTACGACCTTAAAGGTAAGGTTGTTTTCTACATCTTTGTACCATGAATCAATAACGGGATCTGTTATGGTAGTCATAATGGATTTCCTTATTTTATATTATAAAAATTTAGGTAAATGTTCGTTTTACGATGGCACGAAAAAAACAAAATATCATAGTGAGAATGGTTTATCAGTTACTTAAATTGATATTGCGTCATCCGTTAGTCGTCAGCTTTTTAGCCATCGTCATAGGTGGATGGTATGCCTATGAAGTGCAGATTGCAAGACCTGAACAAGTATTTATGGGAGTTCCTAAAAGTCGCTATTGGCATCAGCCGTTTACATGGGTACGAATTTTTAGGAATGCTAATTTTATGTTGGGTTATTCTGACCTGCGTGGCAATCCACTTTGGGTTAGCTATCAGATTAAATCAGTTGCTAAAGATGCTGAACGATATAAGCGCCCCCGAAATTATACTGTTGATTGGCGTAGTATTAATCAGGTAAAGCATGCAGATTATACGCATAGTGGCTATGATAGAGGCCATATGGCTCCTAATTATGCTATTTCCAGATTATATGGCAAACAGGCGCAGCTCAATACTTTTTTAATGAGCAATATTACGCCACAAAAGCCAAATTTAAATCAAAAGCTATGGCAGCGACTTGAAGAGGTCGAAATAAAACATTTTACGCAACTTAATGAGCAGGTATGGGTGCTGACCGGGCCTGTTTTTATGGGTGATACTAAGCGCTTGCCTAATGCAATGAATGTGGAAATTCCCGCTGCGTTTTATAAGATTTATGTATTGCCCTGTGCGACCGATGCACTGCGGTTAATCGCCTTTTTAATACCGCAGCAGGTAACTGGTAATGAGTCGTTGACTGATTATGTAACAAGTGTAGATGCAATTGAAAAATTAACTGGGCTAGATTTTTTTGCTAATTTAGACGATGGTATTGAAGAGAGCCTTGAAGCTATGATTGACATAGAGCCTTGGCAGTTGCAACAAGTTGCTAATTTGAAAAGTAGGTATTGAAGCATACGAAAATGCAATAGCTGTAAAGGCGAATGTTCATTTTATAATATGCATATTTTTTAGTGCTATAAATAGAGGTAAAATAATGGAAGGCTCGGTATGGGAGAGTTTATTTTTAGGTGTTGTTGCCTTGGGTTTAGTTTTTTGGATGGGCCCAGGTATTAAAGCTTCGTTGGCGCGTAGCAAAGAAGCGCCTACAGATTGGATGGGGGTATTAATTCCAGTTGGGGGTGTCGTTTTATTTGTAGTTTTTTTAATCATGATGGTTTGATATGACAGAGTTTTTAGAAGAAGAGTTTGAAGAAGAAACTTGGGCGATTAGGCCTAATAAATCGCAGCTTAAACGTGATATTGCGGTCATACATAAACTGTGTGATGAGATTGTTGCACTGGCTCCTGCGCAGATGGAGCGTTTGGAGTTACCTGACAATATGGTATTAGCTATGCAGGAAGCGGCTAAAATGCCCTTGAAAAGTGCACGTAAGCGGCAAATGAAATTTATTACCGGCATAATGCGTAAGTTGGATATAGAAGCTATAGAGACTGCCTTGGCTAAAATTCAGACCAAAAGTGCACATGCGGCACGTGAATTGCACCAACTGGAGCGTTGGCGTGATCGTTTATTGACAGATGATAAGTATGCTGTCACTGAGTTTTTGGGTAAATACCCTAATGCAGATGTACAGCAATTACGCCAATTGATTCGTAATGCTAAAAAGGAGCAAGCAGCAGAAAAGCCGCCTAAGTCAGCTCGGCAATTATTTCGCTATTTAAGAGAGTTGCTGGAAGAGTCGCAAAATACTGTAGAAGATTAACGTATTATTGGATCCTCATTCCTTAATGCTTTTCCCCTTAAATAAACGATAATTGGGGCGCAGGCTTTGGCCTGCACTATTCGCTACTTATACAGGCTAAAGCCTATGCCCCAGCATATTTATTGATTATTTAGAGGGTGGATAGAGTGCCTGAATATTTATCATAAAGGAGTCTCGCAGGTATTTTTATTGTTCTTCAGGAAATATATAAATCATGGTATTGAAAAAAATTGTTGCTATTTTTATCTTTATGGTTGCAGTGCTTTTATCTGCTCAAGTTCAAGCAGAGGAGCAAAAATATTCTGCAATTGCGAATATTTTTAGAAATGTTTCTGACTTAAATCAGAAAATTTTGCTGAATGAAGATGAAACCCAATTACGAAAACTGCTTGAAGAAAAAAATAGTTTATTTGCTAGTTTATTATTGGTCATTAGAGGGTCTTATATTGATTATGATGTAAATGCCCTGCATAAAGATGAACTACAAATATTAACTTCAAAAATTAGTATTAACCGCACTCGTGGGAATGTGGCGGCAGTGCAACGTGACCAATATAAGGTCGATGATTACATGCTCAGGCGTGAAATTGGGCAATTTGTGGTTTTTTTAGTGGAGTCGAGTCGAGATTTTCAATCAATTGAATTAGTGACTAATGAAGTTAATGGGCGGATTAACAAACTAAAGAAAAAACAGAAAGCAACCCCCAAACCTTTGCAGGGTGATAGTTTGATCTATCAGAATGTGGCTAAAAATTATGATCACTTAACAAAGTTATATGCCACATACCTAGATTTTTTAGAGTATGTTAACAATAATCCAACCAAAATTGTCTCGACCAGTTTTTTACAAAAATTATCTTTAATTTCTGCGATATCCTATTTTAATAATATTGATATGTTTAAAGGTATTAACTATGCAATTGCGCCGCTACGTATTGATATGGGCGGGGTTATCGTATCGTTATTGATTGTTTTGCTCAATATAATTGCTTTTCCGATGATTTCAAAGGGAAGTAATCTATTGGTTGAGCGGTTTATTCTTGATGATGGCAAAGTGGAAAACATGGAGATTGTGTTTGTTAGCCTACACAAGCCAATACTCTACTTGGTGCTATTTTTTGGTATCGACTTGGCAATGAATGCTTTGTTGTATAAAACTGAGTATAAAGCCTCAATTGACCACTTGATTTATATTGTTTATAGCGGGCTATATGTTTATTTGTTATTTAATTTAATTGATAGTGTGGTCACTGCCCAGTTTTATATGGCAGACAAACGTCACAAAGACTATAGCAAAGAGCTTATTTTATTATTGGGTAAAACGCTGAAAGGTTTAGTGGTATTGCTGGCCTTAACCTTTATCTTAAGTCATTACGGTATTAATATTACTGCAATCGTATCTACGCTGGGTATCGGGGGCTTGGCGTTTGCGATGGCTGCTAAAGACAGCTTATCCAACTTTTTTGGCGGTCTGAATATTATGATTGACCGGATCTTTAAAATGGGTGATTGGATAAAAGTCGATAGTGTTGAAGGCACAGTGGTAGAAATTGGCTTGCGTAGCACTACCATTAGAACCTTTGATAATGCCTTGATTACCATGCCGAATTCATTAGTATCTACTGCTAGTGTTTTAAACTGGAATCGGCGTTCGGTAGGGCGACGTATTAAGATGTATGTTGGGGTGACTTATGAAAGCAATATGGATGATATTCGGCAAGCTTTAGAGGATATTAAGCAAATGCTGGCGGATCACCCGGATATTGCTAGCCCCAAAGAAAGTCATATATCCAGACAAGCCAAAAACCGGTTTTTATCACATGAAGATGCGCATGGCATTAAATCAACGCAATTGGTCTTTTTGGATCGTTATAATGACTTTTCCATTGATATTTTGATTTATTGTTTCTCTAAAACGGTAGTTTGGTCAGAATGGCTGGAAGTGAAGCAAGATGTGCTGTTTAAAATTGCCGAGATTTTAGAGAAAAATAATTTGTCATTTGCTTACCCGACTAATGTGCAGATTAATCGAGATGAAGCAGATATGGATGCCGCTTTTGATGCGATATTAAGTGAGTAGGCTCTGTAAGAGGGTTAACCCTACACTATGGAAGGGGTGCCAGGAAGGGCAATAATCGTTCCTCACGCTCCAGCGTCACTGCCATTAAGTTAAGGAAAATTTGTTAAAAAACAAGGATAATATAGGCATTTTATGATAATAATGGTTAAAAAAGTCAAGCAATAAATAAAAGTCGAGTTCAACTTAAAAATGAAGCATTTACAAAAAGTCACCGAGTTTCGGAAAAGGATTTTACTCGAAATCGTAGTTTGCCGTTTGCATTATTAATGGTCTTAATGATGAGAAAAAGTGTTAAATCAGTGCAAAATGTAGTGAATGAAGCGATGAGCTGGCTAGATTTACCACCTGTAACGGCCAGTGCTTATTCGCAAGCACGTTATAAGCTTAAGCACACTGCATTTATAGAACTCAACCAAACCGCTATAGTTGAAACGGTGTATGGTGGTGATGGCGACTATCATAAATTCTGGGGTTTTCGGGTCTTGGCAATTGATGGTTCAAAAGTTGTTTTGCCGAATACAGAAGATGTCCGAGAAGAATTTGGCACGATTTCTTATTCAAATGGCAAGGATAGTGAAATAATAGGGCAGCATCCCTATGCACTCGCCTCGGTGCTCTATGATGTATTGAATCGAGTGGCAATTGATGCACGTTTGGGCAGAGCGAGAGCTTATGAAATTGATTTGGCGGTTGAGCATTTAGCTCATACATACGCTGAAAATCAGGGAAACGGAGCTTAGCGAAGTGATGATTTTTAGTCCCTGATAGGCGACAGGGCAATTCGCCAATCCGAAGTGCGCGATAGCGCGCGAGGGAGGCAAGAATTGCATTACGAATAGCCGTCCAGCCATTTGAGGTAGCAATGACGAAGCGGCTTTGTGCGTAGTCGTTGCGGACGCAGGGCGTTCAGGGCATCTCCTATCCGCTGCGTAGGTGAAAGAATTCAGGTGACAGGAGTCCCTGAATTTCGTGAAGTAGCATGGCGCGCCTGAGCAAAAGATTTGTTGACGATGGACAGGAACTACCCGTCTTATCGAATGCTGGCTGAATTGACTCAATCTCGGAGAGATTATGTTATTCGTTGTTCGGCGGCCTCGTTTGCAGTAGCAAGAAAAATGCTAAAAGGTGAAGGAAAAGAAAGCCAAACGGCAACACTTAAGCCTTGTGCTGAGCAAATGTCCATTATTCGTAAATTAGGCCTACCTGTTTCACTTAAGGTACGCTTTGTACGGGTTAAGTTGAGTACTGGTGAAAATGAAGTTTTAGTGACTTCCTTACATAATGAAAAGTACTATCCGAGTGCTGATTTTGCTGAGCTATATTATTTGCGCTGGGGAATTGAAACCTTTTATGGGTTGTTAAAAACTCGGTTAGGGCTGGAAAATTTTACGGGAACTCAGGCAGAGGCAGTGAAGCAGGATTTTCATTCAAGTGTATATTTAACGGGGCTTGAGTCAATATTAACGGATGCTGCACAGAAACAACTAGATGCCAAAGAAACAAAATACCCACAGATCGTTAACCGCTCGGTATCGTTTAATGCCATCAAAAATCATGCGTTCGATTTATTGCTTGGAGACACTGAGACCAACTTCATAGAGGAAAAGCTGACGGCACTATTTTTAACTAATCCCACCATTGAACGAAAGCACCGCAACCCGCCTCGTAAAAAATCATCTGCGAGGCGCTTGCTGAATTTTCATAAGCGGCAGAAAAAGCATTGTTTTTAAAAGAAATATCTCTTAACTTAATGGCAGTGAGGGGTAGTCTGGGAACTTGAGAGAACCGTTAGCTCCTTGTGAACAAAAGCACCGAATAAGACAGTCAATCGGTATAGAAAAGACTCGGCGCAGTACAGGTAAATTTCCACCTGAACGGCGAGCCTATCAAGTTAAAAGCTGACAGGAACACAAAACAAGCGAAATCTAGCAAGGTATTGGGAAGCGAGCGGAAGCGAAGCAACCCAAGAAGGCGACACGGTAGTCTTAGTGGATCATAGTACCGAAGGCAGACATTGTCGAGAAAGTGGGGAAGTGAAACCCGAGCGACCCACGGTAGGGAAGGAGAAGCCGGGCATAACGTACTGACGGAAAGCAAGATGAAAGATGCACAGAAATCACCACTTATATCAACAGACCTCCGTCAGATTGCAGCGCAAGCGAAACAAGAACCCACCAAGGTATTTACCTCCTTGGCGCACCGCATGGACATCAAATTTCTAACCGAAGCCTATCATCGGGTACGCAAAGACGGCGCAACAGGACTCAGTGGAGTCACGTCAAAAGAGTACGCGAAAAACCTAAGCCACAACTTAAATGAATTGCACCAACGGCTGAAAACTCAGACCTATGTTGCACCCAAAATCAAGCGAGTATGGATAGACAAAGGCAACGGCAAGAAACGCCCTATCGGCATCACCGAGTTTGAAGATAAGATAGCGCAAAAAGCGGTCGCGATGTTACTCGGAGCAGTGTATGAGCAAGACTTCTACGACTACTCCCACGGATTCAGAAAAGGACACAGTGCCCACCAAGCCATTGCTGATATTCGAACCCACTGTATGGGAAGCAACATCAAATGGGTGATAGATGCAGACATAAGCGGATTCTTCGATCAATTGACAGAGCCAAACTGATAGAGATTATCAAGCTCAGAGTCAATGATGGGGGTCTTATTAGACTGATAGGAAAATGGCTCAACGCAGGTATTGTTGATGGAGACATCCTCAGCTACAATGATAAAGGCACGCCGCAAGGGGGTGTTATATCCCCCGTGTTAGCCAATATATACCTACACCATGTACTGGATGAATGGATCACCCAAGAAGTTCAACCCAGAATGAAAGGACACTGTTTCATCACACGATTTGCCGATGACTTTATCATAGGCTGTCAAGTAGAAACAGACGCAAAAAAGATCATGGAAGTCATACCTAAACGGTTTGAGCGATTCGGGCTGACCATACACCCAGAGAAAACCAAGCTATTCTCATTCGCCAAGCCCGCCTCAGATAAAGAAGTGCGCAAGGGAGAGAATACACTCGATTTTCTTGGATTCACCCACTACTGGGCGAGAACAAGAGCAGGGAGTTGGGTAATAAAGCGAAAAACAGCGAAAAATAAAGTACGGAAAAGCATTGTAGCCATGCGGGAATGGTGTCGGAACAATCGACACAAACCGCTAAAATGGCAATATCAAATGCTATGCTCAAAATTAAGAGGGCACTTCCAATACTTTGGCGTTCGATGTAATATGCGATCAATGGAATCGGTAAAATACTTTGTGATTCGAGGCTGGCAGTATTGGCTCAGCCGACGCAGTCATAAAAGTGCAATACTGTGGGAACAATTCAGGCAACTGCTAGAAGCCTTTCCATTGCCAAATCCCAAAATCGTACACAATGTCTGATAGTTTGCAGGGTAGCAAAGTTATGCGTCAAGGTGATTTTGCCTTGATTACTGAAGAATCGTATGAGTGAATTGCTCACGTACGGATCTGTGGGGGGATTGGTCAGTAATGATTGATTCTACCCAGAGGAATAGGTTTGGTGAGTAAATCGTGATACCATGTGCATCAAGAAATACCTTAGAGATCTTTAGCTTAAGTCTTATATATAAGAAGGACTGTAGAAAATTCTGCAGCCCTTTTTTTGCCTGAAATTTAATTATATGACGTTTTGAAAAATCATACCACCCATATACTACAAGCACACTCTTTTAAAGCTCGGCATTGTTTCGGCTGGGATAATCACTATGAAATACTCTGAATAGTTAAAGCAGCTACTTACTTTGGGGAAGCCTCAGGGTTCTCCGTTAAATTACTCAAGTCTAGGGTTTTGCACTACACATGTGGATGAGTTAATTCACATGGCAACTGATCCCGAGCTTTTAAATGCTGATAAAGAAGGTATTAGTTTTTGGGGAGCCGTGCACGCATGGAGAGCGCTAGGGGAGCTAAAGGCAGCGGAGGCAATTGCTCCGTTGCTGGATCTTTGTGAGCAATATGAAGAGCTCGATTTACTATTCGATCAAGAGTTCCCCAAGGTTTTTACATTGATGGGCGCATCGGCAATTTCAGGACTTAAAGGTTATATTTTTGATGATAGCAGAGGAGAGATTTCACACTCGTACGCACTGTCATGTGTAGAGGCTATTTCTGTAACTCATCGTAAGGAGTGCCTGGAAATTTATTGTGAGTTATTGCGGCAAGCAGATTAAGAGAAAAGAACATTGGCTGGTTTAACTATTTGTGCATTAATTGATTTGAAGGCTATCGAAACCATAGAAACTATCCGAGATGTATTTGAGCGTGATTGTGTTGATATTGGTATTCCAGGAGATCTGGAAGATGTAGAAAATGCTTTGGGGCTGAGGTCTAAAAGGGATACGCCAGAACCAGACTATAATTTTTTGCCACCTGAAATGAGACAAACGCTTGAAAGGTTACTTGAGCTTGAGGAATCAAAATCTGATGCGCCCAAAGTAGGTCGTAATGATCCTTACCCTTGTGGTAGTGGTAAAAAGTATAAGAAGTGTTGTTTACATTGATCAGACATAAACATGAAAGCTTCAAAGTTAACTCTTTTGGACTGATGGATTTAATATGAATCAATTTAATGACAGCTTTGAACGCTGTATTAATGATCCTCTTTTTTTAGATCAGTTTTACGAGGTGTTCTTATCAAGCTCCGATGAAATTAGCGGAATGTTTACCGATACGGATATGGGTACTCAAAAAGCCATGCTGATGACTTCATTGGTATATATGAGTCGTGCTCATAAAGGCTCGCTTGCTTCGATAGCTGAAAAGCACAATAAACATAATCTCAATATAAATCCCTATTTATATGCGCTTTGGTTGGATAGTTTGATTGCCGCTGCAAAATCCATTGATCCATTATTTGATGATATGACTGAGCGGTTATGGAGAGAAACGTTGCAGCAGGGAATTGACTTTATGGTCAGTCAGTATGATTGAATATCAGAATTTGAAAACTCTTTTCGTAATGGTGATAGCAAAAAGAGTAATATTATATTCACCCTTTAAAGAAGAAGATAACACATGAGTAAAGGTACAGTTAAGTGGTTTAGTGCGGATAAAGGTTTTGGCTTTATAACTCCAGAAGATGGAAGTAAAGACCTATTTGTTCATCACTCAGAAATTCAGGCTGGCGGGAGCTACGCAACTCTAGATGAGGGTCAAACCGTTGAATATGAAGTAGGTCAGGGTCAAAAAGGACCATGTGCAAATAAAGTACAACCGCTATAACAGACTGATATATAGAGGCGCGAGATTGCAGTCAAAAAGAATCTGCAATACGGTTATGGAGAGAAGCGTTGCAACAGGGAATTGACTTTATGGTTAGTCAGTATGATCCCCGTAGTTAAGTAGGGGGGGCAAATAAACGAGGCTTTACATTTCGGTGTAGAGCCTTTTTTTATGTCTGAAGTTTTCTTCCTGATCGTATTCTGGGGAAAGGGAGCTTGGCTTAATTTGGTTTAAGTGATTGGTTAAGGTCATCCATAATCAATGATTCTAGCCAAGCATGAAACGTTGGGTAGATACATATAAGTTGGCCTTCGATAAAAATAGGGGAACCTAATTAACCAATGTAAAATACTCATGGACTACATACCATTAAGTGTAGCTATTATTTTTCCCACGAGAGTGTGCTCTTGAGCGATTATCAAAAAAGTATTTTTTATTTCCTAAATTTTTGCGTATTGATTACCGCGCTGGCTGGGTACGATCTTCGACAGGCCTTAGTGAAGGCGCGTGGCGAAGTTTATGGTAAGGAGGTATTTCATCGTAGAATAGGTAAGATGATTTCACGAACAACCAAACTGGCATCTCATGGTGGCGATAGAAAGAGTGAAGAATTCAAGGGTCGGGTGGGTTAATTTCTTGGGTTTTATTGAGTAGGAGGTTGGCGGCATGTTGATGTTTAAGGCTGATAATATTGTAATAATATTTGAGGGTCGGGTGATTACGTGTCTTTATTTTAGTGTGCCTTCTTGATGCGCTGGTATCGAGCTGTATTGCGTTTGATTTTAATGGCAGTATTGTCAACTTTTCTGGTATTCGTTTTACTAATTTATAGCTCAAAATTTAACCGGTGGTTACTGCCACAGCTAATCAAAAATATTCCTGAATTAGAAATCAAAAAGATTGATGGTTCGCTATTAGGTGAGCTGAGGCTGCAGCAGATAAAGTATAGTTCGGAACAAGTTGAATTGTGTATTGAGTCGGTAGCTTATCAGTATAGTTTGGCTGCTTTGATGCAAGGGGAGGCTCTGTTTGATTATTTGCATATAAATGGTGTGGAGTTGGTAGTGCATCTGGCTAATGAGGTGGATACACCAGCTAAGTCAACAGATTTTGTGATGCCGATTGCTTTAATTATTCAAGATTTGCTTGTGCAAAAATTAACAGTAAGGCACGCCGCAGCCAGTTATCAGTTAGATAAAATCAGTTTGAGTTTGCTATATCAGGCTGTGCAATTACGCTTAGATAGTGTTGTTTTGGAGAGTGAGTTAGGGCAACTGCAAGGTAACGCTGAATTACAGTTGCTAGAGAACCTCCCGTTCACTAGTGATGTAAGCATCACAAAAGCAGTGTCTGATCTTGGAATGCTTAATTTGCATGTTAGTCTGACTGGGGATCAAGATAATGTTTACTTAGATGCTGATTTACGCGCCCCAAGTAGCATGCAGGCGCAAGGCTGGGTGAGATTTTCTAGTGCTGAACCACAATTTGAATTGCAGCTCGTTTGGGATGAGCTGCAGTGGCCGCTACAAGGTGTTAAGCAATATGCTAGTGAGCAGATGCGTTTAACATTGCAAGGTACTGCCGATCAATATTCCTTATTGGTAGATACTGAGTTTCTAGTTGAAAGTTTAGCTAATAGAGCACAATTGCATTTAGAGGCTGAGGGCAATAGCAAACAACTGGCAGTGCAGGTTTTAAATATGCAGGTTTTTGGCGGGAATATTGAAAGTACAGGAGTTGTTAGCTGGACAGATGAGCTTGCTTCCCGTTTACAGGTAGAGGTTAATAATCTTCAGTTGCAGCAAATATTTCCTGAGTCTCAGGGAGAATTGAGTCTGGACGCTCAGTTGGTTGGTGAGTTTTTTAATAATCCTGATATTGCCGTAGATTTTCAAGCTGTGCGCGGGCATGTCATGGATAAAGAACTGAGTGCTCAAGCTAAGTTGCATTATCAAAAAGAGCAAGTGGAGTTGAATTTTTTGCAGGCGAGTGTTGGCAATAACATGCTTAATGCCCATGGAAGCTTTGGGAATGGTGGGCAATTACAGTTTGCTTTGCATGCAATGGACTTGCATGAGTTAAATGTTGATTTGTTAGGTGCTGTTTCTGTTGATGGGGTAATACACGATGCATTACAGCAGCCAGAATTAAAGATCAATGTTGAGTCGCATGGTTTGCAATATCAGGATTATAAGGTCGGATCGTTACAAGGGCGGCTGGCTTTTTCTGCACTAGGTTCTGGTAAATTGGCTCTAGATATTAACGCGCAACAGATAAGCTTGTTTGGGAGTCTGATTGATAAGCTTGAGTTGCATAATCAGGGGGATTTTATCGATCATTCCTTGCAGGCACAAATAAGTACTGCACAAGGTAAGTTGGATTTTATTGCTAAAGGTGGCTGGCATAAAGATCAGTATTGGCAAGGTAGTATTCAGCAGTTGCAATTTCAGGATACGCCAATTGGCGACTGGCAATTGCTACAAGAGTCGCCGCTACATATTAATGTTGCTCAGCAAAATGATATACAAGTGCAGACAAAATTATGTTTGGCACAGCAAGGTGCAACAGGGTTGGCTTGTTTACATGCTTATCCCGATATTCAGTTAGGGCAGTTGTTTGACGGTGATATACGGCAGTTTCCTTTAATGACATTAACTAGACAATTATCTGCTGAGTTCCAAATTGAGAGTTATCTGCAAGCGCATTTTGCTGTGCAAACTCAACCGAGCTTGCAAGCGAAGGTTAATATGAGTTTACAGCCAGGAGCATTCATATTTCAGGATAAGCAATTTGGGGTGCAAAGGTTAAGTTTTGCTATTGCTGAATTTGATGCTAAGTTGTTGCAAGGTGAATTACAGACAGAATTGTCTGTTTTGTTTAATGATGAGAGTAAGCTTGCAGGGCAGGTGAATATTTTAGGTATTGAGCAGCTAAGTACTGCTCAGCTTGCAGGTGATTTAAAGCTGCGCTTACAAGATATTCAGTTTTTGCAGGTTTTTATGGTAGACGTAAGTGATCTTGGCGGGAAAATAGATGCACATTTGCAGTTAAGTGGTAGCTTGCAGGCTCCAATATTGGAGGGAAGTCAGTTGCACTTAAAGCAGGCTAAGTTGCGTGTGCAGAGTTTGGGGTTGCTGCTTAATAATATAGATATGAGTATAAAGGCCGCGGAATCGGAGCGGCTTGCATTGCTGGCACGGGCAGATATTGGTGCGCAAACTATATCAATAACAGGGCAAACTGAGCGTTATGCCAGTGAGCAATTACAGTTTTCTTTCGCTATTCAGGGAGAAGATTTACAGGTTTTACAGGTGCCAGAAATGCAGCTTTGGGTGTCTCCCGATTTACAATTAATAGGGGATAGACAAGCAGCTAAGTTAACCGGGCAGTTGCTTGTGCCTAAAGCAATGATTGCTTTTAATGACCTGCCTGAAGGTGCGGTTGCTTTATCGGCTGATGAGGTGCTTATTGTTGAGTCGGAGTTACCGCAACAAGTGTCTGCTTACCCATTAAATGCTGATATTGATATTAAGCTAGGGGATGCTGTATCTATCGAGGGTTTTGGTTTAAAGGCAAAATTAGCAGGGCAGTTGCGTGCATTACAGCAAGCTAATCAATTTAAATTATTCAATGAATTAAAGTTGGTTGATGGAACATACCAAGCATATGGGCAGGATTTAAGTATTGAAAAGGGGCAGTTGTTGTTTACGGGCAACGTGGAGAACCCCGAGATAAATATGCTAGCTTCGCGTAAAGCCAGTGATTGGGATGATAATACGATGGCTTATTTGCGCATGACAGGAGGTTTAAAAGCACCCGAAACAGAGGTTTATACTGAACCTGCTACCTCTGAAAGTGAATCTTTGGCCTATTTGTTGACGGGTGCGCCATTAAGTAAGAGCGGGGGAAGTAGTGCGGGTTTATTAGCAAAGGCAGCGATTGGTTTGGGAAGAGATTATATTGATGCAGTGATGGGTGTCGTTGGTGTTGATGAGTTTGAGGTAAAAAGTACCTCTGTTGGAGAAAACTCAGTAGTACTTGGCAAGCGGATTGCGCCAAATTTATATACGCGTTACATTGTGGATGTGTTGACATCGCAAATGCAGTTTGCGGTGGAATATAAGCTAACGAAAAATATAAGTATAGAGGTGCGCTCAGGGTCTACCCATAGTAGTGATATTAAATATAATATTGAGTTCGATTGATAGAAAACGGTATAATACTCTATTTTAAATGGGGAATTGTTTGTGACGCAACATATTTATCATGCAATTGATCGCGATCAATTTGCTAAAGATTTAGATAATATCCGTAAGGAAGTTTTAAGTGATGTGGACATGGATGATTTTCGGCATTTACAAAAGATAGAACGTTGGGGGCGTATTTGTTCAGCAATTGGCTACGGAACTGCCTGGATTATTCCTAACCCTATTTCTGCTTATTTTATTAGTCAAGGTAATGTCACGCGCTGGACGACGATTGCGCACCATGTTACTCATCGTGCTTACGATAAAATTGAAGGGATACCAAAGCATTACACTAGTAAAGGCTTTGCTAAAGGTAAGCGTCGTTATATTGATTGGCTAGAATGGATGCTGCCTGAAGCATGGGATAAGGAGCATAATGACTTACATCATTATAACCTTGGTGAGCAGGCTGACCCCGATCAAGTTGAATATAATACTGAAGATTTTAGAGCAATCAATATGCCGCAATGGGCGCGTTATCTATTCCTTGGGGTGATGGCATGTACATGGAAAGCTATTTATTATGCACCTTCCACTTTAGTTGAACTGCAGCGTGCGCATGATAAGAAAGCAGGCAAAGAGCCTATTGAGTATCCGCGGGTAGATGTATGGAACCCAATGAAGCCAGTGGGTTATGATTTATGGACGAAATGTTTGCTACCTTATATTTCAATTCGCTTTGCGCTAATACCGTTATTATTTATTCCAGTGGGTATTGTCACTGCTATAGGCGGTGCGGTAGCTGCAACTAATGTTTTGATTAATTCCTTGATAGCAGAGGTGTTTACTAATCTACACACTTTCTTGGTTATTGGTACTAATCATGTGGGTGATGATTTGTATCTTTTTGATGAGAAGGCCGATAATAAAGGTGAGTTTTATCTTAGACAAATTTTTGGCTCGACTAATTTTACGACAGGAACCGATCGTGTTGATTTTTTACAGGGCTGGTTGAATTATCAGATTGAACATCATATATGGCCTGATATGCCTTTGAGTCGTTACCACATTGCGCAGCCTAAAGTAAAAGCTTTATGTGAGCAGTATGGCATCCCTTATTGCCAAGAGTCGGTCTTCAAGCGCTTAAAAAAGACTCTGGATGTCATGACTGGCAAAACCACTATGATGAAGCCTTTGCCAGCGAATTGATGAATAGCATTGTGCTAAACTGAGGCACGAGGCTCTAATGAGTGTGGTGTGATGCATGATGAATAAAGGCTTTTTATGTTTGCTCTTCTGCAATAATAATAATTATAAAAAAATATTAATGACCGCACCTCAAAAATTCAGTAAAATTTAAGCAATGATTCGATTTTTCGAATAGTGATAATCACAAATATATTATTTCATAACGGGATGGGTCGCAAGGCTCCTCCCGTTTTGTACATTTAAGGTGGCTAATTTGAACAAACCTGCATTATTAATGTTGGAGGATGGTACAGTTTTTCATGGTGTATCGATAGGCGCGGATGGCTGTTCGGCTGGTGAGGTAGTCTTTAATACTTCATTGACGGGCTATCAGGAGATCCTCAGTGATCCTTCTTACGCTAAGCAAATTGTAACATTAACGTATCCGCATATTGGTAATGTGGGCACCAATGATGAAGATAACGAATCGGCATCCGTTTTTGCGAGTGGGTTGGTTATTCGTGATCTACCGATTATGGCAAGCAACTTTCGCTCAGAACAAACCTTGTCCGCTTATTTGCAAGCGAGTAACGTAGTTGCTATTGCTGAAATTGATACCCGTCAATTAACGCGCTTATTGCGTGATAAAGGCGCACAGCGTGGTTGTATTGTTACAGGTGAAAGTATTGACGCAGCAATGGCGCAAGCAGCTATTGATAAATTTCCTGGTTTAAAAGGTATGGATTTGGCGCAAGAGGTCACGACTGCTGAAGCATATGAATGGACTGAAAATACTTGGGACTTACAACAAGGCCATACGCAAGCTGAAAACTTAACGAAACATGTTGTGGCCTATGATTTTGGTGTTAAGCGTAATATTTTACGTTTACTGGCTAATCGTGGCTGCCGTGTTACCGTTGTGCCGGCGACAACACCCGCTGCTGAAGTATTAGCAATGAATCCTGATGGCGTATTTTTGTCTAATGGTCCGGGTGATCCAGAGCCTTGTACTTATGCTATTACAGCGATTCAAACTATTTTAGAACAAAAAATACCTGTATTTGGCATTTGTTTGGGGCATCAATTATTGGCTTTGGCATGTGGCGCACAAACGGAAAAAATGAAATTTGGTCATCATGGTGCCAATCATCCTGTACAAGAAAAAGCAACAGGTCGGGTGATGATTAGTAGTCAAAACCATGGCTTTGCAGTGGATGCAAAGACTTTGCCTGAGAATGTAACTGCGACCTACCATTCTTTATTTGATGGTAGTTTACAAGGTATTGCACGTACCGATATTCCTGCGATGAGTTTTCAGGGGCATCCTGAAGCGAGTCCGGGGCCGCATGATGTAGAGTCATTATTCGATGACTTTATGGAAATGATGCAGTCAGCTAACTAATAATAGAGTTTAAAACGAATATGCCAAAAAGAACCGACATAAAATCCATTTTATTATTAGGCGCGGGCCCTATTGTAATTGGTCAAGCTTGCGAGTTTGACTATTCTGGAACCCAAGCTTGTAAAGCATTACGCGAAGAAGGCTACCGTATTATTCTGGTTAACTCTAATCCGGCAACGATTATGACTGACCCGGAGATGGCGGATGCAATCTATATCGAGCCTATCGACTGGCAAACTGTTGAAAAAATTATTGAGAAAGAAAAGCCAGATGCAGTCTTACCAACTATGGGTGGGCAGACAGCATTAAATTGTGCTTTAGATTTAGATAAACACGGTGTATTGGCAAAATATGGCGTGGAAATGATTGGGGCAACCAAAGAAGCCATTAATATGGCAGAAGATAGAGAGTTGTTTAACCAAGCAATGGGACGTCTAGGGTTTGAAGTGGCACGCTCTAAAACGGCACACACAATGGAAGAGGCGTTTGCTGCACAAGCAGACGTGGGTTATCCAACGGTTATTCGGCCTTCATTTACCATGGGTGGTAGTGGTGGTGGGATTGCTTACAATAAAGAAGAGTTTATTGAAATCTGTGAGCGTGGCTTATATTTATCACCCACTAATGAATTGTTGGTTGAAGAGTCGGTTCTTGGTTGGAAAGAATATGAAATGGAAGTGGTACGTGATACTAACGATAACTGTATTATCATTTGTTCCATTGAGAATTTTGACCCAATGGGTGTGCATACAGGAGATTCAATTACCGTTGCGCCTGCGCAGACTTTAACGGATAAAGAATATCAAATTCTAAGAAATGTCTCTTTAGCAGTGTTGCGCGAAATTGGTGTTGATACGGGTGGTTCAAATGTACAGGTGGCAATTAATCCTGCTGATGGCCGTATGGTGGTCATTGAAATGAATCCGCGAGTATCACGTTCTTCTGCGCTGGCTTCCAAAGCAACTGGTTTTCCGATTGCTAAAGTTGCTGCTAAATTAGCAGTAGGCTATACCTTGGATGAGCTAAAAAATGAAATTACAGGTGGTGCAACCCCTGCTTCATTTGAGCCAACGATTGATTATGTGGTCACTAAAGTACCTCGGTTCACCTTTGAAAAGTTTCCGCAAGCAGATGATCGCCTGACTACACAAATGAAGTCAGTGGGTGAAGTGATGGCGATTGGTCGTACTTTTCAAGAATCTTTGCAAAAAGCATTGCGTGGCCTAGAAATTGGTGTTGATGGCCTAGATGAAATCGTTGATTTTTCCGAGCCTAATGCTGAAGATATTATGCAAAGGGAAATGCGCCATCCTGGGCCGGAACGCTTATGGTATGTCGCTGATGCATTCCGTAGTGGCATGTCATTTGATGATGTGCATGAGGCCAGCAAAATTGATCCATGGTTTTTAGCACAGGTTGAAGATTTAGTGTTAACTGAAAAGTCTTTGGCGAGTAAAACATTAGCGACCTTAAAAGAAGGCGAGCTATTTAAGCTCAAGCAAAAAGGTTTTTCTGATGCGCGTTTAGCGAAGTTATTGGATACTAAAGAGTCTGATATTCGTAAGACTAGGCATCAGATGGATATTCGCCCTGTGTATAAGCGCATTGATTCTTGTGCTGCTGAATTTTCTTCAGACACGGCGTATTTATATTCAACTTATGAGCATGAATGTGAAGCGCGTACCTCTGATAAAGAGAAAATTATTATTTTAGGTGGTGGCCCAAATCGTATTGGCCAAGGTATCGAATTTGATTACTGTTGTGTGCATGCTGCTTTAGCATTGCGTGAAGACGGTTACGAAACCATTATGGTTAATTGTAACCCTGAAACAGTTTCGACCGATTTTGATACCTCGGATCGTTTGTATTTTGAGTCTTTAACTTTAGAAGATGTTCTGGAAATTATTGACCTAGAACAGCCTAAAGGTGTCATCGTACAATATGGTGGGCAAACGCCATTGAAACTAGCGCGTGCGTTAGAAGCAGCGGGTGCCCCTATCATTGGTACTTCACCTGATGCAATCGATTTGGCAGAAGATCGCGAGCGTTTCCAAAAACTATTAGAAAAATTAGATTTAAAGCAGCCACCTAATGCGACGGCACGTTCAACCGAGCAAGCGATTAATGCTGCGAAAGAACTGGGCTATCCATTGGTAGTGCGTCCATCTTATGTGCTGGGTGGCCGTGCGATGGAAATTGTTTATAACGAAGAAGGTTTGCAGCGTTATATGAAAGAGGCCGTTAGTGTCTCTAATGACTCACCTGTGTTGTTAGATCGTTTTCTAGATGATGCTGTCGAAATGGATGTTGATGCGATTTATGATGGTGAGACATTATTAATCGGTGGCTTGATGCAACATGTAGAGCAAGCAGGTGTGCATTCAGGTGATTCGGCTTGTTCGCTTCCGCCTTATGATTTAGCTGAACATTTGCAAGATCAATTACGTGTACAAGTGACGCAAATGGCTGAAGCTTTAGGTGTGCGCGGCTTGATGAATACTCAGTTTGCGATTCAGGGTGAAACGATTTATGTCTTAGAGGTTAACCCTAGAGCGTCACGTACTGCACCGTTTGTTTCTAAAGCAACAGGGTACCCTTTGGCGAAAATTGCAGCATTGTGTATGGCGGGTAAGAGCTTGAAAGAGCAAGGGGTTACTGAGGAGTGTATTCCTAATTATTACTCAGTCAAAGAAGCCGTTTTTCCTTTTGTTAAGTTTCCTGGGGTTGATCCATTATTAGGCCCTGAAATGAAATCGACGGGTGAAGTGATGGGTGTTGGCAAGACCTTTGGTGAAGCTTTTGCTAAATCACAGCGTGCGGCTGGCGTGGATTTAAGTCATAGTGGTAAAGTCTTAATTAGTATTAGGGAAGCAGATAAGCCTAAAATAGTTGAAGTGGCGCAAATGTTAATTGCCAAGAACTATGAAATTGTTGCTACTAAAGGTACCGCAAAGGTATTAACTGCGGCTGGCATAGCTTGTGAAATTGTTTACAAAGTAAATGAAGGCCGACCTAATACGGTAGATATGATTAAAAATGATGAAATTCAATTGATTATCAATACTACAGACGGTGTGAAGGCGGTGGCTGATTCGTTCACTATGCGTAGAGAAGCATTGCAGCATCATGTGACTTATTACACCACTATGGCGGGTGCAAAAGCAGCATGCTATGCGATAGGTGAGCTAGACGCAGGTGATGTTAATTGTCTGCAAGATTTGCATAAAAATTTAGCTTAAAATTTTTATCATCTTGTTGTTACAAAGGCTGGCTTATGCTGGCCTTTGTTGTTTTTGATTTATTTTTTATAAAATTAGAGAAAGTTTGGAGTTATAGATGGATAAAGTACCTTTAACAGTTGTAGGTGCAGATAAGTTGCATGCTGAATTAGACGAATTAAAGACTGTTACCAGACCACGTATTGTTGAGGCAATTGCAACGGCAAGAGCGCATGGTGATTTAAAAGAAAATGCCGAATATCATGCAGCGCGCGAACAGCAAAGTTTTGCCGAAGGGCGTATTAATGAAATTGAAGGCAAGCTTGCTAATGCTCAAATTATTGATGTGACTACGATTGATGCCAAAGGTAAGGTTATCTTTGGGGCAACGGTCAAAATTGAAGATTTGGATTCTGAAAAAAAAGTGACGTACCAAATTGTTGGTATGGATGAAGCAAATATTAAAGAAGGGCGTATTTCGGTAGGCTCGCCTATTGCTCGAGCATTGATTGGTAAAGAAGAAGAGGATGTCATTACCGTTAAAACACCTGGCGGCGATGTTGATTATGAGATTTTGTCAATTCAGTATATTTAATCATTAATATACGGAAGGCTAAAGCTCTGCTTCCAATATTTTGACTGTGTAGGAAGCAGAGTTTTAGAAGGCTGTGCAGGTATCCGATGACCTTTCTAAGAATATGAGTTTGGTAAGTTGGGAGGCATGTTTTACCTCAGTTTACACATAATACTTAAATAAGCTCTTAAGCTCTTAAGCTCTTAAGCTTGCGTGAGCGTATTAGCGACTGATTAGCTTTAGTCCCTACGTCGTGGTGCTTGCTTTACTTTCTTGGGAGCAACATCAGGTTTTTTGCGGTAAATAACCACAACTTGGCCTATACTTTGAATAAGCTCGGCCTGAGTCTCTGTGCAAATACGCTCTTGAATGTGTTTGCGCTCTATTCTTTCGGCGCGAACTTTTATTTTAATGAGTTCGTGGGTATCAAGTGCAATCTCAATTTCTTTGAGGACTGCCTCTGTTAAGCCTGCTTGACCAATCATAATGACTGGTTTTAGGGCGTGGGCTTGCGTTATCATTTGTTTCTGTTGTTCAGATTTCACTCTCGGTATATCCTTTAAATAAATAATTAGGGCAATTTTACACTAAAATATATGGCGCGCAGTAAAAGTAGTAATCAATGGATGCAAGAGCACCTTAATGATGAGTATGTCAAAAAAGCAAAAGCTTTAGGCTATCGTTCAAGGGCAACCTTCAAATTAGTTGAAATAATTGAAAAAGATAAACTTATTCAACCACATATGAATGTTGTTGATTTAGGTGCGGCACCTGGTGGTTGGTCTGAATATGTACGTAAAATAGTCGGTAAGAAGCAAAAAGTAATAGGCTTGGATATTTTGGCTATCGACCCGATAGAGGGCGTTGATTTTATCCAAGGTGATTTTAGGGAAGATGCTGTATTTGAACAGCTAAATAAATTATTGGCAGGCGCAGCTATTCATGTGGTCTTGTCTGATATGGCTCCCAATCTTAGTGGTAATAAAGCAATAGATCAGCCTAGTGCTATGTATTTATGTGAGTTGGCATTGGAAACAGCACAAACCGTTTTAATAGAAGGCGGCTCTTTCTTGGTAAAAGTATTTCAAGGTACTGGTTTTGATGCATACAAGAAACAAGTGGCTGAGTCTTTTGATAAGGTGCTGATTAGAAAACCAAAATCATCTAGAGCGCGGAGTAATGAAGTGTATATTTTGGCTAAGGGCTTTAAAAAGCAATAAAATGCCCTAATTGTATTTTAATGGTTAATAAGGTCATGTTTTTATGGCCAAACAAGAATGGCAATAAGCTGGAGTTGCATTAACTCGGCTGTATTTGCTATATTTTTTATTAGGACTGTTCCGGTCAGGGGCGTAAAAGTTGAACGATATGTTTAAAAATATAATTTTATGGGTTGTCATTGCCATGGTATTGATGTCCGTATTTAATAATTTTGGCCCGCGTGGGACAGGGCAGAGTTCGGTGCTTTCCTACTCGCAGTTTATAGATGCAGTAAAATCAGGGCAAGTTCAAGATGTTATTTTGGATGATGAGAACGGCATTAATGGGCATCTACAAGGCGGTGATAAATTTAGTTCTTATGCACCTAGTGATCCGCATTTAGTTGATGATTTATTAGCTAATGGTGTGCAAATTAAGGCGCAACCCGCGGCTGAAGAATCCATGTTAATGCAAATTTTTATTTCATGGTTTCCGATGTTGCTGTTGATTGGTGTTTGGGTGTTCTTTATGCGCCAAATGCAAGGTGGTATGGGGGGTAAAGGCGGCCCGATGAGCTTTGGTAAAAGTAAAGCACGCATGTTGGAAGAAGACCAAATAAAAGTAAGTTTTGCCGATGTTGCTGGTTGTGATGAGGCGAAAGAAGAAGTAGAAGAGATGGTGGATTTTCTAAAAGATCCCTCTAAATACCAAAAGCTTGGCGGTAAGATTCCACGTGGAGCATTGATGGTAGGGCCTCCTGGAACAGGGAAAACATTATTAGCCAGAGCCATTGCAGGTGAAGCAAAAGTACCTTTCTTTACTATTTCAGGTTCTGATTTTGTGGAAATGTTCGTTGGGGTTGGTGCCTCACGAGTAAGAGATATGTTTGAACAAGCCAAGCGTCATGCGCCATGTATTATTTTTATTGATGAAATTGATGCGGTAGGTCGACAACGTGGAGCAGGTTTGGGGGGCGGTAATGATGAGCGTGAGCAAACCTTGAATCAACTATTAGTAGAAATGGATGGTTTTGAAGGTAATGAAGGCGTTATTGTTATTGCCGCAACTAATAGACCTGATGTATTAGATGCCGCTTTATTGCGTCCTGGCCGATTTGATCGTCAAGTGACAGTGAGTTTGCCAGATATTAAAGGTCGTGAAAGAATTTTATCTGTGCATATGGGGAAAGTGCCTGCGGCTGATGATGTTGAATTAAAATATATTGCCCAAGGTACACCTGGTTTTTCTGGCGCTGATTTAGCTAACTTAGTTAACGAAGCTGCTTTGTATGCAGCCAGAATGAACAAGCGCTTAGTCAGTATGATCGACTTGGAAAAAGCGAAAGACAAGCTTATTATGGGGACGGAAAGGCGCTCCATGGTCATGGATAAAAAAGAAAAGAAGATGACTGCATACCATGAGGCAGGGCATGCCATTGTAGGTAAAACTGTGCCTGAACATGATGCTGTTTATAAAGTGAGCATCATGCCGCGTGGTCGTGCCTTAGGTGTGACTATGTTTTTACCAGAAAAAGAACAATACAGTGCTAGTAAATGTAAGTTGGACAGTATGATATCCAGCTTATATGGAGGGCGCATTGCTGAAGAGCAAATTTTTGGTTGGGAGCAGGTTTCGACTGGAGCTTCTAATGATATTGAGCGCGCTACTGAATTGGCTAGAAATATGGTGACTAAGTGGGGCTTGTCACAACGATTAGGGCCACTGGCTTATAGTGAAGAAGAAGGCGAGGTGTTTTTAGGGCGGTCTGTCACACAACATAAAAGTGTTGCTGATGAAACCTCGCATACCATTGATGAAGAGATACGTTCGATCATTGATAAAAATTACGAGCGTTCTGAAAAGATATTAAAAGAAAATGAAGACATATTACATGCAATGGCTGATGCATTGATGAAATATGAAACTATTGATAAAGATCAAATTGATGATTTAATGGCGCGTAGAACGGTTAGAGATCCTGATGGCTGGGATGATACTCCGCCTAATCAAGGTGTTAAAGCAGAAAGTGTGCAACAAAAGCAAGAGCCTAAAGCGCCAGGGACTAATGCGGCAGAGCAAAACGGATAAAAGTTTTATGTAATTTGGTGTAGATAATAAATAAGGGAGGAGCTTTGCTTCCTCCCTTTTTTTGTAATGGATAACTAGGAATAAGATAGATGAAAAAAAAATATTTTGGTACGGATGGTATTCGCGGCACAGTCGGTGAAACACCCATTACTCCGGATTTTTTTCTGAAATTAGGTTGGGCAACGGGGCGGGTCTTTGCTGAAGAGGGACAGGGTTTTGTTTTAGTAGGGAAGGACACTCGAATTTCAGGCTATATGTTTGAATCAGCATTAGAGGCAGGGCTTTCAGCTGCGGGTGTTAATACGCGTTTACTAGGCCCAATGCCAACACCTGGGATTGCTTATTTGACACAAACATTACGTGCCCAAGCAGGTATTGTGATTAGTGCTTCACATAATCCTTACTATGATAATGGTATTAAGTTTTTTTCAACGGAAGGCACTAAACTAGCTGACGAATTAGAGCACAAAATAGAATATTATTTAGACCAGCCGATGACGACGGTTGCCTCTGATAAATTAGGCAAAGCACAGCGTGTCTCAGATGCTGCGGGTCGATATATTGAGTTTTGTAAGGCAAGTATACCTGCAAGTATTGATTTTAATGGCCTGAGAATTGTGGTTGATTGTGCTAATGGCTCAACTTACCATATTGCGCCACATGTCTTTTCGGAGGTTGGCGCTGAAGTCATTGAAATAGCGACGAGTCCTGATGGCCTGAATATTAATGAAAAGTGCGGTGCCACCAAGCCAGAGCAATTGCAAGAAGCTGTTATTGAATTTCGTGCTGATCTAGGGATTGCTCTAGATGGTGATGGTGATCGACTCATTATGGTAGATCATAAAGGAGAGGTCGTTGATGGTGATGAATTAATTTTTATCATTGCCAAAGCGCGTAAAGGTGCGGACAAATTAAATGGACCTATTATTGGTACTTTAATGAGCAACTTAGGCATGGAGCATGCGCTTAAAAAATTAAAAGTTGACCTGATGCGTGCCAATGTAGGTGATCGTTATGTTATGGAATTAATGAAAAAGCATAATGCTGTCTTGGGAGGTGAAGGTTCTGGGCATATTATTTGTTTGGATAGAACCACAACGGGTGATGGGATTGTTGCTGCATTGCAGGTATTAGCTGAAATGCACCAAACAGGTAAAAGTTTGCACGAACTAAAGTCTGAAATGACAAAATACCCACAAGTTCTGGTGAATGTCCGTGTCTCTAAGAAAGTCGACCCTAATAAGAATGAAGCCATTCAGAAAGCAGTACAAGCTGTCGAAAAAGAATTAGGAAATGATGGGCGAGTCTTGTTGCGAGCCTCAGGAACCGAGCCGTTGATACGCGTCATGGTGGAAGGGGTTGATCAATATAAAGTTACTCAGTATGCCCACCAGCTGGCAGATCAAGTTAAGAATGCAATAACTGCTTGAAATGGCGGTTTATAATAGCTATCATAGACGGTTTAAATTCTGGAGTTTGTGATGCGCCGTGGTTTGGTTATCGGAAACTGGAAAATGAACGTTCATCAACAAAGTGCAAATCAACTTGTTGATGATATTCTTGTTGATATGCCTGATATAAATGCGGATTTGGTGGTATGTCCTCCTTATTTGTATATCCCCGAAGTAAGTGCACGTATTGCTGACACCAAATTAATTTGTGGTTCGCAAAATATTGCTGCGCATGCAAAGGGAGCTTATACAGGAGAAATTTCAGGCTCTATGCTCAAGGAGTTTGACTGTCAATATGCAATTGTGGGGCACTCTGAACATCGGAAATACTATTCTGATGATAATGTAGTCGTTGCAAAAAGATATTGTCAGGCGATAGCATCAGGTATTGTCCCTATTTTAAGTACAGGCGATTCACTGGCGCAAAGAAAGCAAGGCATAACGTTTGAAGTCATTGCTAAACAGATAGAAGACGTAATCGATATCGCTGGTATTGACAGTTTTCATCATGCCGTGATTTCGTATGAGCCTTTATGGGCTATTGGCACTGGCAAAACAGCAACAGACGAACAAGCACAGGAAGTGTTGCAGTTTATACGGCATTTAATTGCAAATAAAGATGCTGAAATTGCAGAAAAAATCCAGATTTTATACGGTGGCAGTGTTAAGCCGGAAAACGCAAAAGATTTATTAGCTATGCCCGATATTGATGGTGTATTAGTGGGTGGGGCTTCGTTAACAGCGGACTCTTTTTTAAAGATTTACTCTTCATTTCAAAATTAAAAATGTATCAAGTTATTATTATAGGTCATGTATTGGTCGGCTTAGCCGTTATTGGGTTGGTGTTAATGCAACACGGAAAAGGCGCTGATGCAGGAGCTGCTTTTGGTAGTGGTTCGTCAGGTACTGTATTCGGAGCACAAGGCTCGGCTTCTTTCCTATCAAGAACAACGGGTGTGTTGGCGGCAGTGTTTTTCTCAACTAGCTTGGGTTTAGCTGTTATGAGTGGCAACATAGGTAGTGATGCCGACTTAATGGACGCACCTGTTATAGAAGAAACTATTGATACTGGTGTACCACTGATTGATGGTGATGTGCCAATCAAAGCAATTCCAATGTCGACTGCAGAAGAAGTACCCACTGCAATGGATGAAGAGGTTGTAGTACCTTAATAATTAAAGCCGATGTGGTGAAATTGGTAGACACGCCATCTTGAGGGGGTGGTGACGCAAGTCGTGCCGGTTCAACTCCGGCCATCGGCACCAAGTAAAGGACTGTGAAAGTCCAAAGAAGTATAGAAAGCTCAAGAGCTGTAAGGTCTTGGGCTTTTTTTATGTCTAAATTTATATAAACCAATTACGTGGTAGTTAAAAGTTGTGAGTAAGATCCTAGATGAGTTAGAAGTAATTTTATTTTCGGAGGCAGAATTATATACGCCTGTAGGAAGTGAGCCTAAGGCAGTTATTCATCAGTGGGCACATGCAATAGCACATGAATTGCCTATTTTTGGAAAAGGTAAAGGTGCAGATAAAAAATCTATTATTAGAGTTCTAAAAGAAAAAGGGGTTTTTAAAAATAAAGAACTATTCCTTCATGATTTAATTTCTGAACTGCCTATTATCCCGCCTAAAAATGCCAAATTTACTTTTATTGACCTATTTGCTGGGATTGGAGGGATGCGACTTGGGGCGCAAAATAATGGAGGAGTTTGTGTTTTTTCTTCTGAATTTGAGAAAAATGCTCAACAAACGTACTTAACTAACCATGGAGAATTTCCATTTGGAGATATAACAGAAATCTCTGTTGATGATATTCCTAGTCATGATGTGCTGTTTGCTGGTTTTCCTTGTCAGCCATTTTCCCATGCAGGGTTGAAGAGAGGTATTGAGGATACAAGAGGTACTTTATTTCATAATATTGCTGAAATACTTAAAATAAAAAAACCTAAAGTTGCTGTTCTTGAAAATGTAAAAGGCCTTGTTAGTCATGATAAAGGCTATACTTTGCAAGTTATTCTTAAAACGCTTACAAATATGGGTTATAGCTGTAATATTTCTAAAGATATTATTTTTAATGGCACTGCTAAAGAGTTGCAAGTAGAGGCAAAAAAAATGGTATTAAAGTCAATTGATTTTGGTGTGCCGCAAAATAGACAAAGAATTTATATTGTTTTATGGTTAGATGGCTTGGTTAACTATTTTGACTATCCAAAGCCGTTAGGGATTAAAACTCGTGTAGGGGATGTGCTAGAAGAAAGCCCCGCTGCAAAATATACTATTTCTGATAAACTTTGGGCTGGGCATCAACGGCGTAAAATACAAAATAAGAAAGATGGTAAAGGTTTTGGCTTTGGGTGTGTTACAGCTGAAAGCTCTTATACAAATACTATTTCAGCAAGGTATTACAAAGATGGCAGTGAAATATTAATAGAACAAGAGAATAATAACCCAAGGAAAGTGACCCACCGTGAAGCGGCTAGGATTCAAGGTTTTCCTGATGAGTTTGCTATTCACCCTTCTAATGTGCAAGCATATAAGCAGTTTGGAAATAGTGTGTCTGTACCAGTAATTGATTATTTGGTTAAAAATATTTATAAGGATATTCTATGTCTCTGATAGATCTTCATCTATTACATAATGAGTTATTAACTAAAGCAAAGTCTTGGGATTTTCAGGATATTGTTTTACCAGAAAATTTTCGAGTGGCTTATGAACAGTATTTATCTGAATATGCACCTAGTGGTTATCATAGTATTGTTTGGACTAGGCATTCGGCAAAAATAAGAACTTCCTCTGGGAAATTTATTTACGCTACTAATTATTGGTTTTATATCGCCTCCGAACTGGCTAAATTTGCAAAAGTTTTAAATGAATATAAAGCGCTTTTTCTTGATGCGTACAAAGGTAAAGATTCTAATGGACTTAAAGAAATTGCCACTTCATTCAGGGAGGGAGATAAAGCATTTGAATCTAATAAGGTTTTAAATGCACTGACTGATAAAGAGAAAGGGTATTTTCATGTGTTTATGAGTGAGTATTCTCAATGGGGTGGTGGTAAAACTATAGATCGTAATGATTTTTATGTTTCCCCTATTTTGAAAAGTGGTAACTTATTAGCTGAGACTCAGGCTGGAGTTGCTGAGATAGCATACCAGCTAGCTAATAATGAGGGGTTGTGGGAACATTTAAGAGATAAAGTTAGTATTTCTAGACCTATAAAAATTGAACAAATAAATAAAAGTTGGAGTGGAGAAACAATAAGGGTACCAAAATCATTTATTCTATTAGCAGGCCTTTCTGGCACAGGAAAAACCCGTTTCGTAAAACAACAAGCCGAACGTTTTAGACAAGACGCATCAAATTATTGCATTGTTCCTGTACGTCCTGACTGGCACGAGCCTTCAGATTTATTGGGCTATATTTCACGCCTTGGCAGCCATGGTACAGAGTATATTGTGACCGACTTTTTGGTTTTTTTGGTTGCAGCGTGGAAAGATATTACTCTAAGTATTATTGGCGATGAGGTTCATTATAAAGAAAACGGCGTACCATATTGGTTATGTTTGGACGAAATGAATTTGGCTCCTGTAGAACAATATTTTGCTGATTATCTAGCTATTATTGAAACTCGTTATTGGAAGGATGGGCAGTACTATTGTGATGCTTTGCTGAGTGCGGGTGTTTTTAGGCAAGTAGCTGATGTGGCTGGTTTAAGGGTTAAGCTTAATTTAGAGGGTGAGGATGATAATGCTTTGTGGGAGCATTTCTTAGCAAAAGGAATTGGCATTCCACCCAACTTAATTGTAGCGGGTACGGTCAATATGGATGAAACTACCCATGGTTTTTCACGTAAGGTGATTGATCGCGCTTTTACTCTCGATTTTGGTGAATTTTTCCCTAATAATTATCAAACTTATTTTGAGCCTAAAACACAAGCGAAGACATTAAGTTTTTCAGTACTTTCACAAGTTGATACTGCAATGATTGCAGCATATGATGCTAATGGTATTAAAAGTATTGAATTTTTAGAGGCAGTTAATGCCGTGTTAAAAGAGTCTCCATTTGAATTGGCTTATCGTGCATTGAATGAGTTGTTAATTGCAGTTGTTTGTTTTGGGCCTAGAAATGCTATTGAGTTACAAGCTGTTTGGGATGACTTTTTAATGACTAAAGTCTTACCGCGCATTGAGGGGGATAGTGAAAAATTGCAAGATCGTGATGATGGTAGTTTGTTGGATAAATTAGTAGCTGTTCTTAGTGATCAATTTAATGAAATGTGGGATGTAGATAATGCTAGGCCTGATTTGTTGCGTGAAGATATTGAAGGCAAAGTGTTAAAAATTCCATGTCGTTCGAAAAAGAAAATTAATTGGATGCAGGGGCGTTTGTCTAGTAATGGTTTTACGTCATTCTGGCCATAATTCAAAACATGGATAAGTAGGCGGGTATGACTGAGACTCAATATCAGAAAATAACAAGCATATGAGTTTGAATAATGCCTGAGTTACTTGATCTTGGTACGCCAGATTGGCGATTAATTGTGTGGAGTAAAGATATTAGTCGTTCAAGGGGCTTGCTGACTCATACCTTAAGTGCGCGTAATAAGGAGTTGCCAAGCACTTGTTTGCGATTCGATCCGTTATTGCATATAACGGATTTAGATAGCCGAGAAAGTGAGCATGTTTTATTGCAGCCCATTTTCTTTGAAAATAAATTGTATGAATTTGATTTCCAGTTTCAAGTAGGGCATATATCTGCTGAACCCACTATTAAGCACCGCTTACAAACCATAGAAGATGCTTTTCATTATTCGGGAAATTCATTAAGAGGCAGTATTAATTTTGGCAATCATGTGGGCTGGTTTAAGTTGGTATTGAATTATCAGTTACATGATAAGTGTATTACTCAGGCTATTTCTTTTGAAGTTTTACCCACTAAAATGGATGTTGAGACAGATTTACTTAGCATTCAACAAGATATTGATAAAGATTACCCATTATTACGCTTTTCCTTTGCGCAAAAAACAGAACAAGAGTTAGCGCGTTCTCAAAAGCCGCATGAGCGTTTTCCGTTATTATGGCTTGCGCAGTTTGAAAGTTTGCGTAATGATTTAAATAAGGGAGTTAAGCAAATTTTGCAAGCTCCACATGCTAGGTTATTACCACGCACAAGAAGGTTGCGAGCAGAGCAATTAAAAGGTCGCCTATCACCTCGATTAGAAGAGCAGGTGTATTCAGCAAGGCAGCAAGGGGTGATGGATAAACGCTATCAATTTGATACGAAAGTTTTATCTATTGATACGCCTGAAAACCGTTTTATAAAAATGGTGTTAATACGTTGTGCGCGGGAGCTATCTGCTTTTGTTGTGCGTGTGAAAATGAGTGACCTTACACCTGAAAATAGTCGTTTATCAGATTCTTTCTTTGCGCAGATTAGTAGCTGGCAGGTGCCGTTGGAGCGCTATTTGCAGCGCCCATTTTTTCGAGAAATTGGTGTTTATGAAGGCTTATATGGTGAGTCTTTGGTTTTGCAGCAAAAATCGGGATATGCCAATGTTTACCGTATTTGGCAGCAATTAAAGTTATACTTGGATGTGTTTGGGCAGCATGCGAGTATTTCCATGAAGTCTATTGCAGAGTTGTATGAGATTTGGTGTGTATTGGAAGTACGTAGAATTCTGGTGGATGAGTTAGGTTTTGCTGAAACAGCCGTGCGTAAACCTGCTCTATATAAAAAGGGCGTTGAAAAAGCATTGCGTGAAGGTTTTGGTGTGGCTTTTCATTTACAACGTGGCAGTATAAAAATACGTTTGGCACATGAGCCACTCTTCAAGCCAGCAAATAAACTGAAAGCAGGGCATATCTATTCATGGATAACTAGCCAAAAGCCTGATATTTTACTGGAAGCTGAATTTGCCAAAGGTGAAAAATTACGCTGGATTTTTGATGCAAAATATCGCATTTCAGCTGATAGTGATGCGGTTGATTATGCGCCCGATGATGCCATTAATCAGATGCACAGGTATCGAGATGCGTTAATTCATATTCATCAAGCTGATGATGGGTGGCAGGAAAAATCTCGCCCTATCTTTGGTGCATTTGTTTTGTACCCTGGTTGGTTTGATGCTACTACCAAAGATAACCCATACCAAAGTGCAGTTGCAGAAATTGGTATTGGTGCTTTTCCTTTATTGCCTAATTCGAATAATAGTTGGTTATGCGATTTTCTAAAGGAGCAGTTTGGTGCGCTAGGCCAGAAAGACAGTGAGTATAAAATAGAATCACCTGATCATTTGTATGTGCAAGAAGCGGCGCAAATAAGCTATACGGGGATGGAGCTATCAAAATATCAGAATTTATTTTTAGTAGTCGCTTTAGGTTCCGGACGTAATAAAGCGTATATAGATGAGTTTAGGCATGGCAAGGCGCAGTGGTATCACTTACCGCTAAAGACGACTGTGGCAAAGAAAATGCAGCGAGCAGCTATGCGTGAAATTAAGTATTGTGCTTTTGTTGTGCATTATTCAGGAGATAAGCAGCGACGAATTGAATATATTTATAGTGTTAGCTCAGTTAGGTTGGTTAAGCGCAAGGCAATAAATGCCTTGCAAGCAGGCGCGGAGGCTAAGCTGGAAAGTTTGGAAAAAGAGTATTGGTTATTTGAATTGGGTCGAGCAACTAAATTAGATTTATCTATTGATGTGGCGGGGTTACGAGACTTCAAGTTTCGCCTGGTAAGTGTTGATGAATTGGTAAATGCAAAGGTTTGGGGGGATTTACCCAACCATTATGCTTTTTTGCAGTGATAATTACTTAATTGTGACAGAGGGGCGTGTATTCGCGGTAGATTTTATTGCTAATCGCCTCATAATAAAACACCAAAGCCAGCTTAACTTTTTGTTAAGCTGGCTTTTTTGTTATCGCTGGTGCATAATTTTTCGGTTAAGCAGTATCTTTAGTATTTTAGGTCATTAGTTTTTAGGTTAGGTATGGGTAAGCAAATCAAAGCAGTTTCTTTAATTTCAGGTGGGTTGGATTCTATGTTGGCGACCAAGGCCATTATGGAGCAAGGCGTGCACGTTGAAGGTATTAATTTTTTTACGGGCTTTTGTGTCGAAGGGCATACGCATGCCATACGCAAAAAAGATAAGGTAAAGCCGAAGCGTAATAATTCTTTATGGGTGGCGGAGACTTTAGGTATTAAGCTACATATTATTGATATTATTGAAGAATATAAAGATGTATTGATTAATCCTAAGCATGGGTATGGGGCCAATATGAATCCGTGCTTGGATTGTAAGATATTTATGGTCAATAAAGCCAAGCAATGGATGCAGGAAAATGATTTTGATTTTATTATCACGGGTGAAGTAATGGGGCAGCGGCCGATGTCGCAACGCCGAGAGACTATGCCTATTATTTCTGCTGAATCGGGTGCGGATGACCGTTTGGTGCGGCCTTTATGCGCACAAGGTTTGCCAGCAACTTTGCCTGAGCGGGAAGGTTGGATTAGTCGTGATGAATTGTTTGATTTTAGTGGGCGTTCACGTAAGCCGCAAATGGCACTGGCTGAGAAATATGGGTTGGAAAATTATTCGCAACCAGCAGGGGGCTGCTGCTTTTTGACTGACGAAAGCTACTCGGCAAAATTGGTTGATTTATGGAAGGCTCGTGGCACTAAAGAATATGATCTTGATGATGTTATGTTATTAAAAGTTGGGCGACATATTCGGCCTAATAGTGACTATAAAATTATTGTAGCGCGTGAAGATGGTGAGGCGCGCTTTATGCAGGGTTATAAGAAAAATTATATTAATATGAATTGTGCTAGTCACCGTGGGCCATTGGCATTGATAGATGGTGAGCCGAGTGCGGAAGATTTGCATGTAGCGGCGCAAATTGTGGCGCGTTATGGTCAAGGTAGGGAGGCTGCTTTGGTGGATGTGGCAGTGAGAGATTTGGCTGGCAATGAATCTATATTGCAAGTTAAGCCGTTAGCGGCAGATGAATTACCTAAGGAATGGTTTGTATGAGTCAGCATGAATTAGATGCGCGCAGGTTATTGTGTCCGTTGCCTGTTATTCGTACGCAAGATAAGGTAAAGCTGTTGCAAAAGGGAGATGTGTTGCAAGTAACGTGTACTGATCCTGGGGTGATGCAAGACATCCCCGCTTGGTGTCGTATTAATGGGCATAAAGTGTTGGAGACGCAATCTGGTGAGTATGAATATATTATTATTTTGGAAGTTGGTGAGTAATGGCTGAAGTTTATGATGTGCGCGAGCATACCAAGTTAAAAAATTGCGTTACTATCGTTGGTGCGCTGGTAAATGTTTTTTTAAGCATCATAAAAATAGGTTTTGGTATATTAGGTCAGTCGGCGGCTTTGATTGCGGATGGTGTGCATTCATTATCTGATTTGGCTAGCGATCTATTGGTGCTGGTGGCGGTGAAGTTAGGCGCGCGCGAGGCTGATCATGATCATCCTTATGGACATCGGCGTTTTGAAACCATTGCGACCGTTATATTAGGTGTGGGATTAATGACTGTTGCTGCAGGTATTGCTTGGGATGTTTATGAGCGGTTTTTGCAGCCTGAGCGTATGTTGATTCCTAAACCGAGCGCACTAGGTATTGCAGCCATTTCGATTTTATCTAACGAGTGGCTGTATCAATATACTAAGCGAGTTGCGACGATAACGCGATCAAAGTTATTGCTGGCCAATGCTTGGCATCATCGTAGTGATGCGATTTCTTCCATTATTGTATTGATTGGAGTTGCTGGGGCACTCTTTGGCTATGTCTGGGCAGATGTGCTGGCTGCGGTACTGGTTGCTTTGATGGTGGCAAAAATTGGTGTTAACTTAGTCTCTGATAGTATTAAAGAATTAGTGGATACAGGTTTGTCTGATAATTTGGTCGGTGAGATTCGGGCAGAGATTGTTGCTACTGAAGGTGTGAAAGATATTCATTTGTTGCGTACTCGGCAAATGGGTGAAGATGCTTTGGTAGATGCACATATTGTTGTTAATTCGCGGATTACCGTTTCTGAAGGGCATATGATTGGTGATGTGGTTCGAGATGTCTTAATTGATCGCTTTGATGATGTGCAAGAGGTGTTGGTACATGTTGATCCCGAAAATGATGAATCTAAAATTAGTACAGAAAAGCCTTTGTTGCGTGAAGATATAGATACTTTATTGCAAGAGTATTTGGCAGAGAACTATCCTTTGATTGATAGCTTTAGAATTCACTATCTAAAAGGTAGTGTCGAAATTGAGGTGATACTGCCGCATACTATGTTTAGTTTGTCGCAGCAGGTGGGGACAATTAAAAAGCGTTGTTTGGTGCTGGAACAAGAAGTTGAGCAGATAGCAAAAGTTATTGTGTTTTTTAAAGCTTGATACATAAATAAGTGAGAAGGTTATGGCGGTAGGAGAATGTGTATTTCCACAAATGCATGCAGTGGCAGGGATTAAATTAGGTACGGCCTGTGCGGGAATCAAGCAAACGGAGCGTGATGATTTGTTGTTAGTGGAAATGGCAAAGGGGGCGACTTGTGCAGCCGTATTTACCCAAAATGCATTTTGTGCAGCACCAGTACATGTAGCGCGTAAGCATTTGGAAATGCAGCCACGCTATTTGTTGATTAATTCGGGTAATGCCAATGCGGGTACTGGTGAGCAGGGTATGCTTGACGCGCAAACTAGTTGTATTGAGGTGGCGGCTTTGTATGATATTAGTGCTGAGCAAGTGTTGCCTTTTTCTACGGGTGTTATTGGTGAAACATTGCCGATTACTAAAATTGTAGCTGCATTGCCAAATGCCAAGAGTTGTTTGCAGGAAGATAATTGGACTAAGGCTGCGCATGCGATTATGACTACTGATACTTTTGCCAAAGGTTATTCCAGGGTAATTGATATTGATGGGCAGTCGATCACTATTACCGGAATGTCTAAAGGGGCTGGCATGATCCAGCCTAATATGGCAACCATGTTGGGCTTTGTTGCGACCGATGCTAAAATTTCACAAACTAATTTGCAGAAGTGCTTGGCTGGTGCGGTAGAGCAGTCATTTAATCGAATTACTGTTGATGGTGATACTTCGACCAATGATGCTTGTGTGGTCATGGCGAGTGGTAAAAGTGCTGTGCCTGAAATTGAAGAGGGTGGTGCGGCAATGCTGCTTTTTCAAGAAGCTCTACAAGATGCTTGTATGTATTTGGCTGAGGCTATTATCAGAGATGGTGAAGGGGCGACCAAGTTAATTAAAATTAAAGTGCAGCAAGCCATGTCGGAAGCAGAGGCGGTCTTGGTAGCAAAAACAATTGCCCATTCTCCTCTGGTAAAAACAGCTTTTTTTGCAAGTGATCCTAATTGGGGGCGCATCTTGGCAGCTGTTGGTCGTGCGGGTATTGAGCAGCTGGATGTTGAGCGTATTACTATTTATTTGGATGATGTATGTATTGTTGAAAATGGTGGGCGAGCAGCAGCATATACTGAGGTGGCTGGGCAAAAAATAATGGATCAAGAAGAAATTACTGTCACTGTGGTATTGGGGCGTGGCGAAATGCAGCAGCAAGTCTTAACCTGCGACTTTTCTTATGATTATGTGCGTATTAATGCTGAGTATCGGACTTAGGGTTGTGTGGCTCGTTAAGTGATGGCATCTATGGCAAGGGTTGATGTGGCTGTTGGTGTGGTTCGTGACGTATCGGGGCGAATATTAATTTCGAAGCGATTGGCGGAAGTGCACCAAGGTGGTTTATGGGAGTTTCCAGGTGGTAAATTTGAAAACAACGAAACAGCGACGCAGGCATTAAGTCGAGAGCTATTTGAAGAGTTAAATATAAAAGCTAAAAATTCTAGTCCATTAATTAAGGTTAGTTTTGATTATCCTGATCTAAAAGTTCATTTGCATGTGCGTACCGTAGATGATTTTGTGGGTGAGGTGATTGGTAAGGAAGGGCAGTTATTTAAATGGGTATCTTTACAGGAAATAAATGCATATCAATTTCCTGAAGCGAATAAAGCAATCTTGTCGGCAATTAAATTAAGTCGTCACTATGCGATTATTAATACTAGTGATGTGTTGCAAGCGCTGTATGAGTTAGAAGATGTGGCAGGGTGGGGTGTTAGTTTGGTGCAGATTAGGGCAAAGGAGTTGTCTGGGGTTGGTGCATCTATATATATAGGCGCGGTAAGGGAAAAGTGCAAGGAGCTAAATTTAGATTATCTGCTTAATTCGCAGATGCATGTCAATAAGCTGCTTGATGAGGGTGTGCATTTAAGTTCATTGGGTTTGATGGCTTTGCATGAGCGGCCAGAGACTTCTGGCTTGGTGGCCGCTTCGTGCCATAACTTGCCAGAATTGCTCAAGGCGGAGCGGCTAGGTTTGGATTTTGTTGTATTGTCCCCAGTTCAAAGGACCGGCTCCCATCCAAAGGCTGAGGCTTTAGGGTGGCAGAAATTTGAAGAATGGATAGCATGCGTAAATATTCCTGTATTTGCATTGGGTGGTATGGCAATCCAAGATTATGAGCAAGCAATAAATTTTGGAGCCCAGGGTTTATCAGGGATAAGCCTGTATAAGAGTCATTAATTTAATTTATTTGTAAGAAAGTCAAAATAAAAGGTTGACGGAGAATGATGTGGATGTATAATAGCCAGCTCTTCAACGCTAACGCAATGAAGGGCAAGGTTTTCAGGATTGATATGAAGGTTGTTTTTTTGTGCCTTCTTTGTTTTTGGTTCTGGCTTATTCGTTTTACTTTTGAATGTTTGATCAGCTTGTTTGTTGATCTTGTGTTTGTCTCTCGAAATGGATTCGAAAAAACTTTGGAATAAAAGCTTGACTCGTTAATGACTTCGGTTATAATGGTCAGCTCTTCAACGAAGGTTGGAGATTGAATCTTCGGATTCGGTTGATGTTGTTTTTATCTTGTTTTGGATGTTTGGGGTTTTGCTTCTTTCGTCTCTCAAAGCCTTCTGAAAATAAACATTGACAATGAGTTTTGGCTCTGTATAATGGTCGAACTCAATAGGGTTGAATTGAATGGCTTTGCTACTCACTCTTCTCTCGCTCTTTAAAAATGTAATCGAAATAATTTGTTGTGGGTACTTGTAGAGATTATTGTGCATGATATAAATAATCGATATAAGAATCCATTGTTAATTTTATTAACAATAATTCTGAAAATCGAGCCAAGATTGGTTACTCATCTTATTGAGTGACAAAATGATTTTAAACTGAAGAGTTTGATCATGGCTCAGATTGAACGCTGGCGGTATGCTTAACACATGCAAGTCGAACGGTAACAGGCTAGCTTGCTAGTGCTGACGAGTGGCGGACGGGTGCGTAACGCGTAGGAATCTGCCTATTAGTGGGGGACAACATGGTGAAAACCATGCTAATACCGCATACGCCCTACGGGGGAAAGCGGGGGATCTTCGGACCTCGCGCTAATAGATGAGCCTGCGTTAGATTAGCTTGTTGGTGAGGTAATGGCTCACCAAGGCGACGATCTATAGCTGGTCTGAGAGGACGATCAGCCACACTGGGACTGAGACACGGCCCAGACTCCTACGGGAGGCAGCAGTGGGGAATATTGGACAATGGGCGAAAGCCTGATCCAGCAATACCGCGTGTGTGAAGAAGGCCTGAGGGTTGTAAAGCACTTTCAATTGGGAGGAAAACGGACGAAAATAATATCTCGTCCCTTGACATTACCTTTAGAAGAAGCACCGGCTAACTCCGTGCCAGCAGCCGCGGTAATACGGAGGGTGCAAGCGTTAATCGGAATTACTGGGCGTAAAGCGTTCGTAGGCGGTTTGTTAAGTTAGATGTGAAAGCCCCGGGCTCAACCTGGGAACTGCATTTAAAACTGGCAAACTAGAGTTTAGGAGAGGGAAGTGGAATTTCAGGTGTAGCAGTGAAATGCGTAGAGATCTGAAGGAACACCAGTGGCGAAGGCGACTTCCTGGACTAAAACTGACGCTGAGGAACGAAAGCGTGGGTAGCAAACGGGATTAGATACCCCGGTAGTCCACGCCGTAAACGATGTCAACTAGCCGTTGGGCCTATATACAGGTTTAGTGGCGGAGCTAACGTATTAAGTTGACCGCCTGGGGAGTACGGCCGCAAGGTTAAAACTCAAATGAATTGACGGGGGCCCGCACAAGCGGTGGAGCATGTGGTTTAATTCGATGCAACGCGAAGAACCTTACCTACCCTTGACATCCAGAGAATCTGTTAGAGATAGTAGAGTGCCTTCGGGAACTCTGAGACAGGTGCTGCATGGCTGTCGTCAGCTCGTGTCGTGAGATGTTGGGTTAAGTCCCGTAACGAGCGCAACCCTTATCCTTAGTTGCTAGCAGGTAATGCTGAGAACTCTAGGGAGACTGCCGGTGATAAACCGGAGGAAGGTGGGGACGACGTCAAGTCATCATGGCCCTTATGGGTAGGGCTACACACGTGCTACAATGGTCGGTACAGAGGGCCGCAAACTCGCGAGAGTAAGCTAATCCCAGAAAGCCGATCTTAGTCCGGATTGCAGTCTGCAACTCGACTGCATGAAGTTGGAATCGCTAGTAATCGCGAATCAGAATGTCGCGGTGAATACGTTCCCGGGCCTTGTACACACCGCCCGTCACACCATGGGAGTGGGTTGCAAAAGAAGTGGGTAGTCTAACCTTCGGGAGGGCGCTCACCACTTTGTGATTCATGACTGGGGTGAAGTCGTAACAAGGTAGCCCTAGGGGAACCTGGGGCTGGATCACCTCCTTACAAAGCATGTCAATGCTTTATGAGTATCCACAACAAATTATTTTGATTAAAAACATCGAGTCTGACCTGACATATCGGGTCTGTAGCTCAGTTGGTTAGAGCGCACCCCTGATAAGGGTGAGGTCGGAGGTTCAAATCCTCCCAGACCCACCAATTTTTGCACTGCTCAGCGTTAAAATATTGCTCACGTACAACGGTACGCGACACAAGATTTTGCCTTGATCAGCACAAAAATCGGGAATCGACTCAACGACATCCAGTACTGGGGCCATAGCTCAGCTGGGAGAGCACCTGCCTTGCACGCAGGGGGTCGGGAGTTCGATCCTCCCTGGCTCCACCACTACTTGATGTCACTGTTGGAAAAACATCAATTCTATAAACTCTGCATAAAGAGGCACATTGTGTCCCAAGCATGACACGAGAGATTATAGAATTGGTTATTTAAACCGATAGCTCTTTAAAAATTAGGAAATCTGTAAAGTAAACTAAAAAAGTTTAATACTGATCGGAAAAGAAGATGGCATGTTCATATTAATTTATAAACGTGTAATCGTCAAAGCCGAAAAGAAAAAAACCAAAAAAGTTTCAAACGAGTTTAAAAAATGGAAACGACACGCAAGTGAAGTGACCAAGAAATAAATGAGTTCTCAAGCAGAAAAAAGCGAAAATGTCAGCTGACACATATGACCGATACGGAGACGTATTCGGGTTATATGGTCAAGTGAATAAGCGCATACGGTGAATGCCTTGGCGATAAGAGGCGATGAAGGACGTTGTAGGATGCGATAAGCCGCGGAGAGTTTTCAAACGAACTTTGACCCGCGGATTTCCGAATGGGGAAACCCAATCTGTATAAACAGATTATCTTGTTCTGAATACATAGGAACAAGAAGCGAACCGGGAGAACTGAAACATCTAAGTACCCCGAGGAAAAGAAATCAACCGAGATTCCCTAAGTAGCGGCGAGCGAACGGGGAACAGCCGAACGGAATGAAGTTAGTGGAAGAGTCTGGAAAGTCTCGCAATAAAGGGTGATAGCCCCGTACACGAAAACTCCATTTCGACATATTAAGTAGGTCGACGCACGTGAAACGTTGACTGAAGATAGGGGGACCATCCTCTAAGGCTAAATACTACTTATCGACCGATAGTGAACTAGTACCGTGAGGGAAAGGCGAAAAGAACCCCGGAGAGGGGAGTGAAATAGAACCTGAAACCGTATGCGTACAAGCAGTAGGAGCAGACTTGTTCTGTGACTGCGTACCTTTTGTATAATGGGTCAGCGACTTAATCTCAGTGGCAAGCTTAACCGAAAAGGGGAGGCGTAGCGAAAGCGAGTCTTAATAGGGCGCATAGTCGCTGGGATTAGACCCGAAACCGGGCGATCTATCCATGGCCAGGTTGAAGGTGGGGTAATACCTACTGGAGGACCGAACCGACTTATGTTGAAAAATGAGCGGATGAGCTGTGGATCGGAGTGAAAGGCTAATCAAGCCCGGAGATAGCTGGTTCTCCTCGAAATCTATTTAGGTAGAGCCTCGTGTATAACTGTTGGGGGTAGAGCACTGTTACGGCTAGGGGGTCATCCCGACTTACCAAACCGTTGCAAACTCCGAATACCAACAAGTTTCAGCACGGGAGACACACGGCGGGTGCTAAGGTCCGTCGTGAAAAGGGAAACAGCCCAGACCGTCAGCTAAGGTCCCAAAATCTATGCTCAGTGGGAAACGATGTGAAAAGGCCCAGACAGCCAGGAGGTTGGCTTAGAAGCAGCCATCCTTTAAAGAAAGCGTAATAGCTCACTGGTCGAGTCGGTTTGCGCGGAAGATTTACCGGGGCTAAGCATAGTACCGAAGCTACGGATCGACGTTAATTTATTAACGGAGGTGGTAGAGGAGCGTTCCGTAAGCCTGCGAAGGGAGATTGAGAAGTCTCCTGGAGGTATCGGAAGTGCGAATGCTGACATGAGTAACGATAATGGGGGTGAAAAACCCCCACGCCGAAAACCCAAGGTTTCCTGCGCAACGCTAATCGACGCAGGGTTAGTCGGGACCTAAGGCGAGGCCGAAAGGCGTAGTCGATGGAAAACAGGTTAATATTCCTGTACTTGTTATAACTGCGATGGGGTGACGGAGAAGGCTAGATCAGCATACTGTTGGATATGTATGTTTAAGCGTGTAGGCAGAGTACTTAGGTAAATCCGGGTACTTGTTAATGCTGAGGCGTGATGACGAATGTTTCCTTGTGAAACAAGAAGTGATTGATGCCATGCTTCCAAGAAAAACCTCTAAGCTTCAGGTTATAACGACCCGTACCCCAAACCGACACAGGTGGGTGGGATGAGAATTCTAAGGCGCTTGAGAGAACTCGGCTGAAGGAACTAGGCAAAATGGAACCGTAACTTCGGGAGAAGGTTCACCCTTGGTATGTAAAGCGACTTGCTCGTGGAGCAGAAGAGGGTTGCAATAAATTGGTGGCTGCGACTGTTTATCAAAAACATAGCACTCTGCAAACACGAAAGTGGACGTATAGGGTGTGACGCCTGCCCGGTGCCGGAAGGTTAATTGATGGGGTTATCTTCGGAGAAGCTCTTGATCGAAGCCCCGGTAAACGGCGGCCGTAACTATAACGGTCCTAAGGTAGCGAAATTCCTTGTCGGGTAAGTTCCGACCTGCACGAATGGCGTAACGATGGCCACACTGTCTCCAGCCGAGACTCAGTGAAATTGAAATTGCGGTGAAGATGCCGTATACCCGCGGCTAGACGGAAAGACCCCGTGCACCTTTACTATAGCTTTACACTGGACTTTGAACCTATTTGTGTAGGATAGGTGGGAGGCTTTGAAACCATGACGCTAGTTGTGGTGGAGCCAACCTTGAAATACCACCCTGGTATGTTTGAAGTTCTAACCTAGGCCCCTTATCGGGGTTGGGGACAGTGTATGGTGGGTAGTTTGACTGGGGCGGTCTCCTCCCAAAGAGTAACGGAGGAGCACGAAGGTACCCTAATCCTGGTCGGAAATCAGGAGTTTAGTGCAATGGCATAAGGGTGCTTGACTGCGAGACGTACGTGTCGAGCAGGTACGAAAGTAGGTCATAGTGATCCGGTGGTTCTGAATGGAAGGGCCATCGCTCAACGGATAAAAGGTACGCCGGGGATAACAGGCTGATACCGCCCAAGAGTTCATATCGACGGCGGTGTTTGGCACCTCGATGTCGGCTCATCACATCCTGGGGCTGAAGCAGGTCCCAAGGGTATGGCTGTTCGCCATTTAAAGTGGTACGCGAGCTGGGTTCAGAACGTCGTGAGACAGTTCGGTCCCTATCTGCCGTGGGCGTTTGAGATTTGAGGGAAGCTGCTCCTAGTACGAGAGGACCGGAGTGGACGAACCACTGGTGTTCGGGTTGTCATGCCAATGGCATTGCCCGGTAGCTACGTTCGGACAGGATAACCGCTGAAAGCATCTAAGCGGGAAGCCCCTCCCAAGATGAGATCTCACTGGAACTTTAAGTTCCCTGAAGGGCCGTCGAAGACTACGACGTTGATAGGCAAGGTGTGGACGCGCAGTAATGCGTGAAGCTAACTTGTACTAATTGCCCGTGAGGCTTGACCATATAACACCCAATACGTTTGGTGTTGTAGTGGAAGCGACAATCGTTTTTACTGTAAGAGAACGAAAGAACTCGAAAAGACCAACCAACAGATTTCCTGATGTTCGAGCAAACCCTTCAGCAATGAAGCAAGCACGAGCAAGAGACGATTGACGACGCAAGTCGGTCAATCAACACCGATTGCTTGGTGACCATAGCGAACGTGAACCACCTGATCCCATCTCGAACTCAGAAGTGAAACCGTTTAGTGCCGATGATAGTGTGGATTTTTCCATGTGAAAGTAGGGAATCGTCAAGCTCTTATTCTAAAAACCCGTTCTCGTTTGAGAGCGGGTTTTTTTTTGCCTGTAAGATTGTGTAGATATTTTTGTATAATAGCCTCTTTAAATTCTCCTAAGCCATAATTTCATGACAGATAACGCTGATAAACCTGTAGTTCATACCCCCATGATGCAGCAATACTTACGCATCAAAGCAGATTATCACGAAACTTTAGTGTTTTACCGGATGGGAGATTTTTATGAATTATTTTTTGATGATGCTAAAAAGGGCGCAGAACTTTTAAGTATTACCCTGACGGCAAGAGGCAACTCAGCTGGTGAGCCTATTCCAATGTGTGGTTTTCCTTACCATTCGGCAGAAGGGTATATTGCCAAGCTGATTAAAGTAGGCGAATCGGTTGCTATTTGTGAGCAACTTGGCGATCCCGCCACTTCAAAAGGTCCTGTTGAACGCCAAGTTGTACGCGTGATTACCCCTGGAACAGTAACCGAAGAAGCACTTTTGGAAGAGCGACAAGATAATTTGTTAGTGGCACTTTATTATGCGAAAAGTTATGGTATTGCATGTTTGGATTTAACCAGTGGTCGTTTTTTTGTGCAGCAGGTAAACAGTATTGATCAATTGCTCAGTGAAGTTGAACGCTTGAATCCTGCGGAACTGCTATTCAATGAAGAGTGGAGTTTACCAGCAATACTAAAAGAACGTACTGGCTTAACACGTAGACCACCGTGGCATTTTGAAGAAATAAGTGCACGTAAATTAATTCTTAAGCAGTTTAAAGTACATGACCTAAAAGGATTTGGTTGTGAAAATTTAACGACTGCTGTTTCTGCAGCAGGGTGTTTATTGCAATATGTCAAAGATACGCAACAAAGTGCGTTGCCCCATATTCAAGGTATTCGAGTAGAAAGTAGTGATGACAGTATTCTATTAGATGCTTCCAGCCGGCGTAATTTGGAGTTGGATTACCACCCTTCGGGACGTATTCAATTTACCTTATTTGGTGTTTTAGATAAGACCATAACCTCTATGGGTGGCCGGTGTTTACGGCGCTGGCTCAACCGCCCATTGCGCGACCAAAGTATATTAAACAGCCGTTATGATTGTGTGGATACTTTATTAAAAAATAATTTGTATGAATCGGTACGTGATTGTTTACGATCAGTAGGGGATATCGAACGTGTCAGTGCTAGAGTTGCACTGAAGTCAGCACGGCCACGTGATTTATTAGTTTTACGAGATACTTTTGCCGTTTTACCAGCATTGCAACAGTTGATTGCTAACACCGAGAGCAATGGCATCAATACTTTAGCAGAGCAAATTGCTGAACAACCTGATTTACTCGCTTTATTACAGCGCGCTATTATTGATAATCCACCTGTTTTAATTCGTGATGGGGGGGTTATTGCGGCTGGTTATAATCAAGAATTGGATGAACTGCGTGATTTGAGCCAAAATGCCAATCAATATTTAATTGATATGGAAACACGTGAGAAGGCCAACACGGGAATTTCGACTTTAAAAATCAAATATAATCGCGTGCATGGCTATTATATTGAAATTCCGCGCTCGCAATCCGATGAAGTACCTGATACTTTTATTCGTAAGCAAACCTTAAAAAATGCAGAGCGATTTATTACTGAGGAATTAAAGCAATTTGAAGATACCGTATTGAGTGCGCGTGAACAATCCTTGGCTTGTGAGAAACGGCTTTATGATGCTTTACTCGATACTTTTGCCGCTGTACTAGTGCCTATTCAAATTTGTGCATTAGCATTGGCTGAACTAGATGTGCTGAGCACTTTTGCTGAGCGTGGCCAGAGTTTAAATCTAACTCGCCCAGTATTACAAACGCAGCGTGGCATTCATATTCAAGGTGGGCGGCATTTAGTCGTCGAGCAAGTCTCAGATATTCCTTTTGTGGCCAATGACCTGAATTTCTCCAATAAAAGACGCATGCTAGTGATTACCGGACCTAATATGGGTGGTAAATCAACCTATATGCGTCAAGCAGCCTTGATTGTGTTAATTGCTCATATCGGTTGTTTTGTACCTGCGGCTAATATGCAATGTGGGCCAATCGATAAAATATTTACCCGTATCGGTGCTTCTGATGACTTAACCAGCGGTCGTTCTACTTTTATGGTGGAAATGTCGGAAACAGCCAATATTTTACATAATGCCACCGCGAATAGCTTAATCCTGATGGATGAAATAGGGCGGGGCACTAGTACTTTTGATGGCTTATCGTTGGCATGGGCTTGCGCTGATTTCTTAGCAAAAGAAATACGTGCATTTACTCTATTTGCTACGCATTATTTTGAATTAACCAGCCTACCTGATGAGCAAAGCAGCATTCATAATGTGCATTTAGATGCGATGGAGCATGGTGATAAAATTGTTTTTTTGCATGCTGTAAAAGAAGGTGCTGCCAGCCAAAGCTATGGTTTGCAAGTTGCATCTTTAGCAGGCATACCACAGCAAGTCATAGAGCAGGCTAAGTTAAAACTTACGCACCTTGAAGATAGTGCTTATAAAGAGCAGCAAACTGAATCAGGCAGTACCCAATTAGATTTGTTTGCCATGAATACAGAGCACCCTGCTGTGGAGTTAATTGAGAATTTGGTGCCTGATAATTTAAGTCCGCGGCAGGCTTTAGATTTTCTTTATACCTTAAAAAAGGCGGTATAAGTGCGGCTAAAGCCGCACCTACATGCAGTTATTATCTACTTGCGCATTCCTAGGTGGAATATTACTATGGCGCTTTGTTAAGACTAATACTTGTTTTGGTCATAGTAATCTTACGCTCTTTATATAAGGAGCCAATGGCTTGTTTAAAGACTTTTTTGCTGACTCCAAAGGCAGCATTAATAATCTCAGGCGAGCTTTTATCTGACATTTCTAAATGACCGTCGTTCTCTTGTAAGCGCTGAATGATTTGCTCGGTTAAGGGCGCAATATGGGTATGGCCCGATTTATTCAAACTTAAATCAATTTTTTTATCATCACGAATTTTTTTAATATAGCCTGTGATTTTTTGGCCTTCTTTTAAGTCTTGAAATACTTCATTGTGATATAAAACTCCCCAATAGTTTTCATTAACCACGGCTTTGTAGCCCAAATCAGTTTTGTTCGCAATGATTAAAGAGACTTGATCGCCTTCCTTTAAATAGTGCGCTTCATCAGAAAGGTAATGATTTAAATAGGTGGATGCGGCGATTCTGTTCTGGTCATCAAGATAAACGCGTACTAAACAAGAACGGTTTTCATCTAATTCGTAGTCTTGTTCTGCAAAGGGAACCAATAAATCTTTAGGTAAGCCCCAGTCTAAAAAGGCTCCCGCTTTACCGATAGAGATAACTTTTAACCAAGCAACCCCTTCCATTTGCACCAAAGGTTTTTTACGGGTGGCCAGTAATTCACCATCAGAACCTGTGTAGATAAAAACCTTAAGCGTATCGCCTATTTGTGCATCTTTAGGGGCTTGTTTATCTGTTAATAATATTTCACCGCCGCTACCATCATCAAGGTGCAGCTGCATGCCATTATGCTTTTTAATTGCTAAGCTATTAAAGCGACCGATATCAACCATAATTAGAGTGTCTTATAATTTGTTATGTTCTTGTTTAAACGCATCTGTATCTATAATGGGGCTGAAATCAGAAAAATCATCCTGACTAAATTGCGTACCTAAAGCATAACTACGAAATTGGCGTGGCGCAGTTATTAACCAGTCTTTATAGACAGCGATTAACTGGGTTTTATCAATATTGTTAACCGCGGCGGCAATTTGTTCACGAGTATCAAATTCTTGGTTTTCACGATCAATTTCTAGCCAGTTACGGTAGCTGCGTTTGGATAAGCTTTTATCTTTTTCCAGTAACCGAGTCACTAAGCCTGATTTATAAGCATCAAGGTCAGTAATGCTAATGCTTTCTAGTTGTTCAAGGTAGCTATTGATAAAGGCTTGAAAACGTTTTTCTATTTCAGGTGCGGAAATAACAGGAGATTGCAGAATAAAAATCATCCCTGGTACATCTTTAATCGGCATACCGGCAGCACCAAGGTTATAACCTAGTTGTTGTTGCGTACGTAGATCGGCAAAAAATGCAGTGGCAATAATACGACCTAGTAGTTGTGCTTCAGCTTGTGCCTGTATGGATTTGTTGGGTGCTTGGAAATACAGTGCCAAAGCAGCATCTTGGTTATCGATAGTCAATTTACGTGCACTTAAACTATTTTCTGGCAACTGAATAACCTTAGCTGCTGGCACATTGGTTTGTGCTGGCTTGACAGCTAATTGCTGCTTAATGAAACTAGCAATTTTTTGTGCTTCAAGGTCGGTAGTATTACCTTGTTGCAATAAGGTAACTTGTACTTGCTGTAATAAATTTTTAGCATGTGTTGCTAAATCTTGCTGAGTGATAGTTGCTAGCGCGGTTAATTTTTGCTCATTAGTCCAATGACGTTCAACTAACGAGCGTTTAAGTTCTGCCAATACTTGCTGAAAAGGCTGCTGCTTTTGGGCATTGTTTAATTTTTGCTGATAACGATCCTTTAAAATGGCAAAACGATCTGCAGTTATTTCAGGTGCCTTAATGGCAGAGATAATGCGTTCTAATAACACGGGCTGTTGTTGATCGTAACCTGATAAGGAAATTGATAAACCACGTTCGGTAGGGTAAATGGAATAATTCAAACCAGCTAAGCGCGCAGGGTAGGCATAGCTATTGAGCTGCTTTTTCAACATGCCGGCAAATAAGGAAGTCAAGATGCTGTTGCGAGGAGAACTATTGGCAATCGGGGAGTGCAAGGCGATAAACAGATTACTGCGTGGCACCTTGAAACTGGTATCAAGCTGGTGCCATAAGCTGATATTCTCGGCTTGGGTGATTAGTTCGGGGTGCTTTTGTGCTTTATGGTCAGTTTTTAAAGCAAGCTGGGTAGGAATAAAGGGGTTAGGTGTCGGTAACTTCAATTCAGGGCTAATGCTTGAGCTGGACCAACGCCGGATTAATTCGGGAGAGATTTTGGTAATGCCATAATCTACCTGATAATTTGCTTCGGTTTTATTGGTATGAGCCTCTTTAGTATTCAGTGCAAGCAACACGCGATCCGGCGTTAACTGTTTGATCAATTGCTGAATAAGATCCGGTTTGTATTGCTCGATAACATAGGGTGCACGCAACACATCTGCGGTAGCATAATATTGCAAATTACGCGCTAAGCCAGTGACCGTGCTACTGGCATTATGTTTTTCCTGATAGCGAAATTGTAATTGCGCCATTTGTTGTTGTTCGCGAAATAGCCACTCCTGTACCTCACTATTTTGCAAAATACGGATATATTGAAACACGATATCAACCACATCATCGACATGCTGCAAACCCTTTTCGGTCAGGTTGATGCCTAAATAAAGGCTGGATTCTTGGGCATTATTGCTAAAGCCTGAGGATGCACTCAGTTCATCTGCCCAGCCTTTGGCTTTTAATAATGCCAGAATACTCCCTTCACCTTCATGGCCTAGTAATGATTGAAAGTAGGCGGCCGGTTTGGCAAGATACAACGACTGTGTTTCAGGTAATGAGAAAATAAGGCTTAACTCACGTTTTTCCTGTAGTGATTTAATATCGATTCTATGTGCCTGTTGTGCTGCCGATAGCATTGGTTCGCTAAACACATGCTTTTGTGCGTATTTATTCGGAATGGCAGAAAATTTCTCGGTAACCCATTTTTTCAAAACCAGCAAGGGCTCATTGGCAAGTACTACCAGGCTCATTAAATTTGCCGAATAATGTTGTTGGTAAAAATTTAATAAATCATCGCGAACTAACTTGTTGTCCCGATCAGCCAGCGTGTCTAAACTACCGACACTGAATTTTGCATAAGGACTGGCAGGGTTAAAGGCTTGTTGAATGGCCGCGTGAAAACGGCGACTTTCTGTTTTTATTTTGCCTAAATATTCTGAATTGACTGCATTTTTTTCTCGTTCGACAAATTCGGGGTTAAACAATGGTGCTGTAAAGAACTGGCTAAAACGATCTAGCATGGGCTCTAGTGAGGCATTTTCAATATCAAAAAAATAATTGGTATGCTCCTTGGCAGTAAATGCATTTCTAGAGCCACCATGCTGCGCACTAAAAGCCTGATATTCATCAGGATCAGGATATTTTTCGGTACCTAAAAACAGCATATGCTCCAGAAAATGCGCTAAACCGGCACGATCCTCAGGATCACTGGCACTACCAATAAAGACATCTAATGATGCGGCTGCTTTTTTGGTATCGGGGTCAGAAATAATCAGTACTTTTAATTGATTATCGAGCGTAAAAGCTTGGTATTGACGGTCATCGTTTTGACTTTGAATAATTTCGGTTGCTTTCATATTTGGGAGAGTTGCAGTGCAAGCGCTCGCTAAAAGTACGGGCACGAGAATAAATAGTTTGAACGATAAATGCATGTCTATATTAGTTTTATTTTGCTGAAACCGCCATGAGGGGTGCGTAAGTTGGTGACCTGTCCTTGGTAAATTCTAGCGCAAACAGCAAGGATTGTGTCTCGATAAACAAATAACCGGAAATCAGTTTTAAATTTCTTGGCATCAGTTGTGAGTGTGACCGAAGGTTTGATGAATTGTTGTACCAAAGTCGTTTGCGAATCAAAGGAGCTTAATTTACTTTTGGTTAGTTTATTGCCGATATAAACGCCACGGCTGGCATAGCTTGTTGTGGGTTTAAAGACCCATTTTTTGCGTTCAGACCATAAATGTTCCGGATTGAACGTATGTAAGTTAAATGTATTGGGAATTGCTTTTTGTAAATCTAGGGCTACTTTGGGTGCTAATATATCCTGTAATATTTCTGATTGCGTCCAGTTGACCATGCGTTGTTTATCAGCTAATAGTCCATAAATACAAGGGTTAGGTGTTAAGCAAACAGATTGTTGCTGCCATGCTGCTGCAATATGTTGCATTTCAGGAGTGTTTAAATAAAAATCACAATGGCGATTGTAAATTAAGTCAATACGTTGGTTTTGGTGGTATAAACCTTGTTTTTGGTGCTCAATTTCACTTGGGTCGATAATAACCGCTTTAATACCTGCTTGCGTAAATAGCTGTGCAATCTGTTGCATTTCTGGGTAAAGAAACTGTTCTTTGGGATTGCTATCGACTATGGCAATTAATTTAGGTTTTGCGCTCTTATTTTGACTGAAAAGTTGGAATTCCTGAATAAAGGTCGCTAATAATTTATCCGCTATTTTGACAGGGAGCTGTTGCGCGTTGGCATCATAACTTTGACAAGCAAACCATAAGCCGCCAGCATTGGTATTGACCTCTATCAATTTAACTTGTTGTTCGGCAGTAATATGAAAGTCATAGCCCATTAAGACTGAGTAATGCTTGGCATTAACTTGTGCATTAGCGGGAAGCTCTGTTAATAATGATGTGTAGTAATCGGGGCTCTCACTCAGGGATTGTAAATTGCTTACCACGCTGATCATTTGCTTTAATGCGTATCGAGGTAAGTTAACCGTATAGGGGCTAATGCCGTTTTGTATATTTTCCATAATTCGGCATATTTTACATGTTTAAGCCTTAATAAAAAGCATTTAGAATTTAATCAGTAGAGGCTTGTCTTTTATGATGTTATAAGATTTAGTTACAGGTGCGCCATCTGTCACTTACTAGAGAAATTGGCTCATGAAGGATAACAAGCATTAGGTAGTAGCTCAAACCTATGTTTTAATGAATGCCACTAACTTTCTAGTTTATAATGATATGAAATTTAAGGTATTTTGGTTTGTATTTAGTTGTGAGTATTGCTCTAACTAACTACCTTATTAAAACTGCATAAAAATAATAATAAATGAGTTTTCTGGATATAACGGATTCCTATGAATAAGCAAACAATCAGGCAAGTAGTCTTAGATACTGAAACAACGGGCTTAAATCACAAAGAAGGACATCGCATCATTGAAATTGGCTGTGTGGAATTGGTCAATCGGCGCTTAACCGATCGACAGTTTCATATGTACATTAGTCCTGAGCGCTTGGTTGATGAGGGTGCAATGGAAGTGCATGGGATAACCAATGAGTTTTTACAAGATAAGCCTTTATTCAAAGATATTGCCCAAGATTTTGTAGACTTTATTCAGGGTGCTGAGCTTGTTATCCATAATGCGCCGTTTGATGTGGGGTTTATGGATTCTGAATTTGCTCGACTTAAGCCTGCAGCTAAGCGTACTACAGATATGTGTACTGTATTTGATAGCCTAGTTTATGCACGTAAAAAACATCCGGGGCAACGTAATAGTTTGGATGCTTTATGTAAGCGTTACGGCATAGATAATAGTCATCGAGACCTGCATGGTGCTTTACTTGATGCCGAGATTTTATCTGAAGTCTATTTGTTAATGACTGGCGAGCAGCTTTCATTGCTAGAGGACGATGATGCGGTGAGTGATGAATTCATTCAGGAAGTAGTGCAAAAAATAAGCAGTGATAGAGCGTCATTAAAAATAATTCAATGTACTGATTTGGAGCTTGCAGAGCACCAGAAAACCTTGGCGATGTTGGAAAAATCAAGTGGAGCCTGTTTATGGAATCAGTAAACTTACAAGCATTATGGGAAACTAATTTTCCTGGTATGGTTAAAGCAGCTGAGGCAGGACTTAATAGCTTAATGGCATCGGCTAAATTAGTTGAATTACCGGCAGGGCAACAAGTGTTTTACCCTGGAGCCACTTGCGAACAGTATTTACTAGTATTGGAAGGCAGTGTCAAAACACAGATTATTTCTGAAAGTGGCCGGGAAATGTTGCTCTATCGTGTGCAGCCTGGACAATCTTGTGTATTAACGACATCTTGCTTGCTCAGTGGTGATAACTATCCTGCCGAGGGCATTACCGAGAGTAAAGTACTTGCTTTTGCAGTGTCTGCACATGCTTTTTATCGTTGCATGGAGCAATCTGCATTTTTCCGTGAATTTGTCTTTAAGAATTTTTCCGCACGTCTATCAGGTGTTATTTCATTATTGGAAGATGTTACTTTTAGTGCAATTGATACTCGCTTAGCTAAGGCATTAATTACAGAAGAGCAAGAGCTAATTGCGCTTACCCACCAAGAGCTGGCCACAAAATTGGGCTCAGCTCGTGAAGTAGTCTCTAGACATTTAAAGCGTTTTGAAGCTTATGGTTGGGTTGCCTTACAAAGAGGCACCATCACCTTGTTGGACATTGAGGCACTACATAAAGTAGCTGCCAAGTATTAATGCGTTGAGTTTGTTTCAGCTTGGATCGCATCATCTCTTTGTTCTTTAACAACAAATTTGACGATAATAAAACCAATCAGACCACCGACTAAACAAGCCATCATCAGCGGCATGGCAAATGGCATATCGTGATGATCGCGCATATTCATTTGAAACATAGTAGAAAAAATACCTAAGAAAAAATCAATCATAAATCACCTTGTGAGTAAAAAAGTGCGCAGAGCGCTGAAAAAGTTGTCATAACAACAACGGCTTGGTGACTATATTAGAGTATGGTGAATTTATTATCAGTGACAATGTCACATAAAGTTGAGTTTTTTACTAGGTTATTATTTATTAACTATACTTCGCGTGGTTATGGATGTGGAATTTATAGCGAGTTGATTTTTGTTGATAGCAAGGCACTGAAAAGGGCGCATAGCAGGCTACGCAACCATTTCAGTAACGCAGTCTATCGACAAAAATCGACCGCTAGAAAGCCACAGCCGTGGCCGCGCGAAGTATAAAATTACTGAGGATTATTATGGCAGCAACCCCATCTAATATGATGCCTTTGGGCACAATCGCTCCTGATTTCAATTTACCCGATACCATATCGGGTAAGCATAAAAAACTGACTGAATTGCAAGGAGAGCAGGGTACTATTGTCATGTTTATTTGTAATCATTGCCCTTATGTTATCCATATTAAAGAACAGCTAATTGCTATTGCTAATCAATATGCTGCAAAGGGTATTAATACCATTGCGGTGAGCGCCAATGATGCTGTCAATTATCCTCAAGATGCACCAGATAAGATGCAAACATTGATGAACGAGTGGAGTAATCCGTTTGCTGCTTATTTATATGATGAGACTCAGGAAGTAGCTAAAGCCTATTTAGCAGCTTGTACGCCAGATTTTTACGTATTTGATCGAGGTATGGCTTGCGTTTACCGTGGTCGTTTAGATGCTGCAACACCTAAAAATGATATGCCTTTGACGGGGGCAGAGCTACGTGGTGCGTTAGATGCTTTGTTGGCAGGCAAGCCAGTTACTCAGGAGCAAATTCCGAGTATAGGGTGTAATATTAAATGGAAAAGCTAGCCTCACCTTGCTTAATAGAGCTAACTTGATAACAATCAATCTCCAAATTCCATAAACCTCAACATATACTCTCCATTTAAATCATGCTCCTGCACCCAAACTTTCTGGTTATATTGTAACAGCCGCCACAGGCACCTAATAATAGGCTCTTCAGTATTATTCAAAGCCACCTGACAAGCAGGTAATTGTTTAGCATACAAGCCAGCATTACCTTTAGTCACTAACAAATTTTCCAATTCGCCCAAACTCATGCACATTAAACCAACAGCCCTAGTAAATGACATTGCCATTAATAAGCTATGCAAATCAATATCAAACATAGCAATCACAGGCAAGGTAAATTTATCCAGTAACTTTCTCAGCGTACGTTCACTGTAATCATCATCACCACGATAAAGGACTAAAGGATTTGTATATTGCTGAGGTAAATGTATTGCTATGCGGTGAATTTGGTCAAAACAACGGTAGTTTTCGACGATTAAGATACAGTTATGCTCGATGCTGGTTAATTGTTCTAGGCTTAAATCGATATGGCCGCTGGTAGGTAACGCATATTGTTTCTGGTTGAGTAGTAAGATTTTGTCAGGTAGTGTTTTTAGTGCGAGTCGCTGTGTTTTTACTGCTTTACCAGCCCATTTTTCATTATAGGTGATGGCAAGGGCTTGTTCGCGGTGTGCTTGGGAAAGTTGTTTGACTGAAGTGCTGTATAAATCAAGCCCTGTTTCCAATTTGATGATTGCAATTAGCTTAGCTTTGTCGGAGGAGGATAGTTTTAATTTAGTGCCTTGTAGAGTGCCAATATTGTATTCTTGCTGGAGAAAGTGCCAGCTTTTATTGAGTGGTACCAATAATGGCAGTTGTTTTTTAAAGGCAGTTTCTACCATATGTATTATGGATTTATTTAATTGCAATGTTGTTCCTTAACTTTTGGTGTGTTGCCTTGGTGAGTTGCACGAAAAGATGATCTACCCACCCTACGAACTGGTGATTGTTTGGCTCACGCGTGTCCATTGCGCGGGTTTACTTATTTGGGCATCGGTACGCCAACTTAATACGATATCCTTTACTTTTTTATTGCCAGTAAACGCACTGTGACTGGCATATTCAATAAATTCCATTTTAATTTGTGTGTGGCGTTGCTGTTGCCTGAGCCATTCATTTAAAACACAGCCCAGCCAAAGTTCAGGTTCAATATCTTGTACATGTCTCTGTTGAAAACTGACTGCTGAAATGGCGGTGCCAGCTTGTTGCTCTAGTAAAGAAAAATATTGTCTAAGCCATTTGCGATACATGGGTAATTCCATTACTTGTATGGCGCGCTCAACCTGTTCGACTTTATTAATCTTACGCTTACGTTTTTTGGCTAGTAGGGTATCACTGTCTAGGCGCAGTTTTTTGGTGATGCTAACCAGATCATCGTTAATGCTATAGTCCAGAGTGTCGGCAGCAGCTGATAATTGTAAGGGCTTGATTTGATTCCATTGCTCGGGAATAATTTCTTGCTCGGACCAATCTTGGGTTTCATAGACAGGGTTTTGCCGTAAGAAAAAAGCAAAGCCTTGTACTAATTGTGCACGTGCTTCAATTTGGCGCAGTTCAAACAAGAAAGTTTTTAACTTATCTAAAATATCTTGTAAGCGTTGCTGGTAAACAGGCAATAGCCGAATTAATTGTTGTTCAATCAACTCATACAGGGCAGGGTGTTCATCGACCATTTCCAATAGATATTCAGGCTGCAAGGCACTGATGGCATCAACGAGCCTTTCCACGCGCGAAATATAAAAAACGTTTTGTTTTTTCTTTTCCGTTAAAGTACGCACATTGGCAAAGCGGCTATTAATCAGCATTAATAAATAGCTGGTGTTTTCTTCTAAATTATCCGATAAATCAAATACCAAACGCTCGATCTCAGCACTGTAATTATCCCAATCGGCTACCCGGTTTTCATCCCAGGCATCTTGATACAAAAGAATTTGCTGCTCTAAGGTGTCAACCCAGCTGGCTAAGTCAGTATCTAAACGGCGTAAACGATCACTGCTTAAAGCGCTGTCAACAAATTGGCCTAAACGCCCCGAAATACGATAGCCATCAACACTGTGTTTGACTAAAATCTTGAGTTGTTTTAATTGGTTCAGCGCGCGGTGGTTTTTGTTGGTTTTGTAAACCACGCCTTGGTAATAGGCTTGCGCAATTAAGTCACTGTGTGTTGCCAAAGCTTTTAGTAGCCGATCTAGCCCCAATTCTTGGCTCAAAACAGGCTCCTTTGTTGGGCATCCGCTTCCTCTTGTTCTATGGGAATTTCTTCATGCTCTTGAATAAACTGTAAGGATTGATAAAAATAATCCAGTTTACCAGTCACTTGATAAATGAGGGTATCGCGGTTGGCGAGTTGTAAATAGCCCCATTTGTTTAAAGTGCTGAGCAGCTTTTCTAAGCGACCTTTAGTGGAATCTTCGCCGCTGGTAAAGTCTTTAAATTTGGCCAAAGCTTGCAGGCGATCTGCCAAGGCTTGGTTGTTTTCCATGACCTGCAATAAATTGGATAAAGTTAAGGTGTCCCCTGGAGATAAACTGGTATCTTGTTTTAAGCAAGCCATCATCATATCCAGCCATTCCACCACTGGGTGTAGTTCGAGGCGAAATTGTTGGAAAGTCTTGCGTATATCAGTGCGGGCACTACTGGTTATTTCTATATAGGCGGCGTAATAGGCAAGTTTATTTTGGGTGCTTGCCAAGCGGTAATTTAAACGGCGCAGATAATCTTCAATTTGAAAATAATTTTCCTGATTTTGTAAATAAATAAAGCCAGCATCATCACTGACTTCACAGATAAAATCACCTTGTAATAAACGTTTTACCAGCGACTCAAACATCAGTTGGCTCCTCGTTTGTTGCTGTGCTGGGTAGTTCTACGTCATAATCTAAAACATCTAGGCTTGCCATATAATCTGTATCGACTTGCATTTCAATCAGTTCGCGAAAACCATGTACTTGATAGCGATTTTTAAACAGGCATAAGATTTCTGGGTCTGGGTCGGGAAAAGCAGAGAGCAGGGTGATGTTATTTTTAGTCAAAATATCAATTAACAATTCGATATTAAGTTGGTGTAGTTCTTTGAGCTCATCCATTGGCCAGATAAAACTGATTTCTTGGTCTTTGCGAATCATATTGATTAAGGCAATAAAGAATACACAGAGAATCAAATAAGATAGGCCGTGGCTGGATATTTGGCGTAGCTCTTCGGCGCGAGTGGCTTTTTTACTACGGCCATTTTCGGTAACGATAATTTCCAGTTCCAAGAGATTAACCAGTTTCATTTCGATTTTATTTTTACTCTGTAATTGATCGGCAACTCGGCGCACAATCTCAGCAAAATCATCAGCAGGCAACTGGCCCTCAGTATTGCGGTTCCATTCATCGTAATGTTCGGTAAATTTAACAATTTGTTCCCAGTAGCCTAAGGTTTTGACTTTTGAGCTTAACCGACCTTGAATGCTTTCAATTTTTTCAAAGCGGATGTTTTGGTCGATATGGGAAGCCAAGCGTCTGGATAAGGAATCAATGCCACGGTCAAAGCGTTGTAACGCTTGTTGGTAATTGCGAATGGCACTGCCAAAGGTTTGTGCCTGCATCACCAGCCAACGGCGGGTATCATCCGCACTTAAAGTAAACCATTCTTGCAGGGCAGCTACCCACTGCAGATCATCACTATCTACGCCTAGTTCGGTATTGATAGCGGCATAATAGCTGTGTGGTCGGGTATCTGGAATGGCTGATAATACTCGTTTCAAATGACGTACTAAATCGGCCAATTCTTTGCGTTGGGTTTTATGTTTGGCACTGAGAATTTGATAATGACCTTGTAATAAGGGCAAGCGATGCGAACTGTCAAAGCTGATGGTTTCAGGAACTTTTTTAGGGTAACTGCTTAAATCTTCCAGTACTTTTTTTAAAGTGGTGATTTCCTTGTCGTATTTTTTGATGCTGGTTTTCAATTGGGTTAATTGCTCTTCTTGGGCAATGCGTTCTTGTTGATAGCGCGTTAATAGTATGTCGTATTGCTGTTGTTGCTGTTGCAATTCACTTTGATGGCTATTGATGGCCTTGTGCAAACCATCGTAACGTACCCAGTCGCTGTCTAGCCAGCGTTGGTATTGGTGGACTATTTGCTCGGCATTTTCAGCCTCGGATTGTTCGTTACTTAGGCTTTGTACTTTATGTTCTAATGCCGTTAAGGTGGTCGTATCGATTTTACGCTCGTGCATGCTTTGCAGGCGTTGTTGTTTTAATTTGGCTAATTCATTGGCTTTTTGTGTGGTTAAGCGCGTGATATCACTATCAGCTTGGGTCTCTGCCTGCGTGGCTTGGCTGTGGGCTTGCGCTATTTTTTCACTTAGCCTGTCTGCGATAGCTTCCGTATCAGTGGCAAGTTGTTGTTTTAATTTTGCTAGCTGGGTGTTGTTGCTCTGGATTTGCGCATTAATGCTCATGCGCTGCTGCTGTAAATGCGCGGCACGTTCTTTTTTGCTACGTGCAATTTGTTGTTTTAGGGATTCTAGCTCTTCCTTTAAGGTTTCCAGTTGTTTACTGAACTGCCCTTTGGCTAAGGCCGCTTGCTTAACTTGTTTTTGCAAGCCAGTATCGGCTTTGCTGAGCTGTTGTAATTCGCTGGCTAGCTCTTTTTCGGTATTGCTGACTTGTTCGATTTGCTCTTGTAAATTTTGTGCTGTTTGTCTTAACTTGCTCTCATCGACGGTATTATCTGCGTCGACTTCTGTTAATTGTAGGGCAACACCGTATAAGCCAGATTGTTCCGCTAATAATTCAGGCTCTAAATCTTCGCGTAGTAATAGTTCCGGTTTAATGACTTTGGCAATATGGGTGCCCCAATCTGGTTTATATTCACGAAAGAAACCTAATAAGGTGGCCGCATCCGCATTGATTTGTAAGGCTAAGTGTTCTTGTTGTGCTAATAACGCCTGTTTATCTTCGGCGCGTTGGCGTTTTAGTTGGAATATACGCTCAACATCGGCCTTATGTGTTTGTACTGCTTCTTTTACGGTTTGTTCATTGGCTTCTGCGGCTTGATGCTGTAATAAAAAGCTAGCATGTAATTCTAGTTTTGTTTCCCGGTCTTCTAATAAAATGGGATCGGCTTGTACTTGCGCAATTTGGCTGTTGCTGGCACCGAGTTGTTCGCTTAGTTGTAGCGTCAGTTGCCGGTTTTGCTCCTGCTGTACTTCGCTAAGCTCACGTAAGCTATCCTTACGCCCGTTAAACTCAGCAGTTGCTTGCGCTTGTTGCTCAGAAAATTGCTGTTTGGCCTGTTGTTTGGCTAAGGCAAGGTGGTGAATTTGGCTCTCGAAATACTGTTCTTTTTCAGCATGCAAGCGCCGAAATTCTGCTTCAATATCTTGCACATCAGCCATTAGCTGTGCCAAGTTATCGCGTTCTGATTTCAGTGTGGTTTTGATCTGTTCTAAATTAGCATATAGCTGTTGTTTGTTGGCAATGGCTTGTGCATCCCAGTCCAGGCGTTCTTTTTCTAATAGTTTGCATTGCCGTTGTGCTTGCTCCAAATCGGCTTTGGTGGTGGCCAGTGCTGATTTCAATTGTAGCTCTTGCTGTTCCCAGTCTTTTTGCAGACTTTCTAATTGCTCGTAGCAAGCTGATCCTGCTTGTTGTTGTGTTTGCAGGGTGTGTTCGCTTTGTTCCAGTAGTTTGTTTAGCCGTGCTTGTAACTCGCCCAAACCTTGTTCGGTTTGCAGTAACTCATTTTCGAGTTGGTTTAATAATTCAATTTTCGGTCTTTCCAGTTCGACTTGTTGGTAGGCTCGATATTCTTTATACCAGCTGTCCAAGGTTTCCATTTGTAGTTCTAAAGAAATACTTTCACGACTTTCATCTATGCAATTGACCAGCATTTCACGCAAATCGGCAAAGTCGGTAGAACGCATAAACATACCGGTAATAATTTTTTCGATATCTTTTAAACGTTTACCAGAACTGCCTTGGCAAAAACTATAACGTGCAATCAGCTGGCGCATTTCTTGGCCTTTATTATGCGGCAAGTTTTGGATGATGGTACGGTAATCACTACAGGCGGTGACTTGGTTACTGCATTGTATCTGCCGTTTAACGAGGTGCGCTTTTAAATTTCGGCAAGATACTGGGTAATTATCGCCATCGGCATGTTGTTCAATAAAATCTTCGGGGCTAAAGGCTTTGTCGATAAAGCGATAGCATAAACCTTCGTCATTTGGTGAGGCATAAATAGCCACCATGCAGACTTGCTCGACCCGTTGATATTCAAAAATAATATAGGAAGATTCACGCGGTAAATAGTGTTTGACAAAACTATCGGTTACTCGGCTTTTGGGAACTAAACGACCAGGGCGTTCACCATAAAATAAAGGTATTAAACGTAGCAGAGTGGTTTTGCCTGCACCATTCACGCCATTTAGATTAGTATGGCCGTCTAAACGTACTTCTTGCAGTTCGCCTTCTTTATAGGAGTCGATCAGAATAAGTCTATTTAAAGAATACTTCATAGGTTTGTGTAGATACTCACGGTATTTGAACGAGGATACTTTATAATACGTACATTGTTATGGTGTACAAGCTGACTCGATAAATTAAGGAAATGTTTGCTTTGGGTGCAGTGCTTTGGTCTACTTAATTTTAGTGTCAGTGACAAGTAGCAGGGCATTGTTGTTATTTTAACATTTTCCGCAAATATAGTGGTATCGGTGATGATATTATTGTTATATTTGGAAGAAGAGTACAGTATAATTATTTGCTAATTTATAAATTGTACTAGAAAATATGCCTGAAATAATTATTTATACCAGTAACTTATGCCCTTATTGCACTATGGCAAAGCGCCTGTTGGCTGCGAAGGGGGCAGTTTATACCGAGCTGAATGTTGATACTACACCTGGTTTGCGTGAAGAAATGGTACAAAAAACTCGGCGGCGAACTGTGCCGCAAATTTATATTGGTGAGCAGCATATTGGTGGTTTTGATGAATTACGTGCCCTAGATTTGAAAAAGGGCTTGGATCCGTTGCTGCAACATGGTTGAGGAGGGGGAGGCTTAGGCCACTCCTATTTTATTTTGCAATATTAAAGGAAAATTGATGTATACAATACGCTTATTTATTCTTTTATTGTTAGTTGCGTTTAATGTTCGAGCAGAACCTAGTGCGCCTGTACTACAGGTTCATAGTGAAGGTTTGCAACTTAGGTTGAATTGGTCAATCGTAGAGGGTGCTGTAGGGTACCGTTTGTTTTATACGACTTACCCGTTTCAAGGCCTAGGTGCTATTCTGGATATTGATATGCAGACTACAACTGAGCTTGAGTTTGAGCTTCCGCAGGGAGTGGCTGCTTATGTAGCGATACAAGCTTATGATGCGAACCTTCAGCATAGTGATTATTCTAATATTGCCTTTTTTCAAATACAAGACCGAGGCTTGGAGTATCGTGAATATTGGCGAGCAGTTGCTGCTGATATTAATGATGCAATTTTTACTGATAATGATTTTTTATATGCACAACTGCCAGACGTTGCTAGCTGTATTGCGGGTGAATCGAGTGAGAGGGCGCAAGAAAGATATTTGGCTGCTTTAAACCAGACGCGTAAATTACATGCAGTCACGGCGGTAACTTATGATTTGAGTGCTAGTGATGCAGTGCAACAGGCTGCCTTAATTCAGCGTGCAAATAATACCTTATCACATACGCCTGCGAGCAGTGTTGCATGTTATAGCCAAATTGGTTTTGATGGTAGCCAGAGTAGTAACTTACATTTAGGGGGTAAAAATAGTGACCCTGCTGATGATTTAATTGGTTTGGTGGATGATGCGTTTAACTTGTCCGCAGTGGCTGGTGTAGGGCATCGGCGTGCGTTATTAAATCCTTTCATGAGTTTTTCCAGTTATGGGCAAGTATTTGGTGCTTCTGCTAGTAAGGTATTAGATTTTTCACAAGATGTAACTCTTGATCCTGCTGACATACCAGATTTTATTGCTTTCCCTTATTTGCGTTACCCTTACCTCTTTTTTTCTGACAAAACTCAGCAGCGTACCACGCCATGGAATTTAACTATTATTGAGGATAAAGTCTCTTTTTGGGCTAATCAGCATGATTATTTTACTGCAGCGAGGCTAACGGTTAAGCAAAAAGATACCGGGCAAGCAATGAGCATTAGCAATATTAACTTAGATACTAAAGGTTCAGGTGTGCCGAATAACTTAAGTTGGACTGTTGATAATTGGCAGTATGATACTTGGTATACGGTGAGTGTTGATAATCTCCAATATGTTTCAGGGGAGGTAGGCAGTGTTCAGTATGATGTTTTTATTGATTATAAAAATATTATTGATATTACCGCTCCTTTGGAGCCAGGTGACCAGAAAAATGGCTTAGCCATGCAAGGTAGTTTATCTGATGTGAATGATAAAGATAGTTATACAGTAGCATTGACTGGGCAAGTTACCTTTTCGGGGAGTAGCCAATTTGCAAATATGGCCTTTTATATTGCTGTGTATGATGCGAATAAATTGTTAATAGCGGCTAATGATGAGGCATTTACTCTGAATTTGCCAGTAGGGGATTATACGGTGGTGGTTGCAAATTGTTTTGAACAAACCTGTTATACAGACCCTAAAAGTTATAGTGTGCAAGTGAATTAAGGAACGTGCACATTCCTAAGGATAAGCTTTACCACGACTTAACCCAGTCACCTATTTTGATGCCAAGCATATGCGGAGGAGCCTCAAGCTCACCGACAGAAAATAGCGGGGTGACTTCGGTAATAGTTAGTACGCCAGTGGGTTTTTTATAGTGGCCAAGTACTTCTTGTTCACTATCCAGCTGATTGATTGTCCCTAAGCTGCTGTAAACAACAAGTTGATCGCCAATATTTAAACGCTCTTGAGTGCCTGCATCTATAAAGACCTGATTATCTTTTATATCCACTATGCGGGTATAAAACGGGTAACAATTTAATGACTGCTGAATATCATGCACTGCGTGATTAATTATTTTAGTAATCTTGTTGCCTGTATCGGTATCACGAAATTGTTCACTACCCACCATAACATGCTCTGGAATCAAAATATTGCCAGAGGCTTGGTCTTTATAGCGGTGTTGGAACAGTAAAGCGCCGCTGTAGCCATCATGTACATAGATGTCAATAGTGATGCTGCGGTCAAGAAAGTAATAGCGGTTGAATGATTTAAACCAAGCCACTACCCCAGAGCCACGATTATATTGTGCAGTGGAAGATTCTAGATCTCTTATGACCCCTGAGAGTACAAACTGTACATGACTTTTTTGGGCCAAGGTCATGTTGTTGGCAATATCATAAGGGTGCGCACCTATCAGTTGCGGTGCCAAGTTTGGGTCAGCATACAATACTGTTTGGGTTTGATTAATACCCAGATATGCGCCTGACTCGGTTAAAATATTGGTGATTTCTCTAGGAATACCTGAGACGAGGTCATCAGTTTCCAGCGTGCTGGCATGACTTGGTTGTACCATAGGGAATGCAGTGGCAGCAATGCGTTTACGGTATTGTGGGGTGCACATCTTACCTGATGTTAAATGCACAATAGCGCGCACATGATAAATACCTGCTTCGACCCATTCATCAATGACTTGGGTATTGTTAATAAGGGCGGTAGTTCTTAAGGTGACGGCGTCTAGTGCAATGCTATTTTGCCGCATAACGGTACGACTGGAGATTTGGCTATTGTTTTGTAAAGAGGCTTGGCGAATGGCATCACGAATGGCCATTTTTCTGGCGAGTAACTTTGTGCCATTTTTTATAGCGGCTTGGCCTTCGACAGTGATATTTTGTACAACCACGGTACTGTCTATTTTTTGGGCATTACTACAAGCTGATAAAGCTATTAATAGTGCTATTAATATGGAATGTCGTTTTAGCTTGGGCATAAGTAGTGCGCCTTTTTGGTAAATATATTAGAACCCGTTGTGAATGGAGTTGCGTAGAGCAATGAGGTTCTTTGCTAAATCATGATTTTTAGTCTATATGCAACTTACGGAATACGGAGGATGAATGCTTAATATTCATGTTGTCCGACTCTACGGTGCCACCGCCCCTTCTCCTTCATAAATAATATGGTGCCCTTGCCCATAAGGTGATGCATAGGGATGAAAGTTGCCAGTATGTCCTGCTTCATAGAGAACTGGGTCGCCAACAGTGTATCCCCAGCTGATGAAGCCGCGTTTTGCATCCCCATTTGAGCTACATGCCATTACTGTATTGAGCAATATTATTGCGAATAATAATTTTAGCTTGGTTTTCATGAGATGTATTCCTTTTTAGAATTCTTTATTGTAAAAGCCAGAAACGCTAGGTGCGTTATAGCAGTCCATAGTGGTGCAGCTATAATTGCTTAAGCTGGCGATATTGACTTGTGGTAATGTCTGACTACTGTCATTACTGTGTTGGTTATTGCTGAAGCATTGGCTATGTATTGCGGCGGTACCACTTAAGCAAGTAAAGAATTTAGGTGTTAAGGTTACTTCCAATACGGTTTCATAGGTACTGGCATTAATGGCAGTAATACTTTTTACACGTGCACCTTTCAGAAATGCATCGATATAAGTGCGGTAGCTATCGTTAGTGACCACCATGTCTGAAACGGTAGTATGCCCATGAATACGTACGCCATAAATTTGTTCGGCAAGGTTGCGGTAAGCATCCATTTTTGAGGCGCGCATACTCATTAAACGGCGTTGTTCGGGGGAATAATTGCTGAATATGTCAGAAGTGCCATAACCCATTGCGGTCAGTATTTTAATGGGGGGAACTTCAATTTTTGTGACTTGTTTGGAGCCGCAAGCGATAAGAGTACTGATCATTAGTACAAATATGCCAAGCTGTTTTATATAGTTAATGTTCACTGTCGTCACTCCGTAATGTGGTATGAATTAAGTATCGGCAGTTGTGGGTATTTCTTGAGGGTTAATTGCAGGCGTTTTTTGTGAGGTTAAAGCTTGTTTTGACAGTGCGTTCGTATTCCGCAGCTTGCATGCGGGCTACGTTTGTATGAGAAATGCATTAGTCAATAATATCAAAGCTATTAAAAGACTCAACTGTCGTGAGTGGGCTAATGCTAACATCAGTTACTTTAGCCAGCAAAGGCCCTTTATGACACCATTTTATAAAATCTTCCATAGCCATTGTATTAGCGGTTGCGATGATCTCAACATGGCCATCGCTACGGTTTTTTACCGTGCCTGTAATAGATAATTTCAGGGCGGTTTTGCGAGTATAGGCACGAAAGTAAACGCCTTGTACTCGCCCTTGAACGATGATTTTAACCGTTTGCATTAGCGTGTTATTTTCCAGCAATAATGAATTCTAGGGGTTCTGGAGAAGTCATCAGGAATGGTTTGTGCAGTAATATCTTTGATTTTTAAATCTGCCAAAGCTTCGCTATCTAATTTAAAACGACGAAAGTTGGTCGAGAAATACAGGGTGCCATCAGCACTCAATAGTTTGGCAGCATTACTAATTAAGGCGACATGGTCATCTTGAATGGAAAAATTATCTTCCATGCGTTTTGAGTTAGAAAAGGTCGGCGGGTCTAGAAAAATGAGATCATATTGTTTAGCAATATTATGTTGTTTAGCTGCATTTTCTAACCATTCCGTGCAATCGGCACGAATAAATTGGTTATCACTCTGCGTTTTATTAAGCGCCATATTACGTTGAGCCCAATCTAGATAAGTATTAGACATATCTACAGTTGTCGTCGAACTAGCACCGCCAAGAGCGGCTTGTACGGAAACTGAGCCTGTGTAAGCAAATAAGTTTAAAAAGTGTTTGTTGTTGGCTTCTTCCCGAATTCTAGTGCGTATTGGCCGATGATCTAAAAATAAGCCAGTATCTAAGTAGTCGGTAAAATTAACATAAAAGCGCGCGCCTTGTTCTTCGATAATTTCAAACTGGCCTTGATTGGCTTGTTTTTCGTATTGATCAATGCCTTTTTGTTTGCTGCGTACTTTGACAAAAACTTGGGTCTTTGGAATGGTAAAGTGCTGTGCAATAGCGTTAATCGCAGCACTTAAGCGCGTGTTAGCCTTTTCAGTTGAGATAGTTTTTGGGGCTTGATATTCTTGTACATTAATCCAAGTTTGCTCGCCTTTATAGACATCAACAGCAACGGCATATTCAGGTAAGTCTGCATCATAAATGCGATAGCAATGTATATCTTGACGTTTTAACCACTTGGCAATTTTTTTGCTATTTTTTTGCAAGCGGTTGGCAAACATTTCTGCACTTGGGTCAAGTTCGGCAGTGGTATTGATGGCTTGCTCAATACGTTCTTGTTGGTTTTTTGCTTTGGGGATAAAAAAGTTTTTGCTTTCAATATTGAAGCGTAGCAATTTACATTCCAGAGCACCATTAAATAGAGTAATGGGTTTTTGTGAACGGATACCTAAGCGAAAGCCAAGCTCAGGATCACTGATAATTAATGCGGCTTGCCAGCCTGTGAATTCTGCTTTTAAGGTATCACCAAATTGGCGATATAGAATTTCCATTTCCTCAGTAGTGCCTAAGCGTTCACCATAGGGTGGGTTACAGACAATAATGCCTTGCTGCCAACTATCAGCGGGTGTTGCGTTACTAATATCACGACACTCCACATGAATTTTATTAGCTAGACCTGCATTGTCGATATGTAACAAGGCTGAATTCATGGCACGCCTACTTTGGTCAAAACCAACAATAGTCGGCATTTTTTCTAGGCCGACCTGTTTGCGTTGCTCGGCTTCGTCAATGAGTGATTGCCACAGGGCAGTATCGTGCTTTTTCCAGTGTAGAAAGCCAAAGTGTTGATGTTGCAAGCCTGGGGCATAGTCAGCAGCAATCATTGCAGCTTCTACTAGAATAGTGCCAGAGCCACACATAGGGTCTATTAAACTACCCCCTTCAGCTGCTATTTTAGGCCAGTTGCAGCGATATAAAATGGCACAAGCCAAGTTTTCTTTCATCGGTGCGGTAATGCTAATGTCGCGATAACCGCGTTTATGCAGGCTGTCACCCGATAAATCCAAGCTTAGGCTGGCTTGTTCGCCGTTTAGGTAAACATTGATGCGAATATTCGGGTGCTTGGTATCGATATCAGGGCGCTTATGGAATTTCTTGCGCATTTGATCGACGACGGCGTCTTTTACTTTGATGGCCCCAAAGTGAGTGTTATTAATTGCTTTTGAGTTTTTTGCATTAAAAGAAACGGCAAAGGTATCATCCGGCTTCATATGATCAAACCAGTTGATTTTATAAATGCCGTCATATAAATCTTCTTGGCTAGTGACAGTAAAGCTACTTAAGTTTAAGAAGACACGATTGGCAATACGTGACCAAAGGCAGACGCGATACGCCGTTTCGATGGAGCCATCAAAATAAGCACCTGCTAAGGCAGGCTTTACATTTTGAGCACCGAGTTGATTTAATTCAGTAACGAGGATATCTTCCATCGCTTTGGGAGTGGTCGCGAAAAAACGAAAGTCGGTCATATGTTGTTAGTTTGGCTTATTAGATAAAGAGACGGTAGGTGAGGTAGGGTGCTTAGCAATTTAGAAAGCATTGATGCAGGATTTTATCTGATAATTGATTGGATTTGTAGTGTTGTTTTTTAATTTTCTTTTGATTGAGGGTTAGCTAAGGGGTGAGGATATTAATAACATATCAAAAGTATGACTCAAAATTTTAGTTTCATCGTCGTATGAGAAGCGCAGGTGCATAAAAAGTTGCGTAGCCAGCTATACGTCTATTTATGTGTCTTGACGATGAAAAAAATCCTTGGGTATGTAGCCAAATTAATTATGCTTAGCAGGTGTAGCTAAAAGGAAAATTAGACTCAAGTAGTATTGGCTTCTTGTGTGTACTGAACAAAGGGTGTCAGATGAGATGAAATCTTTCCGGGGAGGAGGGCTTTAATTAGGTAGTTTAAAGGTTGCTTAATTATTTTAAAGCAGGCGCTAATTTTATTGGCTGCCATATTTTGTCAATAATGAGATAGCGAGCAAAGCTCGCTACACATTTATTTTTGCGGCTAAGGTTATTTGCCAGTAATAGCTTGGCGTTTGCGAGAAATTTGTAAGCCGGCAATACCTAAGCCTAACAGTGCAATGGCACTTGGGGTCGGGGCAGATGTGGTAGGAGCTTCAGCACCAAAAGCCATCTCAACTAACCCTACGCCACTCGAACCTCCTGAAAATCCATGGTTACTTTGTAGTGCAACTCGTAAATATTGAGTGCTAATATCTGTTAGGTCAAATAACTGATGGTTGGCAGCAGTGTTATTACTGGCCACTTCGTTCATGTTGAAAGTGCCTAGGCTTGTTAGGGTGCTAAATGTTGCATCAATAGAAGAGAAAACTTCAAATTGATCGGTACCTGCAGTTGTAGCCCAGTTCCAATTCCACAAAACAGCATCAGTGATTGTGTAGGATAGTCCAAAATCAAGATCAAGATTAACGGGAAATGGAGTTACAGAAGCATAGCCGCGAGAGATATTGCTTGCTACATCAATATGAGTCGGGTTAGTTGCTAGGTAGCTATTGAAGTCGGTTATGCCACTTATATAAGTTGAAGAGAGTCCGCTTTGGTTGATTAGGCCATTAACGTTACCAGCAGCAGCAGAGGGGCCATTGATAATGCTGGGGGATATAACGACTCCAGCATTGACAGTGAGAGAAGCGCTAACAAGTGCGCTGAATATTGAAGCCTTCATATAATGAGTGTTCATACACTGAGATCCTTTTAATTTCATTTGAGGCGGTAAATGCGCTTCTTTACTATTTAATATAGCCTCGCTTTAAATTCTTTCAGGACAAAAACGGTAGCTATATTAGGTATATAAAAATACCTAAGTCTGGGTGCTATACTAACATAAATAGTATGTTTTTATGATGTTTGTTTTTGAAGATCTGTCAATAATACTCTTTTGCTTTTGTGAGGGTGTTCAGATTTTATTGCTAATAATTGGTAGATGCTGGACTTAGTGGGGGGGCAGCTGGAAATTAGAAATTTTCCTTGCATGTTGGGTAAGTAAATAAAATTTTTTGAGAGGGGCAATGATTGCCTTGATAGTAAAAATATTGTGAGTATTTGAGGCTTGCTCCTAGTGTTTAATGTTTGAAAGTGAACGATTTTTTTCAAAGTGCTTTTGAATTAAAGGGGAATGGAGTGACACAGTGGGTATGTAAGGTACGTCAGTCATGTGGTTTCTGTGTTGTTGGAGTACTTTTGTAGCTCGCTATACGCTTATTTACGCCTTGAGCATGATTAAAAGTCCTGCGCTAGTTATATAGCATGTCGATTTTTATGCGACAGCTTTTCTAGCGCAGTTGTATGGCGGAAAGCTTGAGCTATAGCTATTGAATACTCAATAATTCAACTTCAAAAATAAGTGTTGCATGTGGGCCAATTGCGCCACCGGCGCCTTGTGCACCATAAGCGAGTTCCGAAGGAATAAAGAAACGGTATTTTGAGCCTACTGACATTAGTTGTACGCCTTCGGTCCAACCAGCAATAACACGATTTAGCGGGAAGGTTGCTGGTGCATTGCGACTGTATGAACTATCAAATTCATCTCCATCTAATGTTGTGCCTTTGTAGTGCACGGTGACATTATTACTTGCAGCAGGCTTATCGCCTTCAGTAGCCGTAATGATTTCATACTGCAAGCCACTGTCCGTGGAAATAATGCCTTCTTTGCTGGCATTTTCAGCCAAAAAAGCAGCACCTTCTGTTTTATTTTTTTCAGCCATTTCTGAGTTGTTTTTGGAAAACATGTATAGTCCTATAAGTAAGAAAATAGATACGAAGAGTATAACGAGTTGAGTTTTACCCATGGGTAACTCCTAAAAATTGTAAGCCGAGTATTTTACCAAAAAAACCAGCCGGAATTTTCAAATTCTGCTTTGCAGGCTTTTAATTGCTGATTATATATCTTGGCACGTTTATCAACTTTAGTGGCTACTTTTAAGAGCCAAGGTTTTTTAAAATGAGATTTACGTTTGTAGCCACCATGACCTTCGTGATAAGCAAAGTAGAGTTTGCGGGTATCCCACTTAGATATACCTAAAGTAGTATGACTTTTATGGCAATACCAGCCGACAAAATCACTGGCATCTTCAAAATCATCACGATCAGCTGACCAAGCACCTGCTTCATCTAAATACCAGTCCCATGTGCCATCTTGTGCTTGTGGATAGCCATAGGCTGAACTATTACGAAACCAGGGAATAAAGCCTAGTAGCACAGGGCGTGGCGGCTGCGCATCGGCTACAAAGTTAGATTCTTGGCGCATAATGGCCATTTGCACATGGATAGGAACCCCCCATTTTTTATAAGAGTTTTTGGTGTAGTCATACCAATCATCTTTTTCCCGAAAAATTTCACAGATATTTTGGGTATTTTTAGGTTGTGAGGCAGTGCATGCCGATAGGAGTACGGTTAAGAGGCATATGACAAAGCTGAGTGTGAATTTTTGCAAGTATTGTAGGCGCATTTTTCTGTAAAAGCGTATAATTGTGATGAATATAGCAGAAAAAAAATTGGTAATTTGTTAAATGTATACACATTACTTAACAACTTAATAATAAAAGAGCATGACTGATTCTAGACATAATTTCCATAAAAAAACCTCTTTTTCAGGTTTTATCTTTATTTCTGGTACTGAGTATAAAATACAAGTACGAGATTTATCTATTTCTGGCATGTTGGCTGCTATTGATCTTCCAGCTACTGTTGTTGGACAGCATGATTTGGCTGCATTGCTTAAGCATTCTGAAGTCATCGATTTCTATATTGAAAAATTGAACTTAGAAGGAGATGCAAGGGTAACCAGAGTAGATAAGGATGATGACCATGTTTTAATTGGGCTTGAATTCAAACATATTTCTTATGATACCGAAAAGTTTCTCAATAAACGGGAAGTGTATCGTAAAAGTATGGATGCACCAGGACATATAAAAATATCTGGTAAGGTTTATGAATTTAAAGCACGTAATGTATCTGTCGATGGTTTAATGGCATACCTCCCTGAGCATATTGATATTCAGCAAGATATGCATGCTAGGTTTAAATTTGATGAATTGCGTTTATTTGGTGAAGTTAAGGTTATTTGGTTTGAGTATGATGACCAGGACGGTACTTTGTTAGGTTTGAAATATGAGCATATGAAAACGGCAGCAGTAAAAGATATTCCGCAGTTTTATCATGATACTTAAGTTAAAGGTTCTTAGTTAACATAAAAGCCACCTTATTGCGCCGATGCCAATAATCAGTAGCTAATTGCTGTGCATCTGCTTGGGACTCTGCTTTACCAAGTAGTTTTAAGGCAATGGCAGTCGTGCCAATAATGCTGGCTTCGGCAAATTCATCCTGCCTTGTATCTTGCCATACTTGTAATAGTTGTTCTGGCTCTAGTTGCTCTGGTTTTACATGTCGTCTAGCAAAGAGGGCTGGCCAAACTTCTTCAGACAAGTTTGCCTGATGTACACTTTGTACTAAGCAATCCATATCAGGGTTGCGTTCTGTTTCACCGCCTTCGCCTTTTAATACCGCCATATTGGGCTGCTCTAATAGCAACGCTGCTTCTTGATGTACAGGGCGATAGCCAGGATGAAAGATACCTTGAATACTATAATCAGCATTAAATGGGTTAATAAGGCGCACCAATGTATGTACGGGGGAGCGCAAGCCCATCAATGACCTTAGGTGAATCATTTTATTTAATGCAGGGCAGATTTGCTCTAAAGATAAATAGGCAAAGTTACGTGCTTGAATATCTTGTTGGGCTGCATCAAATGAATTTGCAATGGGTAGTGAAAATAGCGGCAACATATCTTCGGCAAATAGCCTTGCTTCTGTATGTGCTGCTGAGCCGTGCATTAATACTTTAATACCGTTTTCGGCTAATAAGAGACTCGATAAAATATACCAAGGCAAGTGACGACGTTTGCCAGCATAAGCAGACCAATCTAAATCAGCAGTCTGTGAGCTTGTTTCTGGTAGTGTCGCTCGGACAGCTTGTACAAAGCCAGCAAGTTCTTCAGGTGTTTCTTCTTTTACACGCATTAGCATCAGAAAAGCACCAAGCTGAATGTCTTCAACTTCACCTGCTAAAATCATTTGCATGGCTTGGTAGGCTTCGGACTGCGTTAATGGGCGTGAGCCTTTTTTGCCTTTACCTAAAATACGAATATATTCAGCAAAAGAGTGTTCGGTATTGTGGGTAGTCATTGTTTCTTAGGAGTGTGTAGAGCCTGGTGATAGTGAAGAATTAAGTAAAGCTTCAAAAGTGGAAAGATGAAGTGAAGCGATTCACCTTACTTTTTTATAGTTTAGCCGCTGCTTTATTCGCGCACAGGTCGTTTATCAAGCTTACGCTGTAGGGTGCGTCTATGCATATTTAAAGCGCGAGCCGCAGCAGAAATATTGCCATCATGCTCCATTAATACTTTTTGTAAATGTTCCCATTCTAAACGTTTTACAGATAGCGGGTTTTCATTAATGGCAATCGAACTATCGCCTGTATTTTTATGCAGGGCATTCATGATTTCATCTGGGTTAGCGGGTTTGGTCAAATAATGGGTTGCTCCCAGTTTAATGGCTTCTACTGCAGTGGCAATACTGGCAAAACCTGTCAGCATAATAATTTGGGTATTATCATCGAGTGAAATTAACTTTTGCACTAATTCCAACCCTGATTCATGACCAATACGCAAATCAATCACCGCATATTCAGGCTCAATTTGTTCTGCTAATGCCAAGCCACTTTTAACATCATAGGCGACTGAGACTATAAATTCTCTTTTTTCTAATGCTGATTTGAGTACCGAGCAATAGGTTTGGTCATCATCAACTAATAATAATTGTGCTTGTGCATGTTCTGCCATAGTCATGAATTCCTAGGTTGTCGCCGTCAGCGGTAAAATGATATTGATACAGGCTCCGCCTGAAGGTGCATTACTAACATCTATTGAGCCTCCTATACGTGTAATGGTTGAATAGGTCAGGAATAAGCCAACCCCCAAGCCTTGTTTGCTACTATTGATGGGGGCTTTACCTATTTTATCAAGTAACTCTTCGGGCATACCTGGACCATAATCACGTATTTGAATGCCAATAAAGCCTTCTACGGTACATGAGTAGATACTGAGGTCGATACCTTTATCTATTGGAGTATTGTCTGCAGCATTATTAAGGATGTTTATCAATGAATGCGTTAGAGTGAGTTCGGCTAAAATAGATTCGTGCAATGGTGCTTCCGAATTGATATGTAAATTTAGTTTTACACCTGGTTGTTGACTGCGCCATTGATTGATGACTTCGTCAAAATAGTCACTACAGACAGTAATATGTCCTGATTCAGCGCGTAACTCACCTGCTGATGCAGACATAAGGGATAGTGCTTGTTTACAGCGGTTTATTTGATCTTGCATGATATGCATGTGTTCATGCAACTCAGGGTGATCCTTAATATTGTAGTCATCTTTCAATTCGTGAGCAATAATAGCCATAGTGCCTAATGGCGTGCCCATGTCATGAGCAGCACTAGCTGCCAAAGTTCCCAATGAAATAATTTTCTCATCTTGTAAAGCACGCTCACGGGTATCTGCCAGTATGCGTTCGCCATCCTTAATGGTATTGGAAAGTTCTACCGCAAAAAACGCGACTAAACCTGCGCTACAAACAAAACCAAACCACATGCCGAAGATATGAAAATTAAAAAATTCTTGGTCTTGAGTGTCATGCATTGCAGATGACATATTCGCCATATCCATATGCATTAAGTGTGGCTCAACGGTAGTTAAGGTTGCATGATAAGGAATTAAAAAGGTATATAAAGTCGTGGTTAAGATCACCATATACCAAGTATAGGTATGCGGTAAAATAATGGCGGTAAGAATAACAGGCAGTAAAAAAATCCAAGTAAACGGGTTAGTTGCTCCGCCAGTTAAATATAACAATGAAGCAATTGCGAGAACATCCAGTGCTAGTTGGGAAAAAATCTCCATTTCCGTTACTGGAATCTCGGTTTTTAAGCGCATCCAAGTGTAAAGATTGACGGAAGCAATGGACATAATGGTAAGCCATAGTGCTTCTTGGTGCAGTGGGATTTTTAATATATCGATAGAAATTAATAACAGTAGCGATTCGCCCCCGATCATTAAATTTCTTAAAATGAATAACCACTGTAGGTTTTCTTTGGCAGAAATTTCTGTTTTAGGGACGAAGTTAACTAGCATATTATTGTAATATGATGGCGCTACTAATCATGGCGGCACTAATCAATACTGCATAAAGGGTGCTTTTGTGATTGCTGTGCATTTGCTCGCTTAGCCTGTCCAGCTGTTTCTGCTGTGCTTCACTGCGTTGGCTGGTATGCGCTGCATCATCTAATGCTTGCATGATAAGTGTTGGTACTTCCGGGAATTTTTCCGCTAATTCCGGGAACTTTTTAATGGCTTGTTTGATTTTGGCTTTAGGGCTTAAACGCTCTTTAAACCACTCTTCTAAATACGGTTTGGCGGTTTGCCATAAGTCTAACTCAGGGTAGAGTTGCCTACCAAGTCCTTCAATATTCAGCAAGGTTTTTTGCAATAATACTAATTGTGGTTGTACTTCCATATCAAAGCGGCGTGCAGTTTGAAAGAGGCGTAGTAACAATAAACCAAAAGAAATATCTTTCAGTGGCTTGTCAAAAATGGGTTCACAGACGCTGCGAATAGCCGATTCAAATTCCTCCACTTTAGTATTGGCAGGTACCCAGCCTGATTCCAAATGCATTTCTGCAACACGGCGGTAATCACGGTTAAAAAATGCTAGAAAATTTTCAGCTAAGTAGCGTTGATCTGAAGAGGATAAAGTGCCAACGATCCCAAAATCAACCGCAATATATTTGCCTGGCAGTTCGACAAAAATATTGCCGGGGTGCATGTCGGCATGAAAGAAGTTGTCTCTAAAGACTTGGGTAAAAAATGACTCTACGCCACGCTCGGCGAGCAATTTAAAATCAGCATTGCCAGCGCGCAATTCTTCAATATTGCCGACCGGAATGCCGTAAATGCGTTCCATAACCAGTACTTTGCGGCGAGTAAAATCCCAGTAAATTTCAGGAATATAGAGCGCGTCAGAGCCTTCAAAGTTGCGTCTTAACTTAGCTGCATTGCCAGCCTCTCTGACTAAATCCAGTTCATCTAATAAAGTTTTTTCAAACTCGGCAACAATTTCTTTCGCATGTAAACGTTTCGCATCATGCCAGAATTTCTCTGCAAAATAGGCTAATTCGTACAACAAGCCAATGTCTGAGTGAATCCATTTTTCAACATCCGGGCGTAATACTTTAACAATCACTTCTTCGCCTGTGTGCAGAACTGCGGTATGTACTTGTGCGACAGATGCGGATGCTAATGGACTATCGCTGAATTCAGCAAATGCCTCTTCAATAGACATGCCCAGTTCTTGCTCGATTACTTCGCGGGCTTGTTGATTTGAAAAAGGGGGGACTTTATCTTGTAACTTGACCAATTCATCAGCAATATCATCTGGTAAAATGTCTTTACGTGTTGATAAGGCTTGTCCGAATTTTACGTAAATGGGCCCTAGGTCTTCAAGCGTACGGCGGATACGCTCACCGCGGCTACCAAACTCGGTTTTACGCCAGAAATTAGGTGAAAAAACAGCTAGAAAACGTAAAGGCCTGAATAAATGTGTTTTTAGAATAAGGTCGTCGAGTCCATGTGTAATCAATACCCAATTAATATGGAATACTCTTAAAATAAGTTTTGGGTGCTTCACGTTATCTTCCTATCTCTGTGATTTTTTGTTTAAACTGCTTTTTTCTGTACTGCTAAACGTTGCATGCGAGCATCGAGTCGGTCAAAATCTTCTTTTAGTTGATCTATTTGTTGATAAAAGTGATTCACTTCGGGAGCAGGAGGGAGATCTTGAGTTTCATCTTGTAAAAACTCTTCGGCATTCAGTTTTAGGGTAGTGAGTGTTTGTTGCTGCCATTGATTGGCACTACGGAAGAAATTACCTACTTTATGTGCAACTACATCGCCTGTGTATTGTGAAAGACGTTCTTCTAAGTCTATATCCAGTTGTTTAAATAGTTCTTGAAATTTGTGGCCGATTGTTAAATCGCCTTCAATACTGACCTCACCAGAGAATAAAGAGCGTGCCGGAGTAGCACTTAAGCCCATTAAGCCTAAAGCCGCTAATGAACCGCGCATAGTCGTGTCAGCTTCACCCTGGTAGTGATCGATTATTTGAATGGATTGCGCCGTTGGGCAAAGATAAATCGTTTCATTAAAGGGCAGGATGGTCACTGCAATAATTTTACCTGCCAAAGGCTCAAGGAAAAGTGTCACCTCTTCATCTAGATTGAGGTAATGATTGAGAGCAGTTTCAAATGCACTGATAAAGAGAGGTTTGATAGTCATTGTCTTTGGGGCTAAATGAATGTGAGGTATTAAATCCAATGTAGGAGGGGTCTTTGGCTGCGAATTAAAGATAAGTCGCGGCCAAAGGCCTCTCCTACTAAAATCTATTTAGAATTTATAACCACGGTGTACAGCAACAACACCTTGTGACATATTAAAATATTCACAGCGCTCAAGACCTGCCTCTTCCATCATTTCTTTTAATTTATCTTGTTTTGGATGCATGCGGATGGACTCGGCTAAATAGCGGTAGCTTTCTTCATCTTTCGCCACAAATTTACCGATTTTTGGCAGTAATTTGAAAGAATAGAAATCGTAGACTTTTTCGGTGATTTTATCGGTAGGGTGAGAAAATTCCAGCACGATAACACGACCACCTGGTTTTAATACACGCATCATTGAACGTAGTGCAGCATCTTTATCGGTTACATTGCGCAAGCCAAAAGCAATACAGACACAATCAAAGGTGTTATCTTCAAAGGGCAGGCACTCAGCATTAACTTGTGCATAAGTAACAGTATTGATTAAGCCACGATCAATCAAACGATCACGACCAGTACGTAACATTTCAGAGTTAATATCAGCCAAGACAATTTTGCCACTTTTTCCAACACGTTTAGCAAATAGGGTGGTTAAATCACCCGTACCACCCGCTAAATCCAATACTTGCTCACCTTCGCGAACATTACTTAATTGCACGGCGACGCGCTTCCAAATACGATGGATCCCAAATGACATTAAGTCATTCATTACGTCATATTGACTGGCAACAGAGTCAAACACTCCGCGCACTAATTTGACTTTATCATCGGTATCAACTTGTTTAAAACCAAAGTGGGTCGTGTTATCAGTTGTCATGTATTTATTTAACCTGAGTTCGGGAGTAAGAAAAACGCTAACCTTGACTATTTAGAGCATTGGGCAGGTAATTTTTGCTGCATATTTGATAGTTAAGGCATTTATAAATATAATTTTAACACACCTGCGGGCAGGCAGATAATGCAAGTTTTAATATGATTTATTTTGAATTGGATCTGCAGAGGGTTTTTGGGTCTATAGATGCGTATAAACTTTGAGAGTTCATGCAGTGCTCCTTCGTCGTTACATATTGTCATAATGTGTCGCTATAAGGATTAAAGGCTGAGGTAATTTAATTTAATAAAATTGATAATTATCATTGCTTTTTCTTTATATATTAATAAGTTGAAGTCCATATTCTTGAGTAAAATACTCGGTTGATATATTTATAAAATAAGTATATAACTAAGTAAGGATGTAGAAAAAACGGTGAAAAGCTAAACCTACTGTGAAGTAGGAGTAGAGAGTTATGGTTCTTAACGGAAAGCCTAACTACCGAAAGTGACTAAGGGAAAGGTCGAAATAGCGATGTATTAATGACATAGCTATAAGATACATAGGTTTAGTGATCAAAATGTTTAATAATGTTTGAGAAACTACCTAACTATACTAATAATAATAATTAAGGTGTAAATATGACTGAAGACGTAGAAAAAAATAATAAAACATTTTTTCTCATTGTTGCTGTTTGTTCATTTCTTGTGATTGGGCTTGTTTCAATCTTAAAAGCAAGGGAAACAGAACATTTGAGCTATAGCGATAATACAACTGTGCAACAAGAAGCAGAATTATATGAAAACGTAAAAGATTACAATAACGTATTTGAATAATTCCATTACCCTCCTGTTAGTATTCGCTAGCAGGGGGATTTTTTAACGATTCTATTTTAGGGGAGAGCATGATTAAATTCTCTTCCCTTAATATCCTAGTCCCTACCAGTTAAAATCAGATCCATCAATTTCGAATAATCTATCATTTTAAGATGCAGTTACATCTAATATGATGGAGTATCTTAGTACCCCTAATTTCAATGTTGGCGTGTCATACAAATTATCATATAAAGCGTAAGGGTTTGATGATACGCAAAAATATTTTAGTGATGATGTTGTGTTAAGAAGGTAGGCGTGTAGCACAGTACATTACTATGTTATAATATAATTATAAAGATATTAGGTAGGTCTGGCTTGCTATTATTGACCATGAGTACTTTTCTTATCGTTAGTGCGTACAATGGCAACACGATACAGGTTCAATAAACGGAGAAATAAATGAAAAGAATAAATGTAGCAGCTGTTGTCACAAGCCTTTTATTAGTTGGCGGTAATGTATTTGCCGAAGGCACGCCTTTGACTAAGGACAATATACAGGGTGCTTGGACTTTGGAATACACTAAAAAGTCTGAGAAATCAGATGATACCTTTAAGAGAGAAGATATTTGGGTTTTTAATAGTAACGGGACTGTCACGATTAAAAATATCCCACGCGACGGCAGCCATTACGATCAATTGCCAGTCAATTATGTGATTGAGGAAGAAAATAAAATAAATATAGCTATTTTAGGTCGAGCTGGAAGGTTTGATAAATTTACTTTGATCAACAAAGATGATAGAAATATGACCTTAAAAGCTAGATTTGGTGCTATTTATCAGTTTGCTAAGAAATAAATTTTTAAGCATGAGAAACTATTTGTCTTGGTGATTTCTTTAATCCCGATAAAATAAGCTGAATAAGTTTGTATTGTGTAAACTTGGAGTGCAAATCTTATCCAACAAGACTTGCACTCCAGTTATAGTGAATATTTATATAAAGGGTAAAACATAACAAGTGAGTAGAGTACCTCCAACGCTGCTAAGTTAATTTTCATCATACAAATGCGTGATTTTAGTATTAATACCTTTTAAAATTCTAATTAGCTTTTGGATAGTCACTTGCTGTCTATCTTGCACTTCAGCTAAGCCCTGTACTTTTTCTTCAGCATCGGATAATTGTTGGCTTAGTTCAGCTACCTGTTGCTGTAATTGCTCATTATCGGCACTTACTCGTTTAATTTCATTTTGAATATTGGCTTTTAAATGGTCTGCTTTTACAACCAGCTTGTCCATTTGTGTTTGGATTTCGCTTTCAAGTTCAGATACTTCACTTTCTAAAGAATCAATCGAATCAGGTTGCTCTGATTCCTCAACTGACTCAACCTGAGAGATGCTTGTGTCTTCTGCCCCCTCACCTTCTGGCAAGTCCGTTGCAGTTGCTACATCAGCAGCCTCTGGCTCTGGTTCCAAATTTAGTTCTTCAGGCTCTACTTCCGCTTGAATTTCAGGTTCAGGCTCTATGTCCAACTCAATATCAGCCGCATCTAATAGCTCATCCAAATCAATCTCTTTAGGAGACTTTGCTTCCGTCGTCGTCTCTTGGGGGGGGGCACTCACCTCTACAGAGGCACCGTCGTTTTCAAAGTTATCATCTTCAGCTATAGGTGCATTACCCAATACTTCCGCTGCTGCACTATCTAAATTTGAATTAATTAACTCTTCAATACTCGCTGCATTAATGTTTTTTTCTGGATCGGACATTATTATTTCTTCGTTACTCATGTTGTTCTCCATCTAACCAAAATTCTTCATTTAACTTATTACATCGTCACGTTGTAGTAAAACTTTACCCTGTTATGGATGAGTATCTATCGCCTTAAAATTAATCCATTATATTCAGTTGATTACAAAAACTCCGTTATTATCAAAAATCACACAGTCATGCATATAGATACCTGATTACTGATAATCCTCGGCTATATTTCGTCACCCTATGCTACCCAGTCAAGCTGGGTACAAGCTTTAGATAGAAAGTTAATCGGCAATCATTGCCAATTAACAAAAAAACTATTGCCTAACCCACTCAACAATAAATAAGGTCAAAAAAGACTAGTTAATTTACTTATCCGACACAGTTCACAAAACCACTTTAAATTGTAGCTCAACCTGTAAAAATGTCTTAAGCTGATAGTATATTAAACTCTAATTGATAGCAGATATACATTGAGGGAAATAATGAATATAGATAAGGAAAGTAAAAAGAACCTAAATCGTAGGCGTGAATTTCGTATTGTTGAACAAGCTGATATTTTTTATCATAAAATTGAAGTTAACCCAGAAATAGAAACCAAACTTGCTTTCAATAATATTGTTGATAATGCCATTGTTCAACCTTTACGTGCAAGTAGTCCTTCTGCAAGCTCCAGTCCCATCGATCAACTACTACCAGATTCGCAAAGCCAGGAAAAGGATACATTAAATGTTAATATTAGCTCTAGTGGGATTTCCTTTACTTGCAAAGAAGAGCTACAGGCAGGGGACTACATCATGGTTAGAGTACTTTTGCTATCTGGCATGACGATTATTACCACTTGCTGTAAAGTTGTTTACTCAAAACCGAGTAACCCTTTCGAAGATGATCATTATCCATACTTGATTGGTGCGCATTTTGTTAATTTGAAGTCAGAAGATAAAGAGTTGCTGAATAACTATGTCAATAAAAAAAGAACGCGTCAATTTGCCCTAAATACACTGTTAACAAGCTTTATTATTGCTATTATAATGATGCCCGACTTAGCTTTGGAACTATTGTTAGATTTTCTCTCTTTTCTATTTGAAACCTTAATTGAAGTTGCTTATCTCATAAATGAGGTTTTTGAATATAACATAGACCATGTGGTTGAATCTGTTTTTCATATGAAAGTTCATAATACTGAAATTACTGCATTTTACCTTGAGCTTGTCTTAGGATTGGCTCTACTATACCCGCTATCTCGAATGGTGTTTTCAGCTATTAAAAATTTCATATACCGTTGTCGGGTATTTTATATCAGAAAAAAAGCGAGTATTCAATATTATTGGCATGAGCAAACTTTATGGTATAAAGCAGGTCTCTTTAGTGCAGGAATCGCTCTGCTTACTTGTTATGTTTTATTCTTTATATAAAAATGGTTTAAATTATTTTATGTCTGTATCAGCTTCGGGCGGGATGATAGTTGTAAGCCAAACGGCAAGACACACCTCGGTTATTCATCACCACTTCCAAAGAGCCATGAAAAGCTGACCAAAAGCAAAGTGGTGGTAAACAGCCCTAACTCATGCACATTCCTAAAATAGGTTGAACGCAGAAATATATAAGCATTAGGAGCAAAAAAACAATTAATGCGCCGAGAAAATTCTCCATTTGCTCAGCATGCAAGTCATCGTGTAGGCTAACTAGGTGTTAATGCTAAAAATGGAGACATAGATTGTGGTATTAGTATTAGAACTTGCAAGAGGGGTAGCGGCTCTATGGGTGTTTTTCTTTCACATTCGTGTACTTTTTGAAAGTTCTTCATCGACTCTATACCAACTATCAGCATATGGTAATTTGGGTGTGCCGATGTTTTTCGTTATATCTGGTTATGTAATAACATATTCAGCGGAGTCTAGCCTACAAAATAATAAATCACCATTAGTCTTTTTAAAAAATAGATTTTTAAGAATTTATCCAGCTTTTTGGGCATCGGTGATAGTGGTTTTAATGATACCATTTCTTATTGCATTAATAAGTTATCTTAAATCAGGTAATTACGTAGTTTCAGAAAGTCTGCTGTCAAAACTAAATTATAATGAATGGTTTAACTTTTTGATGCTTAGCAAAGTTTTTTGGGCTACATCTCATGATTTACAGGCACAATTTAACGCTATCAATTCAGTATATTGGACATTAGCCATTGAATTTCAATTCTACGTGGTTATTTTTGTATCGCTATATTTTGGAAAATACTATAGATATGTCATTGCCATTATTTCATTGCTAGCATTATTAGTTATGTTTGTGCCAGTAAGTCTAAATTATGGACTTTTTATTTATTATTGGCCTTCATTTTTAGTTGGTATTGCATTGGCTTACTTCCATCGTTATGGAGTTTGGTTTGAGCCAAGTTTGAAAAACATGTCATGTGTTATTTTATGCATCCTAATGTTAGGAGGCATAAATTCAGTAACCTTTATATTCGAAAAAAGTATTTCTAATTTCTTTTTTTCAGTTTGTTTTGGAGTATTTTTATGGTTGATTGCTAGTCTTGAAAAGGTGTTCACTCGTATTAAAAATAGTCATAACAAGCTATTCTATTTTCTTTTTGAGCCTTGGCTTATACTGGGAACCATGTCGTATTCAGTCTATTTATTACATGGAAAAATCTATTCATTACCGAATATGTTTTTAAGGCAGGTTCTGGATTCTGACAATATTCTATTTGGCTTATTAACGGTAATAGGGACTTTGTTGATGTGTTATCCCTTTTATTATTTTGTTGAAAGAAGATTTTTAAGTAAAAACTACCAGAAAATACACCAAGAAATGTTCGCAATGCACTGTAAATAGGTGATTTTTATTTAATTAGTGGGGCTGTTACATTAAACCTATCGAGAAAATTTGAAAAAACAGGAGTTTAGAAATAGGTATGGAATAAGTTAGCAATCATCATTGGTTTGTATGGTGCAAGCGGTGTACTACTTTTCAAGTCATTATGATCTACTGTGTTTTATTGAGCATAATTATTTACTCTCTTGTTTAGCAAATAAAAAATCAGCTTTAAAAGTTAATTTATTGTAAAATTAATGGTTTTGTTACGTTTTGTGACAGTAGCCTTAAACTCAAGCAAATAAAAAAATTATCATGCGATGTCCATTTTGTACGACTCAAGATACGCGAGTAATAGATTCTCGGTTGGCGCATGAGGGTGACCAAGTGCGGCGGCGGCGTGAGTGTGCGGAATGTAAAGAACGCTTTACGACTTATGAAGCAACCGAGTTTAATTTGCCTAGGGTGATTAAGCGTGATGGCTTGCGTGAACCTTTTAATGAAAATAAGTTACGTGCAGGTATTCTACGGGCATTAGAAAAACGTCCAGTGAGCAGTGATCAAATTGAAGCGGCTGTTACCCGTATTAAAAAAGCGCTGATGGCGGCAGGTGATAGAGAGGTAGAGGCATTAGCCATTGGTGAGCAAGTGATGAAAGAACTTAGCTTATTGGATAATGTTGCCTTTGTGCGTTTTGCCTCGGTGTATCGCAGTTTTCAGGATGTCAGCGAATTTACCGATATGGTGGCTGACTTGCAGAATAAAGCACACCATGGCTGAGTTAGATGGTCAGTTTATGGCACGAGCCATACAACTGGCTAAACAGGGGCAATATACCACCAAGCCTAATCCACGGGTGGGCTGTGTTTTGGTACGAGATGAGGCAATTATTGCTGAAGGTTGGCATAGTCGTGCAGGGCAGGGCCATGCTGAAGTAGAGGCACTGAAAAATACTAAGGGTGCAGCTGGGGCAACGGCTTATGTTACTTTAGAACCTTGTAGTCATTATGGCAGAACGCCACCTTGTGCTGAGGCATTAATTAAAGCAGGTGTTGCACGCGTGGTAATTGCGATGCAGGATCCTAATCCCTTAGTGGCGGGGCGTGGTGTTGCCATGTTGGAACAGCAAGGTATTGAGGTTATATCAGGTGTGTTGGAGGCTGAGGCACAAGCACTTAATAAAGGCTTCATCACCCGTATGTTAACCAATAAGCCTTATGTATTGAGTAAGCTGGCGATGAGTTTGGATGGACGAACTGCTATGGCGTCAGGGGAAAGTAAGTGGATCACTTCTCCGGCAGCACGTCAAGATGTGCAAAAGCTGCGCGCAGCAAGTGGTGCAATTGTGACGGGGGTCGATACTGTTTTAGCGGATGACCCCAGCATGAATGTGCGCATATCAGGAGTGCAAGTTGAACAACCTTTACGGGTTATTTTGGACTCATCATTAAGAACACCTGTTACCGCTAAGTTATTGTCTTTAGCAGGGCGAACTTTGATTTTAACTTGTTCGGTGGATGCGCAGAAAACAGCCATGTTGCAGCAAGCTGGTGCAGAAGTATATTGCTTAAAGGCTGATCAACAAGGTCGTTTAGACTTGGATGCTGTTTTACATTTTTTGGCTGAACAGCAAGTAAATGATGTCTTGGTTGAAGCGGGCAGTATTTTAAATGGTGCTTTGCTGGAGCAGGGTTTAATTGACGAATGTATTGTATATATGGCACCTAGTATTTTAGGTGCCAGTGGCCGAGGTTTATTTGCGATGCCCAATGTACATTTGATGGTGGATAAGAAACCGCTACAGTTTGTGGATATGCGTAAAATAGGTATGGATTTACGCTTGCAGTATAAGGTTCTTATGGTAGCGTAGGATGAATTTATTGGGTGTCTAGATTGCGGGTGAGGCACGAATCCCAATATTAAGGTGTAGTTTTAATATCAGTAAAACGACATAATTTAAATAATTTTGGTTGAGTATTTATGTTTACAGGCATTATTTTAGCCGTTGGTAAAATAACAAAAATTGAACAAAAAGCAGGCGATGTGCGCTTAGCGATTGATACGGGTAAGCTATCTTTAGCAGATGCCAATATTGGTGACAGTATTGCTGTCAATGGTATTTGCTTGACGGCAGTTTCCTTAAGTGAATATGGCTTTGTAGCCGATGTGTCTAATGAAACTTTGGCGCGGACTAATTTGAAACAGGCGACCACAGGTACGCCTGTTAATCTGGAGCTAGCTTTAACGCCGCAAACGCGTATGGGCGGGCATATTGTCAGTGGTCATGTTGATGGTTTGGCTGCCTTAGTTGAAAAAAAACAGGATGGTCGTTCCATTCGACTTAAGTTTAAGGCGCCTGATAATTTGGCAAAGTACATTGCCGAGAAAGGCTCTATTTGTATTAACGGCATTAGTTTGACTATTAATACAGTAGAAGGTGCTGTATTTAGTGTGAATGTGGTGCCGCATACATTACGTGAGACGACTTTAGGTTTCTTGGAAGTCGGTGGTAAAATTAACCTGGAAGTTGATTTGCTGGCACGTTATATGGAACGGTTAATGAAAGGTGAGGCAGCAACTTGTCCTGCCGGAGTGACTGAAAATTTATTAAAAGAAAGCGGGTTTTTCTAAGCAAGATGAATACAACTGAAGAAATTATTGAAGATATACGCCAAGGAAAAATGGTTATCATTATGGATGATGAGGACCGAGAGAATGAAGGCGACTTATTAATGGCGGCTGATTATGTGCGCGCTGAAGATATTAACTTTATGGCCCGATTTGGTCGTGGTTTGGTGTGCTTAACCATTACGGGTGAGCGTTGTCAGCAATTACGTTTACCGTTGATGGTGAGTGATAATAATGCAGCATTTTCGACAAACTTTACCGTGTCGATTGAAGCGGCGACAGGCGTAACCACGGGTATATCAGCAGCAGATAGGGCTAAAACAATTCTGAGTGCTGTGGCTAAAGAGGCTAAGGCAGACGATATTGTACAACCTGGGCATATTTTTCCAATTCGGGCGCGTGATGGCGGGGTGTTAAACCGTGCAGGACATACTGAAGCTGGTTGTGATTTAGCACGCTTGGCAGGTGCTGAGCCTGCGGCAGTCATTGTAGAAATTCTTAATGATGATGGCTCGATGGCAAGAAGGCCTGATTTAGAGTTATTTGCTAAAAAACATGATTTAAAAATTGGTACTATTGCTGATTTAATTCATTATCGAACTAAAAACGAAAGCACTTTAGAGCGTATTAGTGAATGTGCATTACCGACTGAATTTGGTGATTTTCGTTTATATGCGTACCAAGATCGTAATGATGCCAAAGTACATTTGGCGATTGCGATGGGTAATGTCAGTAGTGATGAACCAGTATTGGTGCGGGTGCATGCACGTAATTTAATGGATGATGTTTTTGCTTCCACACGCAGTGATTGCAAAATGCCGGTACGTGATGCCATGCGTTTAATAGCAGAAGAAGGGCGCGGGGTCTTGGTGTTAATTCGCCAAGAAGAAAATGATAAAGCCTTGGCTGAACTGATTCATCAGTATCAATTGTTGGATAATGGCGTAGTTATCCCGGCAGTAGCTGAGAAATCTGATAATTGGCGCACTACGGGAACTGGCTCGCAAATTCTCGCTGATTTAGGAGTACATAAGATTCAGGTGTTAGGTGCGCATAAAACCTATTTTGGTTTGTCAGGGTTTGACCTAGAATTAGTGAATACCGATCAGTAGCATATAGTTTAAATACATAAAAAATAACCGTAGGATGGGGAGAGTGAAGTAGCAGGAAGCTACGTAATGAAGCCCATCATACTAAGGTGAGTTTTATTGCACGACTTTTTAAGGCGTTCCATTCTACTCACCCTGCACAGATTAAATATTTTAGAGAGGCAAATATGTCAGCAGTAAAAGTAATTGAAGGTAATTTTTCAGCACAAGGAGGCAAGTATTGTGTACTTGCTTCACGTTTTAATAGCTTTATTGTCGAGCAATTAGAAAATGGTGCAATTGATGCTTTGGTAAGACACGGTGTTGATAAAGAGGATATTACTTTAGTTAAAGCCCCTGGTGCTTTTGAGTTACCTATGGTGGTACAACGTCTTGCGGCATCTAAAAAATATGATGCAATTGTGGTAGTGGGTGCGGTCATTCGTGGAGCAACGCCTCATTTTGATTATGTTTCTGGTGAGTGTGTTAAAGGTATTGCACAATTGTCTTTGCAATATGATATTCCAGTGAGTTTTGGAGTATTAACCGTCGATAGTATTGAGCAAGCCATTGAGCGTGCAGGCACTAAAGCAGGTAATAATGGTGCGTCAGCTGCTTTATCAGCTATTGAAATGGTTAGTTTGTTTAATAACTTGGAAGCTTAATGAGTTCGGCAAAAACAAAAGCCAGACAATGTGCTGTACAAGCGTTGTATCAATGGCAGATGACTGGGCAAAATTTAAATGTTATTGAGCGCCAGTTTCATGAAGAACAACGCTTAAAGAATGCACAGAAAAACTATTTTATTGATTTGTTTCATGGTGTACCTAAGCATTTAGAGCGTATTGATGCCTCGATGGTTAATTTTGTTGATCGTGAAGTAGATAATATTGACCCGGTTGAGCGTGCCATTTTGCGTATTGGGGTATATGAATTATTACAAAAGCCTGAAACACCTTATCGAGTCGTTATTAATGAAGGGGTGGAATTAGCCAAGTACTTTGGTGCTGATGGCAGCCATCGCTATGTTAATGGGGTGTTGGATAAAGTAGCGCAAGTTGCACGTAAAGTAGAAATTGAGGCGAAACAAAAGAAAAAATAGTTTGGCTTGTTAATATTGAGGTCTTTTGTTTATCTGCCTCATATTATAAATTGTTCAGTATATTAACAGACTGGAGCGGAGATCTTTAACCTGTCTTTTAATATTTGTATTGCGTGACGCGGAGCGTCACCAGCGGCATTCCCACGCTGGAGCGTGAGGAACGATAAGAGGTGTCGTTACCTATTCAAGAACGAGGCACAATGGAAAACAAGGTTAAGTTTGGTACCAGTGGTATTCGGGGCTTGGTCAGTGATATGACCGATCAGGTCTGTTACGCCTATACACTGTCTTTTTTACAGTATTTGCGTTCTATTGATGCTATTCAAGCTGGGCATGCTGTTGGTGTGGGGGGCGACTTGCGCAGTAGCACCCCGCGTATTATGAATGCAGTTGCTGCCGCCGTTTGTGATGCGGGTTATCACATTATAAATTGCGGCTTGTTACCTACGCCAGCATTGACCCTATATGGAGTTAGCGAAAAGATCCCCACTATTATGGTCACAGGCAGTCATATTCCAGATGACCGTAATGGCATTAAGTTTAATAAGCCTGACGGTGAAGTACTGAAACAAGATGAGCAAGGGATTTTGGCACAGCAGCCGACATTGAATGTTGCTTTGTTTGATGCCCAAGCTGCTTTATTAAAATCTGATTACTTACCTGCCGTTGTTAATATTGCTCAAGAGCAATATATTCAGCGCTATTTAGATTTTTTCCCACACAATGCATTATCTGGTTTAAAGGTAGGTGTTTATGAACACTCGTCTGTCGGCCGAGATATTTTCAAAACAATTTTGTCTGGCCTCGGTGCCGAGGTGCTTGCTTTAGAGCGGTCAGATAGCTTTATTTCCGTTGATACCGAGGCAATACGCCCTGAAGATGTCAGTTTGGCTAAACAGTGGTCTACGGAATATCATTTAGATAGTATTATTTCTGCTGATGGTGATGCCGATCGGCCACTGGTGAGTGATGAGCATGGTGAATGGTTGCGTGGCGACGTTGCTGGTATTTTAGTGGCACATTTTTTACAAGCTGATGCCGTCGTTACTCCGGTTAGTAGCAATAGTGCCTTAGAGAAAAGTCAGTTTTTCAAACAAGTCGAGCGCACTAAAATTGGTTCGCCTTACGTGATTGCAGCTATGCAGGCCATTACTGATAAAAACACGGTAGTAGGTTATGAAGCCAATGGTGGTTTTTTATTAAATACACCAGTCAACTTATTAGGGCAGCAGTTAGCCGCACTACCAACTAGAGATGCAATCTTAGTACCTTTGTGTATTTTGTTGATGTCCAAACAGCAAACTGGCTCGATTGCTGCCTTGCTAAAAACCTTGCCTGCACGTATTACCTATAGTGATCGCATTAAGAATTTTCCGACTGAGCTCAGTCAATCAATTTTGGCCGACATGCAATCAGGACAATTGGACAGTGATGCAGCGGTCATAAAGCGTTTATTTGCAGGACAAATAGCAGAGGCGGTTGGTATTGATTATACCGATGGTGTACGGATTACTTTGGCAAATGAAGAGGTAGTGCATCTGCGTGGTTCAGGAAACGCACCTGAATTACGTTGTTATACTGAGGCCGCAGACCACCAGCGTGCACAGGCGTTAAATCAGTTGTGTATGCAGCATATGCAGAGCTGGAATCATTAATATTAGGCAATACAGGTAGCTTAAGTATTGCCAGTGAATAGAAGAAAATTCTGTGAATAGAAGAAAACCAATCAAGAAAGATTACTTTGCTTTTGTGCGTGCGTGGTATTACTCCAAGTCATTACGCACAGGGCTTTATGTGACTGGGTCATTAATTATTATTGGCATGATCAGTGATAATAACGACAGTTTTGCAATGGATACCTCTGCGATTTTTGGCATATTGGCTTTAGTTTTTGTCCCTATTGTTATTGGCTTTATTCTATTGTATAGCTTAGAAAAACTGACTGGTGTCTCTGCTTTGCGTGGTCTAGAATGGGTTGGTAAGTACACCTTGTTTGCTTTTGACTTAGTGTTGGCTAAAATTCAAAAATGGCTCGGTATGCCCCAGAAAAATAAGCCATTAGCGACTGATGCAGTCAATACCCATGCAGCTAAGTCTAATAGCAGTCAGGTTGATCATCAACTTGATGCAATGGAAATGGGTGCTGTCATCATGCCCGTTATGGAACTTGATGAGCAAGCTAAACCTGAGCCTGTTATTTCGATAATGGATGATGAGCTGCAAAACGTTGGTGAACCAAATTTTGAGCCGACTGTTGTCGATGTAGTTGCAACTGAGCCTTCTTTACCAGAGGAGCTAGTTGACGCAGATATAGGTGTTTTTGAAACGCAAGTTGTTATTGCTGAAGCTGTTGAAGAAGTAGCTGAAGAAGATGCCGACGTAGACGCTATAGAAGAGCTTGGCATACTTGAACAGCAGATTATATCTACAGACCTAGGTGAATCAACAGAGTTGGATGGTGGTGTTTTAGGTGCAGTAGATACTGAAGTTATAATAGAGCCTGATATGCTTGAGCAACAAATTATTGCTGCAGATCAAGGTGACTCTATAGAGGTTGACAGTGGTTTAGTTGCGGCCGCCATACAATCGAGCGCTGATAACCCTTTGGCTGATTTGACTGACTTTTCTCCAGACCTTTTAAGTGATGATGACTTTACCGAAGAGCTTGGCGATCAGCCTATTTTGCAAGAACTTGATTTGGGTCTAAGTGATTTTGTAGCAGATGCGAATAGCAGTGAGCCAGCTGTTGAGAAGCCAGCAAATAATGCACCAGCCATCCCCAATTCTCTTAAAGAGCTATTTGGGCTAGGTAAACAAGAAAAAATTGATTTATTAGCGAGCAAATCTAAGCCTGCCGAAGAGCAAGGTGAAAATAAACCGTCAATGCAAGATGCTAATGATGCAATTGTCAGGTTAATAGCAGAAAAGAAGTTTGATAATGCAGAATTAAATGTTGAAAATGCCGATGAAAACCCATCGATGTTTTTACAAGCTGGGCAAACGGCATCAAATATTTTGGCCGCATTTTCAGAGAAGCTCAGCAAGCCTGTAGATGACTCTACAAATATACCGCAGCAAACCTTATATAGTTTGCCAGATAAGCCAGATTATCATTTACCCACAATTGATTTATTGCAAACGCATGAACAATCTGTGCATGCCTACACCGAAGAAGAATTGGAAGAGATGTCACGCTCAGTTGAGCGGGTCTTAAAAGATTATAAAGTCATTGCAGAAGTTGAAGGCGCTTATCCTGGCCCTATTATTACCCGCTTTGAACTGTCATTAGCCCCAGGTATTAAGGTAAGTCGTGTTAGTGGACTGGCTAAAGACCTGGCACGTGCCTTGTTAGTCACCAGCGTGCGCGTTGTTGAGATTATTGAAGGTACCCCTTATATTGGCATTGAAATCCCTAATCAAGAACGTGAGTTAGTTTCTTTCCGTGAAATTATAGACTCAGAACCTTTTCAAACGGCTAAGTCACCGATTACCTTTGCTTTAGGTAAAGATGTTTCTGGGCAAACAGTGGTTGCAGATTTAGGAAAAATGCCACATTTATTAGTCGCGGGAACCACTGGTTCAGGTAAATCAGTGGCGATTAATACCATGATATTAAGTGTCTTGTATAAAGCAACGCCCGAGCAAGTACGGATGATCATGATTGACCCTAAAATGCTGGAACTGTCAATTTATGAAGGCATTCCACATTTGTTAACACCCGTTGTGACTGATATGAAAGAGGCGCAAAATGCCTTGCGCTGGGCAGTGGCAGAAATGGAACGCCGTTATAAACTGATGTCTAAGGTGGGGGTCAGAAATTTAGCTGGCTTTAATGATAAAGTTACCGAAGCAGAGGCAAATGGTGAACCATTACGTGATCCTTTATTTCAATTAATTGAGCCATTAGCTGAAGGCGAATCATTCCCCACTTTATCGACCTTGCCTAGTATCGTCATTGTTATTGATGAATTAGCAGATATGATGATGATTGTTGGTAAGAAAGTAGAAGAATTGATTGCACGTTTAGCGCAGAAAGCACGGGCAGCAGGTATACACTTGGTTTTGGCAACGCAACGCCCTTCAGTAGATGTATTAACAGGTTTGATTAAAGCTAATGTACCCACCCGTATTTCTTTCCAAGTGTCATCGCGCATTGATTCACGTACAATTTTAGATCAAGGTGGAGCAGAGGCTTTACTCGGTAATGGTGATATGTTGTTTTTACCATCAGGTACTAGTGTGCCATTACGTGCTCACGGTGCTTTTGTTGCCGATGAGGAAGTGCATGCGGTCGTGGATTACTTGAAAACACAAGGTGGCGCAAGTTATATCGAGGATATTATCAAAGAAGATCCACCAGAAAAGCCTGCGAATAATGAAGCTGTTGTTGATGAAACGGATGTCTTATATGGTGATGCCGTTGATTTTGTTATGGAGACAGGTAAAGCTTCTATTTCTAGTGTACAACGGCGCTTTAAAGTTGGTTATAATCGTGCAGCACGTATGATAGATCAAATGGAAGCGGAAGGTATTGTTAGTGAACCTGAAGGCAATGGTTCGCGTAGAGTTTTGAATAAGGATGAATAAGGAATGTACACGAAATAATTTCGACAACTTGCTGGTCTTTTTATCCGTCTTCTGAGTTGTTGAAATAGTTGCGTAGCTAGCTATGCGCTTGTTTCAACGCCTTGAATACGAATAAAAATCTTGCGCCAGTTATCTAACTTATTCCGTGCCCATCCCTAAGTTTTGAGGGTGATAAAATCGTACATTAGTTTTTTGTCATAATTATTTTACAATAATAAAAAAATATACTTATGTTTAAAGAATACATACAACTTTGCTGGCTGAAGGGCTATCCGGATGATTTACCGACGGATAGAAAGTTTTTATGGATAAATTTGGCTTGTTATTTTTTGCTTGGATTATTTATTCAAACTAATATTAGTGGCCCCATTGAAGCCTTTATGCAAATTATTGTGGAAATTGTGGTCACTGTTATGTTTATGGGAGCATTACTTTATAAAGATGGCAGTACCTATAACTTCGAACGATTTTTAACAGCTATTTTAGTCTGTGAAAATTTTGTATATGTTGTTGCTTTACCACTCGCCTTTTGGTTTATTTTTGCTAAAGGGTCCGCTGCTGCATTTTACCCAGTTTATGTGGGAGTGGCACTCATGCTGTGGTCTATTGCTATTATCTCTCATTTACTAATGGGGCTTTTTGGCTATAGTTGGCGCATGAGTATCGCTTTATCCGTATTTTATTTTTTGCTCACTTACTTTGGTTCTTATGTTTTGTTGTTGCTAATGATCTAATGAATAAGAGTTCCATGAACTCAGGAACCAATTGACTCTTTGGTAAGCGCTCAATTCTCAGCGTAATTCCCAGCTGCTCACATTAATGCAACACTATTCCCATCATTAAATACCACGGGGATTTTAAATGGCGGCATTAGAAAAAGTACGGGCTGAAACGTTCTGGTCTACTCACATAGAGCACTGGCAAGCATCAGGGCAATCCCAGGCGGCTTATTGTCGGCAACACGATTTATGCCCGCAAAAGTTCAGCTATCGGAAATGCAAATCAACAGTAAAATCCACTGACCACTCCGGATTTGCACGCATTCAGGTTGATGAGGAACCCTCAGCCGAGCCTGTCACCGGATTGTCGTTACAATTTAATGACGGTACACGATTGGAAGGCATTACGCAGGATAATATGCACTTCATCCGGCCCATGCTAGAGCTATTGCGATGACGGCTGTTGTCATGCGTCCCTCTCTGTCTTTAACGGAGGTGTACCTGTATCGGCAACCCGTTGATTTTCGCAAGTCGCATCGAGGGCTATCGGCTATTGTTGAGTGCGAGTTAGGGCATAATCCTTTTGAAGGGCATTTGTATGCCTTTACCAATAAACGGCGGAACAAGATCAAATGTTTGTTCTGGGAAGATAATGGTTTTGTACTGTATTACAAGTCATTGGCAGAAGAAAAATTCAAGTGGCCCAAAGGTGATGAGGAGACGCTCACTTTAACGGGACAACAGTTGAATTGGTTACTTGACGGCTTTGATATCAGCGCAATGCAAGGCCATAAAAAACTCCAATATGAGTCTGTTTTTTAAGTGTTTTTACGTTCATTATTGCCTCTGAAAATGCTATAATATCAGCATGACTTCAGCCGATATTTCAAATAAAAAACAACAAGATAAAGCCTGTTCTTTGCTGCCGGAAGGCATTGCTTTGTTGTTTGAAAAAGATCAGACCATTGATGAATTGACGCGTGTTGTCGAGATCAAATCCGGTGTCATTTCCGAACAGCAAAAGCGCATACGCATTCTGGAAGAAGCACTTCGCTTATCCAAAATAAAACGTTTTGCCCCCTCTAGTGAACAATCTCACCAAACTTCTTTATTTGATGAGGCAGAGAATGAAGTGGATGGTAATGAGGAATCAGAGGGAGCGGATGAAGCTCTTGCCGATGAGAATCAGGCAAGTTCGACGGATACCAAGAAAAAGCCGGGGCGCAAACCCTTTTCAGATAAATTGCCGCGCGAGCAAGTTTTCATTCGTTTGACGGAGGCAGAAAAAGAAGGTGCCATTGATACTTTCTTCACCAAGGTGAAAGAAGAGCTGGATATTATTCCTGCCAAAGTACGGGTGCTTGAATACATGCAGGAAAAAGCTGTTTTTGTCGACCGGATTGACGGTGAAAAACAGCGTCGGCTTACAGCAGCGAAAATGCCGGGGCATCCTATTGTCGGAGCAATGGGAAGTATCAGCTTGATGTGCTTCATCATTATTGCCAAATATGCAGATGGCTTGCCCTTGTATCGTCAGGAAGGGATTTTATCGCGTTATGGCGGTGAACTTTCCAGAGCAACATTGGCCAACTGGGTCATTGCTCTCGCCAAACAGCTTCAGCCTCTGATCAACCTGATGCGAGAGCATCAACAGCTGGGAACCGTCATACAGGCCGATGAAACGCGGGTTCAGGTCTTAAAGGAACCGGGGCGATCGGCAAGCTCGGATAAATATATGTGGGTCACGCTGGGCGGGCCGCCGGGTGAAAAAAGCATCCTGTTTGAATACGATCCATCTCGGAGTGGTGAGGTGCCTCTGCGCCTGCTGGATGGCTATGGCGGCTACCTGCAAACCGACGGCTATGCAGGATACAATGCCGCATGCCTAAAAAATGGCATGACTCAATTGGGATGCTGGGATCATGCGCGTCGTTATTTTAAAGAAGCGCATAATGCACAACCCAAAGCCAAGAAGGGCAAAAACAACAAGCCCTCAAAAGCAGGCAAAGTACTGAGCCTGATTAATAAACTGTACGTGATTGAACGAGGAATCAAAACACTTTCGGTGAATGAAAAGTATCTGCAGCGTCAACAGAAAAGCATCCCGGTACTAAATCAGCTTAAAGCCTATCTGGAAGATAACCGGCATAAAGTGCCTAAAGACAGCCTGACAGGCAAGGCAATGACTTATCTTAGCAACCAGTGGGATAAGCTTAATGTGTATTGCAGCAATGGGGAGCTCAACATAAGCAATATTCTGGCGGAAAATGCGATTCGACCCTTTGTAATAGGGCGCAAAGCCTGGTTATTTTCTGATACACCTGCGGGGGCTCATGCCAGTGCCGTACATTACAGCCTGATAGAAACGGCCAAAGCAAACGGATTGGAGCCTTATGAATATCTTAAGCAGGTACTCACCGCTTTACCCCATGCTGATACGGTTGATAAAGTGGAGGCCTTGCTGCCTTGGAACATTAAAAAACCTGGCATTTCTGAATAGGGCAAGTACGTGCTCTATTGAGCGCTTACGCATATTTATCCCAAGGAGCATCGCTACTGGGTGGACGAGAGCTATTTCGTGAGCTTTGGCTTAAACGTTCGCGAGCTTCTTTTAAATCATTGAGCAACTTTATCGACAAGCGACGCAATTCCTCTTCGGATAAATTTAGAAGCTCTTCTTCATTAAGCTGGCTTAAGTCATGGCAGGTGAGTTGCATGGTATGAATGTTACTGCTTGTTCTTCGGTTTGTACAACTTTCTTAGTAGATTTGGCAACTTTTTTTAAATAATCATTAAGGGGTCTGAATATTTACATTCTTAGTGCTATTTGTGCGTGAAGTTTTTCAAATACATAAAAGTAGTAAAAAAATAAATATACTATTAAATATTAACTATTTACTGGTTAGCACAGGTATTTTCATTGCAGTTTTTATTGATTTATCATTAGCTATTGACTTGCTGGGAGGGATATTTGGATTCTCGTTTATAACGCTATTTTATATAGCGATCTATTTATATAAGAAGAAGCACCCTTTAGTTAAAATATTTATGATTGCTTATCTAGCCTACATGTTGGGGATGTCGGTTACTTTGCTAATGTTGATGGGTTATCTTCCCTATCATTTCATGACCATGCATGCTTCAGGAATAGGAATATTGATTGAAGCTTTGTTATTTTCTTATTTGCTTAACTTTCGTATCAAGCGCTTAGAAAAAGAAGTCGTTGATCTTGCTGATAAGGGAGAAAGTCTTAAAGAATTAGCTAGCTATGATGATTTAACGCATATTTTCAATAGGCGTGCTTTTGTTGAGTATTCAAAAAATGCATTTAGTATGGCAACACGTCATCAAGAACCCTTATCAATGCTGATGATTGATCTTGATTATTTTAAGAAAGTAAATGATCAATTTGGACATCATGCTGGCGATACTGTGCTAGTGAGTGCAGCCAAAATTGTATCCAACATTATTCGTGAAGAAGATATTTTTGGCCGAGTTGGCGGTGAAGAGTTTTGTGTTATTTTACCTAAATCAACAAAAAAGGATGCCTTATTTGTTGCTGAGAAAATAAGAAGGAAAGTGGCTAGCCATCAAATTATGGCAGGCAATTCTTATATTAAACAGACCGTCAGTATTGGAGTATCTTTATTAACTAAAGAGGACCAGGGTTATATTGATATTCAAAGAAGAGCAGACCAAGCACTTTATGGAGCAAAAAATACGGGTAGGAATAAAGTTTTATTTATGTAAATTAATATAAAATAACTTGAACTTAGCAAGAGCCATCGCTTTTGGCTTCATATATAAAATATTACCAACAAAAAATGTCAAAAAATCAAAACATGTTCATCGTAGGAATTGGTGCTTCAGCGGGTGGGCTAGAGCCAATACGGTCATTTGTGAGCAAGTTGCAGCCAGATTCTAATATGATATATATTGTTGCTCAGCATATGTCGTTAGAGCATCCTTGTAAACTAGTTTCATTATTAGAGAATAGTACCAGCTTGAATGTTCTGGAAGCTGAAGATGGTATGCAGCTAGATGCTAATACTATTTATGTACTTCCCTATATACATGAAATTTATATTAAAGATAATAAGATAGTTCTAGCAAAAGCAGGTTCAACAAGCACGCCACCACGACCATCCATAGACCAATTTTTTACTAGCCTTGCTAGTAGCTATAAAGAGCATACTATTGGTATTATATTTTCTGGCTCAGGTATTGATGGTGTGCAGGGGTGTAAGGCTATTAATGTGGCAGGCGGAATTGTTATTGCCCAGCCACCTTATTCGGCAACTTTTGACAGTATGCCCAAAGCCGTCATGCAATTAGCGCATGTTGATTTGTTACTGGCACCTGAACAAATTCCTGACAGATTAGCAGAATTTGTTAACAACCCTGAACTTATTTACTTTGATGCAGATGAAAATTCAATACTTGGAACTAGCCAAGATATTATTGAGCAAATCTTAAAGCAAACGGGCATAGATTTCCTAAACTATAAACCGACGACTATCAATCGCCAAATACAACGACGCATGGCGTTATTGCATATTGAGGGCGTTAAAAATTATCGGCAGTATATTGAAGATAATCCAAATGAATCTAGGCAGCTAGCGAATAACTTTCTGGTTTGTGTGACCTCGTTTTTTCGAGATAAGGAAAGTTATCTTGCTCTAAAATTGGCCTTGCAAAATGTCATTAAGCGTAAAAATATAGGGGATGAAATAAGGGTCTGGGTGCCTGGCTGTGCAACGGGAGAAGAGGCTTTTTCAATTGCGATGCTATTAGCTGAAGAATTGGGCGCACAGTTATCTCGATATCGAGTGCAGATTTTTGGTACTGATATTAATCCGCATACTATTCAATTTGCTCGTAAAGGGATGTATAACGAAGCATCCCTCGGAAAATTATCTAAGCAACTACGGGAAAAGTATTTTGTAACGCATAGTCAGGTTATCACGGTGAATAAAGAGTTGCGTGATATGGTGATATTTTCGCAGCATAACTTATTGAAAGATCCTCCGTTTATTCGCATGGATTTGATTAGTTGTCGTAATTTATTGATTTACTTGAACCCGGAATCACAACAGCGTATCTTGAGAAATTTTCATTATGGCTTGGTGCCTAATGGGTTACTTTTTTTGGGGCGGGCAGAAACAGTTGGTAACTTAGTAGATGCGTTTGCTGAATTTAATAAAAAAAATAAATTGTATATAAAGCGAAATTCGCAAAGCTTTCAACCAGAACTCAGTACAAGAGTTGCTACCAATTTAAGTATTACACATGAGCCATTACCATTAGTCACTAAAGAGGTTGAATACCGACAGTTGGGCGAACAAAAAATAGTCGAGATTTATGCCCAACCGACTATTTTGGCAACCTATCAGGGAAAAATACTTGAGTTTTATAATGACTGTTCGCCCTTTATTATGGTCAAGCCTGGCACAGCTGATTTTAACCTTTTTTCCATTCTAGATCCTTTACTGCAAACTGAACTCAAAGCGTTAAGGCATCGAGCATTCAATTCCAAAGGCACTGTGGTAAGCCAGCCAATCCCTTTGTTTATTGACGGTAATGAGCGGAAATTTCGTTTAAGTTTTAATTTAGTCGATAACCTACAGAGCCAAGAACAGCTATTACTAGTTAGTTTTGAGGAAATATTAAGCCATGATGATCATGGTATGACGTCTACAGGTGATGAGTCTGAAGTACTAACTAGTTTGCAGCACGAACTGAGCATTAGGCGAGAGACTTTACATACTGTAACGGAAGCCTTAGAGACGTCAATCTACGAATTACAATCATTAAATGAAGAATCGCAGGTTTCTAATGAAGAATTACAATCGACTAATGAAGAGCTAGAAACTTCCAATGAGGAGCTGCAGTCTACCATTGAAGAATTGACAGTTGTTAATGATGAATTGGCTGATAAAACAGCAGAATTGGAAGAAATGAATGATGACTTTGAAAATGTATTGAATAGTATGCAGAAAGCTGTTTTGGTAATTGATGAAAACCTGACTATCAATCAATTTAACGAAACCAGCAGAGACTTCTTTAATTTTGCTAGTGCAAAAAATAAACCGCTTAATTTGAGTTCTATAGAAGCTTTTTTAATGCCGAATCGTTAATTGGGCAGATAAAAGAAGTTATCAATAGTGGTCATGTGTTTCAAGATACTCTTGTGCATGAGAGTCAGTATTATGAATTGATGTTATACCCCTATTTGAATATAGGGGGTAAAGATACGACCAGCGTGGTTATGACCATAGCTGATATTACCAAAAGTAAGCTGGCAGAGCAGCAAATTAATATTGCTGCTCAGGTATTTGAATCAGCCTCTGAAGGCATTATTATTACGGGTTCTGATCACCGTATTATTACCGTCAATGCAGCCTTCAAAAAAATAACCGGCTATTCAGAGGTAGATATAATAGGAAAAATGCCAAATACTCTTTCATCGGGCCAGCATGATAAAAAATTCTACCAAGAAATGTGGGAAGCTATTGAGGGTACAGGTGAATGGCAGGGAGAAATATGGAACCGGCGTAAGAATGGCGAGGTTTATCCTGAATGGCTTTCAATCAGTATATTAACTAATAACGACGGCAGCCCTAATGGCTATATTGGTATTTTTTCTGATATTACCAAGCTGGTTAGAGCGCAAAAGCTTATTCAGCAACAGGCAAATTTTGATTTACTAACTCAGCTACCCAATCGGCAGTTATTTTTTGATCGCTTGCAACAAGCTATGATTCAAGCTAAGCGTCAAAATAAACTTATTGGGGTTATGTTTATCGATTTGGATGGTTTCAAGGTTATTAATGATTCGATGGGGCACTCGCAAGGTGATATTATTTTACAAAAAATTGCTGAGCGTATGACGTATGTTGCTAGAGAATCAGATACCTTTGCCCGTTTTGGTGGCGATGAATTTACTTGCCTGATTGCTAATATGGATTCTGAAACAGATGTCATTCCTTTGGTTGAAAAGTTGCTGCAAGCGATTGAAGTGCCCATTACAGTGAATGATATTAAATTAAATATTACCGCGAGCATTGGTATTTCTATTTATCCAAATAATGGTGATGATGCAGAAACCTTGATACAGCATGCTGATAATGCTATGTATAAAGCAAAAGCAGAAGGGCGTAACTCGTATCAGTTTTTTACCGCCAAAATGCATGAACAAGTTTTAAATCATTATCGGATGGGCAATGATATAAAAATTGCGGTACAACATAAAAAATTTCAGGTTTATTATCAACCAGTGATTGAATTAAAATCTCAGAAAATTATTGGTGCTGAGGCTCTAATTCGTTGGGATCATCCGGTTAAAGGCTTTGTTTCACCAGAAGAATTTATTCCGATTGCCGAAGATTTGAATCTGATTTCTGTTATTGGTGAATTTGTTTTGGAGCAAGCCTGTCAATTTATTGCCAATCTGAATAAAGACTTGCCTCAGCCGCTACATATTGCGATTAATTTTTCCAATCAACAGTTTTTGCACGAAGGCTGTGTCGAAAATAGTTTAAAGATAATTAATGCAAGTCAGGTTGGTAGTGAAAATGTCATTGTAGAAATTACCGAAAGCTTGATGATTTCTAATAAACAACAATACATACAACAACTTGATAAATTAAGAGAAAATGGTATTCAAATTGCTATGGATGATTTTGGTACCGGCTATTCATCACTCAGTTATTTAAAAAAATTACCCCTCGATATTTTGAAAATTGATAGATCCTTTATTCGCGATATTTTAGTGGATGAAAGTGATGCGTCCTTAGTAGAAACAATACTGGATATTGCTGATAATTTTGGTTTGAAAGTTGTTGCTGAGGGAGTTGAAGAAGCTGAACATGCTGAATTTTTAAATAAACGAGGCTGTTTATTGGCACAAGGGTTTTATTTTAGTAAGCCTGTTCCTGAAGAGCAGTTTATAACAATTATCAAGTCTGGTATTCAGGTCTAAGTATAGAGTTATGTCGATTTTGTCACAATAAGGACAGTAAACTTCTTGAAAGTATGGTATAGAATCACAGTAGATAGGAAAATTACAATTTCGCACCATTGCTTTTTTTGCAGCTATAGAGAAAATAGAAACTTTTGCTTATTCTGTTATCTCAATTACTTTTGAGCTCTTAGTAGGTAAGTTTTACAGTGTATCTTTCGCCAAAATACCGCGCCGACCCCCTATGTAACTCAGCAATTTTGCTTTGATATAACCATATAAAAAATAGGATAAACGTTTGAAATGTACCGGATATTTTAGGCCCATATAAATATATTTGTGACCAATTCTGATTTGCTGAAAAAAGGATCTAAGGATATTTTGATATTCTCGGTCTAATTCTTCAACAGTAAAACCTTCAGGTGCCCAAATAAAATTCATGCCATTCATTTTTTGCCAATGATCATCTTTGATATTGGTGCCATATATTTCCCTGTATATGGGGGAGCCGGGGTAGGGTGTGAATTTCGATAAGTTCATGGTCGCCATGGGTAGCCTTTTAACAAAAGCTTTAGTCTTTTCAATGCTGTCTTTGGTTTCGCCTGGATAGCCCAGCATAAATAGTCCTTTTGTACGAATACCTGCGGTTGCAGTCCAGTTAACTGCTTGTTCGGAAATTTCAACACGAGCTGCTTTTTCCATTTTTTGTAGTAATTCGTTGGAACCTGTTTCTAGGCCAAAACTAATTTCCCAGCAGCCCGCTAATTTCATACGCTCTAAAACATCAGGCTTGACCGTATCAACTCTGGCAGTGCAACCCCAACTTATTTTCATATTATTTTTAATAATCAGGTCACATAGCTCAAGTGTTCTGATTCTACTGGCCAGAAATAGGTCATCAACAAATTGGATGTGCTGAATGCCAAATTGTTCTTGCAGGTGGCGCATCATATTAAAGACAGTTTCTGGAGAATTCGCTCTTACTTGAGCTCCGAAAGTTGAGGTGTCACAAAACTTACAAAGAAATGGGCAGCCTCGGGAAGCAACCATAGTAGCAACAGGGCCTTTTGGGTAATCAAAAGTTGCAGGCAGGTAAGCATCAGGGAAGTTGGGTAATAAATCCCAAGCAGGCATGGGCAAACTATCAAGGTTATTAATGCTGGGGGCTGGTGGGGTTTTTAATAGCTGGTTAGCATGACGAAAAATAATGCCGTTAACATTCTTTAAACCCTCAGCATTTTCTAGGTGTGCTAGAAGTTTCGGTAAGACCTCTTCACCCTCATGCAGGACGGCAATATCAAATTCAGGGAAGCGTTGCATGGTTTCCATACTCATGGAAGATATGTGCGGACCACCAACAATAATTTTACACTCTGGAAGTTGACGTTTACATTCTCTGGCAATTTGCGCTGCTTGCCAAACACCTACAGTAAATAAAGTGATACCGATAAATTTGGGCTGTTCTAAGATAATGCGCTTAGCAACTTGTTCCGGGGTCAAATTTTCAATATCACTTTCAATAATGGAGGTTTGATAGCCCGCTTCTCTGACTGCCGCTGCAAGGTACAGTAGTCCCAATGAGGGGGATCTATTGGTGACATGTTTAATAAATTCATATCCCGATGCAATACGCTCGTATGGCGGGTTTACAAAAATGATATTGTTATTTTTAGGGCTCAGTTGTTTCATTGTGACAGGTACTTAGGAACGAGAATTCAATAATACCCGAGTCTGACTTGTCTTTTGACTCCACAGCCGCACTAGAAAAACAGTTACGTAGCTTGCTATGCGCCTGTGTTTCTAGCACGACTGTGAAGCCAAAATCCTGCGTCATACTTTCGGGTATTATTAAATCCTCGTCCCTTAAATGGATCCTTATTCAAGGCTGAATGATTTACATGATGTCTAGAAGTAGTGTGATAGACTCATTTTGCAAGCTATCACACTGATAAAACTAGCTAAGTTGTTCCAGTAATGTTTCGGCTTTAGACACACCAAATTCACCAGAACCTTCCACACCAAGGTATTTGACCTCACCATTATCAACTAACATGGCAAAACGAAAGCAACGTACTCCCATGCCACCATCAGTTAAGTCACGATCCAACCCGAGTGCTTTAGTATATTGAGCACTGCCATCAGCAAGCATACGTACTTTAGTTGTCGCACCTTGCTCTTTGCCCCAAGCAGCCATGACAAAGGCATCGTTGACAGCCATGCACCATATTTCATCAATGCCTTTCGCTTTCAATTGTTCGGCATGCTTAATATAACTTGGCAAGTGCTGAGCCGAACATAATGGTGTAAAAGCACCAGGGACACCAAATATAATAATTTTTTTGTTCTGTGTTTCTGTAATAACATCATGCGATTGTGGGTTGCTTGGGCAACCAGAGTCTGCATCAAATTCAACGCATTCAGTGAGTTGTCCTGCAGGTAGTTGTTCACCTATTGCTATGGTCATAGTGGTTCCTTGTATGGCTTGGAAATAACCAAGGGTTACACGGGGTATTTATGATGTCAAGAGATATACTTCATAAAGCTGCGGGTTTTGCAGGTAATTAGGAGATTGAAACAGAGGTGTTGCACGATATTTGAATAGCTTTAGAGATTTTCTCCCAAAATTTCACAGACATAACTCTATAAAGTATAACTTATTTGTTAGAGTTAGTGTTTGCGTAAAAATCAAAAACACCCTATTGCTAACACCCCTATATAATTGGTTAATATTTATAATTCGTATTTAATTTGAGGGTAGGTTACTTTGGATTTATTTGAGCAAGCAATACTTTTTGTTGTGTCTTTAGTTGCAAATACTTTTTCATCTTTCAGTGGAGGCGGGGCAGGACTGATTCAATTTCCTGCTTTAATATTCTTGGGCTTGAGTTTTGCTGTTGCTTTAGCAACCCATAAAGTAGCTAGTGTGGCACTTGGGGTGGGTGCTGCCTTGCGTTATTTGAAAACCAGCCGTTTGGAGCGCCATTTTGTTTTGCTTATTTTAGGTCTAGGCATCCCTGGCGTAATATTGGGCAGTCGTGCAATATTGTTCGTATCCGAAGATATTGCTGTTATTGCCTTAGGAGTATTAACTGGGGGGCTAGGGATTTATTCTATTTTAAAACCTGCCTTAGGCCAAACATATCAACCAAAACATAGAGATCAATTTGGTTATATTATCGGTGGTAGTATTTTATTTTTTCTCGGGTTTTTAAACGGCTCACTCACTTCAGGAACAGGCTTGTTTGTCACCTTATGGTTGGTCGGTTGGTTTGGTATGGATTATCAGCGAGCAATTGCTTACACTTTAATTTTAGTCGGTTTATTTTGGAATGGTTCGGGAGCAATAACACTAGGAATATTTGGTAATATTCGTTGGGATTGGTTACCAGCATTATTGTTAGGTTCTTTATTGGGAGGCTATTTTGGAACCCATTTAGCTATTAAGCATGGTAATCGGTGGATTAAACGCGCTTTTGAGATAGTCACCTTATTGATTTCAGCTAAGTTATTGTTAGGGTAATGTGAATATTGATTGCAGCTAAGTGCTGATTGTTAGGGCTATATATGGTTTTTATGCAACTACAATCTAGTCTTATTTGCTAAGCTTCTTTTTGTGTACAAGCTCTAACTCTTGGCGAATCATAACGCCATTGGTCAAGATTTAGAATGGCCATAATGCCTCCCGTAGCAAAAATCCCAACAGTAACGGGTAGGCAGTCCCCTATTTTAGGAATGGGCGTAGTTGTTACCTGCACATTGACGGAGCGGCCATTATTTAAACTAACGGTAACTAGCCAATTCATATAGGTACCGCCTACTTTAGGAATCTGCATTTCCCTTTCCTCTACTTTTATTATTGGTGCCCATTCTTTATATGCCGATTTAAGTTCCATTTTTTCAGAATAATCTTTATATAGATAAAATAAGCTTGCAGAAATGAGTAATGCAATAAATAAACGGGTCAATGGTTAATACCTTCAGCAAATTGATGGAAAATTTAAATACACTCTTACTTGGTAAATTACCTAGTTATGATGCCGTAGTACTTATCAAAATCTAGCTGCTTGAAAGGAAGCAAAAATAAAAACTCATTGATGCAAGTATAGTAGATTAGTCGCATTTAATTTGTGGCCAATAATGCTAATGAGTTGCCAGTTTATTTTTTAATAGCAGAGTATAATCAAGTTGGTTGGAAATTATGAATAAAAATCAATCCTAATCAACATTGCCATCATGAAAAAAAATATTAGCATACTGCTTTTGTTATTGGTTGTAGCCTTCTTGGTAAGGTTTATGCTGAGTGATGCTGCAAAACCACCCATTCGGGTGGGTATTCTGCACTCACTTTCTGGTACGATGGCTTTCAGTGAGCAGCCTTTAGTTGATGCACTTATTTTTGCTATTGAAGATGTGAATGCCCAAGGCGGTGTATTGGGTCGAACTATTGAGCCGATTATCGTGGATGGCCAATCTGATTGGACTCACTTTGCAAAAGAAGCTGAAAGGTTGATAGTAGACGAGCAAGTTGCCGCTATCTTTGGCTGCTGGACTTCTGCTTGTCGTAAAGCGGTAAAACCAGTGGTAGAAAAATATCAACAGTTATGGTTTTATCCCGTTCAATATGAAGGTGTTGAGCAGTCCCCGAATATTATTTACACGGGTGAAACGCCAAATCAGCAAATTACGCCTAGTATTGCATGGGCATTAAATCATTTAGGGAAAACTTTCTTTTTAGTTGGTTCTGATTATGTTTTTCCACGTACTGCTAATCAGATTATAAAAGATTTATTGTATGCACAACAGGGCGTTGTACTTGCAGAACATTATTTACCCTTAGGCTCAATAGATGTACAAGCTATTATTGCCGATATACAACGGCTACAGCCAGATGTAATTTTGAATACCATTAATGGTGATAGCAATATTGCTTTTTTTCAGGCTTTAAAGCCCCTAAAGAAGATCCCGGTCATTTCATATAGTATTGCCGAACCTGAATTAGAGAAAATTGGCTTGGATGCCATGCAAGGGCATTATGCTGCTTGGAGTTATTTTCAAAGTATTGCTAGTGCAGAAAATACTGTGTTTGTTAAAAAATTTCAACAGCGTTTTGGGGAACAGCGAATGATTAATGCCCCGATGGCAGCAAGTTACACAGGCTTGCATTTATGGGTGCAAGCAGCCAAACATGCACAATCAATTGACCCTGGAAATATCAGAAATGTAATAGGTAAGGGCAGTATTAATGCGCCTGAAGGTATTGTTGCAGTAGATGTGGCTACTCAACATTTATGGAAAACACCCCGTATAGGGCAGGTGCGTGCAGATGGGCAGTTTGATATTATTTGGCAAGCCGACAAGCCTATTCGTCCTGTCCCATACCCATCATATCGCAGTCATAAGGAATGGCAGCAATTGGTCAGTAAATTTTTGAGCGGTGAGTTGTCACAATGAAAGTATGGACTATTAATCGACAGATTTTAATCTGGATGTTAATGGTTGCTGTATTACCTGTTGTGTTATTAACAGCCTATTATCTTTATTCTTACGATGATAATTTTAAAAAGCAGACTTTTAGGAATTTAAGTCATATAGCGGATAACAAAACATATCAGATGGATGAGCATATTAGGGAACGTATTCGAGATGGGCAATTTGCTGCACAGTTACCGAGTACTAAAAATGCTTTAAAAAAATTACTGCTAGCCTTTCCTGAGCGTTTCAGTCAGCAGGACGAGTTTTTACAATTACAGCAACGTTACAGCAAAAATTTGCAGTATTTGTTAGAAATGGGTTATTACGATATTTTTCTTATTTCCCCTGCAGCTGATATTGTGCTGACACTAGCACATGAAGCAGACTTATATACCAATCTTAGTGATGGCCCCTATGCTAGCACTGAGTTAGCTGCAGTAGTGGGAGCTGCGCTTGCCTTGCAAGAACCTGCCTTATCAGCTTTTGTTTATTATCCACCTAGTAAAGGCCTGGCTGCATTCATCGCGGTACCTGTATTAGATAAAGGTGTTTTATTAGGTGTCATTGCGTTTCAAATAGATATATTCGGTTTGCAGGCCATTGTTGAAAGCAAGATCGGTTTAGGAAAAACAGGCGAATCTAATATTGTCACCATTCATAATCAGCGACCGCTATTGGTAATCCGTCCAGTTGTGCCCACAACACCTATCAAGCTACAAATGCAACCACTTGCTTTTAGAATTGGCTGGCCTATGCAGCAGGCCTTAGAAGGTAATAGTGGTCAAGTTGTTACTGTTGACCATAAAGGGCAGGAGGTCTTGACTATTTATCGTTATTTGCCTTTCTTGCATGCAGGTTTTGTGGTTAAAGTAGATAGTGATGAAGCATTACAAGAACTTAATTCGTTCTGGATAGTGAGTTTGAGCGTGTTATTTTTGATACTCACTCTGGTCGTTATCATTGCGTATTATTTGAGTCGCTTTATTGCCCAGCCAATTAGTGCTTTAACAACATTATCAACAGCAATTGCCGCAGGAAAGCATGAGTTGCAACTTAAGCCCGAAGGCTCATACGAAACCAAGCAACTTGCGACCTCATTTAATCTTATGTTACAGCAGGTCCAACATGAAAGGGTGATGTTGGAACAGCGCGTGCAAAAACGTACTTTTGAATTAGTGCGTCAGGAACAACACTTGGCTCTGTACCGAGATCAAAGCCCTATTGCTACCATTGAGTGGGATGTTCATTGTCGGGTTATCTATTGGAATAAAGCAGCAGAAGAGATCTTTGGTTATACGGTAGCGGAAGTAGAAGGGCTTACCTTTCTGGATTTTATGATACCTGAGCAAGTGAAAGCAGAAGCAAGTGATGTTTGGGAAAGGTTAATATCTGATAGAGGCGGAACCTATAATATTAATGAGAATCTAACTAAAGATAATAGAGTCATTACTTGTGAATGGCATAATTCTTTATTAAAGGATGCGTCAGGTGCCGTTATTGGTGTTACCTCACAAGTATTGGATGTGACTGAGCGACAACGTATGGCGGCGGTCTTGAAAACTCTGGCTGAAAGCGGTCGAGGTGAAGAAAATTTATTTAATATAATTGTCCGGCAACTGGCTGTTTCTCAAGGAGTGCGTTATGCCTTGGTTTCTCAGGTAGACCCTGAGAATCCGGTAGATGCTAGAACACTAGCCGTGTGGGCTAATGGTGATTTTATGGAGAATTTTACTTATTCTTTAAAAGGAACACCTTGCGAAAATGTAACGCAACAAGGAGCTTGTTTATATTCAGAGCATGTGCAAGAACTCTTTCCTGAAGATCAGTTATTGGTTGATATGCAAGCTGTTTGTTATTTTGGGGTGCCACTTACTTCTGTTGATGGCCAGACAGTCGGTATTTTGGCGATCTTAAATGACCAAGTGATGGCAAAGCATCCCAGCACTTCTCAGCTATTAGCGAGCCTTGCCGTTAGAGCTGCAAATGAACTGGAGCGTCAACAAGCTGCTGAAAAATTACAATTTGCAGCACGTATTTTTCATGAAACCCATGAGGGAATTACTTTGACGGATGCTAAAGGCATTATTGTTGATGTTAACCCAAGTTTTTGCAAAATTACAGGTTATAGCCGTGAGGAAGTGATTGGTAAAAATCCTAATATATTAAGTTCAGGTCAGCAGAATAAACGGTTTTACCGGGATATGTGGGGGTCATTGGCAGAGACAGGGCATTGGCAAGGGGAGTTGTGGAACCGGAAAAAGACAGGGGAGGTCTATGCGCAATTGATGACCATAAGTGTGTTATTGGATGCTGATAATAAACCGATGAATTATGTCGGTTTATTTTCCGATATTACGATTGCAAAGCAGCAGCAAAAATCCTTAGAATTGATGGCACATTATGATGTCTTGACGGGTTTGCCAAATCGCAGTTTATTTGCGGATCGCTTTTCTCAGGCGATTGCACTGAGTAAGCGAAATAAATCCTTACTAGCAGTTTGTTTTATTGATCTTGATGAATTTAAACCCGTTAATGATGCTTATGGGCATGATATTGGCGATAAGGTTTTAGTTGAAGTAGCGGTGCGCATTAAAGAAGTTATCCGCGAGCAGGACACAGTTTCCCGTATAGGTGGAGATGAGTTTACTTTATTGCTCGGCGATGTGCACTCAGTAGAGCAGTGCAAACAAGCAATGAGGCGTGTGCATCAGGTGATTGCCCAAGACTATAACATTGAAGGTCAAGTATTAACGATTGCTGCGAGTAGTGGTATGACTATTTACCCTTTAGATAGTGCAGATCCTGATACCTTAATTAGACATGCAGATAGCGCAATGTATCAAGCCAAGTTAGCAGGTCGTAATCGCTATCATTTGTTTGATGCTTCGAGTGATAAACGAGTCTTGGAGCATCACCTGCAGCTTAATATGATTGCCGAAGCATTTGACCGTAATGAATTTTGTTTGTATTACCAGCCTAAGGTTAATATGCTGACGGGCAAGGTATTTGGTGTTGAGGCTTTGATTAGGTGGATTCACCCTGAAAATGGCTTGATTCCTCCTTTGGATTTTTTACCTTATATAGAAGGCAGTGACCTAGAGATTCGTGTAGGTAATTGGGTGATGCAAGAGGCGTTGCAACAGCTAGATAATTGGCGCTCGCAAGGGGTGTTTTTAGAAGTGAGTGTTAATATTTCTGCATTTCACTTGCAATGGCCAGATTTTTATAAACAAGTTGATGCGGCCTTAGCAAGGCACCCAAAGATTTCCTCACAGCTTTTACAGTTTGAAATACTGGAGAGTAGTGTGTTGAGTGATATTACGCTCATTAGTGACATTATTAAACATTGTCGGGAATTATTGGGAGTACGCGTGGCACTGGATGATTTTGGTACCGGCTACTCTTCATTGACACATTTGCGCCGCTTATCGGCGGATACTATAAAAATCGATCAGTCATTTATACGCGATATGCTTGAAGACCCTGAAGATTATGCCATTGTAGAAGGCGTGATTGGTCTGGCAAAAGCATTTCGTCGTGATGTGATTGCCGAAGGTGTAGAAACTAAAGAACATGGCTTGATGTTAATGAAAATGGGCTGTGCACAAGCACAAGGCTATGGCATTGCTCGGCCTATGCCTGCAAAAAATATCCAAAACTGGCTTGATGAATACCGGTCTTTTGAAGAGTGGTCTGACTTTATTGAAAGTTAATGGGATGCAATACTACCTGAGCCTGATGGGTTTATTGGCTCTACAATTATGACCGCGTGCAGTATATGAAACAGTATTTCTGGCTAGGTTATGAACCCTAAATCTTGCATTATACTTATGGATATTATTAAATCCGCGCTAACAACAAATTAGCCATATAGATCACAGATTCTTGGTAGCCTTTGTGATTAAATTCACATATAGCGTTTTTTACTATAAACGGAACTGGCTATCAATACTTATAAGCTAATAGTGCGTACACCCGAGCAAACCTTACATGTGCAGATTTCTGAGCAGATGTCGGTGCGTTTAGCTTTAGATATTGCTGGTTTACGAGTGCGTGCTGCCTGTGGTGCTTGTACTATTCAAACTATTAAGGGGGAATTTAGTCAGCCTACTTTGGCAGAATGGCAAAAAATACCTGCTGCTGAGCGTGAACAGCATATACGTTTGGCTTGCCAGCTTTATGTACTGAGTGATGCTGAAGTTTTTCTACAAAATCCTGCTCCGTCTGCTAACTGGAAATCATTCGATATAACAGCTTGGCCATCTTATCAATATCCTGTCCCGGATTTACAGCAAAATAGCTATGCCGTTGCAGTCGATTTAGGCACGACCCATATACGTTTATCACTGTGGGACTTGCACCAACAAAAACGGATCGCCTGTCGGCATGGTAATAATCCACAAGTGGCTTTGGGAGAGGATGTTTTAACCCAGCTGGATGTGCAGCGACAACGAGACTCTGCTTTACAGTCCTTAAGCCAAATAGTGCGTGCTGCGATTTTAGAAGGCATCAAAGATATATTGGCGCGGGATATCGGGGAAATAAAATCCATTTTACAAAAAATAGACAAGGTCAGTATTGTTGGCAATACTGCAATGTTGGCTTTGTTGAGCGGTCAAGATGGTGCGCAGTTATATGATCCTTTAAATTGGGAAAAGCATATATCTTGTGCGATAAATGATTTGCTTGCGTGGCAGCAAGCTTGGCATATGCCACGAGCTGATATTGCTATTCAAGCACCCTTAGCAGGCTTTATTGGCTCTGATATATTGGTCGATTTAATCGCTATTAATATTAGCCAACAATCTGAGCCAGTGATGTTGGCTGACTTTGGTACCAATACCGAAATTGCACTATGGGATGGTCAGCAGATATGGTTGACCTCGGTTCCAGGTGGTCCTGCTTTTGAAGGCGTTGGCTTACAAAATGGCTTAAGTGCTGAGGTAGGTGCTATTCGAGCGGTCAGCAAAATTAATAATACCTATGTCATGGATATTATTGCCGCTGATAATGCTACAGGTTTTTGTGCTTCTGGGTTTGTGGATGCTATTGCCTTATTGCGCGATGATGCCATTATCAAATTATCGGGTCGGTTGGCCAATCCTGACCCTGAGGGCTATTTATTAGCCAAGGATAATCCCTATACAGCGATTAAAGCAGGGGATATTGATGCCTTTCAACGTGCAAAGGCGGCAACTGCTGCAGCGATGCAACAGTTACTTGTTTTAGCTGATATTTCCATAGATAATCTAAGTGAATTGTGGGTGTGTGGTGCTTTTGGGCAACGATTAAATATACAGAACGCACAAACTTTAGGTTTGATTCCCACTATGAACTGTGCTCGTATTAAATTATTTGGTAATGCTGCTTTAGCAGGCTGTGAAAAAATGCTATTAGATCCTGATAGCGATAAGAGTATTATCAATTTGCGGCGTTTGGTGCATGTGGTCAACTTGGCGCACTACCCTGAGTATGATGAATGCTTTATTAATCATTTGCGTTTAAAGCCCTTTAAGGAGTTGCAATAATGTTTGATACTTATATTAAAGAATATAACGAAGCGGTTTTTGAAACGGATAAAGAAACTGCTCTTGCGGTTGTTGATAAGGCTTTGCAAGAGGGAGTCACTGCTGAACAGGTGGTTTTTAAGATTATTACCCCCGCTATTGAAGAGATGATGGAGGGTATTGAAAAAGATGCAGATACTAATTTGGCACAACACTTTATGACTGCACAAATTGCTGCTGAAGTAACAGAAAAAATGCTGACTAAGTTTGCGGTGCCGCCAGAGGTGATTGGCCGAGTCATTATAGGGACTTCATTCGGTGATTTACATTCTTTAGGTAAGCGTATTGTTATCGGTTGTTTGAAATCACTTATGGTTGATGTGACTGACTTGGGTGTGAATGTGCAGGCAGAAGATTTTGTGGATGCCGCTGTTGCAGAAGAGGCACAAGTGATTGCAATATCTTCGATGATGGTACATACCGCAACAGGTGAGGAAGGCAGTTTGCAAGTACGTGCTTTATTAAAAGAGCGTGGCTTGGAAAATGATATTAAATTAGTTGTCGGTGGTGCACCTTACCGTTTTGATCATGAGTTGTATAGCAAGACAGGGGCAGATAGCTGGGCTCCTGATGGTATTACTGCGGCTAAGGTCATCAGTCAATTAATCCGCGAGGTGAAAGCCTTATGACATCCTTAGAAATTTTATCTGCTGCAATAACGGGGCAAGCCGCCCCCAGAATCCCCATTTTTTGTAATTTATTGGACCAAGGTGCGCGCGAATTGAATATGTCGCCTGAGGAATATTATTCTCGAGGTGAATATGTTGCCGATGCACAGCTGAAAATGTTGCGCCGCTATGGTCATGATAATGTTTGGAGCTTGAGTTATGTGGGGAAGGAAGCAAAGTTATTAGGTTGTCAGGATATTTTATTTGCTAAAAATGGTGTCCCTAATGTGGCTGATTTTGTGATCAAGAGCTGGGATGATATTGCCACATTTGAAATACCTAAAGACATCACTCAGCATCCGGAATGGCAGTCTATTGCTGATTGCTTAGCGCAATTAGGTAGTGAAGTGGGTGCAACCCATCCCATATGTGCTTATATTACCGCCTCTACGACTTTACCTGTCCTATTAATGGGCATGGATAAATGGATGGAATTGGTGCTCACAGGGCCAACTGATTTACGTGATGAACTAGTACGTAAATGCAGTGATTTTTTACAGCAGCAGATCAGTGCATTACGAGCTGCAGGTGCTAATGTGATTGTTTATGCCACGCCTTTTGGCTCGCCTTATTTTATTTCCAAAAAAATGATTGCCAGTTGGAGTATGCCTTGGATGCAGCGTGATTTGGCAGCGGGTGTCGATAATGTGGTTTATTACTGTGGTATGGCACCGTTTAAAGATGTGCTGGAATTGGTTTTTGAGAAACTGGGTACAGCGGTTTATTATCTCGGTCCTACCGATGACTTGGCGGAGTGCAAAGGTATTATCAATACTCGTGGTTTAACCTGTGGTGTGATTGATGATATTCAAATGATCAATTGGACACCGGAACAAACACGTGAGCAGGTTAAGCGCATTATTGAAATAGGCAAACCAGGGGGACATTTTCTATTTGGTACCGGGCTTATGCCGTTGTCGATCCCCGAAGAAAATATCCGATCCATGTTAGATGCTGCTTTTGAATATGGGAGCTATACATGAAAACTATTCCGATCATACCCGAGTCAGCAGATAAATTGGTTTTAGTGGGTTGTGCCATTTTGCATAATGAAGTGGATTATTTGATTAAAAAAAATGCTTGGCATATTGAAACGCATTATCTTAATTCCGCCTTACATAATTATTTAAATAAACTTTCCAATGAGTTAAATACAGCTTTGGATGAGGAGCAGCAGAAAGGTAATAACACCTTGGTATTTTATGGTGGCTGTCACCCTTTAATGGAAGGTTTATTAGAAAAGCATAAAACATGTAGAACGCACGGACAAAATTGTATTGTGATGTTATTAGGCTATGAGCATTTTATGCGTGAACTATCCAAAGGAGCTTATTTTTTACTGGAGGATTGGGCATTAACTTGGGAGCCGATGATTACAGAATGTTTCGGAAAAAATGTTGCTCTGATACGTGAAATTTTTCATAGTAGCCACCAATATATGTTGGCTTTGCGTACACCGTGTAATGGTGATTTCACGCAAGCTGCCGAGAGGGCTGCTGCATTTGTCGATTTGCCATTACATTGGTTGGATGTGGACTTGCAAGAGTTGGAGTCAGTGATGGCTGTGGCGATTGAGGAAAAACTAAACAGTTTAAAATGATGAGTACAGCGGAAATCATACAATTACAGGAGAAAAATAAACAGTTGCAGGCGCGAGTGCGCCGGCTATCGGAAGAAAAAGCTAATTTATTTTTGATTCATCATATGTTGGAAGTGCTCAACCCCAGTGGTGATATTGATAGCATGCTCAGTAATCTAATGATCGGCTTAGGCGAGTGTTTGGGGGGGACTAATATTGAAATTTATTATCAGGATGAGGATAAACTAAATTATGCCAATTTACAGGGTGAAAGAACTGTTCTACAGCAAATTAGTGACCCTTTAATTATCGAGTTATTTGAGCATAAAAAATTGATTGAGAGTCCGTCCGCTTTGTCTGGTAATTTATTAATGAATGCCACTATGCCGCAAGCATGGGATTGGGTGATTCCTCTAAAAATTAATCAAGAGCTGATTGGCGTTATTAAAATTTCCAATATGCTAGGCTCTGCGCAAATGCGTGATTATTTTATGCCTTTTTTTCAACACTTGGCTTTGATTTTAAATAATCAAATAAAAACCAAAGCTGCACAAGCAGCCAATAAAGCTAAAAGTGAATTTCTGGCGATTATGTCACATGAAATCAGAACACCTATGAATGCTATTTTAGGCATGAGTGAGTTATTGTTGACACCAGAATTAAGCATCGTTGATAGGCAGCAATATGCAGGTGCTGTTTTAAAATCAGGACAAACTTTATTGGCTTTATTAAATGATATTTTAGATTTATCTAAAATTGAGGCAGGTAAGCTAAGCCTACAATATGCTCATTTTAGTCCTCAAGAATTGTTGCAAGAACAGCACTTATTATTTACCGAACAGGCGGAGCGCAAGGGACTGCAAATTAAAGTAAATTGTGCAATCACAGATCAGCAACAGTATCTTGCTGATGGTAGTCATCTGCGGCAAATGATGTCTAATTTAATTAATAATGCGATTAAATTTACCGAACAGGGCTTTGTCTATATATCGGTTAGTGAGCTGAGTCGAGAGCAGCAAAGTGCAGTGCTGGAATTTTCTGTACAAGACAGCGGTATTGGCATTGCTGCTGATAAACAAGCATTACTTTTTAAACCTTTTTCGCAGGTTGATAGCAGTAGCACGCGTCAATATGGAGGGACAGGTTTGGGCTTGTCCATTGTGCAACAATTAAGCCAATTAATGGGAGGTGAGACAGGTTGTGAAAGTAGCTTAGGACAGGGCTCACGTTTTTGGTTTCGCATAGCTGTTAAAGTGATCAATGAGCATGGCGTTTCTGCTGGTTCTGTTATTGATAACACAAAAAATTTGCAAGTTGAGTCTGTATCAGTAAATAAAGTAATACAAAAAATGAGTGATTTACCCGCTCAGAAACAGCATGACATAGCACAGTTGTTACTCGAGTTGGACCAATTGCTGCTTGATAATATGTTTAGTGCGCTAAGCTGTTGTAAAGTTCTACAACAATTGCTGGTGCACAGTGAGTTCGCAGAGCAATTACTTATTCTTGCTGAATTAGTGAGTAGTATGCATTTTGAGCAAGCGCGTGACTATTTGCGTGAATTGGCTATTGCTGAGAAGTTAGGTACGGATGTTAAACACCATGAATAATACGCGTTTAAAGATTCTAATAATTGATGATACGCCGACCAATATCCAGTTATTAGGTGAGGCATTAGAGAAAAGTTATGCTATTCAAATAGCCACGTCAGGGGAGAAAGGTTTGCAGTTGGCACAGCAAGCTCCACCTGATTTGATTTTGTTGGATATTATGATGCCAGGAATGGATGGTAATGAAGTTTGTCGTTTATTAAAACAAATTGATACCTTAAAAGATATTCCTGTTATTTTTATTACCGCCCTAAACGATATGGAAGTGGAGATACAAAGCCTAGCTCTGGGAGCTGTTGATTTTCTGCATAAGCCAATTAATATTGAAGTGGCGCGTTTACGTATTGAAAATTTACTGGATCGTGAAAATATGCGCCGTGAGTTGGTCATTCGTGATAAACAACAACAGCTGGCAGCTAGTGTATTTAATTCTTCGCATGACGGTATTATTATTTCCAATGCTCATAATCAGATTATAGATATTAATGCATCTTTTACGCGTATTACCGGCTATCAGGTTGATGATGTTTTTGGCAAGAACCCGCGGCTGTTACAATCAGGTAAACAAAGTGCCGCTTTTTACCAAAGAATGTGGCAACACTTATTAGAACACAAACATTGGAGTGGTGAGTTTTGGAATAAGCATAGAGATGGACATTTATTTGCCGTACAGACCAGTATTTCGATTATTGAAGATGACAATAACAGTATTGACCATTTCGTCGCGGTGTTTTCTGATATTACTTTACGTAAAACCCATGAGGAAGCATTAAAACGAATTGCTTATTATGATGCTTTAACAGGCATGCCAAATCGTACTTTATTAGCAGACCGAATGACACAAGCGATTGCGCAAACCCAACGTAATGACAAAATAATGGCGATTTGCTATCTGGATTTAGATGGTTTCAAAGCGGTCAATGATCAGTTTGGTCATGATATAGGCGATCGTTTATTAGTTGAGGTGACTCAGCGAATAGTCGGTTGTTTACGTAAGATTGATACCCTATCGCGTATAGGAGGGGATGAGTTTGTTATTTTGCTGTTAGATTTAAATACCAGTGATGAGTATATTATTTCGGTAGAGCGTATTTTAAATACTATTCAGCACGCTTTTTTGATTGCAGAGCACCCAATTAGTATATCTGCAAGTATTGGGGTGACCTTTTTTCCGCAAAATAATAGTGATTCAGACACTTTATTACGCCATGCCGATCAAGCCATGTATACTGCCAAACAAAAAGGCAAGAATCAGTATTATTTATTTGACTCGCAGCAAAATCGTAAGGACTATGAACACGGGCAAGCACTAATACGTATTAAACAGGCATTGCTAGCAGATGAATTTGTGTTGTTTTATCAACCTAAGGTTAATTTGCGTCAGGGAAGTGTGGAAGGGTTTGAGGCACTGATTCGTTGGCAACACCCACAACGTGGACTATTATCACCTGCAGAATTTTTGCCTATTATCGAGAATACTGATTGTATGCGGGGTGTTAGTGAATGGGTGATTGTCACTGCTCTCAAGCAATTAAGTCAGTGGCAGCAGTTAGGTATAAAATTACCCATTAGTATCAATATTGCCCCTTGCCATTTAATGCAAGCAGGGTTTGTTAGCCAATTACAGCAGCACCTTGCTGCACACCCAGAAATAGCACCTGAATATTTGGAGCTGGAAGTATTGGAGACGGCTGCATTAGATGATGTTATGCGTGTTTCTGAGGTTATGCAGTCCTGTATAAAATTAGGGGTTAGTTTTTCTTTGGATGATTTTGGTACTGGTTATTCGTCCTTAACCTATTTAAAAAACCTGCCAGCTGATACCTTAAAGATTGATCAGACCTTTGTACGTGATATGCTAGTAGATGCTGATGATATGGCAATTATTATTGGCACGATAGGTTTAGCTAAGGCATTTAAACGCCATGTGATTGCCGAAGGTGTTGAAACTATTGCGCATGGTAAAAAACTATTAGAAATTGGCTGTGAGTTAGTGCAAGGTTATGGTATTGCACGACCTATGCCCGCACATGAAATTAATAATTGGTTGGAGCGGTGGCAGGTGGAGGCAAAGGCTTTTCAGGATGAATAAGGCCCATATCCCTAAATAATAATTAGTGTAGATTAAACATGGCTCAAGAAATTAACGAAGAAAAATCCAAGAATTTACTGAAAGGCATTCATATTCCGCCACAGCCACAGCTAATGGTGGATTTACAGATGGAAATGCTGATGCCTGAAGTCAGTATGGAAAGTTTGGCAAGTATTATTACTAAGGATATTGGTATTTCAGGCAGTATCTTAAAAATAGTGAATTCACCTTTTTTTGGCCTACGTAATAAAATTACCTCTATTCAACAGGCTTTAAGTTTATTAGGTGTGCCGAATATTATTAATATCATTAATTCACTGTCGATTCGAGATAGCTTGTCTGATGACTCGATTGTGCAACTAACGACCTTCTGGGATAACGCGATGGATACCGCGATGATTGCAACTGCGATTGCCAAAATGTTGGGTATTTCAGCACCAGACGAGGCGTATACCTTGGGCTTGTTTCATAATGCGGGCATTCCTTTGTTAATGATCAAATTTGCACAGTATCCAGAGGTTTTAAAATCATCTTATGCTGAGCAAGTACGGCGTATTACCGATATTGAAAATGATCAGCTAAGTAGTAATCATGCGGTCGTTGGTTATTATGTTGCCAAGGCTTGGAAGCTACCTAGCTATCTGGGTGAAGCAATTGCCGACCATCATAAAACCGAGGATATCTTTGCTGATAAGATTGCGTGTGATAAGAAAAAGAAAAACTTATTGGCTACCTTAAAATTGGCGGAAACTACTTGTCGAACTTACCATACTATCGGGGAGGCACCACAGGATTATGAGTTCCAGCGTATCAAGCATGATCTATTATTGTACGTGGGCTTAAGTGACTATGATTTGGAAGAGATGCAAGATGAAATTAAAGAAATGGGGTTAGCACATTAGTTAGTAAGTTTCATAGTATTCTTGTCCCTGCAATTTAAATAAAATATAGATAAATAACGATGCCAGCCATTCATATCGTCTGTCCCTCCTGTAATACAACTAACCGCATTCCTAGTGATCGTTTGGCGAATCAGCCCGTGTGCGGAAAATGTAAAGCAGCACTGTTTACTGCCCAGCCTCTAGAATTAACTGCCAGTAATTTTCGGCAACATATTAGCCGTAATGATATTCCTGTTGTGGTAGATTTTTGGGCCGATTGGTGCGGGCCGTGCAAAATGATGGCACCTACTTTTGCACAAGCAGCCACTCAGGTAGAACCATACGCACGTTTAGCTAAAGTGAATACCGAACAACAGCAAAATATCGCTGCGCAGTATAATATACGCAGTATTCCTACTTTGATTATTTTTAAAGCAAGTAAAGAGCTTGCGCGTCAATCGGGTGCCTTAGGTGCGGCAGATTTACAGCAATGGATTGGCACGCATATTGGCAAATAAAAGCTAGCATGGGTAGAACGAAGTGCTGTAGGCCACGAAGAGAAAATCATCAAGCCACACTGAACTATTATAAATCCGTCTTAATAAAGCCTTTACGCAATAGTAGCTGCATTTCATCGGCAGGCAACGGCTGACTGAATAAATACCCCTGAATTTCATCGCATTGTTGCGCTTGCAAGAAATTAAACTGCGCCGCCTTTTCAACGCCCTCAGCAATCACACAAAGACCTAAATCATGCCCTAAACTGATAATGGCACTAGTAATAGAGGCATTATCGCGATCTTTAGGAATATCCATGCAAAAAGAACGGTCAATTTTTAGTTTATTAATCGGAAAGCGTTTTAGGTAGCTGAGTGAGGAATAGCCAGTACCAAAATCATCAATGGATAGCTCTACCCCTAGTTGGCGAAACTCTCTTAATAAGGAGACATTAAACTCAGAGCAGTCCATTAATAAGCTTTCTGTTAATTCTAATTCCAGAAAACACGGTTTCAGTCCGGATTTAATTAATGCTTCTTTGACAATTTCTAACAGGTTATGTTGTCTGAATTGTACGGCTGATAAATTAACAGCTATTTGCACCGCTATTAAACCTTGATCTTGCCAAGCCTTATTTTGCCTGCAAGCTTCTTGCAGTACCCATTTTCCAATGGGGTTAATTAAGCCAGTTTCCTCAGCTAGAGGGATAAATTTACTTGGTGGGATCATGCCCATTTCAGGATGTGGCCAGCGTAATAATGCTTCCATACCCACTATCTTGCCTGTATCAACTTGTATTTGGGGCTGGTAATAAATCAGCAGTTCATTGTTTTCCACTGCTTTGCGTAAACTGCCTTCCAGAGAGAGGCGTTCCAAGGCTTGCGTGCTCATTGATGCGGAGAAAAACTCGAAATTATCACGACCATTATTTTTGGCACAATACATGGCAGTATCGGCATTTTTTAATAGCACCTCATAATTTTTGCCATCATGGGGGTAAACACTGATACCAATACTAATGGTGACATGTAGTTCGTATTGGTTTATTTTGAAAACCTTGCGTATTGCGGCAATGATTTTTTGCACGACGATAATGACATCACCAATTTCATCTATATCGGCAATCACAGCTGCGAATTCATCACCAGACAAACGCGATACGCTATCGATTTCACGCATACAGTCACTAATACGGCTGGATACCTCAATCAACATTTGGTCGCCAATGCTGTGACCTAAAGAATCATTAATGGTTTTGAAATGATCAAGGTCAAAGAAAAGTACTGCTAATCTGCTTTTTTCTCTTGCTGCTGTTTTAATGGCCTGATCTAGTCGGTCAATAAATAAGCGCCGATTCGGTAGTTGCGTTAAGGGGTCGTAATTAGCCAGAAATTGAATGTGGGCTTCGGTATTTTTTTTATCGGAAATATCACTAAAGATGGCGATAAAATGGCTTATTTCATTGGTATCGTTATAAACAATACTGATCGAGATCCATTCTGGGTAGACTTCACCATTTTTGCGGCGGTTCCATATTTCACCTTGCCAGTAACCTTTCATCATTAAGTCAGACCATAACTGCTGATAAAATCCTTTATCGTGGCGTCCTGATTGCAGTATATTGGGGTTTTGTCCTAAAACGTCTTTGCCTGCATAGCCAGTAATGTCACTGAAAGCAGAGTTCACCGAGATAATTTTATTATGCTGATCGCTAATAATAATGGCATCTTTGGAAGATTCAAAGACTTTGGCAGATAAACGCAATTTTTCCTCGATCTTGCGCCGCTCTCTGATATCACGCATCACTACCCATATTTCCATGGGATCACCTGTTTCAGAATAGCGTAAGATCAATTGTGCGATTACCGGGACAATCGTTTTATTTTGGCTTAGCAGTTCCAGCTCGAATTCACTAGAAAAACCTTTTACTAATAATTCATTCTGTACCAGGTCATTAAAAAGCTTTGCTGATGCTTCGGTCATAATGGAGTAAATATTGAGACCTTGATCTTGTAGAACTTTAATGTCTTGATAACCAATTAAGTCTAGAAAGGCATCATTACAGTCAATGAGCCCACCTTCCATAGGCAGGTTTAAACTATCTTTATCTATAATTAAGTGTTGTGAGCCATGGTCGGCATCTGCTACCGAGATAGCAATATGTGATAATTTAAATAAGACGCGATAACGTTCTTCTATTTCTTTTAACGCCGCTTCAGCTCTGAGTGTACGCGCACATTTCAATAAAGCATGCTCAAGAATACTGAGTTTAATCGGCTTGGTGACATATTGATGTACACCTAGTTCAATGGAACGGTGGAAGTAACGTGGTTCTTCGAATGCCGTAGTGATAATAATAGGCACGTATGGAGCAATTTCCTGGATGATTTCAGACATTTTTAAACCATCCATAATCGGCATAAGAATATCGGTAATGACGATATCAGGATGGTGTTTTTTGTAAGCTTCTATGCCTTTTTTGCCATTTGCTGCGGTATAGACTTTACGGCAACGCCGTTGCAAGTAAGTTTTTAATTGATCACGAACTTCGTCTTCATCTTCTACATATAAAATACTGAGAGATTTAAGATAGAGAATGTCAGCATCATTTGTTGGGTCTGCATCAGTCATAAGTTAATTATCCGTATGTGCATGCATCATTTTTTGGTAATCAATGTTTTTCGCAAGGCTGGGCGCGATAATTGAAAATTTAGCACCTTCCTGGGTATTACAGACTTCAATCTGGCCATTTAGACTATTTTCAATAATCATTTTTGACATATATAAACCAATGCCCATACCGCCTTCTTTGGTGGAGTAATAGGGCTCAAATATGTGATTTAACACCTCATTGTTAATGCCACCGCCATTATCTTGTACGGTTAAACAAACTTTGCCCTGTTGCATCGCTAGGTCAACTTTGATCATACCACTATTTTTATGAGTTAATATGGCTTCTTTGGCATTCGATACTAGATTGAGTACTACCTGTGCATATTCATTGAGTATGCCATAAACTTCAATATCTTGGGTTAAGTTCAGTTCTATTTGGATGTTATGGGTTTTAAAGCTGGCTTCTACCAGCAGTACAGCATCCTCAACAGCATCACGTATACTAAAAACTACCCGGGGTTTGTTGGGGCTGAAAAAGTCCCTGAAATCAGTAATAGTGTGGGACATTTTATCTATATACTTAAAGCCATTTTTAATTTGTGTATCGAGGTATTCGCTACTCAATTCATCAAATTGCTGTGCATCTTGTAAATTACCAAATAATAAGCTCAAAGCATTTAAGGGTTGCCGCCATTGATGCGCAATATTGTTGATCATCTCTCCCATAGTGGCCAATTTTGATTGTTGAATTAATAAATGATCCTTTTCTCTACTCTTTTGGGTTATGTCTAGTACACGTTGTTCAAGGTCGCTATTAAACTCAGCTATTTCGGTCATTAAGCGGGCATTTTCTATGGAAATCGCCATTTGCATGCTGAGCAATTCCATCATGCGTACGCGCTCAGGAGTGAAGACACCAGGAGATAAACAATTATCCAAATATAATACCCCTACCAGTTTAGCTTGGCGCATAATAGGGATGCACATTAAAGAACGTATTGAATGGCGAGTTACTTCGGGCAGGTTCTTAAATTCAGCAGATTGTAAAGCATCATCCAAGATGATACTTTCCTTGGTTCTGGCAACATAATGCACGATACCCTGACAGATGTTATTAACCTCTTTTAACGGGGTAGGAGGGAGTTGGATCGACGCTTTCGTGTTGATATGGTTTTCACTCATGCGCAACCATTCCCCGCTATTTTCCTGCAGTAAAAAGCCATGTTGAGCACCAGAAGACTCTAAGACTACAGCCATGATTTTGGACAATAATTGTGTTTGATCAATTTCGGCAGATAAAGCGAGCGAAGATTTAATGAGATAATCTATATCAAGATCCGGGAGTGTTTGTTCTTCATCAAAATTCTTGGGTTCATCAATTAGTACTGCGTGAGTATCTTTTAGTGCTTGTGGGTAATTATCTAATAATTGAATTTCTTTGCCTGTGCAGGCACAGTTTCGATAGAGGCTGAGTGCCGCCTGCAAATATTGCTGACTACTGACCCAGTTTTTTTCTAATAAGCAGGCAGCAAACAGTTCATTGATAAAACCATCCAGAAATACATAGCCTTGTGAGCGAGCTATTTCAATGGCTTGAAAATAGTAGCCAATGGTTTCAGTAGAGTGGCTAAAATATCGGCTCCATTCAGCATGGCATAAGGCGAGATAAGGTTTTAATAAAGGGCCGAGTTCAGTCCATGTTTCTAATTGCTGTAGTAATGGACTTAGGCGTTCCTGTAGTGCCTGTTTAGTTTCTGTTGATTGTTCAGCTAGGCGTAAGGCGTTTAAAATTCTAAAGACATACCATTGTCGTTTCAGTACATTATCGGTCATGCCAGTCAGATATTGTTGTACGGTATCTAGGCAGGCCTCAGCTTGCTGATAACGGCCAAAATAATAATGACTCATGCCTAATAATACAAAATAGCTACCTGCTGAAGCGACATGGTTACGACTCTTCCATAAGCTGAGTTTTTCATCCATGGGGATAATATTTGCGCGCGCATTTTTCATCGGTTCAACCCAACCAGCTTGTACTGCTTCTGCTAAACCGACCGAAAATGATAATTGGTTCTTGCGGGAAAATTCCAAGCACTCTTGAGCGGTTGTTTCGATGCTGCTGAAATTAGCTCCCTGTACTTGCAGGTTCCACATTAAGGGACCGTAGCATAAGCCGGCATTGTATAAATCACCGCAGTTTTTGCCACTCTGTATACCCTTGCGACTAAAATTAACAATGTCTTGCGGATGGCTACGTGAATGCATATTACACCAGACTATGCCATTGATGCCACGAGTAGCACCAAAGGTGTCAGGGTAACGAGCGCATAGCTCATGTGCTAAATCTTGATAGCGAAATGCCATTGTAAATTTGCCTTGCTCACCTAGGTTTAGCCCCATGATCGAGAAGGAGTAAATAACAGATTCATCCATGCCGCCTTGTAAACAGTGTATGGTTGATTGGGCGGCAGATAAATATAACTGAGGCACTAGCCCAGACATATACAGGTCAGGAATGAGCTCACTATAAAATACTAATTCAATTTTACTTTTTCTGTCCTGAGTAAACGGCATGTTAAGAATTTTACTCCAGACATCTGCATGTTCTGCATGGATGGATTGCATAAGCTCCTGCATGTGTTGCTCTGCAATATTCTTTTCGGTAGGGATGGCGTTATCAAAATAGGCTAACCCTCGGTTAGCGGTTTCAATCGCTTTGATGAAATTGCCAATAGAAGACAGCGAGGTGGTCTGTTCGGCGAGTGCTTCTGCTTTATCTAAGTCATCAGTAGCACGTTGCAATAGTTCATTAAGCAGCCCTTCAGACTGCTCGTAACGTCCACACATTAATTCGGTTTTTGCCAGTTTCTGGTGTAAACGATACATTAATAAATAATGCTCAGCCCAAGCTTGTTCAGGTAATAATTTTAAGCCTGAGCGATAGTATTCATTAGCGGCTTGGGTAGCCAGTGCATTGAGTGCTTTATTACCTGCATGCAGATTGGTTTGCGCTATTTTCAAGGTGTCTGCAGTGCTGATTTTATCAGGGCGGCCTAAATTTAAATGTGCTGCGATAGTAAATAGTTTGTCCTGTTTTTCCAGTTCTGCATTCAGCGGGGTACTGCCTAATAAATGTTGGCCGACTTTCCAGTGAATTTTGCGACGTTTTTCCGGGTCAATAAGTCTGAGCACGGCTTCTTGTACGCGGTCATGTACAAACTGAAATTCAGTTTTACTTTCAATCAGTAGCCCTAGTGTTAATACCGGTTTTAATAGTTCAAATAATGACTGCAATGCAATATCATGAATCAGGGCAATATCTTCAGCTGCAAAACGATTACCCATACAAGCACAGATTTTTATGATGGCTAACGTTTCTTGTGCTAAGCGCTGTACTTTAGTACCAAACATTTCTACGACAGAGTTAGGCATATGGGAGTGGCGTATTTTTTCCATATCCCAGACCCACTGTCCCTGTTCGCTAAACAGTAAAAGTTCTTCGCCGTGTAACCAAGATAAACTTTCACTGACAAATAAAGGATTACCTTCTGTTAATTTGGCTAAGAATATAGCCAGTTGTTCAGTTTGTGGTAAAGGTAAATCCAGAATATAGGCAACCATGTCATGGCATGCTTGGGTACCTAATGCCCCTATACGTAACTCTTTAATATTTAAATGCTGTTGTTTGATGCTTTGCAGCAAAAAAACTAACGGATGAGATTCGTTGACTTCATTGTGTCGGTAGGCACCGATAAAAAATAGATGCGGGTAATTTTCACTATTGGCAAACAAGTATTGCAGGAAATCAAAGGTGGCACTATCACACCATTGCAGGTCATCGATAAATAAAATTAATGGATTATTTTCCCTACTTAGGCATGCTAAAAAAGAGCCGAATAAATTGTTAAATCGATTTCTGGCTTCTACAGGTGGTAAGTTTGGTACTTCAGGTTGTTTACCAATAAGTATGCTTAGCTCTGGTACCACATCAGTGATAACTCTGCCTTGCTTGCCTAGGGCAGTTAATATTTGTTGTTTCCAGTCATTAACGCGGCTATCACTTTCAGTCAACAAAGTTCGAATAAGGTTGCGTAATGCCTGAATCAGTGAACTGTAAGGTATGTTTTTCTGGTATTGATCAAATTTTCCAGAGGTAAAATAGCCATTATTAGCCACTAGCGGTTGTTGTAACTCTTGGATTAAACGAGTTTTACCTATGCCTGGCAAGCCTGAAATAAAAGCAGAATGAAAGCCTTTATTGGCAATCACTTCGGCATATTCATCAAGAATAACGTGTGCTTCATTATTCCGACCCACCATTTTTGAGATAAAAATTATCCGGTGAGTGTGGTCACGTAGTCCCAGCATAAAAGGTATAACCTGATCATTTAGCTGGTATTGATCAGCGCATTGGCGTAAATCAGCATATAAACCCAAGCCTGTTTGGTAGCGTTTTTCAGGCTCTTTCAGGCACATTTTTGCGATAATGGTACTGAGAATACTGGGGATTTTAGGGTTAACTTTATGCAGAGGCGGGGATTCTTCCGCTAAATGCGAGTGAATGAGCTCTAGAGGGTCAGTGCTGGTAAAAGGTAAATTTCCTGTGAGTAACTGATAGAAAATAATACCTAAAGAATAGATATCGGTTGAGAATTCGACCCGGTGATTGATGCGTCCTGTTTGCTCTGGGGAAGTGTAAGCTAAGGTACCTTTGACAAAATCACGGTCATAGATAAAATGACTAATTTCTTGAATATCTACCGGATTTAAAAAATCGACTAAGCGAACTGTGTTGGTTTCTGTTTGGATTAGAGTATTATTGGGCTTGATGCCCCCATGGATAATGCCTGCTTCATGTACGGCATTGAGAGCTAAGGTTAATTCACCAGCAATATTAAAAAAATCTGATAGTGGGATGCCAGTAGGGTGTATTGACAGGTAGTGATTGAGGGTCTTTCCTGGGAAGAAATGGCGTACTATAAATTGAGAGTTATTGTAGTACTCAAAGCTGAGAGGCGTAATAACACGTGGGTCATGAATGATTTTCAGTCTTTCGACTTTTTGTTTTAGATAACGGCGCTGACTTTCATTATTAATGGGGCGCTTTAATATTTTTACAATAAAGAACTGTTCTGGGTGCTTTTTTAAACATGCTTTAAATACCGAGGCATTGAGGCTGTTACCTAATAATTCCAGTAAATTATAGTAGGGAATGGATAATTTAAGATCTGTACTTAAATGCTTCATATCATATCGCCTTCAGCATATAACTAATCTTTGCAGTTTAGTTAAAATATGGGCAAAAATAAAGCAAGATTCTAAAGCATTAGTTAATTATGCTATGTAGGTCATGGTTTTGAATTTCTATCATATAGTTGCGTGATAGATTATGTTGGAAAAATAGGCGTGTTGTTAACTTTTTATTGGTTTTAACCCTGATAAAAAAGTTTGAATATTTCTTCAAATTTATCATGAGTCGTTTCAATAATGGTGCTCATTTCATGAGGAGCAATATTAAAATCATTTGCTGGTATATTGCTCCAGTCTTGATCAAGGCTACTATAGTGGTCAGCTAAACGGATAATAGCGGCAATTTCCTGACAAGGTCCCTTATAGTTAGGGTAGGCATGTTGCTGAATACTTTCGATAATAATTTCGGGTAGGTTCCATAGCTGGCACAGAGCCGCGCCCGTTTGGTAATGATTAAACCCGATAATGCTGGTTTCAACTTCTATTTTATCTGCATCCGTTGGGGCGCCCATTGCTTGAATTGTTAGTGCAATTTCCTTAGTTAGCTCAGGAATGCGCTGACAAAAAACGAGTTGACCAATATGGTGTAGTAACCCACAAATGAAGGCAGAATCAGAGTAGCCTTTATTTAAATGACGATCAATTTCTTGGGCGATCAGTGCGCAACGTAAGTTTTGTGCCCAGAAATCTTGAATAGAAATTAATTCAGCAGGTATTTTTGCAAACCTTTCAATGACAATGGTACTGAGTACAATATTTTGTAACTCTTTGGTTCCAATTAGGTTTATTGCTTGTGATATTGAGGTGATTTGTGCGGGAAATCCATAGAAGGCGCTATTAACAATTTTTAATAACCTGATTGCCAAAGATGCATCCGTTTCGATCACGGCTGCGGCATCGGCCAGCAGTTTATTGGAATCCTCAATGATTTTCTGCAACTGCGTATAGACAGTCGGAGGAGATGCTAGCTGGATGTCCCCTTTAAATAAGTCAGAGATTGCTAATGTGTTTTTGGTATTATGCATAAATAACATTATTTAATAATTATTTGTAGCTATACTTTACTTTATTGCGGTTGAGTAAAGAAATAGCAAGTAACCCCAGATGTCAGCCTTTGGTGGTTTAAATTTTAGGCTGAGTCATTCTGCTAGCGGTTTTAAAGTGGGGAGTAATACATTGGAATACTTAGCTCATACTATAACTGATGTTGTTGGTGTATGTCATTATTATATTTGATTTTTAATTTAAATTGATAAGCTTTAAGCGTCTATGATTCTGTGTGAAAGTTTAAAAGATAAAATTATTATTATTGCGGAATATGATTCTGTAGTAGCGAAAAAGTTACGTATATATTTGCAAGATAATGGTTTTAATAATATTCAAGTTGCTAAAAATGGTAATCAGCTCTATGAGATATTAAGGTTTTATTATAACGACCCTGATCAAGTCGGGTTGATCATAGTTAATGAGAGCTTACCTCAGTGCCAGCTATTAGAAATGTGCGTGATGTTATCGAGTAGTCATGAAATGGTCGCCATTCCTTTCATTGTTTACGGTGAGCATAAACATTTTAAATATGCTCAAGATAGCTACTTTGTTAAGGCCAAGTGTTTATTGCACTATATGGTTGCGCCGATTAGTTATGCGAATTTATTAATAGTAATAGGCTTTCAGTTAAATATGAAGCATGAGCGTTGCTTACGTTATCAGCAAGAAGAACGCCTGGTTTCTGAGTTGGCAGAAAGAAAAATTATTGATGCCAAATTAAAATATCTGGTTGCACATGATGAGCTGACCAGTTTATTGAATAGGAAGAGTTTTGAAAGTCACCTGCGTCTGATATTAAATCGTGATCAGCAACTAGCGCATGTGGGGGCTATTTTATTTATAGACATTGATCGATTTAGTCTTATTAATGAACTGGAAAGTTTTGAGGTAGGAGATAGTGTATTAGTTGCAGTGACTGCAATTATCAGACAATTGCTAACTAAAGATGATTTGTTTGCCCGCGTGGGGGCTGACGAGCTGTGTCTTTATTTACCTAATCAAACGACTGAAGATGTACGTTTATTTGCTGAAAAAATTAGACAAATAATAAGTGAGTACCGTTTTACATCTGGTGAGAGTGGTCAAAATCTAACCATTTCTATTGGGGTGACGAACTTAAATCTTGATAATGGCTTATTGCACTATCAAGGTTTGATTGCACAAGCGCGATTGGCTTGTGATATGGCTAAGGAACTCGGCGGCAATCAAGTTTGTCTATATAGTGAGCACGATAAAAAAGTGATCGCAAGACAGAGCGAAATTTATTGGGTGCCTTTAATTCGGCAGGCACTCTTGCAGAATAAACTATTTCTTGTCTTTCAGCCTATTGTTGATTTAAGTAGTGGTGTCACTTCACACTATGAAGTGCTGACCAGAATGCGTAGCACGGGACATAAGATTATTCATTCTGCAGAGTTTATTGCTGTGGCTGAAAGAGTTGGTTTGATTCATAGTATTGATTTATTTGTAGTAGAAAGGGCGATTGAATTGCTCGCTGAGCTGCCAAGTATGACGCATATTTCATTAGCTATTAATTTGTCTGCAGATGCATTTCAAGGTGATGCTTTAGTGGTAGCAATTCAAGAAAAACTGGAACAGACATGGCTGGATCCCAAACGTATTACCTTTAAAATAGCAGAATCAGCGGTACTGAATAATTTTGAACAAGCTTGTGCCAGAATTGCTGAAATTCGAGCTTTAGGTTGTCAATTCGCTTTAAATGACTTCGGTGCTGGTTTTTGTTCGTTTGAGTACTTGAAGAAAATTCCGGTTGATTATGTGGAGATTGATGGCAAGTTTATTCAGAACTTAACCCATGATGAATCAACACAAGTGTTGGTAAAATCAATTGTTGAAATTGCTAATATGTTGGGCAAGAAGACTATTGCCGAGCGGGTCGAAGACCCGGAAACTATTCAGAAGTTAAAGGAGATAGGTGTCAATATGGGGCAGGGCTATTATTTTGGCCGACCGCAAATGAACATTAAATCTAAAGACTCTGATTTTTTAACTAAAGCAAAACAGATGAATTTAAACTGGTTGCAGTAAGTTCATTTTATGGCATCTTTTCTTGTTCTTTAGCTAACAGGTTTGTTGCTAAAGTATAACGGTTTTTGCCCGCTTTTTTGGCTGCATACATAGCCATATCTGCATATTTTATAAGTAGGTCTGCTTCCTCATGGTCTTTAGGGTAGAGACTAATACCAATACTGCCGCTGATCTGTACCGCCTGCCCCTGAATTAATAAGCTTTTATGTAACTGAGTTAGAATTTGTTCTGCAACTTTTTCGGCGGCTTTAGCATGGTTAATTGAGGTAAGGATTAAAGTGAACTCATCTCCCCCCATGCGCGCAACAGTGTCATCTTCACGGCAGCATTGTAATAAGCGTTGCCCGACAGATTTTAATACTTGGTCGCCTGCATCATGCCCTAATTGGTCATTAATATCTTTGAAGCCATCTAAATCAATAAACAGTACTGCCAAACAGCTAAATTGGCGTTTACTATGTCGTATTTCTTGTTGTAAGCGCTCATGAAATAATAGGCGGTTGGCAAGCCCTGTTAGTGGGTCATTAAAGGCGAGTTTGGTTAGTTTTGCTTCTTTTTCTGTCTGTTGAGTAATGTCGTAAATTGTACAAATAATACTTTGCTCGTTTTTAAACATTATTTTTTGACTTTCTACGTGAGCTTGAAAGGTGATGCCTGTTCTGCAATAGCCCATTTGGCTGGCTGAATTTAGGTTAAGAATATCGGTGATAGTTATATTGACCGGAATTCCATCAGGATATTTAAAGAGCTCATTGGCAGCTTGGTTACTGAATAAAATACCGCCTTTTTTATTGTAAATAATAATGCTGGTCTCAATGGAATCAAATAAGCTATTTAAGGCCTGATTATTGGCATTGACTAATTTTGTATTGCCCACTAGGCGACGAATAATATAGATAAAATTAAATAATGCACAAACAAGTAAGCTAGATTGGATTAAACGAAGTAATTCTATGTGTTCAGTGGCTTGGTATTCTATGGATAAAGTGAGTTGATTCATTATTTTTAACAACTCAATATTATGTTTTTGGGTTATGAGTAGAGCTTGTGCATAGGCTTCGGCAGAAGGTGGCTTAGTGTCTAGTGCATGCTTGATGGGGGGGCTGAATATAAGCCATAGTTGACGGCCTTCTGCTAAGTGAATTCTTGCTTGAGCAGAATCAATAGCAGGGATGACAATAGGCTGGTGGTCACCATCTAAGGTAGAGCCACCTTCCCAAAAAGCAGTGAGTGTTTGCTCAAATAGGTTTAGAGAGTGTCGTAATTCGTTCTTTGTATTTTGGTGAATAGCTGATGTTTCTGCTTGGTGGTGTAGTAATAGTAATGCTTTACTGATGCGTTGTGACAACATACGTTGTCGGCCAGCTAAGTTAATGGCAGTGGTACTTTTAGTCAGACTATCTGAAATCCAAATATTTAACGATAGTGCTGAGATATCGAAAATAATAAATAGAAATATGGGGATGAATATCGAGTAGCTTTTTTTGCCCATAAAATGTTGTCACTAAATATGGTAGTTATAATTACTAAGAAGTGCGCTAGTCATTGCAAATGGCAAAAAAAGCGTTTAATTCTTCTGATTTGTCTTACTGCCTGAAGAGGGGGGGAATTATGAACTTCTGTATTGATTGAAGTATAGCTGTTTCTACGCATTATCATCAAATATGTTTTTTTTATCAATAGCTAATGTTATCGGTGATGCTGTGCCAGCCTGTTGGCTTGCGTTCATATTTCCTGGTGTTAGGCCGGCTTCTTCTAAGCGAGAACTTAAATAATCTAGGTGATTTTGGATTAGTTGTGTGGTTTTACCATGTTGGCTCCAGAAATTGGTATGTACGGTATTATCAAAAAACGAGATTTTACAATGTAGGGTATGTAAGTTTGGCGGGGTAAGGGTAATACTGGCAGACCAAGTTTTATTGGCAGTTTCCCCTTTTTTTGTAGTAGGGTTGTCGGCTTCAATTTGTATTTGCAAAGCCGTCGTTTGTTTTTTTTCCAAGAAGGGTAGCTCTAAAGTCCATACTTGCTTACTAGGGTCTTCTTGCGGCAGTGATTTGAATTGGTTGAGCATTAGCCGCGCTAATGTTCCTTCAGATTTTGTTTGCAGCTCTTTTAACAAATTTAATAAGCGTTCATTTGTTTGTTGTCCCGCTTGCTCTGCAGGTGCATCATGTTGCAAGGAAAATAATAATTTCAATAGAGTTGCTTTAAAGTCTGTATTGATACTGACATTTTGTTGTTGCTTGGGTTGAACTAGTTTGGCTTCGAGAAAAAGGCCGCTATTATTGAGTGAGTTTTTGAGGCTGCTACTGTTGGTTAATTGTTGTCTACTAGGTAGGTTGCTAATTATTTCTTGGGCTAAGCGTTTTAATGTGGCGGGTACTTGTTTATTGCTGGCTAACTCAGGGAAATTACGTAGTAATTGATTCAGCACCTCGGTCGAGGCTCGCTCTTTTGGTAAAATTGTTCTCAGCGCAGTACTTATAACTTGCTCAGTATTTGGTCTTGGTAAAACGGTAAATTGTGGTTGTAGCCCTGATTTGCTAACTTGTAGTAATAAAGTTTGCTGTGGTTGCAGTGCTTGGGTTGAGCCTGTCGGTGTGGGTTGGGCAAATGCAATGACTATCGGTTTTAGGTTAATGGTTGCTGCTGAATTGGGTTGAGGTTGCGTAGTGGGTAATGGTAGTTGGGTATTGGTATTATTTTGCTGTGTGGTTGGCGGCATGGTGGAGCGTGCAGGCAGAAACAATTGGATATGAGTACTTTTAGGGGTACTCTGCAATACCTGTGCAGATAATTTTTGCCCCGTAGTTAAGCTACTTAACAGCTTGCTATGAGTATTATTAGTCGCAATATTGAGGGTTGTTAGCGATTGCTGTGGGGCTTTAGTGGGCAGAGTGGACTGCGTTGTGACAGGTATTGGTTTTGCAGGACTAGCTAAGACGAGTAAAGTTGTACTATTTGTAGTATTTTTTGCGGTAGGTGCTTGCTCGGGCTGCAGCAGTTTAAATTCAGGTTGGGGCAATAGTTTTACCACCAACAATTGCAGCACTTGCCCTTTTTGTATAAGCGGCACTGGTTGTGGTGGGCTATTGGCTGGTTGGTTATTACGCAGTACTGTAGCGACTTGTTTAGAATTGATCAGCAATTGTAGCGTTTCTTTATTTGCTCCTGAATGGCTACTTGTTTGTAATACCGAGGCACTAATTTGTTGACCGATTTTTAAATCTAGATTATTGCCTGTGGTTGGATTTTTTGGTGTGATTAAAGTATTAATTAAATGCTGTGCTTTTGCTGGTAGTGGAGGATTAATCATAGGCTTTACAGCAATAATTTCTGAATATCATTTATTTCGCTTTTGGCTTGGTCCAAAATATTAATGCTGGCATCAGCATCTAAGTTTCCCGAAACTAATTTATTATAGGCAGGTAATTGATCAAGCTGGGGCATCTTTTTTGGGTCGATTTTACCAATATAGCTATGCAATTGTGAAATCATGACGATGTCGGCATAATCAGGTGCTTTGAGTTCATCGCGAAACCAGTTTTCTGAATTGATAATGACGTTGGTAAAGTCTTCATGAAAGTCCCACTTCTGTAAAATTTGCACGCCGATTTCAACGCGTAGTTTGCGCACCGTTTCGGTCAAATCTTTAGGGGTAGCTAAAATGTCTGGCTGTTTATCGGCATAAGTCAGAATAGGCACAATACCAATATCGTGAATCAAGCCAGCCAACATCGCTTTATCGGGGTCAAAACCAGGGGTTTTATGTGCAAGCACTGCAGAGATAGCAGCAACATAGCTACTGTGAGTCCATAATTCATGCATTTTTTTGCGAATGAGGGCAGATTTTGCATTAAAGATGCCCTTTAAAGCAAAAGTAGTGATGATTTGTTGCGCGCTTTTTAGGCCTAGGCGGGTCAGTGCTTCTGGGCAGCTCTCAATTTTTCTACGCCCACGATACAGCGGGCTATTGGATATTTTGATCAGGCGTGCAGTAATGGAAGGATCCATTTGTACTACCCGAGCAATTTTATTGTTATTAGCTGAGCTATCATTAATGGCACGCTTTATATTAAAAGCAACATCTGGAATAGTTGGTAAGTTGAGTGAGTCAGACTGCATAAACTTGTAACAATCATGATAAAGCTTGTTTTTGGCAAGGCTTGCAGGTGATTTCCCAGTTTTTACAGGTGAACTTTTTTGATCCATATTGACTATTTTAAGGAATGTTGCCCAGATGCATGCAGAATTAGTTTAAAATTACAGCTTTTAAGTGTTATTTTTACATTATTAATATTTTATGCAACAAACATCTGTAGAAATCAGAGAAACATTGGAAACAGTGCGTGATTATATTCGCTGGGGAGCGAGTTGTTTTGCTGAAGCCAAACTGTTTCATGGGCATGGTACTGCAAGTGCATTAGATGATGCTGCAGCATTGATTTTACACAGTTTGCATCTACCTTATAATTTATCGGAAAGTTATTTTAGTGCACGCTTAACGAATGCGGAGCGTCATAAAATTATCGACCTGATTAATCACCGTATTACCACACGCACTCCATCAGCTTATTTAATGCATGAAGCTATTTTTGCCGGCTTGTCATTTTATGTGGATGAGCGGGTTTTAGTACCAAGATCGCCTATTGCCGAATTAATTACCAGTCAATTTGAACCTTGGGTTGAGCCCGAACAAGTGCAGCATGTGCTTGACCTATGTACGGGCAGTGCTTGTATTGCGATTGCTTGTGCTTACGCTTTTCCTGAGGCGCAAGTCGATGCAGTCGATTTATCGGAAGATGCTTTGGCTGTTGCTAACATTAATGTTGCTAAACATGAGTTGCAAGAGCAATTAAATTTGTATCATTCGGATTTATTTACTGCTTTGCCCGAGAAAAAATATGATTTAATTGTTTCCAACCCGCCTTATGTGGCGATTAGTGAGTGGGAGCAATTACCGGCAGAATTTCATGCCGAGCCTGAAATGGGTTTTACGGGTGGAGAAACCGGGCTGGATCTGGTAATTAAGATTTTAGTTGATGCTGCACAGTATTTGGCTGAGCAGGGTATATTAATAGTAGAAGTAGGCAGCAGTGCTGAAACTTTACAAACTCAATTTCCTGAAGTCCCCTTTTATTGGCTGGATTTTGAGCACGGTGGTGATGGTGTATTTTTGCTAACTACCGAGCAAGTATTGGCATTTAATGAATTATTTAAGCGAGCGTTGGATTAAGTATGTCGGGAAATACGATAGGAAAGTTATTTACTGTGGCCACTTTTGGTGAAAGTCATGGGATTGCATTGGGTGCTACCGTAGATGGTTGCCCACCAGGTTTGGAGCTAAGTGAAGTCGATTTGCAAGGCGATTTGGATCGTCGCCGTCCTGGCACTTCGCGACATACGACGCAGCGATGTGAAGCGGATCAGGTGGAAATTTTATCAGGTGTGTTTGAGGGTAAAACCACAGGAACACCTATTGGTTTATTGATTAAAAATACCGACCAACGTTCCAAAGATTATGCCAATATTGCGGAAACATATCGCCCGGGACATGCAGATTATGTTTACGATCATAAATATGGCTTTAGAGATTACCGAGGCGGTGGTCGTTCTTCAGCGCGTGAAACTGCAATGCGAGTGGCTGCGGGTGGGATTGCTAAGAAATATTTACAGCAACATTTTGGTATTGAGATTCGTGGCTATTTATCGCAATTAGGGCCAATTAAAATAGAGCAAATAGATTGGGATGTGATGGCGGAGAGTGAATTCTTTTGCCCTGATATTAACAAAGAAGCTGAGTTAGTCACTTATATGGATGCCCTGCGCAAAGAAGGTGATTCGATTGGCGCTAAAGTGAATGTGATGGCCAGCAATGTACCTCCTGGCTTAGGTGAGCCTATTTTTGATCGCTTAGATGCTGATTTGGCACATGCTTTAATGAGTATTAATGCTGTTAAAGGGGTAGAAATTGGCGATGGCTTTGCTTGTGTCAACAGCAAAGGTACTGAGTTCAGGGATGAAATGACCCCAGAAGGGTTCTTGAGTAACCATGCAGGTGGAGTTTTGGGGGGCATTTCTAGTGGTCAGGATATAGTGGCCAGTATTGCGCTGAAACCGACTTCCAGTTTGCATTTGCCAGGGCGTAGTATCAATCGAGCTGGTGAGGCAATTGAGGTGGTAACTAAAGGTAGGCATGATCCATGTGTAGGTATTCGTGCAACACCCATTGCAGAAGCAATGATGGCGATTGTATTGATGGATCATATGATGCGGCATAGGGCGCAGAATTGTGATGTGCACTCAACTTTGCCAGTATTACGTTAATTGCCATTCTGTATGCTTCAGCATAATAATGAAATTTCATTACGCAACACTAGCGTGTGCATAGGGAAGTTTCCGCGCTGGAGCATGAGAATAATAGTTATATTTACGTGAAGGCTAAAATTCCTTATTGGCGCTTATCAGGCTTTTACTTCTTTTATTTTGCAACATTAGGTGGTTTTCTACCTTTTTGGAGTTTATATTTACAAGATAATGGCTTTAATGCCGCACAAATTGGTGAGCTTACTGCCTTAATGGTGGGTACCAAAATTATTGGCCCTAATTTGTGGGGCTGGATTGCAGACCATACTGGTAAAAGTTTGCGTGTTATTCGGATTGCCTCATTTTTTGCGATGCTGTTATTTGCAGGCTTTTTATACCAAAAAACGTTTCAATGGTTTGCGTTGGTGACGGTAGGTTTTAGTTTTTTTTGGAATGCTGCCTTACCGCAGTTTGAAGCGGCAACCTTGCACCATTTAAAAAATGAACCACATCGATATAGCCATATCCGTTTATGGGGATCAATCGGTTTTATTATATCGGTGTTGGGCGTAGGGTATTTCTTGGATTTATACCCCATTGCACTATTGCCTTGGTTAATTGTTGCGTTGCTGGCGAGCATCTGGTTGGTTTCTTTATTAACCCCGGAAATAAGTTCAGCAAAAGCAAGTCAAGCAGCCGTTGGCATTTGGCAAATTGTTAAGCAACCTGAGGTGCTCGCTTTTTTATGTGTCTATATGCTGTTGCAAGCGGCACACGGTCCTTATTATGTGTTCTTTTCGATCTATTTAAAGCAGTTTGAATATTCGTCTACTCTGATTGGCTTGTTATGGTCACTTGGTGCAGGTGCGGAAATTATTGTCTTTATAATGATGCGGCAGTTATTAAAATATGTTTCTTTAAGAACTATTTTACGTATCAGTGCATTGTTGTCAGTATTAAGGTGGTTGTTGATTGCTTGGTATGCGGGTGATATGCATATTTTAATAGCCGCTCAGATACTGCATGCGGCTACTTTTGGTACTGCGCATGTGGCGGCGATTTATTTGGTGCAAAACTATTTTGGGGTACATCATCAAGGCAAGGGGCAGGCATTATATAGTAGCCTCAGTTTTGGTTTGGGTGGTATGTTAGGTGGTTTATATAGTGGTTATGCTTGGGATATTTTTTCGGGGCAGTGGGTATTTAGTTTTGCGGCACTATTAAGTGCGGTGGCATATATAATGACTGTGATTTGGGTGGGCAAAGGCAAAGCTTATTGTCATAAAACTAGCTGATAATATTTGGAATAATAGGAAAAATAAGTGTTTGAGTTGATACAAAATGGTGGATTATTAATGATCCCCATTATATTTTGTTCGGTGCTGGCGATGGCGATTATCGTGGAGCGATTTTGGACTTTGCGTAAAAATAAGATTTTGCCACCTGAAATGGTATCGCAGGTATGGAAGCTTGCCAAAGCCAAAAAGATGGATGCCCTGACTTTAAAGCGTTTAAAAGATAGTTCACCGTTAGGGACAATTTTAGCAACAGGTTTAATGAATCGCGGCTTTGGTCGTGAATTGATGAAAGAAGCGATTGCTGACTCTGGTCGGCAGGTTGCGCATAAAATGGAACGCTTTTTAAATACCTTGGGTACCATTGCGACCATTACCCCTTTGCTAGGTTTATTAGGGACTGTTGTTGGTATGATCAAGGTATTTGCTGCCATTGTCAGTCATGGTGTCGGTGATCCTACAGTACTTGCTGGCGGTATTTCAGAAGCCTTAACGACAACTGCAGCAGGTTTGGCAGTTGCTATTCCCTGTGTTATTTTTCACCGCTATTTTGATCGTTTGGTTGATGAATATGTATTAAATATGGAAGAGGAATCATTGAAGTTAATCGAAGTGATTCACGGCGGCCGTGAAGAGTTATAACAATGAATTTTCGCAAGAATAAACATAAGCCACTGGAGATTTCTTTAACGCCGATGATTGATGTGGTGTTTTTGTTGCTTATTTTTTTTATGGTGACTACGACTTTTAGTCAGCAGACGGCAATAAAAATACAATTACCACAAGCTGATGGACAGGCTAAGGTTGAGCGGCAGCAACAAATGCTGATGCTGACCATTGCTAAAGGTGGGCAGTATTATATTAATGATAAGGCCTTGGCTGATGGTAAATTATCAACGTTAAGCAAAGCATTAAGCAAGTTTAGTAGTAATAAGCATATCCCGTTAGTTATTAATGCTGATGCTAGAGCACCAGTGCAATCAGCTATATCGGTATTAGATGTTGCGGCTAAAATAGGTTTTACTAATATAACTTTTGTCACTGAAAAAGAAGAATAATATGAAAAAATTAATTGCTAAATTTTTAAATGAGGCTTGGTATAAAGATCATTTTGTTGGAACTTTTTTAATGCCTTTTTCGTTTATTTTTATGGATGTGGTGAAGTTACGCCGTTGGTTGTATAAAAAAGGCTTTAAACCAGTCGAGAAATTACCTGTACCCGTCATCATTGTCGGTAATATCACTTTAGGAGGCACGGGTAAAACGCCACTAGTTATTTATTTGGTAGAGCAGTTAAAGAGAGCAGGTTTTAAGCCAGGTGTCATCAGCAGAGGTTATGGTGGTCAAGCAGAAACATGGCCGCAAAGGGTCACTGCAAATAGTGATGTACAGCAAATAGGTGATGAGCCCTTATTAATTGCTCAGCAAGCGACTTGCCCTGTTGCAGTGGGGCCTATTAGGGCTGAAGCTGCTAGGCTACTACTAGATAATACAGAGTGCGATGTTATTATCTCGGATGATGGTTTGCAGCATTATGCTTTGCATCGTGATATAGAAATTGTGGTCATTGACGGCATGCGCCGTTTTGGCAATAATTTTTGTCTGCCTTCAGGGCCTTTGCGTGAGCCACAAGAACGCATTCGCGAAGTGGATTTTGTGATTTGTAATGGTGGTGAGCCAGAAGAAAATGAAATCTTAATGCAGTTGCAAGGTAAGTATGCGGTCAACTTGAAAACTCAAGAACGTAAACCTCTATTTGAATTCAAAACGATGCAGTGTCATGCACTTGCAGGGATTGGTAATCCGCAGCGTTTCTTTGATTTATTGACTCAAGCCAGGTTAGATACCTGTCAGGTGCATGCTTTTCCTGACCATTATGCTTATACTGCAAGAGACTTACAATTTAAAGGTACACAAGCAGTGCTAATGACCGAAAAAGATGCGGTAAAATGTCAGGCTTTTGCCACAGAGCAATATTGGTCTGTGCCTGTGGAAGCTACTTTAGATAATAGCTTTATTGAGCAATTAATTACTTTATTGCGCACTAAATAAATTTAGCTAGGAGGGTAGCGCGTAGGTTGATGATATGGACTCCTCCCTCTCCAACGGTGCGATAATACACCTAAGAGAAATAACGGAGTAAAGAGGAGTCCGAAATGAATAATAGCGTAATTGGATTAGATATAGCAAAAAATATATTTCACATGTATACGTTTGTAGACAACAAGCCCAAAAAGAAAAAACTAAAGCGGGCAGAGCTGTTAGCATTTTTTGCCAACTACCCAGTAAGCTTGATCGGGATAGAAGCTTGCGGAGGAGCGCATCACTGGGCAAGAGAATTAATCAAGCTGGGGCATGAAGTGATTTTGCTTAATGCACGTTATGTAAAAAGCTTTGTTGTTGGAAACAAAAATGATTTTAATGATGCTGAGGGTATATTTGATGCGGTTACTCGCCCCAATAAACGTACGGTCATGATAAAAACGATTGAGCAACAAGATATTCAATTGGTTCATAAAGTTCGGCAAGGCTTGGTAAGCAAACGAACGGCACTTGTTAACCAAATAAGAGGGTTATTGAGTGAAAGAGGGATTATTATCCCCCAAGGCATTAATCAGGTAAGGAAGGAATTACCTCTCATTCTGGAAGATGCCGAAAATGATTTGACGGTCATGGCTCGTGAAGTATTTGCCGAGCAATATGAAAAGTTTGCGGCTCTGGATAAGGAAATCAAAACACAAGACCAGCGCATTAGTGCTCTTTGCAACAGCAACGCATTAAGCCGACGTTTTCTTGATGTTCCAGGAGTTGGCCCCATGACAGCCTCCATCGTTGCCTCTGATATTGGCAATGGCAAAGGCTATCTAAGTAGTCGAGATTATGCTGCCAGCTTAGGTGTTGTTCCGGGGCAACACAGTAGCGGAGGAAAACAGGTTTATTTAGGGATCAGCAAACGAGGCAATCGTTATATACGCACCTTATTGATCCATGGAGCACGAGCCGTATTAAAAAACTGCCACAACAAAAAAGATAAGCTGAGTTTGTGGCTGCAGGCACTGATTGAGCGTCGAGGTTTTAACAAGGCGGCCGTTGCGCTAGCCAACAAAAACGCCAGAATACTTTGGGCCATGGCAACCCGGGATAAAGAATATGATGGATGTCTGGTTTAAGCAGAGTGCAATAAACTGGGTTATCCACCCTTTACCCACCGACTGCGAGCTAAGGCGGCTCTTCGTCCGTGGATAAAGAGTGGATAACCCTAAACATAACCGAGCAACCAAGATTGCGGAGGCAAGTTAAACAATATTGATGACGACGACAGGTCAGACCGATACTTTAGAAAACCCGTCTAACCCAGAGAGCCCATTGCGAGGCCGGTAGGTTGTTAGGGTCAAAGGTATGCGAATAGATTCATCAGGAGTCCTGAGGCAATAAAGCTTCTACTAGAGACCGAATATATGGCTGCAATCTTGTTCACTGTTGATATCACCAAAATTTGAAAACTTGGCTTGCAATAATTGAGGAGTCCATATATGGGTTAGCTTTTCCAGCGTAGCGCAGAAAACGTAACCCAACATTTTGTGGATGCCAACATTGTTGGGGTTCGTGCCTCACCCAACCTACCGTGCTTTAGTCTGCGCCTCAATTTATCACTTAATTTAAGGAGTGAGATACTAGTTAAATGATTTAACCGCAAAATTGGGAATACAGTCGTCTTGATATTCTTCAATATTATCCAGTACCGAAACACCATTAATAAGATCTGACTTAACAATATTGCGTAGTAATAAGTCGGCTTTACTAACACAGAGGTTAAGGTGTGCGAATGTCTTTCGGGTCAGTGATTCCGTGATATTTTCTTGTTTCACTGCAAGTACAGCATTATCCTTTAGGATAATCGTGTCACCCGAATGAGTTTTTTCTAAAAAAGAATCGTGGATAGGGAAGGTATCAGTGATGTGTAACATGAGCGTGCCTGCTTCTGAGTTATTGTAAAAAACCACATTAAATAGTCGTTGTAACGTCATAAAATATAAGAGGTTTGATTGAATGATAATACACTTGTAATCGCTTGCCAAATGATTTGTTATTATTTAATGTAATTTATTAAGATGTATATTGTAATTAATTGAATTTATTGAAAAAGAGTTTTGATGTGAATAAAGAAGTAATACTAGATAGACTGCAACAGTACTGGCTATTGGCGCGCTTTGATAAGCCAATTGGTATTTTGATTTTATTATGGCCGGCATTATGGGCATTATGGGTAGCGAGTTCTGGGCAGCCAGATTTATTAGTACTAACCGTTATTGTTATTGGAGTAGTGCTGATGCGTGCAGCAGGCTGTGTGATTAATGATTATGCCGATCGTGATTTTGATCCACATGTCGAGCGCACCAAATTAAGACCTATTGCAGCGGGCAAGGTGCAACCTAAAGAAGCATTAATCGTTTTTACGGTACTCTGTTTAACAGCGTTTGCCTTGGTATTATTACTTAATACCTATACTATTTTATTATCATTTGGTGGCGCATTTTTAGCGGCTAGTTACCCCTTTATGAAACGCTATACGCAATTGCCACAAGCCTATTTAGGGGTTGCTTTTGGTTGGGCAGTACCAATGTCATTTGCAGCGCAAACTAATGAAGTACCAGCGGTTGCTTGGGTAATGTACTTGGCTGTGGTGCTATGGGCGTTGGTTTATGACACTATGTATGCCATGGTAGATAAAGAAGATGATTTAAAAATTGGGGTTAAATCAACCGCGATTTTATTTGGTGAGCAAGACCGAGAAATTATGGCAGTCTTGCAAGTTATCATTTTGCTGCTGTTGGTGCAAGTGGGGCGTATGCAAGGTCTATCTTGGGTTTACTATACTGTCTTAGTCGCTGCGAGTGGCTTTTTTGTTTACCAACAAAAGTTAATATTTTACCGTCATAAAGCGGACTGTTTTAAGGCATTTTTAAATAGTAACTGGTTTGGCTTAACGCTATTTGTGGGCTTGGTATTAGAGTTTGTATTTCAATAAAAAGCGGAATGCTTATTGCTGATGCAGAATTTAATAGAATATGCTCCCGGGCTCTTGTATCAAACTTAAAAGCAAGCAAGACATACATTAAGGGACGAAGATTTGATAATACCCGAAAGTATGGCAGTCAACAGACAAGTCAGACTTGGGTATTAGTGAGTTATCGCCCTTTAATGACAGGTATTATTTTTTATTAATGCGTAGAGAGTTGGCAATCACTGAAACTGAGCTTAAAGCCATTGCTGCTGAGGCAACTGTCGGGCTTAATTTACCTGCGACTGCAAAAGGAATCGCAATAGTGTTATAAGCAAAAGCCCAAAATAGATTTTGTTTAATATTACCGAGTGTTTCGGTGCTGAGTAAAATAGCATCATGTACTTTACTAATATCCCCATGTAGTAAAATAAGATCAGATGACTCGATAGCAATATCGGTGCCTTTATCAATTGCCAAGCTTAAGTTGGCTGCAGCAAGTGCGGGTGCATCATTAATGCCATCTCCAATCATCGCAACCTGTGCACCTTTTGATTGTAACTCTCTGATAATTTGCAGCTTCTTTTGTGGATCCGCTAGCGCAATAACTTTGCCTATACCAACTTGTTCAGCAACATGGTGAGCTGCTGCATAGGTATCACCAGTCACCATCAAGGTATCGATATTTTGTTGGTGCAGTACTCTAATAACTTGCTCTGCATTGGATCTAATAGGATCCGATAATGCAAATAAGCCGATAGCTTGTTGGTCAACAGCTAGATAAATGAGTGTTTTACCTTGTGCTGCAAGTTTTTTAGCCGTCGCTTGTAAAGTGTCCAAAGAAACTTTTTGTTTGCTGATGAGCCACAGTTCATTGCCTAATAATATTTTCTGTTGCTTGACATGGGCGCGGATGCCTTGTTCAGGGACGCTATGAAAGCGAGAGGCTTTTAGCAGCTGAATACCTTGCTGTTTGGCATGGTGTACTATTGCTTGCCCTAGAAAGTGTTCTGAATTAAATTCAGCAGATGCGGCTAGCTGAATCAGTTCGGCATCATCCATGCTTGAGATATTAAAGATATCGGTAATGCTGGCGTTGCCTTCGGTAATGGTGCCCGTTTTATCAAAAATAATAGTATCAATGGGGTGAGGCTTAAATATAATGTTATTTCTCATGATTTAATATAAAATCCCCATCTTTACTATCACATTATTTTTCTCTACCCATGACAACTATCATCCACAATGTTGACGGAAGCATCACCGTATCAGTTACTTTAGCTCTGGAAGGCAATATGATGGAAATGGAAAACACGATACTGGATGCGGTCAATAGCGTAGGATGCGTAGCCACAGGCGAAGCTTTAAAATGCTTTGATACAAAGGGTACTCCGATTATAAGAGAGGGTGTAAAACTCACGTCTAAAAACAGAGACAGCAAAAAATATCAAACGCCCTTTGGCATCATTGAAATTAAACGTCATGTTTACCAATCGTCAAAAGGAGGGCATATTTTTTGTCCATTAGAAGACTCGGCGCATACTATTTTTGCAGCGACTCCTAAATTTGCACAGCAATTGTCCCACAAGTATTCCCAAGGAAATGCCAATTCAGTTTGTCTTGATTTGAAGAATAATCACAATCGGATCATTGCCAAATCCACGATACAAAATGTAACGAACTGGGTAGGAAGTATTGCGACGGCACAAGAAGAAAAGTGGGAGTATGAGCTGCCTGAATTAGATGAACCCATTAGTACGATTGTTTTCAGTTTAGATGGTGCTTATGTTTTAATGGCAAACGAAGGTTACCGTGAAGCAATGGTTGGTAACCTGTCTTTGTATGACTGCGAGGGTGAACGCCAGCATACTCTCTACTTGGGAGAAGCGCCTGAATATGGGAAGGCAAGTTTCAAAGAGCGGTATGAGCATGAAATCACCTGCATAAAAGCCCGTTACCCCGATGCACTTTATCTTGGTATTGCGGATGGAGCCAAAGATAACTGGACATTTTTAGAGCAACATACTCAGCAACAATTGGTTGATTTTTATCATGTCACTGAATATTTAGCAAAAGCCTCTCATGCTATTTTTCCAAAAAAATCAACGGCTATTGATCGTAAAAAATGGCTGTCAGATCGTTGTTCCCAACTCAAGAATGACACAGGGGCGGCGCAAACCATTTTAGAAGAATTAACGCCATTAATGGAATCTAGGCTCACCAAATCAATCAAGGCGGATTTAGAAACAACGCTCACCTATTTTAAAAATAATATCGCTAAAAACAGGATGAATTATGCCTCACATGTTAATAAAAATTTACCGATTGGTTCGGGCGTGACAGAAGCAGCTTGTAAAACATTAGTTAAACAGCGGCTTTGTGGCTCAGGTATGAGATGGAAAACAAAAGGAGCTAAAGTTGTATTGAGTTTACGTGCATTAGTTCAAACAACAAATAGGTGGCAACAATTTTGGGAGAAAATTATTCAAGGTGAGGCCCAATATTTAATGGCTTAATACATTATATTAAAGCCTCACCCTATCAATGTCTGCGGCTGATTCCAAAGCCATGCCGTTACGTATGTATATGCCACGCCGTGCAGCACGACCCGTACCCACCATACTCGCTGTTGGTGTGGCCAGTCCTAGAGCGCATGGGCAGGATATTAATAATACTGCGATAGCATTGGCTAGTGCGTGTGCAAATTTTTCCCCTGCTAGTATCCAGCCACCAAAGGTTGCACCAGAAAGCAGCATGATGGTGGGTACGAAGCGGGCTGAAAATTGATCGACGGTACTTTGAATGGATAGCTTTGAGGCTTGAGCTTGATCAATCATATGCACTAAACCTGATAGAACCGTATCTTTGCCTACTGCGGTGGTGCGAATATGTAGAGCACCGCTGCCGTTCAGGCAACCATTTAAAACTTGATGCCCTGTTTCTTTAATGCAGGGAGTTGTAGAGCCACTTACCATAGATTCATTGACGCTGGAAAGACCTTGCACCACGATACCATCGGCTGGGATTTTCTCGCCTGGGCGGATTAATAAAATATCACCAACACGAATGTCATCTACATTAATGGTTGTTGCAATATCATCATCTAATAAAGTGGCTTGTTGTGGCTGTAGGTTGACTAGCTTACGTACATCGTTAACAACTTGGTTTTTGGCTAATTCTTCCAAATAGCGTCCAAATAAAACAAAATCAATAATAGCGGTTGCAGCGTCAAAATAGACATGCCGTGTGAGTTTGAATAATGCCAGGATACTATAAATATAGGCTGCTCCCACGCCTAGTGCAATAAGGCTGTCCATATTGGCAGATCTTTGCTTTGTTTGAGCTAATGCCTTTTTGAAAATGTCTTTACCACCTAAAAAGACGACTGGTGCTGCCAGTATCGCTTGTAGCCATAATAAGGGGCGGGATTGGCCACCGAATATGCTCAGTAGGGTGACAGGAATACTGAAGAATCCCAGTTTTTTTAAATGCGTTTTGGCAGATTGTAAGTGTTTGCGTTCCTGAGCAAAGAGCAGTTTACGTTCACTTAAAGTATCAAATGAAAATGCTTGGTAGCCATTGTTGTTAATGAGCTTGAATAATTCTTGGTTGGAGAGATAGCTACTAACACGCGCTGTTTCTGAAACATAGTTAATGCTAACTTTAATGACATTCGTTTGTTGCTGCAAAAGCATTTCTAAAAATAGCGCGCAGGATACGCAGCTCATACCGCTAATGCCAAATACAACATCTTGTAATGCTGTGTTTGGGTGATGGTTTTTCTGCTGTAAGGCATGGGTTGCACTACGAGATTTCAAGCCTAGATTATGAATAACGGCATTGAGTAATTTTAATAAATTATCGACAGGAAATTGATCGGGTTCAAAAAGAATGGTGACAGAACCAATGCTTGCTACTACCTTAACCTGCTTAATACCTGCACGTTTATTGAGTAAAATAATCAGAATATGGGCGCGTTCTTGGTCTTTACATAAACTTGGAACTAGAATGCGAATACGAGATTTTAGTTGGTGAGCAATGCTGAAGTTGTTAAAAGCGTGAGCTGCTGCCATAGGATTTCCTCTTACGTAAATTAGCCCAAATAAGCGTTATAGGTTTGCATGCCACCTGATAAGTTTTTTACCTGAAAGCCATTTTGTTGCAATATGCGTGTGGCATTGTAGGCGCGTTGTCCAACACCACAAATAACCCAAACTTCACGTTCACGCGATAATTCATCTAGTTGATCCCGCAATTAGCAAAAGAAACATAAGAGCTCATTTCGTAAATTACAATTTCGCAATGTTCGCATAAGCGGCGAATGCGTGCTGCGCAAGTTGCTCCCCCAGCAACGCCACCTACTATTAAAATACGTTTGTTAGTCATGGTTTTTAATTATCTTTTGTGCGTTGCAATTTTATGCAAGGGTATAATTCCAGATTATGTAATGTTAGTGCTGGCTTGTCACGTCATTAACGTAGAATTTTAGAGGTTATTAAGAGTAGGTTTTTGCAATTTATAGCGTTTTTTGTGAGGTACTGCTGTGCAATTTATAGGGTGTCACAAAGTATGGGGGCAAGTTAATAGTTCTTTATTGCTGTCATTATTTGTTAAGGGGTGAGGGTATTATTGAATTATCGCCCTTAAATAATGCCATCAAAACAGTACGGAAAAAACTTGCAATTTTTAGTATAATTTCAAGATAACTTCAATATCTCAAAGAAAGCCTTGAGATACATTAAAAACAAGTATTAAAACTGCATGAATCAAGAATTAGAATCAATCAACGCGAAAGAAATTAAGCGTCGCCGCACCTTTGCGATTATATCTCACCCCGATGCGGGTAAGACCACTTTGACTGAAAAGCTATTATTATTCGGCGGTGCTATTCAGCAAGCTGGCTCGGTAAAAGGGCGTAAAGCAGACCGACATGCAACGTCTGATTGGATGGAAATGGAAAAGCAGCGTGGGATTTCAGTGACCACATCCGTCATGCAATTTGAGCATAAAGATTGTATTGTGAATTTATTGGATACGCCGGGACATGAGGATTTCTCTGAAGATACGTATCGTACCTTAACGGCGGTTGACTCAGCTTTGATGGTTATTGATGTTGCAAAAGGGGTGGAAAATCGTACCATTAAACTAATGGAAGTGTGTCGTTTGCGTACTACGCCTATCTTAACGTTTATTAATAAGTTAGATAGAGAAGGAAAAGACCCTATTGATTTATTGGATGAGGTGGAATCGGTATTGAATATTGATTGCGCTCCAATGACTTGGCCAATAGGGATGGGCAAGCGTTTTAAAGGGGTTTATCACTTATATGAAGATACCGTACATCTATTTAGTGCGACCCATGGTGGTAAGATAATGGAAGGTGAAACCATTAAAGGCTTGCACAGTCCTGAGCTAGATGCCTTGTTAGGTGATCAAGCAGATGAGTTGCGCGAAGAAATTGAGTTGGTACAAGGGGCGAGTCACGAGTTTGATCTGGATGCCTACTTGGCAGGAGATCAAACCCCTGTTTTCTTTGGTTCGGCCATTAATAATTTTGGTATTTTAGAGTTATTAGATGCGTTTGCAGATTATGCGCCTGCCCCGAAGGGGCGTGAAGCGGATCAACGTATGGTGCACTCTTTAGAAGATAATTTTACTGGCTTTGTCTTTAAAGTGCAGGCAAATATGGATCCATCGCATCGCGATAGAATCGCTTTTTTGCGTATTTGTTCAGGTAAGTTTGATAAAGGCATGAAAGTGAACCATGTGCGCTTGGGTAAAAAAATTCAAGTTGCTAATGCGATTACCTTTAAGGCTGCAAGTCGTAAGAATGTTGAAGAGGCCTATTCTGGTGATATTATTGGTTTGCACAACCATGGAACTATTCAGGTAGGAGATACTTTTTCTGAAGGGGAGACTTTGAAGTTTTCGGGTATTCCTTATTTTGCACCTGAGCTGTTTCGACGAGTGGTTTTAAAAGACCCGTTGCGTGGTAAAGCATTACAAAAAGGTTTGGTACAGTTAACTGAAGAAGGGGCAACCCAATTATTTAAGCCATTGAAAAATAATGATCTCATTTTGGGAGCAGTAGGTGTTTTGCAGTTCGATGTCACAGCTTTTCGGTTAAAGTCAGAATATAATGTTGAATGTGTTTACGATAATATTGCTATTAATACCGCCCGTTGGGTGAGTTCGGGTAATACAGCGAAGTTAGAAGAGTTTAAGAAAAAAGCATTTGATAATTTGGCTGAAGATGGTGGTGGTTTTCTCGTCTATTTGGCATCTAGCAGAGTTAATTTGCAATTAACTGAAGAGCGCTGGCCCGATATAAAATTTAGTGCAACTCGAGAGTTGTAGGAGTATGCTTAAAAGGAGTAGGGCTATTGAATAGCTCGCTCCTCTGTCTGTGTTAATGGCTAAATAAGGTGAATAATATGCAAAGAATTATACCGTTTTTATTGCTAATAATGATATTCAGTCCGACACAGGCTTTTGCAGTAGATAGAGCGTTACTTGTTGGTGTAGGTGAATATAAAATAGAGAAATATAATTTACCTGGTATTGACTTAGATCTTGCGATGATGCGACAAACTGCAGAATTGATGGGTTTCTCCGAAATTAAAGTTCTAAAAGATCAGCAAGCAACTTTAAATAATGTCATTAATGCCATTAATGGTTTCTTGGTAAATGGTGTGCAAGAAAATGACCGCGTACTATTTTATTATTCAGGGCATGGGACGCAAGTTCCTGATTATAGTGGTGATGAGAGTCAAGATGGAGTAGATGAAGTTTTAACAATGCATAATATGGCATTGACGAGTAAGCAGGGCAGAAGAACCTTAAAAAATGTTTTGCTTGATGATGAATTTAACGCCTTGTTAAAACGAATTCCAAGTAAGAATGTGCTGGTTTTAATTGATGCATGTCATAGTGGAACTGCAACAAGAGGGATACGCCTGCACAATTCTATTTTAGGCGATAACGTACAAGTTAAATCTAAGTTTTTGCAGTATGAAGGCATGCAGAGTAAAGGTATTGCGTTACATGCAACACCAGCGGTTAAGTTAAGTGATGATATTCCTTTCGTTGCTATTGGGTCAGCAGGAGATGCTGAAGAATCAATTGCTACATCAAAAGGGAGTTTGTTTACTTTAGGAGTGTTACATTCAGTCAAAAATGCTGCACAAACCAATCAGGGGTTAACGCCTAAAGATTTGCAGCAGCAAGTGGCTACCTTTATTAGTAATGAAAATCAGTCCTTTACGCCACGACTACGAGGTAATGCTCAATTAGCTAATAGAGCATTGCAGCTTAAGTCCGCCAAGGAAAAAAAGGGTAATAGTTGGCAGCGTTTACTAGCACTCAGCCATAATGTAGAGCAGTTAACTGTTTTGATTAATCAGAACAGTTATAAGTTGGGTGATGTTTTAGAGGTTAGTATTTTAAATGAGCAGCCAGCCTATCTAAATGTGATTAATGTGGATGCCAATGACCGTGCCACAGTCTTATACCCGAATCAATTTCATCCTGATGCTTTTGTTCAAGGTAAGGTGCATATTCCGACACAACAAATGGCTTTTGAGTTGGTTGCCCAAAAACCGGTTGGTCAGTCATTAGTAGTCGCTTTTTTAACAAGTAAAGTGGTTAACTTATATAAGGCTGGTTTAGCTGCTAGATTGCCTAATGGGCGTTTAGACAATGTGTTTCATGAAGTTTCAGAAAAAGGGTTGGCTGAAATAGAGGCATTAAGTAGTCATTCTGGCGAAGGCTGGGTTAAATCAGGTGTGGTGATAACTCGGATATCTAAATAGTCTAAATTTATAATTGATGGCGAGAAATAGGCGATGAAAAAATTAATTAACAAGGCTTTGGTCATTATTTTTTTGGCGATTTCAACGAGTGCTTATGCTGCGACGCAAGCTTTATTGATTGGTGTTGGTCAGTATCAAGACCCCAGATTTAACTTGGGAGGCCCTAAGAATGATGTTTTAGCATTAGAGCAGGTCTTAATTGATAAGTGGGGGTTTACTAAAAATACGGTTACTAAGTTGATTGATGCGCAAGCCAGTCACGATGAAATTTTAAAAGCGTTAAAAGCTTTAAAGGGTAAAACTCAAAGCGGAGATCAGGTTTATATCTATTTCAGTGGTCACGGAACGAGTCGTCTGGATAGAGAAATGCACATGCCGTTGCCTTATAGTAGCGGAGCTTTTATTCCGGCAGATTTCCCTATTACCTACGGCACTACAAAAGAGCGTTATGCAAAATTGATTGTCGGTCGGCGTGATTTAAGGCCTATTTTGAAGGAGCTGGATGACTCCGGGCGCTCTGTTTTAGTTGTTTATGATAGTTGTTATTCGGGCAATGCCGTACGTGGGTTATTTGGTAAAGACGAGTTGCCAAGTCGGTATATGAGGATACCAACAAAAAATATGTCTGGCTATGGACTGGATGATGATGAGGCGGTTGAATTTGAAATAGTGCCCAAAGGAGATGATCGCTACCCATATAAAAATGTCTATTTTATTTCAGCTGCTAGTGATGCGGAGAAAGCGGCCGATATACCTGAGCGTTGGCTTAAGCGTTATCCCACTTTTGATGGTAAAGCACATGGTGCTTTTACTAATGCTTTATTAGGAGTATTAACAGGTAAGGTGAAGTCTGATTTTAATAATGATGGTGAAGTTGTTTATGCTGAGTTGTCGCGTGCGGTAAGAGGAGTGCTCAAAGCAGGGAATTTTAAACAGCACCCGCAAACTCTGCCACAAATGAAGGATGATATGACTTTGCTGGCGATGCGTAGTGTATTGGGTGTTAATAAGCAGTTGCAACAAGAAGTGACAAATAAGCCCGTCTCCGGGCCTGCTCCGATGCGCGTGTTACTTGACTCTAATGATAAGGTGCTGTTGGATAGGTTAAGTAAAGTAAGCAAGTTGCAGTTAGTGACTGAGCGTGCAGATTTGGTTATTAGACAGCAGGGTAGGGACTTTTTGCTGTTAAGTGGTAGTTTTGACTTGATAGGCAAGTTACGGAACCCGGAAATTAAAACACTTATTGGGAGAGTGCAGCAGGAGTTATGGAAAAAAGAAATTAATACTGCGCTGACTGCTCATGCCAGCTTTAATATGGAGTTGTCGTTGAGTGAAAGTAATAAGGGGTTGGTGGCAAAAGAAGGTGAGCTGATTGCATTTACTTTACGTAGCGAGCGAGCAGTTTATTTATTATTGTTAGACATTGATTCCAATGGCCAGCTAAATATTCTATATCCTTATACTAAGTCTGAGTTAGCTTCAATTGCAGCCAATAAGGTTGTTTTTATACCTGGTGAATTGCCTGGGCAGAAAATAAAAGTACAAGCACCTTTTGGTACTGATCATCTTATTGCCATTGGCTTTACTCAATTGCCTGAGGCTTTAACTAAGTTATTAGGAGCAAGTATTTTACTTGAGGGATCAGAGCATTTTAATTTGGTGGATGCCTTATTAAAAAGTAAGCAGTATGCATATGGGTTTTCTGAATTTGATTTGATTACCCTGCCTAAATAGGAAAATACGATGAAAATTATGCGATATTTATTGCTAATGTCTCTAAGTACATTGGCGTTCAATGCCTATTCTGGTTGTTTGGATGCAGAGCAGGCAAAAGCTTTATACTTGCGTGCAAAAGGCCAAACGGCAGATGCGACTGTGCATTTATTGAAGCAATCGGCTGAGCTTTGTGAAAATTATGCCGTATATTATAAGTTGGGTGTCAATCAGCTAAAACTTGAACAATATCAAAATGCGTTAGCAAGTTTTAAAAACTCACAGCACTTTGCTGAAATTGGGTCTAAACAAGATGCTATTTTACTAGGGCGTATGGCGATTGCTTATTATCAGTTGCAGGATTTGTCGAATGCTTTAGCTGCAATTGATGCAGCTCATGAAGTTTATGCACAGCAACAAGCAGAAGCGCCTGCATGGTTAACGCAAGTAAGGCAAGATGTTGATACCAGCATAGCGCAAACATTATTTACCTCAGGTAAGATTAATGAAACCTTAATCAGCATGAAAAATTTTGGGGTCAAACCTAAAATTAACATCAAAATTTTATTTGCCTCGCGCAGTGTGTTGATTGATGAGCAAGGTGTCGAGCAAATTAAAGAGTTGGGTAAGGCTTTGTTATCTTATGTGCAATCAGGGCAGCGTATTTTGGTCGTTGGTCATACTGATATAAAAGGTGGTGAGCAGTATAACCAGCAGTTATCTGAAAATAGGGCCAAGTCGGTTATAAAAACTTTAGAGTCAATTTATCCTGAGCTTAAAGGAAGTCTGGATTTTAAGGGCAGGGGCTTCAGTCAGCTAAGATATAAAGGCGACCAAGAAAAAATACATCAATTAAACAGGCGAGTTGAAATACAGTTGTTGTAATTTCAAGGAAAGGTATGCTTCGTGTCATTATTGTTACGCGAAGTATCAGTTGGCAATAATCAATAAAGAATAACAAGAAATATAAACATAATGGATCAAACTGTAAAATTCGACTTAAACCTTATCAATCGTTACGATAAATCAGGCCCTCGCTATACTTCCTACCCAACGGCTTTGGAGTTACATGAAGGGTTTACCACTACCGATTATCAACAACAAATTGAATTATCTAATCAACGTGGTGGGCCTTTATCGCTTTATTTCCATATTCCATTTTGTGATACTGTTTGTTACTACTGCGCCTGTAATAAAATTATTACTAAAAATAGGGATCATGCCGAACCTTATTTAGCTAACTTGTTTAAAGAAATAGCCATGCAAGGTGCGTTATTTGACAATAGTAGACCTGTTAATCAGTTGCATTGGGGCGGTGGTACGCCTACCTTTTTGGACTTTGAACAGATGAGCAGATTAATGGATACTACTCGTCAGCATTTCAATTTAAAAGATGATGATAGTGGTGAATATTCGATTGAAATTGATCCGCGTGCAACCGATGATCAAACGATTAAACAATTGCGCCAATTAGGTTTTAATCGTATTAGCTTGGGAGTGCAAGACTTTGATGTCGATGTGCAACGGGCAGTTAACCGAATTCAGTCAGAAGCTGAAACGTTTGCAGTATTAGAGGCGGCTAGAAAAGAAAATTTTCGTTCAACTAGTATCGATTTAATTTATGGATTACCCAAGCAAAGCGTGGCTTCATTTACAGTCACCCTAGATAAAATATTAACTGTTTCACCTGATCGCTTTTCCATATTTAATTATGCACACTTGCCAGCACGCTTTAAAACACAGCGACAAATTAATGATGCCGATATGCCAAGTGCAGAAGTTAAATTGGATATATTACAAATGATTATTCAGCGCTTACTGGCTGAAGGTTATGTGTATATCGGTATGGATCATTTTGCCAAACCGGATGATGAGCTAGCAGTGGCACAGCGGGAAAATAAGTTGTACCGAAATTTTCAAGGTTATTCTACCCATTCTGATTGTGATTTGGTGGGGCTTGGTGTGACTTCCATTGGGCGTGTGGCAGATAGTTATATGCAAAATGTTAAAGATTTGGCTGCTTATGATAATTTAATCAGCCAGGGTTCTTTGCCTGTTTATAAAGGCTTTGTATTAAATGAGGATGATAAATTGCGTCGCGTAGTCATCACTCAGCTTATTTGTCATTTTAGTTTGTCATATGCTCAGATTGAGCAAGCATTTGCCATTGAATTTAAAGATTATTTTAATGATGAGCTTAGCGCTCTAAAAATAATGCAAGCAGATGGTTTGTTGCTCATGGATGCAGAGGGTATTCAGGTGCTGGCATCAGGGCGGCTATTGATACGTAATATATGTATGGTTTTTGATTATTATATAAAAAGTAATGCGCAGCAATTCTCAAAAGTCATTTAACTGAGGTTTTGTTATGAGTGAGCAACAAAAGAAAAAAAAATGGAACTTGGGTGCGGCAATAAATCATATTTATATTAATGAGATCATTTTTATCTCACTGGTATTTCTATGTTTTTTTGGTGAGGTTCTAATAGAAATTTCTGACCGAGCAGGTGTGTTTTATTGGTTATTAATGACACCGGTGTTTTGTTTTAGCTCAATACTCAGTGAAAAAACAAAGTTTATAGCGACAGGTCATAAAACAGAGCATCTCATCAAATATCAGATGTTCTATTGGGGAAGTGCATTTACAGCTATTTTATTGGTTTTTTTAACGTGGCATGCCGATGAAATAAAAGCAACGGCTGCTGGAGTTATTATTCATATTATATTGGCGCATACGCTCTTTTTAAGCGGCATTGTATTAGGGTTTAGGTTTTATTTGCTGGGGGCTTTATTGTTTTGTACTGCAGGCCTTACTATCTTAATGGAAGCTCATTTTGGTATTGACCTGTTATTTACAATACCTTTTATTTGGTTGGGCTTTTATTGGGAAAAAAATCATTTATTCCCCACCCTAAAACGAAAGAGTGACTTTGTAAAAGACTTGGTTGAAGATAAGGACTATCGGCGTAGAGTTGGAGATGGCGAATGAGTTATATAGAAGTGTATTTTAACAGCGTCTTGCGCAGTACCGTTGAGCTTAAAGACGGTATTGCTAGTATTGGCAGAATGCCAGATAATGCTGTATGTTTGGATAATCAGGGCGTGTCATCACATCATGCTATTATCACCCAAAAAAATAGCCTATATTATATTGAGGATATTAATAGTACTAATGGTACTTATCTAAATGGTAAGCGCTTATCTGCTAAACAGCCGTTATCTTTCGATGACAGCATAAATATTTGTAAGCATACCTTAAAGTTTGTGAGTGCACCTAGCACCACAACAGCAGTCATTTCTGATGGGTTAGGTGAATATGTTGATGATGCTGATAATACCATTATGATTTCAGCAGTAAAAAAGCCTGAGATAATTGGGCAGAGTAGTGGGGGGATGACTAGCAGGCCAGGTAGTTGTTATATGCTGGTTCATGGAGAGTTGCGCGGTATAAACAAATTATTACTTAATAACCCACATTATAGTATTGGTAAGGCAAAGTATAATGACTTGCGTGTTGGGGGCTGGTTTACTGCCAAGAAAATAGCTGAAATAGATTTAGTGGGCGATAATTATTACTTAACTGTTTTAAAGCGCGGTAAAGTTAAGGTGAATGATGTGATTGTGAATACCAAAGTAAGGCTTTCTAATGACGATAGTATTAAAATTAAAAAATTAACTTTAAAATTTTTGCGTGAACATTAAAGGTAATGATAAGTATCACGCCTGACATAATTGGCTATATTGCCGCATTCTTAACGACAGTTTCCTTTTTACCGCAAGCTATTATGACCATTAAAACAAGAGATACTGAGGCCTTGTCTTTAGGGATGTATAGTTTGTTCACATTAGGGGTATTGATGTGGTTAGTGTATGGCATAAATATCAATAATTTAGTGATTATTTATGCAAATATCATTACGCTTGGATTAGCATCAATCATTTTGTTTTTTAAAATATACAATACGTTTTTCAGTAAGACATCACATGAAAGGGTCACCAAATAGTAGTTAATGGCTCAAAGTGTATTTATATTATAAATGACTGTAGTGATTAACTAATTGATTATTAGATATATAATATTTTTTTTAAAAATAATTTTCTAAAAGTCTTTTCATTTATCAATAAATTGCGTATTATAGCAACTCTTAAGGAGAGGTGGCTGAGTGGCCGAAAGCGGCGGTCTTGAAAACCGTTGAGGGTTTATCCCCTCCCAGGGTTCGAATCCCTGCCTCTCCGCCATTTATGGCTTTAAATATTTGTTTTTAAAGTAAAAGATATTTAATTTACTTTTTATCCCCCCAATACTCCCACCTTTCATAAATTGATTGGTACTGTCAAATTCTGATGAATTTTTCTGTATTTTCATTTGTACTAAGCATAAGTAAGCAATTGTTTTCAGGTTTTTCTTCTGCAGTAGCACTTATTGTTAATGTGTTTTGCAGTGTGAGAAATATCTCAAGAGTCTATCAATAATCTTCATACTAAATCCTATCAAAAAATAGAGCGATTCTATTTCTCATACCCATTTTAGCGAGTAGTGCATAAACACGCTCATATTGCATATGAGGTCTTCTGGTTATAAGTATTCTGCACTATGTATAATAGTGGCCAGGGTAGCACTTTGGTTAAGCAGATGAATGGTACTTTAAAAATATTTAATTTTTTTCTTGACTTTCTATTAACGCCAAATACTTTGGTGTGTATCATGGTTATATCAGCAAAGTTTAATGAATTCATTGCTGGTGATTTTTTAATAACTTATGAATGATTGTGGTGAGAGGGAGGAGATAGCATTGCTTGGCAGTGATTTTTTTGCCAGATAGGTAATGTAAGCTTAAACCTGAACTCATACTTTCATTATTTTAATAGGAAAAAAATAATGACCGATGTAATAAATAAAGAAGTCGATTTTTCTCAGCGGGTTTTTATACGCCCCAAAGAAATTCAGAAAATATATGGTATCAGCATTAGTACTGTATACAGGTTGATGGCAATTGGTGAGTTTCCGAAACTGATCAGCTTAAGTCCTAGATGTAAGGGTTGGCATAAGAGTGATTTAGAGGAGCATTTTCGCAAGGTGGCTGCCGTCGCTTGATGTTTTTACATCAATGATCTCATCTTTTCGTATCATCCCCACGCTCATGCCATAGGTATCTACACAACTTATTGAGCTCAAAAATAGTATGATATGTAATGAATATAAAAAACATTACTTGATATCGACCCTAGATTATCAAAGCGGTATCAACAGTTGGTTACTGAACACATGAACTCGACCGATACATTAAGTGCAGGCTTGCGAGCATCACCTAATAAAATTAGCAGCTTTGCGAGTACTCAAGCGGCGTGGCGATTTTATAAAAACGAATCAGTGACGCTCTCTAAGCTACAGGCCCCTTTATTAATCGCTGCGCATAACAGCATTACAATGCATTGCAGTACTTACGGGTTATGCGTCCATGATTGGTCACGGCTAAATTACCGCAAACATACAAGCAAGCTTGATAAGTATCAGATCACGCATGACACGGATGTCGGTTATGATTTACAAAGTAGTTTAATTCTCAGTGATCAAACAGGGCAGCCGCTGGCTCCCGTTGCACAAAGACTGGTTACGGCTGAAGGGAGTTATGCAACCTACCAAGAGAGTGATCTCTCTGAAGCGGTTGAAAATCATTTAAACGAGGTAACGAACTGCATTGATAAGTTGGAAAAGCAGAATTTTCCTAAGCCGTTGGTCCATATAATTGATAGAGAAGCCGATTCTATTGCGCATATACGCGAATGGGAGGCTAACCAATATCACTGGCTAACGCGTGCAAGGAAAACACCGACGGTTGAATTCAAAGGTCAATCAATGCCCTGCGCTCAAGTTGCGAATGCTCTGCATTTTGAAAAAAGTCGGCAGGTTAATTATCATGGCAAGCAGCATTGGCAATGGGTTTCTGAAGCCAGCATTCGATTAACAAGGCCAGCAAAGCCGAGTCAAAAAAAACAAAAAAAGCCTGCTATCCCAGGCATTCCAGTCGACGTTCGGCTTGTTGTGAGTCGAATTTTATCGAATGAAGGCGAGGTTTTAGCGGAATGGTTACTAATAACCAATGTTTTAACCGTAGAGGCCAGTGAGATTGCGCTTTGGTATTACTGGCGCTGGCAAATTGAATGTTTTTTCAAATTACTCAAAAAAGCAGGCCACGATCTGGAATCCTGGCAGCAAGAAACAGGACTAGCTATCGCAAAACGATTACTCGTTGTGAGCATGGCTTGTGTAACCGTTTGGGAAATAGCGGTCGCGCAAGGTAAAAAGGCAGAGGCTTTCCGTGCATTTTTAATCAAATTGAGCGGTAAGCAAATGAAATGGGGGAAATCTTTTACTAACCCTGCGCTATTATCAGGGCTATGGGTTTTCCTTTCAATGCAAGAGGTGCTGAGCGATTACTCTTCTGAAGAGTTGGCGGTTTTACAGGAAACCGCCCAAGATTTTTTATAAAGTAACTTGTGTAGATACCTATGCGCTCATGCGGGGGGACGATGGTTTATTTTAAAGAGTAGAGGCGACTTTACTTTTCTTTATGTCTTTTTCAATTGAATCTCTTAGCGATGTAATTGAGATGTCATCCATATTAATGTCTGAGTACCACTCTGCCACCTCTTTTAAGGTGATGGTTTGCTTCGCAACTAACATGCCCAGAATGACATGGTAGTAATAGCTGTCCATGTTGGGGCATTTATCTAGAATAGCCCTGAATGTCATAATATCGACGTTGACATTTTTTATTGCGTTGTCATGCCAGTCCTTTAGTGCTTTATTTTTTTTGTAATCAGTTAAATTTATAATATTAGTCATTTTCTTGTCTCTGAGATTTTGTAGTTAATATATTGTTTTTAGTGGTCAATCTTATTTATTTCTGTATATGTATTTATTTTATGGCATTATTACGGAAAACTTAATAGATTGCCGTGCAGGGCTATGGTGGTGTTATATTCAATTACCATGACATTTGGTATTAGTTTATAAAGCCCATAGGAGTAGTCGACACCTCATTCGAGATAACGGCTTGAACACCCTCGATTGTTATATGGTTGCGGTTTTCATACGCAGCATGCCCGAAAGCTTGCTCCAGTATTTTTCGCACTTTTCTGGGAGGATGGCGGCACAATTCTGCTACAACTTCTTCGCTAATCACTTTGTCAAAATACACGCCCCAGCTTTGGTTCACAGTAAATTGTTGGTAAAGATTCTTAACAATGACCTGCATTTGTTTACGATCTGGCTTTTTTATGCTGAATGCCACAAGCCGGTTGACAATAGGCGTGCTAATTGACTCTCTTTCATTTGCTGTTGCGCACCAGATTATATGTGATGCATCCAGATTTATTTCAGGAACTGATAAATCTTTGAAGGCTTTTGCTTGTCTTGGTTCTAACAATGAAAATAGTGCAGATAGTGGGTTGTGTATGTTATCGTTGCGTGCTTTATCGATTTCATCGAGCATAATGATTGGGTTTGCTACATCGGCAAATACCAGTTTATTAAAGATGTTGCCGGGTTTTGTATTCCCCCAGAAACTTTCGGATCCTGCCAGTGTTGATTCTGATTGCAGGCTGGCTACATCAATCACGTCTAGAGAAGTATTCAGTTGTTGGGTCAGTGTTAATAAAAACTCGGTTTTACCAATACCTGGTTCGCCTAACAGTAAAAATGGAGGTAAATGTAGTATCTTGTTGCTTTTGTTGCTGAGTGCAAACTGGTAGCGAATAAACTTAATCACATCAACAAAATTTGGGAAATCGAGCATCAATTGTGCACACATTGATCTCCAGTTGCTTGGTATGGTTGCCAATCTTTTTTCAGGCGATACGGAGCGCATGCGCTTGACCAAGCTTCTCACTCTGCCGGCATGTTCTCGAGTTGCACCTTCATAAGATTTTTCCATTTGCTCCACTTCACTCATCAAAAAAACGCTGACATGGTGGGGTGATTGTGTGTTTTCGTTTGTGTGTTCAGCGTCTGTGTCAGGTGTTGATGATGGCGTGTTATCTTTAGCAGCATCTTAGACTTTATGGTCGGAGATCTCATCATGTTTGTTTGGGCGTTGCTTTTTTTGTGCTTGTTTTTCTGTAGTCTTTGTTGAGGGTATGTCGTCATGATTGTCATCATTGTTTGCATGATTGCCGCCACCCGAACCAAAGCCGATGTCGATACAGTGTGGGCACCAATACAGGCGAGAGGTCGAGAACTCACGTATATCAAGTTGCTCAAATAACTTGGAAAGTAGACCCGAATAAACCTCATCCTCCATATGTTTGAAGGTAACCTTTTGTCCGCAGATAAAGCAGGTACAATTTGACCGCTTTCGTGCTTTGTTGCACGCGTAGTTGATGGCATCTGTTTGTGCTTCTGGTAACTCTCCAGGTTCAATAAAAATGCGCAGTTCGCGGATAAATAGCTCGTCTTCTTGTTGCTCTTCAACAACGCGCAGAAATTGCAGTGCAGGAGCCGGATGTAGTATTTCCTCAATATCTTCTAATAATTGCATAATGATACCTGCATGCCCCGCTGACACTTTAATGACCCAGGGTTGAACCCAGTCCATATTGGTACATAGAGCGGGAGCTTCAAATGGGGTATCGCTTTGCAGTGCTGAATGTACCGCTTGGGTCGTCATTTTTTTGTGTGAAAACGACATGATTATTCTCCTCAATATGCTCACCGTATTTGATGGTGGGTTTCCAATATTTGCCTGTCACCCGTTCGTATTGTGCTAAAAAGTACGATCAAAGGTGAGAGTGATGGTTGAGATAAGAGCAAGCAAGAAAGTGCCAATAAACGGATTATCTTGCTCGGCTTTTTGTCATATAGGTTATTACTTGTATTGTTCTGCAGTCATGGGAAAAGGGTGATTGTGGGGCAGGGCCGTTATAAAATTTGGCGGCATTAAATTCAGCAATTCACCTTGGCAGGATCTTGGTAAATTGCGCAGTGTGATGCCTAGCGCAAGTGCGTTGATATCTCGGTCGGCAAATTTGCTTTTTAGCTGGTTTGCACCCCAGCAGACTATGCGGCAGTTGGATGGCGTATAGCCCTCTCTATTATCAATGCGATCAATGGATGGACTATAGAATGTACGGTTTCCCTGATCATTGGGTTGATACGGTTTTATTTGAATGGGTAGCCCCGTCAGTTCGCAATGACCATTTTTAAGCCGACTTTCAAACCAGCTTTCAGTTAATGAGAACGATAGTTTACGTCTTTTGGCAGAATGTTTGGTGCGCAGAAAATGTATTTTGGCGGGGTTGTCCCGATTATATTTTGCCGCTTTTGCGGGATTGCGATTAAGGGCTGCGTGAAATTCTTTACCGCATTTTTTCGAACAAAATTTTCTGGCTTTTCGAGTACGTTGGTAGGTAAATTCGATAGAGCAATGTTTACAAATTTTGGTTTCACTATTCATGCTGAATACCTCTAAATTTTAGATGCAGCTTGCCCGTATGCGCAGAATTTGAGCGCAGGAATACGGACAGGCCGTGGTGTATTATTGGTTAATAAATGAAGGGACTATGACGCTGAGGAGCGTGATAATAAGCGACGAATATGCTGCAGTTCGTTGATAGCCGGTGGGTGCTTTTTTGCCGCCTGCTTTGCTTGCGGTTTTGATTTGGCTAAAGTGTTCAGTTGCGCCATGATTTGCTCATGGTTCACTGTTTCTGCTTTTGCCATGCGCTGTTGGTTGATGGATCTTTGTTGGCGCCGAGCACGTACTTTATCACCGGGAGTAGGATCAAAGGTGCCACAGTAGTAGCGTCGAGCCATGCCACCTAGACAGGCGATGGCCGATTTGCGGATATCATTGGCTTCTATAGCGGCCATTAAAACATCCAGCATAGGCTGACGATCACTGTCGCCAACCGAGTGCAATATATTTTCAGCTGCTGATGTCTCTTGCGGGCTAAATGTGCCGGGAAAAATCAAGTCACTATCGGCCCCAGTATTGGCTCCGATATTGTTATCAATATCGAGGGCTGTTGCTGTTTTGTTCTGTCCCGAAATATAACCACCACGACTATTTGGGATCTTTTCATCACGAGATTTTGTTGCAGAATCACTTGCAGGTAATGACGGCTTGGCGATTGCTGTAGTGGTTGGTTTTTTGGTTATATTATTTTGTTTTAAGTGCACCTCATTCACCACCTTCGCGGAACTAGATTCACCACCCCCATGCATCACGTTCACCACAGGTGTATTATTTGCACCAACAGAAGGTGTAGTGGGCAAATGATAGTGGTTATTTTGTTTTACGTGATCCTCATTGGAACGTTCAACAGATAAAAGGCCAGCCGTTTCTAATTTTACGATTTGGTTGATGACAGAACGACGTGCCATGCCGCAGTCAGTCGCAAGGGTATCAAGCGATGGATAACAAGCGCCTGTATTTTGATTTAGCCGATCGGCAATCATGATCAGAACGATTTTTTGCATTGCCGGCAGATTTTGTTGTGTTGCCCAGAATAACGCACGCACACTCATGATAACGCCTCCATGCCAATGAATTTGATCATGCAGGGATTATCGGTGAGAGAACGCTTTAATAATAGCGCATCATGAAAACAAAGTGATGAGGCAATAATCGCACCTGAGGGTGTGACGATATCAAACAAAGATTGCTTGAGAAATGGCTGCCTGATTACATCGGGTAAGCAGTCTTGGTGGGAAATAGGCTGATCAACTGCAGGTGCAGTGATGGTGACAATTTGAGACGGAATGCTCATTTGGTTCTCCTTAGTTTGGATTAACCACTGCCACAGGTCCTAAGCTTTGGGCGGTGGGCTGAATCAGGTTAGGACTACCGAACTAAGGACGGCCACCCGAAGGTGCCCAATACAGCCCACCATAAAGCAATAGGAGAGCCCTATTATACTTTGTGTATGGGCAAAAAAATACCACAATAAAGTGGCAATTTTCTTGCCTTAGTTTAACCGGGGTCCTAAGCCCGATGCCAAAATGTGTTGGCACAGCTAAATAGTAAAATTCCTTGCATAAAATGTCAAATAACATTTAAAAAATAATTCATGAAAGGTGATTTTTTCAGTACAAAAAATGTAAAAAATATAAAGCTTTTTTGTAATTGAGTTGATTGCAGAAAACGTGATACATTCAACGTTTATCGACCTTATCTTGGATTTAAAAATAAGTGAAATTTGCTATGATTTATACTCATGTAAAGAGTATCTTTTTTTATAAAAATAATGTGATATCAGCGGCAGTAAATGCCTTTTAAACTAAAAGGGTAAGATAGTTCCCTTTAAGTGGCCTCAAAGGGAGTTTAAAGGACTATTGGACTAAATATCATTGTATAGATAGAGCATGAATGCATAAATTTATTTATCAAAGCAGTTAATTTTTTAATATGTTTGATACCGTGATTGTATATGTAATATATAAGCGCGGTATCAAACGTATATTGAAACAGATTAAAAATTAATTGCCTATATACTATACTGTCTCATTATCAAAACCGCTTAAATCAAGTTCACTTTCATTTTGCTCGCTATTGTTCCTGTTTCCCGTACGTGTTGCTTTCAAGTTTTTTGTTAACGTTGAGCCCCTTGATCTGTCGGCAGTATTTGAATCTTTGGCTCTAGGAAAATCAAGATTTTCCTGGCAAAACTTGCGCAGGGTTTGCTCACTGACCTGCAAGCCTGTCTTGTCTGTCACTATCGTGCACAGAATAGAATAAGGCATCTTTTGGCCTTTCATCAATAGTAATTCATCAGATAAAAGTTTTAGTCGGTCAGAGACCGTTTCTTTTTTTGTCCTGACAGTAATTGTTCCAGAAATTATTTTTTTTAAATACTCTGCCAGTGCGCTTTTATTATTTTCAATTTCTTCTCTAGAGGGTAGTACTGCTTTCTTTTTCATAATGGTTTCCGATGTTGTTGATTGAATATTAAATATATCACGGACTTTTATGAAACTTAATAGTATTTTACTATTAAGTTTTAATTATTTTGCTGATACCATGTAAATTGAAAGCATTTAGGGGCTGATCCTGATTAGGCACGTCAGCCAATGTAAACAAACTCTCTCCGCTTACGCTACAAGAGTCTGTTTACATTGGCCTGGTGCTTTAGGTTGCACCTAAAAACCGCTAAAAGAAAATAAAAGATAATATTAACTATATTGCATTAAATGAATATAAATTGAAAAAAATGGCAAATGAAAAATAAAAAACAAATTAAAAATGAATCTAAAGATATTGTTATTAGCACTCGTCTGACGAGTGCTGAATATACAAAAATGCAACTAAAAATTACTGATGCTTCAGGTCATTCTATCATGAAGCCTAGTGCTTACTTAAGAGCTGCAGTCCTAGGTGTTTCGGTTAATCTCGTTGATGCCGAGGTAGAACGCTATAAAGCCTATGTTGCTGGGAAGCTCGGCAACAATATTAATCAGATAGCAAAACGATTACATCAGCATCACAATAACAGGAGTATCAGTGATGCAACTTATCAAGATGTACTTGAGGAGTTTCAAAAACTCAATAATGAATTAGCCATTTTGCTGGCCCCCATCAGAGGATAAAGTCATGCTGATTCGTATAACGCAAAATAGCGCAGGCATTGAACATTATTTTGAAACAGGCGCAAAAAAGGGCAGGGTACATACACGCGATAGTCTCGATGAGCGTGTACATTTGATGGGTAATCTTGATGCGTTTAGTACCGCCGTTGCGTACACCAATAAGCATAAAAGTTGGAAGCAGCACTACTGGCATATAACCGCTTCATTTGCCCTAGAAAACAACGATCTTGATACAGAAACATTGCGTGATATTACTCGCGATATGCTTGAGTATTATTTCACAGGTTATCAATTAGATGATCTGTTCTATGCAGCCGAAGCGCATCAGCCAAAAATGCAAAGTGAGCTCAATCAAAGCACGCAACAACAAGAGCAGCGTTTATTACATTTGCATATTGCCGCATCGAAACTGGATAAATTGACGGATAATCAAATCCGCATGATCCCGTTTAACTTAACGGTAGACAGGGCCTTTCAAAGTCATCTTGCTAAAAAATATGGCTTGGTTGACCCTGCTGACCGTAAACGTAAAAAAACATTCACGAAAGCGGATATGGTCAGTCGTTGGAATGCCCGCCAAAAGCCTGCCAGTGCGCAGACAAAAGTGGCAGAACTTAGGGCGCAATTTAGTGAGTTATTGAGCAAGGTTACTACGCTACGGGAAGCGATTGAGTTACTTAAGGCATCAGAGTTAGTCGCTAAAATTGAATACAAACAGCAAAAATCGGGAAACCGTTATTTACAGATTAAAACAACGTTGGGAACACACAATATCAATTTGCGTGGCAAGGGCTTTGAGTTGCTAGAGCGTTTTTATTATACGCCCGCAGAATTGGCAATAAACCGAGAGAAAAAGCAGAGCAAAAATATAGCGGCAGAAGACACACAGGAAAGTTACCAAGCAATTTATGAGCGTTATCAACAGTGGTGGATAGCACAGGAAAAAAAGCGAAAAAAACCAAAAATCATAAAACATGAAGCTACGCAAAAAAAATACGAGAAAAAGTTCACGGAAAGGCTCAAAGAAGCAAAAATTTATTATGTACTCTATCAAAACAATATAGAAGAACAACTCATCCATGGTTATCAAATATGGGAAAAAAACAACACGCGCTATCTATTCAATAATGATCTCGGCGTCAAGATTTATGACCGCCCCAATAAAATCACTCTGCAAATGCCGGGTGATCCCAAAAAGCGACGTAATGCAATCGCACTCATGTTGGCCATGGCACAAGCAAAAGGCTGGGATATGAATACACTGAAAGCTAACGGCAGTGATTTATTCAAGCAAGAAGTTCAACGGCAAATAAGAAAGTTCAATCGAGAGCCAAAACAACTCTCTGCAGAAGAGCAAAAATTGATAGCAAAGCCGTCAACACCTGAAGCGCAAGCAAAAGCAAAACTGAATGCAATAGATCAAGCTATTAATGATAACCAGCAAAAGAAAGCCAAAAAATTATCTAAAGAACAAATAGCGAAAATTAAAACGGATCTAGATGCACAACAGGTCATCAACTATGCCGTGCAACAACTGGGTTTGATTGAAACGCATTTTAGTGTTACAGAAGACAATAAAATTGCCGATGATCGGCTGAAATCAAAACCCCGAAACGTGATCGATTTTTTAACCAAAACCTGCAACATGAAATTTACGGAAGTCATGCCATTGTTGGAGCAAATGCATGAAGATCAGCAAGAAAGGGAAGAGTCATATATGGGTTATTAAATATTGCGTAAGACAAAGAAGGAAACCTCGCTCATGAGCCCCTAATTTATTAAATTCTATATGAGCCAGCTCTCAAATAAATGTACAAAATTGGGAGCTAATGAAGTGTTGTAAGTATTTAGACCCACCTCCTTACAACTCCAGTATTGGGTTTAATATAACTCAATGAGTGTAGTGTGCGACAAGCTAAGCTTGTCATTTCTGATAGGGTGAAAGTTCTTGTCTGAGAAATTAAAGGACTGATTTCATAAGGTATAATCAGCCATCAGTATCGAGTGTTGCGCCGTTGGCGGAGAGTTTGTTTATATAGTCTCGGGACTATTACAGCTAGCATAATGATAAAAAACGCGATATTATCAAAAAATCAAAATATCAGTCAGGAATTTTCAAATTACTTTTCCCCAATAACGCAACAAAGCAAGATCATTTCGAAAAACTAAATTAAAATTATCAAGATTTTCTTGACTAACCCAGGCAAACTCCACCGATTCTTCATTTAATTTCACAGAACCCTTTACAATGCATTTAAAATAAAAATTAATGCAATGCATACTCCCTGATTCCATAGGTAGACTATCCTGAAAAAAAAGAAATGTAGATTGAGCACATATTAGAGAAGTTTCTTCAAGTAGCTCTAGACTTAGTGCTTGTTCAACAGTTTGCCCATATTCAACTTTACCACCAGGAAGGCACCAATCACCTCCTGAAAACTCGGTATTACTACGCTTTAAAATTAAAACTTTATTGTTACTATCAGCAATAATCAAGCGTACAACGGGGATTGGATAGGAAGTCATTATTTCAGGGTTACACTTATAGTAAAAATGATTACAAAAATGCATTTTATTAGAATAAAATCAATACAGCAAATGAGGTTATATTTGAGTTTGTATTCCGCACCATGGATTAAAGAAAAAAGGATTTAAAAATCCTGGATGCACCCCATCCTCTTCGTCATAACACATTGATTTATAATCATAGAACCAAGATTATGGACATTAAGCATGTAAATACCTGCTTATCCCCCGACTAAAATCTCACTAATCCTTTGATTGATTGTAATAGCGGAGCATGGGTTACCCCTCCAAAAAAATCTTTAATCTCATTTTCTCTCTTAAACAATGAGCAAAGAAACATGACACTAAATAATCAAGATAGTCCTGAAGAATTTAATAATACTTGGTATGAGGAGCAAATAACAAAATACAAAGAGATTCGTCCACAATATACTCAATCTGCAGAAGTTCTGGTGCAGGTATTGCGTGATATCACTAAAGGTATTAATTCAGGTATGATCATTCAATCACGAGCCAAGGGAATTGCCAATTTTGCTGAAAAAATACAACGTGCAAACAAACATTATCAAAACCCTCTTTTTGAAATAACTGATTTGTGTGGAGTACGTGTTATAGCAAATACCTTGAGTGATGTCGCTCAGGCAAGCAGAGAAATTGAAAAACACTTCGAAATCTACGCAGAAGATTCTGAAGATAAGCTTGCACTTATGAAAACCAGTGAATTTGGATATTTATCGCGCCATTACATCGTTTCTTTCAAATCAGGGTGTTTTTCCACCGCGATTGTACCCGATGAAATGGTAAAGAGGGCATTAAAATTCGAAATACAGGTTCGAACTGTTCTTCAACACGCATGGGCGGATATTTCACATGAACTGAGCTATAAAAGTCAATTTATTATCCCAAAACGTTGGGAAAGAGAGTTAACACGGTTTGCAGCCGTACTAGAAGAAACTGATCAGGGCTTTGACCGCTTGCTCCATGAGTTAAAAGAATATGCATCAAATTATGATGCCTATTACGATAAGACACAAATTCATACAGAACTTGCAAAGGCAAAATTAACATTGCAAACCGAACCGGACAATCATCACATAGCGTATCATTTAGCTAAAATGGCGATGTCAATTGGAGATCTAGAACTTGCCATTAATACGCTTCAACAATTTGAACAGAATGGTATTTCATACATACTGCGTGATTTAGGTATAACCCTATGCAAGCAAAATAAACAGGTACCCGAAAGTGAAAAGTTTAATCAAGGACAAGAATATTTACAGTCAGCAATTGAATTAGATCCAAAAAATGTCGATGCTTGGGCTTCTTTGGGAGGCACCTGGAGAGTGAAAGAAAATGCCATTCAGGATGAACAAATCAAACTGCAATACCAGCAAAAGGCAAGAAGCTGTTATAGAAAGGCATTTGAAATAGATCCTGGTGACCCTTTTGCATTGGGAAACTATATTGAATATGAAATATTGGAGTACCCAGAAAAGGATATAATTCCACATTTCCGTTTATCATTGCAGGAGGCAATAAGTCGTTGCCATCTTCAAACGGAAGTAAAGATCAATTTACCATGGGCCTATTTTGATCTCGCTAAATTTAATTTAATATTACATGATCCAATTAAAGCCTTAGCTTATTACGCTAAGGCTGTCGCAGAAAGTGCTTCAGATTTTTTTGTTGAGTCAGCACAAAAATCCTTTAACACGCTGGCTCCAGTTAGCCACACAATTCCTGGGTTTGAATGGTCAAAAGTATTTTTAGAAATTGTTCGTTCTGTGGGTTCTACAACTCAACCAGCCCCCTCTATACCTGTTATATACCAGGCATTTAATGATGATCCCATTGTCATCATTGCTGGGTATTGTGGAACATCAGCAACTGACCAACACAGAGAACTGTTAATAAAAGCCTTTAAAGAATTTAAAGGTACTATTATTTCCGGAGGAACATTGGCTGGAATTCCAGCTCTTGTTGGTGAGTTGCAAGAACAATATTCACAGAAAATACACTCTATCGGTTATATACCTGGGAAAATGCCTGAAGGGGTAAAGCAAGATATTCGTTATCGGAAACATGTCAAAACAGCAGGGGACAATTTTTCACCTTTAGAGCCCATTCAGTACTGGAGAGATTTATTAGCCTCTAATCGCATTAATAAACAGACTAAATTACTTGTTATTGGTGGAAAAGACATTACTCAAGTCGAACTTTGTATGGCACTGGCTTTAGGTATCCCTGTTGGCCTTATTACCGATAACGTGAATAACCCAGAACCCTTACTTAAAGATCCAGCTTGGTCTATCAAGACAGAAGTTAATTCTGAAAATAAATTACAGCGACTCTCTGTCAATAACGCTGATGAACTGGTAGGCTTTCTGCAAAATTAAACCTTTATTTATAGCTTGCTTAAAGAAGGCAGTGGCTCCGTATCCCCTTGACAAATAAACGCCCCCCAATAAAGGGGGTGTTGAAATGGCTGGTGATTGTTCGGCTTTTTGGTTAATTGCTTTAATTCCTTTTCGGCTTCTTGATTTCCTGCTGAGAGTTTTTTTAGGGTTTGTTTGTTTAACCAGTCTTTACGTATTTCGCCTACCGTGACCTGGCTTAGGTAGCGTTGGGCTTCTCTTAAAGCCTGGTCGCGCGGTAAGTGTTTTTTTAATAAGTTTTGATAGAGGCGTTCCATTAAAATAGCGGTGGCTAAATCGGGGACTTTCCACAGGCTCATAATCAGGGTTTTTGCACCCGCCAAGATAAACGAACGGCGCAAGCCTAAAACGCCTTCGCCGACTTGTACTTCACCAAGACCGGTTTCACAGGCGGAAAGTACCACCAGTTCGGTATCCAATAGGTTGAGCCCTGTTACATCTTCTGCTGTCAGCAGGCCATCTTCGGCGGCTTCTGGCGGATTACCATGGGTCAGCCAGGTATTAACACCCGCCAAGGCCAGACCAGAACGTAATAAGGGGTTTTCCAGGCCATGGGCATTGAGGCGTTGCAGGTTATCATTCGAACTCCAGTCAATGCTGCCGAGATCGCGGACATACTGGTTAGGATCGTTTTTTTGATCTTCCAGAAAAAAACCGTGAGTGGCCAGATGCAGGATAACGGGAGAGCGGATGTTTTTCAGATCACTTTCCAATGCCGTGACATCGGTCCAGGGTTTGACATCTAATAAATCAGCGATGCGTTCGCCTTCTATCTGAGTCCCTGGTAGCTGACCAAAGTGTAAGTCAGCCCGGTTAAAATCACGCGAGTAACGACCCGTTGACCTTGCCGATAATAATGTATTGAGACCCGTGTCGTTATTTTGATCGACAGCAAGTGAAGGCGATGCTGATAAATCAAAATCAGGATCGGCCAGCACTAACGGAGCAGCGGGTTCTCGCCCTGATTTTTCACCAAAGCGTAATACATCACGACCGACTGCCAGATAACTGATGTCATAGTGATCAATTAAACGACCACCCTGTTCTGTGGGTAATACTTCAAAAGGCAGACGCGTTAAATCGCCGTCGGGTGATAACAACAGGCGGGTATTTTCACCCAGTACCTTTTGTAAGGGCATGAATAATAATTCATACAGCTTATAACCCGCCTGTTCATGTGTTTCAGTAGATAGCGGTTGCTGAATTGCACCGAGATCACGATGAGAAGGGGAGGTTTGGTCCGCTTTGATACGCCCAAGCCAGTGTGAAAACAGCCCCGTTTTTTTTGATTGAGTGGGCTCGCCAGGAACAACAGCAGGTAAAGGGCTGGTAGAAAGCTGATCGAAACCACGTTGATTTGATGGGTCGGTAATCTGGCTACGAAATTCAGCAATTAAATGATCAATCGGTGCAGCTTCTCCCAAGTCAATCATGTTGACTGTATCAGGATCGGAAGCAGGAATAATGAAAGCCAGATAACGAGCAGGTTGCCACTGTGATTCCCCTTTAGCAGGTATGGCTTTAAAGTCAAAAACATCAAAGCGAACAAATTCAACCAGTGTGCCACTTGCAGTGATCTTTGAGGCTATCGCTTGCAAACCAGCAGTACCTAGTTTTTCATCCAGACGCATTTCTGGAATTTGTCGGGCTAGTTTGGACTCTAATTGTTCCTTTTCAGTGTTCCATTGGGCTAATAACTTACGGTGGATTTCTGGAGTTCCTTTACCTGGCCCAGCCAATGTTTTCTGAGCAATCTGCATACGCAACAGGGAAAGCGTTTCAAATTGGCTTTGTAGCTCAGGATATTGACCGCCGAGTACAACATCACGTTGAGAGACCAAAGCTTCAGCTAGAATAGCTTTACGCTGGAGTACAAGGTTCAGTGCTGAAGATACAGCATCGGCATTATCAGCTAAATGAAAATAAACCAGTGATAAGAATGCAGATAAGGAATATTTATTTTTTTTAACATAAAGGGTACGTTGTGTTTCATTCGCGAATTGAAATAATTGGCCAATTATTTCATTTTCAATCGCACAAGCCTGTAGCTTTAAATCTAGCGCTAAGTCAAATTTATCCCTTGCAACATGTAACCCCGCTAGGTTGTGGAGAGTGTGAGCATAATCCAGATGCTTTTCACCCAGTTTGTCTTGGAAAATATTTAGCGCTTGTTGGTAGAGTGGTTCAGCTTTTTTGTAATTACCCATATCGTGATACAACACAGCTAGGTTAATAAGGCAGACCGTTGTATCTAAGTGGTCACCAAGTTTATCCTGAATAATCTTTAGCGCTTTTTCATAGTTTGACCATGCTAAACCGTAGTTTCCTATAGTGTGGTACATCATAGCCAGGTTGTTGAAGCTAGTTGAGGTATATAGGTGTTGCTCGCCAAACACTTTCTGGTTTATTTCCAACGCCTGTTGATTGAGCCCTTCGGCTTGATCAAAATCCCCTTTGGGTATATATATCTGTGCTAAGTTGTTGAGGCTATCCGCAACAACTGGATGTAGATCGCCGAATACTTCCTGGCGAATTTTTAGCCCTTGCTTGAAGAGTTGTTCAGCTCTGCCGTAATCACCCATGGTAAAATATATTAATGCCAAATTGTTGAGGCTAGTTGCAGTGTCTGGGTGTTGAGTGCCGAGTGCTTCTTGACGTATTTTTAACGCCTGCTGATTAAGCGATTCTGATTTATCATAATTACCCATTGCGTTATATAGAAGCGCTAAATTGTTGAGACTAGTCGCAGTATCTGGATGCTTGTCACCGAGAGACTGTTGACGAATTATTAGTCCCTGCTGAAAGAGTCGTTCAGCATTGCTATAATCACCCATGTCTTGATACAGCCCTGCCAGATTGGTTAAAGTATTTGCAGTATGTGGATGATGCTTACCAAGCATCTCTTTGTATATCTTCAACGCTTGTAGAAAGAGCGTCTCGGCTTGATCATAATCCCCCTTAGATTTATAGACACCTGCCAGGTTATTGAGGCTTGTCGATGTTTCTGGGTAGTGGTCTCCGAATATCTCTTTACGAATTTTCAGTGCCTGAAGACAAAACGATATAGCTTGTTCATAATCGCCCTTGTCATGAAAAAACAAAGCGAGGTTGCTAAGTTTTAATGCTGTATCAGGATGTTTTTTGCCGTATACATCCTCGCATATCTTCAGCGCTTGGACGTATAATGGTTCAGCAAGCACGTAATTACCCATATCATGATATATCCCAGCCATACCATCGAGGCTTCTTGCAGTATCAGGATGATGTTCGCCCAGTATCTGTAGTCGAATTTCCAACGCCTGCTTACAATATTTTTCTGCTTGTTTGTAATTACCCATATCCGCATACAGCAAGGCACAATTGTTGAGTGTCATAGCTGTTTTTGAATGCTGATAACCACATTCCTCTTGTGTGGTTTTAAGTGCTTTTAGATAAAGAGGTTCGGCTAGTTTGTATTCTCCAGAGGCGTGATATATCATAGCCAAATTATTTTGACTCGTCGCAGTTTCTACGTCTTGGTTGCCGAGTTCTTGTTCGCGTATCTTTAGTGCTTGCTGAAAGAGTGGTGTAGCCTTACTGAAATTTCCCATGTCATAATATAAAAGCCCTAGTTTGTTGAGGCTATATGCAGTATCAAGGTGCTCCATACCAAGAGTTTCCTGACGGATATTTAGCGTTTGTTTATATAATAATTCAGCTTGATCATAATTGAGAAGATTGCGATATAATGAAGCTAGGTTTTCGATGCTAGTTAATGTGTTAATATCATTAGCGCCATGATATTGCTCGCATAGTACACAAATCTCTTTTGCGTATGGTATGGCTTCTTCAAAGTGTCCTTGCTGATAAAGGTCGTTGAATTTACTGTCAAATTGAGCAAATTGAGCAAGCTGTGTTTGGACATCATTTTCCATATTTAATCACCAGTCTAGTTTGGAAGGATTAATTTGAACTGTCAGTCATTTATAATGAACCGTCGAGCTAGGACAAATGGGGATTTAGTACTTATCATTCTTTGTAACTATTCGCCCCATTGAAACATGGGGTGTAGCGATTTTAATTACTAAATAGAGCTAACTCAAAAACTCACAGAGCAAAAAGCAAAATTTTGCCTCATTGACTTCCTTGATAACCAAGCAGGCAGTATTTTGTGTAAAGGATAGAAAAAAGAATAAGATTTCAGCAAAACCAACTGCTTTTTCATGAACACAAAAAAATGCCGGACCAATACCAGCAAGTTCATGACCAAGAAGATACTACGAATCCACGCTTCTGATGTACGTTGAGTTTTGGCTCGAATGTAGTTTAGATTGTAGCCATTTTTACCTTGCCCGAACTTGCCTTCAATCGGGATGCGTTGCCGATAATCAGTGAGTCGCTGCTGTTTTTCTTGTTTCAGTTGCTGAGCATTGTCTTCTGTCGATTTTTTCGGCCTGCCCAGCGGCTTGCCGGCGAAGCGGATACCTTTTTCCTTGAGATAGGCTCGGTTTTTACGTGTTCCATAGATGGGATCCGCATGTACGCTTTCGGGATAGTGCCCCAGTCGTGCGGCGTAGTTTTCGACTTGTGCCATGAGGTCTTGCCCTTCGTTAAAGGCATTCCAGTCCAGGTTGTCTATATGCGCAAGGCCTTTGTCAGTCAAACTGGCGCTAACCTTGGCTCCAAACTCTGTTTTCTTGTTTTGCTTGCCTCGGATGATGGGACGAACATGTGGCTGATGAATGCTGACAATACGATCATCACAACGTTGAGTTTTGTTGTCGTACATTTCAAGCTGTTGAGCATAAACATGCTGTATCACCCAGTATTGCTTGTGCTGCTTTGGGCTGAGGGGGATTTCACGGCTTGGCAGGCTGTCAAGAAGTGCATCGATATGTCCCAGATTGCGTTGCAGATATTGCAATTGCTGCTTGATGCCGCGTCTCAGTTTCTTTTTTCCAGGGCGACGTTGCTTGGCGATGGCAAGGTAGGCTTTTCGTGCAACTCGGCGATACGTTCTGGGCTTCGTGCCATCCCGTGTTGCATCGTACAATAAATCAACCAACTGTTCGCTGATTTCTCGGCTTTCGTTGAGCAAGCTCAGGTCGGTAGGAAAGTGTACGGCCTGTTCGGCAACCGTGGCATCCAATATCAGACGACCTTGATGCGAGCCGGTGTCATTCTTGGGCATTTCATCAACGGATGAGTGGCTTTCAACCCCAGTTTTGATATCTGAATCATCAGACTTGCCTGCAGTCGGGGTATGATCACCATTGGTTGATTCACCCTCCATTTGATTGATGATGGCTTGCTGAAATTGTTCGAACGTCCCTTCTCCCATACGCCGTCTTATCTCAACAAACAAGGAGGGTGCAAAAGGTTGTTCGGTCTGAAACTCAACCAAACCACAGAAGAACTGTAGATATGGGTTCTCCTGGATCATGTAAACCGTTTCTTCATCACCCAGGCATAATTTGTGCTTTATGATGACGGCACCGATCACCAAACGAGCTGATTTGGCAGGGCGACCTACCTTGGCCGAAAAGCTTTGATAATAGGCTTCTGAAAAATCATCCCACGGAATGCATTCGCCAAGTTTGACCCAACGGTTGTTTTTATCCATTTGTCGTTCAAAAGGCGTTTCAAAACCCTCGAGGGTCATCTGAGTTTGGCTATGTATTCGAATCATGTGCAAGGGTTTTGCTGGTTTTGGGTCAATTTCCTTGCATTTATTATATCATTTTTAGATATTTAATTTTAATTATCAGTGCCTTAGACTTTTTGAGTGGACTCTAAATAAGGCGTAAAAAGTGAAGTTTTTAACACTAAAAACATCTGTAACCTAGGAAATAATAGGGTGAGTAGTTACCATTCTTTTATTAATTTCACTACCGTACTCTTTTTAGAGCAGGTATTGCGAAGAGTAGAAAAAATGGTAATGTGGACGATTTTCATTGAAAGTACCCTACATTGTCAGATTCTTACAAGATTTATAGCACCATCCATAGCAGCTTGCAAAAATTCTGGGATTTTGATCCTAGCAAACGCCAAAATAACGGCTTAAATATTCTGACAGGGTTTATCTGCGGTATTATACAAAGTAAATCTGTTAAGTTAGCTAATGTGGCAGGAGAGGGTGTGATTAAAAGTGTGAGGATCTGCTAAAATCATATTATTTGTATTGACATAATTTATGACTCCCAATCAAGACCAAGAATTGATGCGCCGCCTTAATCAGCACCCTAAATTACGTGATAGATTAGAATCCTTACTTAATGTTGTTGAAAATGTAGCAGGAGACTGCACTAAAGCTGACGAAGCTGAGCGGTATGTAATCGAAGAATTACGAAAAATGGGGAATGATGCATTGTCTTGCTGGGGAGATAATGCAGCTGTAAAAAGTGCTGAACAGTTCAGTGAAGAGTCCCCCTCGTTTCATCGTCATGGTAAAAAAAATTCTATTGGCACTCCACCTTTGGAAAAATAAACGCAGTTGAATCCATCTTTCGCCATTCCGGTCAACTGTCCCGACCCTTCAGTTATTCTGCCGGATTGACGGCACGTTGTTGTTCGATGCCCCTGCAGCGAGTCATCGCTGATTTCGGTGCCGACCATGCGTTTGGGCAAGTGCCTACAAAGCTTCAGGAGCACTATGGCATCCAGATTCCGGTCAGTACCATTCGTAAAATAACTGAACTTCATGGACAGCAAATGCACGAACAACGGCAGGCTTCTTCTTTGCCAATCGACCCGTGGTGCCGGCAACAAATCGCTGAGATTGATGGTTGCATGTTACCCGTCATTACCGTTAGAGACGACGAGGGTGACAAGCGCAAAAAGAAAGTTCTACACTGGAAAGAAGCGCGTTTGGCTTTAGTCCATGAACAAGGATCGGTCATCCCTAAATTTGATGCCACTTTTGCAAGCAGTGTTGATGATGCAGGACAAGCATTATTAAATTGTGCCGTTTCGGCAGGATTGGGAACAAATACGCAAATACACGGTGTGGGAGATGGTGCTTCATGGATCGAAAAGCAGATGAAAGAAAAATTTGGAACGCAAGGAAGTTACTTGATCGATTTTTATCATGTTTGTGAGTATTTGGCTGAGGCATCAAGCACTTGTGCTGCCAATGATCATGACTGGATGGACATTCAAAAGAAACGACTAAAAAATAATGAGTATGCACTGGTCATTGAAAGTTTGGCCTGTCATTTAGAGCCAATCGATATTGATAATACGAAAGCACCAGTACGTGCTTGCCACCGATATTTAAACAATCGAACGGGGCAGCTTAACTATAAAGGAGCCATAGAAAAAGGCTTACCTATTGGATCGGGTGAAATAGAAAGTGCTCATCGCTACGTGATTCAGAAACGTCTTAAATTATCTGGCGCATGGTGGAAAGAGGAAAATATTGAGCGAATGTTAGCATTGCGAGTTATCAGAGCTAACGAAGAGTGGGATGCATATTGGAATAATTTGGCTAAAGCAGCATAATCTGATGGAGATTCCCTCACACTTTTAATCGCACCCCCCTCAAGCAAGAGTGGGAGCAATTACTTGAGTATCATAAAAGTGTGCAGAGAAAGGATTTTCAAATGGGTTTAAATGAAATGTGGAGTTTAATGCCCGAAACTGAGAGTTCGATATTGAAAAAGTAAGTTCGTAATAAGCTGCTTCCTGTTTTCATGGCCGTTCATTTGTATTAAAATTTTGTCAACTTGAGGACAAGAATCTATTTCTTATCGTTACTTTTTGTCACAACCTGATTGTACATCATCCCCCTTTGTCAATGCGGGTGTATTGATACGGCTTTAGGACTGTAATGCATATTTGGAATACTATCTTTATACAACACTTTAGATTTACGACACTCGGTCCCCCCCCCTCTTACAACTCGACAACTATACCCTTGTTGACAATCTGAATTTATTATGCAATTAATCTCGTTGTGAGTTTTTTCAATTGCCGTATTAGGGATATTAGTTTCATTATTAATGGGTTGATTGCTATTTTTATGACTCAAATGATTTATTATACACTTGTTACTATTATCGTTTTTGGTGCTATATTCACACTCCATCAAAACTTGACTATCCACTGTGCATTCATCCAACTCATTCGAGAATTTTCCATCTATATGTAGAAGATAGTCTTCTGACATTGGATCAGTAACAAACTTTAGATCTCTGGACCTTTTTGTGATAGTTAAAATCTGAGAATTTTCTGGGTGCTCAACTGATACAAGGGTCACTGTTCCGTTGAATTTACCAGACGTGATGATTTTGCTTTTAACATTCATTGCTTCCAGCGACGAAATACACTCAGGTGTTGACCATTTCCCTGATGTTCCTAACGAAAGGCTATCAGCAAGCACAAATAAAGGTAGACCGATAGCTAAATTAATTGATGCATAATAAATTTCACCTTTTGCTAACTCCCTTTCAGTTTCCATAAGAATTTTTTGGGTCAAAGTTTCATAATAACTTGTACATTCCTGAGTAAGCTTGTCTTGCTTACTCTCGGTCTCCGCTACTAACTGAATAGCTATCATCTTGCCTTCATCAATGCGAGAAAACTTAGGAACACCACAAATCATCTTTTCACTATGGGGTATATTCTTAGTTTCAGTTGTAGTTGAGCAGCCAACTACAGTGATTATAAATGTGATGAGATATACTTTCGATAGGGTTAACATAATTTGGCTAAAAATAATAAGCAGTTGGAAGTATAAATTGGGGTTCTAGACTTAGCTTTTGAGTTGTAAGTGGACGTAGATATATGCTGAGTATAGATGTCAATAGCGTATTCAGCATTAGATGCTATGGTTTTCGAATAGAACGGGCAAAAATGTAACAATATGACAGTAAAGGGCTTGCATGAGCTATAAATTCAGAAAAAATCATTTTAGGTTCTAACTGTGCTGTTATAGAAAAATAAGGAAAATCCTCCTTATTCAAGTAACGGGGCACTCTAGAAAGGGACTTATTCAAACTAGTAGTGTCAAGAACTGTCATATGCGTAATCTTAGTCGTGATAATTTCGGTTCGTAGGCTTCATTTTCCTTTAAAGCTTTCAGTATTTCCTCAAAATTATTATTCAAACTCTCAGGAATTACGATATCTTCATGGTCTCGTTTTATGCGCCCAAACAATACGTAAGCCTGTACGTATTTTCCTGACTCTACACTGGAAGAAGCCTCATTCTCTAGACTTACTATCTCACTGATAATGTCGATTAGACGTTGCACATTATCAACACAGGGGGAGTTACCAGCGTGTAAAGCAAGTGTCTCTTTCGCAGATCTAAAGCCTGCCGTACTGGTTAGGGCATCCATTGAGGCTTTGCATACTTTGGTGTTGAATATTGACAATGTAGTATGGGTGGCAGGGTTTCCATTGAATTTTCGATGTAAGCGGTTGGCCTGACTGGAAGCTATTATCACATCATTCTTATCTAGGCTTTGCAGAACTGCCTTGGCAAGATTAGTCGCTTGCATTTGTCTTTGCTTGGCTTGTTTCTGTTTTTGTATAAGAATTGATTTTTCACGATTATAATCATTGTCATTCAGCCACTGCCCATTTAATATGCGTTCGCCAGTTAGTTCAATTGCATGCGGAGTCTCACCCTCAATTACATTAAAAAAACTTTTATATTGTAGGCGTTTGGTGTTATTCGCATATACATGCGAGATACTGATCAAATAACGACCTGACTTAAGATTAAACGTTTGTGGTGCTACTCCATCTAAAATAACTATGTTTTTATCCCTGTTTATTACTTTTATTGGGATCTTTCCAGCTTGGTCTTGTGCCCAATTAGGTGTTTTAAGTTGAAGCAAGTTGTCGGCTGCTATTGCTGCACTGAAGGGGTACAAGAGAAAAAGCTGTAATAGCATTATGAGTGATAAGAAGGAGCTTAGTTTCAAGTTCAAATTGTTATAAAAGTCCATCTTAACTCCGAATTAATCAAATATGCTGAGTTAGCACTTAGCACAAAATTAATGATCTGCAAGGTCTCGAATAAGATATAAATGCTCATATGAACCAAAGATACCTTAATTAAATTAATATTTCAACTCTCAGCCTTCTCCAATATGAAATGAGTCTGAAAAGAGCACCGTATTCCAATATAGAATGAGTCTAAGCTGACAAATTCATTTAATCTGTTCATGATGTAGAAATGAAAACTATCATGAATCTTAAGGCATTAAAAAATACTGAAGAATTACAGGTAGTGGGTTAAATCTGTGTTTTTGCATGAATATCCCTGCCAAATTCCACCTTATTTATTAACAGGCCAATCACAATATCATGCATTTTCTCTACCTTAGAGAAGCAGGTTGTGCGACGTGTTAATCGTTTGACCCATGTTCTAAAATTTAAATTTTTACGTTCAATTTTTTGGGTATTTCTCTTCCCTATTTCATGTTGTTCAGCATCAAGATGACGTTCATAAGCACCCCAGTCATCGGTGTAATAACGACTGATCTTGAAAGGGGTAAGTAACGCTTTTAATTCTTCCTGATTACGTAGAACCCTCAGCATGTTTCAGAGAAAGGGGTATACTGAAAGTATAGGGCTAAAGTGGAGGATCGGGAAATGAGCAAAAATAAAGTTCAGTTTCAATCAGGCTATAGTTTAACTGATTTATTTCGTGAATACGGCACTGAAGAACAGTGCGTTGAAACGCTATTTAAGTGGCGTTGGCCTGATGGTTTCAAATGCCCTGAATGTGGATGTATTCATTACTGCAAACTCAAGACTCGCAAGCTATATCAGTGTAATGAGTGTCACCACCAAACCTCGTTGATTAGCAGAACGATCTTTGAGCAAACCAAGTTACCGCTGACTACTTGGTTTTTGGCAATGCATTTGATTGGTCAAGCCAAAACAGGCTTATCTTCATTGGCATTAATGCGTCATTTAGGTGTTTCTTATAATACGGCATGGAGTTTGAAACATAAAATCATGCAAGTGATGAAAGAGTGAGATGACAGCACGCCCCTGGCAGGCATCATTCAACTTGATGATGTGTGTAGTGGGGCGGTGAACAGCGAGGAGGTAAACGAGGGCGCGGATCAGGAAATAAAGTTCCTTTTGTTGCAGCGGTTGAGGTAAATGAGGAAGGGCACCTCATCGCCATGAACATGAATGTTGTCAAAGGCTTTCAATCGAAAGAAATTGAAAGATGGGCAAAAAAGCATTTGGTTTCTGGAAGTGCCGTTATTTCAGATGGGCTCGCCTGTTTCTCATCTGTTGAAAAAGCGGGTTGCATACATACCAGCATTGTCACAGGTGGCAGTCCTGATTGCGTTACCTTAGAAGAATTCACTTGGGTGAACACCATGATTGGTAATGTGAAAACGGCAATGACTGGTGCCTATCATTCTATTGGCAAAAAGCACTTGCCTTGCTACCTTGCGGAGCTCTGTTATCGGTTCAATCGACGATTCCAATTGGAGGACATGCTGCCTCGATTGGGCTATATGGCCATGCGAACTCCGCCTATGCCAGGGGACCTATTGAAATTGGCTGAGGGTGACGCGCAAGTGATCCCGTTTAGAAGAATGATTTTTACCGATTATCTGGCGTTCAGGTATACCTTTACTCATAATTAAGGATGCCGCCATGAAACTCAAAAATTCATCTAAGAACAAAGCAAAAAGAATAAAAAAGCATTTAGAACAAATAAATCTATTTGCAGCAGGTATTGATATTGGTTCGCGGGAACACTTCGTTTCAGTCCCTGAGTCGCTTGACGATAAGCCTGTTAGAAATTTCAGTTGTTTTACAATAGACTTGGAAAGCATGGCGGACTGGTTAGTGCGAATTGGCATTACCACAGTCGCTATGGAGTCAACAGGCATTTATTGGATTCCAGTGTTTGAAATACTTGAAGCCAGAGGATTGCAAGTTATTTTAGTGAATGCTCATCATGTAAAGAATGTTTCAGGAAGAAAAACGGATGTTAAAGACTGCCAGTGGTTGCAGCAATTACACACTTATGGCTTGCTTGCCGGTGCTTTTCGGCCTGAAGATGATTATTGTGTTTTGCGTGCCTACATGAGACAAAGAGAAATATTAGTATCCAGTCTATCGACACATATTCAACACATGCAGAAAGCTCTTAGGCAAATGAATATTTTACTAGATAACGTGGTGAGTGATATTACAAGCAAAACAGGAATGACCATTCTTCGGGCTATTTTGTCGGGTGAGCGCAATGCTGAAAAGCTGGCCTCATGTCGTGACCCTCGTTGTAAAAATAGTGTCGAGGTCATTGCTAAATCATTGATGGGAAATTACCGAAAAGAGCACCTATTTGCGTTAAAACAGTCTATTGAACTTTACGATATTTATCATGAAAAATTAAACGATTGTGACAAGGAAATCGAACAGCAACTCACACAATTAGAAAAACAGCCTGACTTGACAGAAAAACGAACCCCTACAAAAAATTCACTACCGTACACTTTTTCACCTATTCACAGCAAAGCCTTGCCCGATAATGTGAGACAGAATTGAGGGAGTATTTTTCCTTCTCTCAGCAGGCGCTTTAATAACCGCACTCCAAGAGTAAACAAACTCAAATCACAACGATCTTTACGATGGATGATTTCATCCCAGCCCATATTCAGAGCAAGCTCCCCCAAATAAACCATCCATATATAAGCTAAACTGAAGTTTCCAAAAAAATCATCAAGCCACCATGCGTAACAGTACGGCAACCAGTGGATTTATTGGGGAGTTACCCGGTTTGGGGCAAACATGATTAAAATCCGGGTTCAATGCTGCCTCGGTAATGATGCGCCTCACGTCTGAAAAGGCAAAACTGGCGCGCCCTTTTACTTTGTGCCGACGCTCCGGATCCGCCTTTAAACGGTCGGCATAAATCCAGGTCAGCGTACTTGCCATCATGCAAAAATTCAAATGATTGGTCACGGAATGCGCATTACGACACTGACTTTTTTGACTGCCGATATCTTGTTTCAACTCCTTGAATCCTGATTCGATTTTCCATCTCGCACCATAAAACTCGATCATTTGCGTGACCGATAATGACAAGTCCGTGCTAAACAGTGCGATCCATTGCGTTTTACGAAAAACCCACACGACGCGTACTTTGCACTTTAAACTTTTCAGCATGACAATACGTTCATGAGCAAGTGCCGTACGCTGCTTGCCATAAAGAGTCACCTGATATTCGGTCGCTTCGTGGCGAATGAATTTTGCCATTTCTGTTGCCGAACCCAAGCGTCGGCCATATTTTCTAGGTCTCCCTCGTTGCCCTGACTCTCTTGTCTCGGGAAGATCATATAAAACACTATTACAGCGCAGGCGCGATAGAATATCAAACAGACTGCCCACCTCTTTGCGTACAGGCTTTAACAAACCTGCATTACCAAACCAACTATCGGTCACCGCGAGTATTTGCTTGCCGGAAAAATGGTTTGCAACCCCAATGATCATCTGTGCAGCTTGGCCGATCTTGGTTTCAAACGACTGCAATCGACCTTTGATCTTCGCTCGATCGGATTGTGCATCAATCGCTTTCTGTGGAAGGTAGTGGCGAAAATCTAAAAACAAACAGGCCCAACGATTTTTTATTTGCTTGAGCAAACCGATGGCTACCACGTTTTGTGCCCATGGGTAGTCGCTTTGATTGGCTTTGGCCGCATGATCATAAATGGTTTCGCAACCAAAGATTTTTTTGCCCACTTTAGGGTTGATGAAATCATCCAGGGCAATTAATAATCGGTCGTCCGTTTCAGGGTTGTCGACCAGGTTCCAGGTTGTTTTCCATAAACCTTGCCACGGTAATTTGGTTGATGCCATGAATGTGTAAAATCGTTTCCGCTTGATATTGATACCGAACAGCGTTTCAAGGCTGCGCCATAAATTGGAACTAATGGAGGAAGTAAACGGGACAATGATTGCCAGTAGCGTATAGGCAAATAACGAGGCTCTTTCTTTGCCGAGCGTGGTTTCTGAAAAATGTGATTGAAGAGGAGAAAGAAGATCGCGTAAAATGAACATGAATAAGGCTTTTTTGTTAGTATAATCAATTTGTTAGCACTGTTTATTATACTACAAAATACAGCCTTATTCACTATCAACCTGTTGTTTTTAAAGTGATTTACACCCATATATTAGTAGTTGCTAATATTTTTCGTAAATTAGACTTCTCTAATATTATGCTTGCAAAAAAACTGGGAAACTTCAGTAAGCTAAAGCCGCCGCTATAATAAGTCGAGAAACTCGCTCAGGGGCTCTTAATCCACTTTTCTGTAAGTTAAACCCTCGGCCTTTAAGATCTGAAAACAGCGTTTCTATACGGAAACGTTTGCGATACCAGTTAAACGCTTCACCCCCTGTAGGGAAATTAGTCACCAGATAAATAGGATCATTATATTTTCTCCCCCAATAAACAACCGCCCTTACCACAATGCTACGTTTACGAGTGAATTCAACTGCCGATATTTCAGTCATGCTTCCTTGTTCGGGGCAAATATCTTTAAATGTAAATTCCTCTCCATTTTCATACAATATCGCATTATTTGCCGTTCGGCAGGCATACTCCCAGCCATAACTACTGATGGTTTCCAGCCAGTCTGCACCATCAAATTCCCCATCACCCAAACAAATGACCGACGTACCTTCTGGGATTATCTCCTGAACGGATTTAATCAATTCGATATGCATATCTTGAGGAAAATGTCCCTTTTTACCTTTACGGGTTACCCACAGCAATGGCAGAGCTCTACCTTTATAAATCATACTGACCATCAAGGTAATACAGCCTTGCGCTGTCGTGCTGCCATCAATAGCAAGTACTAGCGTTTGTTTGGCTAAACACCGAAGAAGAACCTCTATAAAGGGTAAATAAAATAAATCGACACCCACTTTTTTATTTTTCAGCCAACGGCGCAATTGCATGATTTGGCTTTCTTCTTTACCTGATCCTGGAATCTCTCCTGCCACATTAGCTAACTTAACAGATTTACTTTGTATAATACCGCAGATAAACCCTGTCAGAATATTTAAGCCGTTATTTTGACGTTTGCTAGGATCAAAATCCCAGAATTTTTGCAGGCTGCTATGAATAGTGCGATAAATCTTGTAAGAATCTGACAATGTAGGGTATTTTCAATGTAAATCGCCAACATTACCATTTTTCTACTCTTCGCAATACCTGTTTTAAAAAGTGTACGGTAGTGAAACAAAAAAACGTTATAAGAAGCATGAAAAGAATGCCATGCAATTTGATGTAGCCAATTACCTTTATGATTTATGTGGCACCGATTTAACTGCCATTGATGGCTTGGACGAAGGCACTGTATTAAAGGTTTTATCCGAAACGGGTATCGATATGACGAAATGGAAAACGGCGAGTCATTTTGTTTCATGGATGGGATTAAGTCCAAATAATAAAATATCAGGTGGAAAAGTACTAAGCAGTAAAACGATTAAAACACGCAATAGAGCAAAACAAGCATTTAAGCTGGCCGCATGGGGCTTATCTAATTCGAAAAGTGGATTAGCCGCTCATTATCGGCGATTAAGGAGTCGCTTAGGTGCGCCCAAAGCCATTAATGCAACCGCAAGAAAGATAGCAGTCATTTTTTATAATATGCTTAAAAACAAAACTGCCTATATTACACAAAGTCAGGAAGAATATGACAATGCCCATAAACAACGTATTTTAAAACAACTTCAACAAAAAGCGGTACAATTCGGCTTAGAGCTTGTTCCTTTGACATGACAAATAAATAAGCAAAAACAACGTATTAAAAGTTTGTTACTTAGAAGGTAATTCTTTGAATACAGTATCCTTACGCTTGCCAAAAACATAAGCGAGTACCGTGTTGGTTTTATGATCAACAGCATGCCATAGCCAACGTTGATTGCTTTTATTTCCTACAAAAGACCACTGTTCATCCACTTCGGCTTCTTCGCAGCAAACCTGTTCTAGCCTGACTTCCAATGGTGCCCCTTGGTCAAAGGTTTGAAAAAGAGGGTTCACTTGGACAAGACTGTTTTCTTTATTTTTTAAAGTGCGGGTCACCGTATTTTTATTGATTTTAAGAACCCGCGCAGTGTCTCGAGTGCCACTACTATTGATAGCGATTTCGACAATTTATTCTTTGATTCCAAATTCACATGCTTTGTAACAATATTCCAACATGAAGGTATTGGTTGGGCAATCTGAAGTTTGGCAACGATATCGCTGTACACCACGATCGCTAGTGCCAGATTTCATCAGGTTGGAATTAGTACAGTTAGGACAGGTGATTTCTTGATAATATTTCATGAGGGAATTATGCAATAAATCACTTTCTTATTCTATTGTTCTCATGCTAAACACAGATTTAACCCACTACCCACAAATCTTTCAAAATTCCTCCAATATCTTTTCTTAAAGCACCATATATTGCCTTTTTTCGATATTTAGGTACGATTACTATGTGGTATCTACAGTACCACCTTATACCAATCCCAGTATATTTATAATTTAATGTAATTAGGGTATGCTCAACAAACCATTTAACTTAATCAGGAATGATACGATAGCACGCCCAAGACGATTACCTAAAGAATTGCAAAATTATGATTTTAATGAGCTTGCCAAGGCAGAACAGCATTCACGGACACGTATCCAGTGGCTTGGAATGTTTCACCTCCAGCAAGGCCGGTCCTATGTGGAAGTTGCCTCGTTTTTATGCGTTCATGAAGCAACCGTTAAAGGCTGGTTGGCAAGATTTAAAGTGCTGGGCCTGGATGGACTCAGAGAATCCTCTCGAAGTGGAGCCAAGCGAAAATTACCTGCAGACCAAGAAACAAAATTTAAAGAAGCAGTCATCACTCTTCAGAAAGAAAGAGACGGCGGGCGAATAACAGGCCATGATATACGTCAATTATTGGACGAGCAATTTCAAGTAAAATGCTGTCTAAATAGCGTTTATAATCTATTGGCTCGATTAAATATTGTGTGGATAACAGTTCGTTCAAAACACCCCAAACAAGATCAAGCCACACAAGATGATTTTAAAAAAACTTCAATCAAATAGTCCAGAATTTAACGCCAAGCACTATTGAAGTAAAAGATGTTGAAGTTTGGTTTCAAGATGAGGCACGAGTAGGACAGCGAGGAACCGTTACTCGAATTTGGGCGAACAAAGGAACACGCCCTCGGATCATTCGACAACAACAGTTTAATGCTGCTTATCTATTCGGTGCCGTCTGCCCTGCTAATGGTAAAGCGGCTGGTATCGTTATGCCCAAAGCTAATACAGAGAGCATGCAGCATCACCTTGAAGTGATTTCAGAATCAGTCACTGTAGGTAAGCATGCTGTATTAGTGGTTGATAAAGCTGCATGGCATTTAACGGGAAAACTTGCAGTGCCAGAAAATATATCGATTGTGCCACTTCCTCCTTATTCACCCGAACTTAATCCGGTTGAGCAAATTTGGCAGCAGTTGCGACAACGAAACCTGGCAAATCGGTGTTTTAAAGATTATGAGCATATTGTTGACGCTTGCTGTGAAGCATGGAATAAATTCGTTGGATGCCCCAGTAATATCCAATTATTATGCACTAGAAAATGGGCGACATTAGAATGAGTATTTATTGGGATTGGTATAATTCGGCTGGTAGCCGTTATACTTAATTCAGTAATACGAAAGGCATTATGTCGATAGCGTTGGATTAGGTCGATGCTGGGAAGTAGGTCACTCATAATTACATACCGTTATCATTTGAGGGCAAAGGCATCACTTCTGAGTCACAGTGGCTTTTATAAATTAAATAGTCCCCCCAAACCTTACGCAATTGTTCTGGGCGATCAACATTGGCTTGCATATGAATACCTTCTGCATGTGCTACATCCCGAGCCTTAAAGAAAACGTTTTTATCAGCATCATCCGGGATTAAAGCGGATATAAAACATTTATTGGGATTAAGAGAGCGGCAAAAGTGAATAAAGGCGCTATTTTCATCCTGTAATGTTAGTTGAGATATACTAGAACCATTATGAAGCAATACTTTTCCTTGTTCACATAGAACATATGCTGACTGGTGTTCAATGCTGATGTTAGGATCAATGTTCATTTGCGATTTTTATAGTCTGGGTGGTTACGCCAATTGGAATCAATTTGACCTAAAGTTCTAGCGGCACTATCCCTAACTGTCCAAGATTCATCTGTAAAACGAATAATCAAACCTGGTACAGTTAGTTTAGCTAACTCAGAAGCTGCCCACTGTGGATCAATTTGGTCAAGAACCCTATTGGCTGTCTTGCGTACTTTCCCATCATTATCAGTCAAAAGTAAAATCAATTCTGGTACTATTTGTATTGGCTCAACATAAATTTGATCAAAAGCCCTGGCAGCAGCCCCACGAATATTTGGATCACTATCAGAAAATCGTTCAATTAATGCTGGAGCTGAATTTATGGCCGCCATTGAGTTTCCCCATAGTGGGTCAATTTTTTCTAGCGTCGAGAAAGTCAACTCACGAACTTCAGAATTACTATCCACCAAGAGCAGGACCAATTCTGGTGTAATGGGCCCTGCATTTAAACCAATCTGACTAATAGCCCTGGCAGCAGCCACACGAATATTTGGATCGCCATCACTTAACCGACCCGTCAGCGCTGGAACAGCATGATTAGCTACCGCTGAGTTTTGCCAATACGGGTCAATTTTACCTAACGCCGAGGCAGTAGCCTTACGAACTTCAGAATTACTATCAGTCAATAATTTAATCAATGGTGTGACTGCTATATTCGCTTTATAGCCAATGTATCCTAGTGTATTGGTTGCCGCTATACGAACGTTTGCATCACTATGAGTCAAGTTTTTGATCAACTCTGGCACAGCTTCAATGCCAATTTTACCTAACCCTCTGCTAGCAGCTATACGAACCTTATAATCCTTATCAGCCAGATGTGTAATTAATAGTGGAATAGCTTGTTTTTTTAATTGAGGATTGATTTTGTCTAGTGCTTCTATCACCTCCTCTATTGAAGAGATAGAAGCATCCGTTTTTGCTGTTGCCAACATTTGCAATAAAAAGGACACCGCTTGTTTTTGGTCTATCAGTCGATACCGTAAATGAAAGCGAGCAATACTAGCAGGTGGGTTTAAATAAAAAAGTCCCCCTTCAATAGTACAAGCAATCAATATCATTGCAGTAACTGTAACCCTAAAATTTCGCCATTTACATTTTTTTCGCCAAAATGGGTCAATATCATTTAATATATCAGTCAAGCGTTTTTTATCTGTTCCCTTCTGGTTCAGTCTTTTGGTTAAAAAAGGTACCGCTTGTCTTGCTGATTGTGTTTTACGCCATGTATCATCAATTTCATTTAATAACTTTGTAACAATTTCCTGAATATCTTCGTAACCTAGATATTTAACCAATTCTGACAGCTGTTTTGAATTGACCTTTTGTTGTGACCAATTATCGACTATTTTATCTAATGCGATTATCACCGCCTTAACCATGCTAGTCTTATTTTTAGATGTTAAACACTGAATTAACTCGGCAGTAGCTGGCTTTGCTTCTTCCCCTATTTGTCCTAAAACTTGAGCAACAACCATTCGAGCTTCTGAATTAGAATTACTTGCAATCAGGTGTTTTTTTAATGCAGGAACAGCGTGCTTGGCTGCCTCTGACTTAGCCCATTTTGGGTCAATCTTAGCTAAAAGCGTTGAGGCAGCTACCTTACACACAGCTGAACTGTTATTGCTCAGAAGATCAATTAATCTCGGCATTGCCTGTTTTGCTGCTTTTGACTGTACCCACTGTGGATCAATTTGACCTAGTGTCTTTCCAGCAGCTTTACGAGAATTTGTATTATCATCTGTCAAACATTCAATTAATGCAGGAATGGCTTGTTGAACTGCAGTAGATTTTGCCCAGTCGGGGTCAATTGAAACGAGTGCTGTAAGCGTATCTTTACAAACAAGAGTGTCTATATCACCTAAATAATTAATTAATAGTGGTATCGCTTGTTTGGCTTCACCTCCAATATGACCAAGCGCTTTGGTAGCCGCTCCAGAAATTTTAGAATTGCTATCAGCCAACAGTTTAGCCAATACGGGTACCGCACGTGCTGCTTCACTGCCATTTTGCGCTAGCCCTTCAATTGCCATAAGACGGATCTTAGTCGACTTATCTTCTAATAAAGTCTTAATTAGCTGGCTTATCCCTGATAAACTGAATAATCCGTACTGAAACATTAATAACCGAGGGTCTGTCAGTTCAAAATGACGGTCTTTAGCAATATCACGAAAGGTTTCAAGGTCTTTTTTAGCGCCTTCATACCCTAGTTCATAGGCAAGGCTTATGTCTTCTCCTATTAGTTTCAACTTTTCAGTTCGATTTATCTCACGCTTTTCATCCACACGCTCTGCTTTTTTATTACATGGAATGCAAACATTTAGACCAGTATTATTATATGTTAATGTCATATATTGCTCATAGAAGTACTCCCCACATGCATTACACCGTTCCTCACCCCAAAATTCCGGGTGATCTTCAATTACACGAAGAATTTTTTCTATAATCGCTGGTTGTTGTTGATTATTATTAGGTAGTTCGTTATAGCGTTGTGTGGAACGACCATCAAATACAAAAGCAAATGGTTTTTTTAATGCTGCTTTTTGTATTGCATTTAACTCTGGGTTTTTAAATATCTTTGATAATTGCTCTAATGCTTTGTCCCACCGTTTTTTTTGGGCATTATCATAGGCCTGCTCTACTTGTTCTTGTATGGCAGATGGCAAGTTGAAATAGGCTTGGCTATACCAACCGAAATTCCGTTCGTTAGCCTTTTTATCAGTTTCTAAATTTTCACTAATTTTATCCCGCACAGTACCACTTGCAGCCAGAGGCAATATTTTTTTACCCAGCTCTACGCAAGTTACCCAATCGTGGGTACTTTCGCCATAGGTAATCAGACATTGATGCAGTCTTTCAGCCACTCGGTCATGTAGTTTTTGCGTATGCCAGGGTTTTTTACTTAGTAATAAATCACTGATCGCTACTAAGCTTTGACTTTTTTCAAGTAGTTTTCGGGTTGTTAAATCACTTTGCTGAGGGTTTTGTTCACTTTCAACCTCTGCTGCAGCACAAAGTGCTTTTAAGTGTTTATCCAACGGCTCCAGTACATGTAACAATACGTGCTCTTGATCTTTATCTTCGAACCCACTCGCTTTAATATAACTTAAGTGCTTTTTAGCAAGTTTAGTTTGTTGCTGTTCAGCAGCTTGATAGGCAAAGTGGCTATCCGGGCCTAAAATGATCCTTGGTAATTGTTGTTGTAATTTTACTGCTAATTCAGGTTTAAGGCGTTGGTCTTTATCGGCATAGAGATAAGTTTTTTGTTCATTCCAGAAGTCTTCGCGTTTCAATAACTTAAGCCAGTAACGATAACTGAGTTTCCAGTCTTCGTTTTCTTTATCCTGCGTATTTTCCAGAGAAAGAATCTGGTGCGCTACTGCCAGATTATGCAGTGCGTAAGACTCATCTTGTTCTGATTCCCAGATTGACAAAGCTTCATTTAAATCACCTTTTGAAAATGCTTGTTCCGCAGAATCTGGCTGCTTACTTTCTCGATCTTTCGGCAAGAACCAGAAGAATTCTTCTATCCATCGCTCAATTGGATCGTTAAGTCTTTGTAATGCTGCCAGACAAGTATCTTCATCTACCGTAACAGCCCAGGCTGAATGATCGGGTTCAATTTTTACCCCCGTTTTAATTTTTATTTTGCGCTCGTTTTCCCAGCGACGTATTGCTCGGCTGGAAGCGGTTATACTTAAGCCAGTAATACGAAAGGCATTCTGCTGATAGCGTTGGATTAAATTAATAGTGGGAAGTAATTTCATAATTTGTCCTCAAGTTATCATGATTATTTAAAGCAAACCGCATTACTATAATAATAAGTCCTGCTAAACTTTTTTAAGTAATATTTCTACAGTTCGCTTAGGCGACTCTTTACTATTATCAGCCATTATATTTTCTTTACTTGTCAAGCTAAAAACGCTAGCGGGCAGCTGCATTGCATCACGTAAATATTCTGCTACTGCGACCGCTCTCATATAACCAAGCTGACTGTTATTACGATACATACTATTTTTCTTGACTGGTAAGTTATCTGTATGACCGATAATATAAATACGCATTTCAGATCTAAATTGTGACTGTAAATCTTGGGCAAGTTGCGCTAATACTTTTTTTGCTGTTACATTTAGGCGTGCTCCCTTGTTAAATAACGCTTGTTCAAATTGTATTCTTGTCCCTTGAACTTCTTGCATAATTCTTATTCCCGCTATCTGCAATTCAACTAGTGGTATTGTTATTTCAGCGCTTAGATTAGTTGGTTGTTGCGGTTTCTGTACGGCTTCACTGTGGGTAATAAATTGCGATATTTGTTGACTTTGCTGATTTATAACTTGTTCTATTCCCTGTATTTGTTTGTTAACCCCTTTAAGTTCCGTTATTTGCTGACTTTGTTGTTTTATAATTTGCTCCATTCCTTGTATTCGTTTATTAACATCATTAACTTGCGTCAATACCGATTCTCCCTGTACATCAAGCTGAGCGGTTAGTAATTGGTTTATTTGCGCTAACTGTCCCTGCCAACGTGTTTCCCAAAATGACTCCCTGGCTTTATCTCGTTTATCTGTAACATTCAACCATAGCCATCCAAAAACTATACTGACAGCCAGTATTAATACAGCAAAGAGCAAACGCCAGCGACTGGGATGTTGGTCATGGGCTAATCGTGATAACCCCGCTTGATAAGCTGAGTTATCAGGTTCTAATAATTGCGCCTTTTTCCAGTAGGATTCCGCTTTCTGATAGTGTCCCTGCTGCACATATATTTTCGCCATTAAATCAAAAAAATATGCGGGGCAGGTTGGATTGCTTTGTATTGCATCTCCAATTAATTGTTCAGCATCCTGATAGTTACCAAGCCTTGCTAAGCGACTGGCTTCAACATGTAGTTTTTTTTCGAGGTTGGTCAGCGCCTTATTTTGAGACGACATATGTATCTCCAATTTAATCAAGTCTTATTGACAATTCAAAATTCAATATGAAAACCTCTAACCCTTCCAGATAGGAAAAGGTTAGAGTGCCAAATTTTGAAATTTAAAGCGTATTTGCATAATTACAAAATTACCGTTGAACCCAAACCAGTTTTACTCACCTCATCATCAGGTATTAGCCTAATTAGCTGCCTGACAACTGTTTGCAACTCAGGAACATCGTCATTGTCAATTGCACGATGACCTTGTTGAAATAAACTTTCTGCTTCAGATAAGTCTGGAAAAATTGAGCGATCTTCTTCTAAATCCTCTAACAGCACTACCCAATAACCGGGTTGCTCTAGTAACACTTGTTGACGTAGTGATGATACTTGATCTATAAAACGCTGTAATAACTCAGTATCTCGGCTGTTTAATGCTTGTTTGATTTCTATTTCCAGTTTATCTAATGCTTTGCGGTCAGTATCTTCACCCCACTTATCAACAATGTCCTTTGCATTTTGAAGGGAATCTTGCAATTCTTTCTGCAAAATAGGAAGTTCGGCAACTTGCTCCGCTAGATCCAGTGTTGCTTGCAAATCTCGCAGGCGTTTTTCCGCCTTATCGTTAGCATCGGGATCAATATGTGCTGCCTGACAAGCACTTTTCACTTCATCCAGCATATTTTCATTTTCAACTTGCCTTAAAATATTTTGTACTTCAGTATCATCGCTGTTTTTGTATTTTTCATGACGCTGCATTTCTTGGTCGAGAATCTTTTTCAATTCTTCTGGGTCAATACTTATTTTTTCCATATTAAAAACTACAGGAAACTCTTCATCTAATAGGGGTATATAGGCTGATGTTTTCAGCAACCTTGATTCATCTATTTCAATAAATAACTCCACCTCACTTCCTGCAGGAACATCTCTTTTGATATTAGTCGCTAATATGTCCAAATCTCCAATTTTACTATTCCGGTCTGCTCTAGGAATATCACCTTCAAGTACAGGGATACGAATTAATCCTTCCGAGTCGCCTCGCTTAACATCTTGTATAGTTTTAAGGAATTGTCTTTGTTTCGCTGGTAGTGGTGTACCCTTCACAATAAAAGGTAAAAAGCTATTATCAGCCAAAGCAATACCAACGGAATGAATCAAGGGTAAGGATTTGCTACCAACTCCGTTAGTGAATGGCAAACTATCTGGCACAGTTTCACAACAATTCCCTGCTGCATCAAACAATTCAATTTGGTATTGGTGAACTTTATTCTCTTCAGCAAAAAGATTGGTATAAAAAATACCTTGGGCAGACAATTTTATTTTCCCACTACGCCAAGGTGGTTGCGCCTTTTCGTTGATAAACTCAATTGTAAAACCAGTCCAGTCTGTATTTCCGTCAGCTAACACTTTACCTCCAACGGGTGGGTCAAGGTCAATGCTCACTGGCTCATATTCTAAATCAATCTGATATTGCCCCTTTTGGACTTCAGGCTGTAATACAGTAGGCATTTTTTTTGAGCGTGCAAAGATAGCCGCTCCATTTGCTACTACAGTCATCGGGTCAATGCTGAAGTCGAGAGGAATCCCTAAACCAGATTCTTGCTCACTTAAACGCCCCCTTAAATAGGGCATAAGCGATGGCCCACCGACAAGAATAAGTTTATCAATATCCTTAGTTTGCAAATTTTTATTTTTGAGCGCTTTTTTACAAATATTAATTGAACGCTGAATTAATGGATCCGCTAATTTTTCTACGTCTTCTTTTTTTAAAGTATATTCAAAATCAATCACTTCTCCTGAATTATTTTGGCACAGGTTATCAATTTCTATATCCACTTCAAGCTCATATGAAACGCTTATTTTGGCATTTTCAGCTGCAATTTTAAGTTTAGCTATAGCAACTTTCCATTTTTGATTTCCTCGCTCAAAATCATCTAACTTATGTTGTTTTCTCACCTCAGGTATCAGTAACTGCTCCACAATCACCCAGTCAATCAATTTACCTCCTAGATGATTATCGCCTGCATGACTGACTACTTGAATTTCACCATCCTTTAATTGCATCACTGCAGCATCAAATGTACCGCCCCCAAAATCGTAGACCATCCAGTAACTGTTTTCCTCATGATTTTTTAAGCTATAAGCTAGTGAAGCAGCCACTGGTTCTTGCAACAACAAGCAATGCTCTATTCCAGCCATTTGTGCTGCAAATTTAGTTGCTTCGCAGTGAGGTAATTCGAATGCAGCGGGTACTGTAATCACTGCTGCCTGTATAGTTTCACCTTTACTTTGTACCACATTGCTTTTCAGGCGTTTTAGGATTTCTGCAGACAATTCTGGCGGGGTCATTGTTTGCCCACTGCGTTCAAAAATATAGTTCTGATCTTTATGTCCCATCTGTAATTTGAACTCACTAAATGCATTATTTGGATCATGCTCTAAACGCTCCCTGGCTTTTTGTCCAACGTGTAGATGGCCTTTTTTATCTATAAAAACAGCAGAGGGTGTTGTATCTGTTTGATCTGCTAGATTTTTAATAATTTCACAACTCATATCGTTCATGATGCAAATACAGCTATTTGTAGTACCTAAATCAATACCGTAATCAATTGTCATTCTCATGATTTTTCCTCACATTTTATTGTTATGACTTATTTTTGTTAAGGTTTTGGCGTTGCTACGATAACTTCAGCTATTTGTATCGGCTTTTCGTGGTAGTACACGCCTGGTTTTATCGTTTCTATAATTTGTTCTTGAGTTACTTCTTCATTTGTTTCAAAGGCAATCACTTTGAGTGACATTCCAGTATCATAACGATCACCCGTATGGTCCTTAATTATTACTCCCTGGTTTTTTACCAAGTCCCATATTGACGCTAACGGCCTATATGCGCGTCGCATTTCATCTAAAGGTTCCTCAGTTTTAATATCAATCATTTTTTGGCGGATTTGCCATAAGCCAGTTGCCAATCGCGCTAAAAAAAGTTGATGCTTTTTCTCTATTGCTTGCACATCAGTTTGTCCGTTACTTAGTATGGGTTGTTCAGCTATCGACAAATCAATATTTACCCAAGGGGATAAATGAATACGGTATTCTTTAGGGAATGCCCATTGCTTGAGAGTGCTATAAATATTGTTAAAGTAATTCATGGTCATAGGCCACCTTTTAAAATAAAAACGATGCTGTACTCGATGTTCAAGTTTTCAGCTATAACTCCTAATTTTAAGCCACTGGCTCTGCCAGTGCGATGCAAATAGGCTCTGCCGTTCCAGCGTAAAAACTCTTAAACTCTCCTCTGAACCCGCCAAGGTAAAGAGGAGAATAAAATGAGAGAATGGCAAAGCCAATCCCATGTAATACCAATCCCAGTAAATAATTACTCTAATACCGTCATTCCCGAGGTCTTTTTATCGGGAATCCATTCACGTAGTAGGTTCCTGCTAAAAGTATGCAGGATGGCGGCATTTTTGAAGTTAGGGCATCAATATATTGGGATTGGTATTATATCCTCAGGCAATGAGTCAACTATACCTCCTTTACTCTTTGCAACCGTCAACACCGAACATAAGAATGTTAGAATCGAATACTCATCCTCACCCCAATCGGAATATTTCACCCAAAGGCCAATTACTGATCCATTACTATCGTGAAAAACACTTACCCAGCCTTCTACTAAATACTTCAATGCAGTTGCAGCACCATCATTTATTTCTTCTTTGTGCATGTAAGTCTCCACCAATTTTTTAACTATTTATTAAAATGTTTCTACAATGATTAGCATTATGTCCATTGCTTAATATATTATTCTAAATAATGTAATTTGTATTAAGCTGTGCTAATTCTTCGTCATTGAGTAACTCAATTGGTAATAAGTGTATATCCTTATCTTTTGTTCGGTTTTCTGGGTATTCCGTTATGCAATTGTGCATTTTAAAATTTCCAGTTTCTGCATTGAAGCAAATGATCATATGAAATAGATATTTTGTATTTTCCGAAGGCCAGGAATCAAAAATATTTATCAGTCTGTTGGTATAACCATAGGGTTTGTTTGTTGAGGCTTCTGCAAGTTGAGTGACTGCTTCATTAGTATCCCAAGGAAGAACTGTAAGAACAAAATATAAGTTATTTTTTTCATCATGGAATGCATTGTCAACGATTCTTTGTTGAGGAATAGAATTACAAAAGCAGATAGTAAGGGGGGTGATATTGAGTTTGATGAATTTCCTTATAGATGAAATCAGGCTATGAGGTATATCATGATTAAAATCTTCTTCCAGTTTCTCCATTTGAATGTTTGAATGCCTGCTGATCAAATCCTCACCTATTTCAACTACTTGATTTATTTTCTCACCATAGACTTCTATGGTTTTTTTATTCAATGCTGCATGAATTTTTTTCTCAAGCATTTTTAATCCTCTTTAGGTTAGAAAATCAAATAGAACAGTTTTATTACGTAATCACCAAAATACCAATTAATAAGGACTCTGAATTATTGTCAAAGCACATCAAAATAAGTCGACAACACTGTCCACTGATCATCACCTAATTTATGCAATTCCCCCAATAGTTCAGCAATATCTTGCCGGTTGAGTTCTCGTGCTGGAATTTTCGGATCAGTCGGCATCCAGTCCAGCATCAAGGGTTGATCACTAATGATAGCCAGTAAATGCTCTCGTCCACTCATCCCTGTTACGGCAAATGCTTTATAACGAGCACCTGCTTGTGGTAAATAACAACGCCCAGCCTGAATTGTTGATTCTGGTGCGAATTGTGAAGGACAAAGGCAGTAGATTTTGCCAGAGGTGCCTTCATCTAATAATAGCAAATAACCCTCTCGGTCAGACTCAATGGCTAAACGAACCTGACCTCCGAGTTGAAAACCATGCTGGACCTCATCCTGAATGGCGCCGAGATCACGTAAACCACGTTTATTATTTGCTGGTTTATCAGCAGGGACAGGCCAGATTTGATCGGTGAATTTAGCAAGTGCACGTAGCCCTTGTAAATCCTGTTGCTGAGTAATTGCTTTTAGCGTTGAAGAGGGAGGTGTAGTCGGGTGTTGAGTTGATTGTTCCAAACTGAGTAGTTGTTTTATTTTACCAAACCAACCTTTTTTAATGGGTGGTGGTGTGTAATTTACACTAACGTTGCTATTGATGCCTGTTTGTGATATTGCCATAAGGATGGCTGGCAGCCATTTTTCTGTAGGGTGGTTAAGAAGTTCAATCCACTGACATCCTTCAAGCCAATATTCAACTTGCTCTGGGTAAGGAATGGGGTCCAGTAATATGGGAAGGTAGGGGATGTGATATTTCCAGGCCAGTTGAATTTCTTGCTTAACATTTTTAGATCGTAGCGATGCATTACTACACATGAGTAGCAGTATTTTTGCCTGACGAATGCCGTTTACAATCTCCAGGCCGTAATTTCCTCCGCCAATTATTTGTTCCTGATCACGCCAACAACGGATGCCAGAAAGTTCTAACTGTTGAACAATTTCACTAACACGAATTTTATCATGACTGGCATAACTGACAAATACATCAGCAGACGTTATGTTTTTCATTGAGAATTCTCCAGTTTATTGTTTTTATATCAAAATTCGATTGTTAAAATTCAAGATCTTAAGTCATGTCAATCAGAACTTGTTGGTAACTCTGTGGGAATTAAGTAACAGTTGTTATTTTACTTCATAATAACACTAGTTAACTAATGGTTATAAGGTTTATTATTTGGTTCTATTAGTACCTGGGTAGGGGGTGATCTGGCCGCTCAATTGTTTGGGAGCATTAATGTACTTTTGTTATTCAATACCTTCGCCAAATTGATAAGAAGTTAAACAAGCAAAAGATGGCCAGAATTCGGTAAAATACTGGATTACCACACCACAGTAGCTACCAAAATCTGACCATGCCTGAAATCATAGCAATACTTGAAGTACTAAGTCCAAGTTTATCCACGAAGACATTAAAACACTTGGCCTTAATAGTTGAATCTGTGTTATCAATGACAGGGCGTGTCACGATGCTGGGCATTTCTCGATGGACTGAAAAAGGAGCTGCTTACCGCACTGTTCAGCGCTTTTTCAAAGAAGAACACCAATGGGCAAAATTACGGTGGCTATTGATTAAAAGTCATTTGAGCGAAACCTGTTTAGGAGCATGGATTCTCATTGGAGATGAAGTGGTCATTACAAAATCAGGTAAGGAAACGCATGGTCTGGGACGATTTTTCTCTTCGATCCAAAACCAAGCCGTTCCAGGGTTATGCTTCATCGACATTTCCTTGTTATATGTTGAATCTCGGAAATCATACCCGTTAGTTGCCGAACAGTTGATAAAGAAAAAAGCTCAAAACACGGCACCCAAAGCCGTCAAGAAAAAAGGAAAACCGGGTCGCCCGAAAGGCAGTAAAAATAAAAACCGAACGGAAGTGGAACTCTCTGCGTTTCAATTACAATTGCAGAACTGTATTCGACAGGCACTTGGGCTGATAGGCGGCACGCTAAAAATAGGCTCCCTTCATTTTCCAGTGTACAGTCTCAGAAAAACTCTTGCAAACGGATGTGATTTTGTCAAGAATCACGTCACCTTAAATATAGCAAGAGACCCACCATATCAAATTCACCCGACGCAAAAACCTAGACACTCAAACCCGTTTAAATATCGTCATACTCGCCTTATCCAGCCAAGGTGTTTATGGAGCAAGAACCGCACTTTCTCGGGAATATAACATATCAAGATCCTTTCTCTATCAAATGATCGGTGCGGCGGTATTGTGCCTGAATGAACTACTGAGCGACTACCAAGAGATTGATCTCCCTCCACACCGATTAAACCTTGATTCTGCCATTGTGTTGCTATGACTGGCGGGGAATGTTTCTCTATCAGGTACTTCCGAAATCTTGCGAATGCAAGGCTATCAAAATTATTCTGCAAGCATGATTAGCCAACGCCTTAAGGATTTTGGTTCCCGTATGCCTAACACCCTGAACCTTAACAAACCTATCACGGTTTTCTATTTGAGCGATGAAATCTACGCTTGCGGCTTGCCAATTTTAGTGACGATTGATCCGGTTAGTACAGCGATATTAAAGATTGAGTTAGCCAGTAATTGTCAGTCTGATACCTGGAAAGCCCATTTCAGGTCGATTGAAAAAAATGAAATTTTTTCTCAAGGCCTTGCTAGTGACCGGGGGGTAGGCATCGTAAAAGGCTATCGACAGTTTCAAAACAATCTCATCTGGTGTTCGGATAATTTTCATGAATTCCGTGGGCTAACGAAGCTATTACAAACACTTGAAAGCCAGGCTTATGAAGCAGTCACCAGGGAAGTTGAACGGTTCCAAGTTTTTAATAATGCGCGGACTGAATCAAATTTGCAAAAACAGTTAGAAGCTTTTGAAGAGGCAAAAGTGGATTGCGAGAACAAGATGGCAAATTATCAGCACGTTGAAGACGTATTGGCGTTGTTATTCCCTGCGTTATATTTTTTTGACCTTAAAACAGGCGAGCATCGCCAAAAATCTAAAGTGAAAGCCGAATTGCTCACTTTGATGGATCTATTGGATCAACTGGAACTTGATAAACTTCAGCAGGAAACAAAAGCAATAAGAAGCCATATTGATGATATTTGTATCTGTTATCAGCAAGTTGAGGATATTTTTCAGAGATTATCCCAATCGATTGCGAAAGAGAATCTTGAGATGATCGGGCTCGCCTGGCAACATGATCATCAATCTCATCAGTATAAAGGAGCACACAAAAAATACCACGAAAATGAACGCGATGGTTGGCTAGAAATAGTCACGCCATTATTAGGGAAAAATGCTAATGCACTGATAGAGCGAGCCTTTGAAGAATTTAACGGCATGGTGAGAACTTCATCGCTGATTGAAATGGTCAACTCACTCATTCGTCCTTATATCAATGAATGCAAAGGACAGATTAGTCAGGAGCACCTCAATCTCATTATGTTTTATCATAATTATCATCAATACAAGAGCGGCAAGCGACAAGGTAAAGCCCCCATTGAGTTGTTGATGAAAAGGAAACTTGAGAAAGACTGGTTAGAATTGCTGTTTGAGACGATTGCTCAAACAGAATAGCTCCTAATTTTTCATGTTATTTTTAAAAAGTCAGGAGATTCTGAAGACTGCTTTGTGCGCGAATATTTTTTTTACCGCTAAACTGTCCACTACTTTTGGCCAGATATGAAGGGTGCCTAAAAATAGGCCATTTTGTGTATGATGGTGCATTAGGCAATAACGCGGGCTTACAAACCGTGAAGCAGCTTAAATTGCATTTGGTTTCCAAGTTGCGTCATGATTCGATGCTCTATTTTCCGTTCGCGGGCAAATACTCGGGAAAAGGAAAGCCTAAAAAATATGGAGAGAAACTGACATTGGAAACCCTACCTGAGAAGAGTTTGCGTGAAACGACAGTAAAAAAAACATCGAAACCAAGCATTATCAGGTTCAGGTTTGGCACAAGAATTTCCCCGACCTGCTCAATGTCGTGATCATTGTTAAAAAGAACCTTAAAACGCGTAAGGTTGCAAAGGTGCTGTTATTCAGCGATGATCTGAATTTACCTTACGATAAGCTGATTGATTATTACCGGTTGCGCTTCCAGATCGAGTTTAACTTTCGTGATGCCAAGCAATACTGGGGGCTGGAGGACTTTATGAATATTAAAGAAGTACAGGTGACCAATATGGCGAATTTTTCACTCTTTATGGTCACATTTTCACAACTGCTATTACCTCAAATAAAGGAACTGGATCGTAAAAGCATGTTGGATTTGAAAACCACCTTTAGGGCACGTAAGTTCACGCGTCGGATTATTAACTCACTCAGCTTAAATGCAGAGGAGTTTTTAATGAGCGATAAAGTTTTTCAAGCCGCAGAAATCGGAAAAATTCATGCTAATGCTGAGTGATTTTTGGCGAAGGTATTGGTTATTTTGACTATAGAGATTATATCGGCATCGAGATATAGATTTTCAAATGATGTTATAGAGGGTCGTGTTGCAGCCGGTTGATAATTTAGCGCTTATTCCATAACTGAAGCTTTGTAAGATCGGACATTTTTTTGTTGTCCCCCAACGTTTCGGCCAAGGTTAATAATAACGTCTTTTCATCTGCTGATAGTTCCGATGCAATGTGGTTGATTACCTTATCCATATCCCAGTCCTCGAATGCTCTTGGTGCATTCAGTGCGGTAGCAATTTTTTGTAAAATATCCGTATAATTTTGCTTAGACAACATGCGATCAATCAGTTTAAAGAAATGCAGGCGGGGTATTACATAAGGCTTTACATCATCTTGACTATCCCAGGCCAGCTCGATTTGCTCCATTGCCTTGTGTGCATGTCCTGTCATAAGGTAAATTCGGGCAAGGTGGCAATAGGTACTGGCAAGTTGAAATTTGAGAGTGAGCAGATATTGATAGATACGTTCCGCACCTTGATACTGTTGCTTGTGAAACATCTCCAGTGCGATCGCGCGCATATGTACAGCCTCTTCTGGATGACGCATGAGCTCGTCAAGTTTGAGTTCATCACGGAGTAATTTAGCTTTCTTAGGTTGATTATGATTCTCATATAATATCGCCAATTTTTCAGTGGTTTCAGCAATATCTTGTGGGTATTTTGAATGCTTAACTTGTAATATAAGCGCCTGGTTTAGGTAGTCTATTGCCTTTTCAATATCGCCCCGTTCTGCAACAATCGCCCCAAGCGCAATCAGGGTTAATGTATAACGCCTTTCTCTAGGAGAAAATCTTTTCAGGCTTTTCTGTAAACAAATCTGAATGGCTTCAAAGTCATCTTTTTTATCAAGGCTATCTGAGTTACGGGCGAATATGGCAGCGACTGCTCGCGCGACTTCATCCGATCTATCCAGGTTGTTGCGCCATAATTCAATCGCATTAGTAGGTGTTGGTGAAAAATCAGCACCACTCAGTAATTGATCCAATGGTGCATCATCAAAGAAAAGCTTATTGGAAATAAGCTGTGCTTCTGAGGTATTTTTATTTAATCTTGATTCCATAATAGTGTACTCTTAGTTATTCTGAACGGTTTGTGCTTGAATCCAAGATGGCAAGAGATCCTGGTAAGCATCTACGCTACCTAGTAGATTTACAACTTCTGTAGACCAATCCGTAGCATCTATATTTAGTGGATAGACAACATGTTGATGGCGTATCATGTTAATTCTTTTAGCTGAAATATATGAAAGAGGCACAAGGTCTATGTCAACACCGAAGTTACGGGCATCCAGCTGTATCTGCTGAGTAATTGCTTTGCGGTCAGGTGCTATGACGAGTACCCGATGACGAGCAAAAGGGATGGCGATGCGAATCAGACTTTCAGGCCAGTTTTCCATATCCAGTGCCATATTAAAATTGTCTTTGTAAAACGTGATGAGGGCTTCTCTGCCCAGATCTTTTAGTGCTGGTGAGCATTTAAAGTGACTACCTTCGAGCCAGCGTGCACATTGATAAATGTTATTACAAGGATTGCCAAATGACATTGCCCCCCACAACAAGCGCATATTCCTTATGTCATTACAGCTCGTTAAATGCTCTGGAGAGGGGCAGTCCTCAGAAAATTGAACACTAGCGACAAAATTCGAACCCTGTTCATTGGTGATATCTATGAAATGTTTCCTAGTAGCTGCGCTATTAAAGTGGTGTGCTTTTACATTACCAGTGCCAGCATACGATATATCCCAGTTAATATTCTCCTTTTGCCTGTCCGTTTGTGGATACTCAAAGATATAAACAAAAGGTTCAGCGAGCAAGTCTTGCCGGGACATCGACCGTGAGCCCGAGGTGACCTTGACGTAAAATCGTTTATCGTTCCGAGCCGTTGCTCGCAAGGTTGCTTTAATATCAATGCCTTTTGCCATCGAACCAGAAAAAGGCTCTCCATTGGATGCAGAGGCTGGTGGCATAATATGCTCTGCTATATGGTAAGCCGAGCCATAAAAGAAATTCTCATTCGGCGGCCAAATCCAGGGGTTTCTATATGCCATCTCTGAAAATGTATCTTTGTCACGTTGAGTAGCAAACTGGTGTTCAGTGAGGGTTGCCTGAAATTTATGGTCGATTTTCATCCCTTCATCAGGGGGACTCTGTATATAAAATGAATCTTCAGATTTACCCGATGATGAATTAAGCTCTACTTTATGACCATTTCCAAGGTCATATTCTGTGGACTCAAAACGTGGAGAATGCAGGTAGGGTAATTCAGGGGCATCTTCAGCCTGAAGCCAGCTAAGCTCAGGTGCAAAGACAAGTTCTTTGCCAACGCGCAAGGCATACTCTTCCGATAACATCGCTGTAGCCGCTTCTATAACGCTATTTAAGCGCGGAACAAGCTGTTGCCTAAGCAAGCTAATGTTATTCAGGTAAAACCAGAAATGCGGTGATTGCTCAAGTGCTACCCCGTCATAGTGACCTTCATTATCCATAGCAGCAGAATCATAAGCACGTTTAATTTGTGCCAGTGCTTTACCACGTAAATCAAAGTTTTTCCACGGGGTGCCATAGGGTTGTGCACGCATCATTTCGTAATAAGCCGTACAAGCTGGCAAAGCTCCCATTTGAGAAATAGCTAGGCTTGGATCAACAATAACCCGTTTATATTCGGAAACACGGCCAGAATTTATCAAAGGAGAGGTTACCTTTAGTTCTGGGTCACGCAAGTATTTTTTTAGCTCAATCCAATGGCCCATACCACCTGTGTATAGGACGGATTCATATTCTTGCGCTAATCCTTTGAGCCTAGCAGCCATAACCTGTTCTCGTCGTGAGTCAATAAAAGAATCACGAGAGCTTGCATAACGCCCGGCATTATGCCTGACGTAATGATCAATACTGGAAAGATTATCAATGCTCAGTGAATCTTCAAGCAAAACCTCTTTTCGCTCTGATGATGCAACATCTTCCAGGTCTATCCCGTAGATATCTACTCCATACTGTATTGCGCAACGAACCGCTTCAATAATTGAGTCTGTTGACGAAAGGCATAAAAGAGAGCTAGATGAGTAGTTCAATTCCTGCTGTAATATGTCAGGTGAAATTTGATGTAAAGGTAAGCCGTGAAGTTCCTGCAATCGAAGGCTCGCCTCTTTATATTTAGGATGAATTAAGCGATTGTTATTTCTAGCCAAGCCCAACATGGTTGGCAAAGGATTTTCTGCTCCCAGTTCCTTTATCCACGCAGCTAAACTAGCTGCTGCTGCGGGGCCAAGTTCAACCGCAATTGCCAAGCGTTCAGAGGTATCATGTAGCGCTCTATGCTCGGCTAATTGATGCACTGCCAGAGCAAAACGTGAGGCATAATGAATGGCTGGAATGGCTAAAATACGCCCACCGCCAGCAACCGAAATTTCGATAGGGGCAATAGGGGTCATGACACGGCTCCATAAAATAGATTAAATGCTTGTTCCATATCTTCCGGGCCGATATCAGGTACAGCAGAACCCGCCAATGTTTCATTTAGTTTGGTATTGTCTGGAGATTCAAAGAGGCTATCCGCACCTGCTTTTCTAAAGCTGCCTAGGCTGGCGGCAAGTCCGAATAGCTGAATCGCATCGCGGGCACTCGGATTTAATGATTGTTCTGCGCATAAGTCCCAAAATTGGTTGAGCAAACACTCCCGATTTTTATAAACACCACCCTGCGCTAAAATAATTTCGTTAATGTCTTTTTTGTCAGGTAAACCCACTTGTATGACGGGCCTCATTCTTGAGCGTATGAACTCAGGTAAATCATGCTCTTCCCCCGTATTGGTCGCCGCGACAAAACGAAAGCTATCGGCTGCCACTATCCGTTCACCTAGCAATGAAGAATCAATATAGCGTCGCTCATCAAGAACGCTGACTAACAGCGATAACGCTCGTGGCCGGATCTTGCCAATTTCATCAATGAAGCAAATTCCCCCATTTATCATCGCGGTAACTAGTGGTGAAAGCACGTACTCCATACCATTTACTGCACCATCGGCAAATCTTACGCTGCATGCGAGATCTTCTGCTGTAATATCTTCGTGACCTTGTAAAATATAAAGGTTTAAACCGGTAATGCTAGAGAGCTCGTAAACGATTCTATTTTTGCCTACACCAGGTAAACCAACCAATAGAGGAGAAAGAGGAGGGTGTGAGGCAGAACTAATCCACGCTGCGAATATAGATCTTATCTCATCAGTACGGCCTTCAAATTTTGAAAGCATAGATTGTTTTGGGCAATACGGTTCGCTTTGTAACACTGATAGGTTACTTCTAATATTTAGTCTATCCATTTTTATATCCTCTCTTTAGAAAATCAAATGCAGCAATTTTGGCTGCCTTGTAATAAACAATGTAGTTAATGAGGGAGCTCAATAAGAAGGTATCAGCATATTTGATTTGTTCCGTTGTACCACCGCCAGAAAGGCCGAATAACACAATGCATGATATTATTGCCATTGAGTAAGCCTTGTTATAACTTTGCCCCTATTTATATATAAGGGTCACAAACTGAAAACATGAGGGGGGCGTAAGCTTCCATTAGTAAAATAAACTTTTTGCTTTTTGATCTCTACCAAACTCAATCCTTCTCTGGAATTATCAAAATCTGTTTGTCCTGCGAGAAAAGCCCCTGTATCAATACAAATGTGAGAAAGCGTTTTACTAATTTTATGCGTAATACTATGTCCGCAGAAAGTAGGTGATAACCCAGGTAACAGCTCTGGAGGGCATTCTGTAACTGATTCTATTTTTTTCATAAACGAGCGTCCCCATAACCAATGTTTGGTGAAGTAAGGGTAGTCTTGCGGAGGAACATTAAAGAAATCTTTAGTACTCCATTCCTGGAAAAGAGCATCAATATCATTATCCAGTAACACCTCATTCGGTTTCCCTGCATCATAAAGCTCTGCATGCACGACATGAAAACGTTCAGGCCCTTTACCTACCACAATTAACAAAGGTAACTGACGAACTTTAGATAATAATTCTATTAACCTGAGCTGTGGGCAGTCATCGCCAAAATTGTAGTCCTCATAAATCCAATCTCCACCATTACTTAATAGTTCATGTTGTTGAGACCTGTTTAGCGAAGTACCGTATTGGATGAAATTCCAAACATATTCTAATAACATCGTTTCATGGTTACCGCGAACCGCGTAAAACCATGGTTCGTTTAATAATTCAAGGCAAGCTATTGAATTTGGCCCTCGGTCAATCAGATCACCCACTGAAAAAAGGCGATCAATTTCTGTATTAAAATGGACTGTTGCTAATAATGTATCAAGTAATTCGCGGCTACCGTGTAAATCGCCCACAACAAAATCTCGACCTTGGTCGTTAACTTCTAAGCAACGAACCAATGGAACTGAGACCCTTTCTAATGGTATTGTATTCATAATAACCCCCATGTAAGCTGAATTGTTTGCAGGGTATTCTGATTTTATTTATTGCTAAATAAACGATGATAATGCAACCGTAAATCAAGCTTCTTGAATATAAAATAAAATAACTCTGCAAATAATAGAAAAATACTTTGTCACTTAAACATAAGCAGTATTAATGCCAATGTTGCAGGGCTAGGGTTTTTAAGGGATTGAGAGATTAACAGTTGAAGAGGAAGGGTTGATATTATGAAAAATTCTTGTTATTGCAATAAACTCAACCCAAGATTCGCCTTTCTGACATGGCGTTTTGTTTGTGTTGTTCGGTGTTTAGAGCATGCAATGACTGATAATATTTTAAGTATTCGTAGTGGCTTCAATCATTTGTATATATTACTGCCATAATCAAACTTGAGAGGCCCCGTTCCTAAATAATCTATTTCAAAATCATAGTAATGCCAGAAACAATTTTCACAAAATGAAATGTAATTATCATTGTAATCTGATTGTGAAAAGCCACCAATGTCAAGCGTACCATGAATAATAGAGCCCTCTGCTTTACACTGAGTGCATATAGTCTTGTTATCTCTGATACCACAATTATGTATGTTAAAAAGTTCCATACAAGCAGCAAAATCAACTATATCTGAACTCATGTTTGTAATTTTTCGGCTGATAAGCGAATTGTCGATTGCTTTTAGTCGTAGTATTTGGTTTTCAAGGAAAACAGCTATTGAATGGCGAGAGTTAAGTTGCTTTGCAGAATCTTTAATATAAGAAAAGTTTGTGATATTGGTCTGTATTTCGTGTAAAGAAAGGTTTTCAATGTCTGTCTGGTCGTTTTCTAATGAAACAAGTTTCTCAATTGCATTGATGCCTTCAGGCCAGTTTGGAAATAGATCGATGAATGTTGTCATCCCTTGTGTTTCATTTCTATTAGGCTGGCATGTGTCAATCCTAGTTGGAATTAGAAATGGTTTAATGGGCTTTAGGGTTTCAGCCATCTGGAGCGCAAGAGAAAATTCTTTGCGGATATAGCCATCCTTGGCAGCAGATAAAGGAGACAGTAATAAAATAATAAAGTCGCTTTCCTTGATGGCATTAAGAATTTGGTCATCTATACCTTGTTCGGGTCTAAAATTTACTCGGTCGTACCAGAGTAAAATTCCTTTTTGTTTAAGATCCTCATAAATTCTATCCGCGTGGAATCGGTCTTCATGTGCATAACTTAGGAATCCTCTTCTAATTTTTTGTAGAGTCATGCTTGTTATAGACTAAATGCAAGAATTACCCTTTTTTAGTTTTTAAATTCATCACTTATTTTACTGAAGTTTCCCAGTTTTTAGGGGGGTATATAGGCGGATAGGGGCATTTATTAATGGGTTTGCCACATTGCACGCAAGATCCAATTAAAATCATACAGTCCATATATCGCTGAGCTTGGTTTCCCAGTTTTTTGTCAGCCAAATATTAGGAAAGTCTAATTTTCGAAAAATATTAGCAATTACTAATATTTAAGTACAAATTACTTTAAAAACAACAGGTTGATAGTGAATAAGGCTGTATTTTGTAGTATAATAAACAGTGCTAACAAATTGATTATACAAACAAAAAAGCCTTATTCATGTTCATTTTACGCGATCTTCTTTCTCCTCTTCAATCACATTTTTCAGAAACCACGCTCGGCAAAGAAAGAGCCTCGTTATTTGCCTATACGCTACTGTCGATCATTGTCCCGTTTACTTCCTCCATTAGTTCCAATTTATGGCGTAGCCTTGAAACGCTGTTCGGTATCAATATCAAGCGGAAACGATTTTACACATTCATGGCATCAACCAAATTACCGTGGCAAGGTTTATGGAAAACAGCCTGGGACCTGATCGACAACCCTGAAACGGACGACCGATTATTAATTGCCCTGGATGATTTCATCAACCCTAAAGTGGGCAAAAAAATCTTTGGTTGCGAAACCATTTATGATCATGCAGCCAAAGCCAATCAAAGCGACTACCCATGGGCACAAAACGTGGTAGCCATCGGTTTGCTCAAGCAAATAAAAAATCGTTGGGCCTGTTTGTTTTTAGATTTTCGCCACTACCTTCCACAGAAAGCGATTGATGCACAATCCGATCGAGCGAAGATCAAAGGTCGATTGCAGTCGTTTGAAACCAAGATCGGCCAAGCTGCACAGATGATCATCGGGGTTGCAAATCATTTTTCCGGCAAGCAAATACTCGCGGTGACCGATAGTTGGTTTGGCAATGCAGGTTTGTTAAAGCCCGTACGCAAAGAGGTAGGCAGTCTGTTTGATATTCTGTCGCGCCTGCGCTGTAATAGTGTTTTATATGATCTTCCCGAGACAAGACAATCTGGGCAGCGAGGGAGACCTCGAAAATATGGCCAGCGCTTGGGTTCGGCAACAGAAATGGCAAAATGCATTCGTCACGAAGCCGCCGAATATCAGGTGACTCTTTATGGCAAACAGCGTACGGTACTTGCCCATGAACGCATTGTCATGCTGAAAAGTTTAAAATGCAAAGTACGCGTCGTGTGGGTTTTTCGTAAAACGCAATGGATCGCACTGTTTAGCACGGACTTGTCATTATCGGTCACGCAAATGATCGAGTTTTATGGTGCGAGATGGAAAATCGAATCAGGATTCAAGGAGTTGAAACAAGACATCGGCAGTCAAAAAAGTCAGTGTCGTAATGCGCATTCCGTGACCAATCATTTGAATTTTTGTATGATGGCAAGTACGCTGACCTGGATTTATGCCGACCGTTTAAAGGCGGATCCGGAGCGTCGGCACAAAGTAAAAGGGCGCGCCAGTTTTGCCTTTTCAGACGTGCGGCGCATCATTACCGAGGCAGCATTGAACCCGGATTTTAATCATGTTTGCCCCAAACCAAGCAACTCCCCGATAAATCCACTGATTGCCGTACTGTTACGCATGGTGGCTTGATGATTTTTTTGGAAACTTCAGTTATTTTACTTTCCTATAGGGCTAACAGAATAATTGACGACCCTACTATTTTCATTATATCCCAAAGAAATCTGGCGATGTTTACCTATACCAACACTTGTAAGCTTGGACGTAGAGTCATATTTATAATCTAGGTTTAGCTCATTAGCATGCGTTATTTGCTTAAGTAAACCTTTGTTCTCACCTTTTTCATAATAAGACATCGTTATTTCACCGCCATCGAACTGTTTAATGCGCTGAGGGCGGGCATTTGAAAAATCAAGAACAGTGCTTTCAACACCAGAGCGTCCTGATTTTTCAATGCTGATAGAAGTAAGTGAGCCATCTTTCGCATAGGAAAATTGTTGTTTTTCCCAGGACGAATTAACTGTTTTAATTTTTCCGTTATTGTTGCGGATTATGTCAAGACCATAGTTTTTTTCATCCCGCTTAATCACAACCTGATCGATTTCACCTAGTTTATTGTAATGAAAAGTCTTATTGAAACCTCGATAATCACTGACATTGACTGGCTGACCTATAGGGTTGAGTTTTGTTTGCTGCCATTGCTTAGGATTATTACCTGCATCAGAAGGTAAAACCAAAATACTGCCCATTAGGCCGTCTTTTTGATACTGAAAGTGAGTGGTGCTATTTCCAATCTCGAATGCGTCTAGCCTTCCTTGAGAAGACCAGTTCTGACGTAATAGAGTCTGTCCATTATCTGTCAAGGCAGTAAGCCTTCCAGCTTGATCATACTCCTCAGTTAATAAAGGCCGGTTTGCTTGTTTAAAGGTTCTCTTACGTTGATCGGCAGATTCTGTAATTTGCAGAGTATCACCAGCAGGGTCTTTCAGCTCTAGAATTTTTTCCCCTGTTTCAGGGTAAAGCCAGCTTGCTTGTATCCCATTAGCATAACGGGCTTTTTTAGGCCGAAAAGCATTATCATATTGCACAAGTTGTTTAGGTGTTGGATTTCCAGCGTGTGTTACTGAAACAGTATTTGTTTTATGTTCTGATTTAATACCGTAATCAATGTGTTGATCATTTGCCAAAATTTCTGTTATTAACTGTCCCTTGGCATTATATTTATACTGGTGTAGGACATGCTCTGGCATAGATTTGTCACTAGCTGTCACACTGGCATCCTGCCAGGTCACAGCCGTTACTAGCGAATCTTGATAGCGATAGCCTCGTTGGCCTTGATCAGATGTTACTCCAATCAGCCTACCTTCATTATTATATTGGTAACTAATAGATTGTTTACCATGAATATTTTTACCCGTAGCGCTAACAAGTCTATTTTCTTTATAGTGCAGATTTATGCTTGCTACTTGTTGACCTCCTAATAGCCCAATAACCTGAGACACCGTGCCGTTTTCATTGTGCAAATAAACCGTTCTAAAACCGTCCTGTTCGATTGCAGCTAACTTGCCAGTCTTAAAAAAGTGCCAGTTTTCACCGTTTTTACCCAATATTTTATCGGTAGGATCTGTAAGGTATTCTGGTTTAGCATCAGCCAAGCCGAAAAAGTCTGAATCCGTATCCGGAACCATTAAACGGCTGTTATTAAACGCAGCAACTGGTTTAATGTCAGAAAAACGTGCATAAACACTGTTTAGTGGTGTGAGTAATTCGTAGCCATTACGATACTCCGCTTTATCGCCTTGACGATGCACTGGAATTCTAATCGTTTCGAGTCGCGGCAAATCCCACGTCCAGGTTTTACCCCACGGGCCAGCCGGATTAAAGAATGAGTGATAATGACGAGTCAAACGTAGCTCTCTAGCTCCTGCAATTGGTACGATTAAATCCACCTCACTAAGGCGAACAGGGTTGAGTGCATTAGTGTTAAACCCTGGAACAGGTAGAGCTTGATAAGTTTTACTATCTAAAGTCAATTGATGTAGCTTTAGCGGCTCAGTCGTTGATACTTTATCTCGAACCAATGCTGAAAGTGCATTGGCTTGTTTAAGTTTGGCCATCCCCTGCTTACGTTTAACCTCAGGAAGTTTCTGTAAGTCTGCCGCAGTTTCGATCTGCCGTACTTGGCTACTATCTGGGGATAACTTTACACCCCCAAAAACTTGTGCTCGCACTTTACCATTAGATCGGGTTACTTTTATTCCTGGTGTTGTCTTCTCAAAGGGAACAACCTGTACCTGATAATCGCGCATCCAAAATGGCATTGGCGTTCCCTGGTCACGCAACTTCTCAGCAATAGCGGTCATAAGAGCAATACGCCGTAGTTCAGTAAACACAGGAACTGGTTTACTAATACCCGATTCGATAGGAGGGGTAAGGAATTGCTCTTTGGCAATGGACTCATAGCTATTGGTAAACCAGGAAACAAACTTCGATGCGCCTGCTGAAGACTTTCCTTTCAGGTTGTTCACTAGCTTGCCATTTTTCCATTTCATCAGTTGCGTATTAACTTTCAACGGCACATCAAATAAGGTCAGATTTTTATCAACTGAAGAAAAGCGGTTAGCTTCTGCTGGTACAATCCAGAAACGTTCCCAGAGTCCTTTTTGCCTAGATGATGTAGGTGTACTACCACCAAAATAAAGTGTATCCAATACCTCATCATATTTTGAAACTCTACTGGTTATCAGTTTACCAGAAATATTATCAGCACCAACTGTATAGCCTTTCATCAACCGGTCTGCCTGATATAAAACCCACCCCACATAAGTATCTTCAGTGGCTTTACCGTGACCAATAAGCATCGCGGATTTTTCCGGGTCTTTTGAATTAGGGTCTATAGTCACTGAAGGTCCTTCGCCATAGAGATAGACTGAACGAAATACTGTCACCAAATCATCAAGGCGCAATGGCGGCAGGCCGATTTCTTGTCCTGATTGACCCAGTAGTACCAAGTTGTTGTTCGAGTCTAAAGCAATGCCATCTAGTTGACCTATTCCTTCTAATGCTTTGTTGGCACCACCGAGGTAAACGCCACCTACATTTGAAGGTTCTATCGCAGAAGGATAATGATAAACACCCGTTCGGTTATATTCATCAAGACGCTTATTAATTTCTGCCCCGTTGAATGTTTCCCGATACCGCGAATGGGATACTGATCTCTCAGCAGAAGTAGTTCCGCTTGTACTTCGGTTAACCCATTTTTCAAAGTTCCCTGAGAAACGTGCACCGGTATGCAAATAGGTATTGTTTAGCTTCCATTTAGCATGCATATTCAAAACGGAACCGTCTCTATGCCATTCACCCGAAGCACTAAAGCTATGCTTCCCAGTCATTTTATAATGGCCAAATTTACGATAAGCCGTTCCAGTGATTCTAGGTCTAAGTTGACGCGAAACACCCAAAGGCATCGTAACCAGATTCTCACTTTGCTTTTGAGTATATGCTGACAGAACGTCACGATATAAATCCGTATAGAGTTTCTTCGCCGTTAAAATTTGGCCGCTAGCTGCCCCAGCAAGAGTTTCTTTTGCTAACCATTTAGTTGTGTTCAGCATCAAATCATAAAAACCTGGGATGTCTCTAACCGCTTCGGCTTTCTTAAAAATTTTTCCTCCTTTCCTAGCATTATCAAGGCTAAACCAAAAAGCATCTGTAAAATCTTCATTCAATAGTTTTTTGGACATCAGCTTTGCCCCTTCATAAATATCAGGTTCCAAAACTATTTGGTCCATTACATTATTAAGAACTTTATCTACAGAGATGAAATAATCGGGATAGTTAATGTATCTACTTTCTGCTTCGATTGGTTGCCAATAAATTGAATCGGAGGGTTGGGGTGAATACCCATTCAGATCCACAAAATTGATAGGATCTCCTCCACAATAGGCAAAAACTGAAGTTGATTGTATTGATTCCCACTGGAGACTTTGTATAGGGTCAGGTTCCGTGAATTGACCAATTGTAGGAGAGTATGCCCTCGCCAACGTCAAATACGCCTGAGCCTCAACATCCCAAAAAAGACTTGCATAGCGAGGAGCAAAATCACTTGTAGTTGCCGGGTCAAGAGCCACACCAAACGGATCATAATCCATTTTCTGATTGATATGTCCTTGGCTATCAACAACAAAACGGACAGAACCGAGATGGTCATGCAGTAAAAAATCTGCTTTTCCATCACGAATCATCATCAGAGGTGTGCTTTTATCCCAGATTAGTAGTGTGCGTTCACTGTTGTTATTGTCCATAACCAGCGGTTGCCAATATTTAGATAAAGGATTGGTAATAAAAGTGCTTATCTCTTTACCTTTCTGACGTTCAATTAATCTTCCTTCACCATCATAACGATAAGATACATGTTCTCCTGCTTGAGAAATACGTCCATCCGCGTTATAACGATAGTGCAGCGAGGTATCATCAACTGTTATTTTGGTAAGGTTACCAGCATCATCATGTTCGATTGGAGTGTTATTGAAACGAGTTAAGCGCCCAAACCAATCGTTACTGTATGTTTGTGTAGAGTTTTTCGAATCAGTAGCGCTCAAGCGGTTACCTAGTTGATCATATTGATAAGTATATTTTCGCCCTGACTGATCTGCAGCATAAATCAGGCGTCTGGTTGTGTCATATTTATACTGGGTTACTTTTGTTCCATAAGATGTTTTTTCAGCAATCGCTGAGATCAGACCGTCAGGTCGATACTCATAACTATATTCAGCTATAAGAAAATGCTTAGCATCGCTATGTGTGATCTTGTGTAATCGACCTTCTGGGGTGTACTCCCAGGTTGTTCGTACTTTATTTGGCAGAGTTCGTACCAGAATGCCTTGACCTGTCAGATATTCATAGCTGATTTTACCCGCAGGGGTTTGTAGTGACTCAAGTCGACCCAGAAAATCATACTCGTATTTTAATTCATAGAAATCACCGATTCGAAATGCTATGACTCGCCCTTGTGCATCATAAGAATAGCTTAGTTCTTTTCCACCTTGACGTTGAAGGCTTTTGATCCGGCCAAAATCATCGTAGCCGTATTTCACCAACCCTGCATCATCCGACATACTGTTAAGATGCCCCTGTTCATCAAATTTCCAGACCACTTGTTTCCCTTCTGGCGGAACTTTGGTTATCTGTAGAGCATTCATGGAGCCCGTATTATATTCGAAGCGGGTTTCTTTCCCGGCAGGATCGATAATTTTGTCCAGTCTATCCTGGTCATCAAAATGACGTTGCCAGGACATTTGTTGGGTTGTTTGCGTACTTTTATTAGGCATCTCTGAATTAGGATTATTGTTATTTATGTCTGCTACAGTTGCATTACAATATAAAAATCCAGCTAAAATAGGCAAAAAGCTAATAAGGGCAAACAGCGTATTGTTTGATGATGGAGCATTTTTTCTGTTTTGCATCATGTTCTCCTGTTTGTTTAAGTTTTAGAGTGATTGCTGTATCAAAAAAGTAACACCCTCAAAACTTATTCGCGCTTACTAAATATTTTTCTTAGTGAGCTAAGGCATCCAGATTTTGAAAGATCAGCCTTTTTTTGCATTACCCAGTCTAGATTGCCCTTAACTGTTTGGGTACCAAGGTCATTTTCCCCTAATAAACAAACAAATCCGTTGTACACTTGTCGGTATTTTCTTTCCGCATCGTCAAGGTCGCCACGTCTTTTGCTAATAACCCCCAGGTAATTTATGGTTCCAAAATATTCCAATGAGTTGTTACCTGTTGTATTGAGAAAAAATGAAGATAAAGTAACCAAAACTTTTTCAGCCTCATCATTTTTTTGCTGATCTAAAAGTTTATCTGCAAAGAGTAAAGCGACTCTACCTACCTGAGTTCTAATATTAATATCTGAAAACTCCATAGCTAAACTCAATGCTCTGAAACAGAGCTCATTCGCCAATTCCCAGTCATTGAGTTCAAACAATTCACTAAAGAGTCCAAAAACAAGCTTTTTTCCCTTTAAATCAAGCGCATTGGAATTTAAAAGGCAAATTGTAATCTGCGCACTTTTTTTCATATTTACGCTTGCCAATTCATCATTACCACGCTCTATTAGCGCTATTCCATAGTTGTAATATGAGCCAGCAAGGTCTTGCTTCCAGTTGATATTTGTATCATCAGAGGATAGCAATTGCTCAAAGAAGTCGACTTGTGCTTTGGCGTATTTTACTGCTTTAGAGAACTCTCCTTTTTGTATTGCCAGTTGCTGAAGCCTACCATATGCACCAGATAAATCTCGCTGTAATTCCATATTATTTGGCGATGATTTAGCTAACCTCTCTGCAATATCAAAATGTTCAGTAAGGTATTGTTCTGCCTTGTCCAATTGCTTCTTATCGATTTCAAGTTCCCCAATTTTGGAAAGGCAGAGAGAAAGGTCTCTTTGATTCATTAAATCTGAATCTGCTGACTGCCGAAACATGGGTAAGGCTTTATAATAATATTCTTCGGCTAATGTTTGGTTTCCATGGTTCCGTGCCATATCCCCCAATTTGTCATATGAAACGCCTAACGCTTTCAGTAGAAATGAATCATAACTATTTTTTTCGGCTAGTTTATTAAGAATATCGTTTGCTCTTTTGTAACGTTGTTCTGCGTTTTTGGTGTTACCTTGCCCTGCCTCAGAGTCCCCTTGCATAATTAATGCACCTGCATAGTTGATTTTATCAATGGGTGAATTATCATTAATCTCAGGTAAGTGTTCATAGTCATTGACTATATGAGCAATAGTTTGATCAGCACTGGAAAAATCATGTTGTGCTAACTGTATTGCTGTTACTTCTCTTTGTGCTATATCTATCTCAGCCTGTATTTCATCATCATCTGGAAAGTCTTTTGCTATTTGTTCCAGTTTATTCATAAATGCCTGGATAAGCTCTAATCTATCTTGATGTGAAACTGATGAAGGGAGCCTTGGCAGTAATTCTTGTTGGCACCTTTTATACCAGCCTTTAACAACATCTCTCTGGATGTCTTTTTGAGAGAGTTCAGAAAAATGATTAACTGCATTTTCATCGGTTACCTTAATAACCATATCGCCCTCAGTAATCGCTATAATCCATTGTAGCCCTTTGGCTTCTATTTCTTTTATAAACAAATCTGTAGTTGAATTAATTTCAGTTGAATGCGTTGTATTGCTGGAACCATATTCAACCATCAACCAATAATAATTTTTAGCCCTAAGAAGATGGAAAGGTAATGCATCACACCGAATTGGATCATCAGGACGCTGATAAAGAAGATAGGCTGAGGCCAATGTATGCAATTCGGTATAGGTCTGAGCATTAAGAGAAATATACTGAGTTGCAGCGGATCGGCAAGCTTTGTGAAGAAAATCTAGTTTGAATGATTTTCGGTACGTTAAACTACGCAGAAAAAATCGGCGTAATTCGGCTATTTTCAATGTAGTTGCTGGTATTACCTTTTCCGTATACTGGTAATCCTTATCATATCGGCTAAAAACATTAGATAGCACCGCGTCAGTAACAATATCATTATTTTCTATATTATATTCCCCATTAAAATAAGCAATAAATCGTGGAAAGAGATAGTCAATGTCATTCCTTCTCCAGCCCGATCTAGCAATGATAAGTAAAGCTAAAAAACTTTTAACTTCAGTCTCACCAAATGCTTTTATTGCTCTAGAAAACAGAAAATGATACAGCCCCGTAACATCACAAGGCATTTGTTCCACATGATCAAGCATTAATTCCAAAATCTGGTCAGATGTATTACTTTCAACATTCATTTGAATTTGGTTAAAATCATCTGAATCCAAATTATTTAAATGCTCAGCCGCCAATGTTAGCCAAAGAGGGTTGCTTCTAGCGTAATACCTTGGTTGCAAAGTTTTATTTATTAAAGCGGCAATCACTATATCTGGAGCTTGTCTATGATGCTTATGCCATACTTTACTTAAAATTTCCCTCGCAACTTTTTCATCTATTGGAGGCACTTGGAATTCCATGCCTCCTGGTAAACTGTCAATTACTTGTGATTGTTCATTTTTTATGCTAGTTGCGATAAGCAGTGTATTATCGGGCCATAGCTTGGGATCTATCCAGGTCAGTTGCTTTGAACGAATACTCTCATCAAATTGATCAATTGCATCCAGCAATATAATGACGCGAGTTTTTTTTGAAGCAAGCTGTAATAGAGAATAAAATTTTCGTTCTAAACTTTCAGATGAGTCTTGTTTTAAATCGTTATATGGCAATGCTAAAAAATCACAAAGTACACTAAGACAGTGCTGTAAACATTTGTTTATTGATGTACTTTCCGTGTTTACACCACAACTATGTGACAAAAGAAGTAAATTCGACTTTTGTTGGAGCTCGGTAGCTAACTTAGCTATTAAAGAGCTTTTACCCGATCCTTCAGAGCCAGTAATACAAATGGCCCATGGACTGTCCCCACTATCATTAGATATTGTAAATGAAAGGAGCTGTCTTTCTATATTTTCTCTCTTGATGTAACCTTGAGATAGGCTATCAAAAAAACCGCCTACTGTTTCTTCCAGTTCCTGCCCATCAGATAATTCATCTTTTGTTGTACGGTGTATATCTTTTTCAAGGTTAGGCCAAAGGGCGTCGTATACAATGTTTCCAAAATCTTCAAGCTCAGCAACTTTACCCTTTGTTGCATCCCATTCAGCATGATAAGTGTGGACATGACTTGCTAATGTAGGGTTACTCTCAATGCGTTTTTTTAATTCACTAAGTTTGGAATAACCTACTTTTATTTTTTCATCCTGAGAAAATTTATCACTAAATTCAGCCTGCCTGTTTAATGGGATTTGTTCCCAGGCAAGAGGTTCTCGAAAAAAGAAAAAACAGCGTTGTATATTTTTATTAATCTGATGGAACACTCCATATTCAATTTCTAGGGCGGTAACGCTCATATCAACAGGATCTATTTTAAATCCAGCATCTACCACTGCTGAATTTATTAGTGATTCGGGCGGAATCCATCCATATCGGTCTCCAAGTAGTACAATCAGGTAGGGCTGACTTAATTGAATTTCTTCTAGGCAAACTCTGAGTATTTTTTGTTCCCTCGTGCTTTCAGCATCACCTCTAATTTCTTCAACGCCTTGGCGAAGATCAATAGGCTCAAGTTGACAACACCGTCCAAGGAGTTTTTCTTCTATTCGTGGAAAAACATGTGATCGTAGATAATCTCGTTCAGATTGCATATCTTTAAAGGTAGAACTTATAAAAATAGGTCGTGATGTCCATTTTTTCATGACTATGCTCCTTTAATTTGAGTTGTTAATTTTTGCTACCGCAGTGATAAGTTCTACCATTGCAAGTGTTTCCTTTTGATTCCGGGGTTTGAACATACCCATTATTGTCAATACATCTCCAGTGCATAATCCGTGGGCCTCCACAAGGCCTGTTGGGTTGTTACAGAATGCGTCGCTGAAACTTTCATCAGTATTAAGACGAGCAACAAACTCTTCACCAGAAAGCTCCTCTTTTAAAGGGGCATCATGTTTTTGCAATAGAATTTTACAAGCGCGTATTATCTGCTCCATACCCAAAGGGGTTTGTTCGCCGAGTTGCAATCCCTCCCTTGCATATTGAACAGTGCCTTCTATATCTCCGGAACGGTCGCAGTTAATGGCTATTCCAGCAAGACATCTTACTTGTCTTGCCTCGGTGCCTGTGTGTTCTTTATATCGCTCAAGTGATTTTTTTAGCAAGTAGTTACTTCGAATTTGATCTCCATTCTCAGTATGAGCAAATCCTAAGTTCATTTCACAGTCTATGGACTGCAAAGAATTTTCAGTTGACTTAGAAAATAAATTATGTGCGGTGTTCAAATGGTCAATAGCATTCTTATTTTGATTCTTATTGATATTAATCACGCCTAGATTCATATAAGCCAGTGCAAGGTCATTCGCAGCTCCTTCCCACCTTTTTAATTTGTCTATTGCTTTTGTAATGTTACCCTCTGCCTTATTAAATTCTTGTTGCTGTAAATAAACATTTCCAAGTCCCAGCCAGCACTTTGCAAGTAAAGGGAAGGGCTTTTCGACAGATTCGAGCAAGCTAATAGCGTTACTATATGCATTATGTGCATCTGTAATATTATTTTTATTAAGTAAAATATTTCCATACTGTAATAAGCATATTGCATGCTGATTAGGTTCATGTGCCAGATCGGGATCAGATAAAATATCTAAAGAAAGCAGAGTATATTTTTCAGCCTCTGCTATATCTCCAGTCGTTACATACAGTAATCCTAGGTTTTGGAAAAAAACTGCTTTTTCATTACAATCTTTTAAATCATCAAAATATTGTTTTGCCTTATTAAAAGTAAATAAAGCAAGTTGCATTTCACCCTGTGCGAGTTGTACTATTGCAAGTTGTGCAAGACAAGAGTTCTTTTCGTATTCAGTGGCGTTTTTTTCTTGAAAAATTTGTAGGGCTTTGTTGAAGATACGCTCCGCTTCACTATACTGGCCAAGGTCTATTAAAATAATGCCCTTGCTCATTAGACAGCTTGCTTTAAAAATAGCGACATCCTTTTTATCTGAATCTGGTATGGAATTAATAGCCTGTTCCAATATATTTCCAGCTTGCTTTAGGTTTCCAGCTTTATGAGATATATCAAAATCATCTAATAATTTAAGTATATCGCTTGGTAAGGATAGGGGACGAGTTGAATTAATATACGGTGTATCTGTTTTATTATTAGGGTTAATTGCTTTTTTGAACCAGTTCATAATGCCCTCTCCGTAATGATAATCAAAAATATTTTTTGCAAGAATTACAAGCATATAAATTCACAAGGGTTCATACGGTTGTAATATGAAGCAGTGTTTTACATTTGTGTATTTCCCCCTAATTATAGGAAAAGCACAAATAGTGCCAATTTATAGTGATAAGTAAAGTCATTTATAAACAACTGGTTAACAGACTCATTTTATTACAGGGTTGATTTTAACGGGGTGAGTTTTTAGAGGCATGAAGATGATTGTAAGTAAAATTCAGCGATAGTATTTCTTAAAATTAGAAAGCTGGTTTTGTAATTCATCATTCATTATTATTTCCCATTCTGTTTGTAATCATTTTGGTAATCGTCATGATAAAAAACTGAAGATTATCAGCGGTGCTTTTCTCTAATTCTAAGAAGTATCATTCAGCTACAATTTAACCTTATGAAATAGTAAGAAGTGGCTCCGTATCCCCCTGACAAATAAACGCCCCCCAATAAAGGGGATGTTGAAATGGCTGGTGATTGTTTGGCTTTTTGGCTAATTGCTTTAATTCCTTTTCAGCGTCTTGATTTCCTGCTGAGAGTTTTTTTAGGGTTTGTTTGTTTAACCAGTCTTTACGTATTTCGCCTACCGTGACCTGGCTTAGGTAGCGTTGGGCTTCTCTTAAAGCCTGGTCGCGTGGTAAGTGCTTTTTTAGTAAGTTTTGATAGAGGCGTTCCATTAAAATAGCGGTGGCTAAATCGGGGACTTTCCACAGACTCATAATCAGGGTTTTGGCCCCAGCCAAGATGAACGAACGGCGTAAGCCTAAAACGCCTTCGCCGACTTGTACTTCTCCGAGGCCGGTTTCACAGGCGGAAAGAACCACCAGTTCGGTATCCAATAGATTAAGACCTGTTACATCTTCTGCTGTTAACAGACCATCTTCGGCGGCTTCAGGTGGATTGCCATGAGTCAGCCAGGTATTAACACCCGCCAAGGCCAGACCAGAACGTAATAACGGGTTTTCCAGGCCACGGGTATTGAGGCGTTGCAGGTTATCATTCGAACTCCAGTCAATGCTGCCGAGATCGCGGGAATCCTGGTTAGGATCATTTTTTTGATCTTCCAGAAAAAAACCGTGAGTGGCCAGGTGCAGGATAACGGGTGAGCGGATATTTTTCAGGTCACTTTCCAATGCCGTGACATCGGTCCAGGGTTTGACAGCTAATAAATCAGCGACACGTTCGCCTTCTAACCGAGTCCCTGGTAGCTGGCCAAAGTGTAAGTCAGCCCGGTTAAAATCACGCGAGTAACGACCTGTTGACCTTTCCGATAATAATGTATTGAGACCCGTGTCGTTATTTTGATCGACAGCAAGTGAAGGCGATGATGATAAATCAAAATCAGGATCGGCCAGCACTAAAGGAGCAGCAGGCTCTCGCCCTGATTTTTCACCGAAGCGTAATAAATCACGTCCGACTGCCAGATAACTGATGTCATAGTGATCAATTAAGCGACCGCCTGCGTTTGTGGGTAACACTTCAAAAGGCAGACGTGTTAAATCGCCGTCGGGTGATAGCAACAGACGGGTATTTTCACCCAGTACTTTTTGTAAGGGCATGAATAATAATTCATACAGCTTATAACCTGCCTGTTCATGTATTTCGTTTGAAAGAGGCTGCTGAACTGCCCCGAGATCACGATGAGAGCGGGAGGCTTGATTCGTTTTGTTACGCCCAAACCAGCGTGAAAAAAGCCCCGTTTTTTTTGATTGAGTAGGCTCGTCAGCAACAACAGCAGATAAAGGGCTGGAAGAAAACTGATCGAAACCACGTTGATCGGATGGATCGGTAATCTGGCTGCGAAACTCTGCGATTAAGTGATCAATCGGTGCAGCCTCTCCCAAGTCAATCATTTTGACTGTCTCGGGATCAGATGCGGGAATGATGAAAGCCAGATAACGGGCAGGTTGCCACTGTGATTCTCCTTTGGCGGGTATGGCTTTAAAGTCAAAAACATCAAAACGAACAAATTCAATCAGTGTGCCACTAGCGGAGATCTTCGTAGCAACTGCTTGCAAACCCGACGTACCTAGTTTTTCATCCAGGCGCATTTCCGGGATTTTCCGAGCTAGTTCGGACTCTAATTGTTCCTTTTCAGTGTTCCATTGAGCTAATAACTTACGATGTGTTTCCAAATTTTCTTTACCCAATCCAGCCAATGTTTTCTGAGCAATCTGCATACGCAACAGTGAAAGCTTTTTAAATTGGCTTTGTAGCTCAGGATATTGACCGCCGAGCACGGCATCACGTTGGGATGCCAAAGCTTCAGCCAGCACTGCCTTACGCTGGAGAACAAGATTTAAAGCAGAAGACACTGCATCAGCATTATCCGCTAAGTGGACATCAACCAGAGATAAAAAGACAGATAAAGAAGTCTGAAACTTTTTAAGGTAAGCACTGCGTTGTGTTTCACTGGCAAAACTAAAAATTTGACCAATCATGTGATTTTCAATTGTACAGGCTTGTGTTATTAACCTCAGTGCCAAATCAAAGCGATCTGTTGCAACATACAGTGTTGCTAGATTACTGAGGCTGTCCGTAGTATCAGTGTGTTGATTGCCGAGTACATCTTGCCTGATCTTCAGGGCTTGCTGATAGAACGGTTCTGCCCGTGCATAATCACCCATTTTCGCATACAGTACTCCCAGAGTGTTAAGGCTGCCCGCCGTATTCGGGTGCTGGTCGCCGAGCACGGCCTGGTAAATCTCCAGTGCCTGCTGTAAGAGCTGTTCCGCCTGGGTGTAATTGCCGATGGTTTGATATAGCCCTGCCAGATTGTGGAGGCTGGTCGCAGTCTCTGGGTGCTGGTCGCCGATTACGTCCTGTCGAATCTTCAGTGCCTGCCGATAGAGCGGTTCCGCTCGGGTGTAATTGCCCATGTCTTGATGTAGCATTGCTAGATTATTGAGGCTGCCTGCTGTATCCGGGTGTTGATCGCCGAGCACGGTTTGGTAGACCTTAAGTGCCTGCTGATAGAGTGGTTCCGCCCGGGTGTAATCACCCATGGCTTGATACAGCATTGCCAGATAATTGAGGCTGCCTGCAGTATCCGGGTGTTGTGCGCCGAGCACGGTCTGGCAAATCTTCAGAGCCTGCTGAAAGAGCGGTTCCGCCCGGCGGTAATCGCCCATAGCGTTATACAGCGCTGCTAGATTGTTGAGGCTGTTCGCCGTATCCGGGTGCTGCTCGCCGAGTACGGCCTGGCTAATTTTCAGCACCTGCTGTAAGAGCGGTTCCGCCCGTGCATAATCACCCATTTCTCTATACAATGCTCCTAAGTTATTGTGGCCAGTCAGAGTATTAGGATGCTCGTCGCCAAAAGATTGACGGCATAGTTCATAAAATTGGCTTGCATAAGGTAAAGCTTCTTCATATCGTCCTTGTTGGTAAAGTTTACTAAAGGTATTGTATGCTTTATCTATTTGGTTTTGTAATTCATCATTCATTTTTATTCTCAAGTCAGAGCTTGTTAAATCACATCAAAATAAGTTGGTAATTCCACCCACTGATTATCACCCAGTTTATGAAATGCCTTCCCCATGCTCCCTCTTCAAAACATGCAACAAAAAAGCAGGTAAACCAAAACGAAATGTTGTCAGATCAAGTACATTTGGATCATCGCTTATTACAAACTGGTCATTTTCATTTATTAAATGTGCATAAGCAGTTTTGAGCTTGTTTTTAATTTCATTCGTACAGCGAAATACCCGCACTCGTTTCATAAGCTGTTGTTGTTCAACTATTGGTATTAGCCCAAGGGAAAGTTCTGGATGATATTCAATTTTGTTATAGGTTTGCTGGAAGAATTCATAGTTCGCGCCTGTTTTTCCCAGCTCAATAATGTCCAGGGCATCAAATTCGTGAGTATATTTGAATTGTTCGCCGCTAAAATCGCTGAGTTTTGCTATCAATAACTCAGCTTGTTGATGGAAGTGGTCTTTTAAATTTTTACAGTGTTGGTAATTGGGGTGCTGGTCAGATTCTGTAGTGATAGTAGGCTGCTCATGTTGTAATGCTAGTCGTGCCCACTTTAGCCAGGGAACTTCACCAATGGTTTGGTGATAGAGAAAATCCAGTTTTTCACGATTTAGAATACCTGTTTTGGTCTGGTATGAACATTCGCTTATGGCTTCGTTGTTTTCCCATTGTTCGATGCAGGGTGTTTTTACTTGTTCGACAAAGGAGTCGAGTTCATCAACGAGTTGCTGGTGTTTTTTAGTTAAGCCGTGCAGCAACATCACTCGTATGATATGTGGCCAAAGCACATCGTTTAGGAGTGTGATCAATGTTTCTACCAGGCCAGGGTAGCAATTGTTTAGCAAAATGTGTTGTTGATCCAGATTGCTGATTTCCTCTATGTATTCAACAACTTTGGTATGATAACGGGTAAAAAAGAAAAAAGGCTTGGTATACCAGGGACATAGACTATATTGCTCACTGATTTGTTGTTCCAGCTCTTCACGTTGTTGTTTTAATTCTTCGATATGGGCCGCGATGTTACTATTTTCAGTATTGAATGCGGCGATCGTATCAGTCAACAGTTGTCTCGCGTTTTCGGTGTCGCAGTTTTTATTGTCTAGATGCTGACAAATAATATCCCAGATAGAAACGATAAATTGACTTTGGTAATAGCTTGTAATATGACTTTCTTCATCAGATGCTTCTAGAATATCAATAGCATTCTGGGTTGTTGCAATCCGCTCGGCTTCGCTTGGGTCTGGTGTGTTAATTGCGGGGGGGTAGGGCAGTTGTCGTTCTGATAATAGGGTTTTTATTCTATTTGGAAAGTAGAGTTCTATGGATGTGAGTAATGGAATATGTTGGTATTCGTTTTCTAGGGCAGATAATCCAGTTAGCTTTTGTGCTTGATCGTTTCCTACCGTTTCCGGGTTGTTTTGTAAAAGTTCCAGAAATGCCTTGGCACCTGCTAAGTAGGCAGGGTTAATTGCAAGTACTGAATCAAGTGTTTTGCGTAACTCAGTATCAGTTTGTTGTACTATCGCTTCTATCTGAGCATGCAGTATCACAGTTACTGAGTTGATTTTTTGGTTCACTTCATTTTCTGTTTCCCAAGAGGGTTGAGGCTCTGATACCTTATTGGAATAAATATCTTCTGTGCTAACAGTTGTAATACGATGTAGCGCAGGATATTGGGCATTGAATTGCGTTTTACAGCTGTCCAGAAAGTGTTCAGCCTGTTGTTGCAGTTTCTTTAATTGACTTTCATTTAAGTTATTCTGATTATTAAAACCTAGCTTAAAGATATCATTTTGTAGGCGTGATTCCAGGTGTTGAATCAGTTCATCAGGTAGATATACTAAGGTTTGTATACCGAGCGTAGAGTAGGCTGCCTTATGATTATTGATGGTTTGGTTATTACGTATAACTGACCAGCCTATGTTATGGATGATTGCTGAAAAGTCATTGTCGAAACATTCCCGAAAGAGTAATTCCAATAGTTCTGCTGTACTATCCGCCTGGTTTATCGGTTGTTTATAGAGATCCAGAGGCATTTGATAGAGGAATGCGATATTAAGGAAAGGCATTGAATTTAATGCGGGTTCCAGTTGTTGAAAAAAATGCCGGGTTTGTTCTATTTCCGATTCATTTGCGGCCGTAGGTGGAATTAATATGGATAAGGAGATGGATTGATTGCCTGGAGTGGCTTTGTTTAGGCTATCACTAACGTTTTGTAATAATTGTATAATAGGCTGTTCTTGCGCCTGCCAGGCTGCAAGTATAATTTTTACTTCAAGGTCGGTTAATCGGCCAAGGGTTTGAGCCTTTTGTGAAAGTTTTGCTAATGTGGTTTGCAATGCTGGAAAAGGCGTTTCTTCTGTCTTAAATAATTGGCAAAGGCTATAATCGCTAGCTTTGGTTTGAATTGTTTCGTATAGCTGTTGGGCAATCGGCTCACCTATCTCGCCGATTCCCCAGATGAGGAAGGGTGATAGGCGAGAGGAGTGACATTGGTTGTTTAAGGCTACTATTGTGTCGTTCATTGCTTTGCCTTTGTGCTTATTCTAACCCGCGAGATATTTGTTAATGTCCATCGCATAGCCACCTTCAGCTTCGGATTTTAAAAATCGTTCTAGCGCATTGATTTCTTGATAGGTGAGGCGAGCACTGATTAGTCGAGAGAAGTGCCTTGGATCAATTTTTTCATGTACCTGTTGGGTATAGTGGTTAATATTTTTCCGTAACTCCACTTTATCCATACTTCGGATTTTTTCTTTTAATAGCTTTGTCAGTAAATCAAGTAGGTTGTTTTCATTGCGGTAATCATAATTACTTTTGATTTCATCAAGCATATCCCGGAACAGGAACCAAACTTTGGGTTCGCCAAAATAAAATAGTTCATTAATGGCTTTCTGATTTAATGTAAATTTATGTCCTTTAGCTATTTTTTCATCTTTAATAATGTCTATTCCCGGGACAATGGCCATGCCTAGTAAACGAAGCGCTTTGTTGTCAACTTCACCTGCGGGGAATAGGTCAGGTGCATTCATTTCCAGGTCAGTGTCGATATGATAGGTAGGTCTAATTTCTTCTTCATAAGTTTTTTTGGCTTCGCTTAAGCCATTCATGAAATAAGCTGGCATTGCAGCGGCAAAGTTTAATAGCCAGATACGACTTGGGTCGCCTGCGGTTGAATAGGATGGATCCCACTTTATATGAAAGTGGTTTACTGCGGCATCAATGATAGGTTGATAAAGTGCTTCTCCTGCTTCGTAATTAGCAAAGCCAAAATTTATTATTTTACCTACATCAAGTTGCTGATCAGTATTGATTCTGCCTTGATCAAAGCACCATAAGGCCCCTGATAGTTGAATCAGCCGATTAAACTGGGTTTGTATATATTGCTCGGGATTATCCGAAGTCAGCTTTAGTGATTGTAATGCGGTATCTACATCTGTTTCGGCGAGGTATTGTAGTTGTTTTAGGCAGTATTGATGAAATAGGTTGTAGAGAGCATCAGGGGATTCTTGATAGGTCTCAAAATATTTTTCAATATGATGAATTTCCTGGTCTTGAATGTATTTTTCGTAGGAAATATGTAAATCATCCCATGTGGTGCAAGTAAGGGCTTCATCAACTAATACAGTATTACCATTACCCAATAACACATGGTTCGGTTTGTTTTTAAGAATTTCCAGTTGTTTTTGTTCCCGGTCAGTTGTTAAACGCAGATTGTTTTCAGTGACTATTAAGGCTTGTAAAATTTCTGGTGCGTTGGGAACGTCGATAGAGGCTGCTTGCTCAAGCCTATTAACCATTTTCGTATAAAATATTTTTTCATTATTTAAGTTGAGCTGCTTTTTATGCGCTGTCAGTAATTCTTCTGCTTGCTCTGTCCACCTGCAGGTGGCTTTTTTTCTGCCGCCACCAATAAAAGGTATATAACTCGCATCCAATGCAATTCTACGTCTAGACTCAACATCTTTATTTAGGTTGTCAATACTTTGAGTTATATTGACTATTTCTTGATCCACTTGTTGTTGCTGGGATGTAAAATGATCTAGTAATCGGCTTCCCCATTCTCGCTGATAAGCTGAATTAAATTCTGGTTTATTGGCTATTCTTTTTAGTTCTGTTTCTAAAGTAGAAGCCACTTCATCGATGAAGATTGCTCCAGATGTTTGAAATCGCTGTTCAATTTGTTTGCTAAAGGTTTTTTGCTCACTTTCAATTTGAGCATCAATTTCACTGGGAAATGATTTGTCGGCTATTTCATAGTTTTCGATTGTTAATATAACTTTGGATTTGTCTGGAGATATTTTGGTTTTGGTATATTCTCGATGTAAATTTGTTTGGGTAACAAATTTATCGACATCTTGTTGTACATTGTGATCTACTACAGCCACTTCATTTCCTGATTCTAGTTGGGAAATAGCTGTTCTGCATAACTCTAAAGCATTGGTTGCTGCGATCAGTTTATGCAGTTCTTTTGCGGGATAATGGATAGAGCTTATGCCAATACTAGAGTATCGCGCATAACGGCCTCCCCATGTTTTGGGCTTACCTACATTAATTGCGCTTAGTAAGTTATCAACGGCACTATCCACCCGGTCAGTCATAGGGCTCATAGACAAGAAAATTGCATCGGATAAGCTGTTACAGATAGCCTCTATTCCCCCTAAGTTTTCTCCGTACTCATTTCTGCCATCAATAAGATGTACTAGGTCGTAGGGTGCATTTTTCACCTTTATTTTAGTTTTATCTGTATAGCGTATGCTGTAATCATGAAATCCTTTTGCACCGTACATAATACTTTGCAAGTTATCCAATTCGGTCAGGGCGGCATATACGTTTGGTCCTACTCGGTGAGCAAATGCTTTATTACGATATGGCCAGCTCATCATAAAAAAGCCATGGATAAGAGTTTGAGGATGGAGGTGTCGAAGTAGCAGTCCAGTATCTATAAATGTACCGCTACCTGTTCCGCCGGCGAGCGATCCGCAGACATAAATTTCAGGTGCTTTTTTTGAGAGTTCAAAGTTGGTATTTGCCCCTGATTCGAACTCTGCCTGATGCATTTTATTGTATAGCTCCTGGCGGTTGAGTTCCTCTAGGATATCGGTAAATCGCGCTTCGATTTCATTGAAATGATAGAAAAAAGCCAGGCGACCGTTTTGACGGACGGCTCCAGCACCATTTGAGATAGAACCAATAGGTGTGTTTTGTGCAGAGAACCAGCTTTGGACCTTGGAGCTGTTTTTGATGAAGTCGATTGGTTGCTCTACTTTAAGATGGAGAAATTCCTGAGGTTCAAAAGTATAGTCTTGATCGTTAACTTCTGAACTGAGTTTGAGGGTGGCAGCATCTGTATCTAAGCATAGTATTTTTACAGAGGGGGGGAGTGCACCATACCTGTCCATAAATAAGCGTTTGGTTCTTAGCACGGTTTGCTGTCCTGCTCCACCCAAACCGATTAGAATTGTTTTTTTAAATTCGGGGTTTTTCATTTTCTTCTCCAAAAACTTAAATATTGGTGTAAGGGTCTACTTTATAGTTTGCTCGTATATAGCTTGTGTAAAGCATCGCTTTGAGGTTCACAATGCAGCCTACCTAACACCCAGATTTTCTTTAAAAATATATTTTTATCAGATGTTTTATAGGTGCAAGGTCATTGTTAAGTGTATGTTGTGTCCATTTTCATGGGTTATATCCATTTCATGGTTCCCTCGCGTTTTAAGTTGAATTGCTTTGCCTTTTTGCAGTTTTAAATGATCGATGGTCGCTTGACCCGATAACATTTCTATACGTAATCGTTTGATAACGAAAAAGCGTCTTTGAGCATTGATTCTAAAATGGGCTGTTCCTAGATTGACCTCTTTAATTTGCCGACTATCAAATGCACGTTTGGGGCGAAGTCTCACTGATTCAAACTCCGCAGGTATGGCATCTGTTTCAATTTGAATTTGACCGCGAATTTTGGCTGTCAAACTGGAAATAATGTTTGCGAGAATCAGTATCAGGAATATTAAGGCTCCGGCATAAATCCATGGGAAATTAATTTGCAGGTTGAACCAACGACTTTGAATGGTTTTTTCTCCACCTTTAGTCGTTCCTGTCAGCTGATAGTAATAGCGGTAATTACCATATTCGCTGAAATTTCGGTTGAAATTATAAACAAGTTCGCCTTCGTTGATGTCGGGAAGGATTGTTTCATTGCTGATAGACTGGTATTGATTGCTCTCTTGATCAAATTGCTCGATTATCAAGGTCAGTTTTGGTGGAACATCAAATTGTTGGTAATCAGTATGATTAGTATTTAATGTGCCTCCAAAATGAATAGAGTGATCAATTATTGGGTAGCGTAGTTGAGGGCTATCGCTGGTGAACCATTGAATGATTGGTTCAGTAATTATAATAGGTAAAGGTCGAGAACGGCGAATAAACCAAGGGTCTAGTGAATTGCTATCATTATTTATGAATTTTTGGGCTATTAGTTCAATACTGATATTTGCAGCTTGTGCATTTAAATTTAGCGGTTCAGTGAGGTCACTTGGCATGATAAGAAAGTACTGGCCAGTTTTTGTATCAAACTGGAGAGGGATATAAATATCTGTGTTATTATTTCGTTCTTGCCCACTTATTTGAGCATTCAGTATATGTGCTTGTATTTGGTAAGACATTTGAGAGATTTGTTTGCTTTTTGCATCTGCTATCCAGGCTTGCAATGCTGCAATTTCATTCAAATAATAAGCAGTCTTGAAATTGCTACGTAAATCAATTGGCGAATTAATTGCGTTTAAAACAGAGGGTTCTTTTCCATTACTTAAACTAACTGACCAGTTCCCTGGCCTGGGGTTGCTTATCACGAATAGGTCGAAGTATTGATAATCATTACTTCGGTAAATTGATTCGCGGTCATATTGTTCAGCAGACCCTAAGTCAGAATTTTCCAGTTCTGTTGGTGCATTTAGTTGAATTTCAGTTGATGTAGCTAGGTTTGTACCATCAACATGAAGTTTACGGACTATTAAGGTCATGGTTTCTACCGTATCATCTATACGATAGGTCGTTTCTTTATTATCGCCAAATGCAGAAATACCTTTTGTTTTCTTTAATATGGTAATTGCGGTATCTAAAATCTGATCAAGTTGTTTAGCTTGGAAAAACAGCTCTGAACTGCTAGCCACTTTTTCAGCCATTAGCTGTTTACCAGTCATTTTCAAGCCTGGAATTGTATGATTACTAGCTGTATCACCTAGTACGACGGCATACATTTTGATATTGGGATCAAGTTCGGCAATATTTTGTTGTATGTCCTGAAAAGCCTGTTCTATTTTTTTGTTTTTGGGTTCCAGTTTACCGTCAGATAAAACGATGGCTACTTTTATGGCCTTGGGGGTAGGAAATAAAATGGATTGTTGTTCTGCTAATAATTTAATACCTGCACGGATATCTGAATAATTTTCGTTGAATTTAAGTTGACGCTTTATCGTGTCTTTAAATTTTACTCGATCATTGTCAGTATTAATCAGTGTGGTGGTGACTTGTTTGGCAGCTGTACCAAAGGTAAGGACAGAGATACGGTCTTTTAGACCAATCATATCGGCAAACAACATAGTCGTTTCCCTTATTAATTGCTGTTCAGTCGGACGTATACTTCTTGAGTTATCAATCAGAATAACAAATTCAGCAGGAATCGATTCTGGGATTGGTGGTGCATTTAATTCAGTTTCTGAAACCTGAGTCGATGTACTTTCCTGGCATGCTGTGAGAGTAAGCGAAAATGAAATAAAAACGGATAAAAGTAGATAATTTAAACTGGGTGGAAAAAAGCTTTCCCTTTTATCAAAAGGGTTTCGATACTGTTCAATCAAATTAAACATTGCCTTTGTCCTCGCTAACATTTATTCTTACAGAAAGAATAGAGCAAAAAAACCATAGCTTTTTAAAGCTTATATTATACTCTTGAGTACTTATTGACAAGCAATTCTAAGGCCGCAGTTCTTTTGTTTTTAATGCATTGATTTATTAGCGTTGATATTTAACTAACTTGTGTAAAGTTCCGTTGCTTTGTTAAATAGCATCTTTTCTGCCATATCCATTCCTTTTTTTATCATAAGCTGGAATCAATTTCTGTTCCTTCTTCCATTTCTAATATTAACTGAATATGCTCTGCAGACGGCTCCTGGTTAGGAAAAAGGGTTAATATTTTTTCCAGTACACTTTTTAGTTGGCGTACATTTCTAGGCCAGTGGTAATTTCGTATCTCATTCAAAATAGTTACATTTAAATCATTTTTTCCACCTATTGACTGCCAAAGCTTATTGGCTAATAACCCAACTTCATTGGGCGCATGACGTAATGGCGGGGATTTTATAACTAAACCTCGAGCAAGGCGTTGGTATAAATCTTCACGAAAAGAGCCTTCTTTTATCATTGCTAGCAAATTTTGATTGGTTGCCGAAACAATGTTAGCATGCACCTCTCTTTCCATGGTGCTACCCAATTGTCTTACTTTGTTGGTTTGTAATGCTCGTAATAATTTTGCTTGCTGAGCAAGACTTAATTCGCCGATTTCATCAAGAAACAGGGTGCCTTTTTTTGCACTAAACCATAAACCATCACTATCCTTATCCGCCCCCGTAAACGCCCCTTTTTTATAACCAAATAACTCGGCATCAAATAAATCATGAGTAGTTGCTGCACAGTTTAATGCGACGAAAGGATGGTTTCCCTTATTCCAAGAAATGATGTGCAATGCATTCGCAATATACTCTTTACCAGTCCCTGTTTCACCCATAATCAATATTGGATAGTTGGTATTTTCAGCTAATAGGATTAGTCGTCTCACTAAATTCATTTCGGGACTGGAACCGATAATGTTTTTCTCCAGAGTTTGTAGCTTATTAGCCTCATTTGCACAAACGGGGCCTAGAGCAAGCAAAAACCTTTTTGCAGAATTATGTATAGTTGTATGTGATTCCTTAATAGCAGATTTTTGTTTTTTCACATATAGCTCAGCAAAAGTTTCTTTGGTTATTGTAAGGCAATAAAAACCTGTTTTAGCTTCAAGCCTGGCCTTATGTAATAGTTTTTTTATTGAGTTTTTAGCTCTGGCTGCACTCGAATAATGATAGGAAAGAACTGGTACTTTATTTTGTGGGAAAGGTTTTAAAAAATATAAGGCTAGCTGTTTATGCTTATTTTTCTCTTTTGAACTAGCATTAATAAAAAGCCCCTCATATTGCTTAGTAAGGTATTCATTAGCAGAATCATCTGTCAAAAATAATTCGGCTTCAGCAGCAGGCAATTTAAAATAGCCATTCTGTATAAGCGATAAAAGATTTACATTTTCTTGCTTTAGTTCTTCAAAATCATGGTTATATGTGTATTTTATTGCATCCATACTGTGTCCTGTAAGAGGCTGGCTAGGGATAAGCCATAATGAGAATTGCTGTATGTTTTGATCATTACTTGAGTATTACATTACATTACATTATTTTATGTCATGCTCTGATCTATTCTACTACTTACTTAACTCAATATAGTTTTGCCAGTCCTGCATCAGTACTCTTCTTTTATCTAATAGTTTGCCACGTCTATAGGCTTTTTCAGCTTGATTCTTGATTGTGTGGGCCAGTGCCATTTCGCAAAGTTCATTAGGGTGTGTGGTTTCTTCTGCTGCCCAGTCTCTAAATGTTGAGCGAAACCCATGAATGGTGTCTTGGTATCCCATCCGATTTTGAAATAGTCTGTCCATTGTGCCGCTAGAAATTGGTTGGTTAAGCTTGCTTCCTGGAAAAACATATTGACTGGTTTTAAATTCACGTAGATAAGTAATTATTTCAACTGCTCTTGTAGAGAGAGGAATGATATGTTCCGGTGTTTTTCAAGGCAGTTGTCGCCTAAATTTTTTAAGCAGCCTCTTTATTTTGCTCTGGATTTAGCTCCACAGCACCTTCCGGCTCCCAGTTTCTTATACCTCCAGACCATCGTTCTGGATGCTCATTTCTTTTTTGTTGATACAGCACTTCTCGCTTCTTCAATATCTCAGCATCAAGCCCTTCATGTCTTTGGTTGGGTGTAACAAATTTGATTCGACTATGGCGATGCTCATTGTTGTACCAATACACAAAACCTTGTACCCATTGTCTTGCGCCCTCTAAAGAATCAAACCCTTCAGATGGCCACCGCGGGCAATATTTTACCGTTCTAAATAATGATTCGGAATACGGGTTGTCATTACTGACCCGTGGTCGACTACGGGAACTAATGACACCCAAATCATGCATTTTTGCTTGCATGGTAAGGCTCTTCATTGGTGCACCATTATCCGAGTGTAAAACCAGATCCTGTTTTCTGCATTTTTCTGACCAAATGCTACGCTCCAGCAACTCTGCCGCCTGTTCTCCCGTTTCATTGGCATGCACTTCCCAGCCAACCACTTTTCGACTGTATATGTCTTCTATCATATAGAGGTAATAATGCTGACCTATGACGGTGGTGGGTAAATAACTAATATCCCAGCTCCATACTTCATTAGCTTTCTTGGCCGTGTAACTTGTCGGTTTATTATGGCCATTTCTGACCTTTGCCTTTCCTCTGTGATGCAACATGCCTTCTTCCTTTAATACACGGTAAAAGCTTGATTCGGAAGCAATGTATTCTCCTCTGTCGGCCAATATCGGTACGATTTGACTGGGCGGCAATGAAGAAAACTCTTCCAAGTTACAGGTTTCAATGATCAATTGCCTTTCCTCTGCGGTTAGCTTGTTGGTGGGCTCCGGGCGCTTCGCCATCGGGCGTTTATCTGCCGATATTTCACCTTCGGATTGCCATCGCTGCAACGTCCGCACTGATAGCCCTATGATCTCGCAAGCCTTATGTTTTCTTGCGCCTGCCAAAATGGCTTCATTAATCAATTCTTCATAGTGCTGCCTATCAGCGAGTAAGGTCAATTGTCCTCGTCTTCTCCCCAATAGGCATTGAACTTTTTTCTAAGCACCAGTAAGGCTGCCGTTTCTGCCAAGGCTTTTTCTTTTCTGTTGAGCTCTTTTTCTAACTCTTTTATCCGTTTTTTATCGGATTTAGTGGCTGCCTGCAGGGCCTTCTTGTTACCTGCCTGGCGTACATTACCTGCTATGCACGCTTGCTTCCAAGTATTTATCTGCTCTGGATACAAACCTTTGCTTCGACAATATTCGCTTACTTCAATTTCAGATAAGGTCGCTATTTCTAAAACGACTGCAAATTTTTCTTCCGCTGACCATTGTTCAGGGGGAATTTCTTTTGACACGGACAATCCTGATATTTTAAATTCTTCTTTCCATTTATAAAGCGTAGAAGGATTCATGCTTTCTTGTTTGGCAAACTGCCTGAGAGATAGTTCACTTTGATTCAGCTTTTTAATGATCGCTTCTTTAAACTGCTTTGAATAATGTTGAGTTCCCATTTGTTGTCATCATACCGCCCCCTGTTTAGTTATGAAATTAATTTGGGCGACAACTATCCTGACACAGGGGGGTTCCTTTTCTGCCTTCATTCGTTCTGGTGGTATTGTCCATGTGCAGTCGTTAAAATTAATCTCATCCCATAACGCCCCGATCAACTCGCTAGTTCGTGTTGCTGTCAGTATCAGTACTTCTAATGCATAGGCTGAAATGCACTGATGTGTTCGTAACTTGATAATGAATGTATGAATTTCTTTGTAGGGTAGGGCTTGATGATGTTTTACGGCTTTCAATTTATTAGGTTTGGGTAATAAATTTTCTAAGTGTCCTTTCCATAGTGCAGGGTTTTCAATCGGGCGATATTTTTGTACGGCAGCCCAAGAAAGAATGTTTTCAATTCTTCCTCTTACTCTTGTGGCAGTTTCAGTTTTTGTTTCCCATATTGGTTTTAGAACAGCAATTATGTGGGAAGTCTCAATGTCTTTTATTGAGAGGTCGCCTAATATGGGGTGAGCATAAGTATTGAGCGTGTTCGTCCATTGTTGCGGGCTTTTTTTGCTTTTCCATTCTGGTGTCTTTGCTGCAATATATTGTTCTGAGCACCATTTAAAGGTAATGTTTTTTTTCTGTTGCTCCATTTTGGCTTGAGCTAACTCTTTCTGCCTAACAAGGATTGGGTCATAGGTTGGGTCCGTTTTTACTTTTTCATAAAGCTGAGCGGCCTTTTTTCTTGCTGCTTCTAAAGTAATGGTTGGGTATGAGCCTAAGCCCATTTCTTTTCGTTTATTAAAGAGTGTGTATCTAAAAATCCATGATTTACTTCCGGTGGCTTTAACCTCCAGATAAAGGTTGTTGGCACCATCAGAAAATTTTCCCTTTGTTGTTTTCTTTTTGACACCTATTGCCGATAATTTAAACCGCTGCCTCATGAATTATCCCCCCTTTTATCCCACCTTTTTTAATGCGGTTATATGATATTCTATGAGATGATATGAAACAAGTTAATATTCAAGGTATTGTTTATTATATGTAATATTAGATGGCATGATTTTTGTTTGGATAGTAGTTTGGCGGACTGCCTCTCCGCCATTTATATTAAGTTATTTAATTTATAACTAGAATATAACATAGGTAAATTTGACTTAATCAGGTGTGTATTATTTCTGGATAAGTAATTATTATCTTAACAAATACGAAAAATAGTCAAATATCATTTTTGACTATTTTAATAGAAAGGGCTTTCATGGCTCTTTTTTTATGCCATTTATTTCCTAACGTTTATTCTCAATAAAGCGAATTATCAATGGCTTATGGTATGCAAATATGTCTATATTTCTGCTATATCATCAAAAAAGTACCTGATTACCTAAAGTCCTTCGTCATAGTAAAAAATATTAGCACGAAAAAATTGTCATACCCAAAATTTTTTATTGGGGGGAGTTGAGCCCTGAGGTAGGGCTCATGCGTGTATTTATATTAGAGGTTATTATATAACTGAAGTTTCCCAGTTTTTAGGGGGGGTATATAGGCGGATAGGGGCATTTATTAATGGGTTTGCCACATTGCACGCAAGATCCAATTAAAATCATACAGTCCATATATCGCTGAGCTTGGTTTCCCAGTTTTTTGTCAGCCAAATATTAGCAATTACTAATATTTAAGTACAAATTACTTTAAAAACAACAGGTTGATAGTGAATAAGGCTGTATTTTGTAGTATAATAAACAGTGCTAACAAATTGATTATACAAACAAAAAAGCCTTATTCATGTTCATTTTACGCGATCTTCTTTCTCCTCTTCAATCACATTTTTCAGAAACCACGCTCGGCAAAGAAAGAGCCTCGTTATTTGCCTATACGCTACTGTCGATCATTGTCCCGTTTACTTCCTCCATTAGTTCCAATTTATGGCGTAGCCTTGAAACGCTGTTCGGTATCAATATCAAGCGGAAACGATTTTACACATTCATGGCATCAACCAAATTACCGTGGCAAGGTTTATGGAAAACAGCCTGGGACCTGATCGACAACCCTGAAACGGACGACCGATTATTAATTGCCCTGGATGATTTCATCAACCCTAAAGTGGGCAAAAAAATCTTTGGTTGCGAAACCATTTATGATCATGCGGCCAAAGCCAATCAAAGCGACTACCCATGGGCACAAAACGTGGTAGCCATCGGTTTGCTCAAGCAAATAAAAAATCGTTGGGCCTGTTTGTTTTTAGATTTTCGCCACTACCTTCCACAGAAAGCGATTGATGCACAATCCGATCGAGCGAAGATCAAAGGTCGATTGCAGTCGTTTGAAACCAAGATCGGCCAAGCTGCACAGATGATCATCGGGGTTGCAAATCATTTTTCCGGCAAGCAAATACTCGCGGTGACCGATAGTTGGTTTGGCAATGCAGGTTTGTTAAAGCCCGTACGCAAAGAGGTAGGCAGTCTGTTTGATATTCTGTCGCGCCTGCGCTGTAATAGTGTTTTATATGATCTTCCCGAGACAAGACAATCTGGGCAGCGAGGGAGACCTCGAAAATATGGCCAGCGCTTGGGTTCGGCAACAGAAATGGCAAAATGCATTCGTCACGAAGCCGCCGAATATCAGGTGACTCTTTATGGCAAACAGCGTACGGTACTTGCCCATGAACGCATTGTCATGCTGAAAAGTTTAAAATGCAAAGTACGCGTCGTGTGGGTTTTTCGTAAAACGCAATGGATCGCACTGTTTAGCACGGACTTGTCATTATCGGTCACGCAAATGATCGAGTTTTATGGTGCGAGATGGAAAATCGAATCAGGATTCAAGGAGTTGAAACAAGACATCGGCAGTCAAAAAAGTCAGTGTCGTAATGCGCATTCCGTGACCAATCATTTGAATTTTTGTATGATGGCAAGTACGCTGACCTGGATTTATGCCGACCGTTTAAAGGCGGATCCGGAGCGTCGGCACAAAGTAAAAGGGCGCGCCAGTTTTGCCTTTTCAGACGTGCGGCGCATCATTACCGAGGCAGCATTGAACCCGGATTTTAATCATGTTTGCCCCAAACCAAGCAACTCCCCGATAAATCCACTGATTGCCGTACTGTTACGCATGGTGGCTTGATGATTTTTTTGGAAACTTCAGTTATATAAAGCACTGCTGTTCAGCATATTTCTCTGCTTCTTTTAGTTGTTTTCGTAAATCTTTAGACTGTTGAGGGTCACGAAAAACGGAGCCGTTTTCCCCAGGAGTACTGCGAAGCATGGAGAATGTGGAGGCTGCTTCATACTCTGCAAAGGTCAGTTTTTCAGCAATTTTATCTATTTTGCAGCCGCAGGCATATTGAGTAATATAGTCTAATTTACCACCGTGCTTAGCAATACAGTTAAAGACGTAATCAACACGGTCGCGTGTTGGATAATCATTTTGTATGGTCGTGCTAGTTTCTGTTGTCGTATCTGTTATTTCTATTTCTTTGTCGGTGCAAACTGAGCAGCCTGTTAGTAGTAGTGCGCTAAGTGCTATGCTGCTGAGTGATAGTATTTTTTTATTCATAAAGTTGATAACTGAGGTATTAATAAAGGTAAAATGATTGATTATATTACCACTTTTTATTATCACTCTTTTTTATAAATTTTTTACTTTACCAAGGCTTTCATTAATGGATATTTTTCAAGCAATTGCTTTAGCTATTTTACAAGGACTGACTGAGTTTTTACCTATTTCTAGTTCGGCACATTTGATTTTATTGCCTGTTATTGTCGGTTGGGAGGATCAGGGGTTGGCATTTGATGTTGCTGTGCATGTCGGGACTCTGACTGCGGTAGTATTATATTATCGTAAGGATTTGGCTAAAATTATGAGTGCATGGTTTGGTTCCATAGTAGGTAAGGGTTTTACTGAGGAGGCAAAATTAGCTTGGTATGTTGGTTTTGGTACGATTCCAGTTGGGCTGGTTGGCATTAGTTTAAGTGATGAGTTGCAAGAGGCTTTGCGCTCACCATTAGTGATTGCCGCAGCTACTATCGTATTTGCTTTGTTGTTATGGTGGGCTGAAAAACGCGCTAAGGAGCAGCGTGATACTATCACTTTGATGGATGCTATTTTAGTGGGCTTGTTTCAGGCACTTGCATTGATTCCAGGGACATCTCGATCTGGTATTACCATTACTGCAGGTTTGTTATTCGGGCTAAAGCGTGAATCTGCTGCTAAATTTTCCTTTTTATTATCTATTCCTGTGATTGCGTTGGCAGGGTCTTTGAAGGCGTTGGAGTTATATCAATCAGATATTACTGTCATTTGGGATTTTATGTTTATCGGGGCGGCAGTTTCAGCGTTAGTAGCTTATCTGAGTATTGCTTGGTTTTTGAGGTTGCTGCATAAAATCGGTATGATGCCTTTTGTTTGGTATCGCTTAGTACTCGGTATCTTCTTGATCGTCATATTTGCCAGACAGGCGTAAAAGTACCAGGACAGCACCTGCGCCGCCATCTTTTTGAGCGGTGGAGCAAAAAGCCTGTACTTCTTGGTGTTGTCTGAGCCATAAATTGACATCATTTTTTAGTACTGGCTGGTTATTGGTCGAGCGGTAGCCTTTGCCATGAATAATGCGTACACAGCGGCAGCCATCTTGCTCACAAAAATGTAAAAACTTAATTAGTTCACGTTTCGCTTGGTTGCTGGTAAGTCCGTGCAAGTCTAGCTCTGCATCTAAACCAAAATGGCCGCGGCGCATTTTTTTAAGGACATTATTTTGCAGGCCTTCTGCTGTGTAGCTAAGTGTATCTTCAGTTTGTAAGGCATTGATTGATCCAGTTTGTGGGCGCACTAATTTATCAGATAATTGTAAGCCTGCTTTCTTGGGGTAGGGTTTTGGTTTTTGTGCTGGCATTAGCGGGTGTTTATCCGCTTTTACGGGTGTTACTTTGCCGATAGTATCCTGAAATAAGTGGTTATCTTCTTTTTTTGCGGGTTTTTTGGTCACGTGAGCTGTTTTTTACAGGTTTAATTGCTAATATAGTCAATTTTATAGAATTTAATGTGGTTAAGCGATAAGTAATGCATATTCTACTAAGTAATGATGATGGGTATTTGGCGCCAGGCTTGATTGCATTGGCTGGTGGCTTGCAAGGGTTTGCTGATATTTCGGTAGTCGCGCCTGATAAAAATCGAAGTGCAGCCAGTAATTCTTTGACCTTGGAAATGCCTTTGCGTGCAGAGAAAATGGATAATGGCTATATTAAGGTGGATGGTACGCCAACTGATTGTGTGCATTTGGCGATTACGGGGTTGTTAAAAACTGAGCCTGATATGGTGTTTGCAGGTATCAATCATGGTGCTAATTTAGGGGATGATGTGTTGTATTCTGGTACTGTTGCTGCAGCGACTGAAGGGCGTTTTCTGGGCTTGCCTGCAGTGGCAATTTCAATGGTAAGCAGTGATCCTCAGCATTTTGATACGGGTGTAATGGTAGCGAGAGTAATTTTACAGCGCTTGTTAGATCAGCCATTAGATAAAGATATTATTTTAAATGTGAATGTTCCTGATTTGTCTTGGGCGGATATTAAAGGTTTTCAGTCTGTTCGATTGGGGCAGAGGCATAAGGCTGAACCAGTTATTAGGAGTCAGGATCCACGGGGGCGAGAAATTTTTTGGGTGGGGCCGCCAGGAACAGAGCAGGATGCGGGGCCGGGGACAGATTTTTATGCAGTGAGTCAAGGCTATGTTTCTGTGACACCCTTACAATTAGACTTAACGCGCTATGATGCGCTTGATGCCTTAAAGGGATGGTTGCCGGAATGAGAGCGATGCACACTGATGGTATAGGTATGACCTCAATGCGTACTCGAGAGCGTATGATTACGCGTTTAATTGAGCAAGGTATTACTAGTCATAAAATTTTAGATGCGATGCGCAATGTCCCTAGGCATTTATTTATGGATGATGCGTTGGCTAGTAGGGCTTATGAGGATACTGCTCTTCCTATTGGTCATGGTCAGACCATTTCACAGCCTTATATTGTTGCCAAAATGACGGAGTTGTTGGTGGAGCATAGTCATTTAAAAAATGTTTTGGAGATAGGGACGGGCTGTGGCTATCAAACTGCAGTTTTAGCTCAATTGGTTGATTATGTGAATTCGGTAGAGCGTATTCAGCCCTTACATAAGAAAGCTAAAGATAGGTTATGGGATTTGCAAATACGTAATGTAAGCTATTTATATAGTGATGGTGGTTGGGGGTGGCCTGAAAAAGCGCCTTTTGATGGAATCTTGGTTGCAGCGGCGCCTCCTGAAATCCCTGAGGCACTTTTGCAGCAAATGGCAGTTGGCGGAATTATGTTAATACCTATTGGTAAAGAGCGTGGTCAACAGGAGTTGCAGCGGGTGATTCGTACTGAATCAGGTTATGATGTCGAATGTTTGGAGCCAGTTAGCTTTGTGCCTTTTTTGTCTGGTAAGAGGTGATTTGGGCGGAGTGAAGAGCTCGGCCTAAGAGGGTGTGTGTTTTAAGTCTCATTCCTAAGTATCCTGTTGTTACTAGGTTGCGCTATTTTTGAAATGATAACATTATGTTTAAAAAGTTATACGATAAAGCTATTCGGTGGTCAAAACACCGTCATGCAGCAAAATATTTGGCGGCATTAAGTTTTGCTGAATCTTCATTTTTTCCTGTGCCACCTGATGTAATGTTGGCGCCAATGGTTTTGGCCGAACAATCCAAAGCGTGGCGTTTGGCGTTGATTACCACGATTGCATCAGTTTTTGGTGGGATGTTTGGCTATGCAATTGGTTTTTTTGCTTTTGATTTGATTCAGCCGTGGTTGCAGGGCTCGCATTATTGGGCTAAGTATCAGTTGGCAGAGCAGTGGTTTGAGCAATGGGGCTTCTGGGCGGTTTTTATTGCTGGGTTTTCTCCTATACCCTATAAAGTATTTACTATTGCGGCAGGTGCTTTATCAATGGTTTTTTTACCGTTTGTGTTGGCTTCATTTGTTGGGCGTGGCTTGCGCTTCTTTTTGGTGGCTGGTTTGTTGGCCTGGGGTGGGGAGCGTTTTGAGGTAAAGTTGCGCGAATATATGGATTTTATTGGTTGGGGGTTGGTTGCTATTTTGATTGTTGGTGTTGCTGTGTATAAATTTTTGACTCCTTAAGGTGTGAGGTGTTTTGAATTCATAAAGAATGGCTCTGCTATCTAGGCTTGCAGAGGAGCTCTGTGAGAACTGATTTTACATACAGGGGTAATTGGGTTCTATGCTAAAGTGCTTTGTAATAAGGGTATAAGGGGAAGTTGGCATGCGTGGTGTTATTTTTGTTGTATTTTTAGGCTTTGTAGGGCCTGTATCGGCTATTACCAAATGTGAGCTAAATGGTAAGGTAATTTATAAGGCAGGAACTTGCCCTAAAAATGCGTCTACGAAATTTTTAGTGAAAGGTAATTATGTGGCAGAGCAGAGTTTGCGGCAGCATGAGCAGTTGCGCGCTAAGGAGTCGGATGGTGCATTTGAGCAGTTAAATACTGCGACTATGCAGAATAAATTGCGTGCTGAGCAGCAGATGCGTGACATAGCTGTACAGAGGAAATCGGCAGCGGTGGAGGTGTCGGATGAGTCTGCTCATTTTCAGTTACGGAAAGTTGAAGGCTCTGCTGATAAATTAAATAATGTTGCTCGGCCTGCAGTGATAAATGACCAGTTCTTGGAGATGGAAGAAAAGATAAAAGAGCATGAAAGGGCTTTGCAGCAGTTACAGGGTCAGTAAGCGATTGAGGTTATGGTGGTAATGGAATTTGATATCATAAAGAAGTGCTTTACTCGTCCCGCAAGGCATAAAAATACGCAATTATCAGTGGGTGATGATTGTGCGTTATTGTCGGTGCCAGAGGGGTGCGATTTAGCTATTACAGCAGATACTATGGTGGAAAGCGTGCATTTTTTTCCTGATGTAGATCCGGAGTATTTAGGGTATAAGTTGTTGGCGGTTAATTTAAGTGATTTGGCAAGCATGGGGGCGGAGCCGACTGCGGTTACTTTGGCATTAACATTACCTGAAGTTGACTTGGTCTGGTTGCAAGCATTTGCTAAAGGCATGTTTGCTTTGGCTGATAAGTATGCAATTGACTTGATTGGTGGAGATACGACTTCCGGTCCATTAACACTTACCATTCAGGCGATGGGTGTAGTGCCCAAAGGGAGGGCATTAAAACGTTCGGCTGCTCAGGTGGGAGATCTGGTTTATGTGACAGGTAGTATTGGTGATGCAGGTTTAGGTTTGAAGCTTAGGCAGGGTTATAGTTGTGCTGATGATATTTATGCCTTGCAGCGATTTGATCTTCCTGAGCCGCGTATTGATGAGGGTTTGGTTTTGCGTGACTTAGCTAATGCCTGTGTGGATATTTCTGATGGTTTGGCTGCAGACTTAGGGCATATTTTAAATCAAAGTGGTGTGGGTGCGCGCTTGGACTATCGGAAATTACCTATTTCTGCGAGTGTTAGAGAGTATATAGATAAGACTAAGGATTGGCAGTTGCCGCTTGTGGCGGGAGATGATTATGAGTTATGCTTTAGTATTTCCCCCGATAAGGCTGGGCAGTTAAATATTGCATGTACTTGTATTGGCGTGATTGAGGCAGAGAAAGGTTTGCGGCTGGTGCGGAATGGTGTTGAGTCTGAGTTTTTAGGTGGTGGTTTTGAGCATTTTAAATGAAAGGTAGTTATTGATGATGACAGTAGGAAAGAATCAATTGACTGTACGGCAAGTTATGTCGGATCCAGTTTTGTGTCTTGCTTTTGGCTTTGGTTCAGGGTTGGCAAAAAAAGCACCTGGGACATTTGGGACTTTAGCGGCCGTACCTATTTATTTGCTATTGGTACAAACTAATATTTTGATTTATACCATTGTGACGGTGTTGTGTTCCGCTGTGGGGGTTTGGATTTGTGGGCAAGCTGCGGAAAAGTTGGGTGAGCATGATTTTGGCGGAATAGTCTGGGATGAGATCGCCGGTTTTTTAATTACTATGTGGTTTGTGAGCTTTTCTTGGCAGAATGTATTGATAGGGTTTGTTTTATTTAGAATATTTGACATTATCAAGCCGTGGCCTATTAAGTGGGCGGATCAGAAGGTGTCTGGTGGTCTTGGAATTATGCTGGATGATGTGATTGCTGGTGTATTTGCAGGTTTTATATTGATGTATTTAAATTAATTTAAAATAAAACTTGCGCGAATTAAGATAGTCAGTATAATAAGTCAAATCAATCGCGGGGTGGAGCAGCTTGGTAGCTCGTCGGGCTCATAACCCGAAGGTCGTAGGTTCAAATCCTGCCCCCGCTACCAGATATTTAAAGGCCCCTTTTTAGGGGCTTTTATGTTTCTAGCTTCTGGACAAGAAGTATTATATCGGATTTATATGTAAGGGGCTTTAGCCTCTTTTTTTATGTGTGTAAGAAAGTGAGGCGTAATGAAGCAAGCTCCTGAACATTTGCTTGAATTAATAGAGCCAGTCGTAGAAGGCTTGGGTTATGAGTGTGTGGGAGTTGAATTTAGTTCACATCCGCAACATGGGTTTCTGCGTATTTATATTGATGCTGAGCAGGGTGTTGGGATGGAGGACTGCACTAAGGTAAGTCATCAGGTGAGTGGGGTATTAGATGTGGATGATCCTATTGCTGGTGAGTATAACTTGGAGGTTTCATCGCCTGGTATGGATAGGCCGCTTTTTAAATTACAGCAATTTGAACAGTTTATTGGTTCTATCGTACAAGTTAACCTATTTAAGCCCGTAGATGGTAGACGAAAAATAACAGGTTTGATCGAAAAAGTTGAGGATGGCAAAGTTTATCTTCAGCAGGATGGTCAGGTTTATAGGGTTCCATTTCAAGCTATGTCGAAAGCGCGGCTTGAGCCAGACTATTCAATGTAAGGAGGTCTTGATGGCAAATAAAGAAGTTTTGTTGGTTGTTGATGTTTTTTCAAATGAAAAAGATATTGATAAAGAAATTATTTTTGAAGCAATTGAGACAGCATTGGAAAGTGCAACAGTGTCAAGCTATGAATTTCCTATTAAAGCGCGCGTTATTATTGACCGTTTGACTGGTGGATACACGACGTACAGGCGTTGGCAGGTTGTGAATGAAAGTGATGAGTTTCCAGGTGGGTTAGAATTTCCTACAACACAAATCTCATTACAAGCGGCTCAAATAGATGAGCCTAGTATAGAAGTGGATGACTTTATTGAAGATGAAATTGAGTCAGTTGAATTTGGTCGCATATCTGCGCAATCAGCTAAACAGGTTATTATTCATAAGGTACGTGAAGCAGAGCGTAAGAAGGTAGCAGATGCCTACATAGATAGAGTAGGTGAGTTGGTTACTGGTGTTATTAAGCGTATTGAAAAAGGAAATGTCTATATTGATCTTGGTGGTAATGCGGATGCCTTTATTGCAAGAGATCAAATGATCCCGCGGGAAACGGTTCGCGTTGGTGACCGAATTCGTGGTTATCTAAAAGAAGTGCGCACGGAGGTACGTGGGCCACAGTTATTTGTTAGTCGTACTGCACCTGAACTGTTGCTAGCTTTATTTAGGTTGGAGATACCTGAGGTGGGTGAGGGTATGATTGATCTGCTGGGGGCGGCTCGTGACCCAGGTTCAAGAGCAAAAGTTGCCGTGCGGAGTAATGACCCGCGGATTGACCCTGTAGGTGCTTGTGTGGGAATGCGTGGCTCTAGAGTACAAACAATTTCCAATGAGTTAAATGGCGAGCGAGTCGACATCATTTTATGGAATGAAAATGATGCTCAGTTTGTTATCAACTCTATGGCACCTGCTGAAATTGAATCAATCGTTGTTGATGAAGATAAGCATACAATGGATATTGCAGTTTCCTCAGATAGTTTATCGCAGGCAATTGGCCGTGGTGGGCAGAATGTGCGCTTGGCAACTGAATTGACGGGATGGGAGTTGAATGTCAAGGATGCAGATGAAGTTAACAAGGATACTGAGGAAGAATTAACTAAGTTGACTGAAGAGTTTAAAAAGCAGTTGAATGTTGACTCTGATATTGCGACTGTCTTGGTTGAGGTTGGTTTTAACTCAGTTGAAGAAATTGCGTATGTTCCTAGTAGTGAAATGTTGGAAATTGATGGGTTTGATGCTGAATTAGTAGAAACTTTGCGCTCACGTGCTAAAGATATGCTTTTGATCAGTGCCATTGCCTCTGAAGAAGAAATAGAGACGGCAGAGCCTGCAGAAGATTTATTGGCTATGGAGGGCATGTCTGAAGAACTGGCGCATGAGTTGGCAGCCAAGGGCATAATAACAATGGATGATTTGGCTGAGCAGGCAGTGGATGATTTGCTTGATATTTCAGAAGTAAATGAAGAGCTGGCAGCTAAATTAATTATGAAAGCACGCGAACCTTGGTTTGCTAATGATAACGGTGAGGGCGAAAAATGAGTGATAAATCAGTAAAAGAATTAGCTGGTATAGTAGGTATACCTCTGGACCGATTATTAGAGCAAATGAAAGAAGCGGGTATTTCTGCGCATACAGCTGATGATCTGGTTAATGAAGATGAAAAGATGACTTTGCTCGCGCATTTAAGAAAATTACACGGCAAAGGTGAGGGTGAAGGTGAAGGTACCGCTAAAAAGGTGACTTTAAAGCGCCGTACCGTGACTAGTTTGAAGCAAGGAACGACTCCAGGTAAAGATACTAAGACGATTAATATTCAAGTCAATAAGAAAAAGACTTATATAAAGCGTGAAGAAGCTATGTCGGATGAAGAGCGAGTTGAGTTAGAGCGCGTTAAGAAAGATTTGGATGAGCGTGCTAAAAAGCAGGAAGCTGAAGAGCAGTTGCACAGAGAGGCATCCGCCAGAGAGAAGGCTGAGTTGGAGGCTAAGTTAGCGGCTCAGAAAAAACTGGAAGATGAGGCGATTGCTGAGCGTGCTAAAAAAGAAAAGGCAGTAGAAGCTGAGCGCCTTGTGGCTGAAAAGGCAAAAAGGCTAGAGGCTTCAGTTGAGCGTAATGCTGAAAAAGTAAGAAAACAAGCTGCAGCTAAAAAAGCGGCAGCTGAGAAGAAGGGCGGCGGCGCTAGAAGGCCAGCTGGAGCACCTAATAGGCCTGGAGGTGCTGGTGGTAGAGCAAAGCCAGCAGAGAAAGCTGCAACGGTACATAGAAGAGCGGATAAGCCTGCAGGTGGTGGTAAAGCTCATTATGGTAAAAAAGGACGTAAAGGTCGGGGTAGGCAAGAGCAGCAATTTTCTGCTGATACTAAGCATGCATTTGAGATGCCGACTGAAGTTGTTGCCAAGGAAGTTTCCATTCCAGAAAACATTATTGTTTCCGAGTTAGCTCAGAAAATGAGTGTTAAAGCCGCTGAGGTGATTAAGCACTTGATGAAGCTAGGCATTATGTCAACGATTAACCAAAGTATTGACCAAGAAACGGCGGTTATCCTAGTTGAGGAAATGGGGCATACCGCTGTTATGACCAACGAAGAAGATCATGAAACAGATATGCTGGCAGAGCATACTGAAGATGATGATCGTGAAGAATTTCCAAGGGCACCTATTGTTACCATTATGGGGCATGTTGATCACGGTAAAACTTCATTATTAGATTACATTCGTGAAACACGCGTTGCCTCAGGTGAGGCTGGTGGGATTACCCAGCATATTGGGGCTTATCAGGTTAAAACCGACCATGGCGCGGTAACTTTCCTAGATACACCAGGGCATGCTGCATTCACCGCTATGCGAGCACGTGGAGCTGATGTTACCGATGTCGTTATTGTTGTAGTAGCTGCTGATGATGGTGTCATGCCGCAAACTAAAGAAGCGGTTGAACATGCGCGTGCAGCAAATGTGCCGATGATTATTGCCATCAATAAAATTGATAAGGTCGAGGCAAACCCTGAGAAAGTTATGCAGGAATTAGCGACTATTAATGTTGTGCCTGAAGAGTGGGGCGGAGATGTGCAATTTCTGAAAGTTTCAGCTAAAACGGGTGAGGGGGTCGATGAGTTAATCGAATCCTTGATTCTACAGGCTGAAATTCTAGAATTGAAAGCACCAAGTGAAGGTAAGGCATCAGGGTTGGTAATTGAATCAAGGCTGGATAAAGGTCGTGGTGCTGTTGCAACAATTATGGTACAAAAAGGTACTTTAGAGCAGGGTCAGATTGTATTGTGTGGTCACGAATATGGTCGGATACGTGCCATGTTTAATGAAAGCGGTACTAAACTTAAACAAGCGGGGCCTTCTGCGCCAGTCGAAATTCTTGGTTTGTCTGGTACGCCAAATGCGGGTGATGATTTTGTTGTAGTGACTAATGAAAGAGCTGCAAGGGAATTGGCCGAGCATAGAGAAGATAAGCATAAATCTTCGCGTGTTGCTGCACAGCAAGCGGCGAAGATGGAAGAGGTCTTTTCCAGAATGGCGGCGGGCGAAACTTCTACTTTAAATGTTATTATTAAAACGGATGTGCAAGGTAGTTTGGAAGCTTTGCGTGAGTCATTAATTAAACTCTCAACCGACGAAGTATCTGTTAAGGTTGTTTATGGCGGTGTAGGGGGTATTAATGAAGGTGATGCTAACTTAGCATTGGCTTCTGCTGCTGTCTTGATTGGTTTTAATGTGCGTGCAGATACAACGGCTAGAAAATTAATTGCTGAAAAAGATATTGATTTACATTATTACAGTGTAATTTATGATGCGATTGATGAAGTGAAAAAATCACTTAGCGGTATGTTATCACCTGAAATCAAAGAGAAAATTGTTGGCCTGGCGGAAGTGCGTGATGTATTCCGTTCACCTAAGTTTGGTTCTATTGCAGGCTGTATGGTAATTGATGGCTTTGTTAAGCGTAATTTACCTATTCGTGTTCTACGTGATAATGTAGTCATTTATGAGGGGCAATTAGAATCACTACGTCGTTTTAAAGATGATGCTAATGAGGTCAAAATGGGCATGGAATGTGGTGTCGGCGTGAAAAATTATAATGATGTTAAAGTCGGTGATCAGATTGAGGTCTTTGAGCGTTTTGAAGTGCAGCGTGAACTATAATGGCTAGAGAGTTTAGTCGCAGTGCGCGAGTTGCTTCGCAGATGCAGAAAGAGTTGGCCTTAATTTTGCAGCAGGGTATTAAAGATCCGCGTATTGGTTTTGTTACTGTTAATGAAGTTGAGCTAAGTAAAGACTTAGCAACGGCTAAAATATATATCACTGTACTAGGGGCTGATGAGCAAGGGCAAAAGGACAATCTTGGCTGGTTGAATGATGCGGTACCTTATATTCGTTCTGAAATGGGGCATCGCATGCGGTTAAGAAGTGTGCCTTATATTAAGTTTTATTACGATAATTCTTTTGAAACAGGGATGCGAGTTTCTGAGTTGTTATCTGATTCACCATCAAAGAGTGATGATTAGGGCGCATGGCAAGACGTAAAAAGGGCCGTGATATTCATGGTATTGTATTGCTAGATAAGCGCCAAGGGATTAGTTCTAATAAGGCTTTGCAGGAAGTGAAGCGCCTTTATAATGCTAATAAAGCAGGGCATACTGGCAGTTTAGATCCTTTGGCAACAGGGTTGCTGCCTATTTGCTTGGGAGAGGCTACCAAGGTTTCTGCCTATATGCTGGCTGATGATAAGCAATATCAAACGGTTATTCAGTTGGGTGTCATGACTGATACGGGGGATATTGAAGGTTCGGTCATAGAGGAAAAAGCGGTGCCTGAGGTTAGTCAGGTGCAACTACAGGCTTGTTTGGATTCTTTTGTGGGTGAAATTGAGCAAGTGCCGCCGATGTATTCTGCTTTAAAAGTGAATGGTAAAAAGCTGTACGAGCTTGCTCGTGAAGGCATTACTATTGAGCGTAAAGCGCGTAATATAACGATTTATGCCATTGAGTGTCTTGATTTTAAAGAAAATTTACTCACTCTGGATGTGCGTTGTTCGAAAGGAACCTATATTAGAACGCTTGCTGAAGATATAGGTCATAAACTAGGCTGTGGTGGTACGGTAAAGGAATTAAGGCGTACAGCAGCAGGGCAATTTTCTTTAGCGGATGCACATGCTATTGAAGAGTTGCAGGAGATGGAGTCGGATGCGGCAATGCAGGCTATTATGATTGCTGTGGATCAGCCATTACAAGATTTTCCTGCTATGCATATTTCGCAATTTGAGGCTGGCTTGGTGCAACAAGGGCAGCAAATAGCGAGTCAGTTTAGTGCAGAGAATCAAGGTATGTGCCGTTTGTACCATGATAAACAGTTTTTAGGCTTGGGTGAAATCTTAATGGATGATAAAATACAGCCCAGAAAATTGTTTAATTTAAAAACTGATTTAAACAAACCTTAAAAAAAATTTTCGTGTTTCTACACCCTATCGTGGAGACGCATTAACCAGAGCCTCGGCTCAATATTATTAATCATAGGGATTAAAATGCCATTTACAGCAGAACAAAAAAAAGCAGTTGTTGAAGAATATCGTTTAACTGATACTGATACTGGTTCATCAGAAGTACAAGTTGCTTTATTAACTGCCCACATTCTTCATTTAGCACCACACTTTGCCGAGCATAAAAAAGATAACCACTCGCGTCGTGGACTTTTAAGAATGGTTAACCAGCGTCGTAAGTTGTTGGATTATTTGAAAAGAAAAGATGTAGAGCGTTATAAGTCTTTAATTGCACGTCTAGGCTTACGTAAATAAGTTATTAATAAAAAAGCGGTCGTTTTCGACCGCTTTTTTATTGCCTTATTCTTGGATTGCATAACCACATTCCAATTTTTAAAACGAAGGAAAAATAATAGTGAATCTGAAACCAATCAGAAAAGAATTTCAATACGGTCAACAATTAGTCAGCATTGAAACAGGTGAAATTGCCCGCCAAACAAGCGGTGCAGTCATGATTGATGTCGAAGGTACATCGCTTTTAGTATCAGTAGTTGGTAAAAAAGAAGCTAAAGGCGGAGACTTTTTTCCATTAACTGTTAACTATCAAGAAAAGGCGTATGCCGCTGGTAAAATCCCTGGGGGATTTTTTAAACGTGAAGGTCGCCCTTCAGAAACAGAAACTTTAACATCGCGCTTAATTGATAGACCGATTCGTCCATTATTCCCAAATGGGTATACTAACGAAGTTCAAATTATTATTACCGTTGTTTCATTAAATCCTGATGTTGATCCTGAAATTCCTGCATTATTGGGTGCGTCAGCTGCTTTAGCTGTTTCAGGCTTACCTTTTAATGGTCCTATTGGTGCTGCTCGTGTTGGTTATAAAGATGGCGAATATCTGTTAAACCCAAGTAAAGAGCAATTAGCAGATTCATTATTGGATTTAGTTGTTGCTGGTACTGATCAAGCGGTTTTGATGGTGGAATCAGAAGCTGATAACTTAGCTGAAGAAATCATGTTGGGTTCGGTGTTATTCGGGCATGAGCAATTGCAAGTGGCCATTACTGCCATTAATGAATTTGCAGCTGAAGTGAATACACCTTTATATCAGTGGGAAGCACCAGTTGCTGATACAGAGTTAGAAGCTAAAGTTGTTGCAGAAGTTGAAGAATCAATTAAATCTGCCTATCAAATTGCTGAAAAATTAGTTCGCCAAGATAAGTTAAGTGAGATTAGAGCAGCTGTTGTTGAGCAATTAACTGCTGATGATCAATATGCTGAGTCTGATATCCGTGACATTATTGAAGAAATCGAAAAGCGTGTGGTACGTACTGCGATTTTGACAGATAGAAGACGTATTGATGGCCGTGATTTAGATGTGGTTAGACCTATCGCTGTACGGACGGGTGTATTACCTCGCACACACGGTTCTGCATTATTTACCCGTGGAGAAACGCAAGCATTAGTAGTAGCAACGCTAGGTACTGAGCGTGATGCACAAATTATTGATGCTTTGGCAGGTGAATATAAAGAGCCATTCATGTTGCACTATAATTTTCCTCCATACAGTGTTGGGGAGACAGGCTTTGTTGGCTCGCCTAAACGTCGTGAAATTGGTCATGGTCGTTTAGCAAAGCGTGGTGTTGCTGCAGTGATGCCTGATATGACAGAATTTCCATATACACTACGTGTTGTGTCGGAAATTACCGAATCAAATGGTTCTAGCTCTATGGCTTCTGTTTGTGGTACAAGTCTGGCACTAATGGATGCAGGTGTGCCTATTAAAGCACCAGTAGCTGGTATTGCTATGGGCTTAATTAAAGAAGGCGATGAATTTGCAGTATTGTCTGACATCATGGGTGATGAAGATCACTTGGGTGATATGGATTTTAAAGTGGCAGGTTCTGCAGAAGGAATTACTGCTTTGCAAATGGATATCAAAATTGAGGGTATCACTTCTGAAATCATGGGTGCTGCTTTAGAGCAAGCAAAAGCAGGTCGTTTGCATATCTTAGGTGAAATGAATAAGGCATTGTCTTCAACGCGTGAAGAAATGTCAGATTATGCACCTAGAATCATTACTTTTAAAATTGACCCAAGCAAAATCCGTGAAGTCATTGGTAAAGGTGGTGCGACTATTCGTGGTATTACCGAAGAAACAGGTGCTACTGTTGATTTGACTGATGATGGTGTTGTGAATGTTTCATCTGTAGACAGAGCAGCTGGTGAAGCAGCCAAGAAAATCATCGAAGAAATTACTGCTGAAGTAGAAGTGGGTAAAATTTATGAAGGTAAAGTCGTTCGCTTAATGGACTTTGGTGCTTTTGTAACTATTCTGCCAGGTAAAGATGGTTTAGTACATATTTCACAAATCACTAATGAGCATGTTGATAAAGTGAGTGACAAATTATCGGAAGGTGATGTTGTTCGCGTTAAAGTTTTAGAAATTGATCGTCAAGGTCGTGTAAGACTAAGCATGAAAGAAGTTGATAAAGAAGATTAGTTTTACTAGTTTTTTTATTCAGTAAAGATAAGAAAGGGCCTTTATGGCTCTTTTTTTATGTTTGGTAATTAAAACCCCAAACTCAGGTTATGTAAGTAGGTATTTTTTATCAAAGGTGTCTGTCCCCCTTTTTTAGTTTGGTATTGGGCAGCTAAAGAAAAAAAAGAGTCGTGTATGCTTTCCTATCCTCCTAAAAGATCAAGAGGGCTGGAGACCTGGGAAATATCCTTATCCATCACATGCGTATAAATCTCCGTAGTTTTAACATCAGCATGCCCCAACAGCTCTTGTAAAATGCGAATATTAACACCATTTTCAAGCATAGCTGTCGCAAAACTATGTCGTAAAGTATGACAAGTCACTTGCTTATCAATTTTTGCCAAACGAGCTGATTTTTTAACCGCTTTTTGCAGCCCAGATTCCATAACATGATGCCGCCTTTCGCTCCCACTGCGAGGATCAATAGAGTATTTTTTTGCAGGAAATACATATTGCCAAGCAAATTCTTTTTTAGCATTTTTGTACTTTCTCGCCAATGCATTAGGCATATAAACCTCTCCATATCCCGCTTCTAAATCTTGCTGATGTAATTGTCTTACCCTCTCAATTTGAGCCTCTAACAATCCAATAACAGGCTTAGCTAAAATAGTACTACGCCACTTATCCCCCTTCCCCAAAATATGTAAGCGTTCTCGGTCAATATCAATATCCTTAATACGCAAACGAACACACTCCATTAAACGTAACCCAGAACCATCTGTGGGGGGATTGGTCAGTAATGATTGATTCTACCCAGAAGAAAAGGGGTCAGTACTAGGCTGTCGAAATATAGCATAAAAATTTTAAATGGTCATAAAATTCAATACCTTGAAACACACATCCCGATTAAAAAGCGATATGTCGCTTCGGTTCAGCTCTTTAATTTGCCTCATTTATTGAATCATCAATCACTTACAGCTATTTTGAAGCATTAACTTTACCATAATTCAGTTATATTTCTCATTGAGGTTTATTATGTTATGGATTATATTTAATCTAACTTGATAATTAATTATCTGGGGACAAAAGTCCCATAAATAAAGTGTGAGACATCTCCAACCGATGGTTCAACTATCAAAAATCATACACAGCCGCGACAACTGGAAACGCACAACGATTGAATGCCGCTACGAAATACGAGAATTCAAAAAAACAAAACAACGTCATCTCAAAAAAATTGCAGAACTTAAGCAAGAAAATCTTGAGTTGAAACAACAGGCACTTGAGGTAAAAAAAACACCATTGTAATGTGAAAAGAGGTGCAGAGAACGGTGTTTTTCAAGGCAGTTGTCGCCTAAATTTTTTAAGCAGCCTCTTTATTTTGCTCTGGATTTAGCTCCACAGCACCTTCCGGCTCCCAGTTTCTTATACCTCCAGACCATCGTTCTGGATGCTCATTTCTTTTTTGTTGATACAGCACTTCTCGCTTCTTCAATATCTCAGCATCAAGCCCTTCATGTCTTTGGTTGGGTGTAACAAATTTGATTCGACTATGGCGATGCTCATTGTTGTACCAATACACAAAACCTTGTACCCATTGTCTTGCGCCCTCTAAAGAATCAAACCCTTCAGATGGCCACCGCGGGCAATATTTTACCGTTCTAAATAATGATTCGGAATACGGGTTGTCATTACTGACCCGTGGTCGACTACGGGAACTAATGACACCCAAATCATGCATTTTTGCTTGCATGGTAAGGCTCTTCATTGGTGCACCATTATCCGAGTGTAAAACCAGATCCTGTTTTCTGCATTTTTCTGACCAAATGCTACGCTCCAGCAACTCTGCCGCCTGTTCTCCCGTTTCATTGGCATGCACTTCCCAGCCAACCACTTTTCGACTGTATATGTCTTCTATCATATAGAGGTAATAATGCTGACCTATGACGGTGGTGGGTAAATAACTAATATCCCAGCTCCATACTTCATTAGCTTTCTTGGCCGTGTAACTTGTCGGTTTATTATGGCCATTTCTGACCTTTGCCTTTCCTCTGTGATGCAACATGCCTTCTTCCTTTAATACACGGTAAAAGCTTGATTCGGAAGCAATGTATTCTCCTCTGTCGGCCAATATCGGTACGATTTGACTGGGCGGCAATGAAGAAAACTCTTCCAAGTTACAGGTTTCAATGATCAATTGCCTTTCCTCTGCGGTTAGCTTGTTGGTGGGCTCCGGGCGCTTCGCCATCGGGCGTTTATCTGCCGATATTTCACCTTCGGATTGCCATCGCTGCAACGTCCGCACTGATAGCCCTATGATCTCGCAAGCCTTATGTTTTCTTGCGCCTGCCAAAATGGCTTCATTAATCAATTCTTCATAGTGCTGCCTATCAGCGAGTAAGGTCAATTGTCCTCGTCTTCTCCCCAATAGGCATTGAACTTTTTTCTAAGCACCAGTAAGGCTGCCGTTTCTGCCAAGGCTTTTTCTTTTCTGTTGAGCTCTTTTTCTAACTCTTTTATCCGTTTTTTATCGGATTTAGTGGCTGCCTGCAGGGCCTTCTTGTTACCTGCCTGGCGTACATTACCTGCTATGCACGCTTGCTTCCAAGTATTTATCTGCTCTGGATACAAACCTTTGCTTCGACAATATTCGCTTACTTCAATTTCAGATAAGGTCGCTATTTCTAAAACGACTGCAAATTTTTCTTCCGCTGACCATTGTTCAGGGGGAATTTCTTTTGACACGGACAATCCTGATATTTTAAATTCTTCTTTCCATTTATAAAGCGTAGAAGGATTCATGCTTTCTTGTTTGGCAAACTGCCTGAGAGATAGTTCACTTTGATTCAGCTTTTTAATGATCGCTTCTTTAAACTGCTTTGAATAATGTTGAGTTCCCATTTGTTGTCATCATACCGCCCCCTGTTTAGTTATGAAATTAATTTGGGCGACAACTATCCTGACACAGGGGGAGAATGTAAAAACCACGGCTCCTGTTGAGGTAGAAAAGCGTTCGCCGCCTATTGATATAAAGGATGCAGATCAAACACGTGTTCTTTGTGTGTTGCTAACATTGAATGCCGTTGTTTCTTATCGTAGCGTTCCACGTATTCTTGAGTTGTTTAAGTCAAAAACAAACTATGCAGTCAGCTGGATCCCTCATTTTACTTCTGTGATCAACTGGAGTTTGCGCCTAGGATTAGGATGCCTGACACAAGTACAAGCAATCACTAAACCCTGGGTTGCCATTATTGATCATTCTATTGATATAGGGACTAAAAAAGCCTTGGTTGTTCTACGAGTTGAAGTGGATACCTTATCAAAACGGGGAGCTGCCGTTCGGCTGGAAGACTGTGAATGCATTGGTCTCACAATCTCCGAAAAAGTCACTGGCGATACTCTTTACCTTGAATTTGAAGAAATTTTTAATCGTGCAGGTAAACCGTTGGCCATCATAAAAGATAGAGATGCCACCCTTAATAAAGGTGTTCGGCTATGGTCAAATCAACAAGAAGTCCCGGTACCTACGATTGATGATATAGGTCATACGATAGCCACTGCGCTTAAAGCACAATTTGAGAAACTGGATATTTATAAACGATTCACTGCATTAATCAGTCATGGAGCAAAATGTATGCGGCAAACTGAACTCGCCTTTCTCATGCCTCCAAAATTACGCAGCAAAGGACGCTTTCAAAGTATTGGTAAGCTGGGGGAATGGGCTGAAAAGATGTTACATGTTTTTGCTGTCGAAGGTCAAGCTGAAGAAGGGAGTCAACTAGCTAAGCTACGCAAAGCATTCCCGCACTTCAGTCAATCAAAAGACTTTATTATGCGGTTTGCATCCACGACAAAAATCATTTCTCAAGTGATGGAAATTCTTAAGAATAACGGACTTGATAAAACCACTTATAAACGATGTTTTGAACTTTCAAGAAAACTCCCGAGAAACTCAAAAGTAAAAAAGTGTTTACAAACTTGGTTAAAGAACCACTTTGCGCTTCAGAAGAAACTGACGCCTCACCCTTTACTGGTCAGTAGTGATATTATCGAATCGCTTTTTGGAAACTTTAAGCATATTATTGAGAGAAGTCCACAGGCAGACATGAACCGTACAGTGCTGCTTATCCCTGCATTGTGCGGGAAGTTGACGGGTAGTGCCGTAACACAGGCATTAAGACAGACATCTCAGGCTGATATTAAAGCATGGGAGAAAAAACATATTTCTTATACAGTGCGAAAAAAACGGCTAGCATTTTTCAATAAAAATGCTAGCCAAAATACGGGGAATACTATGGTCAAAAAACCGGAAGAATGGAAATGGTCGAGTTATGCTTGTAATGCTTATGGTGAAAAGAACTCATTAATTAGACCGCATGAAGTTTATCTAGCGATAGATAAAGAGAAAGATAAAAGAGTTGAATATTACCGAGCAAGCTTTAAACAAGTATTGGATTCTTCGTTAATAAATGATTTGCGTTCAGCAGTCCAAACAGGAACGCCTCTTGGAAATGAGAGGTTCAAATTAGAAGTAGAAAAATTATTGGGCATGAAAGTTGGATATGCAAAAAGAGGGAGACCAAAGTGTGCAAACTTACCATAAAGAGTATTGACTCCTTTGCTGGTAAGATAAGAAAGGGGCTTTATGGCTCTTTTTTTATGCCTCATTTTTAAGGGTAAGTAAATGAAAAATATTAGTGTAAATATTGGTTTGATAAACCCGAAAAGTCCAGAAAATGTAGGTTCGGTGATGCGCGCTGCGGGAAATTTTCGCATTGATAGTGTTGTATATACTGGAGAGCGTTATCTGCGAGCCTTAAATTTAAAGACTGGCTCGGTGGATATGGGGCGTAAAGTTAGTCAGCAAATTCCATTATCTTCGGTAAGTTGTCTTATGGAGAGTATGCCGAAGGGTATGAAAAGAGTATGTGTTGAGTTTGTAGAACATGCTATTTCATTACCTGAATATAGGCACCCAGATAATGTTATATATATTTTTGGCCCCGAAGATGGCTCAATCAGCCAAGAACTTATCGATAATGCAGATGATGTTATCTATGTGCCAACGATTGGCTGTATGAACTTGGCGGCAACAGTCAATGTTGTTCTTTACGATAGGTTGGCAAAAGGCCCTCAAGACTTTGCTAGTAATGCATTGATTTGTCAGAGTCGAGATATTAATAATAATTTGACGATCAGTCATTGAAAAAATAGAGATTATAAATTGCACCTTTTGGCTAGCATAAAAATTGAAAGAAGCGTATAGCTTGCTAATGAAATTGCGCGCGTGCACATACCCAAATATCAATACGTTCTATCTCTTTGTTGGCAGCCTTTAAGGTTTTAGCGAGCTCATTAACGGTAGCGCCTGTGGTCATGACATCGTCAATAATGGCAATATGGGTGGCCGTTGGTGGGGTAAGTACTTTAAACGCATTTCTGATGTTTTTATGTCGTTGTTTACCAGTCAGGTTGGATTGTTTTTCGGTGTTTTTTTGACGTTGACAGCTGGTACTATCAATTGGTATTGCTAATTCATGAGCAACTATTTTACCTATTTCTAAGGTTTGGTTAAATCCGCGTCGTCGATAACGTTGTGGGTGCAAAGGCACGGGGATAATCAGTTCAGGTAAGTGGTCAGCTTCTTTTTGTATATATTCAGCTAGTAATTGTCCTAATAGACGCGAGTATTTGTATGTGCGGTTGAATTTTAGCTGGGCAATCAGGTGACGAATGGCTCCTTGGTGGGTAAAAGGGGCATAGGTTTTTTCAAAAGCTGGGTGTTTGTTTTGGCATTTTCCGCATAAAGATTGTATTAACAAGCTGTTGCTAAATTCACTGGCGCAGCATAAACAATGGCTTGTAGTTCTTAATAGTGCGTCATGGCAAGGTTGGCATAGGTCGCGAAAGGGCATGCCTGATTGATTACATAAGATACAGGTAGCAGGTAGCAAACTATATTGTATAATATTACACCAGTTGTTTACCTTATTTATCATATTAGGTTGATAAGTTTTGATTTAATAGTAAGTTTCAGACTCTTGGAGAGTTTTAGAATGTCGACAGATTCAGTTGTTAGTTTACGCCATGATTGGCAATTAGATGAAGTAAAAGCTTTATTTACACAGCCGTTTAATGATTTATTGTTTCAAGCGCATAGTACGCATCGTGCTCAGTTTGATCCAAATGAGGTGCAAGTAAGCAGTTTGTTAAGTATTAAAACCGGCTCTTGTTCTGAGGATTGTGGTTATTGCCCGCAAAGTGCGCGTTATGATTCAGATTTAACGCCTGAAGCTTTAATGCCGATTGATGAGGTTTTAAAATCGGCGCAATTGGCAAAAGATCAAGGGGCTTCCAGATTTTGCATGGGGGCAGCTTGGCGTAGCCCAAAAGACAAGGATGTAGAGCGTGTAGTTGAAATGGTACAAGGTGTAAAAGCTTTGGGTATGGAAACGTGTGTTACCTTGGGTATGCTGACAGATGATCAAACTAAGACTTTGAAAGAGGGTGGCTTGGATTATTACAACCATAATCTGGATACCTCCGAAGATTATTATTCTGAAGTGATTACTACCAGAACTTACCAGGATCGACTGGATACTTTGGGGCGAGTGCGTGATGCAGGCATTAATGTTTGCTGCGGTGGTATTGTCGGCATGGGCGAAAATGATGATGATCGTGCTAATTTATTAATTGAATTAGCTAATTTGCCTAAGCACCCTGAAAGTGTGCCTATTAATATGTTAGTGCAAGTAGAAGGTACACCTTTAATGGGGGTTGATAAGTTAGATACGTTGATGTTTATTCGTATGATTGCTGTGGCGCGTATTTTGATGCCAGAATCAAGGGTGCGCTTATCTGCTGGGCGTGCAGACATGTCAGATGAAATGCAGGCGATGTGTTTCTTTGCGGGTGCGAACTCTATTTTTTATGGTGATAAATTATTAACGACTGAAAACCCGATGACCAATCATGATTTAGCTTTATTTGATAGGTTGGGTGTGCGTTCAGCTGGGTCTAGTTACGCACAGTAATGACTTGTGTTTTTGTTTGGTAGTTTTGGTTAGGTTTGGGCGGAAAATTTAGCAGTTATGGTTTTGAGTGATTTACCAGACTCTCTTGAGTTGTTAAAACAAGCAGGTTTATATCGTAGTAGACGAGTTATTGATTTGGCTCAGGGGGTATATTTGCAAGTTGATGGTCATGAAGTGCTCAATTTTTGTAGCAATGATTATTTGGGCTTGGCGAACCATGCTGATGTGCTTAGCGCATTTAAAATAGCGGCTGATAAATATGGTGTTGGAAGTGGTTCGGCGCATTTGGTCTGTGGGCACGGTTATGAGCACCATGCGTTAGAGCAAGAATTGGCTGCTTTTACGGGACGCGATCGTGCGCTGTTATTTTCTACTGGCTATATGGCAAATTTAGGTGCTATTACGGCATTAGTGGCTAAGGGAGATGTGATTTATGAAGATAAATTAAATCATGCTTCTTTACTGGATGGTGGTTTGTTGTCGGGCGCAAAATTTAAGCGCTATTTGCATAATGACCTTAATAATTTGCAGCTAAAAATGCAAGCACAGGTGCAAGATCAACAAGCAATGATTGTGACGGATGGTATTTTTAGTATGGATGGTGATGAAGCGCATTTGGCTGAATTATCGGCAATAGCACAGCAGCAAAATAGCTATCTACTGGTAGATGATGCACATGGTTTTGGTGTTTTGGGAGAGACTGGGGCAGGTTTGGTAGAGCAATGTCAGTTAGGTCAGCAGCAAGTGCCAATATTGGTGGGTACTTTTGGTAAAGCATTTGGTACTAGTGGCGCATTTGTAGCAGGTTCTGATGCATTGATTGAAGCCCTGATTCAAAAAGCTCGCACTTATATATATACCACGGCTTTACCACCAGCTATTGCGGCAGCAACACGTGCTAGTTTGCAAATCATTCAAGCTGAGTCATGGCGTAGAGATAAGTTGGCGGAACTGATTGCTTATTTTAGAGCGGGAGCGCAGCAATTAGGATTAGGTTTAATGCCATCGGCATCGGCAATACAGCCCATTGTGCTAGGTGATAGTCAAGTTGCCACACGAGCTAGTGAGTATTTGTTACAGCACGGTATTTGGGTGAGTGCCATTCGACCACCGACAGTCCCGCAAGGCAGTGCGCGCTTACGTATCACATTTTCTGCTATGCATGAGCAGCAACATGTGGATAGGTTGCTGGATGCTTTAGAGGGAATACCTGTATGACAGAGATTTATCAAGAGGCATTTGGTCAGGGCGAGCCGGTTGTTATGTTGCATGGCTGGGCTATGCATACTGGTATTTGGCGTAGTTTTGCCAAGGCGCTGAGTAAAGAGAAGCAAGTTATCTGTATGGACTTGCCAGGGCATGGTCATAGTGGCAGTATTTCTCCTTATACTATGGAAGTTATTGTTGATGCCATACATGATGCATTGCCTAAACAGCCTTGCATCATTGTCGGTTGGTCTTTAGGCGGTAATATTGCTTTGCGTTTAGCGGAGAAATATCCGCAACGGGTAAAGTCATTGGTATTGATAGGGAGTAATCCGCATTTTTTGCAGGCTGAACAATGGCCTGGAGTGAATGCTCAAGTGTTAAAGGAGTTTGCGAGTAATTTACAAAAAAATACCACCGCTACTTTATTGCGTTTTATGAGTTTGCAGTTGCAAGGTATGGCGGATATAAAAGTTGTTTTTAAAGAAATTAAAGCTGCCATGCAAGAATGTGAGCCGCCCAAAGCGGATGTGTTGCTGGGAGGCTTGGAAATATTACGGACAGTCGATTTAAGAATAGCACTGCGTGATTTGGTGGTTCCTGTGCAAATTATTTTAGGTGACTTGGATACTTTGGTTCCAGTAGTGGTTGGCAAGCAGTGCAAACAATTGCAGTCACAGCTGGAAATAGAGGTCATTACTAGGGCAGGGCATATGCCTTTTATTACACATCAGCAGCAGGTAATTCGTATTGTGAATGACTTTATAGTGCGGAGTGTGACTAAGTGAATGACTTTTATCTTGATAAAAAGTTAATTAGGCAGTCTTTTGCAAATGCTGCAGAAAGCTATGATGGTATGGCTAATTTACAGCGTCAAGTTGGACGTGAATTAATTAAGCAGGTATTATCGGCTGAGCAGTCTGTGATACTAGATGTAGGCTGTGGAACGGGGTTTTTTACCGAGCAGTTATTTAATAAATTTATGGCTGTTGATATTATTGCCCTGGATATTGCTGAGCCTATGTTGTTGAAAGTTCGTCAGCGACAGTTGGCGGAAAGTTTACAATGGGTTTGTGCTGATGCTGAAAGCTTGCCTTTTGTTGGAGGCTGCGTAGATAGCGTCGTGTCTAATTTGGCCTTGCAGTGGTGCCAAGAATTAAAAGGTACATTAGTAGGCATGCAGCGAATATTACGACCTGGCGGCCAATTGGTGTTTTCAACTTTTGGCGCGAGTGCTTTATGTGAGTTAAAAATGGCATGGGCATTAGTTGATGATCGTCCGCATGTGAACGAATTTTGCAGTGTGCAGGACATAGAGACAATGTTGCAAGCTTGTGGATTTGAGAATATTGAGGTGCTTAGTCATATCTATCATTCAAAATATGCAAATGTCTTGGAATTAATGCGGGAGCTAAAGGGAATAGGTGCGCATAATGTCAATCAGGCACGTAATAAGCAATTAACAGGTAAAGGTAGGTTGCAGGCCTTGGCAACTGCTTATCCACAGGATGAGTTTGGTAGGATTACTGCAAGTTTCGAAATTATTTATGTACGAGCGACTAAAGCTGTAATGGAGGAATGACAATGGCGCAAGGTTATTTTGTAACAGGAACTGATACGGGGATTGGTAAGACGTGGAGCACGCTTGCTTTGATGCAATATTACCAGGATCTAGGCAAGACTGTGTTAGGGATGAAGCCTATTGCATCAGGCTGTGAATGGGAGGGTGGGCAATTAAAAAATGAAGATGCTTTGCTTATTCATGAGCAGGCTTCTATTGATTTACCTTATCAAGATATTAATCCGTATGCATTTGAGTTGCCAGTTTCTCCGCATATTGCCGCTGCTGAAGCAGGGGTTAATATTGAAATTTCGCATGTTATTGCCCAATACCAAAAGCTAGCAAAAATGGCTGATGTGGTGCTGGTTGAAGGGGTGGGAGGCTGGTTGGTGCCTTTGAATGAGTTTGAGGTGGTTGCTGATTTGGCTAAGCAGTTATGCTTGCCTGTCATAGTAGTGGTTGGTATGCGTCTAGGCTGTATAAATCAAGCCAAACTAACTTTTGCAGCAATTGAGCAGGCTGGTGTCAAATGTCATGGTTGGATTGCTTCCTGTGTTGATCCTGATATGCAAATGTTGGATGAAAATATTGCAACAATAAGCAAAGCTACGCCAATGCCTTTATTGGCGGTATTGCCATTCCTAGAAAAAATAGACAAGCATATGCTGGCAAAAAAAATTGTGAAATAAACCTTATAAACACAAAGTTTTTATGTATAATGACCGCTCCAATAATAATAAATCGGAGAATAAAATGGCTTTAATCACTTGGACAGAAGAACAGTATGGAACTAAAGTTGGATTTGCTGATGATGAGCATAAAGTACTATTTGATCTATTAAATAAATTATATGATCTTGCTACTGGCGGTGCAGATCGTGCCGATATAGGTAGCGCATTAGATGCACTGATTGCGTATGTTGTTGATCATTTCGCGCATGAAGAAAGAGAAATGCAAGCGAAAGGATATGCTGGGTATGATGCACATAAAGTAGAACATGATGCTCTCGTAGGTATTTGTGCCGACCTGCAGAAAAAATTCCACGCTGGTGACGCTGACGTAACTGAAGATACAGGTGCTTTAGTTAAGGGTTGGTTAGATAGCCATATTCCTGCATTCGATATGCCTTATGCAGATGCATTGAATAGCTAATATTTAGAGATATATTACAATTCCAAAAAAGGCTTGTAAGCTTAGCTTGCAAGCCTTTTTTTGTTTATGTGAAAACTACTCATGTATTGCTGTAATTTTTATAAGCGAATGATTAATAAAGTAATATTTTAATGTGCACTAAGTATATTAGCTTTTTTAAGCAGGATGTGGGTAAAAATAGGAAAGCTTCTCTAGCCTAGTGGAGGCTCATGAGTTAGAATTAACAAGTTTTTTTGTGATGAGAATAAATAGGATAGTTTTGCTAAGGGAATAAATGCAAATCACTAAAATAGAGCTTATAACGCATTCAATCAGTTTATTATTATATAGAGGAGGCTACTCCGTGATGAAAATCAAGCAATTATTCGCAGTACTGACCCTAATGGCCATAGGCCTTGGGACGGCACAGGCGGACTATACTCTCAACCTAATGGAGGGCGTGACATCAATCAGTAAAGATGTCTACGGTTTGCATATGTTAGTGTTGTGGGTATGTGTGTTCATTGGTATTGCAGTATTTGGTACCATGTTTTACTCCATTTACTTTCACCGTAAGTCACGCGGCTATAAAGCGTCAAACTTTCATGAAAGTACTAAAGTGGAAATTCTCTGGACTATCATTCCAACCGTTATTTTGATTGCATTAGCAATTCCTGCGACTAAAGTCATGCTGGAAATGGATGATGTGCAAGATTCGGAAATGACCATTAAAGTCACGGGGTGGCAGTGGAAATGGGAATATGAATACTTAGATAGTGGTGTACATTTTTTCAGTAGTTTAGATGAGGCGAGTAATAAAGCGCGCCAGCTTAATTCTGGTATTGATCCACGTACGGTACCAAATTACTTATTAGAGGTTGATAAGCCTTTAGTTGTGCCTATCAATACAAAAATACGTTTCTTATTTACAGCTGCTGATGTAATCCATTCATGGTGGGTGCCTGATTTAGGTTGGAAAAAAGATACTATTCCTGGCTTTATTAATGAAGCATGGACATCAGTCGAAAAAGCCGGCACTTACCGCGGTCAATGTACTGAGCTGTGTGGTAAAGACCATGGTTTTATGCCTATTGTGGTCATTGCTATGGAAAAAGCGGATTATCAAGCATGGGTAGCAGAGCAAAAAGGTATTGCCGTTGCAGATGCAGCAGCAGCCGAGAAAGAATGGTCACAAGCAGACTTGATTGCTAAAGGTGAAAGCGTTTATGCAAATAACTGTGCATCTTGCCATATGGCTGATGGTGCAGGTATGGCGGGAACCTTCCCGGCGATTACCAAAAGTGGAGTTGTAACAGGTGCGATAGATGCGCAAGTTGACTTAATGCTGAATGGTAAGGGTATGATGCCAGCTTTTGGGCAAATGCTTGATCCAGTTGATTTTGCAGCAGTCTCTACATTTATCCGCAATGGTTTGGGTAACTCTGTTGGCGATTCAATTCAGCCTGCAGCTGTAAAAGCATTACAAGCAGCGATTCCAGCCGTCGAATATGACGACGATGATGATGACGAATAAGTTGCCATTATAATTTTTGAATCGATTAATTTTTAGTATTTATTTAAGAGGTATTAATTATGTCTGCTGTAGTAGCTGAACATGATCACGATGATCATCATGATCACGGGCCTGAGAAAGGCTTTTTAAGATGGATAATTACCACTAACCATAAAGATATAGGTACGCTTTATTTATTATTCGCGCTAGCTATGTTTTTTGTGGGTGGAACGATGGCACTGATTATTCGTGCCGAATTGTTTGAACCTGGTATGCAGTTCGTTAGTCCGCAGTTTTTTAACTCAATGACGACCATGCATGCATTAGTCATGGTATTTGGTGCCGTTATGCCAGCTTTCGTTGGTTTTGCCAACTGGCAAATTCCTATGATGATTGGTGCGCCTGATATGGCGCTACCAAGAATGAATAATATGAGTTTCTGGCTATTAGTTGCTGGTGTACTTTTATTAGCTAGTACTTTATTTATGGAAGGCGGTGCACCTGCATCTGGTTGGACTTTATATCCACCTCTAGTCTTGCAAACAGGTGCTGCGTTACCATTTGCAATCTTCTCGGTGCATTTATTGGGTATCTCATCGATTATGGGGGCGATTAACATTATCGCAACTATTTTTAATATGCGTGCGCCAAAAATGACATTGATGAAAATGCCATTATTTGTATGGACTTGGTTAATTACTGCTTTCTTATTGATTGCAATTATGCCAGTTTTTGCGGGTGCGGTAACCATGCTGTTAACTGATCGTTTCTTCGATACTAGCTTTTTCGATGCAGCGGGTGGTGGTGATCCTGTGCTTTATCAACATATCTTTTGGTTCTTCGGACACCCTGAAGTATATGTCATGATTCTGCCAACTTTCGGGGTTGCTTCAACAATTATCCCTGTATTTGCGCGTAAACCGCTTTTTGGTTATAGCTCAATGGTATATGCAACAGCAGCGATTGCATTTTTATCATTTATCGTTTGGGCGCATCATATGTTTACCGTCGGGATGCCAATGGCTGGGGAGTTATACTTTATGTATGCCACCATGCTAATTGCGATTCCAACTGGGGTGAAAATCTTTAACTGGACCGCAACTATGTGGCAAGGTTCTATGACTTTTGAAACTCCTATGTTGTTTTCAATTGCATTCGTAGTGTTGTTCACATTGGGTGGCTTTACTGGTCTAATGATGGCATTAGCACCAGTTGATTTTCAGTATCATGATACCTATTTTATTGTTGCGCATTTTCATTACACATTAGTGCCTGCATCAATTTTTATTTTGATGGCAGGTGGTTATTTCTGGTTACCTAAATGGACTGGAAATATGTATGATGAAAGATTAGCTAAATTCCATTTTTGGTTGTCAGCTATTTCGGTCAACATTCTATTTTTTCCACAGCACTTCTTAGGGCTAGCAGGTATGCCTCGTCGTATTCCTGATTATGCAGTGCAATTTGCTGATTGGAATATGGTTTCTAGTATTGGTGCTTTTATTTTTGGCTTTAGCCAGTTGTTGTTTCTTTATATTGTTATAAAAACAATTAGAGGTGGCACGGGTGAAAAAGTGACTGATGAAGTTTGGGAAGATGCACATAAACATGGTTTAGAGTGGACATTGCCTTCTCCTGTTCCATACCATACTTTTGCAACTCCACCAGAAAAAATTCCAACAGAGCACTTCTAAGCTGTTGAATTAACTTTACCTGTACTGTTGATGGTATGGGTAAAGTATTGGAGAGAAAATGAACGTTAAAACAAAAAATATTCTGACTGCTATTGCACTGACAGTCGTTGCGATTTCAATTTATGTTTTTGCTGTAATACGAGTTACCTCTGAGTGAGTGCTGATAATTTAGAACAGAAGAATAAAAAAACGGTACGAGCCCTACTTTTATTGGTGCTTGTTATGTTTTTGTTTGCAGTGGCTTTAATTCCTTTGTACGATATTTTGTGCGAAATTACGGGAATAAATGGTAAAACCAAGCAAAGTTCTGCTGATCTAAATTACACGGTTGATTTAGAACGTAATATAACAGTTGAATTTATTACTTCAACGAGTGCGGGTACTGGCTTAGAGTTTAAAGCTTTAAGCTATGAGATAAAAATGCATCCTGGTGAAGTCATAACAATGAGTTATCGTATTACAAATAAAACAAATAAACGCATGTCAGCTAGGGCGAATTCTAGTATTACGCCTGGACCTGCAGCAGGATATGTTAAAAATACCGAATGTTTTTGTTTTGCTGAGCAGGTTTTTGCAGCGGGAGAAACTAAGCACCTAGAAGTGCAATTAGTTGTTAATCCTGCACTACCTGAAAGCTACAAGCGACTAACATTTGGACTTACATTTTTTGATATTACTAAAAATAAATAGGGGATAATGATGTCTACACAAGGCGCATATTACATTCCACATAAAGCGACATGGCCGATTGCGGCAACGCTTGGCTTGGTAACCTCATTGGCAGGTTTTGCAAATTACCTAAATGGTAATGCGGCAGGCTCTACCTTTATGTTGCTTGGGCTTGGAATTTTTATATTAATGCTGTCTGGTTGGTTTACCATGCAGGCAAATGAGAGTGAATCAGGTACATATAATCATGGGGTCGGCATTTCTTACCGCATGGGCATGATGTGGTTCATTTTTTCTGAAATTATGTTTTTTGCAGTATTTTTCGGTACTCTCTGGTACACACGTAACTTATCAGTAGATTGGTTGGCTGGTATTGGTGACGGGCCAGGTCGTTCTACAGCAATGTTATGGCCTTCATTTGAGTCAGTATGGCCAACAAATGGACCAGGTGACATTGGTGGTGAATTTGAACCGATGGGGGCATTTGGTTTGCCTTTAATAAATACATTAATTCTACTAACAAGTGGCGTTACTTGTACTTGGGCGCATCATGGCTTGTTAGCAAAAAATCGACCACAACTGATTAAAGGTTTGGCTGCAACGGTTATTTTAGGTTTCTTGTTTGTTGGTTTGCAAGCCATTGAGTATATGGAAGCGTATCATGAAATGGGGTTGACTTTAGGTTCTGGTATCTATGGTTCAACTTTTTTTATGTTAACTGGTTTTCATGGTTTTCATGTTTGTGTTGGAGCTATCATATTATCAGTTGTTTTATTCCGTAGCTGGAAAGGTCATTTCACGCCAGAAAATCACTTCGTTTTTGAAGCGGGCGCGTGGTATTGGCACTTTGTTGATGTGGTATGGTTAGGTTTGTTTATCTTTGTATATTTGATGTAAACAAATTAGCTTTTGTGAAGAAAAGCACTGCCTTGCTAGGCAGTGCTTTTTTTTTGTCTGCATGAAAAAGTTGTAATTGTTGTGAAAAATTAATTCAACGATGCGTAGATACAGGGTTGCTTTAGGATACAGTAATGTTTATGTGACTAATGTTTTACTGATTGGTAAGTTAACGTAAGTGGTTTAGTAACAATGTTATACTACTGAGTTATATATAAAGTTATTTATTTTGTTGTTCAAGTATTTTTGCTTTTTGTAATTGCATTTGCATGCCAATACCTGTTGGTTGGATTAAGCCAGTCATAAAGGCAATGGACAATAAAATAAATAAAGCGAGCGAGATACCAATACGATAAGTTAATGCCTTAACTGTTTTGGTAGAAGATTCTTTATGTTTTATAAGGTGAAATAGGGCTGTGCCAAGGCTGGCAATAATAATTAAAAAAACAAGAATAATAAGGATTTTTAGCATAATGTTGCGATAGTTATAAGTAGATATAAGAATTTGTTGATTTAAATTTAAAAGGATTAAATTAGTTTTAAGTTAATTATAACGTAATAAATTGTAGGATAGGGTGGCTAAGAACTTTTAGGTGTTTTCTAAAGCTTTTGATGCTTAACGATCTTTAATTAGGCTCGGGTAGTTCCCTTAAAGGCTTTTACATACTACGTACTTTGTCTTAAGTGAGTGGTCTGCTTAAGATATGGCGGACTAATACCATAGAAACCGCTTTGGTAAATTTTTACAAGAATTAGTTGTACTCCATTAATGAAACTAAGATTTTTAGGTTATCGCTGTAGAATAAAAATAGTACCGTTTATTCTGTTTATTACTTTGCTTGCTTTGTTGATTCGCTTAGGATTTTGGCAGCTTAATAGAGCAGATCTTAAGCGTGAATTCTTACAGCTTGAACAACAAAAGCAGCAAATGCAACAAGTGCCTTTGTTGCAACTATTGGCTGCAGAGCAAGACCATAGGTATAGAAAAGTAGAGTTGCGTGGTCATTATGATAGTACTCGTCAATTTTTAATTGATAACCAGATTTATCTGGGGAAAGTAGGCTATTTTGTCATGACACCGTTTATTCTAAAGGACAAGCAAATGGTTTTGGTTAATCGGGGCTGGTTGCCAATGCAGCAAGATAGGCAGTTGCCTAATATTACTTTGCCATCGCTAGCAGCAGCAAAACAAACAATAATAGGCACTATAAATAATTTTCCTGGGGTTGGTTTAGTATTGCAAGGGGCGGATGAGCCGAGTAAAGGCTGGCCATCAGTTGTACAAATTATTAATACTCAAAAAATTAACCAAAAATTAAATCATGCTATTTTAGATTTTCAAGTACAGTTATCTCCTGAACAGGAGCATGGTTACATTAGAGATTGGCAAATTAGTACTAAAATGCCTCCCGAAAAACATCTGGCTTATGCTTTCCAGTGGTTCGCATTGGCTATGACTTTAACTTTATTAATACTTTGGATAAGTTGTAAAAAAGAGACAAATGACTGATCAAAAAAAGAAAAACCAACGTACGATTATTATTTTAGCCTTAATGACTATTATTCCTTTTTCGGTTGCTTGGTATTTAACCGAAGATGCAGGTTTTCGCCCTGGATCAACCAATAAAGGGGATCTTATTATTCCACTTATCACCACCGAGAGAGCCGAGTTAAAAGGCATAGATGCATTTTCGATTAAGAATATAGATGAATTAAAAGGCCACTGGGTATTATTGAATGTTATTCCTTCTGAGCAATGTAACCAGGTCTGTGCTAAAGCCATTCATGCGAGTAAGCAAATACGGCTGATGATTAATAAAGAATTAACCCGGGTTAGGCGTGCAGTTATTGTTATGCAAGGTGAGCAGCAAACAGATTACCTTGCTTGGAAAGAGCAAGGTGATAAGCTATTAAGCCTTGATACGAATGAATATCGAAAATTATCCAAGCCGCAACAGGTGGAGCTGAATGGGGAGGAATCACAGGGTCAGGTAGAACAGAAAATTGTGTGGTGGGAGGGTGATTATCGTTTAATAAAAGTGACACCAGAGATTGCTTTGGCAGCAAAGATTAAACAGCTATTAGGTGCTGATATGGCTGATGGCCAGATGATTTTAATGGATCCTTTAGGTAATTTGATGATGCAATATAAATCAGGCTTTGACCCTTATGCAGTGAAGCGTGATATAAAAAAATTACTTAGAATTTCACAAATTGGATAAGTCTTCATGTTTAGGTTTTTTACACTTTTAGTTACCTTTTTTGCCATTCTAAGTGCCGTTTCAGGGACTTATCAACGTGTATTGCATGTTGATGTACAAGCTTGTACTGAGCTGGCAACTTGTTTTACGCAAGCTAGTCAATTATTTGCACAGATCTCTCTGCGTGCACAAGATATTGTTTGGTTAACGCATTATTTGAGTGCCGCAGTAGTCGTGTTGTTTCTGCTGTGTATGCTGTTAACTAGCTTTTGGACAAAGGGATCTAAGCTAGCGGTAATCAGTTGGACTTTGGTATTGACTGGTTTGCTTGTTTTGCAAATTTGTTTAGCAATGCATCAAGAGTGGCTAGGGACGACTGTTAATCATTTGGCACATTATTTAGTGAGTGCCTTAGCTATCTTTGTTGCCTTTCATATCTATTTGCGTAGTAAAACTGCATTTATTAAGCGGACTGATGCTCAGCCGCGCTGGTTGGTTCGTTCTGCGATAGCACTATTATTTGTACAAATTGTGCTGGGGGCATGGCTAACTGCGAATAATGCAGGGCTGGTGTGTGATGGCTTTCCACGCTGTTTGAATTCTTGGTGGCCGCAGGCTAGCTATCAATATGCATTTGATTTGTTTTCGTCACTGTCATTCAGCGCCAAAGTGGCGGTGCATTGGACGCATCGTTTATTTGCGATCGTTGCTTTTGTTGTTATTGCTTTGTTAATGTTGATTGCAACAGGTAGTTCTATTAAGCAAGTTCGGTTGGCAAGTTATGTTATTGGCATTCTATTGCTATTGCAGGTTGCTGCCGGGATTGGATTAGTCAAATTAGAACTGCCTATTTGGTTAGTTGTTATTCACAGTATGACGGCCATTGTGCTAATGCTGCCATTGCTAGCCATCAGTTTTTACTTCAAATATCAAAGCTTAGAAACTAAAGACGATGAACTGTTAGTTGCAGATTCTGAGCTCAGTTTAGAAGTTGATGATGAGCTTAGTCTAGATACCTCTGCATTTGAAAGACTTGATAAAGAGCCAGCTGTTGTTACTGAAGTGGTTGAACCATTACAACCCCAGCAAGAATCATTATATTTACGTTTAAAATCACAGCTAGGCAAAACCAGATCAGGGCTAGGTACTGCTTTATCCGCTGTTTCTTTAGGTTCGCGCAAGATTGATCGGAATTTATTAGAGGAAATTGAAACAAGCTTGTTAATGGCTGATGTGGGCATGGAGGCGACTACCGAAATTATTGCTAAGTTGCAGGATAGTGTAGAAAAGCACCAGCTGAAAGATGCAAGTGCTTTATCTGAGCTGTTAAAACAGCAATTGTTAGAGTTGTTGGAGCCAGTTAGTGAGCCATTGGTGATTCCAAAAAAAGATGGGCCTTTTGTGATTTTGGTCGTGGGGGTGAATGGTGTCGGTAAAACCACGACAATTGGTAAATTAGCGCAACGTTTGCAACGTCAAGGACACAGTGTCATGTTGGCGGCAGGTGATACCTTCAGAGCAGCAGCGGTTGAGCAATTACAAACATGGGGTGAGCGTAATCAGATTCATGTGGTGGCACAGCATACGGGAGCTGATTCTGCTTCAGTCATTTTTGATGGTGTGCAATCGGCACAAGCAAAAGGTATTGATGTCTTAATTGCTGATACCGCTGGACGATTGCATACCAAATCTAATTTAATGGAAGAGCTGAAAAAAGTTAAACGGATTATGGGGAAGTTGGATCCAACAGCGCCACATGAAGTGTTATTGGTTTTAGATGCTGGCACGGGCCAAAATGCGCTTTCACAAGCTGAGCATTTTAATAATACGGTGGCATTGACTGGTTTAGCATTAACTAAGTTGGATGGTACTGCAAAAGGCGGAATTATTTTTGCTTTAGCAAAACAGCGTGGTATTCCTATTCGTTTTCTTGGTGTGGGTGAAAGTATAGATGACTTGCAAGATTTTAATGCCGAGCAGTTTATTGATGCATTATTTATGGAAAATGAAAGCTAGGGTTTATGCTGACTTTTGATCATGTTTCTAAGCGTTATGCTGATGCTGGTGATGCCTTAGTTGATATTAACTTGCACCTTAATAAAGGGGAAATGGCATTTTTAACTGGGCACTCAGGGGCAGGTAAAAGTACTTTGCTTAAGCTTGTCGCTCTAATAGAGCGCTGCACCAGAGGGCAGTTATTGGTGGATGGGCAAAATTTATGTCGGATGGGAGATCGTCAGATTCCCTTTTTACGACGTAAATTAGGGCTGATTTTTCAAGATTATAAAGTGTTAGCAGATAGAACGGTATTTGATAATGTTGCATTACCACTGGTTGTTGCTGGAGTAGGGCAGTATGAGGCTGCTCGGCGCGTGCGTGCGGCTTTAGATAAGGTTGGTTTATTAGCAAAAGAGAAGAAGTTTCCATTGTCGCTATCTGGTGGGGAACAGCAGCGTGTAGGGATTGCTAGGGCAGTGGTCAATAAACCAGCAATTATATTGGCTGATGAACCAACAGGGAACCTTGACCCGGAATTGTCTGCAGAAATTATGAATTTATTTGCGCAGTTTCAGCAAGTAGGTGTGACTGTATTAATTGCGACACATAATATAGAGTTGATTGCTCGGCTGCGGTATAGGGTATTGCAATTAGAGCACGGCCGGCTGATTAAGTAATAGTTATGCAGCCCAATAGAAAAAAGATCAAAAAGAAAAAATTACCACCTCAAACTAGCAGGCATAAACAAACCAAGCGTAGCGCTGAGGGTTTTGTTTTGATAGCTATAAAAATGCATTGGCATGCACTACATTCTAGCTTATTACGTTTATGGCAAACCCCTTTTAATTCAGCAATGGCGATTGCGGTTATGGCGATTGCAATTGCTTTGGCAGGTAGTTTTTATATTTTGGTCAGTAATGCCCAGCAAATAGTTGATTCACTCCAGACTGGTAAACAGGTTTCATTATTTTTACATGAACGGGTGACTGAACAACAGGCGCAGCGACTTGTACAGCGCTTACAAAAAAATGAGCAGATTGATGCGGTTACCTTAATTACCAAACAGCAAGCCTTGGCTGAGTTTCAGCAGTATAGCGGCTTTGGTGCTGCATTAGATGCTTTGGAGACAAACCCGTTACCGAATGTGATACAGGTTTTGCCTGATAATAGTGTGGCCGAGGCTTTGCAATTGACGCAGTTGCTTGCACAATTACAGCAAGAGCGTGAAGTTGATTTTGCGCAAATGGATATGGATTGGGTGGCACGTTTGCAAGCCATCATGCAGATTAGTAGCAGTGTATTGGTGTTATTAAGTGTATTACTGGCATTGGCAGTGGTTTTTATTACTGGCAATACCATACGTCTTGAGTTGCAAGCACGTCGTGAAGAAGTGATCGTACAAAAATTAGTAGGAGCCACTAACCGCTTTATAAGCTTGCCTTTTTTATATAGTGGCTTTTGGTTTGGGTTACTTGCGGGCTTACTTGCTTGGAGTATTATTGTTTTGATGTTGTTACTCATTAGTACTCCGGTAGAGCAGTTATCTGTACTTTATCAAAGTCATTTTCAGTTGCATTTTTTGAGTTTTACAGAATCCATGTTGTTATTTTTTGGGGCGGCAGTATTAGGTATTGTCGGTGCACAGGCTGTGGCTTATCATCAGTTACGGCAGTTAAAACCTGAATAAACTTGTTTTTGAACTTTACGGCCTTATATCTTGTAAAGCAAGTCAATTGTCGGTAAGGTAATGGGATAGGACATCATTGGAATAAGTATGCTTCGTACCCTGATGTATAGCCGAAGTATGGTGGTTGCTTGAATTAAAAATAATAATAGGGAGAGCAGTATGTCGAAAAGTCAAAATCTGCAAGATACTTTTTTAAATACATTAAGAAAAGAGCATACGCCAGTATCGATTTTTCTGGTTAATGGTATTAAGTTGCAAGGCCGGGTGGATTCATTCGATCAATATGTTGTTATGTTAAAAAATACCATGGTACAAATGGTTTATAAGCACGCAATTTCTACTATCGTGCCTGGTAAGCCCGTTAATATGCATAAAGAGGATGATGTTGAGTAATTTAATGAAGCAAAGCAGGGAGAGCGATATTGTTTGACCGTCCCGAATCAGGTGAAAGAGCAGTTTTGGTACACATAAAATTATATGCAGGCCAAGAAGATTTAAATGAGTTAAAAGAATTGGCGAGTTCGGCGGGTGCTGAGGTTGTGCATGTTTTGACTGGCTCTAGAAATAACCCTGATCCAAAATATTTTATTGGTGCGGGTAAGTTGGATGAATTAAAAGCCGCTTTAGCAGAGCATGAAGCAGATCTTGTGCTGTTTAATCATGTATTGACCCCTAGTCAAGAACGTAATTTAGAAGCGGCTTTAGAAGTACGAGTTGTAGATCGCAATGGTTTGATTTTGGATATTTTTGCCTTGCGCGCAAAAACTTATGATGGAAAATTACAAGTTGAATTAGCACAGTTGAACCACCTTTCTTCACGTTTAACCAGAGGCTGGACGCATTTGGATAGACAGAAGGGCGGGATTGGTATGCGTGGTACCGGAGAAACCCAGCTTGAGGATGATAGGCGGCAAGTTAGTATGCGTATCAAGCTGGTGCAAAGCCGTTTAGCAAAAGTTGTTAAACAACGCCATCAAGGACGTGCTCGACGCAAACGCTCAGCAGTGCCAAATGTATCACTAGTCGGTTATACCAATACAGGTAAATCGACACTATTTAATGTACTAACAGGGGCAGATATTTATGCTGCTAATCAGCTATTTGCTACTTTAGACCCGACTTTGAGACGTTTTGATTTGGCACCTGGGTCAGAAGTGGTATTGGCGGATACGGTCGGATTTATTAGGCATTTACCGCATGAATTAGTCGCGGCATTTAAATCAACTTTACAAGAGGCAACTGAAGCTGATTTACTGTTGCATGTTATTGATGCAAATGATGCAGAACGTGATGAGACCATTCAAGAAGTAAATCGAGTACTTAAAGAAATTGGTGCCGACGCTAATCAACAATTAGAAGTTTATAATAAAATTGACCTGCTTGATGATTTTCAGCCACGCATAGATCGTGACGATCAAGGTTTACCGATACGCGTATGGATTTCTGCGCAAACCGGGGCAGGTATGGACTTGCTATTGCAGGCATTAACTGAAATTTTTTCCAATACGAAAGTGAAAAAATTATGCCACTTATTACCTAGCCAAGGTGCTGTGCGTTCAAAATTATTTGCAGTGGCAGAGATTATTGAAGAGAAATATACCGATACGGGTGGTTGGGATTTGTTGGTTGAAATTGACCAGCAACACTTAGGTATTTTGAAAGAAGTAGATTTTGAAGAAATTATCTAAAGGATGATTGTGTAATGAGGCATTTTTTAGGATAATTACTTAGTTAGGCCATAGGTTTTTTCTATAGCATATGCAAACAGTACCAAAGGTATATGTTTGCATATAAATAAAAGATTATTAATAATTATTTGGTAAATTTATTTTCTGCGTAATTATATAATTTGATTCATTAATATTTTGTAGTACAAGTGTGGAGTTTACGAATGTCTTGGAATGAGCCAGGCGGTGATAAGAATAAAGACCCTTGGAGTGGTCGCAACGAGGAAAATGGGCCTCCTGATTTAGATGAGGCGATTCGTTCGCTACAGGATAAATTAGGCGGCATTTTTGGGGGAGGCAAAGGCGGCAAAGGTGGTGATAACGAGCCTTCTGCGCCTTCGCTAAAAGGACTCGGGTTTCTGGCACTTGGTGCTATTGCTTTATGGGGCGCTAGTGGCTTCTATATTGTCGATGAGGGAAATCGTGGTGTTGAGCTGCGTTTCGGCGAATATGTTGCAACCACACAGCCAGGGTTGAATTGGAAACTACCTTCACCTATTGAAAAAGTGGAAATTGTTAATATTGCAAAACAACGCTTTTTAGAAGTGGGTTACCGATCAGGTGGTGGCCGTCAGCGTGGTATGGGCTCTGTTGCTAAAGAAGCCTTAATGTTGACCAAAGATGAAAATATCGTTGATGTGCGCTTGGCGGTACAGTATCAAGTCAATGATGCTAAAAAGTATTTGTTCAATATCATGAATCAAACGGCAACCTTGAAACAGGTAACTGAAAGTGTTGAGCGTGGTGTGGTGGGGGGAAGTACTATGGATTTTGTATTAACTGAAGGCCGTAGTCAGATCGTTGCAGATATTAAGGTAGAAATTCAGCGCGTGATGGACACTTATGAGTCCGGTATTCTTATTACTAGCGTTAACTTGCAAGATGCACAGCCACCAGAGCAAGTGCAAAGTGCTTTTGAAGATGCCATTAAAGCCCGAGAAGATAAACAACGCTTGATTAATGAAGCGGAAACTTATGCAAATGATGTGGTTCCTAAAGCGCGTGGTGCTGCCGCTAGAATTCTTCAGGAATCTGAGGGTTATAAGTCGCGTATTATTTCAGCTGCCGAAGGGGATGTCAGTCGTTTTTCACAGATCTTAACTGAGTATAAGAAGGCTCCTGAAGTAACCCGTAAGCGTATCTATTTAGATACGATGGAAGAGGTTATGAGTGGTACAGATACCGTGCTAGTAGATGTGAAAGGGGGTAATAATATTATGTATTTACCTCTTGATAAGCTGGCAGCCAGATCTCAGTCAGTCAATACGCAGTCTACTCGTTATAAGTCTGCACCGACAACTAAACCTTATAATATGAATAATGTCCCACGACCTTCGGGTCGAGGCCGTACAGAGAGAGGGCGCTAAAATGTCAGCAAATAAAATTTTAGTGGGCGTTGGTGCTGTATTCACTGTTTTTATGATGAGTGTTTTTACAGTAACAGAGACTGAAAAAGCCATTAAATTCAAGTTAGGGGAAATTGTCGAGGCGGATTATAAGCCAGGATTACATTTTAAATTCCCCTTTATTAATAATGTCAAAAAATTTGATGCACGTATCTTAACGTTAGATTCTTCACCTGAGCGTTTTTTGACCTCAGAAAAGAAAAATGTCATTGTTGATTCGTTTGTAAAGTGGCGAATTGGTGATGTGAAAATATTCTACACTGCTGTTGCAGGGGATCCGTACCAAGCTAATGTACGTTTAGATCAAGTCATTAAAGATGCTTTTCGTAGTGAGTTTAGTAAGCGTGATATTAAGCAATTGGTATCAACTGATCGTAGTGCTGTACGTGAAGCCTTGATTGCCAAGACTGCTGAAGCAGCACGTACTTTAGGGATTGAAATTGTTGATGTACAAGTTAAGCGTATTGATTTACCGAGTGAAGTAAGTCATTCGGTTTATAGTCGTATGGAAGCTGAGCGTGCTCGAGTCGCGCGTGAGTTCAGATCGCAGGGGTCGGAAGCAGCGGAGAAAGTACGTGCTGATGCAGATAAGCAAAAAGAAATTATTTTAGCGAATGCGTTTCGTGATTCTGAGATCATGAAAGGGGAAGGGGATGCGAAAGCTGCTGATATCTATGCTAAAGCATATGGAGAAAATGTTGAGTTTTATACATTTTATCGTAGTATGAATGCTTATAAGAAAACCTTCAGTCGTTCATCAAATATTATGGTGACTGAGCCGGATTCGGAATTCTTTAAATATTTTAAGAAAATGAAATAATTTTGTAGTCTATTCACGGGCTAGCTTAAAAGTTATTTAACAATCAAGCGCTCTGCTTATGCGGAGCGTTTTTGTGTCAATTGGATAAAAATCATGTTACAAAGAGATCCTTGGTTATTGCCTGATGGCGTAGAAGAAGTTTTACCCGATGATGCACAGCACTTAGAAACATTGCGCCGCCAGTTACTGGATGTTTTTCAATGTTGGGGATATGCAAAGGTCATCCCTCCTTTTATAGATTATTTAGATTCATTACTAACAGGTTCAGGTCACGATTTAAATTTGCAAACATTTAAACTGACTGATCAATTAAGTGGTGAAGTATTGGGTATTCGTGCGGATATGACACCACAGGTTGCCAGAATAGATGCACACACACTGAGTCATCAACAGCCATCTAGGTTATGTTACGTTGGTACTACTCTGCATACGCGTGGTAGTGCATTGGATAAAACACGTATACCGATGCAGATTGGTGCAGAATTGTTTGGCCATGCGGGTATCGAAAGTGATACTGAGGTAGCCCAGCTTATGTTGGAAACACTGGCGATGGCAGGTCTAAAAAATGTACATCTTGATTTGGGGCATGTAGGTATTTATCGTGGCTTGGTTGCGCAAGCGGGTTTGACAACTGAGCAAGAGTTAGAATTATTTGAAGTGCTACAACGTAAGGCTAATTGTGAGCTGGCTGAGTTGTTAGAGAAATATGCTGTTGCCGATGATTTACGTGCTATCTTTCTAAGTTTACCAAAACTGAATGGTGACCAAGCCATATTGTCTGATGCTGTTGCTGTATTTGCTGCTGCGGATGCTAGTGTTAAAGCTGCTTTAGCTCAATTGTGTGAATTGGCTGATATTTTGCATGGCTACTACCCTGAGTTAACGATCAGTTTTGATTTGGCAGAATTGCGTGGATATCACTATCACACAGGTATGGTGTTCTCTGCTTTTGTTCCGCAAGTAGGTAAAGAAATTGCGCGAGGTGGGCGCTACGATAATATTGGACAGATATTTGGCTGTGCGCGCCCTGCTACAGGGTTTAGTGCGGACTTAAAAGTATTGGCTGCACTGACTAAAAAAGAAATAGACCAAGATGATGCGGTAAAAATATTAGTACCGTATGTTAAAGGTGATAATGACTTGGATGAAAAAGTACGTGATTTGCGTGCGAGCGGTCATATCGTGATCAAAGCATTATCTGAGCAACAAGATGATGCTCAGCAATTAGGTTGTAATCAAACATTAGAAAAAATAGATAAGAACTGGGTTCTTGTCCCATTAAATTAATCTGGAACTGTTATGGGTAAAAATATTGTAGTCATCGGAACGCAATGGGGCGATGAAGGAAAAGGTAAATTAGTTGATTTATTAACGGATCAAGTGCAAGCTGTGGTACGTTTTCAAGGTGGTCATAATGCCGGACATACACTGGTTATTGATGGCAAAACAACTGTTTTGCATTTAGTTCCTTCGGGCGTTTTACGTGAAGATGTACAATGTTTGATTGGTAATGGTGTAGTACTTTCTATTGAAGCCTTACTAAAAGAGATAAAAATATTAGAAAAAGCAGGGGTGCCAGTACGTTCTCGCTTATTAATTAGTGAAGCCTGTGCCCTAATCTTGCCAATTCATGTGGCGATTGACCAGGCACGGGAAGTAGCCAAAGGTGCTAAAGCGATTGGTACGACTGGGCGTGGTATTGGTCCAGCTTATGAAGATAAGATTGCGCGACGTGGTGTACGCGCGGGTGATTTATTGAATCCTGCGTTATTTGCTGAAAAATTAAGAGAGTTATGCAAATTCCATAACTTTATGTTAAGTGAATATTACAAAGTACCAGCGATTGATTTTGATAATATGCTGGCTGAATCTTTGGCATTAGCGGAACAAATAAAACCAATGTTAACCGACGTGGCTGAAAAGCTGCACGATTACCAAGCTGAAGGCAGCAACTTGTTATTTGAAGGTGCGCAAGGTGCATTATTGGATATTGACCACGGTACTTATCCTTATGTAACTTCATCTAATACGACCGCTGGAGGTGCAGCAACTGGTACGGGTGTTGGTCCTCTGGATATTGATTATGTTTTAGGTATTACCAAAGCTTATTCAACGCGAGTGGGTAATGGGCCTTTTCCTACTGAGCTTGATGATGACTATGGGCAGCATTTGGGTGAAAAAGGTCATGAGTTTGGTGCGACAACTGGTAGGAAAAGACGTACAGGTTGGTTTGATGCCGTTTCTATGCGTAAATCGGCTCAAATGAATTCTTTAAGTGGTATGTGTTTAACTAAGCTAGATGTGTTGGATGGCTTAGATAAAATTGGGATTTGTACTGCTTATAATATTGCAGGTGAGGAAGTAGGTATTGCCCCTCTTGGCGCTGAAAAATATGCTCAATGTGTACCTGTTATTGAGTATATGGCTGGCTGGTCCGAGATTACTAGAGGTATTACTGAGTTAGATAAATTACCTGCTAATGCACGTGCTTATATCGCTCGTTTAGAGGAGTTGGTTGGCGTTGATATTGCAATTTTATCAACAGGGCCAGAACGTAATGAGACCATTGTTTTAGCAAATCCATTTTCGTAAATAATAATGACTGGGGAGGAGTGTTAACTCCTCTCGTTGTTTTTTGCGGCTGAGATCAAGAAAATCCCCTGTATCAACTGCGGTAGTTATTCTGTGCCAATTGTTTAACTACATTAAACAAGACCTTTCCCGCTCAGCATAAACTTTTTTCATTGCTTGATAGATCGGTACTGCACTGGTATCAGCTAAAACTCGTGCAGTTTGTTGCGGCTGAGTAAATGCTTGCACAGTCTCACTCCAAGATTTACTTTCAATTGCAAAGACTGCGCGCAATGCAGCACCTAAAGCTGCACTGTTGGAAGTGGTTTGCAAAACATCAACGGGACAGCCGAAAACGTTTGCCATAATTTGTAATATTGTTACGTTTTGTGAAGCACCACCCGTGGCACGAATGGATGTCGGTTGTAAACCTGCTGCTGTGGCATGGTTGCTCATTGCTATCATTTGGGCTTCAATAACAGCTCGACAATTGGCATTCATATCTGTTAATCCTAGTGAAAATCGCTGCACCGCTGCATGCTCCACTTTAGGTACTATTTCACTTTCAAACCAAGGTAACATCATTGCGCCTTGATTTCCTGGTGGTGTCGCATTGAGACAATCACTAAATTGTTCCCAAGTGAGTTGATATTGTTGGCGTATTGCCTCACGAGCAAGAGCGCCATTTTTGAAGCATAGCAAAGACATATAATCCAGCGTTGGTGCTATAAACGTATGTGCCCATGGACTCATGGTTTCTGGTAAACCCTGAAACAGTCCAAAGCAGGTGTCACTGGTTCCCAAGCTGATTGCAGTCATACCAGGCTCGATTAGTCCTAAGCCTACCAAGCTGCTGGGGTTATCTCCACACCAAGGCAAGACTTTACAAGCTGAATTAAACCCATAACGCTGAGTAAAATATGGCGCAATATTCCCCAGTATTAATTGTGGGTTGACAACAGGTTTTAATTTATCTTGCAGTTGCTCGCCACAACAGCTAAGTGCGGTAGGATTCCATTGTTTATTGCGAATATCCAGTAAGTTCATCCCAGATGCATCGGTCAAATCAATACCAATATGTCTTCCTGCAAATAGGGATGCCATAAACGAGGATACCAGCAAAATGGCTGCAGTATTGGCATAAGCATCTGGCTGTTTATCAGCAAATTTCTTGATTTGTGCGCCAGTGAAGCGTTCGACGGCAATAGACCCTGTTGCCAAGATAGTATTTGTTGCACCACCCAATGCTGCAGTGATTGCAGTACATTGTTCAGTTGTCGAAGAGTCCATCCAGATAGGCGAAGTATTGCGTGTAAAACTATCCTGCAACTGTTCATGTAAAGGCATTTTTGGATTGCAACTTTTTAGGCATGCATCAAAGCTAGCTCCAAGATAAACAGAGCCATGCTGCTGAGCTGCACCTGCAACAGCTATTATTTCATTCATGGGTAGTTTATCGCTTTGCATTTTCAGTAATAGCCGATCTAATGCTTCAACCCACATCAGCGGTGGTGCATGCATAACGCCTGGCTTTGTGCTGGGCAGAAAACCATCAGTTACTGCATAAGCAGGTAATTCTAACGCATAATTTAGCGAGTGCTCATAAACCAAATGGCCAGACTCTGCATCAATCAAAATGGTGCTGAGGCTTTGGGTGCTGCTATCCAACCCTAAATAGTAACGACTCATTTTATGTCCTATTTAAATAGTTATTGTTTATTTTATTAAGCCACCCATAACGTAACGATTAAACAGGCTTTCACGTAATTCTTGTCGACCACTGATTTTCAAAGGTTCGCCTTGACTGATTGCCCATTGCTCAAGTTCAACCAAGCTTGCCTTACCTTGCATTATTTTTGCGCCAATACCTTGTTGGTAGCCAGCATAACGTTGTTGCAAATAGGTATCCATTTCATCATCCTGAATAATTTTATCAGCAATTAACAGCGCATGTGCCAAGGTATCCATACCACTGATATGCCCATAAAACAGGTCCAAGGTATCAAAAGAACCGCGGCGTACTTTAGCATCAAAATTAAATCCACCTGAGCGAAAGCCGCCTGCCTGTAAAATAATTAACAATGCCCAAACGCATTCATAAAGGTTTGTCGGGTATTCATCGGTATCCCAACCTAAATTTGCTCCCGCATTGGCATCGACACTACCCAGCATTCCAGCAGAAGTAGCCACCGTTAGGTCATGGGCAAAGCTATGCTTTGCCAAAGTACAATGGTTGGCCTCAATGTTGAGCAAAAAATCATCTTGCAGGTCAAACTCCCGTAGAAACCCTAGCACTGTGGCTGCATCATAATCATACTGATGAGTCATCGGCTCACCTGGTTTGGGCTCAATATACAGTGCGCCTTTAAAGCCTTGGCTACGAGCATAGTCTTTGGCCATATGCAGAAAAGCGGCCATTTGTTCACGTTCTTGTTGCATGTTGGTATTGATCAGAGAGCAATAGCCTTCACGTCCACCCCAGAAGGTATAGCCTTGGCCACTTAATTGAATAGTAGCATCAATGGCATGCCGTACCTGAGCAGCGGCGTAGGCCATGACTAAGGGGTCAGGATTGGTCGCAGCACCATGAGTATAGCGAGGGTGTGAAAATAAATTCGCGGTGCCCCATAATAGCGAACATGCCGTTGTTTGTTGTAAAGCTTGTGCATGATCGACCATGATTTGTAAATTGGCAGCACTCTCAGCAATAGTAGCACCTTCTGGTGCAATATCCCGATCATGAAAACACCAATATGGCACGGTTAGTTTGGCAAAAAATTCAAATGCCGCATCTAGTGTATAACGAGCACTGTCCATATCTGATCTTGCGTCTTTCCACGGACGATCATATACGCCGCCGCCAAAAGGATCAGAGCCTGTGCCTTGCATGGTATGCCAATAAGCAACAGCAAACTTCAGGTGCTCCTTCATTGGTTTACCTGCGACTAGACGGTCAGCATCATAGTATTTAAAAGCCAGAGGGTTGTCGGACTGTGATCCTTCATATTGAATTTTTTCCGAAACTTCGGGGAAGTATTGAGTTGTCATGGTACTCCTTAAATTAAATTCACTACTGCACACTGTTTACTTACAGCAAAGCCTTGCCTAATTATAAAGCGTTTCTGAATGGAAGGGGGTGAGTATTGTACGAGTTTGATTACTATGCACATTTATTTTAAGGCTACTATCATGCTCTGATACTCAAGTGTTTAGTCGACTAATATTTTCTGCACTCTTTTTGTGCTAATGATGCCTTAAGCGGTGCAGTTAGCTCTTTCTTTATAAGGTTTATTCTTATAAGGGTATTAATAAGGTTGGGTTTTATAGTGATTATTTTTATTGTTTCAGTCGTTAGTAAAAACTATGCACTTTAGTGCAAGACTTTTAGTAAAACTCTCATTTATGAGGTTTTGCTTTAGTTTAAGGTTAAAAGAAAATTATGAACCTAATAAAGGTTAACAACTCATCGGTTGGATATGAAGCAGATGAGGTTATTATTCAACTATAGGTTTTGTACCATGCTTTTCTTTAGTCGGCTTTAGCCAATAAACGACTTTCAGTCGTAAGTCAAACTATGGATCTTTTAGTCCATAGTTTGTTGATTTTGTACTATGAAATCAATTGTTTATATTTTTTGGCATGCATCATGCTTTAACCCTATTGTTATTAACCATTATTGGGGGAAGATGTATGAGCACATAAGCATTAAACTTTTTTTCTTTTTCGGGCAGGATGAAAATCTTGCATACCACGTGGATTGCTTTTTTTATCTCCTTTGTTGTTTGGTTTAGCCATGCACCTTTAATGTTGGTGATTGCCGACAGCTTGGGTATGAGCAAATCTGAAATTAAGACGATCTTGATTTTAAATGTCGCCTTGACGATTCCAGCGAGAATTGTCATTGGTATTTTAGTAGATAAGTTTGGCCCTAAACGAACCTACTCTATATTATTAGCCTTAGGTAGTTTGCCTACCTTTCTGTTCACTTTTGCGGACAGTTTTGAGCAGCTCGCTTTAGCGCGATTTTTATCGGGCTTTGTCGGTGCTGGCTTTGTTATTGGTATCCGTATGGTCGGGGAGTGGTTTCCTGCCAAGCAAGTTGGTATTGCAGAAGGCATTTATGGAGGCTGGGGTAATTTTGGCTCCGCAGCGGCAGCTATGAGTCTACCGACTTTAGCCCTCGTTTTTGGTGGTGATGACGGCTGGCGTTATGTGATTGCGGCAACGGGTGTGGTGTCTTTAATATATTCTGTTATTTACTTTTTCAGTGTGACGGACACGCCTAAAGGCTCTACTTATTTTAAGCCTATGTTAATGAAGAGCACTTGATGCAACCAATCGATGAGCTGCATAAATATAAATTTAAGCAGGTCGCGATTTTGGATTTAGCCTATTTGATTACTTTTGGTTCTGAATTGGCAGTGGTTTCTATGTTGCCAATGTTTTTTTATGATACTTTTCATGAGTCACAAGGTATCACCATGGTGCAAGCAGGATTTTCGGCGGCGGGTTTTGCATTTATGAACTTGATTGCACGTCCTGGTGGTGGTTGGATCAGCGATAAGTTTGGTCGTAAATTATCTTTATCTATTTTTATTATTGGCTTGGTGATTGGTTATTACTGTCTGTCATTAATTACTTCCGAGTGGCCGATTTATGCTGTCATTGCGTTAACTATGTGTTGTTCATTTTTTGTACAGGCAGGTGAGGGGGCTGTGTTTGCAATGGTACCATTGATTAAAAGACGTATGACTGGACAAATAGCGGGTATGGTTGGTGCGTATGGTAATGTGGGGGCAGTATTATTTTTGACGGTACTTTCATTTGTTTCGCCGTCGGTCTTTTTTTATGGTGATTGCTGCGGGTGCTTTAGTTGCCTTGGTGGCAGTGCAATTTATTGAAGAGCCGCAAGGGCATATGGTAGAAGTGCAAGCAGATGGTACTGTGGAAATGATTGAATTGGCTTAAGTCGATTTTTCTGTGAGCGTATTGAGCTAGTCTTATTTGATACAATGGTTGCAGAATCTAAAATTTGCAATTCTACATGGGTAGGAGGGTTCTTTGGTCGTGACGCAGTTAAAGAACCCTTCTTGTACCAATCACACGTTAAAAAATAGCTATGACTAAACCAATACTGAAAATATCAATCGGCTCTTGTACTGACCAAGGTGTTAAGGAGCGTAACGAGGATTTTTTAGGGGCGATTATGCCGGAAGGGGCGCAATTAACCCATAAAGGGATTGTGGCTGCGATTGCGGATGGTATGAGTGGCAGTGATGCTGGGCACGAAGCTAGTCATTGTTGTGTTGCTGGATTTTTAAGTGATTACTACAGTACTCCCGATTCGTGGTCGGTAAAACAGGCAGGACAGAAAATCTTATCAGCAACCAATTCATGGTTGTATAGTCAAGGGCAACAGCGTTATCAATCAACCAAAGGTATGGTCAGTACTTTAAGTATTGTAGTACTTAAGTCGAAGACTGCGCACCTGTTGCATATTGGGGATTCACGGATTTATCGGCTTCGGCAAGGTGATTTGGAGCAATTGTCGCGTGATCACAGGGTGTGGGTCTCTGATGAAAAGAGTTATCTCAATCGAGCGATGGGTATAGAGCCGCGTTTAGAAGTAGATTATAAGTCTGTTACTTTAGAAAAAGGTGATCTTTTTTTTATGAGCACTGATGGGGTGCATGATTTTATTGCGGAAAAAACATTGAAAACTTTGCTGCAGTCCGGAGATGACTGGGATGCTATTACCCAGCAAATTGTACAGCATGCCAGTGATAATGACAGTGACGATAATTTAAGTTGTCAGATCCTTCGTATTGAAGAGTTACCGCTAGCGAAAGAAGATGAAGTTTTGCGTCAGTATGATGACTTGCCTTTTCCACCACCTTTAGATGTAGGCATGATTTTAGACGGCTATAAAATTGAAGCGGAATTACATGCCAGTAAGCGCACTCAGATTTATCGTGCTTTTGATACTAAAACCAATACCCAAGTTATCTTAAAAACACCTTCTATTTTATACGAAGATGATACTTATTATATAGAGCATTTTCTGCATGAAGAGTGGGCGGGAAAGCGTATTAAACATGATAATGTGCTTAAAATTCTTGATTCGGATAGAGAGAAGAGTTGTATTTATTATGTGACTGAATATCTTGAAGGGAAAACCTTAAGAGAGTGGATCGACAATACCCCTAAGCCTTATATTCGTGAGATTCGTTTGATTGTCGAACAGATTGCCAAAGGCTTGCGAGCCTTGCATCGTATGGAAATGCTGCATCAAGATTTAAAGCCTGAAAATATTATTATTGATGCAAGTGGTACCGTAAAAATTATTGATTTTGGTTCGGTGAAAATAGCAGGTATTACTGAAATAACACCCTTAGAGCATGGCGGTGATGACGATGTATTAGGTACGCTAAATTATACAGCACCAGAATACCACCTTGGTCAACGCGGTTCGGTAAAATCAGACTTGTATTCTCTGGGTGTCATTACCTATGAAATGATTAATGGCGCACTGCCTTTTGGTGGTGATATGCCGGAAAAGCCCAATAAATTGAATTTAGCAAAACTAAAATATGTGCCCAGTTTTCATAAAAACACCATGGTGCCCATGTGGATTGATGGAGCCTTAAAAAAGGCGACCTCGATTGAACCGCAAATGCGCTATGAAGAGTTGTCAGAGTTTTTATATGACTTGAGTAATCCGAACTCTGATTTTTTACAAGGCTCTATGAATATGCCATTAATGGAACGTAACCCAACCGTTTTTTGGAAAAGCATTAGTGCTATTTTATTGATGGCAAACCTTGTTTTGTGTTATTTGTTATTTAAATAAGAGCAGCTAGGTCATGCTTCTTACTACATAAATATAGCCGTTAGCTACTAGAGCTGCTAGGTGCATGGTTGGTATTTAGCTAAAAATAAAACATGTTTGATTGTATTAATGAGTTTACTAACTTCATTTTTTCTATAAAATAACTGTCGACTAGATCACATTTTTATTTTTTGAGTTAAATCTAAGTAATCATTATTACAGGAGTTATCGTGTTTAAAAAAAGTGCATTATCGCTATTTATAGCAATGAATTTAACAGCTTGTGGAACGATGTGGGAAAATACACGTCCAAAAACAACGGGCTTAGAGCAAATTTTAATATCTACTGCTGCTGATCGCGCTAGTAATAAATTTGCAGAGAGTGAAGCGGGTAAAAGTGTTCTTAGTAGCCAATTAGGGAAAAGCTATATAGATGACACAGGCTTTGAAAATTTTGACAGCAGGTATGTTTATGCTCTGCATAGTGTGCGTCGTTATATGATGGATGCTGGGGTGACCTTAGTTGATAAAATAGATGAGGCCGATACGATTATTGAAGTAGCAGCTGGTGCTTTGTCTATTGATAATACTGGATTTTTATTAGGTATACCTGCGATGGGAATGCCGATTCCTTTTGCTGGGCAGTTGGAGATGCCTGAAATTGCTTTGTATAAAAGTGATAAAAATCGCAGTATTGCTAAATTCTCAGTGAGTGTGCGTGATGCTAAAACAGGCGTACCAAAAAGTCACTCGTTTACAACAGTAGGGACAGCTTGGTCGAAAGATTGGACCATTTTGGTGTTATTTGAATTTTCTAGTAATGACCTAGAAATGCCTGAAGAATACAAAAGTATGGGTGACTGATTTTAATTTTTTGTAAATCATGTAGGTAAGGAAAAGAAGGTTTTTAGCCGTGCCCACTGGCTCTTTCGGCTAAAAACCTCTGCTACGGGGTATTGTTATCCCCTCATTCCTAAGAGTTTTCTCCTCATGTGTCTATGGCGTGTATACAGGTATATACAAGCCATACCAATAAGCAATGGCGGAGGAGGTTCTGGTGCCTTCGCTGCTATATCAAAACTATAAGGTGCAACGCTACCATCTGAAAAAAATAACTGGGGCAATAATATACTATTTAGAATTGTGCCGTCATCAGGGTCTAACGTGTAAATTGAGCCTGAGGCACTAGAAGCATATAAAAACTTCCCATCAAAAGCGAGACCTTCAATATCATCAGCGGGTGCCAGAAATCTATTGATGAAACTGATGTTGTTGTTATACGGAGAATATTCACCAATATAGCGATGACCGTCAAATTGGTTGAAGTCATCTGAAAAGGTTCCGAATTCACGGCCGTAGCCATCTCCCCCTAGCCCTCCAACAGGGAAATGACCAATGTCTCCTTGAAAGAAAGTGGGCCCCCAGAATACCTCTTCATCTTCATATTCATAAGGTTTATCGATGTTTTTAATGCGGTGGATATCTGGGATAGGGTTGGCATGAGCGAAAAATGTAAAGCCATCATCCCCTTGAGGTTGCCAGCTTAAACCGTCTGGACCAAATGAACTTAAAAGTCCTGGTGTTTGGTATTTAACTTCACCAGTGAAGATGTCTATCCCATAAATTAGTGTTCGAGCTATAACTTCGGGGGAAGATGGATCAGTGAAAGGGCCGTTATTGCCTAGTTGATAAAGCAGGGTTCTTCCGTGATCAGCGATAGTTAGGCCTGCTCTGGTGTCAGGATATGGTCCTGTAGGCGGGGGGAATGGGTCATTCAGCGGGTCAAATGGAGTGGCTGGTTTTACTGGGGCAGGAAAGGAGCCTAAAATAGTACCGCTACTTGGATCAAGGCTGACAATATCACCCGAAACAGGATTAAGCATCCAGATTATTGCCGTTGCATGTAGTTTTGTTATGCTGCCAAGTAGCAGAAAACTGCTAAGCAGGGAACCTATGAGTATTCTATGCAGATATTTCATAAAAACCTCTCTATATCAATTAAAGGATTAATTGTTTGAGATAGTGTTGTTATGCTTTGCATAGTTACAGATAAGATCATCACTTTGATTGGATATAAACTATGTTTATCAAACAGTCTATCTCAAAATGAAATCAAACAACCTCAAGTTAGCCTGTTGTCAGGCTCTTGGTAGCAGTTCGGCTTTCCAACTAGGATCCGTAACTTTCTGTCCCTACTTTGCAGAAGGTTTAGCTTTAGTAGTATTTGCTTTCAATAAATACCCTACGCTTATTTAAAATAAAATTCAACTGAGGGTTTTAGTAAGGAATTAACAAATTAGCGGTTTAGTAGAGGGGAGGTAATGATTGAAAGAAAAACTATTTTATTAAGGAGCGAGAATTCAATATTACCCGAAGACTAATTTGTCTTTTGACTCCGCCGTCCTATAAAGCAGTTGCGTAGTCTGCTGCTACGCATTTGTTTTCTTAGCACGGACGTTGAAACCAAAATTCTTCGCTATACTTTCGGGGGTTATTAAATCTTCGCTCCTATATTATCAATCTTTAGAAATCAACCCCAGCCTGTAGCCAGAATTTATGCACGTCATTGGCAAATTTTCCTGCCGCTGAACTATCACCATCGTAATAAGCATATTTAGCTAATAAGTGGTAATGCTTACCAAATTTTCTGGTGATTAAGAAGTCATATTCATTACCATAATCAAGGTTGTTAGTAACACTTTGAAAATTATGGTACACAAACATCAATTTAGTACCAATCACTTTTCCTGCAACAATTGCTTGTACATCACGCACGCCATCTTTTGGTGTTGCTAAGAAGACATCCGCCCAGCCTTGGAATGCATGGTTGGTTCCTAGTGGAGTTTGAAAGGCTTGTCTGCCATTGGCTCCTAGTTCTTCGACAGCTGCTTTTAAGGTCAGTCCCATAAAGCTTGCGCCAGCCATCAGGTGGTAGCGACTTAAATCAAAGTTATTAGGGTTTTTAGAATAATCTGACTGATAACTGTATTCTGCACGGTAGTGTAGCTTTACATTTTTAGTGATTTTAGGCGAGCCTTTCACTGTTAAACCAATAGTTTGTGTTGATTTTGCCGTTGCTTGATAATCTGCCAGCCATAAACCGTAAGCGGTAATACTAGCAATATCTTTTACTTTATAGTTAATATTGAAAAAGGGCATTTCTATATCATCGTACACAGAAAAGATATTTTGTACTTTGCCAATATAACCCGCTTTTAAGGTTAAATTTTCAATGGATTTATTAGTAACTAATACCGAGTCAAAAGTTTGTTCCATTTGACGCCAGCCGACGTTACCAATAAACCGGTCGTTGTCCATTTTAATACGTTGGCGCCCCCCTTTGATTTCTGTATCAGGAATGCCTTTATAACTAATCCATAATTGGTTTAATTCATTTTGTTGCGGATCGGCAATCACTTCCCGAGTCGGGTCTCCATGCCAATTACCCAAAGGTACAAAGTAATCCTGTTGCATAGATAAGTTACCTTCGTATTCAGCAAAGGCTTGTAAGCCATGAAACTCAGGCGTTAAATAACCCAAGCGCATACGCAATGTGTTGGCATGAGCAGTGTCTCTAGTGTTGTTAGCAACATCTGCCATCTCGTAACGGTAACGTAAGTTAAGTTTTATTTGACCATATTTAGTATCATCTTGACCGAGTTTGAGTGCATTTTCGATGGGTTTGTCAAATTCGTAAGCTGCAACAGGTTGGATGAAAAGGGAAGCCAGAATGGCAGCGGGCAGAGCACGTTGCATGAGGCGGCGAGGTGTAAATTTGATTTGCATAGATTAAGACTCCTGAAGTTAATTAAGTATTTTTTTTGAATTTGCTTAAGAAAGCACGGATGCTTTCTTGGTATTTAGTTTGTGTATGGCAATTGCTACTAAGTAATCCTTTCAATTCTATCAACTTAGAGAGATTTCTGTGCTTTGCATGGTGAGTTTTGGGAGCTTCATCACCAAAATTCATTTGGCTAGTCATTTCAAGTGAAGTTGCTGGGTAATGTACGGTTAATATTTGAGTCATTACTCTTGAGTAATAATCTTTTTGTGGTTAGGTAAGTCATTGGATTTCTATAGTTTTAAAGCTTATCAACCTATGAAATCTGTATTTTCAGAAAGATTATTGAATACTCGCGTAGTCTTTAAATGCTTGTATCTTAGAGATCTGAAGTTTCCCAGTTTTTAGGGGGGTATATAGGCGGATAGGGGTATTTTTTAATGGGTTTGCCACATTGCACGCAAGGCCTAATTAAAATCATATAGCCCATATATCACTGAACTTGGTTTCTCAATAATTGGGAAACTTCAGTTAGAGATCTGTTGAGTTAATTATTATTTTTTGCGGCAGGCCTCAGTTAATTCCATATTTATTATAGTGTATTATACTATATTATTGAGTTCTGATTTAGATGAATGCGCTTAGGAGTGAGAATTTTTTATAAAATACTGTGCTTATATTTCGGGTTAATGACAGTTTTGATGTGGGGAATGTGGGCCCTCTCTTTGATAGAGAGGGGTAGTGAGAATCTTGAGAAAAGTGTCTTGAGTATTCCTTATCTCAAGTCTGGTTTGCTTGGCATGTAGCTTTAGGCTCATTCATTTATTAAGAACGGCATGATTACATTATTTTACATATGCGTACAAAGGTAGCCATTTAAAATGGCACATCATCATAGCCATCATCTTGTTGCTGTTGCTGTTGCTGTTGCTGTGGTGCATAGTTTTGTTGTTGTGCTGGTTGTTGCTGGACAGGGGCTTGGTAAGCTTGTTGCTGTGGAGCATTTTGATCATTGCGTTTACCCAGTAGGTCAATGATATTGGCATTCAGTTCTAGGCTAGTTCTGGTGGTGCCATCTTGTGCTTGGTATTCATTTTGAGATAATTCGCCTGATACGAAGACTTGTTGACCCTTTTTAAGGTAGTTTTGTAAGGAGCCTTCTGCGCGTTTGCCCCAAAGCGTCACCCTAACCCAAAGGGTTTTTTGTCGATCACCAAAACCAATATTATTGGCGACCGTGAAACTTAGTACTGTTTGTCCATTTGGAGTACTTCTTACTTCGGCATCTCTGCCGATGGCACCTGTGAAACTAAAAACGTTACTCATGTATTGCTTCCTATTTTTGCAATGTGGATATTTTATGCAGAGAATTATACACAGGAATAACTGATATTGCTGGGAGTAAATTGCAAGATTTTTTAGTGAAATTTTTAATAAATGTTATAGACTCGATAGTAATATATTACCTATTTGTTAATATACTTTATACTTCTATGACATGCTGGGCTCACGGCTCGTGTATTTAGCTACCTATTAACTCTAAACCTAGATTAAGGTTTGTAAAAGGAATATGGATCTTACTCAATTAAAGAAAGCACTGGGGTTTATCGCTGAAGTAAAATTAGGCGCGCCAATTGCCATTATTATGATGCTGGCAATGATTATTATCCCGTTGCCTGCTTTTATACTAGATTTGTTTTTCACTTTTAATATCGCTTTTTCACTGATTATTTTATTGGTGGTGATCTATACTACTAAGCCATTGGAGTTTGCCGCTTTTCCTAGTGTTATTCTTGTGGCGACTTTGTTTCGTCTGGCTTTAAATGTAGCCTCAACTCGTATTGTGTTACTGGAAGGGCATAATGGGGGTGATGCTGCGGGAAAAGTGATTGAAGCATTTGGCGCGTTTGTGATTGGTGGTAATTTTGCAGTAGGATTAGTAGTCTTTGGAATTTTAATGGTTATTAACTTTGTGGTTGTGACTAAAGGTGCGGGAAGGATTGCTGAGGTAGGAGCAAGGTTTACTCTAGATGCCATGCCTGGTAAGCAAATGGCAATTGATGCCGATTTAAATGCGGGAATTATCAGCCAAGATGAAGCAAGAGATAGACGAGCTGAAGTGGCAGCAGAGTCAGATTTTTATGGCTCCATGGATGGTGCGAGCAAGTTTGTACGTGGTGACGCAATAGCGGGGATTATCATTCTGGCCGTCAATATTATTGGTGGGCTGGTGATCGGTGTTGGTCAGCATAATATGAGTTTTGCTGATGCAGGTGAAGTATATGTACTCTTAACCATCGGTGATGGTTTGGTGGCGCAAATTCCTTCGCTATTATTATCGACTGCGGCTGCGATGGTAGTGAGTCGAGTCAGAGGCAGTAACGAGACCGTTGGTGAGCAAATTTCAACGCAGCTTTTTGCAAACCCTAAAGCTTTGTATATTACCTCAGGTGTCATGTTGACCTTGGGTATTATTCCCGGCATGCCTAATCTGGTTTTTCTTCTTATTGCTGGTTCATTAGCAGGTGTTGCTTATTGGGTTACTAGACAAGCACAACAAGCTGAAATTATACGTGAGCAACGTGAGCTTGCACCTGTGGAGCGTGCAGCTCCGGAAATGAAAGAGCTGGGCTGGGATGATGTCATGCCAGTCGATATTATTGGTTTGGAAGTTGGTTATCGTTTGATTCCGTTGGTGGATAAAAATCAAGGTGGGCAATTGATGGCGCGCATTAAAGGAGTGCGTAAAAAATTATCCCAAGAATTGGGCTTTTTGATTCCGTCAGTGCATATACGTGATAATCTAGATTTAAATCCTTCAACGTATAGTATTTCTTTAATGGGGGTGACTGTCGGGGAAGCAGATATTATGCCTGATAAGGAAATGGCGATTAATCCTGGGCAAGTTTTTGGCACTTTAGAGGGGGTTGCCTGCCAAGATCCTGCTTTTGGGCTAGAGGCTGTTTGGATTGATGCAACACAAAAAGATTATGCGCAGACACTTGGTTATACTGTTGTTGATGCAGGCACGGTAGTGGCGACCCATTTAAGTCATATTTTGCAGTCACATGCTTATGAAATGCTGGGTTATGAAGAGGCGCAACAGTTATTAGATAATTTGAGCAAATCAGCACCAAAATTGGTTGAGGATTTGGTGCCTAAAATCTTGCCATTAGGTGCATTTGTAAAAGTGCTACAAAACCTTTTGCAGGAGGGAGTGGCAATCAGGGATATTCGAGGGATCGCCGAAACTTTGGCAGAGTATGGTACTAAAAGCCAAGATCCCGACATTTTGACTTCGGCAGTGCGGGTTAGCTTAGGGCGTTCAATTGTTCAGGAAATCAGTGGGATACAGTTAGAAATCCCCGTTATTACTTTAGAACAAGAGTTGGAACAGTTATTGCATAAAACATTACAAACAGCCGGAGAATCGGGCGCAGGTTTAGAACCTGGCCTAGCTGAGCAAATGCATGCTTCTTTAGAAGAAAGCGCGCAAAAGATGGAGATGGAAGGGCAAGCCGCAATTTTATTGGTGTCCTCTTTCGTCAGGCCTTGGTTAGCTCGATTTGTCCGACATTCAATTTCTGGTTTACATGTACTGGCATATAATGAAATACCTGAAGATCGTCAGATCAAAGTGGTTTCTACTGTCGGACAACGTGCATAACGCTAACGAGGACGCACGATGAAAATAAAACGATTTTTTGCAACAGATATTCGCCAAGTCATGCGCATGGTTAAAGATGAACTTGGGGCAGATGCAGTTATTATGTCTAATCGTTCCGTTGATGGCGGTGTCGAAATTGTGGCGGCGCGAGATTTTGATGAGCAGTTGGTGCATGAAAATTTAAAAAAACAGCAACAACATCAGGCAACCCAGAAAAGATCTGAGATGACTGATTTTGCAGCTGAAAAAGACTCCATACATATAGTGAGCAGTGCACGTAAAAGTGCGGAAGAACCTGAGTCTTTGTTACGCCCTGGTGTACGGCGCAAATTAGATGAATATGTTGGCTATGCGGAAAAAACAGCATTAAATAGTAAAAAAATAACCGCTAAAGTTAAACCGTTTACTCAGCCTAAAAATACTAAAAGTCTCAAACCGAGTCATATTGACGAGTCTAAGCTACAGGCTAGATCTCAGGTAAGTGGCCTGCAGAAATCTATGCAGCACACTAAGGAAAGTGTAGTCAATGGTAGCAATGATTTGTTGCAAGAAATGTATAAAGAATTGCGCTCTTTAAGAGCAACGATTGATAATAAAATATCTGCTGATGCATGGGGAGTTCAGCAAAATACTAGCCCGATTCGTTTGGATCTTTTGCGTCGTTTATCAGGCATTGGTTTGTCTAAAAAATTAAGTATTAAAATTGCTAATCGCTTGGATAATCAGGCTGATATTGATCAGGGGTGGGAGAAAGCCTTAGAAATGATGGAGAAAGTATTACCCATCGCAAGTGATGACTTAATGCAAGAAGGGGGAGTAGTTGCTTTAGTCGGCCCTACAGGTGTTGGTAAAACCACCACGATTGCTAAATTAGCAGCACAGTTTATTTTACAGCACGGCTCAAGTCGTCAGGTTGCTTTGATAACTATGGATAATTATCGTATTGGCGCGCATGAGCAATTAAGTACTTATGGGCGTATTCTAGACGTACCAGTGAGGGTTGCAGCTGATGGTGAAGAGTTGCGCAGCCTGATTAATAGTTTTAGTGATAAACGTTTGATTTTGATTGATACCGCGGGTGTTAGCCAGAAAGATCAGCGCATGCTGGAGCAAATAGAAGAGTTACAAGAGGCTGATATACAAGTGAAACCTTATTTGGTGATGTCGGCAACCACACAGCTAAAAGCAATGGATGAAATTATTCAAGGTTTTGCGGGTTTTGAGTTAGAAGCTTGTATTTTGACAAAAATGGATGAAACAGCAGAGACAGGCCATGCCATTTCTGCTTTAATTGAACATCAGTTACCCTTGGCATTTATCACCGACGGGCAACAGGTACCTGAAGATATTCATAAAGCAAGTTCAGTCATGCTAATTAATCAATGTATAGCTGAGTCAGAGAGTGAGGCAAATTATAATGGCACTCCTGAATTTGAAGAATGGGTGGCGGCAGGTTATGCGTAAGCAGTTGGATCAGGCAGCAGGAATAAGAAAAATGAAACAAGTAAAACCTGTGCGAGTTATTGCAATAACAAGCGGAAAGGGTGGCGTGGGGAAGACAAATCTAGCCGTTAATTTAGGAGTATCGTTAGCCAAATCAGGGCGCAAAGTTGCATTGCTGGATGCAGATATGGGCTTGGCCAATGTCGATATCTTATTAGGTATGCACCCTAAATTTAATATCTCTCATGTCTTGAAAGGTCAGAAAACATTAGCAGAAATTACGGAAGTGGGACCCGAGGGCTTACTGGTTATTCCTGCATCATCAGGGTTACAGCATATGTCTGAATTAAATAATATTGAGCAAGCTGCCATAGTGCATGCTTTTAGTGATTTAAATCAAGGTCTGGATGTATTAATTGTGGATACTGCGGCGGGTATTTCGGGAAGTGTGGTTAATTTTGCCCGTGCTTGCCAAGAGGTAATGGTGGTTGTGTGTGATGAGCCGACATCGTTAACAGATGCTTATGCTTTTATTAAATTACTGAATCGTGATTATGGCTTATTTCAATTCCATATATTGGCAAATATGGTGCAATCACCGCAGCAAGGGCAGAGTTTATTTAATAAGTTGAATAAAGTGACAGATCGTTACTTGGATGTTGCTTTAAGCTATGCGGGGGCTATTCCTTTTGATGAATATTTACGTAAGTCTGTGCAAAAGCAAACAGCAGTTGTTGAGGCGTTTCCGCACAGTAAGTCAGCGCAGGCATTTAAAACTGTGGCTCAGCGGGTTAATAGTTGGCCGGTGAGAGCGCAGTCTGGTGGTCAGCTAGAATTCTTTGTTGAGCGTATGATTCAATATGAAACTCAGGAGAATGCTGCATGAATGGTGTAGCAATGTACTCTTCGGTGCAAGCGGTCGGTGCAGTTGATGCACAGATTATGCAATATGCTCCGTTAGTAAAGCGCATTGCTTATCATTTATTAAATAAATTGCCGGATTCGGTATTGGTCGACGATTTAATTCAAGCAGGAATGTTAGGATTATTAGAGTCACTGAAAAATTATGACCCTACTCAAGGGGCGAGTTTTGAAACTTATGCAGGGATTCGGATACGGGGTTCGATGCTTGATGAAGTGCGGCGAGCCGATTGGACTCCACGTTCGGTGCATAAAAAGTCAAGGATGGTTGCGGCGGCCATTAAAGAAATTGAAAATAAGACAACTCAAGAAGCAAAGCCAATTGAAATTGCTAAATATTTAGGTGTTTCTTTAGATGAATATAATCAAATTCTACAGGATTCCGTTAATAGTCGGTTTTTCAGTGTTGAAGAGCTAGCTCAATCAGGTGATCACTTTTTAGAAGAGAGTGTAGATGCTAGTGCGAGTCCTGCTGCCATTTTAAGTGCGGATGGCTTTCAACAAGCATTAGTAGCAGCGATTGGGGACTTGCCTGAAAGAGAGAGATTGGTAGTTTCTTTGTATTATGATGAAGAGTTGAATTTACGCGAGATTGGTGAAGTGCTTGGGGTGAGTGAGTCTAGAGTGAGTCAGATTAGCAGTCAGGCTATGTTAAGGTTAAGAAGTAGACTTGCAGATTGGTTGGAAGGAAATGATAATAGCTAGTTTATGCTTCGATGACATGGGGTTGCGAAGTAACTAAAGTTTTAGTTAATTAAGTCGATATAGATGAAAATGAAGAGCTGGTTGGAGAAGGGCCTTGGATAAAAATATGAAGATTCTTGTTGTTGATGATTTCTCGACAATGAGGCGTATTGTAAAGAATTTATTAAGAGATCTTGGGTTTACCAATACCTTTGAGGCGGATGATGGTAAAACGGCATTACCTATGTTGCAGGGTGGAGGTTTCGATTTTTTAGTAACGGATTGGAATATGCCAGGCATGACAGGTATAGACTTATTAAAAGCGGTGCGTTCTGATCCAAATTTAGTGAATTTGCCCGTCTTAATGGTGACTGCTGAAGCTAAGCGAGAACAAATTATCTTGGCAGCGCAAACTGGCGTGAATGGTTATGTAATTAAGCCATTTACGGCTGCAACATTAAAAGAGAAAATTGAGAAAATTTTTGAACGTATTGATGGTTAGTAGTGAGGAAGTTTGTTAATGACTAAGCAAGTAGAAGATAACCGGTTGATGCTGGCAAAAGATTTAGTTCAAGCACTTGAAGCAGCAGATGAAGGTAAAGCAGATGAAATTTTAGATCAAATTGCAGGTATGCGCGAGACCATGATTTTTCAGGAAGTCGGGCGACTAACGCGACAGTTACATGACACTATGAATAGTTTTGAGATGGATTCTAAGGTGTCGGAGTTGACGGAAATAGATATTCCAGATGCAAAAGAGCGCTTGCAATATGTGATTACCACAACAGAGCAAGCTGCCAACCAGACCTTGAATGTTGTTGAAGAATTATTGCCTATCTCTAGAGATCTAACTGATCAGGCGAATACATTATCTAATAAGTGGGATCGTTTTTTGGCAAAAGATATGCCTTTTCAGGAGTTTAAAGATATGAGCCAGGAAATTACCGCTCACTTTGCTCAAGAAAAAAATGGCTTAGCTAGTGTGCAGACAGGGTTGAATGACGTTCTATTGGCTCAGGGCTTTCAAGATATTACAGGGCAGATTATTCGTCGGGTTATTGATTTGGTGCAAGACTTGGAAACAAGTATGGTAGAACTTGTACGTATTTCGGGGGGGAAGAAACAGCCTGAAACAGTTCATCACCATGAGCCTGAGTTGCCTGGGCCAGTTGTGCCAGGCATAGATGATAAAACAGGTGACGTTGCTACAAGTCAGGATGATGTAGATGACCTTTTATCTAGCTTAGGTTTCTGAGGAAATTACTATGTCTATTGATCTTGATGATGAAATTTTACAAGACTTTCTAGTTGAAGCAGGGGAAATCCTTGAACTTCTAGGTGAACAGCTTGTTGAGCTAGAAAATTCACCCGAAGATAATGAGTTATTGAATGCTATTTTTCGTGGCTTTCATACCATTAAAGGCGGAGCTGGTTTTTTGGCAATTGATGCCATGGTCGGTGTGTGTCACGAAGCTGAAGATGTCTTTAATGTTTTGCGTCAAGGTGATAGAAAGGTCGATACAGAGTTAATGGATGTTATCTTGCAGGTTGTTGACCATGTAAATGATATGTTTGCGACAGTGCGTTCTGGTGAATTACCTGAGTCTGTCGAACCTTCCTTAATAGCAGCATTAAAGGCATTGGCTGTGCCAGGTAATGTTGCACCGATAACTACGCAGCAAGTAGAGCCCGAGCCAGAACTGGTTGTGGCTGAGGCTGAAGACTCGGTGGAAATGGCAAATGCTGCAGATGCAGTAGAGCAGGAATTTGAAGCAATGCTAGGGCTTGCTGAAGGGCCGGGTGCAGATGCGGCGGATAGTGACAGTGATGAAATTACTGAATCTGAGTTTGATGATCTATTAGATTCTTTGCATGGTAAAGGAGGCTCGCCCACACCTACAACGGACGGTGCTCAAGAACAGTCATCAGTACCAGCAGGTGAGATTACAGAATCTGAGTTTGATGATTTGCTGGATGAGTTGCATGGTAAAGGATCCTTTAACGCCAGTAATACTGCTGAGGCTAAAGTAGAGCTACCGATAAGCTCTGATGAAATTTCCGAGTCTGAATTTGATGATTTACTAGATGAATTGCATGGTAAAGGCACATTTAATGCTGAAAACGTGGTTGAACAGCAGGGAGGGGAGACATCAGTTGTCAAACAAGAAACGGTATCAAAGCCTGAGCCTGTAGCAGCTGCCTCAGGGGATATTACCGAAGCAGAATTTGAAAATGTGCTTGATGATTTGCATGGTAAAGGGAAATTTTCGGCGCAAGCAGTTGAACCTGCAAGTGCTGAACCAGTAGTTGAGCCAGAAAAACCTAAAGTGACGCCAGTAGCGAAACCAGAGCCTGTTATATCGCCTGAGTCAGCGGCGCCAGCACCAACACCTGCTGCAACTAAGGGAGGCAAAGCTAGCCCTGCTAAAACACCTGTTCAAGGTGAGTCAACTGTTAGGGTTGATACGCTGACCTTAGATAATATTATGAACATGGTGGGTGAGCTGGTTTTAGTTAGGAATCGCTTTCAAACTCTGGCTATAGAAAAAGGTGACGAAGATATTGGTAAGGCTGTTGGTAACTTGGATGTTGTCACTGCTGATTTGCAATTGGCTGTTATGAAGACACGTATGCAGCCCATTAAAAAAGTATTTGGACGTTTTCCTCGAGTTGTCAGGGATTTAGCGCGTAGTTTAAAAAAGGAAATAAAACTAGAGTTAGTGGGTGAAGAAACTGATCTTGATAAAAACTTGGTAGAAGCACTAGCTGACCCATTAGTGCATTTGATCAGAAATGCAGTAGATCATGGTATTGAACTACCTGAAGACCGGGTAACGGTAGGCAAACCAAGGGAAGGTGTTGTCATACTAACAGCCTCACAAGAAGGTGACCATATTGAGCTAACCATTAAAGATGATGGTAAGGGTATGGATGCTAACAAGCTGCGTGGTATCGCTGTGAGTAAGGGCATGATGGACGAAGAGTCTGCGGCTAGATTGGATGATAAAGAGTGTTTTAACTTGATTTTTGCACCAGGGTTTTCCACCAAAACAGAGATCTCAGATGTTTCTGGGCGAGGTGTGGGGATGGATGTTGTAAAAACCCGTATTTCACAAATGAATGGTACTGTTGAGATTGATTCGGTATTAGATCAAGGCAGTAAAATTATTATTAAAGTACCATTAACTTTGGCAATTATGCCAACCTTGATGGTCAAATTAGGTGGGCAATCATTTGCACTGCCTCTAGCAAGTGTCCTAGAAATATTGGATTTGGACTTAAGTTCTACTAAAGTAGTTGATGGCCAGTTAGTCATTATGGTGCGTAATAGGGCTTTACCGTTATTTTATTTGAGTGATTGGCTAGTCAATGATATGAACTATGTCGCTAATAAAGATGCTCATGGGCATGTTGTCGTTGTTAATTCCGGTGGCCGACAAATTGGTTTTGTGGTGGATCAATTAATAGGTCAAGAAGAAGTGGTTATTAAAGCGTTAGGTGCAAAATTACATGGCGTTGCAGGCTTGGCTGGAGCGACAATTACGGGTGATGGTCAAATTGCTTTAATTCTTGATGTACCAGGTTTAATGGGCAAGTATGTAGGCTAATTATAGTTGATAATACTTCTAAAGATGACGGGACGATAACGCTTACATGACGATTCGTGTTCTTATTGTGGATGATTCCAGTTTTATTTGTAAACGTATAGCTGAAATCTTGGCAGTGGACAAAATATTTAAAGTGATTGGTGTTGCCAAAAATGGCCAAGAGGCAGTGATTATGGCAGCGACCACTGAACCAGATGTCATCACCATGGATGTTGAAATGCCAGTTATGGATGGTATTAGTGCAGTCAAACGGATTATGGCGGAAACGCCAACACCTATTTTAATGTTTTCAGCGTCTACACAAGTTGGAGCGCAAGCAACGTTAGCTGCGTTAGATGCTGGTGCGATAGACTTTCTGCCTAAGAAGCTAGACGAAATTAATGGTGACCATGAAGTAGCAAGGCGTATTTTACGCTATCGGGTTCGTAATGTAGCATTGCAAGCCGATAAACTTAAACGGCAGCAGCAACCTAAAATAAGTACTGTTAGACGGATAAAATCACAGCTATCTAGTCGCCAGCTAACCCATAGAGAGTTTGATTTGTTAGTTATTGTAGCCTCTACTGGTGGTCCTGTGGCAATTCAAAAAACTTTAACTGAAATCCCTGCGCAGTGCCCAATACCTATTTTATTAATCCAGCATATGCCTGGTAATTTTACCTGTAGTTTTGCGCAAAGATTAAATCAGCTTAGTCAGTTACAGGTACATGAAGCTAAAAATAATGATGAATTGCAAGCAGGAGTCGCTTTATTAGCACCTGGTGGGCAGCAAATAGAAGTGCAAGCTAGGGGGGCAAAAAAGTTTGTTGTTTTAAAGCCAAAGCAGGTGAGTGATATTTATAGTCCATGTGCGGATATCAGTTTGGCTTCTGTGGCAAAAGTGTATAAGAATAAAGCATTAGCTATTGTGTTAACGGGGATGGGGGCTGATGGTAGGCAAGGAGCTGTTAAAATGCATCAGGCTGGTGCAGAAATTTGGGCACAAGAGGAATCGAGTTGTACCATTTATGGCATGCCTAAGGCAGTTGCCGATGCAGGAATCGTATCTAAAGTGTGTACACTAGATGAGTTGAGTAAAATTTTTCGAGAAATTAATTAGTGGATATTTTTAGCATATTCGGTATTGTGATTGGAGTTGGCGCAATTGTTGGCGGCAATTTTATGGAAGGCGGTCATATTGCCTCGTTAATTAATGGCCCAGCGTTTGTTATCGTCTTTGGGGGGACTTTGGGGGCGGTATTATTACAATATCCAGCCGCAACCATTTTACGGTCTGCGCGTATCGTGAGGTGGATTTTTATTCCTAAACACATTAGCTTATCTCGTGAAATTACTAAAATTGTTGATTGGAGCTCTTTAGCTCGTAAGGAAGGTTTATTAGGTTTAGAAACGATAGCAGATAATGAAAGAGATGCCTTTGCGCAAAAAGGCCTACAGTTATTGGTGGATGGTAATGAACCTGATGTTATTCGTGAATGTTTGGATGTTGAGTTAGAGACCAGAGAGTATCAGGATTTTCAAGCGGCTAGAGTATTTGAGTCTATGGGAGGTTATGCACCGACGATCGGGATTATTGGTGCGGTGATGGGCTTAATTCATGTGATGCAAAATTTGTCTGACCCAAGTATGTTGGGAGAGGGTATTGCTACTGCTTTTGTTGCCACAATTTATGGTGTCGGTTTGGCAAATTTAATTTTTTTACCGATTGCTGCCAAGTTAAAAGCTAATGCTTATGCATTATCACAAGCGCGGGAAATGATGTCGGTAGGGGTCGTCGCCATAGCAGAAGGGGAAAACCCACGCAATATAGAATTAAAACTGTCAGGTTTTTTACACTCTAAGTACTAAGAGGGCGTCATAAAAATGGCACGAAGAAGAAAAAAGCATATTGAACCACCAGAGAATAGTGATCGCTGGATGGTTTCTTACGCTGATTTTGTCACTTTATTATTTGCTTTTTTTGTAGTGATGTACTCTATTTCTTCGGTTAATGTCGGTAAATATAGGGTGCTTTCCGATTCAATGAGCGAGGCTTTCGAGCATAAAAAAACTAAGCCGCCAGCAGATGCAGTCCTTGATAGTAGTGGTAATTCTCCACGGCCAATTCAGGTAGGAGACCAGCCTACAACTACAGTACAGCCAATTAGGTTGGAACATTTTATTACTGATGACGAACGTCGTGATGCGGATGTTTCAGAAGAATTAAAGGCAGAAAGGCGCAAACTGGAACAAATAGCGGGACAATTTAAAGCAGTCTTGGAACCTTTTATTGAAAAGGAGTTAGTAGAAGTTAAGAAAACTGACCTATGGGTAGAGATTGAAATTAAAAGTGAAATGCTGTTTGAAAGTGGGGAGGCTGCATTACAGCTTAAAGCGAGTCCGGTATTAAGAAAGATTGCTGAGGTTCTACGGCGTACAACAAACGTGATTCGGGTTGAAGGGCATACGGATAATGTACCTATTGACACCATTGAATTCCCTTCCAACTGGGATTTATCTGCTGCCAGAGCAGCCAGTGTTGTTAGAGAGTTAGTTGATAGTGGCATAGATCCTGCTAGATTGGTAGCAGTAGGTTATGGGGAATATCACCCATTAGCTGACAATAAATCCGGGGAAGGGCGTTTTAAAAATAGACGCGTTGCATTAGTTTTAATTTCAAAGTCACTTGCCCGTTATGGTGTTAAAGACAATGAACGACTTAAGCTATTAAAGAATTGAACAACTTTCAATAGTCATTCTGTCAATGCAGTTAAATAAGTAGTATTGATTTAATTAGAAGCACAAGTCGTTCAGGAAAGAGCATTAATTATGAAAATATGGGCAGTTTCAAATCAAAAAGGTGGGGTAGGTAAGACAACAACTGTTATTACCTTAGGTGGGTTATTGTCATCATGGGGGCATAGAACATTATTGATTGACTTGGATCCTCATGGCTCGCTGAGCAGTTATTTCAAACAGAACCCTGATGAAACTGAGGCAAGTGTTTATAATTTATTTCTTAATGCCAGTCGCAAACAGAAAAATTATGACCCTAGACCTTACATCATTAAAACAGAATTTGCAGACTTATCGATTATGCCTGCATCAACTGCCATTGCAACATTAGATCGGCAAGTAGCTGCATTAGGTGGTATGGGCTTGGTGGTTGCAACGGCCTTAGCGGAAGTGGCTGACGAATACGACTATGTTATCATTGATAGTCCTCCGATGTTGGGCGTGTTAATGATCAATGCCTTGGCGGCTTGTGAATTTTTATTGGTGCCAGTAATAACTGAATTTTTGGCATTGCAAGGCTTAGATAGAATGGTGCGTACGATACAAATGGTGTTTAAATCTAGGAAGCAGCCACCTGAATTTAAGATTATTCCCACCATGTTTGATAAACGTACCAACGCGGCGATTAAAAGCTTGAACACCTTACGCGGGGATTACCCAAATAATGTTTGGGGCAAGTTTATTCCTATTGATACTAAGTTACGTGAAGCAAGTAGTGCGGGAGTACCTGCTTCAATCTATGACCCAAGCTCGCGAGCGGTTGCGTGTTATTCTGACTTATTGGATGAGTTATTAGCGCAGCAGAGACCTGCTAAGTCAGCTGTTTGATGAGCAATACTAGTAAGCCCGTAGTGAAACAGCTTATTGAGCAAGAGCTGGCTTTAGACTCATACTTGACTACTATGTTGGCAGAAATTCCGCCAACCGAGCTCATTGAACAGCAGGAGCAGCAACTTAAGGTTGTTTCTAAGCTAAAAAAACAGCAAGCGACCCAAGTTCAGTCCACAGTAAAACAACAGCAGAAAAAGGCTGCCGGGCAAGTAACGTTAATACCAACAGCAACAGCGGTAAAGCCATTAGCTATCATGCCAGATTATGCGCAGGAAGAATTTTCTGCACTTTTCTTTAAGGTAGGTAATTTAGTGCTGGCTGCGCCGTTAACAGACTTGGCGCGTACCATGAGATTTGATGGTAAAGTGACTAAGATACCACAGCAGCCTATTTGGTTTATGGGCTTGCTCCCCGAGAAAGAGACGCAGATAGGTATTTTGAATATGGCCTACTTGGTACAAGGAAAATCTAGGGCCGCACAGAGAAGTTACGAGCATGCACCATTGCAAAATGTGATTGTTACTTTGGATGGTAAATGGGGCTTGGCGTGTGATGAAGTTTTGAATATTACCAAAGTACAGCCAGATAGAGTGCGTTGGCGTACCGATAGGCAAAAGAAGCCGTGGTTGGTAGGAACGGTTATTGATGAGTTAGTGGCAATAGTGGATGTTAATGCACTTGTGCCGCAGCGGAAAAGAAAAAATGAAAGTTGAATTTAGGTATATAATTACCTTTATTCGTGTATGTAATATTAATTTAGGCGGCTATAAGCATGAGTGATGGCAATCAAAATGATCCTGTAATGCAATGGGTTACTTTTCGTTTAGGCGAAGAGAAATATGGCATTAATGTAATGCAGGTGCAAGAGGTTTTAAGGGTATCCGAAATCGCTCCTGTTCCTGGAGCACCTGCATATGTACTCGGTATTATCAATTTGCGTGGCAATGTGGTCACCGTGATAGATACCCGCAACCGATTTGGGTTAATGTCTAAAGAGCAAGATGATGCTACCCGAATTGTTATTATTGAGACAGATGAACATATCATCGGCATTATGGTTGATAGTGTTGCAGAAGTTGTAGACTTGAAAGCGTCAGAAATTGAAACAGCACCTAATGTAGGTAATGAAGAAAGTTCAAAATATATTCAGGGTGTGACGAGTAGGGATAATGAGCTGTTGATCTTGGTGGATCTAAATAAATTCTTAAGTGATGAGGAAAATGCTGAATTAGATATGTTCTAAATAGGTATTTAAGGAGAATGTAATAATGGATATTCAGCCCGTTGCACCAGCAGCTCCGATACGCAAAACAATTAAAATACGCAGGGATGAGCATAAGCAAGATAAGCACCCAGCGAATAGCCCTGACTCAGAAAAAGAAGAACAGCAAGATTCTGATAATGATGATATGCAACATATTGATGAAGTTGTTTAATGAGCATTGATTTCTTAATGGTTAATAGCGTTGCATTTGTTCTATTGGGCATTGCTTGTTTATGGCTAGCATGGCAACAGCGCAAATTAAAGCAAGAGAACCTGACTTTAATGACGCAAATTGAAAGCATCAATAAGGATCTTGCGGGCGTTTGCTCCGCTGCGGTAAAGGTTGATACACGTATTACAGATGCAAATGCTGGCATAGCTGAATTATCTGAGCAATTAATGCAGTACCAACAACAAGAAGCTGATGCCCTCCCTTATCATAATGTTATTCAGAAAGTAAGGGATGGTGCTAGTACTGATCAATTAATTAAAGAATGTGGTTTAGGTCAAGAGGAAGCGGCCTTGTTGTTTAAGTTGCATGGAACAGATGAGTCTTAATAAAGTATTTATTTTTAATAGAATTCTCATTCCTAAGTTTTAGATCTCTAAATTAAACTAAAAAAATACACCCTAAGCCGATAACCAAGGTGACTAGAGAGGTTATTGTTATGTTTAAGTTTTATACCGTTATTTTATCAGTACTTATTTTTAATATCGGCTTGCCTCTTTCTGCGGCTGAGTATTCGGCTGATATATTGAAAGCTTATTGGGAAAGCAAATCCAGTAAAATGGCTTGCGACTTAACTCAGCCGATACCTAATTATGGTGAAGCATTTTTTTCTATACGTCCTGAGCAGCCCTTGCAATTTGGTATTTACCAATTAAGCAGCCCTAGACTTGAAGTGGGTGAAGCTAATTTATCGGCTTTGCCAGCACCTTGGCGCCATGAATTTACCCATTTAAAAACCTATCCTGTCTATATAGACCAACAAGCACAAACACAGTATCTTTCAGTTTTTGGTGCTGATGCTGAAGCAATGATTAATGTATTGCTAAGTACCGAGTTTCCAACTTTTACTTATATTAATACTCATCAAGGTACCAAAGTAGAAGATGTACGGGTCTCTGTTTCTGCGATAAATTTCGTTCAGCCATATAAAAATTTTATGGCTTGTCGGCAACAGCTCTTGCCATATACTATGGCTACTTTGCAGGATAAAGTCGTTTATTTTGCAGAAAAAAGCACTCAAGTAAATGTTCAGTCACAAGCAAATTTTGTCAAGATTGCTCAGTATATGCAAGAGATGCCAGCTAGCAAATTAGTGATAGCAAGTGATACACATATAGTGGGTAAGCGTGATGCTAAATTATTTAAGCCCAGAGCAAAAAAGGTAGTCAAATTCTTGGTGAAGCAAGGAATTAATAAGTCGCGTATAAGTATACAAAGCTCTTTCTCTACTGCTGTTCTTCAGGATAAAAATAATACCTTCAGGGTGCATATTTTTGGGCCAGATGTTTTGAAAATGTTTTGGTATCATAAGGGAAGTATTAAGCTAACGCGTAAAGAGCGGCAATATTTAGATTTAGTAGCACTGTATATGCAATATCAAACCAAGCCACTTATTATTAAAAGTCATACTGATGGTATGGGGCGTAGAGCTAAAAATCAGGTGGTTTCCCAAAAAAGGGGAGATGCAGTGAAGTTGTATTTACAAAAGCAAGGTGTACCTGCCGAGAAGGTAGTTGTACGAGCTTATGGCGAACGTAAACCAGTAGCAAGTAATCGTACCCGTAAAGGTCAGGCAAAAAACCGTCGGGTTGAATTAAGGTTTGCTAGATAAACTTAGGATCGAGGTTTTATTGAATTCTCATCCCTTACAATTACATTGAGTACTAATAGAGGAATAACGTGTTTAACGGAAAAAATATACTGATTACCGGCGGAACTGGTTCATTTGGGCAGTTATTTGTTAAAACGATCTTGGAGCGCTATCAGCCAAAACGCCTAATCATTTATTCTCGAGATGAATTAAAACAATTTGAGATGCAGCAGGTCTTTGGCCAGGGGTGTATGCGTTATTTTATTGGTGATGTTAGGGATTTAGAACGCTTAAAAATGGCCATGCAAGATGTTGATTTTGTTGTGCATGCTGCCGCTTTGAAGCAGGTTCCTGCTGCTGAATACAATCCGATGGAATGTATTAAAACGAATGTTTATGGTGCAGATAATGTTATTCAGGCTGCCATTGCTAATAAAGTACCGAAAGTGATTGCTTTATCAACCGATAAAGCGGCTAATCCTATTAATTTATATGGTGCAACCAAATTATGCTCAGATAAACTATTTGTTGCTGCTAATAATATTACTGGGGATAGTGGTCCGATTTTTTCTGTGGTGCGTTACGGTAATGTGGTTGGCTCTCGTGGTTCAGTCGTGCCATTTTTCAAGAAACTTATTCGAGAGGGAGCAACTGAACTTCCTGTGACGGATGAAAAAATGACCCGGTTTTGGATAACCTTGCCTGAAGGGATTGAGTTTGTGATGCAGAGTTTTCAGCGTATGCATGGTGGTGAAATTTTCATTCCTAAAATACCCTCTATGCATATTACCGATTTAGTGAAGTCATTAGCCGTTGATTTGCCAATAAAAGTGATAGGTATTCGGCCTGGGGAAAAATTACATGAAATTATGTGTCCTAAGGATGACTCACACTTAACCATAGAGTTTGCAGATCATTTTGTGATGTCGCCGAGTATTACTTTTACTAGTAAAAGTAATAATTTTAGGAAAAATGAATTGGGTGAACAAGGCGTTCCTGTTAAGCAGGGCTTTGAATATCATTCGGGTACCAATCCGCATTTTTTGACAGTTGCAGAATTGCAGCAATACGGTAGTGACGACCAAGAATTATGATCCCTTATGGTCGACAAACAATATCCGAAGAGGATATTCAAGCCGTTGTCGAGGTTTTACGTTCAGATTATTTAACCCAAGGACAAGTCGTTCCGCAGTTTGAGCAAGCACTTGCAGATTATGTGAGTGCGGAATATGCAGTGGCAGTTAATAGCGGAACATCGGCATTACATGTGGCTTGTCTTGCCTTAGGTCTTGGCGCAGGGGATTATTTATGGACTTCCCCCAATACGTTTGTGGCCTCCGCTAATTGCGGCTTGTATTGTGGAGCACAGGTCGATTTTGTTGATATCGATCCTGATACTTATAATATCAGTATTACTGCATTAGCTCAGAAATTGGCTTCTGCCGAACAGCAGGGGACATTACCTAAAATAGTTGTACCTGTACATTTCGCGGGACAGCCTTGTGATATGCAGGCCATTGCTCAGCTTGCCGAGCAATATGGTTTTTATGTTATTGAAGATGCCTCGCATGCAATTGGTGGGCAATATCAACAGCAAGCAATTGGCTGTTGTCAGTATGCAGATATTACCGTGTTTAGCTTTCATCCTGTAAAAATTATTACCACAGCTGAAGGGGGAGTGGCAGTGACCAATCAGCTATCGTTAGCTGAACAAATGCAATTGTTAAGAAGTCACGGGGTTACTCGGGATGTAAACAGAATGACCCATGAGCCAGATGGCCCTTGGTATTATCAACAACAAGATTTAGGCTTTAATTATCGGATGACTGAGTTACAAGCGGCTTTAGGGCTGAGTCAGTTAAATAGTTTGCCTAAATTTATAGAGCGTCGGCAGCAATTGGCGCGACAATATCAAAGTTTATTAGCTTCAATACCAGTTAGTTATCAGCTGCAAATAGAGCAAAGCTATTCGGCGTGGCACTTGTTTGTGATTCGTTTGCAATTAACGCAAATTAATAAAACCCAGCAGCAAGTTTTTACCGAGTTGCGGGAAATGGGGGTAGGGGTGAATGTGCATTATATTCCGGTACATCTACAGCCTTATTATCAGAACTTGGGCTTTAAGCCAGGAGACTTTCCTGAGGCAGAGGGTTATTATCAGGAGGCGATTTCTTTACCTCTTTTTTTTGAATTAACGGATAACCAGCAAAGCTATATTGTGGAATGCCTGCGCACTATTTTTGGGTGAGTTTGTGAGTATTTGTCCTTTGTTTTATTTCAACACCAGCTCGCTTCCACTTTAGGTTGATTGAGTTGCGTAGGTTAGCTTTTCCAGCGTAGCGCAGAAAACGTAACCCAACATTTTTACTAAAGCTATTCTACTTGCTGTTTTGAATTCTCGATCCTTAGCACCAACTTGCCTCAACCTTTGGTTGCTTGAGTATCTCTAGCAAATTGGCCTCGATAATACGATAGCCTACATTACCGTAAAGTTTTTGTCGTCCTTCATTCAGAATATAGCTTGGGCTACCTTCTACTCGAAATTCATCTCTTAATTCGACATCACGAAATAATGCGGCCAGAGCAGTGCCATTATCGAGTGCTCGTTGGATTTCGGTGGTTGGCAGTTGCATGTTTTCGGCAATTTCCATTAGTACTTGCATATCACCAATATCTCTAGCATCTTGAAAAAAGGCCAAACGTACCTGCCAAACAAATTCTTCAAACAGGGTGCGCTGCTGTAGGTCGGTATTGGCTATATTATTGATGCTGCCGTCATCAACTAAACATTGAATAGCTTTAATAAATAAATGGCAGCTTGCTGAAGTTTTGGGAATATTGATTTGCCAAACATCTTTATGCAAATTTAGATAAGGGTAATCTGCGCAAACTTGGTGAGTATGTTTGCCAAAAGCAGCATAACCGCCTTTATCTTTCCAGCCTTCACCAATGCGGTGTTCGGTGCATGCGAAGATCGGCATGAAATGATAACTTATATCTATATCAGCTGCATGCCGGTTAATAAGTTCATCAAGTCGGACTTGCGCTAGGTAGGCCCAGACACATAATACGTCAGTAAAATAATGAATGCGGATACGTGATGAAGTCATTGGGTAGGTTCCGTTGTATTTTGGACTGCAGGTTTAACTAGTTGTGACTACAAGCCCCTCCACATAGTAGCGTGAGTCATTTGTGTATTTTTATTGAATGGGGCGCAGGCTTTAGCCTGTATTGTTATAGTTGCTCATGTAAGCTAAAGCCTGCGTCCCAAGTATTAAATACCTATTTTTCAATTTCTACTCACCGAGCAGTAACGCATATAATTAAAATAACCCTGTAATCACACCTGCATCGGTAATATCAATACGCTCTGCAGCAGGTGCTTTAGGCAAGCCTGGCATAGTCATCATATTACCAGCAATCACAACAATAAAACCTGCGCCATTTGCCAAGCGTGCTTCCGTAATTTCTACAGTATGACCTGTTGGTGCACCTTTTGCCATTGGGTTGGTCGAAAATGACATTTGCGTTTTTGCCATACAAATAGGGAAATGGCCGTACTGTTCTTGCAGAGCTTTGATTTCACCTTTTACTTTAGGGCTAGCTGTGACATTTGCTGCGCCATATATTTTGGCAGCAACCGTTTCGATTTTCTCCCAAAGTGGTAGTTTGTCATCGTAAACATAAGTAAAACCTGGTTCACGATTATCAACAATATTTAATACTTCTTTAGCTAAATCTTCAGCGCCTGCGCCACCTTCCGCCCAATGCTTAGAAACAATACATTTTGCACCTAAAGCTTCGCATTTTTCAGTGATTAACGCAATTTCAGCATCGGTATCAAAAGTAAAATGATTGATACAGACAACACAAGGTAAGCCATAGTGCTGAGTAATATTGGTTAAATGTTTTTCTAGGTTAACAAATCCTGCTTCAACAGCTTCCAGATTTTCATTATTTAAATCATCTTTAGCAACGCCACCGTGAGATTTTAATGCTCTAGCCGTTGCAACTAAAACCACGGCGGAAGGTTTTAAACCTGCCATGCGGCATTTAATGTCGATGAATTTTTCTGCGCCTAAATCCGCACCAAAACCTGCTTCGGTAATTGTGTAGTCAGCTAATTTTAAAGCCGTCTTAGTGGCAGTAACAGTGTTACAACCATGGGCAATATTAGCAAAAGGGCCGCCATGAATAATGGCTAAGTTATTTTCCAGTGTTTGTACTAGGTTAGGTTTAATGGCATCTTTTAATAAAGCCGCCATCGCACCGTGTGCTTTTAAATCACGTGCATAAACAGGTGTCACTTTATCTGTTTTATAAGCGATAACGATACGGCCTAAACGCTCTTTTAAATCAGCGCGGCTGGTTGCCAAACATAAAATAGCCATGACTTCTGAAGCAACCACAATATCATAACCATCTTCACGCAAATAGCCGTTAGCAGGGCCACCTTGGCCGACAGTAACACTACGTAAAGCGCGGTCATTCATATCAACAACACGTTTCCATTTGATACGACGTGAGTCGATACCAAGTGCATTACCATGCGTAATATGGTTATCAATCATTGCTGATAACAAGTTATGCGCAACCCCAATGGCATGAAAGTCACCTGTAAAATGCAGGTTAATATCTTCCATAGGAACAACTTGCGAGTAACCGCCGCCCGCTGCGCCGCCTTTCATACCAAAACAAGGACCTAATGAAGGTTCACGTAGGCACATGATAGTGTTTTTGCCTAAGCGATTCATAGCATCGCCTAAACCAACTGTTGTTGTGGTTTTACCTTCACCAGCAGGGGTTGGGCTAACCGCAGTCACTAGAATAAGTTTGCCGTCTTGTTGTTCGGTTAAGCTATCAATATATTCTAAAGATATTTTGGCTTTGTAATGGCCATATGGATCTAGGTGCTCAGCGGGGATCGCTAATTTTTCAGCTGCTAAATCAATAATGGGCAGCATTTTTGCCTTTTGGGCAATTTCAATATCAGACATGCTTATATTTCCAGGTAATTAAAGTATTCAATAAACATAAAAAGCCTGTTGCATTTAAGCAACAGGCTTTATTTAGTGTGTTAGGTAAGTGGTGGGTTTTAGTCGCTGTACACAGGGAAACGTGAACATAAAATGCTGACCTTTTCACGTACTGCAGTAATCACGGTATCATCTTCCATATTTTCCATGACATCACACATCCAAGTGGCTATTTGAGTCACTTCTGCTTCTTTAAAGCCACGTGATGTGGGTGCTGGTGTGCCGATACGAATACCACTGGTCACAAAAGGTGACTCAGGGTCATTAGGTACCGCATTTTTATTGACAGTGATGTAGGCTTTGCCTAATGCAGCATCAGCTGCTTTACCAGTAATACCTTTAGGGATTAAGGAAACCAACATTAAGTGATTGTCAGTACCACCTGAAACCACATCAAAGCCACGATCGATAAAAACTTTTGCCATGGCTTGGGCATTTTTAATCACTTGTTTTTGGTAAGTGATAAATTCAGGCTGCATGGCTTCTTTAAAAGAAACTGCTTTAGCCGCAATCACATGCATTAAAGGGCCGCCTTGAATGCCAGGGAAGATATTAGAGTTAAATTTCTTCTCTAAATCAGGGTTACTTTTACATAAAATCAAGCCACCACGCGGGCCACGTAAAGACTTATGAGTAGTACTAGTGACTACATCAGCAATCGGTACCGGGTTAGGGTATAAACCTGCAGCAACTAAGCCAGCAACATGCGCCATATCGACAAATAAATAGGCACCTACTTTATCTGCAATATCGCGGAAACGTTGCCAATCCCAAATGCGTGAGTAAGCTGAAAACCCTGCCACTAACACTTTTGGTTTGTGCTCTAAAGCGAGTCTTTCAACTTCGTCGTAATCAATTTCACCTGTTTCAGGGTGTAGGCCGTACTGGATGGCATTGTAGATTTTGCCCGAGAAGTTAGGTTTGGCACCATGCGTTAAATGCCCCCCATCAGCAAGGCTTAAGCCTAGAATAGTGTCGCCAGGTTTAATCATCGCCATAAAGACAGCCATATTCGCTTGTGAGCCAGAATGCGGTTGTACATTAGCATAATCAGCGCCAAATAATTCTTTGGCACGATCAATGGCGAGCTGTTCTGCTTTATCTACAAATTCACAGCCGCCGTAATAACGTTTACCAGGGTAACCCTCAGCATATTTATTGGTTAGTTGCGAACCTAGAGCTTCTAGTACGCGGGGACTAGTGTAGTTTTCTGAAGCAATTAGTTCAATATGCTCTTCTTGGCGCTGATGTTCTTCTTCAATGGCTTGAAACAGTTCGTCATCAAAGCCGGCAATAGACATAGATTTTTTAAACATTTTGGTCTCCTGAAATAAGAAGTATTTTATATAAGCTGGGGGTAGATAAGCAGTATTTGCAGGTCGGCAACATTGGTTCCTGTTGCACCTGTCATCAGCAAATCTTCGGAAATTTGTAAGGCATGATAAGCATCATTATTGGCTAAATATTGTGCTGGTTCTATCGCTGCATCATGCATGCGTTGTAATGACTTGTTATCGACTAAACCACCTGCGGCATTAGTCGGGCCGTCTATACCATCGGTACCGCCACTTAAAAAGACCCAAGCAACATTAAGCTGGTGCTTTTCAGCGGCCAAAATAAAGGCCAAGGCCATTTCTTGGTTACGGCCACCTAAGCCTGAGCCTTTAATGGTCACGGTAGTTTCACCACCTGCGAGTATTGCACAAGGCCTATCCATGCCCTGTAATAATAAATTTTTAGCGTAAATAACCAGTTGTTCTGCAACCACTCGCGCTTCACCAATAAGCTGCTTGCTGTATAGGTAAGTCACATAGTTTAGGGTAGCACTGGCTTGCATGATAGCCTGCACACTAATACTGTTACTGCCAATAACAGTCTGTGTCGTGTGTTTAAAAATGGCATCATTGGCTTTCGGTGTTTCCGCATGTAGAGCTTGTGTGCCTTGTTCTAAATGAGCTTGTACTGATAAGGGCACTTGATCCCACAACTGTCTGTCGTGCAGAATGGCAACAGCCTCAGCAAAAGTGCTGCTATCTGCCACAGTCGGTCCACTGGCAATGGCACTTAGCTCATCACCTAACACATCAGATAAGATCAATGTATGTACATCGGCAGGTGCGGCTAATTTAGCTAAGCCGCCGCCTTTTAGCTGAGATAAATGCTTACGTACACAATTAACCTCATTAATGCTTGCTCCGGAAGCAAGTAATAATTCAGTTGTCGTCACTTTATTAGTTAAACTGATAGCAGAGACAGGGGAGGGCAGTAGTGCTGAACCCCCCCCGGAAACCAAGACTAACACTAATTCACCTGATTGCGCTTGCTGGACTTTGTTAGCAATTTTTTGTGCACCCAGTAAGCCAGCTGCATCAGGCAACGGGTGACGGGCACCAATAACTTCAATATTTGCTAGTGTTTGTACATTTTCATAATTGGTGACAGCAATACTGGTTCCTGTTATGTGTTGCTCAGGAATAATGGCTTGTGCCGCACTGATCATCGCACAGGCAGCTTTACCAAAAGCAATTAAATGCACTTTGAGCCACTTGCCTTGTAGACAACTACCATCTGTTAAGTGCATGCTCAGCAGTTGTTGCTGTGCATCATAATGCAAGTGCTGTTGTACAGCAGCACAGGGATCGGCAGCAGTAACACCTGCCTGAAAAATATGCTGAGCATCCATGCGCAACTTAGCAATTGAAGACATCATTAGGAGTAACTTAAGCCATTTCTTTCGCTAGCTTATAAATTAACTCGGCATCAAATACTTGTTTGTTGTTTTCAAAAAGTTTGGCAATACACGCGCGGTGCAATGCCAGTTTTAAAGCGCCAAAACCAATAGCACCCCAAACAACCTTGCCATGACGATCTATACCGCGATCCATCATATCAGTGCCACCAATACCAATAGGGGGGGTAGCATTAGCATCAGCCAACATTTCTATATTAGGGTTATTTTCCCAGTGCTCTGGTTTTAATAGTTCAATACCTGCAGCACCTGTTGTAAAAACTATGTTGGCATCTTGGATTACGTCACCGCGCGCATCGCTATCTATTGCTGCGGCCGCAATCAAATCAACATTAAAGTGTTCTTTCATCGCCATGCAGGCTTTTTTGGAGTTAGCCAATTGTCGTGAAACAATGGTTACCTCGGCACCTTCTTCGGCTAACATAACAGCAGCGCGTTGCCCTACAGGGCCAGTGCCAGCCAGAATGACCGCTTTTTTACCTTTTAATGTACCACTGCTCGCTAATTTGGCAACGGCTGCCGCTGCTGTAGTATTGCTACCATTACTATCCAGCATAACTGAAACTTGAAAACCTGGGAAAAAATAGGATTGTATGGCCTTAAACAAGGCTTGTCCTGCCTCCATATCACTACCACCGACAAAGATTGCCGTGTTTTTTTTCTCTTTAGGTGGGCGAGTAAAAATGGTGCCTTCCACTAAAGCACGCACATTATCAGGGTTAAGATTACCATGACCAATAACATGGTCTGCACCGCCGTCATAGGCAACAACAGTATCAAAAACGGATGGGTGTGTGTCGGTATCAAATTGGAAGAGCAGTTTTTTCATTAGCCTTTATAATGGTTTTGTGACAATTATGCGTTTAAACGAATATCAAATCGCGTTATTATACCCCATAAAAAAAGTTAAGCCTGATTTGTCGTGTTGTAATAAGTTCTCACGAGAAATGGTTAAAATTAAAGATTAAAGATAGGATTATAGATGAAGACACCAGTTGATATTGCTGTTACTGGGGCAGCAGGACAGATAAGCTATTCTTTGCTATTTCGTATAGCTGCTGGTGATTTATTGGGGCCTGACCAACCTGTAGTGCTAAGGCTATTAGAAATAACGCCTGCTTTGCATCGTTTGCATGCTGTCGTTATGGAATTAAACGACTGCGCCTACCCGCTATTACAGAAAATTATTACCACTGATAAGCCAGAAGTTGCTTTTAAAGAGGTGGATTATGTCTTTTTAGTGGGTGCCAAGCCACGCGGTCCTGGTATGAAAAGAAAAGACTTGTTGGCCAGTAATGCTGAAATTTTCTCAGAGCAGGGCAAGGCGCTTAATGCGGTAGCCAGTCGCAATGTTAAGGTTTTGATTACCGGCAACCCCGCGAATACCAATGCTTTAATTGCCCAACGTAATGCACCTGATCTAGGCTCTAGTTGTTTTAGTGCTATGAGCATGCTGGATCATAATCGCGCTATTAATCAATTAGCTGAAAAATGTGGTGTGCGCTCGCGGGATGTGAAAAATATTATTGTTTGGGGTAATCACTCTGAAACTCAGTATCCTGATTTAACGCATGCAACCGTAAAAGGCCAAGATGCTTTAACACTGGTTGATAAAGATTGGATTGAAAATGAATTTGTACCGACGGTACAATATCGTGGCAGTAAAGTGATTGAAGAACGTAATGGTTTATCCAGTGCAGCTTCGGCAGCCAATGCGGCTATTGGGCAAATGCGCTCATGGGTCGTTGGTACCGAAGAAAATGACTGGAGTGACTGGATCAGTATGGGCGTGATCTCTGATGGCAGTTACGGTATTGAGCAAGGCTTGTTTTATTCGTTCCCAGTCAAAGTTTCGCCCGCAGGCGAGCTGGAAATTGTTAAAGGCTTGGAAATAGGTGCTTTTAGTAAAGCCTGCATGAAAGAAACCGAGCTGGAGTTAAAAGAAGAACGTGATGCGGTAGCGCATTTGTTATAGGTTTTTATGTCATTAGTTCGGGTATTATTAAATTCTCGCCCCTAAATGACTGATAAATTGGCTATCAACTTAAAGCGGGGCAGGTTAACTATTCTACTATCAGCAGGCTAAAGACCTGCTTTAGAGATAGTTAAGGGGCTAATTTGTTTAATATGCGGCAGTTACTCCACCGCATATTAAACCGCTTGAGTTTACATCAAAACCTATTGACTCATCATCACTCGTTTAGCTTCGGCCTCTAAATCTATATAAGGCGTTCCTTCTACCGTTACTCCAACAAAAGCAATTTCTCCACCACCAAATTTACTCGGTGATGGATATAATTCACTTACCGCATCACCACTATCATAAGCGATACATAGACCATCTCCTGATAAGGTGAATTTAGCAGGCTGAGTTTTCATTGAGCCTTCAGCCACTACCGTTTCGTTAATATACAGCTTAGTCCTACCGACAGACTCGCCATTTTTACCTGTTTTTTCTCTGATAAATTCCATGCCTACGGTATATTTTCCAGCCACTAAATTGATGGAAGATTCAAAAACTTGCTCAGGCTTGATACCCAAAAAGTTATACACATAATAGAGTTTATTATTCTTAATAAATAAAGAATGTCCGCCAAATCTTGAGCCATGCGCAAAAATAACACCTGAAGCATTTTTAGTTAGTTCTACATTGGCCAATATTTTATAAGAGCGCCCTCTTACATTAACAGCTACCCCCTCTGGAACAGGTGCAGTATTAGGGTAATAAACGTACCTATCCCTAGCAGGTTCTTGCGAAGGTCTTTCTAAGCCAATAATTTCAGCAGCACTTCTATCATCCAAAGGTAAAACATTATTTTTTTCAGCTTCTACGAACCAAGTATCTATTAATTCCTGTAGTTTTTCAGGGTTTTCTTTGGCAAGGTCTTTTGATTCAGATCTATCAGCGGCAACATGGTATAGCTCCCAATCATCTTTATCAAAATGTCCTTTTCCTGAGAGTGGTGCGTGGACAGCTGCGGCTTTCCAGCCATCTTTCCAAATACCACGTGAACCTAACATGGCAAAATATTGCACCTCTTTTTGGGTAGGGTCTGTTGGCTTTGCATCAAAAGTATAGGCCATTGATACACCTGATAGTGGCTCTTGTGCAACGCCGTTATAAACTTTTGGCATCTCAAGGCCGACTAAATCAAGAATGGTAGGCACAATATCAACTGAATGATGGTATTGTTGACGTATTTCACCTTTAGCTTTTATTCCCTTTGGCCAAGAAATAATAAGTGGGTCATTGGTTCCACCCGCATATTGTGAATAACGTTTAAACATTTTGAATGGCGCAGAAAAAGCAGAAGCCCATCCTGTTGGGAAATGCTCATAGGTCTCTGGGCCGCCTAATACCTCTAAATACTTCATGTTTTCTGATAATTCATCAGGGTAACCATTGAAAAATTTATTTTCGTTAACTGAACCATTAGGCGTTCCTTCACCTGAAGCACCATTATCAGCAGCATACATGATAAGCGTATTATCTAACTGACCGCTTTCTTCTAAGTAATCAATAATACGACCGACTTGAACATCTGTATATTCTGAAAATCCCGCATAAACCTCAGCCATTCTAGCGAATAACTTCTTCTCATCGGCAGTTAATGAATCCCAAGGGCGAACATTATCAATAGGTGCTGCCATATCTGCGCGCATCGGATTCATCGGTGTATTGACCGTGCCTTCAGGTAAGATGCCTTTTTCAATCATACGTTGAGTTATCCACTCTCGATAGACATCATAACCTTGATCAAATTTCCCTTGGTATTTTGCTATATACTCTTTAGGGGCATGGTGTGGTGCATGATTTGCACCTGGGTTAAACCATAAGTACCAAGGTTTAGAAGGATTAGTTGCTTGTTGGTCACGGAGCATTTCCAGTGCATGATCAGCTAAATCTTTAGAAAGATGATAACCTTCTTCGGGTGTTGCAGGAGCTTCAATAAAATGATTATCTTCGATTAAATCGGGATACCATTGATTGGTTTCACCGCCAATAAAACCATAAAAGCGATCCCAGCCCATTTGCAATGGCCATTGTTTTTTACTGCCTCCAGAAGCAACATCTTGCTCAGGCACATTGTGGTTTTTCCCAACCCAGAAAGTACTCCAGCCATTGTCTTGCAATATTTTAGACAGTGGTGTGACGCTTGCAGACATTCTGCCATTAGCACCAGGAAAGCCATCAGCTGTTTCCGTAATGGCAGCCATTCCATTTAGGTGGTGGTTTCTTCCTGTTTGTAAGGTTGAACGTGTCGGTGAGCATAATGCAGTGGTATGCCATTGTGTATAGGTTAAACCATTTTCTGCAAGCTTATCCAAAGTGGGCATTTGAATCGCCCCACCGTAGGGAGACCAAGACCCAAGACCAGTATCATCGTATAACACAAACAGTATATTGGGTGAGCCTTTAGGGGCAGATTTTGGTGTATAAGCTGACCAATCTGATTGAGAGTCTCTAATATCTAAGGCAATTTTACCTTTAAACTCGGGTGTGTTGTTATTAGCTTGCGGTGTCTCTTTAACGAGTTGACTACATCCTGTTATAGTTATTGTAAAAAGCGCAAAGATGAGTGGCTTAAAAAAGGGGGGGGGGGTGGTAATTGTTTTCTTCATTTGCTATCCATAGGTAAATAACGGTAAAAAAGATTTTTTAGGTGAAAAACATATTAGAGTTGTTGTAAGACTTTCAGATAAATAGTATTTTCCTAAAATAAGGGTATAGATGCCTGAGTGTAGACTAATCTTATATATGTGTATAATTCATTTTATTCATAGTTTAAATGCATTTTATACATCATGATTGATTTAAAGCACTTACATCATGCGCATACCTTAGCAAGATACCAAAACTTTGCTATTGCGGCAGAGACATTATCACTCTCACAATCTGCCCTCACGCGTAGCATTCAAAGTTTAGAAGAACAATTGGGAGTGCTATTATTTGAGCGCACTCGAAAAGGAACCAAGCCAACCGCTTTTGGTATTAAGCTGCTTGAGCATAGCGAAGTGATTACTCAGCAGATGAGGCAGCTAGAACGTGATATGCAAGATATGCAAGGGATGCGGACAGGTACGCTTAACGTGGGTGCAGGGCCAGCTGTGGCAAAATCTTTTTTAGGTGCGGCAACGGGGCAGTTTAGCCAGCAACACCCTCATATTGATATTAACCTCAAGCTGGAAAACATTAATAAACTTTATGCGCAATTACTGGTAGGGGAAATTGAGTTTATCGTGGGTGACCCTTTATATATTAATCCAGATCAGCCAATAGATACCAGAGTATTCCCTAAGCATCCAATTTATTTTTTTTGTCGTCAACATCACCCTATTTTGCAAAATAATAACATCAATTTACAGGCTATTTTTCAATACCCTTTTGCGGCTCCCTACATGGCGCGACATTATAAACAAGCATTAATTAACCGATTTTCACTAAACCATGTACAGACCGAGCGTCTCTCTTCTTGTTCAGATATTGAATGCGATAACATGGATATACTGGAATCTATTGTAAAAAATAGCAATGCCATTTCATTTACCACAGAATCTATACAGCGCGAATTTTCTGAGAGCTTGATGCTTATTCCACTACAAATACCTAATTTACAAACCAATTACGCAATTATTACCTTACCCAATAAGACATTAAGTCCACATGCAGAGGCTTTTATTGAGCAATTATTTATTAGTGAGGCAGTTGAAACAGTAAGCTAGTACTTTGTCCCTTAAATAAATGATAAATTGGGGGGCGGGTTTTGGTCAGCAGAAACACTTGTTTTCTTGGTTTTGGGTTTAATTAACCCCTCATCCCTTAATGCTGTATTTAAGGTGCGGTAGTTATTCCACCGCACCTTAAACCGTTAATGGCTATTCAATAATATTGACATCAAAATGATGATCGACACACTTTACATAATCTCCAGTTTTAAAGGCTGAAAAAGGGGTTTGGTAGCCCACTAACTGGCAAGCGTATGATTGACCGTCAGGTGTTTCCGCTGACCAATTCCAGTCGCGTTCCCAGTAGATTAATAAAGCACCACTGCCGTCGGCACCAAATTGTTGCATACCTTTACAGCCTAAGACTTCATCATTTGGCACAGGCACATTTAAATAGTCTGTAAAATTTTGGTAATAATGAATGCGGTTCAACGACTGTTGTACTTCTACTGAGCCACCACATTCAACTCCACCATTAATGATTTGGGTAGTCACTCCAAATCCGGGTAATAGGCCATTGTTTAAGTCACGTACGTTGGGTTGCCAAGTGCCATCAACGACATGTAACATGCTGGGTTTTGGTGGTTGAGGGTAAACATAAAAGAAAACGGCACTGGCTAAATTCAACCAAGTATCAGCAACTAATTCCGGGTTATCTAGCAAAGTACGCACATCACCAAACATGGCTTCTGAAAAAGGGCCGTAGTTATAATTGTAACTTAACTGCTTGGCACCACGTCCGAAGTAACTTTTGAAGGCACCATCAGTAAAGGCACCACAAGGCCATGTTTGTCCTTGCCAAATATCAGGGTTACATTCACTGTTATAGCCACCACGCATGTCTTCAGTCCAGCCAGTTTCCCGTAACCAATATAAGCCTTGGCGCCATTCTGCTACATCCCAATGGCTGGTATGTCCACCTGTCTCTTGGCTAAAGTGGGCAAACATGGTTGCCAAGGATTTACGACAAATTAAGTCGGCATCGCGGCCGTCGCTATAATCTCCACAAAAGGCAGGGAATTTGCCGGCTGCTTTTAAGAAGTTATTATAGGTATATTCAGTGGCACGTTTAGGAAATAAATAGTCCCAATCACTTATGCTTAGAATGGCTTCGATACGTTGTACATTTGCTGGGTTATTGGCATTGCCTGCTGTAATTAACTCTACCAAGCTATTATCTAAAGTCGCTATTGCATACTTTACTTGTTCCATCTCGGGCGTATTAGTCAGTGCTACCTCTTTGGCTTGTAATTCACTTATGTTAATGCTGTAAAATTCGCTTGTAGGCGGTTCAGGTTCGACTGGAGGATTAGGTGCAGTTGTTGTATCGGTAGATGTGTGCCCAAGGCCAGCATGCATTGCATTAAGTATATGGCCGTTATCCGCATCAATCTCCCAAGAAAATAAGCCTGCAAGATTATTGTTAAGCACAAACTCTCCCTTGGCACGTACCGAGCGAGGATTGTCGTAAGTGATGTATTCACCCGTACTGGAGCGAAATAATGAGGCTGCTTCTGCTACGGCATCATATTGATAGCTAAAGCCATTAATGCCCGTACCATTTTCACCGCCTAAATAATTGACTTCAATATCTTTATAATCTAACACACCAGCTTCCCAGCTGCCGTCTATGGCACCGTTGCCTTGACCATCCACTACACCTTTCCATCCACGGCCATACATGGCGGCACCGACTACAATTTTATTGGCAGGTACGCCTGCATTCAGTAAATTGTATAGGCCATCACTCACATTTTTACCAACATTCGCTCCGTTTTCCATTGGGTGTAGGGCAGAGTGATGTCCGACTTCATTATTCCATGCGCCGTAGAAATCATAGGACATGGCAAAAAAATAGTCGACTTGTGGTGCTGCCAATAGGTAATTCACTTTGGCTACTTTGTCAGCGGATACATTTATGGCCGCTGTTAATTGGTATGTTCGGCCTGTTTCTACTTGTAATGTATCTAGTGCTGTGCGTAATTCGGTCATTAAATCGGCAAAACCTTGCGCATCAGCTGCTGAACCTTTGTTTAGGTTGGCACCATTTCCACCTGGGTATTCCCAGTCTATATCAATGCCGTCAAAAAAATCATACTGTTTGATAAACTCAATTGCTGACGCGACAAAGGTTGCCCTTCTGGCAGGATCATTGGCAATATCAAAAAATGGATCTGATAATGTCCAGCCGCCAATAGAAGGTAAGATTTTAATATCTGGGTTTTGCTGTTTTAATTTAATTAATTGACCAAAGTTACCTTTAATGGGGGCGTCCCAAGCATCGCCAGTATACGTTTTTTCTAAAGTGGCATAACGATCTACCAAAGTCACGGTATCATCAGATTGGTCAGCACATTCAGAGTCAATTGCTGTGCGCGCAGAGGCTAATGCTGATGCATTGTCACCGCAAATTGCAATAAAGCCATATAAAATGTGCGTCAGATTGGCTGCGGGAATATTAGCGACATGATAATTGCGCCCGTAAACGCCCCACTCGACAAAATAGCTGGCAACCACTTTACCGCTAGTATTTTCGTAAGGCACATTATATTCACCTAGTTCCCACTCAGGTGGTTCGGGAGGAATAGGCGGTTCAATAATGGTCACGTTGGGATCAACGACTGCTACCGTAACAATATCACTAGCAGTACAAGTATCAACACCATCAAATGTATTGCATAACTCAACTTGAAAGGTGTAATTGCCTGTACTGCTTAGGCTTGCTTGCGTACTTGCAGTTTGCGCAGTATTAGTTGCTTGGGCGGTGATGACTTCATCATAAACAGGCTGGCCATTTTGTAACAAACGCCAGTGGTCTCCATTGACACCCCACCACATATTCCAAGTTAAATTTAAATTAACATCACTATTCGTTAATTCAACAGTAGTTGGCAGCCAATCTAGCACTGGCTTTGCAGGAGCTTGTGCAGAGCCCGTATTTGTTGGTGGCGGTGTGGTTGTTCCAGTAGCAGCGATAGTAATCAGTTTACTGTCGCTTTGAATGCAACCTGAGGCATTGCATATTTCGACAACTAAATCATGTTGCCCATCAGCCAAGCTAATATCACATTGTCCATTTTGCGCCTCAGGATCGTTTGGACTTAATTGCTCAGTACATTTTTCTTGGTTATTAGCTAATAATCGCCAATGGCTAGCATTTTCGCCCCACCACATATCCCAGTGTACATTAATATTATTGGTTGTCGCTGTATCAGGTAGCCAGGCAATAACGGGTTTGGCGGGAGCGGACAAACCATAACTGCCATATGTTGCTAAAGCAATCGCTGCTAGCGAAAGTGAGGTTCGTTTACTATTACTAGAGTTAGACATTTTATACTCCATATCCATACAATAATGTTGTCGATGAATGCGCACTAGCTCAATAATTGTTATTAAATCAGGCGCGTTTAAAGCCAGCCAGCCTATTTTTAGGGGAGAGTTTGATAGGCTGACTGAATGGCAGTTTATGCTCAGAATTTCCCATAAACTGCTTGCGACCTAGTATCAGTGAAAATTAAAATATCTGCATAGCAATTGCCGCCAGAGTGTTGGCTGTATTTATGCTGGGTGTGAGGGGAGTAATGTGAAAATAATTAAAGTTTGTCTCTAAAAGTACTAGGAGGAAGCCCTGTCCAGCGTTTGAATGCCCTAGAAAAAGAACTGTAATCACTAAAGCCAAGCATAAATGCAATATCCAGCAAACTAAGGTGACTATCTTGAATATATTGTTGGGAAAGCTCTGACCTTAAGTCTTGCAATAAAAACTTAAAAGTGGTGCCTTGTTGCTGTAATTTTCGCTGGAGGCTACGCTGAGTCATGTTGATGGCAGTCGCTACTGAGGCATCAGTTAATTTTCCCGAAGTGAGTTGTTGGATGATTTCTGTTTTTACGATTGCAATAATATTATCTTTGTCTAGTTTGGCTAGTGTTTCGACAACCAGTTGGTCACTTAATTGCGCTAAGCGTGGGTTAAAGCTCACTAGTGGTTTATTCGCTATTTCTTTGGCTACGTTAAATCTGTTTTCAGCTGCATTAAACTGAATGGGGCAATTGAAAAGTGCATGAAACTGATCGACATTAGTTGGTTCAGCATGTGTTAAAGCAATCGAGCTAGGGTGAAAGTCAGTGCCACAGTTTGCCTGACACATTGCCAACAGCATCGCCATAAAAGAATCGGTGCGCGTTGGTTGTTGTCTGGATATTTTTTTGTATTGTAAATGTACTGATATTTCTGTTGCAGTTTCATCAATATTTAATACGGCGCCTTCGGTCAGAATGGCCATATAGCGCGAAAATCGATTTAGTGCAGTATGTAAACTGGAGCTTGCTAACCATGCATACCCCAAAGCCCCCATATGTGAAGGGTGCCAAAACTTGGCTGCTCTTAGTCCAAAGCAAGGATCGCCAGAAAGAGTGACCGCCGCCAGCCATAATTGATCAATTTTTTGGTAGCTAAAGCGGGCGTTAGGGTTGTTGATTTTCTGCGGATCAATGTCTAGTTCTTTTAATAAAGGAACTGGATCTATGTCATAAGATTCGATAATTTGCAGTGTAATATTAACAGCAGGAGCAGAATAACTTAAAGGCATGCTTTTTACCGTTATAGTTTTATATTCATTGAGCCTTGTTTGGTTTCTACTCCATTATCAAAAATAGCAAAATTAAGCTTTAAGCCGAGTACAGATTCTTGGTTAATGATTATTTCTAGATCATCAAGTTTGTTTGCTGGAATATCCGCACTTATTGCTCGGCTCCCTACTGTAACTCTATGTACTACTTCATCATACATTGGGGTTGTTGGTTGCCCGTTAGTTGTAAAAGACAATGGTGGTAGCTGGCTTTCATAGGTGAATCCCGTTAAAGTGCTACTGGTGTCGGCACGACTGATAACTGAAATAATTTTATTAGGTTGTGTAATTTTCTGGGTACCACGGGAGGTGATACGTGTGGTGGCAAAAGATTTTTGGTCGTATGCATAACAATGGGCAGCTTTGATAGCGTCATTAACCTTAAATGTACCGAGGTCGGACATAATATTATCGGAAATTTTACGCCCTTTGAAAGTTTCTACATAAGTTCCTTGTTGGCTACCTTCTGTATCCGCATAAGTGTAATCAGTACTAAAAACCATTTCACGGTTATTGAGCAATGTAATATTAACTTCTTTGTTAGCTGCAGCGGTCGTGATGTCAATGTCGTGGCTGGCATGTATTCCCCATCCATCAGAGCCACGAAATCGTGTGCTAAATCTGCCATAGGCTTGGTCTGAAAACAGCTTATTTAACTGTGAAAATGGAAGAGAAAACTGTGTTATATTGCTATTGGAGTCTAATATTTTTTCTACTAAGGTTTTGTTTTCATAAAAGCTGCCAGTACAAGGAGCTAGCTCAATACGTGGGTTCCCGTTATCATCTATTAGGTAAAGTGATACAACAAATGCTTTTAATTTGTTGGTTGCATCAAACTCTGTTGAATCGGGCTTTGTAGTGTCGTCAGAATAGTCTTCAAAAAAATGTGAGTTAGCGTGGCTGTAGATAATCCATATTCCCATAGGAGTATTAGTTGATACGTTGCGTTGTGCTAGTCGTGTATCAAGCTCCGTAAAGGTTAAATTATCTAGGTTATCGGTACTTACCACGCTATTAGTATCAACTTGAAATTCTAATGTGTCGGCATTAACTAAGTTTAAGTGTAAGGCAAAGTCGGTATTCTCCAGTGTAAGTTGGGCAATACTAAGAATGCCTGTGCTGGCATCAAAGTCAGCTTGGGCAGCTGCTAGTATCCTATTTGTGTAGGAGGGTAATAAGTTGGCAGAGGAAACTTTGAAGGTTAAGGATGCGAGGTCACTAGGAAGGAGTTTGACTGATAAGAGGTCGTTGCCTATTCGTAAACGTGGAATGTTTAAAAAGGTATTTGTTGCATTGTAATTGGGTTGTGTTTCTTCAGAATGTAGTAAAGGCGGGGAAAAAATAGTCAATGACATAATGCTCAAAAATAATGATTTATATGGTTTCATTATTACCTCTATCGTAAGTAAATTAGCGCAAGGGTTGGGTTAACTTTTCAAAGCGTAGCTCAGAAAATATACTTTCTGTATGGTGATTAAGCGGGCGGGGACTCTCATCATACTGAATAAGAAAATAAAAGCCTAGCGAACAAAAATTTAATAGTAGATTGGTCTAGGTTCCATCACATCAAAGTTAATGATTTTTCCAAATCCCCACCATTACTCGCCAATATCTGTTTAGAAAACACCTCATGGACATTAATCAGTACTTAAATTGATACGTTTTAGCACTTTATTAATCATACGATTAAGCGTATTCTTAATGGTATTTTTTGGGAGGTAATGATGAATAATATCAGTGCAAATGAATTGAAAACAAAAGGTGTCTCTGCGATTCAAGAGGTATTGGATCAGCAAACAGAGGCCGTTATTTCTGTTCGCGGTAAACAGCGCTTTGTCGTGATGGATGTTGCACATTACCAATATTTGCGTGAATGTGAGTTAAGTGCCGCTATTATTGAGTCTAAAGCAGATATAGCGGAAGGGCGGTATATTAAAGAATCAGCGGAAGCACATTTAGCGCGTTTGGAAAGCATGGAATGAGTTATACGCTGGTTTATACTGAACAGTACAATCGTCGTGCTTTACGTTTTATTAAACGCCATCCTGATTTAAAAAAGCAATACCTTAAGACATTACAAATATTAGAAATCAATCCGACACATCCTTCTTTGCGCCTGCACCCTTTGCAAGGAAGGCTAAAGCATTTACATTCCGTATCTATCAATATGTCGTATCGGATTACCCTGGAATTATTGATAAGCGATAATGAAATTATTCTACTTAATGTTGGTGATCACCAAACTATATATTAAATATAAGCAGGGTAGGGTAGCTTTTCCAGCGTAGCGCAGAAAACGTAACTCAACATTTTACAGGTACCAATAAAAAGCGTCATGTTTTTTTGCGATACAACCCCTCCCCTTTTTACGGCAAGTGATTTGGGCGTTATGCAAAAGAACTTATAGCAAAATGGGTATTTGAATATAATTGCCTTAAGGTATATACTTGGATAAACATTTAATTGAGTGGTATCATACGATCGGAGATTTATTATGTTATCTAAGGTTCAAAAGTGGGGAAATAGTCAAGGCATTAGAATCCCTAAAAACCTTCTTGAAAATTCTCATATAAAGGTAGGTGAAGAAGTTGTTATTTCAGCTGAAAATGGAAAAATTATTGTAGAATCTACTCATAAAATAAGAGGAAAATATGACATTAAGGATTTGGTTAATAAAATGCCTCATGATTATGAAGTAGAAGAAGAAAATTGGGGAGACCCTTTAGGGCAAGAGGTTTGGTAAATGCCATATTATACTCCTGAAAAAGGCGATTTTATTGTTGCAAACTTTGATCCACAATCAGGGCATGAACAAAAAGGTAGAAGACCTGCATTAGTTATTAGTAATGGCTTGTTCAATGAAGCAACTGGGCTTACTATTGTTTGTCCAATTACAAATACAAATCGTAACATTCCTTTTCATATTGAAATTCCAGAAAAATCATCATTAACAGGTTTTATTATGGTTGAGCAGGTTAAATCAATTGATTATAGGAGTCGTAAAATAAAATTTATTGAAAAAGCAGATAAAGAAATATTAAATGAAGCTTTGAGTGTTTTAGATGCTTGTATATATCAAAATACATAAATCGGATAAAGGCTGGTTTCTCTCCAGCTCTCCCGATAATACCTCGCGTGCGGATCCGTACGGGGCATTTCCTGCACGTAATAAAACCAATTGCGCTATCGCAATTGATCCCAAAGCTGGCTACGACATCTTACTGCCCCTCATGTCTACATCGACAAGAATATTCAGTTAATTTTGTGTTTGGTGCTTACATCAATGTTAATAACTCTTTCAAAACCCCACCATTACTCGCCAATATTTGTTTAGGAAACACTCCATCATTGCCTTTAAAATCAGTAATAGTGCCACCAGCTTCCAATACAATTAAGGCTCCGCCAGCAACGTCATATAGATTTAGCTCTTGTTCCCAAAAAGCATCCACTTGCCCATCGGCAACTAAACATAAATCCATTGCAGCAGAACCAAAACGACGCTGCCCGGTGGTGCGCTGGGCAATTCTGCCAAAGCGTTCTAAGTTATTGTCTTCCAAATAAGATCTCAAGCAAGCAAAGCCAGTAGCAATCATGGAATTGCCTAAATCGGTTTCATCAGAAACAGTGATTTTTTTGCCATTCTTAAACGCACCTCCCCCTTTTTCTGCGCAGTAATAATCATCTAAGGCAGGTGCAAAAACGGCTCCAAAAATCAATTCACCCTCAATTTCTAAGGCAACACTAATAGACCAAAAGTATTGACCTTTGGCAAATGAGTGGGTGCCATCAATTGGATCAACAACCCAACGTTGGCTTTGGCTTTCAGTTTGACCGCTTTCTTCACCCCAAAATCCATACTGTGGGTAATGTTCATAGAGTGCCGCTTTAAGGAACTTTTCTACCGCAACATCTGCTGCAGTGACAAAGTCACGTGGGCTTTTTTGTGAGACTTCTAAATGCTGCAAATCCTTAAAATGAGTAAGGGCAATGTCTCCGGCCTCGCGGACGATGTTTTCTAGTGTATTTAACGATATTGTCATAGTGAAATGCTCAAGCAGAAAATTAATAGAAATTATAGCATAACAAAGACTTGAAACTGCTTGTTACAGTACTCTATAGTCTGTGCGTGTCGTTATTTGTCGACAACTTCTTGATGGATAAAAAAATTTATTATATATTGAACCGTTATTTACTTTCTTGTCGAGCAGTTAAAGGAGTTAACTGGGACATTAATATTTTTCAGAAATGGCGCTATGCCATTCCAAAGAGAGGCTTTTAATGAGTGAATTGAGTGCAGAGAGTTTGGGTCTAAAGAGCATTGCTAAGGTTTACCATAACTTAAGTTATGATGAGCTGTTTGAACATGAACTTGAGAATAAAGAGGGTAGTGTTGCTACCAGTGGTTCGATGATGATCGATACCGGGTTATTCACGGGGCGATCGCCGAAAGACAAATACTTTGTAGAACAATCACCGTCAAAAGAGCATATTGCTTGGGGCGATATTAATAAGCCAATTTCCAATGAGCATTTTGAAGAGATCTATGCGGATGTCATTGATTATCTTTCGGGTAAAGACTTATATGTGAGCGATGGTTTTGCAGGGGCGAGCGCCGAAACACGTAAATCTGCGCGCTTTATTACCGAGTTTGCCTGGCAGGCGCATTTTGTAAAAAACATGTTCATTCGCCCTGAGGGCAGTGACTTAGCTGATTTTGCACCTGATTTTTGTGTATATAATGCCAGTAATATGGTGAATGAAAAATGGCAAGAGCATGGGCTGAATTCTGAAGTTTTTGTTATTTTCAATGTAGAAAAGAATGTCGCCATTATTGGTGGTACTTGGTACGGCGGTGAGATGAAGAAAGGTATTTTCACCATGATGAACTACTGGTTGCCACTGCAGGGTATTTTGTCTATGCATTGTAGTGCGAATGTCGGCAAAGAGGGTGATGTTGCATTGTTTTTTGGCTTGTCTGGCACAGGTAAAACGACCTTATCAACCGATGCCGAGCGTGAGTTGATTGGTGATGATGAGCATGGCTGGGATGATTCTGGCGTGTTCAACTTTGAAGGGGGGTGTTATGCCAAAACGATTGATCTGTCTGCCGATAGTGAGCCTGAAATTCATGGTGCAATCAGGCGACATGCATTATTAGAGAACGTAGTGGCTGACGAGCACGGGGAAGTGGACTATACGGATAGTTCGAAAACAGAAAATACCCGGGTCTCTTACCCTATTGAACACATTGATAATCATAGAGCGAGCCTGCAAGCAGGTATGCCGCAAAATATTATCTTTTTAAGTTGTGATGCTTTTGGTGTGTTACCACCTGTGTCTAAACTGACTAAAGAACAAGCAATGTATTACTTCTTGTCTGGTTACACTGCAAAAGTTGCCGGGACTGAGCGAGGTATTACCGAGCCGGTCACTGCCTTTTCTGCTTGTTTCGGTGAGGCATTCTTACCATTACACCCAACCGTTTATGCAAAATTATTGGGTGAGAAGATGGATAAGCATGGTGTTAATGCTTATTTGGTCAATACCGGTTGGGTTGGCGGTGGTTACGGTGTTGGCAAGCGCATGAGTATTAAAGGTACACGTGCTTGTATTAATGCCATTTTAGATGGTAGCATCAGTAATTCTGAATTTGAAACAGTGCCATTTTTTCAGCTACATACTCCAACGACTTTGGCGGGTGTGGAAACAAGTTTGCTTAACCCGCGTAATGCTTGGGAAGATAAATCTTCTTATGATACGACTGCTACTAAATTAGCAGGCATGTTTGTCAAAAATTTTAAAAAATATACCGATTCAGGTGATGGTTTTGATTACACAAAAGCAGGGCCGCAGTTATAAGGCTGTAGTCGTCCGCGCTTAATAAAGGGGGAGTTAGCAGCAGGCTAACTCTCCCTTTTTTTTGACTATTAGGAGTGAATTTGATGGACGATCACCCTAATAGTTTGATATAATTGAAAAAATTTACATGCTTGTTTTGATTTTGCATGTATTAGCCTTTTACATTTAACTTTAGGAGAAAACTCTATGGCGATTAAAATTGCAATTAATGGTTATGGTCGTATTGGTCGTAACGTAGTACGCGCAATTTATGAAATGAATCGTACTGGCGAAGTCGAAGTTGTTGCTATTAATGATTTAGGTGATGCAGAAACAAATGCACATTTAACTCAGTACGATACTGTACATGGCAGATTTCCTTTTGAAGTAAGTGTTGAAGGCGATTTCATGGTAATTAACGGTGATAAAATCCGGGTATTAGCGGAAAGAGATCCATCCAAACTACCATGGGCTGAACTAGCTGTTGATGTAGTACATGAATGTACCGGTTTTTTTGCAACGAAAGAAAAAGCGTCTGCACATTTATCAGCTGGTGCTAAAAAAGTAATTATTTCTGCTCCAGGTGGCAGCGATGTTGATGCAACGATTGTTTATGGTGTTAACCATGACATCTTAAAAGCATCTGATACGGTTATTTCAAATGCATCTTGTACGACTAACTGTCTTGCGCCTCTCGTTAAGCCTTTAATTGACGCTATTGGGATTGAAAGTGGTTTAATGACGACCATTCATTCTTATACTAACGATCAAGTGTTAACGGATGTTTTCCATAAAGACTTACGTCGTGCACGTTCTGCAACGCAATCTATGATTCCAACTAAAACAGGTGCTGCGGCAGCTGTTGGTTTGGTGTTGCCAGAAATGGCGGGTAAATTAGATGGTTTCGCTATGCGTGTACCGACTATCAACGTGTCTGTTGTTGATTTAACTTTTGTTGCTTCTAGAGAGACAACTAAAGAAGAAATTGACCAATTGTTAACGGCAGCGTCTGAAGGTCCATTGAAAGGTGTGTTAAATATTAATACTAAGCCTTTAGTCTCAATGGATTTTAACCATGATCCTGCCTCATCTACTTATGAGTCTAGCTTAACTAAAGTAACTAATGGTACATTGGTTAAAGTACTGTCTTGGTACGATAACGAGTGGGGCTTTTCAAACCGTATGTTAGATACTACGGTTGCTTTGATGAACGCGAAGTAATACGTTATAGCAATATAAATGGTGAGGAGAGCGTATAACGCCAAATCGTATAGATAAACTCACCAAAGGTGCTTATTTTGTTGTTTTATGCAAGATAAGACCCCGTTATATTTATAGGCACTGCTTGTCCTTTTGGGACTCGCGGTGCTTATTTTTTCCTGATTACGTACAACTCTCCGTTATAGTAAATAAAGCACAAAATATCAGTGTGTTAAAAAGTCCGTCATTCCCGAAGTCTTTTTATCGGGAATCTATGCTTATCCATGAGATTCCTGCTAACAGCATGCAGGAATGACGAAGTGTAGCTGAGGGTTATGGGTAATCAGGTATTTTTTTGAATTTTCAAGTATTCCTTAGTTTGTGGTGTTATTGAGTGAATATGATGTTCACTTCGCCCCAAAATTTAGGCCACTATTCAGCGTATAAAGATTGAATAAATACGCTGAATAGTTTCAATTTCAGTTTATTTAATAGCTGTTATCGCGTGTCGTGTTGCGCAGCTAGCAAAGACTGACCTTTATGAATTATAGATAGGTACCCTAGTACATGCGTGCTTTAAGAAGAACCAAAATTGTTGCAACCCTTGGGCCTGCAACAGATGATCCTGAAATTTTAGAAAAATTGTTTTATGCGGGCATAGATGTTGTACGTTTAAATTTCTCTCATGGTATAGCGCAGGATCATATTGATCGTGCTGAGCAAGTCCGTGCTATGGCAAAAAAAACCAAGCGTCGAGTAGGAATACTAGCTGATTTGCAAGGCCCCAAAATTCGAATTGCACGTTTTGCCAATGATAAGGTTTGGTTAAATGAGGGGCAGGGTTTTGCTTTGGATATTAATTTAGGTGAAAACGAAGGTGATCATGAGCAAGTTGGGATTACTTATGAGCAGTTGGCGCGTGAGGTAAAGAAAGATAGTCGCTTATTATTAGATGATGGCCGAATTGTTCTGGATGTGGTGAATGTTGACCATGGTCGTATCAATTGTACTGTCGTTATTGGAGGGCAATTATCTAATAATAAAGGTATTAACTTATTAGGGGGAGGCTTATCAGCTGCAGCATTAACCGATAAAGATAAGGAAGATATTAAAACCATTGCCAAAATTCAAGCTGACTTTGTAGCTGTTTCTTTTCCACGTTGTGCCGATGATTTACATGAAGCGCGTCAGTTGCTGGAAAATGAAGACTGTTATGCCAGTATTGTTGCCAAAGTAGAACGTGCTGAAGCGATGGAAGTTATGGATGAAATTATTTTGGCTTCTGATGTGATTATGGTTGCGCGAGGTGATTTAGGGGTAGAAATTGGTGATGCTAATTTACCACAAGCTCAGAAGCGTTTGATTAGGCGTGCTCGGCAATTGGATAGAGCGGTGATTACGGCTACACAAATGATGGAATCAATGATTGAAAATTCGATTCCAACTCGTGCAGAAGTGTTTGATGTTGCTAATGCAGTATTTGATGGTACCGATGCTATTATGCTTTCCGCAGAAACAGCTGCTGGTAAGTTTCCAGTGCAAGCTGTGGAAGCTATGGTGCGAGTTTGTATGGAAACAGATAAGCAACAGAGCGTCAGTGTTTCTAAGCATCGTGTTGATGGGCATTTTAAGCGTGTTGATGAGGCAGTTGCTATGGCGGCGATGTATATGGCTAACCATAGTGATATTCAAGGGCTGATCGCATTTACACAATCTGGGGCAACGCCTTTATGGATGTCACGTATTAAATCTGGTCTACCTATTTTTGCTTTTAGTAGTCAAGAAGCGACTTTGGGTAAGGTGACTTTGTATCGCGGGGTTATTCCTGTTTATTTTTCTCTGGAAGCACAAGATCATGCGGAAGTGAATAGAGAAATTATCAACTTATTGAGAAATTTGGAATATGCTCAAAAAGGCGATAGCTTTATCATTACCAAAGGAGATTTAACCGGGCATGATGGTGGTACCAATGCCTTGAAAGTCGTTACGGTGGGGGAGGGTTTGATTCCTGAATAGCGGTTCTTTATAAAATTAAAGTGCTAAACATAAAAAAGGGCAAGACCGTTAGGTTTTGCCCTTTTTTAGTTTTATGAGTCGGAAAGACTCTTAAAAACTAAATTTTTACAATATTTTCAGCTTGAGGGCCTTTTTCGCCATCAGTAATTGTAAATTCAACACGTTGACCTTCGTCAAGTGTTTTGAATCCGTCGCCAGAAATTGCTCTGAAATGAGCAAAAACATCAGGACCTGATTCTTGTGCGATAAAACCAAAGCCTTTTGCTTCGTTAAACCATTTTACTGTACCAGTTGTAGTAGACATATTGATAATCCTATTTATTCAAGAGTAATTTAAAGCCTCATAAAAGGCTGTTTAGTTGGAAGTGTTACTGTTACTTATGAAAAACAGGACGAAATGCTAAGAATAGAATATCGAAATGGGTGTGCATAAATATAAAACAAAAACGTACTTTCAAGCCCGTGAAATTATACCTAAGCTTATTCGCTAGTCAATTAAAATCACTAGAGAAGGGAAATGGAAGTTTTCTTTATGGCATGTGAGCCTAAGATATTTATTGTATTTGAGCAGATTATTTTTACAATAAACTACATTATTAACGAGGCACTGGATTTTTTCATTATGTATCACTATACTGAGTGTACTTTAATCTGTACATATTGTTAATGAGGCTCTTAATGGATGCGATAAGCTATACTGCTGTCCGTGCAAATTTATCTAAAACGATGGAGCAGGTTTGTAATGACCATGCGCCAATCATTATCACTCGGAAACGTGAATCTCCTGTTGTGATGCTTTCCTTGGAAGATTATCAGGCAATGGAGGAAACAACCTATTTGCTGCGTTCACCAGCTAATGCACGTAATTTGCTTGAGTCAATTGCAGCACTTGAAGAAGGTAAAGGTCTCGAACGAGAATTAATTGAATGAACCTTATTTTTGCCCCTAAAGCATGGGATAGTTATCTTTATTGGCAAAAAACTGATAAAACCATTGTAAAAAGGATTAATGTATTAATCAAAGATATTCAACGCAACCCTTTTGAAGGGATCGGCAAACCTGAGCCTTTAAAGTATGCTTTATCTGGCTTTTGGTCTCGGCGTATGAATGATGAGCATAGGATTGTATACAAAGTGACTGCAGGTAGCCTTTTGATTGCGCAACTTAGGTATCATTATTAAATTCTTGCTTCTCAATATGAATATCTTATATTGAGAAGCAATCCTCTAAATACCCCTAAACTACCTAATTTGTCGTGCTCGTACAATACGTCCTTTTATTTTACCTTGGGTAAAATAATTAAGTGCTTGGCGTACTGTGCCGCGTTCGACTGCTACATAACTGAATAAATCAAAAATATCAATTTTACCAATTTGTGTACCCGCAAGGCCTGCGTCACCCGTTAATGCCCCTAAAATATCACCAGGGCGTAGTTTGTTTTTACGGCCTGAGTCCAGTTGAATAGTGACCATGTCTGGTTGTATAGTAAAGCCCGAATTGCGCTTGAGTGAATCTATTGGGCTACATTGGCATGGCGTATTTTGATAGTCGCTAATGGAATCAACGCGTAGCTGCTCATTGGCAGTAAATAAGCTTAATGCAGTACCTGTTTCACCTGCACGACCAGTACGCCCAATTCTATGTACATAAATTTCAGGGTCATGCGGTAATTCATAATTGATAACAGCTTGTAAGGATTTAATGTCTAAACCACGGGCAGCAACATCTGTCGCCACTAATACCGAACAACTATTGTTAGTAAAACGGACTAATACTTGATCACGTTCACGTTGTTCTAGGTCTCCGTGAATAGCCAACGCTTCAATATTTTGATTTCTAAGAAAATCAGCGACTTCACTACATTGAATTTTGGTGTGGCAAAATACCACAGTTGTTTTGGGTTGGTAATGAGCAAATAGAGCTAATAAAGCATTATTTCGTTCATTATGCTTTACTTGATAAAACTGCTGTTGAATGACATTAGTGCTGTGCTCTGCATCAACGGTAATGGTGACTGGATCTTGCTGAATAGCACGGCTCATTTTTTTAATGCTATCAGGGTAAGTCGCTGAAAATAGCAAGGTCTGGCGCGTGTCGGGCGTATGCGCAATAATATCACGTATCTCATCAATAAAACCCATATCCAGCATACGATCTGCTTCGTCCAATACTAAGGTTTTTAAACCATCCAGATTTAATGTACCACGGTGTAAATGGTCTTGAATACGACCTGGCGTGCCCACAATAATATGCGCACCATGCTCTAATGAGGCAGCTTGTATTCTTAATGGCTTACCACCACATAATGAAACAAGTTTGATATTAGCGGTAAAACGCGCCAGTTTGCGAATTTCTTTGCCCACTTGATCAGCTAGTTCACGTGTAGGACAAAGTACCAGTGCCTGTGCGCCAAAAAAACGTGGATTTATATTATTTAATAGACCAATACCAAAGGCCACAGTTTTACCGCTGCCTGTTTTGGCTCTGGCAATCAAGTCGGTGCCTTGTAATATATGCGGCAGACTTTCTGCTTGGATAGGTGTCATGGCTTGGTAGCCAAGTGATTCTAGGTTGGTGATTTGTTCAGGGTGGATGGATAGGCTGGCAAAACTTGCGCTGGTGTTCATAAGTGGATTTACTCTAGTTAAAGCAGGTTAATGTGTGACATGTTAATTTAATGTAAGTTGGCTTATTATCACATTTTTATAGGTTTCACGTCTGGAGTTTATGCAAGAGTGGGGGAGAATGGCGTAGGTCGGAATAGCTTAGCCAGCGAAGCGCAGATAACGTTTTCTGACAGGGAGAGGCGCAATAAATTGTTATGCCATCGATACAAGCAGTATCACTGAAATTTTTATTATCGTGGTGGAAAACGCTAAAGCTATTCCACCCTACTAGAAAAATGAGGTGAAAAAAGGACAAATGTCCCTTTATTAATAGACCTTAGTTCCGCGAGTTATTTGCCTGTAAATAATAAACTGTACTCAGTCCTTAAAACAGCAAAGCAATCATAAGTGATACCTTCAGCGTTTTAAATTGACTATTTCGTTAAATTAGAAGACCTGAATTCAACTCACAAGTGCATAACCCACTGAATTTGGGGTTAGTTTTAAAATATAGTTAGGAGAATAAATTGAATACAAGCAGCATTATCATGAGTAATATTGAGCAACAAATTGTTGACCTAATCAATCAAGGTCAACAACCAGAAGCAATAAAAATTTCTAATACCTATGTTGAACAACAGCCTGATAGCTCCGATGCATATTATTGTAGAGGTCAAGCAAAAATAAGCTGGGGACATACAAGTGAAGCAATTGATGATTTAAAGAAAGCTATAAGCATCAACCCATCTAATGCTAATTATTACAACATGTTAGGGATGGCTTATACTGAGAAAGGAGAATATGAGGATGCAATTCAAGAGTTTAATCGAGCCATTCATATTGAAAAAGATAACCTTTCATATAGAGCTAATTTAAGTAAAGCAAATGCTCTTTTAGGTAATATAGAGTCAGCTCTAATTCAATTAGAAGAGCTTTATCGCTTAGAGCCTAATAATGAACAAATTAAAAATGAATTAGTTGCTGTATATATCTGCAGCTACTGATGATTGGTATTATTCAGAAGAGAATGATAGTTTTTACGCCTTATCCAAAGAGCATATTGAAACAGCTGAAAAGTATGCAAAAAAAGTAAAATATTTTGCTCCTTCTAAACAGATAACTATTGATAGGTTACAGAAATTAAATGAAACAATAAAACAATCAAAAACAAGAAAATTTACAGGTGGTTGGGGTACATTAATAATTATTTTATTTTTTTCAATTATTATGTTCTCAACAGGAGGTTTTTTAATGGGGATAACATGTATTCTTTATTATTTTGCTCTCCGTACACCACAGTATGTTTCAGCTAATTTTTATTTTGCAGATAAAGATGACCGAAGCTTTGGAGATCGAATTGCATCCTTTTTTGTAACCGATGGTATGGTATTCTTTGGTCCTGGTGTAATGGGGGGCTTTGTGGGTCTAATGAAAGCTAATTTTATTATGTCGATTATTCGACTGGTTGTGAGAGTATCATTATTACCAATTACTGTAGCACTTGGTTTTTTTAATAATTATTCAAAAAAATATGCATTTATTTATATCGGTAGTATGGTTGCTTTTATTATCATAATGAATATAGTTAATATACCTACTGAAAACCCAGCTAAAAATATTATAAAAAAACAGACACTCGTTGTGGAAACAAAAAAATTATAAAAACTACATTAATTTGTTCTACCATAATTAGAGGTAATAAATAGTGGATATTGAAAATAATAATGAAATATCAGAAAAATATTCTGATATAAAAGCTGATGAATATAAACAAAAATTTGAACTGTTTTTTAATAAGATTGCGAACTTTTCTAAACAGTCAATTGGGAAGGTTTTCCTATTTTTATCATTCAACTTGCTCTCTGTTTGTTGGTTAGTTTTCTATGTGAAGCAGTTATTCGATTTATCTATAACTAGCGTAGTTATAATGTTTGTTATAATTTGTATTCCAGCATTACTCATATTTAAATTATATTTGACACTGCAAGAAGTGCAGGCGCGCCATGCTACTTCACGAAATTCAGGGACTCCTGTCACCTGAATTCTTTCACCTACGCAGCGGATAGGAGATGCCCTGAACGCCCTGCGTCCGCAACGACTACGCACAAAGCCGCTTCGTCATTGCTACCTCAAATGGCTGGACGGCTATTCGTAATGCAATTCTTGCCTCCCTCGCGCGCTATCGCGCACTTCGGATTGGCGAATTGCCCTGTCGCCTATCAGGGACTAAAAATCATCACTTCGCTAAGCTCCGTTTCCCTGATTTTCAGCGATTGAATTACCTAATCAAGTTAAAAATATGGGGGATAGTATGAAAAAAATTATGCCTCATATAAAAGAGAATGTACTTCAACAAGTACAAAAATTTGAAAATAGAGAAAATAAGAAATCTAAACTTTCAAATATTTTTTTAATGGCAAAATTATTAATTGTTATTAAAGGAGCATTTGAAGACGCCGCTAGTGTGCCCTCTGGAATGACTAGTGCTTTACTACTAGCAAACCCATTTTTTACAATGGCTGTAGGGTTTTCAATGCTGATGACTGGTTTATTAGTTTTTTTAGCAATAATTAGTGGGGCAGTGTATGTATTTTAGATTTTCTTGAATGTAAAAAACTAAATTGGGTAAGGGCTAGTTTCTCTCCAGTCCTCCCCACACTACCCTGCGTGTGGCTCATCACCATTATGAATAATGGAACTTCACCTATTGCTCTTCAATCGAGGCTAAACCTTGCGATTTTAGCCAGTTGTTATTTAAAGCGATTTGTACCGCCTTGGTTTTCGCATTGTGTTGACTTACAAGCAAAATAAGATAGACATTCCTTTGGTTTATTATGATGGCATGCATTATAAATTGACTTTAGATCTTTACAATCGCTGTCAGCCCTGGACGGGATGATAGTCTCCAGAAGGCGCAGGGAAATTTGCCAATCCGAAGTGCGCGATAGCGCGCGAGGGAGGCTAAAATTTTATCCCGAATAGCCGTAGAGCCATTTGTGGTAGCCATGACTGAGCTGCTTTGTGCTCAGTCTGTGGCGGACGCAGGGCGGCTGGAGCCTAAATGATTCGCCGCGTGGCGAATCGATTTTTGTGACATGGAGTCCCAAAATCTATCATGAAGCGCGCGGTGGCGCGCCTAAATTCTTTAGATCAACAAGGCTGGTATTTCAAGTTAGGAGATGTGGAATTAGTGACTGATGCAAGTATTGAGTTGCAAAATCCTCCTGTCGTGGACATTGACCCGCAGTCCTTGGAGATTACCTTTAATAAAATTGTTTTTCGTGAATTCACTTTTTCTGGCACATTTTATCCATATAGCAATCCTAATGATGCAAATGGACTTTATTTTCAGATGTTCCCTAGTGAATTTATCCCTAATGGGACTATTATTAACCCTTAAACTAGCTGTAAGTCGGAATAAGTGCCTGCGGAGAGTTGTTTTAACATTTTTATTTTAAAGATTTGTGTGGATGGGTTTCATTACGTACCAAAAAGCAGGCGCTCTATTCTACCCACCCTACCAAAGGTTAGATTAATTTTGATTGGGTACTTATAATTAGTCTTGTAAGTATAATCTTTCCTGATTGCCCATAACCTTCAGCCATATTCAAAAACATTCGTCATCCTATGCTTTTAGCAGGAATCTATAGGCCTAAGCAATAGATTCCCGATAAAAGACTTCGGGAATGACGAAGCTAGTTTTTATAAGATACTGATATTAAGCATTTTTCATAATGGCTGAGCCTTGTACGTAATCAAGTAATCTTTTCAAACTTAATAAAAAATTATGGAAAATAAAACAGTAAGTTATAGTAAGTTAACAGGCTCATTTCAGAAAATACTGCCTTTAGTTGATGATTTGGCTGACGCATTAGGGGTAATATTAATAGTGGCGTTGGCGCTGAGCTTGTGGATTTTTATTTACTGTTTTCAGTTACAGCAACTGTCCTTAATTATCAGCTTAATGCTAAGTGGATTAACGCTGTTACCGAGTTTGGTACTTTCTCGTATCTGGTATGCCCTGGAAAGTCTTAAAGACATACCCAAAGTTGCCGAAGAAATCATTGATGATGTAACGGATGAAACCGCACAAAGTTGGCATGCCACTAAGTCAGGTAAAAAAGGCGCATTGAATTTTTTTCGGCAGGTAAAAAAATTATTTGAAATCCGTACTTTGCTTAACTCAGCCGACGATATTATGGGGCAATATTTTAGTATTGGCCCGCTGGTCAATCCTTTTTACTTGTTTTTATCAGCACTGTCTTTTCTTGGCTTATTTTTTCTGGTTGTAACGAGTGTAATATTGGCTTTGTTAACGGTGATTTTTTAGCAATGCCACAGAGTTTTACTTGCAAACAAGCATTATTAATTTTTGCCTTAGCGACTATCTGGACCTTAGGGGTAGTCAGCTATATTTATTATCACAGAATTATTTTAGAGTTTTCATTAGAAGTCTTGATTCATGGTGGTATTATCATCTTAATCTTACTTTTTATGCGTTCTCAGCAGCATAGGCACTACTTACTGAGTGATGATCTGCAACATATTAAACTCAGCTTACGCTTTGGCTTTATTGCGCTGTTGGTAGGCGTAGGACTGTTGGTATTAGATACAATCAACAGTGTTTATATTTTACAAGATGATATACAGCAACAAGCTCAGTCAGCGTTGGCACAAGCTAAAAAAGAGGGCATAGTGAGTAGTACTATAGCTGCCTGCTTTCTTGCACCGTTAATGGAAGAAATGTTATTTCGGGGTGTGTTATTGCCTGCTTTTTCTTATAAAAATAAGCACACGATAGGGATTATAAGCAGTGCGTTGTTATTTTCCTTGGTACATTTTTCAGCTGAGCAAGCTATTATTTTATTTATTGCTGGTGTCTGCTTTGGTATTTTACGGATACAGAGTCATAGTATTTGGCCGCCTTTTTTAGCACACTTCGCCAATAACACGCTGACATGGTCCATTTATATTGTGATGAACTAAATTTAAAATTTAACCCAATGGGCTTTAGCCTGCACGATATTTCTAGTACTATGCGGCCTTTAAAAGGCTGGATGAAACCTAAGCACATCTTTAATAGTGGCTATTCTTAAGTAGTGTTTTATTATGAAAAATGGAGAGTCGAATAATGAATTATTTTAACAAAAGAGGGAATTAATGATGAAACTGGTGAAGTTATTATCAGCAATAATGTTGTTAATGGGGATGCTGGGCAGTACTGCCTATGCTGCAAAAAAGCCCAATATATTGGTTATTTGGGGAGATGATATTGGTCAATCTAATATCAGCGCTTACACACGAGGGGTGATGGGCTATAAAACCCCTAATATCGACCGTATTGCTAAAGAAGGCATGATGTTTACTGATTATTATGGTGAACAGAGTTGTACCGCAGGGCGTTCTTCTTTTATTTTAGGGCAGAGTGTTTTTCGTACAGGGCTAAGTAAAGTGGGTATGCCAGGTGCTAAAGAAGGCATTAATACCAAAGATCCAACGATTGCGGGCTTGCTCAAGAAGGAAGGTTATGTGACGGGGCAGTTTGGTAAAAATCACTTGGGTGATCGAGATGCAATGCTACCGACCAATCATGGTTTTGATGAATTTTTTGGTAACCTGTACCATTTAAATGCCGAAGAAGAACCAGAGAATGAAGATTATCCTGTGAGTGCTGAGTTTAAGAAAAAATATGGCCCCCGAGGTGTTATTCATTCCTATGCAGGTGGCAAGATTATCGATACAGGTCCATTAACTAAAAAACGCATGGAAACGGTAGATGATGAGACTTCAACTGCTGCATTAGATTTTATCGACCGTCAACATAAAGCAGGTAAGCCTTGGTTTGTTTGGTGGAGTGGTACGCGTATGCATTTTCGTACGCATGTGAAAAAAGAATTACGTGGTATTTCAGGGCAGGATGAATATAGCGATGGTATGGTCGAGCATGATCGACACATAGGCTTATTCCTAAAAAAATTGGATGATTTGAATATTGCAGACAATACCTTAGTTTTCTACTCAACTGATAATGGCCCGCATATGAATACTTGGCCTGATGCGGGGATGACACCTTTTCGCAGTGAGAAAAATACCAACTGGGAAGGGGGCTGGCGTGTACCTGCCATGGTGCGTTGGCCTGGTAAAGTGGCAGCCGATACCGTATCAAATGAAATTGTGCATCATATGGACTGGATGCCAACTCTGCTAGCTGTTGCAGGTAATACTAAGGTAAAGAAAAAGTTACTAACTGGGTATATGGCTAACGGTAGATATTATAAAGTACATTTAGATGGCTACAATATCTTACCTATGCTGACAGGTAAAACCGATAAAAGTCCACGTGAGGAAATCTTTTATTTCTCCGATGATGGTGACTTGACTGCATTACGTTATAAGGATTGGAAAGCAATCTTTATGGAGCAGCGTGTGGAAGGAACACTACAGGCGTGGGCGGAACCTTTTGTGCCTTTACGCGTCCCTTTACTGTTTAATTTACGCCGCGATCCATACGAACGCGCGCAGAAAACATCGAATACTTATTATGACTGGATGCTAAGTCGTGTTTATTTATTCTTGCCAGCAGCAGAGTATGTGGGTAAATTTATGGAAACATTTAAAGAATATCCACCGCGTATGAAGGCAGGAAGCTTTACATTAGGTGATGCTGTGAAAGTGATCCAAACACAGGGTGGTTCGCACTAATCCCTATTTTTTCTGGAATTGCAGGTGTAGATAATTTCTACACCTGTGAGCTATCAAATAATTGGCAGCTGCCCTTTATGTAGAAAGTAAGGAATAGGAATTTTAAAATAGGAGTTTGAAATGATCCAAGTAAGGAAGTATCGTGCAATTTTTGCTGTCATTCTGTTACTTGCATTAAGTGGGTGTGCAGCATTACAAAAACAAGACCCACTGCCATCATGGAATGAAGGTACTGCTAAAACTAACATTCTAGAATTTGTAGAATCGGTAACAGATAAGGCTAGTGCCGATTATGTACAGCCTAGTGAGCGTATTGCTACCTTTGATAATGATGGTACTTTATGGTCAGAAAGGCCAGTTTATTTTCAGTTATTATTTGCTATCGATAGAGTAAAGCAATTAGCACCGCAACATCCTGAATGGCAAACTACCCAGCCTTTTCAAGCCGTATTGGAAAACGATATGCAAGCTTTGGCAGCAGCGGGTGAAAAAGGCTTATTGAAGTTAGTCATGGCAAGCCATGCAGGGGTAACAACAGATGAGTTTTCTGTCATCGTTGAGAATTGGTTGGCTACAGCCAAACATCCAAGGTTTAAGCGTCCCTATAATGAGCTGGTTTTTCAACCAATGCTGGAGTTGCTCACTTATTTACGTGTCAATGGCTTTAAAACCTTTATCGTTTCAGGTGGTGGTATTGAATTTATGCGCCCGTGGGTAGAGCATGTTTATGGTATACCACCTGAACAAGTAGTCGGTAGCAGCATTAAAACAAAACTGGAAATACAAAATGGTATCCCTGTATTGGTTCGCTTGCCGGAAGTGAATTTTATTAATGATAAGGCAGGTAAGCCTGTAGGTATTAATCAATATATTGGTCGTCGTCCGCTAGCTGCGTTTGGTAATTCTGATGGTGACTTACAAATGTTGCAATGGACAGCTGCAGGGGCAGGCAAGCGTTTTATGATGCTGGTACAGCATACCGATGCGCAACGTGAATATGCTTATGATAGAGAGTCGCATATTGGTAAATTAGATAAGGCACTAGATGAGGCTGTGGCAAGAGATTGGACGGTCGTTGATATGCAAAATGATTGGCAAGTAATTTATCCTGTTCAATAGGTGGGTTAAGCCAAGCTTGTTGGCTTATTTTTTATAATTAAAGGAAAAACAATGCGTGCAAATATTATTATCTACAGTGGTTATTGGAACATCGGGCTGGCAGCCACTTTAATATGCCCTGCTTTTTATCATGCCTTAGGGATGAATATTAGTCAGCCTGTTTGGGGCTGGGTGATTGCCGGTTTTTTGCTATATACTGCGGCAACCTTGATTATCAGTGGTCGTACTGTCGATAAATATGCCAGTATCGTTATTTATGAAGCAGGCCTACGCTTTATTGCTGCAATTTTGTTAGTGCCTGCTGGCCTTTTTTATGATTATGGCTTTATTACGGCCTTTTTAGGGGTCACAGATGCCGTGTGGGGAGTTGTCTATTTACAGCTGGTGCCTAAATTAACAGGGCGTTCTCTTAAGCAATTGCTGTTGGATTGAAACTGCACTTCATGAATGCACCTGTCGTTTTTTATAGGTGTGGCACATTCGCGCTGTGCAGATAAATCTGCATCGACGAGTCTTTAAATTACTTTTGTTCGGATATTTATCAAAGTATGCATTTCATTACACCAATATTTTGGCTGATTAGCTTCTATGTTTATTGTTCGTTGGCTAGTGCAACACCCCATTATGTTGGTGAGCAAGCCTGCCAATCTTGTCATCAACAGCAAGTGCAGCAATGGCAAGGCTCACATCATGATTTGGCAATGCAAGTGGCAAGTGGCAAGACTGTTTTGGGGGACTTTAACGGTGTAACCTTCAAGCAAGCAAGCATAACCAGTACTTTCTTTAAAAATAAAGAACGTTTTATGGTGAATACTGATGGTGTTGATGGCAAATTGGCGGATTTTGAAATCAGCTATACCTTTGGCGTGTATCCGCTACAACAATATATGGTTAAATTTCCGCAAGGCAAAGTGCAAGTATTGGATATTGCTTGGGATAGTCGGAGTAAAGAGCAGGGCGGGCAACGCTGGTTTAGTTTGCATCCTGACGAAGAGATTAAAGCAGGGGATGTCTTGCACTGGACAGGCCCCAATTTAAATTGGAACTATATGTGTGCTGATTGCCATAGCACTAATCTGAAAAAAAATTACTCAGTTGAGCAGAAAAGTTATACCACGCAATGGGGTTCCATTAATGTATCGTGTGAAGCTTGCCATGGCCCAGCTTCTGAGCATATCAGTTGGGCAAAATCAGAAAAAAAAGTGGATGATAATGGTTTGCGTATCCATTTGTCGGTTGCAAATCAACATGGATACTCTAAAGCGAAACAGCCACAACCTGAGAATATCGACCGAACGGAAGTGCAGCTTTGTGCTAAATGTCATTCGCGGCGCGCACAATTAGATGATGAATTTGTACCCGGAGATAATTTCAGAGATCATTATTTACCTTCATTATTAGCCGAGCCGTTGTACTATGCAGATGGCAAAATTAAAGATGAAGTGTATGTCTATGGCTCTTTTCAACAGAGTCGTATGTATCAAGCAGGCGTAACGTGCAGTAATTGCCACAACCCACACACGCTTAAGCTAAAATCTGAAGGTGATACTGTGTGTCATCAATGCCATCTGGCAAAAGATTATGCTACGGCTAAGCATCATTTTCACGCCGAGAATAGTAAAGGCGCAAACTGTATTGCTTGTCATATGCCGGCAAAAACCTATATGGGTGTTGATGAACGTAATGATCATAGTTTTCGCATTCCTCGCCCTGATTTAGCCAGCAAACTAGCTGCTCCTGATGCCTGTACTCTGTGTCATAAAGATAAACAGCCGCAGTGGGCAGCGACTACACTAAGCAAGTGGTATGGTAAAATACCACAAGGCTATCAGCAGTTTGGTCCCGCCTTGCATGCACTTGCACAGCAAAAACAGGATGCTTTGACTTTAAGTTATGGGGTATTAATGGCAGATGCACCCACCATTGCCAAAGCTACTGTGGTTGGGCATTTAGGTTATTACCCATCTAAACAAACCTTAATGACTGCTTTGCAAATGTTACGCTCTAAAGATGCAGATACCCGTCGCCAAGCATTACAGGCATTGCAAGCTTTTCCATTAAAGCAAACGATTGCGCAGGTTTATGCGGCATTAAGTGATCCTGTCAAAATAGTTCGATTAGAAGCAGCCAATATATTAGCCTCCGTACCACGTGGTGCTTTGGAACAATCACAAAGAGAATTGATTGATAAAGTGACCGAGGAATATCGGCAGAGTTTATTGTTTATTGCTGAGCGCCCAGAAGCACAATTATCTTTAGCACGTTTGTATTATCAACTAGGGCAGTTGCAACTTGCTGAACAAGCTTTCAAAGAAGCATTGCGTTTACAGCCACAATTTGTGCCTGTATATATTAATTATGCTAATTTTTTACAGCAACAAAAGCAAGAAACCGCTGCTTTTGAATTGCTTAATAAGGGCTTAAAAGTCACTAAAGATGCTGCTATACATCATGCCATCGGCTTATGGTATGTACGGAATCATGATAAAGGTGCAGCTCTTAAGCAATTAAAAATAGCAGTTGAATTAGAGCCTGATACGGCAAGGTACGCTTATGTTTATGCGGTGGCTATTGCAGAAAAATCACCTAAACAAGCGATTGCCATATTGGAAGAGGCGTTATTAAGACAAGAAGGTAATTTAGATTTATTAATGGCATTAGCTGGTTATTATCAGCAATTAGGTAATGGAAACGCGGCTAATCAATATCGCGATAAAATAAATGCAGTTATGCAGGTCAGCAATAGAGCTGGTTTTTGATAAGCTTATTTATTGAATTATGCACTTATGACTTGAATTTAGGGAATTTAATTTTACTCCACCTTTAATGTCATTGCCCAGTAAAAGCTGTTTAGGTTATAAGACTGCGCCATATAAAGGTAAAGGAACGGGCGAAACCTCCTTATTTTCCAAACTAATGCCTCTATTGGATAAAAATGATTTGTTACTTGGAGACCGTTATTATACAACCTATGCCATTAGTTGCCTGTTGATTCAGCAAGGAACTTCTTTTGTTTTCAGGCAGTCCCCCAACGTAAAAACGGACTTTAAAAAAGGGAGGCGTTTAGGGGATAAAGACCACCTTATTCACAGTAAAAAACCACCGAGAAAACCAGTGTGGATGGATAAAGAGACTTACTCTAAGCTCCCTAATGAACTTCTCATTAGAGAATTTTCTGTTAAAGGGACGCTTTATGTGATCTCTCTTTTAGAATCAAAAATCTATTTTAAAAAAGAACTCGCAAAGCTCTACGAACAACGTTGGAATATTGAGCTGGATTTAAGAACCATTAAGACAGATATGAAAATGGAAATGCTGCATTGTCAATCAGCAAAAATGATCGATAAGGAAATTGTTGTTAACTTGTTAGCTTACAATTTAGTTTGTGCTAATATCGTTCATTCAGCAAGTATCAGTAAAAAAAGCCTCGTGATATAAGCTTCATGGCTGTCGTTCAACTTATGCGTTGTTTTTTGGGTTTGTGCGTAACAATGAGCTGTAAAGCTTTAGAGAAGCTACTTACCCCACTATTAAAAGCAATGGCAAACACCGAAGTAGGAAAACGTAAGCGCCCCAACGAGCCAAGGATTATAAAGAGACGACCCAAGGCTTTTCCATTGATGACAAAACCTAGAAAAGAATATGCGATTGTTTAATATTAATGAGTTAGCTGGTAATTGGAAGTGGTATTAGTGTCTGACCCTTTTGAACTTTTGAAATCCTATTGTAAAGATAATGAAAAAAGGGGGCACCTTTCATTCCTCGGTTTACACTTTTCAATAAATCCTGAGATATATCTGGTATAAATGGGGTCAACAAATTCAATTTATTCCACATAAGTATTGACACCCTTGATAGCAGCAGCCCCTCAACCATCACTTGATAATTCATTAGAACGACGACTTTTTACTCGTCGATCGGACCTGACAGAAGCCATTCGACTCACGATTGCCAATACTGCATTAAATGCAATATTAAACCGCAGATGGGGAGCGATCACCGATATCTCAAAAGCGTATGGTATTTCCCGAACCTTTGTTTATTCGTTAGCAAATGAATTAAAACAGCTTGGCCAGTTCCTGTTCAAAGATAAAACAAATGATCCGCAGGCTTTAACGCGAGAACGAAAGCGGTCTATTGAGATGATGTTATCGATTCGCCTTGAGGGTTGTAGCAGTATTGGACATGTTTCAACGGTTATGAAAAGACAGGCATGCGACTTATCTTCCATCGGCTCTATTAGCCAAACCCTATCGCGTATTGGTGGTATTTTACCCATGACGATTGATGCGCAACAGACACTTCAATATCTTGTTTTTGCGAGTGATGAGATTTTTTCAAAGACAACGCCTGTTTTAGTCACCGTTGATCCCTGTAGCAGTGCAATTCTTCGTATTGAACTGTCTGAAACCCGGCATGCGGATGACTGGAAGAACCACTTTGAATGCTTGATGGATAATGGGATGGAGGCAATTTATCTTGTTTCCGATGATGGTATTGGCTTGCGTGCTGGTCATGGTGCCGCGTTAAGTCACACGGTTCGCCAATCTGATACTTATCACGCAGTCGCTCATACTCTGGGAAGCTGGGTAGAACGTTTTGAAAAAACCGCCTATAAAGCGATTAAAGAAAGAGTATGAGCGTGAACAAAAAAACCAGTCTGCGAAAAGTGAACTAGCAAAGGAAAAACAACAAAAGCTTTATCTGCAAGCACGGAAAGTATGCGAACAAGCAATCCGCGAGTATGATGATTTCAGTTATCTTTATTATTGCATTATAAAGGAACTCAATGTTTTTGATAGCGAAGGCAACTTACGCCATAAACAACAAGCGGAAGAAGTGATTGAAACGGGTCTTCAGTTGATTGATGAATTAAATAATGAAGGAACACGCAAAGCAGCACAAAAAGTCATGCGGACACTCCCGGATTTATTTCATTATTTTGATGTTGCTGAAGGCATTGTTAACGACTGTAAAACACTAGTGGATGATGAAACACTAAAAGCCTACTGTATTGCATGGCAATGGGGAAAGGCGGCAAGAAAAGCAAAAAAGAGGGGGCGTAAACAAAATGCAAAACGGCAAGAACAAACTAGTTTAGAAAAGGCAGAATGGTGGGGTGAACACGGGATTGATCAGGCAAACTGGCACTTGGATATTCAAAAATCAATTTATGCCAAACTGGATAAAATTGTTCAAAGCTCAGCACTTGTGGAATGCATCAATTCAATCATTAGACCCTACTTCAATACCAGCAAGAATCAGGTCACTCAGGAACAGCTTAATATGATTATGCATTACCACAATCATCGCCGTTACCTTGCGGGAGTAAGAAAAAATAAAACCCCAATGGAAATTTTTACAGGTAAAGATCAAACGAAGGACTGGATTGAGATTCTTTTTGATATCATCGAAAAAAAAGCTCCAGATCTACTCGTCGTTTCTTAGGATATAAGCCCCCCCGTCAGTTACTACCAGTGTGTAGCTTTTTATTAAATGGCTATGGAGGGTTGTGCCATCTTTTTTTGATTTAAAAAGTGTAAACTACTTTTGGGGGAATATGAAATATGCCGAAATTTTGTTTTAATAATAAAAAGAAATTTAGTGGGAAAGCTTATTGTTTTAACTGCCAGAAGCAAGTTACAAGTTAGTCTGGATGTTAACTGCTAAAATTAATGCCCATTCATAATATCCAAGGATTAGTTATAAGTGGCGTCCCCGGACGGACTCGAACCGCCAGCTATCCCTTAGGAGGGGACTGCATTATCCAGTTATGCAACGGGGACATCAAGTGCGCATTATAACAATAAATTAGCATATTGCTGAGGAAATTTAGCGATAAAAGTCAGGCAAATAGACACTTGCCTGACTTTTTAAGCTTAATGACTAATTTTCTTGTACTTAATACGTTGTGGCTTATCGGCATCAGTACCTAAACGTTTGTGACGATCGGCTTCATAATCTTCATAATTACCTTCAAACCAGACAACTTTACTATCGCCTTCAAATGCCAGCATATGGGTAGCGATTCTATCCAAGAACCAGCGATCATGCGAAATCACCACGGCACAGCCTGGGAAGGCAAGTAAGGCCTCCTCCAATGCTCGTAAGGTTTCGACATCTAAATCGTTGGTAGGCTCATCTAATAAGAGAACATTACCGCCACTACGGAGCAGTTTAGCTAAATGGACACGGTTACGCTCTCCACCTGATAAATCACCAATACGTTTTTGTTGATCGCCGCCTTTAAAGTTAAAGCGACCACAATAGGAACGTGATGGTGTTTCATAAGTGCCGACGGTGATTAGGTCTAAGCCATCAGAAATTTCTTCCCAAACGGTTTTGTTATCATCCAAGTTATCACGGGATTGGTCAACATGTGAGAGTTGTACCGTCGCCCCCAGTTTGATTGCACCTGAATCCGCTGTTTCCATATCGGACATCATCCGGAATAGGGTGGTTTTACCTGCTCCATTAGGGCCAATAATACCAACGATACCACCAGGTGGCAGTTTAAAGCTTAAATCTTCAATGAGTAAACGCTCACCAAAGCCTTTGTTAATATGCTCGGCTTCAATCACCATATCCCCTAGGCGTGGGCCAGGTGGGATATAGATTTCTTGAGTTTCATTACGTTTTTGTGCTTCTTGCGAAGAGAGTTCATCAAAACGAGCTAAACGTGCCTTACTTTTTGCATGCCGGCCTTTAGCGTTGGAACGCACCCATTCCAGCTCAGCTTTCATTGCTTTTTGGCGTGAGGTTTCTTGTTTTTCTTCTTGCTCTAAACGGTTTTGTTTTTGCTCTAACCAAGAAGAGTAATTACCTTCCCAAGGAATACCTTGGCCTCTATCCAGCTCCAAGATCCAGCCGGCAACATTATCCAAGAAGTATCTATCATGCGTGACTGCCACAACGGTACCTGGGTAGTCATGCAAGAAACGTTCTAGCCATGCAACTGACTCGGCATCCAAGTGGTTGGTGGGCTCATCTAATAGCAGCATGTCGGGTTTAGATAATAATAAGCGACAGAGTGCAACGCGACGCTTTTCCCCACCTGATAGTTTAGTGACATCTGCATCCCAAGGGGGGAGGCGTAGTGCATCCGCAGCGATTTCTAATTCACGCTCTAATTCCCACGCATTGGCCGTTTCAATTTTTTCCTGCAATTCAGCTTGTTCCGCTAATAAAGCATCAAAATCGGCATTAGGGTCAGCAAAAGCATCATTAATGGCATTGTAGCGATTTAAGACTTCTTGAATTTCGCCAAAGCCTTCTTCGACATTACCACGCACATTTTTATCTGGATTTAATTGGGGTTCTTGCGCTAGGTAACCGATGTTGATACCTTTCATCGGAATGGCTTCCCCTTCTATTTCTGTATCTACACCCGCCATAATGCGTAGTAAGGTTGATTTACCTGAGCCATTTAAACCCAGTACGCCAATTTTTGCGCCAGGGAAAAAAGATAAAGAAATATTTTTTAAAATATGCTTTTTAGGTGGGACAATTTTGCCCACCCGATTCATAGAGAAAATATATTGAGCCATAAGTGCTGAGTTAATTGGGTCGTTTTAGGTTAATGGTATAGCTGTATTATAGCTTTGTTTACGGCAGTTTTGCAGGAAGTGTAAAAACAAAATCTGTGCCTTTTGCTGCTTGATGACAACTAAAGCAGGCATCGGCAGAGCTGCTATTGGTGCCGTGTGGTTTTAAGTCCATTCCTGTCCAACGGGCAAAGCCCCAGCCGCCTGTTGATGCATATTTTTTGGTATCACGCACCATGATTTCAGCATGCACAAATTCCCCGGGGACTGTTGCCGCAGGCCAAGTGGCTAAGGTATCATTTTTCCAAACAAGCTTTGCCAGAATGGTACCTTGTGGCCAGTTAGTTTTTGCAGTATTGCTACGTGCTGCACGGATGGCGATAGAATTACCTAAGATAGCCCGTTGGGTATTATTATCATTACGGATTGAGGTGCTAATAACGCGCCAGTTAGTTAGACCTGTTGGGTATTCGATGTTATTTGCAGGAGGCACTTTATTTTCGGCATGCGATATTAATGGAAGGGCAAGTATTGCAGCAAGGGGCAGTATGGCTGTTTGAATTTTCATGGGTTTGTTATGAGTTGAGTTCAGGTAAGTTGCTTGTGGTCGAGGTTTCATTTTAAGCTAGTTGGCGCGCCAAGGCTAAAGTATTAATCATCGCAAAGGCTGCATCAGGGAAGTCTTTACCAAAAGTAATCACACCATCTTCATGGCCTAGCATGGTAAAGATTGGCTGTTTATCCAGTTTGCCAAATTGGAATAGCTGAGTTACTGCTTGTGCCATTTCGGGGGTGCCATAGGCAATTTCTTTTGCGGTATAAGCTAATTGCAAGGCTTGGGTAGCGTGCCAAATATCAGGGCTATGCGCATGAATAATGCACATGATTGCAGAATCTTGCGCATAAACGCTGGCATGAGTCAGTGCTTCTGATGAGGGTTGGCAAGGGCCTGTGGAGTGTAAGCTGTTATGGCTTAAGTTTGCCTTGGTCACCAAACAATAGTTTTCAGCACTTAATTTACTAAAGCCGCCTGTTTGGGTACCACTGATAATAAATTGTTCATTTACAAAACGTTGGCTAATATTGCCGTAACCATAGCCGAGGTAGCGATCAGCTTGTTGACCGATTAACTCTAATTGATATATTAAAGTACGCCATATGTTAATGGTGGTTAAATTCCAGCTGTTGTCAGGTAGAGTAAGTGTGTGTTGTAACTGGTATTTAATAACGCCTTCGGTTTCTTGCATATTCTTGCATATAATAAATTAGGTGATTGTTGGTGGTAAAAAGTATGTTCTATGTATCTTTATGAAGTTAACTAAATAATGCTAAAGTTTGTAGGTTTTTTACTGTTAAGAGTATTTCAGCTATTCTAAAGCACTGATATGAAGTTAAGAATATAAAATCAACCACTCAAATAGATGAATATAGACTTTGATTCTATCATTGTTATCGTATTTTACTTTGGAATAATCAGTGCACTATCTTTACCATTGGGGGCTTTAACGAGCTTGGTTTGGAAGCCATCAGATCGTGCTATTGCTTTTTTAATGGCTTTTGGTTGCTGACAGGGTGGCTAAAGGTAATTTCTATCCTTTGGCTACTGGTTGTATTTTGGGTGGCTTAATTTTTATTGTGCTCAACAATATTATTCATGATTTTGGCTGGTTGGCATTTATAACAGGTACACCCTATCGATTTACTGCGCGTGCAACGACTGATGTTGGTGTGTGGGTATTATTAAGTTCATGTTCCTTAACGCTTTTGTAGGTGTGGCTTTAGCCGCAATGTGCAGATAAATCTGCACCTACGAGAATTCAGGCAGTATATTAACTATTTAAATAAAAATGAATGAAATTTTAAAAATAGTACTAGGTATTTCTATGCTTGGCTTTGTGGCGGGCAGCATGATAACACTCGGCTTAGGATTGACAGTGGCAAAAATTATTGCGCCATTTAAAAATTTTAGAATGATATTTGTCGCTTTGATTGCCAATTTTGTATTAGTGCCATTGTTTGCTTATGGCATCGTAGATTGGCTTGATGCTTCCGAAGGAGTGCGGATAGGTATCATATTGCTTTCTTTAGGTGGAGGGGCGCCCTTTATTCCAGTGCTGGTTGAAACGGCTAGAGGTAATGTTGGCGGTTCGGTAGGGCTGATGGTGCTATTATTAATGGTAACGGTTTTCTTTTTGCCGCTAGTTGCACCACTACTGCTGCCCGGAACGCTGGTTAATTCGTGGGATATTGCCAAGTCATTAGTCTCTATTATGTTGGTTCCGTTGGTGTTTGCACTGATTGTTAAGGCACTTTTCGCAAATTTTGCGGCATGTATGCAACCTTATATGCAAAAATTAACCAGTATTTCTATCTTGATGCTCATTGTTGCGGTGCTGATGCTTTATACTGAAACTGTCATTGCAAGTGTTAGTATTTTACCCATCATTGTTATGTTTTTTTTGGGAGCCATGTTGATTGGCTTTTTTACGGGCGGCAAAAGTAGGAATGCACGTATTACATTAGCTGTGGGTACTGGGTTGCGTAATCCTCCTGTCGCCATTTTAGTGGCTAGCCAAAATTTTTCAACAGAGCCAATGGCAGCAATTGTGCCATTATTAGTTGCGATAGTCGGGGTTTTGATTTTATTCCCGCTAGCCATTTTGATCAGAAAGAAAGTGGCTTAGGAATGAAAATTCAATAATATCTGATCCTGACCAAAATCTTCTGTATACCCAAGTTGTTTAGATAATCCCAACCAATGTATTTCTGGAAGGTATGCCAGAATATAATCGACTCGTCTACGGTGCAATATTTTCATTAGACTTTCACCACTAGCGTGTGTGGCATCGTTACAATATTTTTATTGTGAATAATAGATTGAACTTTCTGATCTATTTTCTCTGAATAGATACGGCCATTAAAATTCCCAAAAATTAAAGCGGGAGGTTCAACATAAAACAGGCTTAGACCCTAACCAGTTTTTTGAGGAAACGGGAAAAACAAATGAGCCAGTAATACAACGGTAATTGCGATTAGAAGTGAATTCACGCAACATTCAGGTTGCATTTACTGGGATAGTACTATGCTGATATTCAGACAAAGCTTGTTGCTAAAGTTGGAACATATGATCCAGTGGCCCTTGGTCAACATACTCCCCTTATAAGATATTGAGAAAAAATCCGATTAATAAAACCAAAAAACCACCAATTTCTGCAAGCATCAATGTGCCCATAATTATCTTATCACCAGCTAGGTTTTCAGAGTCAAGCAGTTGATTATTGGTATTGTTGCTGTAACCCAGTTTTATGTAATTCACGATGGCAATCGCAAAAAATAGCAAGGGTGCTATGGTTGCAATAATATTTATCCAGTCCGAAAAAATGCTGAAATAGGCAAAAACAGCAATAAGGATAGCAGCGAATGAATAGAGTAGTGCTGCTCGGTGGGCTATATCAACATAGTAGGGTGCTGTACAATTTTCACTTTTTAGCATACAGGAGAATTTCCAGGCTCCCGTTAATAAACCTGTCATAAAGAATATGCCTGCGCAGGCAATAGCGATAAGCGGGGCGGGTTGGTTTAATATTGTATTCATTGTTATGCACCTGATAGGGTAAAGTGAGTGTTCAATTTATGAGGGTTTTATTGTAGTGATAGACGTTAACAAAAGATTGTATAAAGTGGCTACACCTGTAACACAATATGCTTTTCGTGCTAACCTCTTTATGTGGCCGCAGCGTACTTTGTTTTTTGGGCCATTACAACATTTGGCGCTGCACTCTATGGGGGCGGTGGCTATCAATATAGGTCTTTATCAGCCTTTTTTACTAAAGCCTGAGCATGGAGATTATCAATCGTATCGCTGTGCTACTATTCCAGCTGGTTGTAAACATGAATTAAATGCCTTTGGAGGTATTGTTGCCAGTTTAATTATTGAGAAAGATGCGCCTGAGTATAGTTACTTTGCGCATTGTGCTAGTGGGAGAATATTGGGTGTTACCAATAAAATAGAGGCTAAGTGGGTGCAGTGTTTGCAAAAGATTTATGAAGATAAATTAGACAAAGTAGCAATCAATACCTTGCTCAATCAGTTATTTAATACACCTAAAGCAACTGCTTGCAAAGTGGATGCACGGATTATCGAAGTGATGCAAACTATCCAGCATGATCCGAGTAATGATTTTAGTCAGGAATATTTGGCAGCCTCTGTAGGTTTGTCTGCCTCACGCTTTAGGCACTTATTTAGCGAACATTTTGATATTCCTTATCGGCGTTATAGAATGTGGCGCAGAGTGGTAGCGGCAATGGATGCTTTACATAAAGTTGATAACCTGACTTATGCAGCGATGGACGCAGGGTTTACTGATTCGGCACATTTTAATCGCTGTTTTCGTAATACGTTAGGTGTAAACCCATCATTAGTATTTCGGAATATGGACAGATTTGAGGTTTGAACTTATTATATTTTGTGTGGTCACGGCTATGGTTTATTAACGACCGCGTATTTCTAATAAAGGCTATCTTCATTTAAATATTCTCCAATGGCAAAATAGTACTATCCACTGCTTTACGCAACGCAAAGCAAAGCTGGATTGTACGCCACTGACACCTTAGCTTGTTTTGTAATCAAATAGTGGGCCAGCCATTTCAGTATAACATTTCAACAAAACAAGCCATTCTTGGCTTGTTCCCGTTAAAATTCTCGTTTAGTATCGTGGTTAATTCGTTGAATTGTCATGTACAAAGATCATTATGGAAAAAAATATCCGTGTAGATAGTACACAAGCCACGGCTTGTATATTGTGTAGCATTAATTGTGGAATCACCGTTGATTTAAATGATGGGCAGTTGACTAAAATTAAAGGAGATAGTCGTAATCCAAAATCTGAAGGGTATTTGTGCCAAAAAGCGACGCGATTAAATTACTACCAAAATCATTCCGCTCGTCTTACAAATCCATTGTACAAAACAAAAGAAGGCAACTTTGCAAAAATTAGCTGGGATAAAGCGACTAACGAAGTTGCAGAAAAATTAAAGGGTATTCGAAAAGATTATGGCGATCATGCAATAGCCTACTATGGTGGCGGTGGGCAAGGTAATCATCTGTGTCAGATTTATAGTTCGGCATTTCGTGCGGCATTGGGTATCTCTTATTTATATACCGCCTTCGCACAAGAAAAAACGGGAGATTTTTGGGTGAACGGCAAGTTGTTTGGTCAGCAATCTTGTCATATTACCGAAGATATTGAACATGCAGATTATGTCTTGTTTATAGGTACGAACCCTTTTCAATCTCATGGATTCCCTCAAACCCGTAAAGTACTGGGACAAATAGCTCAAGATCCCAATAAAACGATGGTGGTGATTGACCCACGGATAACGGAAACTGCAAAAAAAGCTGACTTTCACCTACAAATCAAACCTGGTATGGATGCCTTTCTCCTGTCTGCAATGGTCGGGATTATTATTCAGGAAAGCTTGGAAGATAATTTGTTTATCAAAGAACATACCACTGGGTTTGATGAGATTAGGAAAATATTTAAAGCCATTCCTGTCAAAGAATATGTAGCTAAAGCGGGCTTGGATAGTGACAGTGTGCAAAAAATTACGCGAGATTTTGCCCATTCTAAGCGAGCATGTATTCGTGTCGATCTAGGCCTTCAACAAAGTATTCACAGTACTTTAAATTCTTATTTAGAGAAACTGCTTTTCCTTATCACTGGAAATTTTGGAAAAGAAGGCGCGAATAATTTACATACTCAATTTGTCCCTATTATTGGGCATTCAAAAAGTCCCGAAGAAGGCGGTATTGTGTCAAAAGTAACGGGCATGAGAGAAATTAGTCATTTTTTTCCTCCCAACATTCTGCCTTTAGAGATTGATGCCGATCATCCCGACAGAATACGTGCGTTAATTGTAGATAGCAGTAATCCCATTCTGACCGCAGCAGATAGCCAAGCTTATGAGCAAGCGTTTAAAAAACTGGATTTACTGGTGGTGATTGATGTTGCGGAGACAGAAACGGCTACAATGGCTCACTATGTTTTGCCTGCTTCATCACAATTTGAAAAATGGGAAGCCTCTTTTTTTACATTGGACTTTCCGGTTAATTATTTCCAATTACGTAAACCCATAGTAAATCCAACTGGAAATACGCTGAGTGAACCAGAGATTTATCGGCGCATTATGGTTGCTATGGGGGTGTTTCCAAGAACAAATACAATATTACAATGGATTGCTAAATTGCATTTTCAATTTCCCTCCTTCGCGATTTTTCCTATTGCATTACAAGTGTATTTAGCGTTATTTCCCAACTATAAAAAGAGTATCGCGATGGTTTTATATGCTAGCCTAGGTAAAGCGATGAAAAATGGGGCGCAGAATGCTGCTGTGCTGTGGGGTATTTCATATTTATATGCTAAAAAATACCGAAAGGCCGTTTTACGGACAGGAATAAAAGGTAAAGGCTTGTTGCTGGGAGACGCTTTATTCAAGCGAATTTTAGAATGTCCATCCGGAATTGAATTAAGTATCCATCATTATGAAGAGGTTTGGGACTTGGTAGAAACGCCAGATAAAAAAATCAGGCTTTATATTGCTGAGATGATTGCTGACATTCAACAGTTAGTTAAAGAAGAAAATAGCCACCAAGGTTTTCCCTTTATTCTCGCGGCAGGAGAGCGTAGAGCTTATAATGCGAACCAGATATTTCGTGATCCTAACTGGAGAAAGAAGGATAGGGAAGGCGTTTTACGCATCCATACGGATGATGCACTGAAAATAGGCGTGGAAAATGGTGGCTCTATACTCTGCCAATCGGCTAAACATGCCATTGAAGTGAAGGTGGAGTTAGATAATGCAATGCGCTTGGGATTTGTTGCGCTCCCACATGGTTATGGCTTTGATTATAGTGATGACTCGTCTAAAAATATAAAACAAAATGGCCCCAAAATTAACTTGCTTACTTCATCCCATCACTGCGACCCTCTCACTAAAACACCTCATCATAAATATGTGCCGGTTAAATTAATACCTGTAAAGCGGCAGAGATCAGTCAATTAAAAATATTCAAGAAGTTAGAGCTGTTGATATTTATCTAAAGGGAAGCATGAGGTCTGGGTTGTTTATAACTTAAATAAAGTTCATATCTATTCATGTGTGGAGCGTATAGAGAAAAGTAATACCAACCCCAACCCCAATATATTGATTATCCTAACTTCACAAATGTTGTTGTCCTATGCTTATTGCAGGAATCTACTATGCGAATGGATTCCCGATAAAAAGACTTCGGGAATGACGGTATTAGGGTAATTATTTACTGGGATTGGTATAACATGATCTTAGGTTTTAATAAACATCCCGAACATAACGCTTATCTTTTTTCATTTGATTAACATACTCCGCCGCTTGTTCCTCAGATAAATTACCTTGAGTGGTAATGACATCATGCAGTGCTTTATCAACATCTTTTGCCATGCGATAAGCATCACCACAGACATAGAAATAACCACCTTGCTCTAATAGGGCAAATAATTCAACCCCTTTTTCACGCATGCGGTCTTGTACGTAGATTTTTTCCTCTTGATCTCTAGAGAAGGCAAGGTCTAACTTAGCTAAAACACCATTAGCTTGCAGTGCTTCAATTTCATCGCGATAAATAAAATCAGTTGCTGCATTGCGATCACCAAAAAATAACCAGTTAACGCCTTTTGCTTGTCTGAATTCACGTTCTTGCAAGAATGCGCGGAATGGTGCGATACCTGTACCAGGACCAACCATAATCATCGGTAGATCGTTATTTTCAGGGACGCGAAATACCTTGTTCGGGCTGAAGAAGCAGCGTACCGGCGTATCTGCATCGGCTATATCGGCAAGATAAGTTGAGCATACACCTTTATGGTCGCGATCATGACTATTGTAACGAACACTACTAATGGTTAAATGCACAGTTTCAGGATTGGCTTTGCCACTGGATGAAATAGAGTAGGCTCTATGTTGCAGTGGCTTTAGTAATGCTAGAAATTCTGCTGCTGAAAATTGCATTGCCGGGAACTGTAGTAATAAGTCTAAAGTATCACGCCCCCATAAATAATCAGCTAACTTGTCTTTGTCTTTTGCTTGTAGAATATTGTTAAGCTCTTGATCACCCGAGCGTTTGGCAATTTCATCGATTAATTCTTTGCTGGGTAATTTGATTTCAAAATAGTCTCGCAATGAATCACGTAAAGGCATTAGCTCGCCTTTGACTGGTTCATCTTCATCACCAGAGCAGCCAATTGCCTTAATAATATCTGCGACCAGTTCAGGGCAGTTAGTTGCGATAACATTTAAGGCATCACCCGCTTCGTAGCTTAATTCTGAACCGGTAATAGAAATTTCATAATGACGAATTTCTTTTGATGAGCTCTCGCTACTTAATAAACGGTTGGCAACTAATTTGCCTGGGAATGGGTTTTTACGTCCATATTTTGCAGCAGCATTGGTCACGCTGCTATCAACAGTGATGCTGGTTGCGCCATCAGCCATCAGTGGAATAGTATTGCTAACCCAGCTTTCAGCAGCCTCATCAAAATCAACATCACAATCGACGCGTTCATATAAACGTTTAGCACCTAATTTTGCTAAGCGTTCATCCCAGTCTATCCCGGCTTTACAGAATAAATCATAGCTGGTGTCGCCTAAAGCAAGTACCGAATACTGCATATTGCTAAGGTCAAGTGCATCATTTGTACTGATTGCATCCCATAGCATTTGTGCGTTATCTGGCATTTCGCCTTCACCATAGGTACTGGTGATGATCAGTAAGTATTCAAGCTTGGCAAAGCCATCAGCCTCAATTTCATCCATGCTTAAAACACTGGGGTTTAAACCATGTGCTTTAGCCGATTGCGCTGCATCAAGTGCAACGGCTTCTGAATTACCGGTTTGCGAGCCATATAGAATGGTGATTTTACGTGCGTTAGCCGCATCGCCTGAACCTGCACTTTGTAAAATATGAGAGTGCATACCTGCAAAAAAACCACCTAACCAAGCTTGTTGTGCTTCATTGAAAGGTGTGTTTTGAGAATTATTCGCTATTTTCATTGGGACTACTCTAAAAAAAGGGTCTCTATTTAACTGTATTGCCACGTATCCGTTGGCATAACCGAATTACCGCACCGTGCTTTCATTATGATCAGCAACAGTGCGGCAACAAGAATGGTTGTTTATGCAGCTTCTTTGGTTTTGATAATGTCTTGAATAACAACTTGGCTATTCAATGCGGCTAAATACTCAGAAACAGCTGGAATATCGACTAAAGCAGCATTATTGATTTCTGTTTGCTCAATAATCCAGTTGGTTGAACCAATAGAGTAAATACTTTGCACATCACGTAGGCTCAATGCTTGTTTATAGTCATTGAGGCGTTTATTTGCCAATATAATTGCCAATTGCGCATCATCATAATTAGCATACGCTTCGCGGGTTTCTTTGACTAAGACATCTTGTAATTTACGTGCTTTAGTTGTAATAAGTCGCTGTGCTACGGCTTCGGCTTGCTCGACACTGTGTACTTGTGTCGTTGCAATCTGAGTTGCTTTATTGAGTACTGCAAAGCTATTAATCAAGTTAAAAGCTAACGGGCTGTCAATATCACCGTAAGCAGGTGTTTGCCCTGCAAAGAGTACGCTATCATTGACATAAGCTTGCTGTACTTGTGCTATTTGTTGTTGAGCTTCATTAACAGCCAGTTCTTCAATCATCATTTTACGATCAACCGACTTGGCAATAAAGTCTGCTGTTTGAGTTTTGTATAACCATAATGGAATAGCAAACTTAAAGTTCTGACGTTCGCTTGTCCAGTTATCTAGCAGTTTTTGTGCAACACTGGATTCTGCGTATTCTGCATGTTGTTCCAGCATATAAAGTACAAACTGCTCATGTGCACGAGCCGTGTCGCTATCTTCTGTTAGCTCTCTGATTTCAACTGACGAGGCATCATAAAGGTTGGCTAATTTGTCTTCAGGGTCATACTGGTAGGCATTCCCCCCAGACATGCCGTTACAGAAGCCTTTACCAAAGCTACCCAGGTTAAGGACTGCGCCATTAGTCATGTATTCACAGGCAAAATCACCGACACCTTCAACAACAGCCATCGCACCTGAATTACGGACTGCGAAACGGTCGCCCGCTTCACCGTTAATGAAGGTTTTACCGCCAGTCGCTCCAAATAACGTAAAGTTACCGACTAAGACATTTTCACCTGGTACTTTATGCCCACCGCCTGGTGATTTAATAATAATGGTACCGCCACAAGCCGTTTTACCCACTCCGTCATTACAGGTGCCAGTATGTTCCAAGCGCATGCCATCATTATTGAAAGCACCATAACTTTGCCCTGCCGAACCGTGCGTACGCACCACTAGGCTGTCAGGTGCTAAATAACGACGTTTATGTTGGTTGATATAAATCTTGGAGTTATCAGTTATTTGCTGCTCATTCAATTCATAAGCAAGGGTACGTTCAATATCCAGAGCCGTTTGTCCGCCAACTGTTTTATGGCGGTTATTCAGCTTGAAATCAGAACCTTCAACAATGACTTGTTGCTGGGTACCATTAATAAAGCCAGTTTTAAATTGCTCGATAATTTTATCGTCAATAGAAAAGTCAGCTTCTAAATAAACCGGGTTTGCTACTTTAATGATGGGTACATAGTTAAGCAACTTGGTGAAATCCATTTGCCCCACCATGCACTCATGATCCATCAAGTGTAATAAGTCGGTTTGTCCGCGTATTTCCAATAAGCTTTGGTAGCCTAGTGCCGCTAAAATTTCACGCACTTCATGTGCCAAGTTCATAAAGTATTGCGCTAATACGCGCGGGTCGCCTTTGAACTCTTCATGGATGGTTGTTAAGCCAGCAGGGCAGCGTACGTTACAGTTTTTCGCCATTACACAGCGCAGCATCATTAATGCCGTGGTACCAAACTCAAACGAGTCAGCTCCTAAAATGGCAGACTTAACGACATCGGAACCATTTTGATGTGCGGCACTACAACGTAGCACAACTTTATCGCGCAAGCCATTAGCTGCTAATGCTTGATGTACTTCAGCAATACCAATTTCTGGTGAACGACCTGTGTTTTTCAAGCTCGTTACTGCTGCAGCTCCTGTACCACCCGTGTTACCAGCAACGTTGATGACATCAGCACCTGCTTTGGCAACCCCAACAGCAATGGTGCCAATACCTTCAGAAGATACCAGTTTAACGACAACTTTTACGCGAGCTGCTTTAGCATCGTGAATTAATTGGCCTAAATCTTCAATCGAATAAGTATCATGATGCGGAGGAGGGCTGATTAATTCAACTTTAGGTGTGCCACCTCGTGCTGCTGCAATTTCTACAGAAACTTTAGCGGCTGGTAACTGACCACCTTCACCAGGTTTTGCACCTTGGGCAATCTTAATTTCAATTTCTTCAATATTTAAATCGGCAAGATAACCTGCCCAAACACCAAAGCGACCTGAAGCAAATTGTTTGATTTTGCTGGATCTAAGCGTGTTGTAACGGCTGGAATGTTCACCACCTTCACCTGAGTTGCTTAATGCGCCAGCAATATTTGTGCCTTGTGCAACTGCTTCGTGTGCTTCGGCCAATAATGCACCATGACTCATGGCTCCTGTCGCTAGTACAGCAGTAATTTCATGTGCTGGTTGTACTTGGCTCAAGCTGATTAAGTTATGTGCCGTTTTTATGTGCGTTAGGTAACTAGCAAAGGTACTGCTAGTTGCCGCAGCAAAGCTTATTTCAATGGTGTTATCTGTAACGATTAACTCAGCACTACCATCATTGAAGCGTGCCTTAAAGTGCGCGGCTAAATTTTCTAGGCGTTGTTTAGAGTTGTCATCGCTAAAGGCGATACTAAAGCCAGCATCATGTTTAGTCACTGCTAAGCCGCGAATACAGAAATTAATATTACCTTGTAAATTCTGTTTGCCTAAAATAGCATCAAATTCTGCTGTTTCTTTGGCGCGTGAAATGTCTGCAGGGTAGCTCAATACATCACGCAAAGCAGCAGGGCGGCTATCTCGTTCTTCAGTTAGGATGCGAGTGAAGTTGCGATAAGCAGGTGTGATGCCAAAGCTATCAATTTGCTCGGGAGACCGTTTTTCATAACCAAAATCAGCATAGGCATTATCACTGACTTCAGGTGATTTTTCTTGGTTGATATATAAGATATCTTCATCGGTCATGTGAATATATTCACGTACCGAAGCATTGCCAAAAGTATGTCCTGCGCCTTCATTACGCTCTTTAAATAAGCCCAAGAAAGGAATGTCGCTTTCGGCAGTAACGCTTAAGGCTTTTGCATGCCATTCAGCTGCGCTAGCAGCAATATCTGCAAAACGTATTCCACCAACTGATGAATTAATATTGGGGAAATAAACTTGTAAAGCCGGCTCGTTAGTATCTATATAGTTAGACTCAAAAAATTCGCCACCGATATAGCTTTCTGCCGTACAGAGGCCGAATTTCCCCATCGTTTTCATCAGCGATTTTTCGACGGCTTTTTGGTAGCGGTCTAATGCAGCTTGTTGTTGATCGGTGCTGTATTCTGAAAGGACACGATTATGTACACTTAAAGGACAAATTGCTGAGGCACCAAAACCAAGAATGGTCGCTACATCATGGGCGCTAACGGCCTGACCAGTTTCGGAAATTAATGATGAATTAAAGCGCAAGCCTTCTTGTACTAAATGTTGGTTAGCGGCTGAAATAAGTAATAATGCTGGAATGGCTGCTTGTTCCGCACTGATATTAATATCGCTTAGAATAATGATGCCAGTATTATTACTCGCAGCTTGACCTACTTGCTGACAAACTGTAGTTAAAGCTTGTTGCAGGTTTTTTTTATTCTGCTCTGCATCGTTGGTATCGATATCGTATAAGGCATCGATAGTGACTGTACTAACAGTGGCTTGTTGGCGTATTTGTGCTAACTGGGTGCGCTGTATAATTGGCGAATTGATAACCAATTGTTTGCTACTACCTTCGGAGAAATTAGGTTTGGCTCCAAGTGCAACACGTAAGGTCATGCCATCACTTTCACGTAATGAATCCAGTGGTGGATTGGTTACTTGCGCAAAGCGTTGGCTAAAATAGCGTGACATGCCGCCTTCTGCGCTAGAGAGTGCATTAGGTGCAAGTCCGTAACCCATCGCAGAAATTTTCTCTAGACCTGTACTGAGCATAGGATCTAATAAGAATTTAAAACTTTCTTGGTTGAGTGAGTAGGCAGTATGCTGTTGATCAATATTAAACGCATGCTGATTATCAACACTGCTTAATTCAATTGCAGCTAATTCATCTAAATGAATCGCACGTGCTTTTAATAAAGCGTGGTAATCAGTTTCTTTGGCTAAGCGCTCCATAACCTGGTGGCTATCGTATGCTTCGCCAGTTGTATGGTCAAAATATATCATGCCGCCCGCTTCGATACGGCCGCGCTTTAAGACATCTTGAGAAGGAAAGTCAATTTGACCTGCTTCCGACATCACGGCAATATAATCTGTGGTTTCAACAGAGCGTAATGGGCGTAAGCCAAGGCGATCTAAACGCGCACCAACACGTAAGCCATCATTGAATATTAATGCGGCCGGGCCGTCGTTTTTTTCTTCATATAAACTAAAGTATTCCAGCATGGCTTTCACGTCCGCAGAAAGCGTCGTATCATTTTCCCAGGCTGGCGGCATCATCGCTAAAATAGCGGTGACAATATCGAGTTTATCTTCGTGAATGCGGCGCGATAAAGTTTGGTCTAAACGGCTGGAGTCGGATTGACCCAGTGGGAAGACTAAGTGTTTGCCATGTTGTCTGGCAATGGCTTTTTCGCTTAAACGATTTTTCTTATCGGTATTCAATTCACCATTATGCGCCATGTAACGGAATGGCTGTGCCATCATGGTTGCAGGGGCAGTATTGGTAGAGAAACGCGTATGGAAGAACAGGGTATTAATTTCGTGGTCTCTATCGTACAAATCAGTAAAGTAAGGAATCACTTCAAATGAATTTAAACGACCTTTGTAAACCTGCGTGCGTGAACTCATTGATAATGGATAAAAGCCATCTAATTCGTGACGCGTAAAGCCTTCTTCTTCAATGGTTAATAAAACATCTTGAATGAAAAATTCAAATTCTTCATGACTGGCATTTTTAAGTGCAGCAGGACGGCCAAAAATGACCTGCTTAATAGGTAGTTGTGCACTAATTGATGCATCGTTTAAAACACTATTATCAACAGGGATATCGCGCCATTTGAGAATAGGCAAATTAAATTCTTTTAAATGGTTATCAACTAAATCATGTGCAGCTGAATCGTAGTGACTATGATCTTCCGGGAAGAAAAAGTTAGCAACACCAAATTGACCTAATTCCAAGTCCTTATTTTCAGTGACTTTACGAAAAAATTTAAGTGATAAGTCAATGTTGACTCCAGCACCATCGCCGATGCCTTCAGCACTCATACCACCTCGATGTGGAATGGTACAAAGCGCTTCGTGCGCTTTATTGAGCAAATCATGAGTTTGTTTGCTTTGCTTGTGAGTAATAAAGCCGACGCCACAGCTATCTTGTGAAGCATCAGGGTTATAAAGCATTTGATCGGTATTTTTTAAAGGGGAGTTTTTGTTCATTCATCCAGCCCGTAGCAACATGATGTTGGTTTTTTATGTAGAGTTTTTACTCTATGATTTGAAACGGTATTAATTGTTATGCCGCACTCGTAGTGTGGTGCGTGTACGTACCGTTCAGCACTTTAATGATATGTGTTTTTTTAAGTGGCTTGTAAAACCATACCTATTAATTAAATTTTCATTTAGTGAAACTTTTCAATATTATCATGGAAAAGTCATTTTGTCATTGTTGTGGTGTTGAGTTTAATTTAAGTATAAGTTCTTTGGGATACGAACTTGAGAGGAGGTTCTAATGTAGGGCGGGTGGTGCATACCCAACATACTGGTTGCTCCATTTTAAATAGGTAGTTGTTGTGGTGAGGTTTTGCTTTGGAATAGAGAGGGCGAAGAGGCTTGATTAATATTTTTATGTCGTAGGGAAGTGTCGTTGGCGGTGGTATTAAATAATTGATTTTTAATGAATGTCCCTGCAAGAAGTTAAGTTTCTAATAGGTGGTATTTTTTAAATGAGGGCATAAAAAAAGCACTACCTCAAAAGAAGTAGCGCTTTTGTATGGTTCTAAAAGTAATAGATATACTTAGTGAACGTCTTTCCAATACTCTCTTTTCAATAAGTAGGCAACCATACCGAACATAAAGATAAAGAATAAAACATATTTACCCATGCTACGACGCTTTTCTTGGATCGGTTCGCCAGCATAGACTAGAAAGTTAACAATATCATTGACTGCTTGATCAAATTCCTCTGGTGATATGGTGCCTTGTTCTACCAGAGTAAGTTCAGTGATAATGTCTTGACCATCAACATTTTCATAAACAGCTTCTTGAGTACCTTGTAATTGCCATAATGGGTTAGGCATACCCACATCAGGGAAGATTGCGTTGTTAACACCTAGAGGTTTTTTAGTATCTATATAAAAACCTTTTAGGTAGCTATATAGCCAATCAGCGCCTCTGGAACGAGCGATTAATGATAAATCAGGTGGTGTAGTACCAAACCATTTTTTAGCATCATGACCATTCATAGCTGTCAGCATTTTGTCATAAATGCCTGCGCCATCTGGTGCCACTTTTTCCAAGATTTCTTCTTGATCTATTTCGAAGTCATCAGCAATATTTAAGTAGCGAATATATTTTGTTGAGTGACAGCCTAAACAGTATTGCACATATAGATGTGCGCCATTTTCTAATGATTTTTTATTAGATAAATCAATGTCGGCTTCTTCCAGCTCAATTCCTGCTGAGGCAAACACACCTAGAGGCATTAAGAGTAATAGACAGGTTTGTAGTATTTTTTTCATATTAGTCTAGGCCCTTTTTGATATTTCTTGCAGTACGGCGTATTACTCTGGCGGCACCAGCAGCATCCGGACGTGTATGCACAACGGTTTTTCCATCTTTTGTCTCAGGTACATTTTTAGTGACTTCACCATAAATCTTCTTTAGACCAGGAATGCGATCTTCAAGAGATGGCTGCTCGGTTAGTTTTTTGGGGACTGGTTTGGTTTTTTCCCAGCGAGTATAAATTGGCATTAACAAGAAGAAGCCAAAGTAAATTGCAGTAAAAACACGAGCCATCATGGTTGCATTTGCTGTTGGTGCTTGCATGCCCAAGTAACCTAAACCTAAAAAGCTGATAACAAATAACACGATTGCTTTTTTGTAGATGCCGCCACGATAACGAATTGACTTTACTGGGCTACGATCTAACCAAGGTAGTAGGAATAAAACGACAATTGCGCCCCCCATTGCAATAACACCAGCAAACTTATCGGGGATTGCTCTTAGAATTGCGTAGAACGGAGTAAAGTACCAAACAGGTGCAATGTGCTCAGGTGTGGCTAATGGGTCAGCCGGGATGAAATTGGCATGCTCCAGAAAATAGCCGCCCATTTCCGGCATATAAAATAATACCGTGGCAAAAAAGAACAGAAATACGGCGACACCGACGATATCTTTTACTGTGTAGTATGGGTGAAAAGGGATACCGTCAACAGGATGTCCCCATGGATCTTTGGAGGCTTTGATTTCAACGCCGTCAGGGTTGTTTGAACCTACTTCATGTAGCGCAATGATATGCATGAATACCAGCATCAACAAAATCAGAGGAATGGCAATAACATGAAATGCAAAGAAGCGGTTTAAAGTTGCATCGGAGATAACATAGTCACCACGTACCCATAAGGATAAGTCATCACCAATAATGGGGATGGCACTGAAGAGTGAAATAATGACTTGAGCACCCCAATAAGACATTTGCCCCCATGGTAGTAAGTAACCCATGAATGCTTCAGCCATTAGAGCTACGAAGAGGAGCATGCCGAAGATCCATACAAGCTCTCTAGGTTGCTTGTATGAGCCGTAAATCAATCCGCGGAACATGTGCAGATAAACGACGATAAAAAAGGCTGAGGCCCCCGTCGAGTGCATATAACGTACTAACCAGCCCCAGGGGACTTCCCGCATAATGTATTCTACTGAATCGAATGCTAAGCTGGCATCCGGTTTGTAGTTCATGGTTAATAAAATACCAGTGATTAATTGGTTAACTAACACGAGTAGTGCTAATGAACCAAAAAAGTACCAGAAGTTAAAGTTTTTGGGCGCATAGTATTGCGCCATATGATCGTTCCACAGTTTAGTGAGTGGAAAACGATCAAGAAACCAAGAGCCGCAACTGTCTATTTTTGATTTCATGCATCAGCCTCCGTTGTGTCTTCGCCAATTATAATGCGTGTATCAGTGATGTAACGATGTGGTGGAACATCTAAGTTGGTAGGAGCGGGAACGCCTCGTACTACACGTCCTGCCAAATCAAATCCTGAGCCATGACAAGGGCAGAAAAAGCCACCTTTCCAATCAGAACCTAAATCATTAGGTGCTATTTCAGGGCGGAAGGTTGGCGAGCAGCCTAGGTGAGTACAGAGACCCACAGCGATGAAAATTTCTGGTTTAATCGAACGAAATTCATTTTGGCTGTATGCAGGTTGTACTGATTCTAGTGAATTAGGATCTGCTAGATTGCCAGTGTTGTTCGTTAATATTTCTAATACTTCAGGCGTACGGTTAAGTACCCAGACAGGCTTTCCGCGCCATGCGGCACGAATAAGTTGTCCTGTTTCTAGCTTGCTTATATCAATTTCTACAGGTGCTCCAGCCGCTTTTGCTTTGGTACTTGGTTGCATTTGTGACAGAAATGGCACTGCAATATAACCTGTACCAACAGCACCGACAACGGTTAAAGCTGTTGTTAGAAATTGGCGTTTTGAATGATCCACGCCTTGTTCGCTCATGTATAACACTCCTCTTGTTAGCTATATGATTAGCTTTTATGATTTGTTACCGACTCAATAGTACATGAGAGCCACTGTATTTTGAAGTCTGAATTTGTTTTCTTTTAATTATTGTAAAGCTTGTAATGTTTCTTTTAGTGCCTTAATGAAGGCATTATTTTCCTCAGGTTTGCCAATAGTGACGCGTAAACAGTCACTTAATAAGCCTTGTTGCGGGCTGAGATTTTTTATTAAAATATTTTTCGATTTTAATGCGTTAAAAATATCAGTGGCTTTATTAGCTGGGGTGCGAAAAAGAATAAAGTTTGCAGCACTTTGGCTGGGGCTAATACCCTTTAATACGCTGAGTTGCAGAAACATGCGTGCACGTTCGGTGCAAATTGTTGCTGTTTGTTCGGCAAACATATCTGGATGAGCAAGTGCAAATTCAGCACTGCATTGGGTTAGAATGTTTATGTTGTAAGGTAATCTGGCTTTATTAAGTTCATTAATAATGCTTGGGTTACCTGCAATAAAGCCTAAGCGCAAGCCTGCTAAACCGAGCTTAGATACAGTACGCATTACTAATAGATTATTGTATTCTGTTAGTTTTGCGATAAAGCTAAAGTCAGTAAAGGGGGCATAAGCTTCATCAATAATGACTAAGCCATTACTTTGTTCGATAATTTGTGCAATGGCCTCGCTATCAAATAAATTTCCGGTGGGGTTATTTGGATAGGCAAGAAAGATAATGGCAGGCTGCTGCTCTTTAATCGCTGTCAGTGTTGCGCTAATATCCAGCTCAAAACTGTCAGCAAGTAAGGGGAGTCCTTGGTAGTTTAGCCCTAAGCATTGTGCAATTTGTTTATACATGACAAAGCTAGGCTCAGGAGCCATCACTGTTGCATCGGCAGGTAATGCCATCAGCAATAGTTGGATGATTTCATCTGAACCGTTACCCAAAATCAGGTCGCTAGTGGCAGGGATCTGATTGTATTCTTTTAGAGTACGGCACAGAGATTTTGCTTCTGGGTCAGGATAGCGATTAATTTCAGCATCGTGTACGACCTTGAGCCATTCTGCTTTTAGTTCATCAGGCCATACATAAGGGTTCTCCATGGCATCCAGTTTAATGAAGCCGGTAGCATCAGCAACCTTATAGGCAGTTAAAGCCCTAATTTCAGGGCGAATAGCGGCATTGATTAATGCTTGTACAGTCATGTATTAAGCTACACGTTTGAAATGGTGTACCCATACCGGGGCAGATTCATCCCATTCCATGCCTGCATGCATTTTTAGAATAAGGTTTTTATACATTTCCAATGTTGGATAGCCTTCTGCTTGTGCATCGGCATCGGTCATATCACCAATGGTTTTTCTTTCTAATGCGGTCATCACGAAATCCACACCGTCAAGGATGAAAGTTTCTTCGGGGTAGCCATAAACACCATCACGGCGCTGTTGGGTTTTGCGACCACTAAGAGCGGCTTCAACTAATTTTGGGTGTGTGACTAAGCGTTCTATTGCACAGGTTCTTTCAGGTAAATCAGTCATATTTTTTCTCTTGTTGTCATTGTTATTTTGATTATTTTAAACGGTATTCTGCTGAGCGCGCATGTGCCGTTAGGCTTTCGCCACGCGCTAATACTGAGGCCGTTTTACCTAAAGTATTGGCACCTTCTGCAGAGCAAAAAATCAGGCTAGAGCGTTTTTGGAAATCATAGACACCTAAGGGTGAAGAAAAACGTGCTGTACCTGAGGTGGGTAATACATGGTTAGGCCCTGCACAATAATCACCTAATGCTTCGGCAGTATAGCGCCCCATAAAGATGGCACCCGCATTGTTGATATGCTCGCAAAGGCTTTCAGGGTCTGCGACTGAAAGTTCCAAATGTTCAGGTGCAATAGTATTAGCAACTTTGGAGGCTTCAGTTAATGAGTCGACTTTAATTAAGGCTCCACGGCCAGCAAGTGATGCTTTGATAATATCGGCACGTTCCATTTCGGGTAGTAATTTATCAATACTAGCTGCGACGGCATTTAAAAAATCAGCATCATCAGATAGCAGAATGGCTTGGGCATCTTCATCATGTTCTGCTTGTGAAAATAAGTCCATGGCAATCCAGTCAGGATCCGTTTTGCCATCACAAATAATCAATATTTCTGATGGGCCAGCAATCATATCAATACCGACTTGACCAAAAACCAATTTTTTAGCAGTAGCAACATAAATATTACCAGGGCCAACGATTTTTTCTACTGCTGGAATACTGTCTGTGCCATAGGCTAATGCGGCAACGGCTTGCGCACCACCAATTGCAAAGGCACGATCGACACCAGCAAGATGTGCAGCGGCTAATACGAGTTCATTAGTCACGCCGTCAGGAGTAGGTACTACCATAATTAATTCACGCACACCTGCTACTTTCGCAGGAATGGCATTCATTAATACTGAAGAAGGGTAGGCTGCTTTACCACCTGGAACATAAAGGCCTGCACGGTCTAAAGGAGTTACTTTTTGGCCCAGCATGGTGCCGTCTGCTTCCATATATTGCCAAGATTCCATTTTTTGCTTTTCAGCATAAGCACGTACTCTATTTGCAGCGGTTTGCAAAGCTTCTGCTTTATCGGCAGGCAAGTTATCCCAAGCAGCCTTCATTTTTTCTTGTGAGATTTCTAGCTGGGATGCATTGCTTAGATTGCAACGATCAAATTGATTAGTGTAATCAATAACAGCTTGATCGCCATTTTTACGTACATTAGCAATAATATCTAGTACACGCTGGTGAATTTCATGGTCTGAAGATTCTTCCCAAGCAAGCAGTTGCTGGAGTTGTGTCGAGAAATTTGCATCGCTGCTATTAAGGCGAGTAATGGTTGCAGTCATAGTATTATCGTTGCGCTAGGGTTTTTTCAAATTGGTCAATTAACGGTTGAATCAGCTGATGTTTCATTTTCATGGACGCTTTATTCACAACTAAGCGTGAACTAATATTCATGATCAGTTCACGCGGTTCTAAGCCATTCGCTCTCAGAGTGTTGCCGGTATCAACAACATCAACGATGCAATCAGCGAGGCCAACGATAGGGGCAAGCTCCATCGCACCATAGAGTTTGATGATTTCTGCTTGAATACCTTTGCTGGCAAAATAACGTTCAGCTGTTTTTACATATTTGGTTGCAACCCGTACCCGACCAGAAATTTCAGGTGCATTTGTTGGCGCTGCGGTCATTAGTTTGCAACAGGCAATATTTAAGTCAAGTGGCTCATATAAATTGTCCGAATCATGTTCGATCAGGACATCTTTACCAGCAATGCCTAAATCAGCAGCACCGTATTCGACAAAAGTAGGTACATCAGTCGCGCGAATGATGACCAGCTTGACATCGTCATGGTTGGTGCGCAGGATCAATTTGCGACTGGTTTTGGGATCATCAATCGGAATGATGTTTGCGTCTGCCAATAAAGGCAGCGCATCATCGTATATTCTGCCTTTGGAAACAGCGATAGTTAACATGAATATTAAAGCCTGATTTATTTTGGAATACGGCGAATTGTCGCGCCGAGTTGAGAAAGTTTTTCTTCTATGTGGTTGTAGCCTCTATCGATATGATAGATACGGTCCACTAATGTTTCGCCTTTGGCGACTAAACCTGCAAGTACTAAGCTGGCTGAGGCACGTAAATCGGTTGCCATCACAGGTGCTGCCGTTAGTTGCTCTATGCCTGTACAAATGGCGGTATTAGACTCTAGTTTAATTTGCGCACCCATGCGTTGCATTTCTTGCACATGCATAAAGCGGTTTTCAAAGACCGTTTCAGTAATGGTGCTGACCCCTTCGGCAATGGCGTTCATTGCGGTAAATTGTGCTTGCATATCCGTTGGAAATGCAGGGAAAGGGGCGGTGCGAATGGAAACAGCTTTTGGGCGTTTACCTTGCATATCTAATTCAATCCAGTCCTCGCCCGTACTGATTTGTGCACCTGCATCCCTCAGTTTTGCCAATACTGCATCTAGCAAGTCTGGTTGTATTTTTTTCAGTTTGATCTTGCCACCAGTCATCGCTGCGGCAACTAAATAGGTGCCTGCCTCTATGCGGTCGGGTAAAACATCGTAATGTAAATTATCCACTCCTAAGCGTTCCACACCTTCGATTTCAAGAATAGAGGTGCCAATACCAGTGATTTTGGCGCCCATTTTATTGAGGAAATGAGCAAGGTCATTGACTTCGGGTTCACGGGCAGCATTTTCTAAAACAGTGGTGCCTTCTGCTAGCGTAGCAGCCATTAGTAAGTTTTCAGTACCTGTTACTGTGACTTGCTCTAAAACAAGGCGACAGCCTTTTAAGCGTTTTGCCTTGGCATGAATATAGCCATTCTCGACACGAATATCAGCACCCATTTGGGTAAGCCCCTCTAAGTGCATATTGACAGGACGTGCACCAATAGCACAACCGCCAGGCAGGGAAACATCTGCTTGTCCAAAACGAGCTAATAACGGGCCTAATACCAGAATGGAAGAACGCATGGTACGAACTAATTCGTACGGAGCTTCTAATTTATTAATGGTGTTGCTATTGACTTCAATATTCAGTTTTTCGTCAATTGATAGCTCTACTCCCATACAGCCTAATAGCTCCATGGTGGTGGTAATATCATGCAAGTGGGGGATATTGCCGACACTAACAGGTGTATCACTTAAAAGTGTTGCGGCTAAAATAGGCAGTGCTGCATTTTTAGCGCCTGAAACTGTGAGTTCGCCAGACAGTTGTTTGCCACCTGTAATCAGTAATTTATCCATTGTGTATAATTTATTTTATCGTAAATAAGTCGGTTTCTGACAGGTAACTTAAATTTGCTAGTGCCGTTAATTGGCTGGGAATATTGGTAAATTGTAGCTCTGTTTGTTGTGCCCCCGCAAATTTTATCCATTCTATAAGCAAAGCGAGTCCTGCGCTATCAATTTTACTAATCTTCTGTAAGTCGATACTGATAGCGGCAGTATTTTTATGCAATTTTAATGCTTTGAGAGTCAATTTATTAATAGTGTGAAAGCTTAATTCTCCCTTAATTTGGTAATTAGCATTCGATATGGCGATTATTTCCAGAGTTTGCATGACTGAGCGCTTAGTCTTTTGAGGCAGAATTAAATAAAAATTGGCTAATAAGTTTCTCTAAAACCAATGCTGATTGCGTTAATTCAATAGCGTCACCTTCTTGTAAAAATTCATCTAAACCGCCAGGTGTCAGGCCAATATATTTTTCCCCGAGTAGGCCGGCCGTTAAGATGCTCGCAGAGGTGTCACTCGGAATAGTGTTGTAGCGTGCATTAATACGCATTTTAATTAAGGCATCATAATTTTCAGGATCAAAGCTGATTTCGGTCACTCGGCCTATGGGAACCCCTGCCATTGATACCAGTGATTTGGTTTTCAGACCACTGGCATTTTCAAAATGGGCAATTAATGTGTAGCTACCTGTATTTTGTAGGGAATTAAAATTGCTCACTTGTAATGCGAGAAAGAACAATGCAGCAATAGCAGCACTGACAAAAAGGCCAACTGAAATTTCTAAGGCTTTATATTGCATCATTAAGAAGTACCAAACATAAGGGCGGTTAATAAAAAGTCAAAAAACAGGATGGCAAAAGCTGAGTTGACCACGGTACGGGTAGTGGCCCTGCTGATGCCTGCTGAAGTAGGTAGGGCATCATACCCCTCAAATAGAGCAATCCAGGTCACTAACCAAGCAAAGATAATGCTCTTGATTACGCCATTGATAATGTCATCATAAAAGTCGATCGAAGCTTGCATTTGTGACCAATAAGCACCTGCATCAACACTTAATAGTTCCACACCTGCGATATAGCCGCCCCATACACCAATAGCACTGAATAATGCAGCTAATAAGGGTAAGGAGATAAAACCAGCAAAAAAGCGTGGTGCGATAATATATTTTAGTGGGTCGATAGCCATCATTTCCATGCCTGATAACTGTTCGGTGGCTTTCATTAGGCCAATTTCTGCAGTGAGTGCAGAACCAGCGCGCCCAGCAAATAATAAAGCACTCACCACGGGGCCTAATTCTCTGACCAGCGAAGCGGCAACCATAATACCGAGTGAAGACTCTGCACCAAAGGTAGATAAAGTATAAACACCTTGTAAGCCCAATACCATACCGACAAATAGTCCAGAAATGACAATCAGCCAAAAGCTTAATACTCCGACAGAATAAATTTGCCGAATAAGTAGCCCTGGGCGACAAAATAGGTAAGCAATACTACTGATAATAGCTGTAAAAAAAAAGCTGCCACGCCCTAGTTTAGCAAGGAATTGCAGGCTTGATTGGCCGATAGATTGGAATAGTTTCATTGTTTAGTTGGCCAATAGCTCATCTTTGTAGTCTGGAGCAGGGTAGTGAAAGGGTACGGGGCCGTCAGATTTACCTTGCATAAACTGTTGTACCCAGTCGGAATCAGAATTAAATAACTCCTCAGGCGTACCTTGACCAGCAATTTTACCCTCAGATAGCAGATATATGAAATCAGCTATTGCGGCAGTCTCTTGTACGTCATGTGAGACGATAATACTGGTTAGCTGTAAAGTGTGATTGAGCGTTGCAATCAATTTAACCAATACGCCTAGAGAAATGGGGTCTTGTCCGGTAAATGGCTCATCGTACATAATCATTTCAGGGTCCAAAGCGAGTGCTCTGGCCATGGCCACGCGTCTTGCCATGCCGCCTGAAAGTTCACTAGGCATTAAATCTTTCGCGCCTCTTAAACCCACCGCATTAAGTTTCATTAATACTAAAGTCTGTATCATCGTTTCTGGTAAAGAAGTGTGTTCACGGATAGGAAAGGCAATATTGTCATACACCGACATGTCCGTTAATAAAGCACCACTTTGAAATAACATGCCCATTTTTTGGCGTAAGGCATAGAGATTTTTTCGCGATAGTTGATGTACGTTTTGGCTGTTAATCAAGATGCTGCCGCCGTCAGGTTTAAGTTGCCCGCCAATCAGTTTTAAGAGGGTGGTTTTGCCAGTGCCACTAGGGCCCATAATGGCTGTAATCTTATGTGGTTGAATTTGTAGGGAGATATTGTCAAAAATCTTATTATCGCCACGTGAAAAAGATAGCTTATTGATGGAAATCATACTAATAATAAAAGCGAAATTGATGAATGTAAATACCTTACTAGTTAGATACTAATACCGTGTTATTAATCTGGCGTTATTATAAAACAAGCTTTGAGATTCAGCTAAGTAGTTTGCATGTAATGTATGAAATATTATGAATTATTAGATTTTTACAGTGAATTTTTTAGTATTATTCTTTTTAGCATACCTTTAAATTTTTAAATTTATATGTCAAAAATTGCATTGATAGGATCAATCAATCAGCAACATTATTATCAAGAATCTGATATTTCTACATTATTAAGTGCTAAACAACAAGCATTGCAAATAGGTAGTGATTTTGTTGGCCGCCCTGATACTCGCATTTATAGTAATGATGATAGTGTCGTAAAAATTAGGGCTGAACTAGATTTAAGTCTCGAAAAAGCTTATTTATGGACGCGTAATGAGCTTGAGCAAGAGCAAAAGATGCAAGTGCATCACCCGCATAAGACGTGGTTTGTTTTTGATGATACTGCTACAGGACAGATACTAGTCGGCAGTATTTGTCCGCGCTTACAACCTTTGCATGTTCTTTTTAAAACTGCACCTCAAACGGCGAAAGAACGAACCCGCTATTTAAATATTCTGGACGCTGTTTTTAAAATGTATTTACAGCTGGGTAAAGAGCAGGGATATAAACTAGATGAGGGTTTATCCAATTTTGCCATTGATACCAAAGGTAGTGTTTATTACTTGGATGATGAATATTACTCGTGGGATAGCTTTATATCCTTTGCTGTTATGTTGGGTGTTTTTATTCGCAACTTTCATTGGTTGGATGAGGACTTTGTTACAAGTTTAAGTGATGCCTTAGCGGTATCCGTTGATTGGGTATTTAAGGATCCACATTGTCGTGTCATTATTAGCAGCCAGTTGCGCTCTGTCTTTATGCCAGCAGGAATAAAGCATCAGCTATTGGATGTTATGGTACAACGTATTGCGCAAAATAAAATTCAAATTGAGAAGCCTGTTACTTCCCATTTACCCAAAACAAGCAAACTGCAACAGGCTCGTTATTTTGCCATCATGGCTGATATTCATGCTAATGAAGCAGCGTTGGATTGTGTTTTAGATTTTTACCAAGCACGTAATATTGATCAAGGTATCGTCTTAGGAGATATTGTTGGTTACGGCCCTGACCCCAGTATTTGCATTCAAAAACTGCAGGACTCACCTTTTGATATTATTAAAGGTAATCATGATCATGCGGCGGCAATAGCTAATACGGATAGAGGTTTTTCTAAAAATGCTAAAGATGTGATTGACTGGACGGTAGGGCAGTTAAGTCATGCAGAGCAAGAATGGTTGCAGCACTTACCATCATATCAAAATACTCCAGATTGGTACGCAGTGCATGGTGCACCAATGGATCTAGCATTTTTATATGGCTATGTCTATCTCATGACAGCGGAAGATAACCTCAAGTATATGCAAGAAAAACAAATGGCACTTTGTTTTCATGGGCACTCGCATATGCCAGGTATTTATGCATGGAATAAACAACGGGTTGTACAAAAGACTGAGTCAAAAGTAGAATTGACCCAATTTCAACATGTTTTAGCTTGTCCTGGCTCAGTAGGACAACCCAGAAATGGTCATCCTGATGCACAGTGCGCTATTTATGATAGCGAGCAACAAACTCTGGAGTGGTTTACTATTCCCTATGCGGTTGATGCTGTGGTGCAGAGAATGCAGCAATATGGTTTGCCTGAGCAGTTGTGGCAACGCTTATCAATAGGAAAGTAATATGTCTCGCTATACCCTCGCTTATGTCGGTTTTGATGCTCAACAGCAAGAATCGATTGCTGCTGTTTTATATTTTGCTGCATCAGCATTAGACGACGAGTGGGAGGCGGTTGCAGTTGCTGCAGAAAGTAATATTAGTTTTATCAACCTTGATGCTGAAAATGGCGAGCAGCTTTTGCAAGAGCAGCAGCAACTGAAGAAAGATTATTGTTTGGTGCTGGTTGCAGAAAAGATAGATGAGTGTTTTGAAGGCTATTGGTCATTAGAAAAAAAAGCGCAGGCTCCGTTAAGTTTACGTAAGTTAACCGAGTTATTGAACCAAGTTGCCGCCTGTTTAACTGAAATAAGTGAGTTGCCGGCAGATGAGGTAGATAAAATTACCCAAAAATTTCTTGTACAGTCGCAGCAAAGTGAACAAGTTCAAGAAATCAAGGTAGAGGCTGTTACGCAAGACTCACCAAAAGAACAGCCTGTAAAAGTAGAAGCATTGGTTAGCCCCACAGCAATCCCGCAACAATTAGCAGATCTAGATTTTTCTATTGAGGGTGAGTTAGAGCTAGATAATATAGAGCCCGTAGAATCAGACTCTATAGATATAGATCCTATAAATTTACCAGTAGTTGAGTTAGAAACAGAAATAGAAACAGAAACAGAAACACAAGCATTATTCGAGCTAGATCTTCTGATGGGAGATCTAGGATTTGATGATACAGAATCAGATAGTCTGCAGGAGCAGCAACAAGATACTACTGAGCAGCAGGGAAATGTATTCGAACTTGATTTGGATTCTGTGCTTGCTATGACGGATAGTGCCAAGCCAAATATAAAACCTAAAAAAGAGGTTGCCGAGTTTGTGGCCAAGGTGGTCGATGATTTAAATTATGCGACGGTCACCAAATACCAAGAAGTGCTTCCTGATGTAAAAATTGTTTTACCCACACGTACTTTATTGAGTAAAAACTATTTTTTTGGGATATTGCAATTAGCTTTAAAAGATAAAGCATGTCGAATTATTAGGTTAGCCGACTTACCTTTGTTATATGTTGTGCCAGATAATAAGCAGTTTTACTTTGCAGGCACAGATAATCAGTTAATGCAGTTTATTGTGGCTGATCCCAAGCAATTAAAAGCAAGAACCGTTAAAAAATTACAGTTAGAAAAATTATTAGCTCGGTTAGTAAATCTGCACCCTCAAGCTTTAGATGCGCTATTTATTCGTGCAGTACTGGATGTTTCTCAAGGGCGCTTATTGAAAGGTCATGTAGCAACACGAAAAGTGGAATTAAAAGCAAATTTGGCAGAAATAAAGATAGAAAAAATGACAGAATATGGCGATATTGCTGAGTTTATGCAACAACAAGCTAGCGATTTGTTTGCTGCTGCTGAGTCGCTACAGGTGCCACTCGCAACGATATTTGATTTTTATAATATCTGTTTTTTACTTGGTTATATACATATGCTTCCTGAAGAAGTCCAACAAAAAGTAATGCCGAGTAATAAGAAAAGCAAAAAAACCTTAGGTCAATTTTTGAAGTCATTCTTTAAAAAGTAACACAAAAGATAAACAGGGAGCCTATATATGTCCATCGCTCAACGCCTTCTGGTAAAAAACAATATAGATAGCTTGGGTGATAATATAAATAAGTTGTCGCAAATTTTTTATCGTGAATTATTTCATATCGAAATAGGATTAAAGGAGATATTTCCAGGGAATGTGGTTTTTTTAAATCGCAAGTTTGCTAATATGCTGGGTACCTTTAAAAATATGGAACACCTAGAAAAAATTAGTGCTTCGATAGAAAAAATGGGGGAACGGCATAGTCAAAATTATGCAGTACAACTAGAGCATTTTGAACCGATTGAACAAGCTTTAATGTTGGCTTTGCACGAGTATTTTACTGATGAGTTTACGCTAGAATTAGAGACTGCTTGGCATAGTGTGTTTCAGGAAGTGACCGATATTATGAAGCAAGCGATGGGGCAAGTTGCACACCAACCAAAAGCAGAACGTTTACACGATATGCTCAGTTATGACACGCAGTTATTAGACGAAGTGCAGGGAACTGAAGGTGTTCGTAAGGTGCATCAACGTTTTTATGATGTGCTGTTTGCTGAGCCGTGGTTGGGTAAGTTTTTCTATGGCAAAGCCAAAGATGTTTTGGTTGATAAACAAACGCAATTTATGGTGGCAGCCTTTGGTGGTGAAAACCTCTATAAAGGAGATACGCCCGCATTTGTACATATGCATATGTATGTCACCGATGAAATGAGTGATTTACGTCAGCAGGTTTTACGCCAAGCAATTCTTGCCGAAGGGCATAGTGATTCCATCGCAGATCGTTGGTTAAAAGTTGATGACTCGTTTCGAGCAAGTATTGTTAAAAATTCAGTAGATGAGTGTGTATTGAAGTGTGTAGGGCAAATGCCGGTAGTGGCTAAGAAGCCAGAAAATTATTGAATTCTCGTCCCTTATCCATATTTTAACTAGCTTGTGCTAATTTTTGGTTATACAGGGCTGCCACTAGATTAGCCTGATACACCATACCTACCAGTCGATGCTCCTCGTTAATAATAGGGATCTGCCGATGTCCTTGTAAGGACATTAACGGAATTAGCTCAGCAATATGTGTCGATTCAGGTAGGGCAATAACGGATCCAGTCATAATATGGCCGATGGATTCAGGTTTATCGGTACTGATGAGTGGAGAGCGTCGAATAAAATTGCGCAGCTTATCTTGTAAGTTGTCATAAGCACTTAAATTGATATTTTTAAAAAAATCATGCCAAGTCACAATGCCAATGATACGGTTGGCACTATCCACTACCGGCAACACTTTTAATTTTTCAGTTTGAATTAAATGCCAAGCCGTTTCTACTTCGGTGCCATATTCTACCGATGTGACATCACGAATCATAATATCAGCACAGCAAATTTCACCACGAATACGTTTAAAGGTATTCAATTCTGCAGCATTTAATAGATGGCTTAATTGCGTGGCGGTTACATCAACAAAACTATCGGTACTTTTTAATGCTAAGTCCAAGTCTTGCACAGTAACCCCTACTTTATGACTAGGTTGCGCGATCTCATGGCGTTGATTATGCTCTAATTCTTTGCGGGCAATGGCATTAGGGTATTTGCGCCGCATCACGCCGCGATTGATAATAATGGAGAGCACTAACATGATTGCTACATTAATACCGACAGGCACTAGTACAAAGGAGTAGCCTAGAGAGGTAATGCTGGCACCTGCCATAACAGGAGCTAGTGCAGTGGCAGCGCCAGGTGGGTGCAGACAACGTAGCAATAGCATGACTAGGATAGAGCCGCCGACTGCCATTGCTGAAGCTGATGCAGTTTCCTCTATATTTAAAGCACAACTCATACCGATGATAGCAGAACACAATTGACCGCCAACAAAAGGCCAAGGTTGAGCCAAGGGGCTGTTAGGAATAAAAAATAAGATAACGGCTGATGCGCCCATAGAAGCGACGATCATTGGTGCTACAGCATCTGCGCCGATGAATGCATGCGTGACTAAGGCGATAAAAAATATTGAGCAGAAGCAAGCCAGTAAGGAGTATATCTTGGCTTTTAGGTTTAAGTTAACAGGGTCAACAAGAAAGGCTTGTAGTAATGGTAATAATTTCATTGTCTTTGTTGATTCCATAAACATTAATGGGCTTTATGTCGCACCTAATCAAAGTCGAGTGCGACATGCTGCCCATCCTACATAATATTAACGTTTCTTATCAATGTACTGTTTGCTGCTTGGTATGATTATAAACGTTGCCTAATAAATGAATCATAACAAAAAGCATGGTTTGCGTAACTTTAATTGCCGGATTTCGGCTAGGGTCTTCTGCGGCATAGGTGTTGACTGATTCATTCATAAATCTAACCAGTCCGGTTTGATTGACTTCAACAGCAGAATTTAAAGCAAAGTGTTCTTCTAATGATGCTTGAGTTTTGCTGTCTACCTTTTTTTGTTTGGCAATCGATTGCAGTTGGGTACCGATAAGGCTGGCTTGTTGCTCTAGCCATTCTGGGCTTAACTCACTCTGTGCAGGTATTTTGCCAAAAATATGCTGATAAATACTAATGACATCAAAGCAAAGATCCATAAATAAATAGGACATTTCTTGATTTTGTTCGGCGATGGACGCAGAAAATAAGTTGAATATCATCTGTGATAACACAGGTTGGTCGCTTTGAAATTGCGTTAAAATTTTTCTTCCCGCTGTTTCATCTAAGCTTCTGGCATGTTTTAAAGCTTGATAAAGTTCTTGGTCATTCAGTTCGTGCATATTTTTGATCCTGTATTGTAGTGCGTACAGTATACCAAATGCGGGTAGGGTTTTGCTGGCGAGCTTATAAAATAGAAGGATTTTTCTGTGTCATGCATGGCAAATTAGAATACTGAGAGAGGATTGCAGGATAGGGTATTTTGGGTGTTATGGTTAATATTGTTGACAATATAAATGATAATCATTAACATTTATCTTTTAATTAATATGATATGCACAGATGAAATTAAAACAGATTAAATTTTTTTCTATAGTAGGTTTAATTGGCTTTAGCCAAAATATAGTAGCTGAAACAACACTACCTAGCCTAGTCGTAGCTAAACAACTTACCTTAGAACAACAATTAGGTAAGCAAATATTTTTTGATAAAAATTTATCATTTCCAGCAGGGCAGTCGTGCGCGAGTTGTCATGATAGTAAGGTCTCTTTTACGGATGCAATACAGAATTTACCTGTTTCGTTAGGTGCTGTGGAAGGGCGTACTGGTTCGCGTAATACACCTTCAGCTGGGTATGCTGCGTTTGCACCACAATTTCACTTTGATACAGAAGAAGAGTTGTATATCGGCGGACAGTTCTTAGATGGTCGTGCGGTAAACTTAAAGGAACAAGCAAAAGCACCTTTCTTGAACCCTGATGAAATGAATAATACTGATGAAAATAGTGTTATTGAGAAAATAAAAACAGCAAATTATGCGGATCTTTTCAAGCAGGTATTTGGTGTACATATATTTAATGATACGACAGATGCATACGATAAAATGGCGCAGGCCATTGTTGCTTATGAAAATACGCCAAGTTTTAATCAATTTACCTCTAAATATGATTATTTCCTGGCAGGTCGTGTTAGCTTGACAGAACTAGAGCAAAAGGGTCTGGAGTTGTTTGAAGATGAAACTAAGGGGAATTGTGCAGCTTGTCATATCAGCAGTACAGGCGATGGCTCACAGCCACTATTTACCGATTTTACTTATGATAATCTGGGAACCCCCGCTAACCTGGAAATTTTAGCTTTAAAGGGTGTGGACTTTGTTGATTTGGGGTTAGGAGAAACGGTTGGTAGTGAGGAAAATGGTAAGTTTAAAGTACCTTCACTGCGTAATGTCGCCAAAACAGCACCTTATATGCATAACGGTGTTTTCGCTGATTTAAAAGAAGTGGTCGATTTTTATAATACCCGTGATGTTGATGCTAAATGGGCTGCACCTGAAGTGGCTGCCAATGTAAATGCCGATGAATTGGGTGATTTAGGTCTGACAGATGCAGAAGTTGAGGCAATTGTCGCTTTTATGCGTACCTTAACGGATGGCTATCAATTGCAAGAGCAGTCTGCTTTTTCTGCCGAATTAGGGGTAATTGAACTGCCCTACCTTAGGACGGAAGGGGCTAATCAGCCTAGTAAATTCTATTCTGTACAACTACAACAAGTGGAGCAAGGTCTTTATGTGGTCAGCAAGTTTGATGAAATAGTCATTACTAACTTGTCTACGTTGGAATCAATGCCTTACTATTCTTTTGATACAGGCCTACTTGAGCTAACACAAATATCAAATTTTAATGGTGCTAAACAGGCAGTATCTTATGTCGCCCAATTACAATACTTACCCACAGCAGATGGCGTGCTTAGCTTTAAGTTGGTGTATGCTAAAAAACTGCAATAATTGATCAAGCTTTCTATTTGCAATACTGGCTAAAATTTTTTTCTTAGGAAAACGTTTAAAAAAACCGCCACTTTAGCCAGTGGCATACAGAAAAATTAACCTTAAAAAATATGATATAAATACTAAAGTATTCGTTAGTATAACCACTTAATTATTAATGTTTTGAGGGCTTATATAGAAAAATCCTTATAAATTATATTGATGTAATGAGGTGGTGGAGTGCTATACATAATAACCTAGTAATATACTAGGTTATTACTTTGTTTTCAATGTGTTACAAGTCATATGTAAAGTAATAAACAGAGGTATTTAATTTTATTTAGGAGTAAAATTACCCTATAAAATTTAATTAACCTTTGCTATGGAGTTTATATGGCTGATTTAAATAAGTGGGATGTCGAAGACGAAGAATTTTGGGAGTCTGAAGGCAAGAAAATAGCGAATCGAAATTTATGGATTTCGATTCCGAGTTTGCTCTGTGGTTTTGCGGTGTGGTTGTATTGGGGCATTATTACAGTACAAATGTTGAACTTAGGATTTCCTTATGAGAAATCGCAATTGTTCACCTTAATGGCGATTGCGGGTTTGACGGGAGCAACCTTAAGAATACCGAGTAGTTTCTTTATTCGTTTATGTGGTGGTCGTAATACTATCTTTTTTACCACTGCATTATTAATGTTGCCGGCTCTGGGCACAGGGATTGCCTTACAAGATCAAAATACACCTTTCTGGGTGTTTGAGGTCTTAGCTTTATTATCAGGCTTTGGTGGTGGTAACTTTGCCTCGTCAATGTCTAATATTAGCTTTTTCTTTCCAAAAAAAGTGCAAGGTTTAGCGTTAGGACTAAATGCAGGTTTAGGAAACTTTGGGGTGACCACCATGCAAATGTTGATTCCGTTATCTATGACGGTTGGTATGTTTGGTGCAATGGGTGGCGACCCAATGACCTTGATTGCAACTTCAGGTACTTTAGTCGGCAAGATTCCTGCCGGAACTGAGACTTATATTCAAAATGCAGGTTTTATTTGGTTGCTATTTTTAGTGCCACTGGCATTTTTTGGCTGGTTTGGTATGAATAATATTCGTACTGAAGAAGTGTCGCCCGCTACTCATGGATCTATCGCCAGTATGGCAATGATTACCGGCATGTTGGCGATCAGCTTTATTGCGGCTATTTTTGGCTTATGGTTGATGTTGCCTGAAGCAGTGTATGGCTCAGGCTTTAAAGTACCTAAAGAAATTGCTTTATTTATTGTTATCGCTTTGACGGTATCATTATTAAAAATTATTCCTGGTCAGATTGGGCAAAGTTTAGAGCGTCAATATAAAATTTTTGATAATAAACATACTTGGGTGATGAGTATTATCTATACCATGACTTTTGGTTCATTTATTGGCTTTGCAGCAGCTTTTCCTTTGGCGATTAAAGTGATTTTTGGTTATCAGCATGTGATGGTTGACGGTGTCATGACTCATGATTTGGCTAACCCTAATGGACCGAGTGCTTTAATGTATGCATGGATGGGACCTTTTATTGGAGCCTTGATTCGTCCTGTGGGCGGTATGATTGCCGATAAGTTCGGTGGAGCTTGGGTGACACATATTGTTTCTTTTGTGATGGTGATTTGTGCAGGTGGGGTGGCTTACTATATGAAAGCGGCCTACAACTCGGCGACACCTGAAGAATATTTCCTACCTTTCTTTATTATCTTTCTATTGTTATTTGCAGCGACAGGTATCGGTAATGGTTCTACATTCCGGTCTATTGCAATGATCTTTCCTAAAGAGCAAGCGGGTCCTGTATTAGGTTGGACTTCTGCGGTTGCAGCTTATGGTGCTTTCTATATCCCTAAGGTCTTCGGTGAGCAAATTAAAGCGACTACTCCTGAAGTAGCGTTGATGGGCTTTGCTGCATTTTATATCGTTTGTATTATGATCAACTGGTGGTTTTACTTGCGTAAAGATGGTGAGTTTTATAACCCATAAATCAAGGCTATTATTTTGCTATGCATAACCGTATTAAGTTAAGGTATTTATCAGCGAGCAGAATAGATAAAATATAGGGTAGCTTGGGTTAGGTGTTTTGCGTAGTCAGTAAAGTCTAATCCAACATCGTAAGTTAAGCGCATAAAAGTTGTGTAATGCAGTGCATTACACAATGCATCCTACGAAGTTCGTAGGAAAGATAATCAATAACAGGAGAAAAACACGATGAGTCATTTTTTAGACCGTCTAAACTTTTTCAAAAAAGTTCAAAGTAAATTTTCGGGTGATCATGGCATTGTTACCAATGAAGATCGCCAATGGGAAGACGGTTACCGTAATCGCTGGCGTTTTGATAAGGTCGTACGTTCAACGCACGGGGTAAACTGTACAGGAAGTTGTTCGTGGAATATCCACGTGAAAAATGGTTTGGTTGCTTTTGAAATGCAAGCAACGGATTACCCACGCACACGCCCAGATATGCCAAACCATGAGCCACGTGGTTGCCCGCGTGGAGCTAGTTTTTCTTGGTATTTATATAGCCCATTAAGAGTTAAACACCCACTTATCCGTGAGCGTTTAGTTTCTTTATATAGAGATGAGCGTGCTACAGGTAAAGACCCTGTTGAAGCATGGGGGGCGATTCAAGAAGATCCTGAAAAACGTAAAAAATACACAGCTGTACGTGGTTTAGGTGGATTTGTACGTGTTGACTGGGAAGAGGTTTCTGAAATCATTGCGGCTTCTAATATTTATACCATTAAAGCGCATGGCCCAGATAGAATAGCTGGATTCTCTCCTATTCCTGCGATGTCGATGATTAGTTATGCGGCGGGTAGTCGTTATCTATCATTAATTGGTGGTGCGTGTCTATCGTTCTATGACTGGTACTGTGATTTACCACCTGCTTCCCCTCAAGTTTGGGGTGAGCAAACTGATGTACCTGAATCAGCCGATTGGTATAATTCTACTTATATTGTTGTTGCTGGCTCTAACTTGCCGATGACACGGACACCTGATGCGCATTTCTATTCAGAAGTACGCTACAAAGGCGCAAAAGTTGTAGCTATTTCTCCTGATTACGCAGAATACGTTAAATTTGCTGATCTTTGGATGCCTGCAAAACAAGGAACTGATGCCGCTATCTTTTTAGCTATGGGACATGTTGCTTTAAAAGAATTCTTCATTGATAACCAAGATGCTTATTTTGAAGAATATGCGCGTACCTATACTGATATGCCAATGTTGGTTATATTAGATGAACATGAAGGCTCATATGTAAATGGTCGTTTTGTTCGTGCTGCTGATTTTGATAATTCATTAGGCGAAGATAATAACCCTGATTGGAAAACGGTCGTTATTGATGAAAAAACGGGTAATATTATTGCACCGAATGGTTCAATTGGTTTCCGCTGGGGTGAAGAAGGTAAATGGAATCTTGTATCTAAGAAAGGCAGAAGAAATACCAAGCCTCGTTTAAGTCTGCTGGCTGATAAAGATGATATCGTGGAAGTATTAATGCCTGATTTCCAAACAGGTGTTGATGTACCAATGAAACGTAATGTGCCTGTTAAAAAGGTCACATTAAATGGTAAAGAAGTGTTTGTTGCCACTGTATTTGATTTGCAACTAGCGCAATACGGCCTTGATCGTGGTTTAGGCGGTGATATTGCTAGCGGATACGATGATGCAAGCACTCCAAATACACCTGCCTGGGCTGAAAAGATCACAGGTGTAAAGCAAGCCGATATTATCCGCAGTGGTCGTGAGTTTGCAGACAATGCCTCTAAAACCATGGGTAAATCAATGGTTATCTTAGGTGCTGGTTTGAATCACTGGTATCACAATGATATGCATTACCGTGCCATTATGAACCTACTACATATGTGTGGTTGTATCGGTCAAAGTGGTGGTGGTTGGTGTCATTATGTTGGTCAAGAAAAACTACGTCCACAAGCAGGTTGGGCACCGGTTGCTTTTGCATTAGATTGGCAAAAACCACCCCGTCATATGAACGGCACAACTTACTTCTATTTCCATACCGACCAATGGCGCTATGAAAAATTAGAAGCGGATGCTCTATTAGCATCAACAGCACAAGGAAACTATAAAGGCCATAATCTGGCTGACTACAATGTAGTTTCACAACGTTTAGGGTGGTTACCCTCTGCTCCTCACTTTAATAAAAATCCTCTGGATATTGTTAAAGATGCAGAAGCTGCGGGTGCAACAGATGAAAAAGGCGTATCTGATTATTTAGTTGATCAATTAAAATCAGGTGATATTAAATTTGCCTCAGAAGATATTGATGCACCAGAAAATCACCCTCGTAACTTATTTGTTTGGCGTGCAAACTTAATTGGTTGTAGTGCAAAAGGGCATGAATATTTCCTTAAACATTTGCTTGGCGCACAGAATGGTGTGATGCAAGATGTACTTCCAGAAGCGGAAGGCCAAGAAATCAAATGGCATAAAGATGCCCCGATTGCTAAATTAGATTTAATGGTTGATATTAACTTCCGTTTAAATTCAACAGGTGCTTATTCTGATATCGTTTTACCGACTGCGACTTGGTACGAGAAAAACGATTTGAATACCACTGATATGCATCCGTTTATTCATCCATTAACACAAGCGGTTGATCCAGGTTGGGAGTCACGTTCTGATTGGCAAATCTTTAAAACGATTGCTGAATCATTCTCTGAATTAGCTGAGAAACACCTAGGTATTCAGAAAGATGTGGTGGCTTTGCCTCTTTTACATGATACGCCTGCTGAACTTGCGCAAGCAATGGACGTTAAAGATTGGAAGCGTGGCGAATGTGAGCCTGTTCCAGGCAAAACAATGCCAGTATTAAAAGTCGTTGAGCGTGATTTTGCTAATACTTATAAAAAATACACTGCTTTAGGGCCGTTATTGCCTAAACAAGGTAATAATATTAAAGGTATTGACTGGGATACCGAAAAAGAATACGAGCATCTTAAAGCCATTAATTACACCATTAAAGACGAAGGCATCTCAAAAGGCATGCCATCGCTAGAAGATGATATTAGTGTTTGTGAAACGATTCTTGCTCTTGCGCCAGAAACTAACGGTGAAGTGGCTGTTAGATCTTGGAAAGCCTTAAGTGGTAAAACGGGGGTTGATCATACACATCTCGCTTTACCGCGTGAAGATGACAAAATTACTTTCCGTGATATTAAAGCGCAACCACGTAAAATCATTACTGCACCAACATGGAGTGGTATTGAGTCGGAAAAAGTCAGTTATAACGCTTGTTATACCAATATCCATGAACACATTCCGTTCCGTACCTTAACAGGACGGGCGCAGTTCTATCAGGATCACCAATGGATGCGAGATTTTGGTGAGGCTTTTTGTACCTACAAGCCTGCAGTCGATATGTTATCAACCGCTGAAATGATGGCAAAAATCGGTGATAAACCGCATTTGAAACTGAACTGGATTACACCGCATGGAAAATGGGGTATTCATAGTACCTACCATGATAACCAGCGGATGTTGACGCTATCACGTGGTGGACCACATTTGTGGATTTCTGAAACTGATGCGGAAAAAGTTGGACTGGAAGATAACGATTGGATTGAAGCCTTAAATGTTAATGGTGCAACCATTGCGCGTGTTGTTGTCAGCCAACGGATTCCTGATGGCATGGCAATGATGTATCACGCACAAGAAAAGCACATTAACGTACCAGGTTCTAACACAACTGGTAAGCGAGGCGGTATTTTGAATAGTGTGACTCGTATTACCGTGAAGCCAACGCATATGATTGGTGGTTATGCGCAGTTAAGCTATGGCTTTAACTATTACGGGACTATTGGTTCGCAACGTGATGAATATGTTATCTTGCATAAACTAGAAAATCAGGATGTACAGTGGTTAGAAGAGCCATTAACGGCTGCAAAAGAAAAACAACTGAATCCTGAAGGTGTACATCAGGCAGAGTACGCTTGTACAGATGAGTCGGAGAAATAAATATGAAAGTAAGAGCTAATTTTTCATTAGTGATGAATCTTGATAAATGTATCGGGTGTCACACTTGTTCTGTGACTTGTAAAAATGTCTGGACGAACCGTAAAGGGGTTGAATACGCTTGGTTTAATAATGTTGAGTCAAAACCCGGTATTGGTTATCCAAAAAACTGGGAAGATCAAGAAAAATGGAATGGTGGTTGGGAATTACACGGGGGTAAACTGCAATTAAAATCAGGTAACCGTCGTAGTATTCTGAAAAATATCTTCATGAATCCGAATATGCCGACGATTGATGATTATTACGAACCCTTTACTTATGACTATGCGACTTTGCAAAACAGCGGGCTAGTTGAAGCAGCGCCAACAGCAAGACCACGATCTTTGATTGATGGTTCGCGTATGGAGAAAATTGAATGGGGTCCAAACTGGGAAGATGATTTAGGTGGCAAATTTAAACAACGTGGCGCTGACGTTAACTTTAGTGATATGGAAAAGCAAGTCTATGGTGAGTTTGAACAGACTTTCCTAATGTACTTGCCACGTATGTGTAATCACTGTGTGAACCCTGCTTGTGTTGCTGCCTGTCCTTCTGGTTCTTTATACAAACGTGAAGAAGACGGGATTGTCTTGGTTGACCAAGACAAATGTCGTAGCTGGCGTATGTGTATCAGTGCTTGCCCATACAAAAAAATGTTCTATAACTGGGAATCAGGTAAAGCTGAGAAGTGTACTGGCTGTTACCCTCGTGTAGAGTCAGGATTACCTACAGTATGTTCTGAATCATGTGTTGGTCGTATCCGTTATAACGGTGTGATGCTTTATGATGCAGATCGTATTGAAGAGTTAGCTTCTGTTGAAAATGACCAAGATTTATATCAAGCACAACTTGATTTATTCCTAGATCCTAATGATCCAGAAGTCATTAAAAATGCCAAAGAAGAGGGTATTCCTGAATCTTGGATGGAAGCTGCACGTAACTCTCCAATTCGTAAATTAATTGTAGACTGGAAAGTGGCTTTCCCATTACACCCAGAGTTCCGTACTTTACCCATGGTCTGGTATGTGCCGCCTCTTTCACCTGTGCAATCACAAATTGATCAAGGTAACTTATCAACGATGGCAGATGGTGCTATTCCAAGCATCGAAACCCTACGTTTGCCGATGAAATATTTGGCGAATATGTTTACTGCAGGAGATGAGAAACCAATTGTTGCTGCTTTAAAACGTATGATTGCGATGCGTAGTTTTTACCGTTCAAAACATGTGGAAGGTAAAACAGATTTAAAAGTCTTGGAAGAAGTAGGCTTAAGCGAAGATCAGGTTAACGAAATGTATCGTTATATGGCGATTGCCAATTACGAAGATCGTTTTGTGATTCCAACCAGTCATGAAGAATTACGTCAGGAAGATTTTCATTCCTTCCAAGGCCAAAATGGCTTTAGTTTTGGTAATGATGGTTGCAGTATTAGTGATAATGCGTCACTTTTTCCTGATAAGCGTAAAAAGACCCATGATAATTTGGAGTTTGTACGTTATCACCCTGCGGCAAAACGCTCAGATGGGGAAAAAGCATGACCCAGGTCTATAAAGTCTTAGCTGTGCTATTGGAGTACCCACGTAAGGAATTGGTTGAAAACTGGGATGAAATGCAACAAATTGTCGCAGCCTTACCTAATCTGGCAGAGGAAGATAAAAGTAGCCTAACTGACTTTATAGCATCGGCTGCAGATTTATCATTAACAAAGTTGCAAGCGCAATATGTTGATAGCTTTGATATGACCGCAGAAAACTCACTGTACCTCACTTATCATTTATTTGATGAGCAAGATAGAGATAGAGGGCCTGCTTTAATTGAATTGTCAGAGCTTTATAAATCAACCGGCTTTGAAATTAATGATGGTGAATTGCCCGATTATTTACCGCTTATTCTGGAATATGTCTCGACCATGGACGATGCAAGCAGCGCCCATGCGTTTTTACAACAAACGGCGCAAGCCGCAGACATTATTGCCAGTAATCTTGAAAAGAATGCAAGCCCCTATGCGCCACTAGTCAGAATTGTGGAGCATCATGGCCTTTTAGCAGATATTGCAGCATAGGTATCGATATGAATTTAAGTAATTTATTATTTGGGATTTATCCTTATATCGCCCTGACTACTTTTTTGGTAGGCAGTTTGATACGTTTTGATAGAGAACAATACACATGGAAAGCGGATTCCAGCCAGATATTTGAAAAAGAACAATTGCAAAAAGGCAGTATTCTTTTCCACATTGGCGTATTAGCTTTATTTATGGGGCATTTTGCCGGGCTGGTAACACCACATAGCTGGTTTTTAAGCTTGGGTGTTTCCGATATGATGCACCAAATTGTGGCTATTTCAGCAGGAGCCGCATTTGGTTCGTTATGCATGATGGGTGGGGTGATTCTATGGAAGCGCCGTATGTACCATCCGCGGGTACGGGCGAATAGTCGTTTTATGGATCTGTTTATTTTGAACTGGATTTTAGTGACATTAGGCGTTGGCTTATTAACTATTCCTGTGTCAATTTATCATGCTTTCAGTGGTGATACTTCAGCTATGATTGCTTTAGCTGATTGGGCGCAAGCGACTTTATCACTGAATGCTAACGCGGCATTATTGGATAATGTTGGTTTTATTTACAAACTGCATTTGTTCTTAGGTATGTCGGTGTTTTTCTTATTTCCGTTTAGCCGTTTGGTACATGTGTGGAGTATGCCTTTGGGTTATATGTTCAGACCGTACCAAATTGTTAGAACTAAATTTGTTAAGCAGCGTTAATTAATATTATTCTCTATTAATTGGCAGTTTGTAGGTGGGTAGAACGTAGTGACTCACAGAGTCACTACGTTCTACCCACCCTATGTAATATTGAATAAAGAAAGATGTTTTAAGGATAATGAGTGGAATTTAAATATAAAGAACCCATTGCAAATTTTAGTGATGGTTTAGTGGTGTTAAAAACTTACCATGAAGATTTTATCGAGCATGGGCAGAATTTATTGCAATTGGTCGAAAATCTTAAAGAACATGGCATGAATGAAGCCTATGCCAATGAATGTATGGCGACTTATTGCCATTATGATCATGCAACTTTTTTGCATCACCAAGATGAAGAGCAAGGGCTATTCCCATTATTAGTGGGTGGATCACCCTTAATAGATGGCATGATTGAACGCTTAATGCTGGATCATGAAGAGATTGAAGCGGCTTGGAAATTAATAGCCGAGCAGTTAAAGCAACCAGAAACCATTACTAATTTTGAAGCTTTGCAGCAATCTACCATAGAATTTGAAAAATTATTACGTGAACATTTAACGCGTGAAGATGAAGACTTTTCGCCACATGCGCAGGCTATTTTAGATGATAAGCAAAGAGCGGTTGCAGGCGAAAAAATGGCAGATATGCGCCACTTAGTTGTTTAGGTTTTATTAGTTCAGAGTGGTAAATCCGCTCTGTACGTAAAGTAAGTCAGTAAATGTCTTACTAATACAGGGATGTAATTAATACAGTTTAGTCGTCAATGTGTTCCTAACCCTTATTTAGTAGAGACATTACATGAAAATAAAAAAAATTATCCCTAGTACTATCGCTCTTCTTCTTTTCACTGTTCCTACTTTTGCTGGTGAAAGCAACCAGCATCATTCGGCGGGACATGTAGAACAAACCAATTTTGGGCCAGGCGATAGTTATTTACACCGCATGTCGGTGGATCCTTCTGACTATCGAAAAGTGAAAGATATTAGTAAGTCAGTAACTGATCTGCCTAAGCCTATCCAAAGAAAAAACAGTAAAAAAGTTGTGATAACCTTAGAAGCAACTGAAGTGATGGCCAATATCGCACATGGTATTAATTATCATTATTGGACCTTTAACGACACTGTCCCAGGTCCCTTTCTAAGAGTGCGGCAAGGGGATACTGTTGAATTAAGTTTATTCAATGCAGAGGATAGTAGTCATAGTCACTCTATAGATTTACATGCGGTAACAGGCCCAGGTGGTGGTGCGGCAGTGACCCATGTGGAGCCAGGTGAATCAAAAGAATTGCTCTTTAAGGCGACCACTCCCGGGCTATTTGTTTATCACTGCGCAGCAGGCAATGCTGCTACGCATATTGCTAATGGTATGTATGGCTTAATACTGGTTGAGCCAACTAAAGGCTTATCTAAAGTAGATCATGAATTTTATGTGATGCAAGGTGAACTGTATACGCATGGCAGCCTTGGCAAAAAAGGATTTCAAGCATTTGATGCGCGCAAAATGATTAATGAGCGCCCTGAATATATTGTTTTTAATGGTCGTACTGGCGCATTAGTGGAGCAGGGTCAATTAAAGGCCAAAGTAGGCGAAAAAGTCAGAATATTTTTCGGTAATGCAGGTGTGTCCAAAGTTTCCTCTTTTCATGTTATTGGGGAAATATTCGATAAAGTATATAGCGAAGCCTCATTGAGTAATACCTTAAAAGATGTACAAACTACGCTAATTCCTGCTGGCGGGGCAAGCATGGTGGAATTTGAGGTTGATTACCCAGGAAATTACGTATTGGTTGATCATGCTTTAACACGTATTGATAGAGGTGCTTGGGGTATTTTGAATGTAACGGGGCGCAAGAATAATGCACTATACTCAGGCAGTTCATCCGATGATGCAGCAGACAAAGTACATCAGATGGAGCACTAAGGAGCGAGAATTTAATAATTCCCAGTCCTGGGGTCTGAGTCACTGTCATTAAGTTAATGGTGATAAACATAGGATGTGCTGAGGCACGAAGCGCATCTTTCGGAGTTTGATGCGCTTCCTATCGTCAACATGCACTATACCAAAATGTTTAACTTGATAGCAGTGAAGGTCTGAATGGTTATAAAGCTCGAAATAACTTGTTCCTGCTTACGCAAGAATGACGTTTCTTTTTACCCAGTTTGTTCGTTGTAAAAATAGTTGCCTAGCCTAGTGTGCCCATGATTCCATGGGCAGCTATGAAACCAAGATTTTGTGGCATACTTTTAGGTATTGCCAAGCCCTCCAAAGGAATACAAATTTAATAATATCCGCAAGTCTATATTCTAATGTAGCTCTGTATAGAGCTTGCAAAATACGGGAAGAGCCGCGTACTTACGCTCCCATATTTCGCAGGCTTCAAGCTGGGTACAACAAAGTTTCGGGTTTTATTTTGTCTGCTTCCTAAAGTGACTATAAAAACCAAATAATCATTTAGTTATACTTCGCGCTGTCGTGACCGTGCGCAGAGTATGCCGTTAAAGAATTTTTAATAAGATAGAGAGAAAGAAATTGGAATTACAAAACAAAGCAACAAACCTCTGGGGGAACTTCTTCAAAGTTAGCATGGTGCAGATAAGGACATTCCATATGACATGGTTTGCCTTCTTTTCAGCTTTTTTTGCTTGGTTTGGAATTGCCCCGATGATGGTGGTTATTCGTGAAGAAATGCATCTTACCAAAGAACAAGTGGGTTGGACAATTATTGCCTCAGTTGCGGTAACGGTGTTTGCACGGTTCTTTGTTGGTTGGCTTTGTGATCGAGTAGGCCCAAGACTTGCCTATACCTATTTACTGATTTTTGGTGCTTTTCCTGTTGCAGGAATTGGTTTAGCCGATAACTTTGAAAGCTTTTTAGTCTTCAGGTTATTAATTGGTGTTATTGGCGCATCATTTGTGATTACGCAATACCATACTTCCATTATGTTTGCCCCTAATGTTGTGGGTCAGGCAAATGCAACCAGTGCAGGCTGGGGTAATTTAGGGGGCGGTGTGACACAACTGGTCATGCCATTAATGTTTTCAGCTTTTGTGATTGGCTTTGGTTTTACTGATGCAGAAGCTTGGCGTGCATCGATGGTTGTTGTTGGGACGGTTATCTTTTTTACGGGTATTGCCTATTTTTTCCTTACTCAGGATGCGCCTGATGGGAATTTTAAAGATTTACGCGAAAAAGGCCTGCTCCCTGAGAAGAAGCAAGTAACAGGTTCTTACTTTCAGGCTATGAAAGACTATCGTATCTGGATACTTTTTATTATCTATGGTGCTTGTTTTGGTATTGAGTTAACTGTTAACAATGTGGCCGCTCTATACTTCTTTGATTATTTTGAAGTGGATATGGTCACAGCGGGTATGATTGCCGCGTCATTTGGTTTAATGAATATCTTTGCCCGTACCCTAGGTGGGATTTTTGCTGATAACTGTGCTTCTTTATGGGGCTTAAAAGGGCGTTCTTATTGGTTGTTTATTGTACTGCTAGGTGAGGGCTTTGCGTTGATGCTCTTTTCTCAAATGAGTGTATTATTCTTGGCTATTCCAACTTTAATCATTTTTTCTTTGTTCACGCAAATGGCAGAAGGTGCAACTTACTCAGTTGTTCCCTTTATTAACAAAAAAGCACTGGGTGCTGTTGCGGGTGTAGTAGGTGCTGGTGGTAATGCAGGTGCTGTTGCAGCAGGTTTTTTATTCAAAGGTGCAATGGACTGGAATGAAGTGTTTTTTGTCATTGGAGTTGTTGTAGCAATAGCTTCATTCTTAACATTCTTCCTAAGGTTCTCGCCAGAGCAAGAGCTAGAAGAAAAAGTTGCTTTTGAAAAAGCTAATATGGATGTCTTGCAGCAAAAAGCCGACCAAGCTAATGATGCGGTTGCGCGTTCATTGAAAATTATAGCTGATGCAGAAAATAATCATAAGTAATTTTATGATTTTGGGAGAAGGGTAGTTTCTATGCTCCTCTTAATTTATTGTCATTTTCTTATGAAAAAGGTAATCACCTTTTTTTGAATGATAATAGTTCCCATGCTCCAGCGTGGGAATTCAGCCTATGATGCTTTTGCGTCATGAATAGGAACGCTGGAGCGTTCAGGCATGCATGCCCACGCCAGAGCGTGGGAACGAAAAATATGATACATAACACTTTATTTAGAGACTATTATGCACGAACTTGATGGCATCACCAGTGGCCAACAAACCAAAAGCCTCGCCATTAGTACTTTGGCTTTTACTATTTGCTTTGCCGTCTGGACAATTTTTTCCATTATTGGTATTAAAATCAAACAAAACTTAGGGTTAACTGATACCGAGTTTGGTTTATTGGTAGCAACTCCTATCTTAACAGGCTCATTAAGCCGAATCTTTTTAGGTATCTGGACCGATCAGTTTGGTGGGCGTATTGTTTTTTTTGTACTGATGCTAGCAACCTCGTTATCAGTATTTTTATTATCAACCGTTGAAACTTACACCATGTTCCTAGTGACAGCATTAGGAGTAGGTTTGGCAGGCGGCTCATTTGCGGTAGGTATCGCTTATGTCTCCCGTTGGTATGATTCAGAGCGCCAAGGCACGGCTTTAGGTGTTTTTGGTATGGGTAATGTCGGGGCTGCGGTCACCAATTTTGGTGCGCCATTCCTACTAGTTGCCTATGGCTGGGAAAATGTGGCCAAGATTTATGCTGTGGTTTTATTTGCTATGGCCATTGTCTTTTGGTTAACCACCCAAGAAGACCCCGTTACTAAGGCGCGTAAGGAGCGTGGTGAAAAAGTAAGACCTGCATTAATGCAATTAGAGCCATTAAAGCATTTAAGAGTATGGCGTTTTGCAACCTATTACTTCTTTGTTTTTGGTGGCTATGTCGCCTTGGCTTTATGGTTACCGCGTTACTATATGGGTGTTTATGACTTGGAAATTGCCACCGCAGGTATGTTGGCGGCTTGTTATGCCTTGCCAGGTAGTGTGTTCCGTGCCTTAGGTGGCTGGTTAGCAGATAAGGTCGGTGCACGTACTGTGATGTACATTACCTTTGTTGGTTGTTTGAGCTGTTTATTTTTCCTTTCTTATCCTGCGACAGATTACACGGTACATGGCATTAAAGGCCCGATTCACTTTACCCTTGCGATTGGTTTGGTGCCTTTTGTGATTTTAACCATCTTTCTTGGTTTCTTTATGTCTTTGGGAAAAGCGGCCGTGTATAAACATATCCCTGTTTATTACCCTGATCATGTCGGTTCAGTTGGTGGTTTGGTCGGTATGATTGGTGGTTTGGGCGGCTTTATATTGCCTATTTGTTTTGGTTTTATGAATGATGTAATAGGTGTTTGGACGAGCTGCTTTATGTTGCTGTTTGTGATTGTCGGTATATCAGTTGTTTGGATGCACACTGCCATTATTATTTCGGATAGAAGGTTACACCCTGAATTGAAAGGGCCAAAATCTTTGCCTGAAATGTTGGAAGATAAAGTTTAAATATGATTTGGGGTGTACAGGCTATAAAGCCTGCGCCCCATGGCGGTTTTTAGGGCGTTAGCTACTTAGGTCAAAGCTGCTTTAATATCCGCTGTCGCCAAAGGATCCAGCTCGGCAGTACGTTGGTGTTGCTTGCACAAAGCGCCTCTAAAACCTAAATAATCAGCTTGCAAGGGCAGTAAGCTTTTAATATCAGTTGCGCGTAAAGAGCCAGCTAATCCTGATAGTAGTTGTTGCTGTTTCGCTAGTTTGACAAAGTGTTGGATAGTGTCCAATGGCATCACTTGTGTTAACGAGCCATTATTTTTATCCATTGTATCTAACATGACCCCAGCAAAACCAGCAGCAGCAAACTTTGTAACTGTATTAAGGTTGGGTTGTTGGTCGGCAAATAAGACTGCAATCAATTTGAGGTCGTCTTGGGTACAGATTTGTAATTGGCTAATAACTTCGTCCCAGTCTTGATCTGGAAAGAAGCCTATTTTAACGTAATCTACCCCAGTTGCAGCCATCGCTTGTACGGCTTGGCTAATCAGTTCAGCTTGCATAGGCAAGTCACCGACTGTGGCACTGATCGGTTGCGTGCCACCCAGTTCGCTAACAATGGTTTGCACTAATTGAGTGTCTAAAGCCCCTAAGGCTCCTAATGCAGGTTGCTTTAGGTCAATAATATCAGCACCTATTTGCTGTACTGTGCGTGCCTCATCCAGACAATTGACGCTCGCCAACATACGATTCATATTGCTTGCGACTCGCGCATTTTTTGTTCGATAGCTTGGGTAACCCATCCCCATGCTTCTCTTTCTCTCGGGCCTGCGGTTTTGTTAAAACCGATATGTAAGTAATCTAGCTCAGAATTTATTTTGCCGGCAGATAGGCGGTCTACGCGGCTGAGCAATATGGCTGCCTCTAAAACCGAAAATTGGGCGCGGTTAAAGCCTCTAAATGCTTTACGATTAACACGGTGTACGGCTTTGCAAAATAGTTTAGGGCGCACAGGGTCATCGTCAACATGGGTTAATTCAACTTCGCAATACGCTAAGGCATCGGTTAAATAATAACCGTCTATTTTGCTGGTTTTAGCAGAGTCCCAATTGTAGCGTCCTGTTAAACAGCCAGCAAAAATTCGGACATCATCACAGAAATTGATGGTTGCCGTTTTGGTGCTGAGGATATTATCTAAAGTAGTCGAAGGGCGGAAGGGTAGAATAATAAATTCATCCCCAGCGACATGAATCCCCATCGGAGCCGTGTGCGGTTTACCTTCGTTATTTAGGGTGGTGACAATAGTTTCTTGGATCATGATTTTTTTAAAGTTGTGCCTGCGGGTTTGAAAGTATGCAGGTCTACTGTTTGTTCGTTAATTTTTGCAGCACAGCCCCAATTTAAGGCTTGGTCTTGGTTAAATCGTTTGCCAAGTTGCCATGCTGTCTCAGCGCGAGCGAGTTCAACGCCTAAATAAAATGCGTGTCCAGCATCGTCTTCTACCTGTAATTTGGGGTATAAATCAAAGGGATCAATAGCGGTATGTAGGCCGTCACGATTGTAGATATGCACGCCTTCTGTGCTAATTTGAATACGAAAACTTGGGTCTTTTACTTGCGCAGCGAATTCCTCTATTTCATTGAGCTGATAAGGAAACGGTGTTGGTTCATGCAAGGCCATTAAGTCAGGACTGATATGTTTGGGCAGAGTATTATGCGCTTTGGCGGCATGCATAATACGCCTAGCCATATCGGCTTCTTTGATGGCGCAACTAGCATGCTGACTCACTTCGGTTGCTAAAATATTGTTAATATTAAGTTCAGAGCACATGCCTAATAATATGGCATTCATACCTGCAGTATCAGCATGGGTTAGTTCGGTAATATTGCCTACACCCAGCATCATATCAATATCAGGGTATTTTGTGCGCACTGCATGGTAACGGACTACTGACTCGGTAAAGCCAAAGTGAATCGGATCTAGAATCGGGTCGACAATAAACGCACGGTTTTTTTGTTGTAGAATTTCAACCACTCTATCTAGAGAACTTAAATCTGTGTGTTGTTCAGGAATAATGATCGGGGTGCTGTCTACTTCATCAGCAATCCATAAGGTGCTTTCGTGTAAACTAAGCATATAGTCTGCACCAGCTTGAGCACCACGCAATAAGTCATCTGCTTGTAGGGAATCAATACTAACCCTAAAGCCTTCTTGCTTTAAAGTACGAATGATATCTTCCATATGCGGGAAGGGGGTATCAGGTAAGCAGCCAATATCAATCACATTGGCACCATTATTTTTGTAATAATGTGCACGTGCCAATACATCATCAACACTCACATTAGGCGCATCGACAATTTCAGCAAAAATATTAACATCGTATTGACTTAAATCAATATGTTGCGCTTGTTTGCCAAAAAATAGCGGTAAGTCTTTAAGTTCATCAGGGCCACGCTCCACAGGTACGCCGAGTGTTTGTGTCAGTGCATCCAAATCACCACGGCAACGCCCTGGTACAATAATGCGGTCAGCATTAAAAGTGTCTTTTAGGCGGCGGGCAATCATATCGGCAGTCATTAAAGCGGCTACTTTTACCCCGAGCTGGTGTATCGTATAACTGAATTCGGGCTGCATTTTGTCTAAGATTAGCTGCAGTTGCTTCTCAGCCAATTTGCCTGTTAAGAAAAGTATGTGTTCACTCATGACGCTAAAGTAGCGAGACGTTGCTGCAATGCTAGCTCAAGTTCGGTGACGCTTTCTACTACGGTGGTATATTCAAAACTGCGTATTTTTTCAGTTGCTTCCAGATCAATTTTACGCGGGTATACCATGACCTCACCACCAGGTGCGGTGGTTTTCATTTCTGGAGCAATATCACAGGGATAGACAATATTTTCAATGCGACATTTACCTGCTTGTGAATATAAATTAGTCACTAATGAGTCGGCAATGCCTAGTACGCACTTGGCTATGGTATTAGATGTGGTCGGTGCCAGTACTAATGTATGATAATATCCTTTATAAAATAAGCCGACTGGCGGTGCTGAAGCAGCTTTATCACGATAAATGCGCACTTTATCACGCAGGTCATTAATGTGAATTCCATACATTTTTAAGACTTCTTCGCCCGCTTGGCTTAGGTATAAATCGACATTATCTAAAGTCAGCATAAGTGCGATGCACTCTTCTATATAATGTCCTGAACCGGTAACGGCCCATGCGATGCGAGGTTGATCCATTGCTTAGTGATAAAATGATATAAAAAAACCTTCTATTATATACGTTAACTTACTGATAGTGGCGTATTTCTTAATAAAAAAACATTTATTTTGGAGTGGATATGAGTCTGTTTAGTAATATTACGCAGCCAATGCTTATGGGGATATTAAATGTGACCCCTGACAGCTTCTCAGATGGTGGTGCATACACTGGTATTGACAGTGCCTTAGCACAAGTGCAAAAAATGCTGGATGAGGGTGTTGATATTATTGATATTGGTGGCGAGTCTACCCGCCCAGGGGCGGAGTCGGTATCTGCCGAGGAACAAATTAAGCGAGTGGTGCCTGTTATTCAAGCAATCCGTGCAAATATCTCGGCTGATATTGCCATCAGTATTGATACCACTCTCGGTACAGTCGCGGCAGCAGCGATTGATGCAGGAGCAACGTTGATTAATGATGTGGCTGCAGGACTGCATGATAAGGCGATATTATCGGTCGCGGCTGAGCGTAATGTGCCTATTATATTGATGCATATGCAGGGGCAACCAAAAAACATGCAAACTGAGCCATATTATGCTGACGTGGTGCGTGAAGTGTTAACGCATTTGCGTGTGCGTATCGAGGCGGCATTAGTAGCGGGAGTCGCCAAGCATAATATCGCAATTGACCCAGGTATTGGTTTTGGTAAGCGTAAGCAGGATAACTTGGAGCTATTGGCACATTTGGGTAGTTTTGTAGAGACGGGCTACCCAGTTTTATTGGGAACCAGTCGCAAGCGTTTTATGGGTAGTATTTGTGCGGTTGAGCAACCGAGCGAGTTGGTAACTGCAACGGCGGTGACTACTGCACTTGGGGTGATGCAGGGTGTACAGATGTTCAGGGTGCATGATGTAAAAGAAAATAAGCAGGCTTTGGATGTGGCTTGGGCGGTGAAGCAAGTAAGCGCGTAACCCATGCGACTACATGGAAAGTGCATTTATGCCCAAAAAAGTACATTAAATTTTTATGTTTGATCACTCACATATTTACAATAATCTGATCCGCAAACTCACTACATTTAACTTCGTGGGCATCCTGCATTAAGCGTGCAAAATCATAAGTAACCTGTTTACCGCTAATGGCTGCATTCATTGCCTGAATCAGTATGTCGGCTGCTTCGGTCCAGCCAAGATAGCGTAATAGCATTTCCCCAGAAAGAATTAAGGAACCTGGGTTGACCTTATCCAAGTTGGCATATTTAGGCGCAGTACCATGGGTGGCTTCAAAAATGGCGGTGCCTGTCTGATAGTTGATATTGCCACCAGGGGCGATACCAATACCGCCAACTTGGGCAGCTAAGGCATCTGATAAATAATCACCATTAAGATTCATGGTCGCAATCACATCAAATTCTTCCGGGCGAGTCAGTACTTGTTGCAAACTAATATCGGCAATCGCATCTTTAATAAAAATACGACCACTTGCTAATGCAGCAGCTTGCTCTTGGTTGGCTGCAGGTTCTCCGTGCTCAGCCTTGGTTTGTTGCCATTGTAGGTCGGTATAAGTCTGCTCAGGAAATTCACGGGTCGCCAAGGCATAGGCCCAATTGCGAAACGCACCTTCGGTGAATTTCATGATATTACCTTTATGCACAATGGTGACGCTTTTGCGCTTATTGTTAATGGCATATTCAATAGCGGAACGAATCAAACGCTCAGTGCCTTCCTTCGAAATAGGTTTAATGCCGATGCCTGAGCTTTCCGGAAAACGAATTTTACTAAAGCGTTCTGGGAAGTTTTCTTGTAGTAGTTTTAAAAATTTAGTACTATCAGCACTGCCTTGTTCAAATTCAATGCCCGCATAAATATCTTCAGTATTTTCCCGAAAAATAACCATATCAACAGCAGCAGGATTTTTGACGGGTGAAGGTACGCCTTTAAACCAGCGTACCGGGCGTAAGCATACATATAAATCCAGCTTTTGTCTTAACGCAACATTTAGCGAATGAATGCCGCCGCCAATAGGTGTGGTTAATGGACCTTTGATAGCTACTTTGTATTTTTGACAAGCGGCAATGGTTTCGTCAGGCAACCAGTTATCAAACTTGTTTTTGGCTTTCTCGCCCGCATAAATTTCTAGCCAATGAATTTGTCTTTGCTTACCATAGGCAGCTTTAACGGCAGCGTCGAGCACGCGCTCTGTGGCTCGCCAAATATCAGGGCCGGAACCATCGCCTTCAATAAAAGGAATAATAGGTTTATCTGGTACTTGTAACTGGTCGGCTACTATTGATATGCTGCTGTAGTTTGCAATGCTCATGTTTGGCTCCTGATGCTGTTAACGCAGTAGAATGGTGCGGCCTAGCTCTACGGATTGTAATGCGGCAACGATAATCTCACAGTTAGCTTTTGCATCTTGCAAACTTAATTGCAAGGGCTTATTGTTTAGTACGCAATCACAAAAATGCTCAACTTCTAATTGGAAATGGTTGGCTAGAGTCAAGGTTTCTGTGTGTGATCCTTCGGAATCGCTAGTCCATGATATGATCGGTTCTTCAGTTTGTTTGGCCCAAACGTTATGACACTTGATGCCGCCTTTGGTGCCAATGATTTCATATTCGGCACGGCGTGCATGTTCAAAACTAAAATCAAACTGTGCATATCGGCCATTACTAAAATCAATAGTGCCGCTACTGCTAATATCAGCATCATGTTCGTTATGCTTAGCCATCGCAGACACGGCAAGGGCAGGTGTGCTGCCGAAATGAAATCTGGCCGCATGAATAGCATAACAACCAATATCCCACATGGCTCCGCCGCCATCGCTAATAGAGCGGTCAACTCGATATAAACGTGCGGGTTGCATGGGGTAGGCAAAAGAGGTGCGCACGGTACGAACTTCGCCAATAGCACCTGAATTGATGATGTCTTGAATGCGTTGATGTTGTGGGTGAAAGCGGTACATAAAGCCTTCCATTACCAATACTTGCTTTTGTTTGGCTGCGGCGGTAATCTTATCGATATCCTTGGGGTTTAAAGCCATCGGTTTTTCGCATAAAACATGTTTGCCTTGTTTTATGGCGCGCAAAGTCCATTCGGCATGATCTTGAGTGGCAAGTGGTATATAGACGGCTTGTACATCGGGATCATTGAGTACTGCATCTGGGTGTTGATAGATGCGTACGTTTTCAATGTCGGGGGCGTATTCTGCTAGAGTGGCTTCAGCAGCGCCTGCTCTACGACTGGCAATGGCAATCAGTTCGCTATTTTTGGCAGTGGTAATGGCAGGCATTAACTGTTGGTTAATGCGCGCAGCACCTAATATTCCCCAGCGTAATTTACTTGGTGTCGACATGGCTTATAGCTCCCTTTTGTTATGGTTGGTTTAAGGGAAGTATATACGCAGTGTAAGAGAAATTGTAGGATATTTAGCTTATTTAATGAAAAGGATGTTCTAGCCATTTTTGATGATGTTGGTGCATTTCCATTAGTCCTTTAGCTTCTAAATGATGCAATAATTTAATGACTTCAGTGGAATGGTCAGATAATTCCTGCACAAAAGGGAAATAATCTTTTTTGGTTTTTTCTGCAATAACCATATCTACTAGTCTATTAGCTGTGTTATGCAGATGCTGGTGAGCTTTGTCCAATGCCTCAATTTCATCATGTTGGTGATGTTCTTTTCCTAATCCATTAATCCACTTGCCTAATTTGCAGTCCCAGTGTGATAGCTCGGGAAGTTGCGCAATGATGCCTGCTTTATTTTGACTAGCCGAATATTTCATGATTAAACTAATCAGTTTTTTGCGCCACTGTATGTGATCTAATAAAGACATGTGCAATAGCCCGATGGGTAGGCCTGAAAAGCGTAGGTCTTCAGCTATAAAATCAATAAATTCATCTAAAGGCAAGGGTTTGCTAATCCAGAAGCCTTGAGATTTGGTACAGCCTGATTCTAATAATAATTGATATTGTTCTTCTGACTCAATACCTTCAGCAATAATATCAATGCCTAACTCATGTCCTATACGAATGCTATTTTGGATAATGGATAGGTGTTTTGGACTATCTAACATTTGCTCAATGAGGGACATATCTAGTTTTAGTCCAGAAAAAGGCCATTGGCTAAAGACTTCCATTGAGGCAAAGCCTGTTCCAAAATCATCCATGGAAATGCGAATACCTGCATCGCATAATTTGCTTATGTTTTCTTTAATGGTATCGCTGGCGATGATGGCTGATGTTTCCGTGAGTTCTACTTCTATAAATTTTGGATCAATCGACAGTTGCTTTAAAACTTTGGCTGTTTTGTCAACTAAAAGTGTGTCGGCAAGATCTTGAGCCGAGACATTAAACGAAATGGCTATGGGTTTTATATCAAGAATGATTACCAAGTCTCTAATAAGTTTATCCAGCATGCTCAGCGTGATTTCTTTAATCAACCAAGATTTTTCGGCAATGGGAATAAAGTCATTAGGGGGAATAATAGAACCATCGGCTTTAATCCAACGAATTAACGCTTCTGCTCCAACAACTTTTCCTGTGATAAAGGATACTTTGGGCTGGTAATAATAAACAAGCTCATTATTTTTGAGTGCTTGTAATATTGCATGCTCAGTTATCATTATGTTTTAAAAAAATACCTTTATACAGTTGTATGAGAAGTGTCAGTGTACCATTAATTGTGGCTTGGGAAGGGTGACGGTTCTATCAATTTTCATGATTGTTTGTGGCTTGGCAAGAAATATATTTGCCAGTATATATTTGATGACTGCATACAATTCTGCGAGACTACGCGATTCCAAGAAATGCTTAAACGACAATGCGCTCCATCAAATAACATAAGCAGTCTTGTTGAATAACCCGCTCGTCTAAGGTCAGCATCGAAGGCATGGTGGTGCGTTTGATTTGTAATTGTTTTTGCTGCAATTTAAAAAACTGATGGGTTATATCTTTCCCCTGTTCATTAATAGCTTGAACAGGAATATCAGTGTTGCCTTGTACAAAACCAAAGCAAGTTTCTGCGGCAATTTCAGTAAAGTTCATACGCTCTAGGTTTTGATCAAATAACAAATCTGCTTGGGTATCATGGAAGCTAAAGCTGACCCCCGGCTTTACTTTTACTTGTGCAGTGGTATGAAATACATCAATATCTTGCGGGTAGACGGGGTGGGTTGCCAATTCAGTTAGATGTAAGCAAGCATCTAGGTATGTAAACGCATGTTCAGTGCCATTTTGTATGCCTGGACGGCCACATTCTAAGGTTACTGCTGGGCAGAGTTCTGCAAAAGCAGAAGATTGCACGCCGACGGGCCTGAGAAAGTAGACGACTAAACGACCAAATAGATTAGCTAATTGTAGGTAAGTATTATCTAATTTGTTTATGCAAGCGTAGTGTGGGTTAAGACCAGTATTGTTGTGGATATCAACACTGGCAAATACTTGCTTATTACGCATCACTGCTACTATCTCATTAGCAAAGAGCATTTCCGGGCAATGTGCTAGCTCGGTACTAGGCCAAATACGATTGTAATCAGGCTGTTTATCTAAGCGGCGTAAGCTATGTTGGGCGGCTAAAGTATTGCCAAAAAATAGTGACAGGGCTCGGGGCAATGTTTGCTCTGCATATTTATTGAGTAGATTTTGTATGGCTAAAAAACCAGTGGTTTCATTACCGTGTAGTAGCACGGAAACGAATAAAGGTTCGGGGTGTTTACCTGGTAAATGCAATAAAGTGGGTTGCGGAAAAATATGATGTAATTCCGTAGGAGCACAAGTAAGTAGTTCCTTAGGGTACGTTGTTATTTGTTGAAGTTGCATAATATTAGTAGAGTTCCCACTGGCTCACAGGTGTTTCTGAGTCTTGGTGCTGTAAATAGGCCTTAGTCATACTTTGTAAATCGGCACCCTCTTGTTGCATAAACTGACGCTGCCATTGGCTGCCCGTTTGTTTATTCGCAATACGTGCTGCAATGATGTTTAAATAAGTGGCAATATCACTATTATCAATATTTAAAGATTGTAGACCCTGACGTGCTCTAGGTAATAACTCGGTTTGTATTAATTTCTGTAAATGATGCTTGTTGCCGTCAAACCACACGATATGGCTATCTAAACCAAAGCGAGCAGCTTGGTAAAAATTATCTTTTGCTTGTGCAAAAGGCAGGGGCGTGCCCTCAGCAATGATCTCATCACATAAATTTTTAGCCAACCCATAATAAAATGCAGCATTGGCAATTGAATCTATAACTGTTGGTCCAGCTGATGGAGTGCGGTGCTCTATTCTAATGTGCGGTGTGCCATCAGCATCAAAGCCAATCAACGGCCGGTTCCAGCGCCAGATAGTGCCATTATGCAGACGTAAATGCTCGAATTTCTCAATGGGATCCGTAAATAATTCAGGTAATAGTACGGGGAAATGCTCTAAGTTCTCATTAAAACACTCCATAATAGATGTGCGTGCATAGTCAGAGCCAAAACTAACACGGCGCAAAGGGCCACGCATGGCACCACCATAGCCCCCAGTTTCTATTGCTTGTTCAAAGAGTGGAATGCGCGATTCATGCCATAGGTCTTTACCAAATAAGTACGGGGCATTAGCGCAGCTAGCAACGATAGCGGCTGAAGCAATAATGGATGCATTATAAAAATGGTGTGCTTGCCGTAACGGAATTTGAGTGTGGAGCTGTAAGGATGTAGTCGCGGATTCCAGCATAACATCATGGTGGTCAAATTTTAGATGTTCTATGCCGACTATATCTAAATTAATAGGCTTGCCGCGTGCTTTAAGGATTTGTTCATTCAGTACCCGATAGCGGTTCATGTCTGACATGTTGGCTAAATTCATGGCAGATGCTTTTAAGGTGGGCAGTGTGCCGATGATCAGAATATGGTTATCTAGTTCTCGGGCATGGGTACTGGCTTTCTCCCAAGTTGCCAGCAGGTTTGTGTGTAATGTACTAAAGACATTGCTGGTTAATCTATGTGGGATACTATTCAGTTCGATATTAAATTTAGCCAGTTCAGGAAAGGCTAATGGGTCATTCAGGTTTTGTAAAAAAGAGATATTGTTAGGGCTAGCCTGCATGGCATTATCAATTAACCATGCTTCAATTTCAAATCCCGCAGTCAACGGTTGTTGTGAACATTGCTCTTGATCAATGAGTTTTTGTAGGTATTGCGTTTCTTGAGTTAATCGCTGATGAAATTCATTAAAGTCATTTGCATGAAAGCAATCGGCATTTATTTCCTGTCCCATAGGTAAGCTCGTTAGTATGTGGCTAAGGCATTATATCTTTAAAAAGATACGCCAATACCACCTAGACCGCAATAGCCATCTGGATTTTTAGCTAAATATTGTTGGTGTTCATTTTCTGCATAATAAAAAGGTGGGGCAACTATTATCTCGGTGGTTATTTTACCAAAGCCGGCGGCAGTCAATTTTTGTTGATATTTTTGCAGGGATTGACGCGCAGCATCAAGTTGTTTGCTATTGCAGGCATAAATAGCAGAACGATATTGTGTGCCGACATCATTACCTTGACGCATACCTTGAGTTGGGTTATGGGCTTGCCAAAAGAGGCTGAGCAATTGTTGGTAGCTGATTTTCTCGGGATCAAACATTACTTTGACGACTTCGGTATGTCCTGTTTGTCCTGTGCAAAGTTCTTTATAAGTGGGGTTAGGTGTCAAGCCTCCTGCATAGCCTACTGCCGTGCTGTAAATGCCTTGTTGTTGCCAGAAGAATCTTTCTGCACCCCAAAAACATCCCATAGCAAATAGACTTTCTTCGATATGCTTTGGGAATGGCGGATAAATTGGGTTGGCAGTGATGAAGTGCTGCTCAGGAATGCTAATAGCACTAGAACGACCTGATAGAGCTTCACTTGAAGTAGGTAGTGTTAGTTTTTGTGATGAGGTAAGCATGCGATAGGTAGTGTTTCTAAAAATAGTTTTTAATTGTACCAATATATAAATAGGTGACGCATTTTTTTCATAATTTTAGGTGGTTATTTTTTTACTTTAATTTAATTAGTGTGTTACATGAATTTTCTTAGAAAAATAAAAATGAAGAAATTTTCAGCAATTTTCATAGAAAAAACTATACTTCATGAAATGGCTTGAGAAGGGCGATGATATTTATAGTTTATAAATTGAGTGGGATTGGTTGTGTGCTTAATATTAAAAATTAAATATATATACTTAATCTAAATACTAGGCATTGAATTGTTAATTATTTTTATGCTTAATTAAATAATTTAATAGTATGAGTCCCATGATCTTGTTTGTTACATAAGGTGCAGATATGTTGGGAAGTAAATTATTTAATAATGTGTTGTAACCTGGCTTTATTATTTTCTTGAAATAAATATAGTATTATGAATTTGACCATACAAATAATTTCAAACTCTGCATCATTTAATGTGACTGTAGAAAGTGGATATGAGATTGTTAATTTCTCTAGTGATAGTACTGAGGCGTTGAAATTTTCTGAGGCAGAGAATCCTGCTATTATTTTCCTTGAATATGAAATAGCTCACAAGAATACTGAACTTTATATTAAGTCCTTGCTTAATGAATCTCCAGATAGTAAAGTTATTCTTGCAGGAAAAAATTTGCCAGATAGCATTATTGTAGATTGTTTACTATCTGGCCTGTATGGTTATGTGGAGATGACAGATATCAATCAGTTGTTTAATAAGGTGGTTAGATTGGTTGGGCAGGGTGAGGCGTGGGTAAGTCGACGGCTTGTAGGCTTATTAATTGAGAGGTTTCGTGACTAGTATCATTATTGCTCATAAAGATAAAGACAGCTTACGCTTTTGGGTTGATGCTTTAAATCCTATATACCCTTTAATCTTTATTGATAATATTGCAACGATATTATCAAATGACCAATATCACGATAAAAGTGTTTTATTATTACTAGACGCTGCTTTAATTGATGAAATTAAACAGTTAACATTGATCTGTGAATGTATTGATAAAGTCATCTTGGTTGGTGAGGGTGTTTCTGATGACCAACAAGTGCAATTTATTCAACAAGGTGCTTTGGGTTATTCTGATATAGCAATTGAGCAGCAATTAATGGAACGTGCAATTCAAGGCGTTTTAAATAATGAAATTTGGTTAAAACGACACCTTATCCCTCAAATACTAAAAGGTGTGGTCAGAAAAAAAAAGCTATCTAGAAGCCAAGATAAATTTCATCAAGGGACACAGCAGATACAGGCTGTTTTAACTGAGCGTGAAGTTGAAGTGATGGAGTTGGTTTATAGTGGCGAAGATAACTTAACGATTGCTAATGTCCTAAGTATAAGCAACCGTACTGTCAAGGCTCATTTAAGTGCCATCTATCGAAAACTGGATGTACAGGATCGATTTCAACTGTTAGTGTTTTTAAAAAATATACATATTAGTCATTTATCATCCTAATTCAAACTATATTTATAAGCCTCTTTGTCCGTGTACAAATTGTTATGTAATTGACACTAACATTATTGATACTATGTCATAGTAACCATTTAATAGTGTTGCTAGTACCTCGCCCTCTAAATAATTAATAAATAAATTATCAGTCCAGCTTCTATTCTGGTAACCTTAACATAGTCTATATTATTCCGTATCGAATCCACCAACAGGAAGTCATGAGAACCCCCAAATTTCCAGTTACATTAAAAGATGATGAACGCGAAGAGCTCGAAAAAATAACTCGCCAACAGACAGCAAAATCGAGCATGGTATTACGAGCCAAGATTATCTTATTAGCAAACTCAGGCATGAAATATCAGAATATTGCGCAAAAACTTGATGTACAGAATAATATAATTACGAACTGGACTGCACGTTGGCACGAACTAGCAAACAAGCCAGTCCGGGAGAGGCTTCAGGATCTTCCGCGCCCAGGCACTCCAGATACATTTACCCCCGAACAACTGTGTCGAATAATTGCACTTTCCTGTGAAAAGCCTGAAGACTATGATCGTCCCATCACTCATTGGACACATAGAGAATTGGCGGAAGAAGCGATCAAACAAGGTATTGTCGAGACTATTTCAGCAAATCATTTAGGCCGTCTTTTAAAAAAAACGACTTAAAACCTCATCTTAGCCAATACTGGCTCAATGCAAAAGCGGATGAGCGAAAAGAAGAAAGAATCACAGATATTTGTAACCTTTATGCAAATTCTCTGAAAACGCCAGAAGAACTTTTTATCAGTGTTGATGAAATGACAGGTATTCAGGCATTGGAACGAATTTCCCCCGATTTGCCAATGAGAGCGGGTCAAGTTCAATCTATCGAATTTGAATATGAGCGTCATGGCACGCAAACACTTTTAGGAGGGTTTAATGTGGCAACAGGAGTTATAGATGGTTTGATTCAAGAGACACGAACTGAGATCGATTTTGTTGAGTCGATCAAATATCTGATTGAGAAAAACCCAGAAAAGAAAGTTTATCATTTTATCGCTGACCAATTAAATACCCATAAATCGGAAACTCTTGTGCGCTTTGTTGCAGACTTTTGTAATGACACTCAAGAGCTTGGAGTGAAAGGTAAAAGTGGCATATTACAATCCATGAAAACACGGGAGGAGTACCTGATGATAGGCAATAGGCGCATTGTATTTCACTATACACCTAAGCATGCTTCATGGATGAACCAGATTGAAATCTGGTTTGGAATATTAATGAAAAAAGTCATCAGGCGAGGCAATTTTGTTTCACAGCAGGACTTGAAAGACAAAATTCAAAATTTCATGGATTACTTTAATGAAACGATGGCCAAACCATTCAAATGGACATACAAAGGGAAGGCGTTGACCGCATAGATATATTATTAATTATTTAAGGGGTACGGTACTAGTGACTCGTAATATAAGTTTTCCATTGTTTCAATCGGTTGTTCAACTAATAAGCTTATAATTTTATCGGCGTGCTCGGTTATGGTACTTAGCATTTCTGCAGAGAGTGTCATACTCTTGTCTAAAATGGCTATTAGTGCATGGTTGAGATTGGAAAATGCTTCCACTGTTACTTTTTCCGGGTTATCTATAAAAAACTGTAAAGCATTTTGTGTGCGAGAACTAAGGTCTGTCACGTTGGTAACTAGCTGTTGATAGTCTGCTTTATGATGCAGAAATGTCGTTAGAAATAAATAGTTATGATGTGCAATAACTGCCTAGATTATTGCATTAAGGTTAAATAAAATGCATGACTAATATATACACAATAAATAATTTACAGTTTCAATATGCTACTAAAGTAGCTTTGTCACTGGATCGTATATGTATTCGTAAAGGTAAAGCAACTGCATTAATTGGAGCGAATGGCTCTGGAAAAAGTACTTTATTAAAGATACTCGCTTTTTTAGAAGTACCAAAGCAAGGCAATATAGAGTTCAATGGGCGGCAGGTAAGTAACAGCAAATTAACTCACTATAGGCGGCGGGTAGGTTTTTTGGCACAAAAGCCATTTATGTTGCGGGGTACAGTCTATGATAATATTGACTTGGCTCTAAAAATTCAGGGTAAAAAGCACAGATCACAGAAAATTCAGCAAGTCTTAGAGCAACTCAATATTACCCATTTTGCCAAGCAAGCAGCTAAACAATTATCGGGTGGTGAAGCGCAAAAAGTGGCTTTAGCACGGATATTGGTGCTAAAGCCCGAGGTATTATTGCTTGATGAGCCATTTAGTTACTTGGATCAAAGTAGTGCTTGTGATTTAGAATTATTTTTACAGCATTACACGCAAGAAGCAGGGCATACATTAGTTTTTAGTACTCATGACCGGATGCAGGGCGTTGCATTAGCAGATGATGTATTGGCACTTGCTGATGGTAGGCAAGTGCAAAGCCCTTTGCTTAATGTGTTTCCTGGCACGCTTGTCGGCAATACATTTTACAGTGAAGCTATGCAGATTATTGTTGATGATATCGGAGCTACAGGGGGGCATGCTTCAATTAACCCTCAAGATATTATTTTATCAGCCGATGCTTTAATAGAAAGCGAGCATAATACGATGCAAGGGCGAGTGTTTTTGATCGCTGATGAGTGCGGGCAGGTGCGAGTCAGTGTTGATACCGGGGTGGTATTTCAAGTATTGATTAGTTATCAGACTTTATATGCATTGGATATAAAGTTTGGCGAGCGTGTTTGGGTTAATTTTAAAGCAGCTGCAGTGGTGGTGTTTTGAGTAAGGATAAATCGGCTGGTGTTAAATCAGCAAAGGTGGTGAAGTTACCTGGCCCAATGCGTATGGTGTGGGGAGCATTAGCTGCTTATTGGCTAAGGGATATTATTCATCCTGCCTTTACCATTATTGCATTGATGATTTTGCTGATGATTCCCGTGTTGATTGCTGACCGACTTTTCCCTAAAACTAGGCATGATGCTTAATTTATTGTAGGAAGGAATAACGATGGTATTTATGACAGAACCAGTTGCATATCATAAAACTGCATTATCTGATCTTCAAGGTGCATGGAGTGGTTTGAGGTCAGTAATTGTTGAAAATTTTGGTTTTTCTGGTGCAGATAAATTATTGTTTCATGTTGATGAGGCTATGAGTTGGGAATGCGTGAGAAACCTTAAATTAATGCAAGAAACTTTTCTTTTGGTGCAGAATATATCTGTGCAAACCAAGGCTCCTGAGGAAATTATTGAGATGGTTGATGTGGTAAGAAGTAGCTTGGATGATGTTTTTTCTGCGATTAAAGAGGGTGAGAAATTGTGAAATATTTAGAAGGTATGTCTATTACTATGGCATTGGTTAATGGAGCTTTATATCAGGAGTTTAGTTTTTTGATAGTAGATAAAATATGAGTAGATATTCAAAAAAGCAACAAGCTTCACCTTCACCAGAAACCCAAGATCAGTCTGTAAAAATTGCTAAGGCAACGCAACGGCCAGGGCAAACTAAAGAACAAACTAAGTTAATTGCCCAAGGGATTCAAAAGGGTATTGAGCAGTACAAAAAACAACAAAAAGAAAAGTCACGCGAATTAAACAAAAAGCTTAAAAAAGTATCCGGGCAAATAAATCAACATGATGAGCTTGTTGCAGAGACAGAAATAGCAACTCATGATGTTATCTATCGCCAGCATTGGCTTCCTTGGCTATTGTTGTTGGTAAGTTGGCTTGGATTTATCTGGTATATATTTAAATAATTTATGTGATAGTCAATTTTTGACTTATAAGTAGTTGCTTCATATTTATTTTTTGGCAGTTAGAATATCAATAGGCATGCTCTAGAGTAATTTTTTGTGAGTTAGCCCAGAAATATCAATTCTAGTTGGAATAATTGTTAGCTAATCTGTATTATGAGGGTATTAATTCTAAGTAGGACAATGATGCTATGGAACAGAGAAAAAGGCCGCTTTCGCCGCATTTGCAGGTATATAGACTTCCACTAACCGCAGTCATATCAGTCACGCATAGAATGACTGGCGTGTTGTTGGCTGCTGGCCTAGTGTTATTTGTCGTCAGCTTAGCAATGATCCAAGATGGAGAACGCAGTTTTACAGCGATGCAACAGTTTATTCAGCAGCCCTTTGTTGAAATAGCTTTATGGTTGATGGTGTATGCCTTATTTTTTCATCTTTGTCATGGTGTGCGCCATTTGATATGGGATGCAGGCGAGGGCTATGATAAGGTGCTAATGAATTATTACATTATATTAGAGTTATTTGCCTCTATTGCAATCACCTTTATCAGTTTCTTATTTGTTAATTTAGGGGGTTAAAAATGGCATATAGAACTCCTTTAGCTAAAGCGCGTGGACTGGGTTCGGCAAAAAGTGGCACCCGCCATTGGTGGATGCAGCGGGTCACAGCTGTGGCTTTAATTCCTCTATCATTTTGGTTTATTCTGTTTTTACAACAGCTTTTTCAAGCGACTTACCCTGAAATGAAGCAGTGGCTAGCAAGCCCTGTTAACCTCGCACTATTACTTGCTTGGGCATTGGTAGGTTTTTATCATGCCGCATTAGGTATACAAGTTGTTATTGAAGATTATCTAAGCCCTGAATGGCTTAAAATTGTATCAATTTGGCTCGTTAAATTAGCTTTTACAGGTGCTGCATTGGCAACACTTGCTTATGCTATTGGTATCGCTATTGCCGCAGGATAGATAACTAGATGAAAGATAATTATAAAATTATTGAGCACGAACATGATGTTTTAGTTGTTGGTGCGGGTGGTGCGGGCTTACGTGCAACCTTTGGCATGGTGGAAAAAGGGTTAAAAACAGCCTGTATTTCCAAAGTATTTCCAACGCGTAGTCATACGGTAGCTGCTCAGGGTGGCATTAGTGCCGCACTTGGCAATAATGGTGAAGATGATTGGCGTTGGCATATGTATGATACCGTTAAAGGTTCTGATTGGTTAGGTGACCAGGATGCGATTGAATATATGTGTCGTGAAGCCATTCCTGCAGTTTTGGAATTAGAGCACTATGGGGTGCCTTTTTCGCGCAATGAAGATGGCAAAATTTATCAGCGTGCGTTTGGTGGCATGACCACGCATTTTGGTGAGGGCACTGCACAAAGAACCTGTGCGGCAGCTGATGTCACGGGGCATGCCATCTTACATACTCTCTATCAGCAATCACTAAAGCATGATGCCGAGTTCTTTATTGAATATATCGTCATTGATTTAATTATGGAAGATGGCGCATGTCGTGGCGTATTGGCATGGTGCTTGGACGATGGTTCTTTGCATGTTTTTAAAGCGCATACCACTATTTTGGCAACAGGGGGTTATGGGCGTTGTTTTTTCTCCTGTACTTCAGCGCATACGGTGACGGGGGATGGCAGTGCGATGGTATTGCGAGCCGGTTTACCATTACAGGATATGGAATTTATCCAATTTCATCCCACAGGAATTTATGGTGCTGGTTGTTTAATCAGTGAAGGTGTGCGGGGCGAAGGTGGCTATTTAACGAACTCTAAAGGCGAGCGCTTTATGGAGAGTTATGCGCCGCATGCAAAAGATTTGGCCTCACGCGATGTCGTTAGTCGTGCTATTACTATGGAAGTTAATGCAGGTCGAGGTGTTGGTGCTGAACAGGATCATGCTTATTTGCATATTCAACATTTGGATCCAGCTGTCATTCATGAGCGTTTACCTGGCATAACCGAAACAGCACGTATTTTTGCAGGGGTTGATGTGACTCAGGAACCTATCCCAGTGATACCGACGGTACACTATAATATGGGCGGGATTCCGACTAATTATAAAGCGGAGGTTGTTACCTTGCAGGATGGTGATCCTGATAAAGTGGTTCCCGGTTTAATGGCCATTGGTGAAACAGCTTGTGTGTCAGTACATGGTGCTAACCGCTTAGGTTCTAATTCCTTATTAGACTTGGTGGTTTTTGGCCGTGCTGCAGCAATACGCTGTGCTGAATTGATAAAACCAGGCACACCGCATAAACCGTTAGCAGAAGGTGTGTATGATAAGGCGCTAGAGCGTTTTGGTGCTATTCGTTTTGCAGAAGGTAAATTGCAAACAGCAGATATTCGTTTGCAAATGCAAAAAACCATGCAAAAACATGCGTCAGTTTTTAGAACGGGCGATATGCTGGCTGAGGGCGAGCAAAAAATTGCTCAGATTCGGGATTCTTTTAGTGATGTGAAGTTAACAGATCATTCCTTAATTTGGAATACCGATTTAGTTGAAGCTCTGGAATTAACTAATTTGCTCGATTTATCGATGGTGACCATGTCAGCTGCCGCAAATCGTACTGAAAGTCGTGGCGGCCATGCGCGTGATGATTTTCCGGAAAGGGATGATGAAAACTGGTTAAAACATTCATTATTATGGCTAGAAAATAATGCGGTAAAAATTGATTATCGACCAGTACATATGTACACCTTAACGGATGAAGTTGATATGATTCCACCGAAAAAGAGGGTTTATTAATGGTTGAATTTACTTTACCAAAAAACTCGGCTGTCAAAAAAGGCAATTTCTTTGCTGCGCCCGATGGTGCAACACGTATTAAACGAGTCGAAGTATATCGCTGGGATCCTGATACTGATGATAATCCACGGATTGATAGTTATGATATTGACTTAGACCAATGTGGTGAGATGATTTTAGATTTAATTCTGAAAATCAAAGATGAAATTGATAGTAGTTTAACGTTTAGACGTTCTTGTCGCGAAGGTGTGTGTGGTTCTTGTGCCATGAATGTTAATGGTAAAAATACCTTGGCATGTATTAAAGCCATTGCGGATTATAAAGGTCCCATCAGAATCTTTCCATTACCGCATATGGATGTCATCAAAGATTTGGTGACAGATATGACCCACTTTTATGCACAATATGCTTCTATTAAACCTTGGATAGAGACTGAATCGGCAACTCCTGCTGATGGTGAACGATTGCAAAGTGTTGAGGAACGCAAGCAATTAGATGGCTTGTATGAATGTGTGTTGTGTGCTTGCTGTTCAACAAGTTGTCCCAGCTATTGGTGGAATAGTGAACGTTATTTAGGGCCTGCTGTATTATTACAGGCCTATCGTTGGTTAAATGATAGTCGTGATGAACATACGGGGGAACGCTTAGATGAGCTGGAAGACCCTTTTAAATTATTTCGTTGTCATACCATTATGAACTGTACTGATACTTGTCCCAAAGGATTAAATCCTGCTAAAGCGATTGGTGAAATTAAAAAAATGCTCTTAGTGCGGCAAGAAGGTTAATACTATAATGCTGGACATTAAACGCCTACGTTGGCAATGTCGGCGTGGCGTTAAAGAGTTGGATGTTATTTTAAATGCTTATCTGGAACTTGAGTATATTGCAGCTACAGCTGTGGAACAGCGGGATTTTGTCGCTTTGTTAGAACTTGAAGATGACAAATTGTTAGCTTATTTTTTTTTAAATAATGAACCCGATACAGGTGACTTGAGGGCAATCGTTGGCAAAATTCGAACCACCTTTATTCATTGAGATACATCAGTCACAGTCTCTATTTATTTTTATTGTTACAGTACATTTCTTAGCTATACTTAGCTGCATAGTCATTGGTGCTTTATTACTGGTGAAATTATTATTAATAGTATTAGTTTGTTGTAGTTTTTATTTTCATGTACAGCGATACAGGCAGGGGTATTATTTAGGAACCATAAAATACACTAAAGAATTTGCATGGCAGTTGGCTACTTCACAGCAGTTTTTTGCGATACAAATTATAAATTCGAGTGTTATCACTTCATTTATTATTGTCTTGCATATCAAAGTAGCTAGTCAGCACCGTAATTTACTGATTTGCAGTGATGCAATACCAAATGAGACATTTCGACAATTGAGGGTTGCATTAAAAATAAATGCCCAAAACCTGGAATAATAATAGCTTAAAATAAACCATACCTGAAAAAATGCCAGAAATTGAAATCAAACAGTTAGATATTTCTAAATTAAAAAATTTACCTGCCCTACCTGAAGAAAGTGGGAATATTTTGGCGGCTATTAATGATCCGGATATTGAGTTGGAAGACTTAGTGCGTATCATTTCTTCTTCACCTATTTTAGTGGCGCGTCTATTGGGCTTGGCTAATTCAGCTTACTTTGGTTATGCCGGAAAGGTTACGGATTTACGAGTCGCTGTTATCAATGTACTAGGCTTAAAATTAGTCAAAAGTTTGAGTTTAAGTGTCTTACTTAATATGACCTTAGATAGTAGTAAATGCAGTCATTTTGATGCCGAACGTTTTTGGCATAATGCCCTATTAACAGCCATTTGTGCGCAAAAAATTGCCAAAGTGTTAAGACGAAAAGACCTTGACCCTGCATCGTTATACACTGCTGGAATATTGTTGGATATTGGTTTGTTAGCAGCAGTCTATGTATATCCTGATGCGATGGACAGCTTATTTTTACAAGAAAGTAGAGATTCAGAGCCTCTAGGTGAGTTAATGGCTCACTATTATGCAACTAACCAATATATGATTGGTGGATATTTATTGCGCAGCTGGCAATTGCCGGAGGCTTTTCAGCAAATAACTAATAATTATTTAGATAGCAATTATTCAGGTGATGAGTTACCCGCTATTGTATTATTAAAAATTGCGTCATTATTGGTTAAGATGATTAACGAGAATACTGAAGAGTTTTCGGAGCGGAGTGTGGCTGATTTATTACCGTTTTTAGACTTAAAGCAAGTGCAGTTACTTGGTATTAAAAATGAAGTGTCCATGCAGATGGAAGATTTTAGAGTATTGGTACAAACCTTGGTTAGTGGGTAATTTATGCAAGCTATGGATATACAAAATGTTGACGTACTTGGGTTTCATGATGTTCTAGTGGATTTGTTGAGCTCATTATCAGCTGTCAGGGCTTTGTCTGAAATTGATAACCTGCAAGGGATTAGTGATAAGCAGCTTGTTCGAGAGGCGTTGAATGTCTTAATTAGTAACCAAGATATGGAACGATGTTCATTTTTTATTAAAACGACTGAAGATGAATTAGTTAATTTGACAGGTTTAAGTAGTAATGAAGCACTAACAGGACAAACGGAAAACTATACGCCATTGACATTTAAGATGGGAGAGGGCGTCATTGGCTTAGCGGCGCAAAGTGGAGAGCTGCAACACTGTACAAACTGTGTCAGTGATAGTCGGTTTTCAGCTACTCAGAAAGCTTTTATGCCAGGCTCAATTATAAGTGTACCTGTTATGGCACTGGGAGAGTTGTTCGGTGTGTTAAATATATCGCACCCAGAAGCTAATCACTTTTCAGACTGGCATATTCGGTTATTGGAAATTTATAAAAATATGCTGGGGCAAATGCTCAGTAATTTCCGTTTATTTCAGCAAATGGAGCAGCAGATTGCTTTAAAAACTGAGCACTTGCAAAAGGCACTTGAAGAAGCCACTATTTTGAAGCAGCGCTTTGAAAATCTATCGATGATTGATAGTTTAACGCAGTTATATAATCGTCGTTTTTTTTATACGCATGCTAGCAAAGCACTAGCCATGTCAAAACGTTATGGCGATACTTTGTGTGTATTATTACTTGATTTGGATTATTTTAAGGCAGTTAATGATAGCTATGGGCATAATAATGGTGACCTGGTTCTCATTGATGTTGCCAAGGTATTAACCAGTCAGATGCGCGAGTCCGATATTGTGGCACGTTTTGGTGGTGAAGAGTTTGTTGTTTTATTTCGCAAAACAGATTGCGCTAATGGAGTCGTTTTTGCTGATAGAATTCGGGAGGCTATTGCTGCATTACAATGGACTTTTAAGCAACAAGATGTCTCTATTAGTGTCAGTATTGGGATGTATTGTATGAAGCAAGATGACCTACAAGAGCAGGGTGAAAATATAGATATTTTTATTCATTATGCAGATTTAGCAATGTATAAAGCGAAAAGTAGTGGTAAAAATCAAGTTGTGGTATTTTCTGAGGACTTGCTGCAATCTACAGAAAATTGATGGCGGTACTGATACTTTTTGCAGCTCAGGCTGCTGTTATGAGTATAAGAGCAGCCTGAGTATTGCTTTCAATTTGTCGGTTAAATTTTAATTTTAACCATTATTCAGTCTGAATGTTCCTTTAGCAGCCCCAACGCAAATTAGAAGTATGCACAGGTGCATCCCATAGCTTTAGCATCTCATCATCTAATAAAGTTAAGGTAATAGAAATCCCTGCCATATCTAGTGAGGTTGTGTAGTTACCGACTAAAGAGCGTTGAATATTAATGCCGCGTTGCTCCCAAAATTGAGCTGCCAAGTCATAAATTAAATATTGTTCCATGAGTGGAGTAGCACCTAAGCCATTAACATGTAGCAAAGCTGTTTGACCTTGTTTTGGTTGCAGGTCAGTCTCTATTGCAGTGCAGATTGTGTTGACAATTGCAGTTGCATTGCCAAGGGCTAGCGTTTCATGGCCACGTTCGCCGTGGATACCAACGCCCATTTCCATTTCGGTTTCGGTTATATCAAAAGTTGGTTGACCTAAAGCTGGCACAGTGCAACTGCTTAATGCCACACCCATTGATGCAGTATTAGTGTTGACTCGCTCTGCTATCGCCACACAACTCGCTAAATCAGCACCATTTTCCGCTGCTGCTCCCACTATTTTTTCAACAATTAAAGTGCCCGCAACACCACGTCGACCTGTGCTATGATTTTTAGGCAGAGAGACATCGTCATCAATTAGTACTGATGCGTTGGGACAGTCCAGCATTTCAGTGGCAATTTCAAAGTTCATGACATCGCCTGCATAGTTTTTAACAATAAACAGCACGCCTGCATCGCCTGTTACTGCTTCTGCAGCTGCCAGCATTTGGTCAGGAGTAGGGGAGGTAAAAATTTGCCCAGGGCAAGCGGCATCTAGCATGCCTTTGCCAATGAAGCCTGTATGCAGAGGTTCATGCCCTGAACCGCCCCCAGAAATAATGGCAACCTTGTCTTTGCGTATTTGGTTGCGGGTAATGTAGCAAGGGTCATCATAAAGGCTCACTATGTCGGCATGTGCTTTGGCAAAACCACGGATACTTTCTGTAAAGAGGCTATCGACTTCGTTGATAAATTTTTTCATGGGCAGTGTCCTGATGATTGAGTGGCAGTGAAATGTGGGTTTTAAGAGTGTGTTAGGTAGGCTACAGGTCGCGGCTAAAAGCCCCTCCACATAAAGTAATGCATTAAATTCCAACACGATAAAATGACATATTACTCGCGTTTCACCTTATAATATAGCTTATCAGCTAATCATGATTGGTTCCTAAAAATATTATATGGCATTACTTTTTTCTTATCTGCGGCAGAGTGCGGCTGGCATTGATGCGCTCAATGAATGCGTAGGGCGTAGTATTTCTTGGCTAACGTTAGCAATGGTATTGGTGACTTTCGCTATTGTTATTTTGCGTTACTTGTTTGACCTCAGTTGGGTGCCGGTACAAGAATCCGTTATCTATATGCATAGCATCGTCTTTATGTTGGGCGCGGCCTATACCTTAAAGCAAGATGGGCATGTGCGGGTTGATATTGTTTATCAAAAATGTACTCCTAAGGTACAAGCGTGGATTGATTTAATGGGCACCTTATTATTATTGCTACCTGTTGCGGGCTTTATTTTCTGGAGTAGCTGGGAATATGTCATGGACTCATGGGGCATAATGGAAAGCTCGCGTAATTCGGGGGGCTTGCCGCTGGTTTATTTATTAAAAAGTTGCTTGTTACTTATGTCAGGCCTCTTGGTTTTGCAGGCAGTGGCATTATTAATGCAGAAAATAGTCTATTTATTTGCACCAGCAGAGGTCACTCATGGATAGTTATATGGCCTTATGGATGTTTTTGGCGGTTTTTATCGTACTGCTATCTGGTTATCCAGTTGCGTTTGTGTTGAGCGGAACGGCATTAATGTTTGCTTTATTAGGCTTACAAATGGATACTTTCGATCCTGATTTTCTAGCCGCATTACCAAATCGCTTATTTGGTATTATGAATAATGAAACCTTGATCGCAGTGCCATTGTTTGTGTTTATGGGGGTGATACTGGAACGTGCTAAAATTGCTGAGTCTTTATTAGAGGCCATGGCAGAGCTGTTTGGTTCCTTGCATGGTGGCTTAGGCATTGCGGTGACTATTGTTGGCATGCTGATGGCAGCTAGTACTGGCATTGTCGGTGCGACGGTGGTGACTATGGGCTTATTGTCATTACCGACAATGTTAAAGCGCGGTTATGATCCTGCGATTTCTTGTGGGATTATTTGTGCCTCGGGAACCTTGGGACAAATAATCCCACCATCTATTGTGTTAGTCTTATTAGGTGATGTCATCTCGACAGCCTACCAACAAGCACAGTTAGAAATGGGCATATTTGCTCCAGAAACGATTTCGGTAGGCGACTTATTTGCAGGTGCATTAGTGCCAGGTGTTCTACTAGTATTCATGTACTTGATTTATATTAGTGTGACTGCATGGCTGCGACCTGATGCCATGCCTAAGCCAGCTAAAACAGAACGACACGAGTCTAGTTTTTATCTGCGTATATTAAAAAGTCTGCTCCCACCTTTATTACTTATTTTATCAGTATTGGGTTCAATTATTGGTGGCTTAGCTACGCCGACTGAAGCAGCGGCGGTAGGTGCGGTAGGTGCCCTGTTTTTGGCAATTAGTAATGGTCAGTTGACGTTAGCGATTCTACAAGACGTGATGCGTAATACCACGCAAATTACCAGTATGGTATTTATGATTTTAATCGGGGCTGCTTTATTTTCTCTGGTCTTTAGGGGTTTTGAAGGAGACGAACTGATAGTTGAGTTATTATCTGATTTACCTGGTGGAAAATTTGGCGCACTCTTTATCGTGATGTTGGTGATGTTTCTGTTAGGTTTTGTGCTGGATTTCATCGAAATTACTTTTGTAATTGTACCGATCGTGGGGCCGGTGCTCTTGGCAATGGGCTTGGATCCCATTTGGTTAGGGATTATGATTGCCCTTAATTTGCAAACCTCTTTTTTAACACCACCTTTTGGTTTTGCCTTATTTTATTTGCGCGGAGTTGCGCCAGCCGAAGTGACGACAGGGCAAATTTATAAAGGCGTAATGCCTTTTATTGCCATTCAATTATTGCTTTTAGGCATTTTGGCGTATTTTCCTGAATTAGCAACTTGGTTACCTACACTTATTTATGCTTAATGATATGATATTTGCGCGAATTTATACTATATTAGTAATGACTTTTTTATTAAGCGCATGTGGCCAGCAAGGGCCTTTATATATGCCGTTAGAAAACCCAACAGAAGAGGCGAGAAGTAAGTAGTGGATTATTTTAATTATCGTGACAACAGCTTGTTTGCTGAAGATGTCGCTGTGGCTGATATTGTCGCTGAGCATGGCTCACCTTGTTATATTTATTCTAAAGCAACGTTTGAACGGCATTGGCATGCCTTTGATACTGCATTTGGTCAGCAGGCGCATCTGATTTGTTATGCTGTCAAAGCTAATTCCAATATTGCCGTCTTAAATGTCTTGGCGCGATTAGGGTCAGGTTTTGATATTGTTTCGCTGGGTGAATTACAGCGCGTATTAGCGGCACAAGGTGATCCTAAAAAAATTGTTTTTTCGGGTGTTGGTAAACGTGCCGATGAAATCAAGGCTGCTTTAGAAATAGGTATCCGCTGTTTTAATATTGAAGTTAAAGGCGAATTAGACCGTATTAACCAAATAGCAGCTGAGTTAGGTTTAGTCGCCCCCGTTTCTTTTCGAGTGAATCCGGACGTGGATGCAAAAACTCACCCTTATATCTCCACTGGTTTGAAAGAAAATAAATTTGGTATTGATATAGATTCTGCTTTAGATGAATATCGGCGTGCCGCAGCCATGTCAAATGTAAAAATAGTCGGTATTGATTGTCATATTGGCTCACAGTTAACGGAAACACAGCCATTTTTAGATGCTTTGGATCGAGTGTTAAAAATTGTTGCGACCTTGAAGGCTGAAGGTATTGTACTGCATCATTTGGACTTAGGCGGTGGGTTGGGTATTTGTTATAACGATGAAACGCCCCCCGAGCCAGCAGAATATGTGAACGCTATTTTAGAGCACCTTGGTGCTAATGATTTGGAGATCTTACTAGAACCTGGGCGCGCGATAGCGGGAAATGCTGGAATTTTAGTGACTAAAGTCGAGTATTTAAAACCAACTGAAGAAAAAAACTTCGCCATTGTCGATGCAGCGATGAATGATTTGGTACGGCCATCTTTGTATAGTTCTTGGCAAGCTATTATTCCCGTACAACTTGGTAGTCAAGCAGTTGAGCAAGAGTGGGATATTGTTGGGCCAGTTTGTGAAACAGGGGACTTTTTAGGTAAGCAGCGTTTATTGGCTTTATCTTCAGGTGACCTATTGGCAATACGTTCTTCGGGGGCTTATGGTTTTACCATGAGTTCTAATTATAATTCACGCCCTAAAGTTGCTGAAGTCATGGTCGATAAACAGGAAGTGCATTTGGTACGTGAACGGGAAAGTATCCTACAGTTATGGGCTGGCGAGCATTTATTGCCTTAAACCATATGATATTAATAGTGTAGGAGGGGCCTTTGGTCGCGACCGTTAGGAACGAGTATTATTGAATTTCGTTCTTGTGTATATTTCGCGGCCAAAGGCCCCTCCTACAGAAGGTATAGCGTTAAGTGGAAATAGTAGATGTTAATTGAATTTACAAAAATGCATGGCTTAGGCAATGATTTTGTCGTGATTGATGCGGTGCGCCAGGAAATGAAGTTAAGCCCCGAGCAAATTCGTTTTATTGCCGATCGACATTTTGGCATAGGCTGTGATCAGATTTTATTAGTCGAATATGCACAGCATTCTGATGCCGACTTCCGCTATCGTATTTTTAATGCAGATGGTAGTGAAGTGGCGCAGTGTGGTAATGGTGCGCGTTGTTTTGCGCGCTTTATTCGTGATAAAAAACTTTCCTATAAAGATAATATTCTAGTTGATACCCATGCTGGGCAACTATTATTAACCTTTGATGATGACGGTTTGATTACGGTTAATATGGGAGTGCCCAGGCATAATCCAGCCTTAATTCCATTACGTACTGAGCAAGAAGAGAAGTTTTATACAGTCGATGTTAATGGCGTAGAGAAAGCTTTTGGTGCGGTATCTTTGGGGAATCCACATGCGGTATTGCAAGTTAATGATGTGCAACTTGCACCTGTACATGAACTAGGGGAAGCTTTAGAAAGTCACCCATTTTTTCCTGAGCGCGCTAATATCGGTTTTATGCAGATCGTTGATCGTAATAATATAAAATTACGTGTGTATGAGCGCGGTGCAGGGGAAACTCTGGCTTGTGGTAGTGGTGCTTGTGCTGCCGTTATTATCGCTATCGAACAAAAATTATTAGATAACGATGTTATTGTCGAATTGCCAGGCGGTAAATTGAAAATTCATTGGCAAGGTCGTGAGCATCCGGTTTTTATGACTGGCGCAGCAATCAGTGTATTTGAGGGAAGTATAGAGTTATGAGTGAGCTTGAGTCTAAAGAAGTAGAGGCCTATTTACAACAGCACCCAGAATTTTTTCATGAACACTTGGAGTTGTTAGAGAATATTAGTATTCCACATCCTAGTGGAAGTGCTGTTTCACTGATTTCGAAACAATTGGAATTATTTCGTTTGCGCCATCATGAAATGGAAACCCAACTGAATGCGCTGATTGAAATTGCACGCGATAATGATAATTCAGCCAATAAAATGCATGAACTGACGCTGGCAGTTTTGGAAGCGGACAGCTTGGAAGTTGCGATAGAAAATTTGAATGTAGTGTTGGCTGAATGCTTCTTAACTGATTTTTTTACAGTCAAAATTATTACTGATGTAGAGCATGATGTGGCTATTGCAGATTTATTTATTGATCCTGAATGTGAAGATTTGGCGAATTTTAGTAAAGAATTGAAGAGTAATCAGGCATTTTGTGGTCGGCCTACTTTGGCACAAGCTAAATTTTTGTTTGCAGATAATGCACTGGAAGTACAGTCTTGTGCGATTATCCCAATGGCCTTTACCGAGATAGAAGCATTATTAGCTATCGGTAGTCGTGATGCAGAGAAGTTTCATTTCAGTATGGGGCATCTGTTTTTAACGCAAATGAGTGAAATTATTGGTACACGTTTTGCGGCCTTATTAAAACAGTCTTAAGTTATGCAAGCACTCGCCGAGCAGCAACTAAGTGATTTTTTACAGCAACTGACGGTTGAGAAAAGATTGTCCGTGCATACTGTCAGTAGTTATCAACGAGATTTAAAACGTTTAGCTCACTTTTGTTGTCAGCAGAGCATTTTGCAATGGGTTGATGTAACGGCTAATAATATTTTAAAGCATATCGCTGAGCGCCATCGTGGTGGATTAAGTAGTAAAAGTTTACAACGTGAACTATCGGCCATCAGAAGTTTTTATTTCTATTTAATGAAAATAGGGCAAGCAGATCATAATCCTGCACAACATGTGCAAGCTCCCAAGCAAGCCAGAAAGCTCCCCAAAATTCTGGATGTTGATCAAGTCAGTGGTTTGTTGGATGCAGGCACTAGTTCCGTCTTGGAAGTGCGTGATCTAGCTATGTTTGAATTATTCTATTCTTCAGGTCTACGCTTGAGTGAGTTGAGTGCCTTAAATATCAATGATTTGGATTTGCATGATAAGCAACTGAAAGTTGTTAAAGGCAAGGGGGGGAAATCACGTCTGTTACCTGTTGGTAGACATGCTATCGCTGCTTTGCAAGCATGGCTGCAAGTCAGGCCGCCTTCTGCAATAGTTAACGAAGAACCTATTTTTACCAGTACTAAAGGCAAGCGTTTAGGGAATCGCAGTATTCAATTACGCTTAAAACAATGGTGTCTTAAAAAAGGGGTGACTGAACAAGTGCACCCGCATATGTTGCGGCATTCCTTTGCCACACATTTACTAGAAGCCAGTCAAGATTTAAGGGCAGTGCAAGAATTACTCGGCCATGAGAATATCAGTACTACTCAAATCTATACCCATTTAGATTTTCAGCACTTAGCTGATGTCTATGATCAAGCGCATCCGCGAGCCAAAAAATCTGATTGATACTTAAGTAAAGCTTTTCTTTGTTTGCCGAGTAGTCCTATTAAGTTCAAGCCAATTAATATAGGTGTTGGAAAATGAAATTTTTATGGCTATGCTCCCTAACTTATTTTCTCCTTCCTTGTTTTTTTAATCTATGTCTCTAGTGGATAAAATGCTATTATAAGAAACATTTAAGTAATGGAAGGTACTCTATTTTAGGTCTATTTTGATAGCCTAAGTTTGGAGCATAACAATTGAAATAGGTTTAAATACAATGTCTGAACAAGATTTTTCGGAAGATGCGGAAAAGAAAGGATTTGCTTGGTTTCTGGGGGCTATCTCGGTTATTACCGTAGTGGCCGTCATTGCATTAGGAGGCTACTGGAGTATTGAGCCTGATAATTTTGATATTATCGAAGAAGCGAAAATCAGACAAGAAAGAGAGGGTTTAGATAACATACCAGATGGGTATGTCTATGCGAATACTTTAGCGCATATTGCCGAGACATTATTGTATAAATCAGGTGGTTACATTACCAATGATGTGGGGGTGCCAGGAGTTTATTTAGATAATATTACCAGTTGGGAATATGGCGTATTAATCATGTTACGGGATGCGACTTCGGCATTGCGTAACCATTTAGCACGTTCCCAATCGCAATCAGCTGAAGACCCTGATTTGGCGATGGCCGAGCCTTATTTTTACTATGAGCATAATTCATGGGCACTGCCTTCTACTGAAGCGGAATATGAAAAAGGCATTGAAGCCTTACATTCATATATGACACGTTTGGCAGATCCTACCCACAAAAATCCGGGACACTTTTATTCCAGGGCAGATAATTTATGGCAATATGTCGAAATTATCATTAAACGTTTGGGCGGTGTTTCTACGCGTTTAAGTGCCAGTACTGCACGTTTTGAAGCCTATGATATGGCCTTGGATAAACCAGGAGCCATTTCGCAAACACCTTGGTTACAGATTGATAATGAATTTTGGCAGGCGCGTGGTTCATGCTGGGCTTTGTTACATATCTTAAAAGCCGTTAAGCATGACTTTAGAGATATTATTGAAGATAAACGTGCAATGGATACCTTGGATATCATGATTCATGAGATGGAAAATGCGTTGGCACCGATTACCAGTCCTGTCATTTTGAATGGTGATGGCTTTGGAATCTTTGCTAACTATTCTTTGGCAATGGCGAGTTATGTATCACGTGCTGCCGCTGCTGCACTTGATTTGCGTGATGTAATGAATAGAGGTTAATGGTTATTATGGAAGAAGAAGTTAATAAAAATTTGCAGGAAATCAGTACTTGGAAACGTATTGCTTTTATTGTGGTGTTTGCGGTGATTGCAGGTGTGGTACGCACCTTAATTTGGGTAGTGGTGTTATTACAGATTGCCTCTACTTTAATAACAGGTAAAAACAACCAGCATATCTTAGGCTTTGGCCAGAAATTAGCGGCGTATTTATATCATATTTTATTATTTATGACCTTTAATACTGACGAAAAGCCATTTCCTTTTTCTGACTGGGGTTTGACGGAAGAAGTATTGGCTAATAAGGAATTGGTTAATAAGAAATAAAGTTTATTTGCCAACAAATTCTTGTTTGGCATTCAATGTTGGGTTACGTTATCTGTGCTTTGCTGGATAGCGTAACCTGAACACTATTTATATCTCATCTCTGCAATAATGCCAGCTGCCTTGCGTAAGATCATTCATATTGATATGGATGCTTTTTTTGCAGCCGTTGAGCAGCGTGATAATCCAAAGTATCAAAATAAACCGATTGTAGTGGGTGGTGCGCCCGATAGTCGTGGTGTAGTAGCTGCTTGTAGTTATGAAGCTAGGCAGTACGGAATACACTCGGCAATGCCTTCTTCTAGAGCGTACCGACTTTGTCCGCAGCTTATCTTTGTAAAACCACGCTTTGATGCCTATAAGCAAGCATCGCAACACATACGGCAGATTTTTTATCAATATACTGAGCTGGTAGAGCCTCTTTCTTTAGATGAAGCTTATTTGGATGTCAGTGCTTGCGAATTATTCCAAGGTTCAGCTACCCGTATTGCTCAAGCCATAAAGCAGCAAATTTTAGCTGAAACGGGATTGGTTGCTTCGGCGGGTATTTCCTATAATAAGTTCTTTGCAAAAATTGCCTCAGATATGGATAAGCCTGATGGTTTATATTTGATTACACCTGAGCAAGGTAGTGACTTTGTTGCGCAATTACCGATAGGCAAGTTTCATGGTGTGGGTAAAGCGACTGAACGTAAAATGCATGCTTTAGGTATTCAAAATGGTGCTGATTTACGTCAATTTTCTTTGCCGGTTTTGCAACAGCATTTTGGTAAAGCCGCGACGTTTTTTTATAAAATTGCCCAAGGCATTGATGATAGGCTGCTACGAACAGATCGAGTGAGTAAGTCTGTTGGTACTGAGACTACTTATGCGCAAGATTTGCAGGATAGTGCAGAAATTTACCAGCAGTTGCATCAGCTTTTAGCAAAAGCTTTATTAAAAGTGCAGGCTAAAAAACTCTTTGCCAGAACCTTAACGATTAAAGTTAAATATCATGATTTTCAGCAAATTACCCGCAGCTTAACGTTTAATAGTCCGATAAAAATACACAGAATTAATGCCACTGTTTTCCAACGCTTATTGCAAAAAGATCGGATAGGGGAGAATAAAATACGTCTATTAGGCGTGACTTTATCTTCGTTAGAACAGCAAAATTTGACTTATCGGCAGCTGGACTTGTTTGATTGAGCAGCATACATTGCATGTGCTGGTTTTATTAGGGAAGTGTGGATAATGTAGCGCAACAATCATGATTGTTGCGCTACATTACTATCAGTTGCTAATGAGAGGGACTATAGGTTGGCTTATCTAGTGTAGCGTAGATAACGTAACCAAGCGCTGCCATTAAGAAGATGCAATACCCGCAATATTATACCCACCATCAACATAAGTAATCTCACCAGTCACACCAGACGCTAAGTCAGAACATAGAAAGGCAGAAACATTACCTACTTCATCAATGGTGACATTTTTCTTTAGCGGTGCGGTATCAGCAGCTTTACTTAACATTGATTTAAAGTTATTAATCCCTGCAGAAGCAAGTGTTTTAATAGGGCCTGCAGAAACTGCATTAACCCGTGTGCCTTCTGCACCTAGAGCAACGGCCATATAGCGCACATTAGCTTCTAAGCTAGCTTTGGCAACACCCATGACATTGTAGTTTGGAATAGCGCGTTCAGCACCTAAATAACTAAGTGTTAGTAATGATCCATTACGTCCTTTCATCATTTCACGGCCTGCACTGGCTAATGCAGTGAAACTATATGAACTAATATCATGTGCAATTCTAAAATTTTCTCGTGTTGTTGCCGCAACGAAATCACCATCTAACGCTTCTCTAGGAGCGAAAGCAACCGAGTGTACGATACAATCAAGACCATCCCATTGTTTGCCTAGTTCAGTAAATACATTTTCGATTTGCTCATCGCTGCTAACATCACACTCAATAGTGAAATTAGAATCACACTCTGCCGCCATTTTTTCTACGCGACCTTGTAATTTTTCATTTTGAAAAGTAAAGGCAAGTTCAGCACCTTCACGGTGCATTGCTTTGGCAATACCCCAAGCAATAGAACGATTGCTGGCTAAACCAACGATTAAAACACGTTTGCCTTGCATAAAACCCATTGTTGTTTCTCCTGTGAGTGGATTGAATTATTAATGATGAGAGTATAACAAATTAAAGCTCAGGTATCTTTTTGCTTGCGAATTTCAGATCGTTCTGCGAATGCAAAAAATTGCTCCAACTGTTTTTGCTCTTTACTTGATTTTATTTCACTGTAATGCCCACCAATGATTAATTTCGTACGACTATTACTATAAGGTTTAGAAAATCGTACCACTAAGTCAAAATGAATCTTAGAATGATCAGGTAAAGTGAGTACACAGCGATTCAGTTGATCGCCACGTTGAATTCTGGCAATTGCATTGTCTACGATAACACCGATACCATGCCGAGAAATATCAATAACCGTACCCCCTACCGAAAAATTAGTACGGTTAGAGGTGCCTTGAAATGTCATTTTATGCGTGGTCAGATTGATACGCGGTGACTTACGGCGTTGTGGATAATAGATGCGATGTGGAAAGGGAGCTTTATAATAGCCCATACCTTGCGCATGCCCAGCAGTTAAATCTGTTAAAGCAATAGATAAGTGGATATTATTAAGGTAAGTGGTTAACTTGAGCTGTTTACTTTGTTGTAGCAGCTGATTGCCACTATGAGGGATTAACTCATCAAGAATTATTATTTTTTTGTGCTCTTGTACATCAATAATATGTGAATTATAGATTTGATCCGAGTTATTTAATTCTATGGTACAAAAGCCTGAGTCACTTTCGATGGCTTTTAGAATTTGTAATATTTTTGCTGGCTCAGTAACAAAATTTGGGTTGTCATTAACCTCCTGAACAAAATCAAAATTATCCTCAATTGGCTTTTTCTTGGCAAAGATTTTTTTTAAGGTGGTAATCATAATGTGACTTTATGTTCTGAAGGAATAGTGAGGAACCTTAACGTCGTTAATCATCTTTGCTCTCAGCTGAATCTTCATTATTATTTTTTGCAGAGTGATGCGTATCAGGTAAGCTCAGATTTTTGCGCACTTCCAAGACAAATTTCAAACCTATAGGTGATAATATATTTTTAGGCAAAGAATCTAGGCTAAGTGCTGTCATCATCGCAGATTTTTGAAAAGGGGAGTATTTACGCATCAATAAAGAAAAAACAAATAACATTTCTTCAGCAGAAATTTCTTCATTATCTAGCATGAATTCTGCTATTTTAGTGATTTCTATATAGGCCTTAATTCTTTTTTTACGGTTAATAAAGCCTATAGAAGGCATATTGCTGCGTAGTTTTTCGAAAACTTCAGTGGTATTTTCTTCTGACATGAGCGATTGTTTCCTAATTATAAACAATTAGTTTAATAATGTGTGTATTGTTGTTTTAGAAAAGCAGGGTAAAATAGCCTGCAAATCAAAACTTATTTTTTAAAGCGTATTTTAACAAGGATATTAACATGACTGAACTTAATAGAGATATTACTACCGGTGTTTTATTTATTGCAGGTGTTTGGGGCTTTATTTCAGGCCAGTTCATTATCTCAACAGTCTTATTTGCTGGCTCTACGGTTTTGAGTAATATCATGCCAAAATTAACAGCTGAGCGTGTTTAATTGTTATTCTTGTTAATGATGTTGTATAGAACTTTATACAAAACCCAGCGTCTTGTATAAAAAGTATTTTAGTAGATTGTTTTATCCCCAAAGATTTTTAACCTCCTAGTGTGATCATAAGAGTAAATAATTACTCACATTTGTGCCTCCTGTGTCTTTTAATAGATATAGGGGGCTTTTTTTTGCCTGATTTAAAGTAAGTTCCCCTTTTCTATACTGTGTAGTATTGCCAAACTGGTTATACTAATGATATTAACTCTTGGAAATAAGTGTGCAATGAATAAACAGTTACTCGCTCTTGAACAGCAACTAAGCTCGTCGATATTGGTGCAAATTAAAGAGCCCTTTATTCATGAGCAAGGTATTGAACTTTGGTTAAAGCGTGATGATTTATTGCACCCCATTATTTCAGGGAATAAATGGCGTAAGCTTAAATACATTTTAGAACACGCCTTGTCATTAAATACGCATACCATTGTTTCTATGGGTGGGGCATACTCTAATCACTTGCATGCCTTGGCTTATGTTGGTAAGGCACTACAGATTGCAACAAAGGCAAAAATTCGGGGTGAGCAGCCAGCAATATTAAACCCAAGTTTGCAAGATATGACGGACTGGGACATGCAGCTAGATTATGTATCACGCACTGATTATCGTGAACTCAGAAATTATCAACGTCATGATGCTTTACCAGATCTGCAAATAGGTGAATATTGGCTGCCTGAAGGCGGAGCCATGCCGTTTGCTTTAAGAGGCGTTGCTGAATTAGTCGACGAATTTGATATCGATTACGATGTGGTTTGTGTGCCTTGTGGTACAGCGACTACCTTAGCAGGGGTAATAAGTGTTTTGCCTGTCGATAAGCAGGCATTAGGTTTTGCTGCTTTAAAAGGCGCGGATTTTTTATACGATGATATGCGGCAGATATTAAAAAATACCTCGTGTCATAATAATGATTGGTCTATTCAGTTAGGCTACCACTTTGGCGGCTTTGCTAAAGTAAAGCCTGATTTACGTAGTTTTATGCAGAAATTTGAGCAAACGCATGGTATTAAATTAGAACCTGTTTATACTGGAAAGATGCTGTATGGCCTTTATGATTTAATTCGGCAGGGTTATTTTAAAGCAGGGCAGAAGATTATTGCCGTGCATACAGGTGGTTTGCAAGGAAATCGCGGTTTTGCATTATAAAATGTAAGTTAAAGACCAGCGCTTCTCTAGTTTTACCGAAGTGACTTCTATGCAGAACCTTAACCTAACCTAATTTATTTAATTCATAGAGAAAAATGATGACAGAAACCTCAGATGACACAACAATAGTCGAAACTATGGATCTTGATGATCCCGCCTACTATTTTAATCGTGAGCTGAGTCTTTTAGAATTTAATGATCGAGTATTGGCGCAAGCAAAGGATGAGAATATACCTTTATTGGAACGTTTGAATTACTTATGTATTTCTTGCTCCAATTTAGATGAGTTTTATGAGGTCAGGGTGGCCAGTGTTATTCAAATGGCTGAAATGGACCCACTGATAACGGCAAGTGATGGTCTAAATGCACAGCAGCAGTTAGATGTGATTGCCGAAAAAGCACATGAATTGGTGGCTGAGCAATATCGAGTATTGCATGAATTAATGATTCCGCAATTAGCAGAGCAGGATATACGTTTTATTCGGCGTGCTGATTGGAGTGATATACAACGGCAATGGCTACAAAAATTTTTCCATGAAGAGTTGTTGCCCATTCTCACACCTGTTGGCTTGGACTCGGCGCACCCATTTCCACGTATTTTAAATAAAAGTTTAAACTTTATTATTTCTTTAACTGGCAAAGATGCTTTTGGGCGTAATAGCGGTCGAGCTATTTTGCAGGCTCCACGTTCTTTGCCAAGAATTATTCCACTACCAGTTGATGAAACTAAAAGCGGCGAGCATGATTTTGTGTTTCTTTCATCTATTATCCATGCCTTTGTTGATGAGTTATTTAATGGTATGACCGTTAAATGTTGTCACCAATTTCGAGTCACTCGTAATAGTGACTTGTATGTCGATGATGATGCTATAGACGATTTGCTGAATGCGGTTGAAGGTGAATTGACCATGCGTAATTATGGCGATGAAGTACGCTTGGAAATTGATGCCAATTGTTCCGAAGCTACCGTTAAATTCTTGGCGGCGCGTTTTGGTATCACTAATGACCAAGTCTTTTTGGTTAATGGACCGGTTAATTTGAGCCGAGTTCAGGAAATTTGTGGTTTGGTTGATCGACCTGATTTGAAGTTCATACCTTATAAACCTTCAATGCCGGCACAGTTATCGCGGCATAAAAATTATTTTGATGCGATTAAGAAACAGGATTTTTTACTGCATCATCCTTACGAATCATTTACTCCTATCGTTGAGTTTGTGCGTCAAGCAGCTGTTGACCCTGATGTATTGGCCATTAAACAGACTTTGTATAGAACCAGTGCAGATTCTCCGATTGTAAATGCCTTGCTGAAAGCCGCGCGTGCTGGCAAAGAAGTGACTGTAGTGGTTGAATTACGTGCTAGGTTTGATGAGCGCGCCAATATTACTTTAGCAGCTAAATTACAAGATGCAGCCGTGAATGTGGTCTATGGCGTGGTCGGCTATAAAACCCATGCCAAAATGTGTTTGGTCGTGCGTAAGGAAGGTAAAAAATTTCGCGATTATGTGCACTTGGGCACAGGTAACTACCACCCTAATACAGCCAAGTTTTATACTGATTATGGGTTACTTTCAAGTAACCGAGAATTAGGTGAAGATGTGCGTAAGGTTTTCGTACAATTAACCAGTTTGGGCAAAGTGACTAAGCTGCATAAATTATTGCAATCCCCCTTTACTTTGCATAAAGGCTTGCTCGATAAAATTGCTCGAGAGGCTGAATTTGCTAAGCAAGGCTTGCCCGCAAAAATTATCTTTAAAGTGAATGCGGTGGTGGAAGACAAAATCATCAAAGCCTTATATCAAGCTTCCCAAGCAGGTGTTGAAATTAAATTGATTGTACGCGGCATTTGTACTTTAAGACCTGGCATAAAGGGTATTTCAGAAAATATAGAAGTGCGTTCCATAATTGGTCGATTTTTAGAGCATACTCGTGTGTACATGTTTGAAAATGGCGGCTCCCCTGAAGTCTATTGTGCTAGTGCAGATGTGATGGGACGTAATATGTTTTGGCGGGTAGAAACTTGTTTCCCTCTTGAGTATAAGCAATTAAAGACCAGAGTATTGCGTGATTTGGATTGTTACCTAAAGGATAACTCACAATCTTGGATTATGCGTAGTGATGGGAGTTATCAGCAAAGTTATGTAGAAGGTGATGTGTATCGGGTACAAGATGCATTGATGGAGCAATATGCGGGGTAGGTTACGTCACTACCATTAACGGCTCATAAATGCTGTAGGCTGAATGGGGGCTTGTCAAGCGTAATGTAGATAAAATGAAACCCGACATCTTAGGGCATCCTGATATGTCAGATTTCATTTTTAAGGCTGATTAATAAAAAATCTCAATCAGCCTATCATGTCATACCAATTCCAGTAAATAATTACCCTAATACCGTCATTCCCGAAGTCTTTTTATCGGGAATCCATTCGCGTAGTAGATTCCTACTAAAGCTTGTGCCTAAAGTAATTAATTATTTTGATTGGTATCGTATGTTGTTTAATGAGAGATTTCTCCCATTAGTCTTCTTCTTGTTCAGGATCGTTTGCTTTAAACAACTCGGCAATAAATTCCATATACGGTGCTGTTTGCGGAAGAACTGGAATTTTCCAGTTCTTCCCAACAATACGTGACAGTATGTTGCCCAACCAGATACGATTTGATCTCGCTGCTTCGATCACAAAGTGATACTCACCCTCACCAGTAACCACTGCAAAACCATCAATCCAAACATCAATGGTTTCTGATTCACCAACAAGTTGTACTTGCGTGAATGCTGTACGCGTATCAATATCAAAATTAAAACTTGTTAATGCTGCAATATCTTTTAGTACTATATTTGCCACCCAAATAATTAATTTATTTGGAGTCATTTTTATTATTGTTTTTGTTAGTTTTACCTTAATACTCATTTTTGGTCCTCATTTAGAAACAGAGTAAACGCTATAATTTATACTATTTTTTGCCTATGTGTCTCAAAAATTACTATCATTCGTTTTCTAAGCTGCTTGTATAGGGCGAACTGATCAACAAATAATCCATCTGAATGCGAACTGTTTCACTTTATATATCAAGCGTTGGAGTATCCTGAATGACACGGTAAAGGAAAATAATTTTATAAAAAGAATGTCTTACATTATTTTACGATGTAAATATTCGGGGGTTAGTAACATGACGACAGCAGCAATAGATATAGACACACTTAACGAATTATTGGATAACCAACAAAAGCTTGATGATATTTTTAGCACTGCTTTTGATGACGATGATTTTCTAACATGCTCAATGGCTAGTACTAAGCATGGTTCTGGAGAAAGTAGCTTGGCTGTTCAGCAGGGTAAACGCGCTGGAGCAACTATATTAGTTCAGGAAAGTAAAAGCAAAGTTTACTTGGTTATGCCTGTATTACTAGAAATTGCAACCATATATTACTGCATAGTGAATTTCAGCTGAGATCAACTCCATTAAAATATTGTCAGTTTAGCGCATCGTGTGATGTAAGGATTAAATCTACAAAATTTCATTAAGTGATATTATTAACCTAATTGAATTTTTGTCCCTTAAACCATAAGAGCAACACTGAATGACTGACACCTTGCAAATTCTGCGCCGCTATGAACTAATCTTAAGCTCAGCTGGAGATGGAATTTATGGCCTAGATAAAGATGGTAGAATAAGTTTTGTGAATCCCGCTGCTCTGCAAATGACTGGCTGGATTGAACAAGAGGTGCTGGGTGAGCTGGGGCATATGCAGCATCATCACAGCAAAGCCAATGGTGAACCTTATCCTCGGCATGAGTGCCCCATTTATTTAGCCTTAAAAGATGGTGAAGTGCACCATATCACGCATGAAGTTTTTTGGCGTAAAGATGGCAGTAGTTTCCCCGTACATTACACCAGCACCCCTATTTGGGAAAATAGCGCAATCGTTGGCGCAGTTGTCGTTTTCCAAGATGTCAGTAAATTAAAACAAGCTGAAGCGGAATTGGCTGTCTTACAACGACGTAGTGAATTAGTACTGACGGCTGCAGGGGAAGGGATTTGCGGTTTCGATTGTGAAGGTCAGCTAACTTTTAGTAATCCGACTGCTTCGGCAATGTTGGCTTGGGCGCAAGAGTCTCCAAAAGGTCAAACTATTCATAATGTTTTTGGACGTGATGAACCCAATGCTGAAGAATACTGCCCTGTACACAATATTATGCAGGGCAAGCAACGCTTTGAAGCCAGTGATAAAGTATTTTGGCGTGCAGATGGTAGCAATTTTCCAGTTGATTTTGTGAGTACGCCCATCATGGATGCTAAACAGCTACAAGGGGTTGTCGTAGTATTCAGTGATATTAGTCAACGAAAACTCGCAGCCCAAAAGCTTAATCAAGCTTTAGCAGAAATCAAACAGTTAAAAAATCGTTTACAAGATGAGAATAGCTACTTACAAGAGCAGGTTAATCTCAATCATAAATTTACCGATATTCTCGGTCATAGTAAGGCTTTAAAAACGGTCTTAGGCCAAGTTGAACAAGTTGCGCCGACTGATACTACTGTATTAATTTTAGGTGAAACCGGCACGGGCAAAGAATTGTTTGCCCGTGCTTTGCATAATCTCAGCCCCAGAAATGCACGGCCTTTAGTTAAAGTCAATTGCGCAGCATTGCCAGCCAACTTAATTGAAAGTGAATTGTTTGGTCATGAAAAAGGTAGCTTCACTGGGGCAACAGCACGACGCATGGGACGTTTTGAATTAGCGCATGAAGGCACGATTTTTCTGGATGAAATCGGTGAGATACCTTTAGAACTACAGGCCAAATTATTGCGTGTATTACAAGAAGGCGAGATCGAACGTTTAGGTGATTCTAAGACCATTAAAATAAATGTTAGAGTGATTGCCGCAACACATCGTGATTTAAAGAAAATGGTGGCTGCTGGTGATTTTCGTGAAGATCTTTATTATCGACTCAGTGTGTTTCCTTTAACAATTCCTGCTTTACGTGAGCGAAAAAATGACATTGCCTTGTTAGTGCAATGGTTTGTGAGTAAATATGCACAGAAAATGAGTAAACAAATTAATCATATTCCACAAACTGTCATGGATAATTTGTTAAGCTACAGTTGGCCTGGCAATGTTCGTGAACTGGAAAATGTTATTGAACGGGCAGTGATTCTATCGCCCGAACAAACATTGAAAATTGCCGCATTACATAACCCTAAATTAAACCATTCAGCTGATGCACAAGGGTTATTGCCTTTGGCCGCTATGGAAAAAGCATATATTATTAAAGTATTGGAAAGTGTGCAATGGCAAATTTCTGGCGAGCATGGCAGCGCTGCAATTTTGGAAATACACCCAAATACCTTGCGTTCGCGGATGAATAAATTGGGGATACGGCGGGCGGTGACGGCTGTGTAAGAGATGAAAAATAGGTGAATTTTGGTAGCCTAGATTGCGCCTCTTATGGGTGGGTATTATTTAATTACCTACAAAAAAAACTTTCTCCAGTAGTTTGAAATTCGCTAAACAGCATTGCCCAGAAGGGCTTCTTATGGCGCAAGCACAATCACCTACCTTGGTTTTTTGGATAACAAAATCTTTGATGATGGCTGCACCCCCTTGTTTAAGTGCATTGACATATTGCTCGGTACTTATATCAAAGCAATAACAAAGTTTATTATTATTTAGTTCGGTAAATGCTCTTAGCTGATTCTTAGCAATGCTTTTGCCATCTTGCGAAAAATAGCCTACAGAACAAGATTCGTCCGTACAGTAATAATATCTGTCAGTTTCAAGCTCTAAAACATCAGGGAACTTAACTTGATGAAAAATTGTTTTCATACTGATATTTTTACTGGAGATACCGCACTGAGGACATGCCAATGTCGAAGAGCTAGTATTACCAGAGCAGCAGCTAGACATAATATTCTCCTTGTTATTTTGGGGTAGTTTTTACAGTTGCAGGGTAGTCCGCATTAGTAATCGCTGTTGTTAATGCATCACTGTTGGTTGGTTGCGGATCGAAGCTAACGGTCGCTGTTTTATCTGTATAATTTATGCTGACATTTTCAGTGCCAGCAGCAACAGCAGATAAAGCTTTTTTAATGGTAAATTTACACATTGGACAGGTCATATTCTGTACATCAAGCACTAGGGTTTGACTGCTATTTTGTATCTGGCTTGCTAATTCAGCATTGACTACCGACATAACGAATAGCCCAGACAAAAAAACGACTAATAAGATTAATACTTTAATAGGCATGATGTTTCCTCATTTCATAAAATACGGGGCATACCAAGGAAATGCCAACAAGAATAATATCAGTGTGGAGATAATCCAAAATGTCAATTTTTGTTTTTGATTATCAGCTAAAGCACATGTCTCATCGGCTTCACAGTCACTGGTATCTAAGTAAAGCTGACGATAACTGAGCCCTACAAAAATCAAAGTAAGCACAATAAAAATAGGTCGGACTGCTGTAAAAGAAGTTAAGGTACTGATCCATGCACCACTAATGCCTAGTGATAAAAGTAGCAAGGGCACAACACAACAAACCGAAGCACCTACGGCTGCGAGTACCGCACCGATGTTCAGCCAAGGTTTTTTCTCATCTATTGCCATAATAACCACTCTGAAATAAAAGTTTAACAACAGTTTGATTATAAAGTCTGTTCTATAGAACAGAGTCAAGGGCGTTATTTATTTCCCTTATAGGCAATATTGTCAGATGTTTTTGTTGCAAGCGTATCGATAAGCGAGCAGTGCTCTGCCGATGTATTATGCTAACAGCCTTGCACCAAAGCATCCAAAACATTACGTAAAGCAATTAAATCCTTTATCTGCTCATCAATCTGCTGGTGTTTCTTTTCCGCAATTTTTTACACATCAGAGCAATGGTCATTTTCCAGTGAGAATAATTCCAAAATTTCCTTTAAAGAAAAACCACATAACTACGCACACTTAATAAACTGAATTCTGCATATGGCACAGGTGGGTATAAGCGATAACCTGTAGCGGGCTTTGTGGGTTCATCTAATAGCCCTTTATGTTGATAATAACGAATTGTTTCTATCGTTACATTAGCTTGTTTGGCTAGTTTGCCAATGGTTAGTTGCATGTAGTTTTAACTTATTCAAAGCATTCAGAGTTATAGAGTTGAAATTTAATTATAGCAAGCAAAATTTTCTATGATTACATCAAGCTAGCTATTTCTTGAGTATCACTCAAACCGTTCATTTTGGTGTTGTGATTTTTTTAGTTCCCATTCACGTTCCTGCCTGATTTCTTCTGCAAATATTGTCTCTTCTTGACAGGCCCATTCTGAGATAATTGGATTTTCATTAATCTTTAGGCCTGTAATTAACAATAGCCCTTTTTGCATAATATCAGCTTTTGAATCACTCCAACAATTAGGCGTAAATGTTACTTTAAACTCGTTTAAAATAGTAGTGATATCAGGTGCTTTATTAATAATATCAAGAGCAAGCGATGTCCAGTTAGTTCTCCCATCTTTATTATTCTTATATGGAACTATAGATGAAGCTATAATGGCGTACCGTATTTTTGGTGCTATGTTGCACCATTCAATAATGATAGTATCATCAATTTTTTCTATTGGACTCTTTGTTAAATCTGCATCTTGCCGTAAATGCGTATATTGAAATAAATTGTTATGTTTAGCAATTGAACCTAAAAAGAAATCTAAAAAAGCGGTTGGCTGAATTGTAGCTATTGCACTTAATATTAATTCAAAATCATAAGAACAAGCTCTATTATTATTGAATGTATCTGCTAGATTTCCACATAAAATTTCTGCATTAGTTTGGGCAGAAGTTCCAACATAGCATGCACTAACAATCTTACCCAATTTATACTCCACTAGGCTTGAATAACTAGGTTCTAAAGAAATACGTAAAAGTATTTTTTGCCCAAAAGAAGCCATATTATGAGATAAATTAATATTCTCATTCTTTGCTCTATAAAGCCTCGTTGAAAAAATGTTAATTGCAACAACTATTCCGTCGGGCTTTGAAGCAATCAAAGTTAATAGGGTAGATAAATCTTTGTCATTTATAGTTTTATCTCTTTCCCACCCAGCAAGGTATTGATATGAATGTATAGGAGCCATACCATATGAAAGTGATTTCTTTAAGCGCTGGATCCCTTCGTGATTTATTTCTACAGCTGTCTGAAGCTCTATAAATGCATAGCCTAAAATAGGGTCAGTAACCGCTTCATTAAGCATAGTTTCCGATAATTCTGTATTAATTAAAGAGACTTGGTGAAGAAAGCCGCAAAGCACATGATAAATACATTTTTCACGGCCAATAAGTTCCAATTGTTCTCTGAAAAGCCGCCATATTTTAATAATATCAGTACATCCTTCAGCTAAGCCCACTCCAAAGATGTGTAGCCTTGCACCATCAATAGTTAATATTTCGGGTAATAATGTAGTAAAAACAAGCTCATTAAGAACTACTTGCTTCCCCAAACTACGAGTTTTTCTATCGATTTGGTCATACCCATCAATTACTACTCTCTCTTCAAAATCAGCAAAATCAAATAAACTATTATGAGATGAAAGTGCGTAGATTCTTACTTTTTCTAGTAGACTTTTGGGAGCTAATAGCTCTTCCATTTTTTGTAATCGAATTAAAAGGCTCTGCTCCATATTTTCCGCATCAAGCCTAATTATTGCTCGAACAGATACCCACCCTTCATTCCAAGTATGTTTTTTTGTGATTTTTTGGACTGCCTCTTCAAGCTCATCAAATAAGTAGGCTTTTATCCAAAGCCCTCTAAATTTTTCTGCTAAAAGTTTTTTAATCTTATCCGACAATAATGGCATAGTTTCTGAACTTACTAATTGAATAGAAAAATCAACAAATAAGCTATACCAGATTTTTATATCTTTACCTGTAGAAGGGGAGTAGCCATAATTTCTAGAACGCGCACCAAAGTCAAAGCCATGTAGAGAACTGAAGTGCCATGCTTCCAAAGCCGCATCTAACAATAACAAGCCAAGTTCTTGTTGCTCTTCAACTCTTGAATCTAACAAGCGTTTAATGATAACTAAACGTTGATCTGCTGAAGCATGTGTTCCAGAAAGGTATAAATGAAAAAGTGATTTCAACATGCTTCTTATTGAATTACTTTTTTCATCTGGCTTCTCAGAGAGCGCAAAGCGACATAGCAGTTGAGTACATCGCTCAAATAATGCTGCATCATAAGCTAAAGAGCGTAATAATTGAGTATATGTTAGAAAGTACTTGTTACCTCTAGAAGTAAATTCCCTCCCTTTATTTTTATCAATAGCAGCGCGTTCAAAAGCTAAAAGGCTTGCTTCTGGATTAATGGGAGCAATGTTTTTAAATATTGCCATTTCTAGGTCATTAAGGTTACTTACATTGGCTAACATACCCTCAGAAGATAGCCATCTTGTTGCAATATCTATAGCTATTTCACAATCATGTAGATAACTTAATCTTCGTGAAAATGATTGTAATAGCCTTTCAGCACCACCTTGTTCAAATGTATCAAGAATAGTATCAAGAGGAATGTTTTCTAAGGCCTTCTGAGCCAATCTAGTTGCTATTGCATGTGGTAAAACAGCTCGCCATACACTTCGTTGTTGAATTAAATCACGCCTTTTAAGTTCTGTAATATTTGCATATAATTGTTGAATAGATATATTAGTCAATAAAGAAAGTAGTTTGAGTTCTAGGTTTAGATTTTTACTCGTTCGACAATCAAAAGAATAGACTAATGAACAAACTTCAGCAGAGTGTTGTAGGTGGTTGTCTAGGTTATTGCGTTGTAGAAAAAGGCGGTTAAAAAGGTCATTATCTTTTAGATTTGCAAGCGTTTGCCCTTTATTTACAGTGTTTGCTAGAGAAATTGCAATTCTGGCATTGCCACCTGAAAAACTAGCAATCTTATAAGCATCAACTGGACTAATGTAAGAAAATCGTTCTTGAATTAATTTCTCAATTAGCCTATCAGAAGCTTGCTCAAGTTTAAATACGTTGGTTTCTTCTGGTTGATCCTCGCGAACATCATATTCAACTGTAATAAGGCTAACCAAACTATTAGGATTTATACATAGGCTGGTTAAACGGCGGTGTAAATCTGGCGGGCAATTATCAATAACTAGGATACTAGGGATTTGTGTGGCAATAATGCGTTGGGCAAAAGTAACTGGCTCTGGAAAAGGGCTAGCACTAATATCGGTATAAAAAACTTGTGATTGGTTCAGTGGTTCTTCACCAACTCGACCATCAAATAAAACTTGAAGAAACCTTGTCTTAGGACTCAGGATTTAATTAAACCCGAAACCACTGAACTATCAGGAACTGCAGTATAGTTCCATTGAGGTAAAAATTCATCAAACTGAATCCTCATATTTTCCTTGAAACCATCAGATACTTTACGACCCGTTTCAAACGTTTTATTCAGGATGTTGGTAACCACTTTTAGACCCGTAGAAGTTTTGGTTTTCGCCATTAAATGATTGACCAGTTCAACACTTTTGAAAATGACACCTTGGCATGCTTTTGTAACATGAGGAAACAAGAGATGTTCAATTGGGTTGTACTTGGATGTATACGGTGGGTAGTGTGCAATACGAATCTCAAGGTTAAGTTCATCGGATAATTTTTGCAACTCTTCTTTAAACAGGTAATAACGTGCATTATTGCTCCCTCCGCAATCACACAACAACAAGAGCGACTTTACCCCAGGGTATTCATACCTCCCATATTCCAACCACCACAAGCGGATGCATTCAGCAGCAAATTCCGATGTATCACGACTGGTTCCGAGCCTGATATATCCTATGTTTTGCTTGATGTCATATAGTCCATGCGGCGTGATTTTTCCTTCTGCCTGTGATGGAAAATCATGGTCATTTACACGAATGACACCTTGCGTATAGAGCTTCCCCGCACGATAGAAATTACCGATTAATTCTTTTTTTTAACATCCATGCTTAATACGGGAAGTCCTTTTTCTGTGTAGTCTTGTTTAAGTCGAGCAATATTTTTAAATTGCTCGTCACGGTGGGGGATATTCTTTTTTCCTGCTTCAACCTTAAAGGCTTGGCGAGGGCGAAAATCATGCTTTTCAAGGAGCTGATCAACAACCGTAACACTCACTGCATAGCCTTTTTTCATGATCTGTTCGGAAATTTCGGGGCGTGACAAATTTGTCCATTTGATTGTTTCATCCATGGGCGAGCCTGCGGTATGCTCTTTTATTACTTCTAAAAAGGCATCCTCCAACCCTTCTGTTGTGTCCAGCATAAGTTTGCGCCCTGCACCCGATTGGCGAATGCGTGAACTCTCATTAGAAAGCTCTGCATTTAATTCCCGCAATCCTCGTGTAATGGTTCGGTCGTCACACTGCAAAATAGAACGAATATAAGTGACTCCACCATACCCTAATTTTGTTGCCTCAATTGCTGCATAACGGCGACGATCTTTTTCCGATAGGCTATTATAAAAATTGAGTATTTGGGATTCTATTTCTGGGGAGTAAGCTTGTATCATCATGACTAAATAGGATACCCTATCCATTGATTATTGCCAAAAATTATTGGAGGTTGGTTTCGGGTGTTATTTAATCCGCATTCCTTACCAACACCAGAAAGTCCTACCAGACGAACTGATGATTTAGGGTTATGTAGGAGACTGTGAAGGCAATTTATCCCATCAACAACCGATAATCCATCAGTTTTTGTATCGCCTCCATTGTTGATTCTGATTTTTTCATCTAATAGGTATTCTTCTTCAGTATCTCCACGTACATTTGCCCAATTAGCATAGGGCTGCCAGCCTTGAATAGGGTTTCCTAACTTCTCTCTTACCCACAAAATAAGTGACGGGTGGCTTCTCACCCAAGAAGCAATACGCTCTCGATCATAAAAATCAGTTTTAAGGCTAGATGCCTTAGAACAATCAGTTAATGCTTCACGCATTGCATTATTGCGGTTAATAAGTGCAGATGCAGATGTTGACCCAGCACTACTAATTATAATATATGCACCGTTTGAATTTGCTAGCTCTTGAATAATGGGAATTAACTTTCCTGCTTGCTGCATTTCTTTAATAATTGCAGCGCGTGGCATATCTGGCTTTTTAACTTGAAACCCTGTCATACCTCTAGGAATAAAATTATCAGGTGGAAGTGATATTGAAATATCAACTCTTACATCAATTCCACCATCTTTAGCATTCTGGTGGCCTCCCCAGGTTACTCCCGCAGTAGGTAATTTATTTATTCTTAGTTCTGCTTCACAAAGTAGTCCAATCAATGAGCGTAGATCAACATCAGTTAGTTCGCTAATTTCTTTACCAGTTATTTCAAGCATATTTTTCAAAGGTAGAGGGTAAAAATTCATCAATAAATAAATTTACATGAAAGTGGGATGTTTTATTTCAACAATTTTTTCATGCTTTGAAGTATGACTTATTATATTCTCGCTGGTTCCCCAAGATTCCCTATGCAATCACCTCAATCCCTTTTCTATCAACTATAGAAAGTAATTTTAGAGTTGCCCCACTTGGCTTGCTTTCCCCTTGCTCCCATTTTTTTACAGCTCTGTCTGATACATTTAGATACGCTGCAAATACCGCTTGACTAAGGCCTGCTTTTTTTCTAATTAAACTAATTTGTTTGGCGGTATAGTTTGGTACTGGAGGTAGCGATTTTACATTAAATTTTCTTAAGGTTATTTTATCTATTGCTTCCACTTCATAGAGATCCGCTGCCATTTCACTTATTGTTTCTTGGACATTATTCATTTAAAAATACCTCGATTAAACTTTGCTTTTTGGTTAAAGCAACAAGTTGTTTGTCACTTAAGTTAAGAAAGGCTTCGGCCATTGTCTTAAATGCTTCCAGTTCATTTTTTGTAATATTCCCTATATCTCCCTTGGTAAAGCCATGTGCAAATATTGCTGTATCCCCTACCTTCATTAAAAGTATAGTTCGATAGGCTCCACGCTTACCTCGACCTTGTACTCCGATCCTTTTTTTGTACACATGACCTCCTAAATTTGCATCCATAAGCCCTTTCTGAGTTTCAATTATGGCCTTCTTCAGGTCGCCATCACTTATTCTTTGCTTTTTAGCCCATTTTATAAAGGTTTTATATTTGAATACTCTCATATTTTGACAGCTCCTTTTTGTAATAATATACCCCTAGGTTCACCACTTCAAGGTTAAACATTATCGTTCTGGGTTCTTGTTTATTCCCTATGAACCATGTGCTCTCCTTATTGAGAAAACGAAATATCAATATTTTACGATATATCGTCACCAAGTATCGTAATTATTATACATTAGCAATTACAATGTATGTCGTAACATACTGAACTTAAAAAACTAAAATTCAATTAATCATTCTGGCACAACTTCTGCAATAGTTATTATGTTTCACAACTATTCAGGGTCAAGATCATGTCAGAATTTATCACGCATACTCTAGAAACAGTTCCACAAGTCTCGCGCACTTTATTACAAAACACCGAAAAGCAATTAGGATTTATTCCTATAATCCGTGCTCCTGTACCGCCTTTTACTTTAGCAACGGCGACTGAAAAAGTGCAACTTGCTGAAAATGGTTGGAACAGTAAGGCGCCAGAAAAAGTGGCTAGTGCTTATACCTTGGATTGTCAGTGGCGTAATCGCGCGGAAATATTCTCAGGGCGCGAACGTATTATCGAATTTTTAAGCCGTAAATGGGCTAAGGAATTGGACTACAAATTAAAGAAGGATTTGTGGTGCTTTGCTGACAATCGTATTGCGGTCACTTTTCGTTATGAATGGCATGACTTGGCAGGGCAGTGGTATCGATCTTATGGTAATGAACTATGGGAGTTTGCAGCCAATGGTTTAATGCAACGTCGCATAGCCAGTATTAATGACTTAAGTATGACTGAGTCAGAACGCGAAATATTTTAAATAAAGGAGTACACAATGAGCAACATTACCGTATTAACCAGTTCAACATGCAGTTATTGCGCTGCCGCCAAAAACTTATTGCAGCAAAACAATATCGAATATCAAGAAATTGATCTTCTGCAAGGTGGCGAACAAGCTCAGGAACTTTTAGCAAAAAGTGGTCAGCGTACCGTGCCACAAATTTTTATTGATGCAAAACCCATCGGTGGTTTCACCGAATTAGCACAACTATTTAGTCAACAAGAGTTTGATATAAATCAATTGCAAACTCTTTAATTTTTACAATTCTTATCGGAGAATATTATGTCTACTATTACCCTTTACCGCCACCCGTTATCTGGTCACGCTCACCGTGTGCAGTTGTTTTTATCCATTTTGGGCTTAGATACTGAACTGGTTGATATTGATTTAATGCAAGGTGAGCATAAACAAGCTGCATTTCTTAAAAAAAATGCATTTGGGCAAGTACCTGTTTTAGAAGATGGTGATGTTACCATTGCTGATTCCAATGCCATATTAGTTTATCTCGCCAGTCAGTATGACCAAACACATACTTGGTTGCCAATTGAACCTGCTAAAGCGGCAGCTGTGCAACGTTTTTTGTCTGTTGCTGCTGGCCCTGTTGCGAGTGGTCCTGGTACGGCTCGTTTGATTAATCTTTTTGGGGCGCAATTAGATCACCCGAAAGCGATTGAGACAGCGCACAATCTGTTCAAAATTTTGGATAAACATTTAGCAGCACAAGATTGGTTAGTTAGCGATACACCCACTATCGCGGATTTAGCGAACTATACCTATATCGCACATGCGCCAGAGGGTGATGTTGCATTGCAAGATTATCAAAATATCAAAGCGTGGTTACAGCGTATTGAGCATTTAACAGGTTTTGTACCAATGCAAGCTTCTAAAGTGGGTTTGGCTGCTTAAGGTATTTTAGTACGTAGCTTTCAGGTGAAGTACGAGTTCAAATACCAATGCGACCTGTTGTAGGTTCCTCATCTGCAAGTTACCACACTGGGTAAAAAATCAAAAAGTATATGTGACAAATACCTATTTGGTAAAAAAGTGTTGGGTTACGTTATCTGCGCTTCGCTAGATAAGCTAACCCATATATGGACTCCTCAGTTATTGCAAGCCAAGTTTTCAATTTTTAGTGACATTAACAGTGAACAAGATTGCAGCCATATATTCGGTCTCTAATAGAGGCTTTATTGCCTCAGGACTCCTGATGAATCTATTCGCATACTTTTGACCCTAACAACCTACCGGCCTCGCAATGGGCTCTCTGGGTTAGACGGGTTTTCTGTAAGCGCTCAATAGAGCACGTACTTGCCCTATTCAGAAATGCCAGGTTTTTTAATGTTCCAAGGCAGCAAGGCCTCCACTTTATCAACCGTATCAGCATGGGGTAAAGCGGTGAGTACCTGCTTAAGATATTCATAAGGCTCCAATCCGTTTGCTTTGGCCGTTTCTATCAGGCTGTAATGTACGGCACTGGCATGAGCCCCCGCAGGTGTATCAGAAAATAACCAGGCTTTGCGCCCTATTACAAAGGGTCGAATCGCATTTTCCGCCAGAATATTGCTTATGTTGAGCTCCCCATTGCTGCAATACACATTAAGCTTATCCCACTGGTTGCTAAGATAAGTCATTGCCTTGCCTGTCAGGCTGTCTTTAGGCACTTTATGCCGGTTATCTTCCAGATAGGCTTTAAGCTGATTTAGTACCGGGATGCTTTTCTGTTGACGCTGCAGATACTTTTCATTCACCGAAAGTGTTTTGATTCCTCGTTCAATCACGTACAGTTTATTAATCAGGCTCAGTACTTTGCCTGCTTTTGAGGGCTTGTTGTTTTTGCCCTTCTTGGCTTTGGGTTGTGCATTATGCGCTTCTTTAAAATAACGACGCGCATGATCCCAGCATCCCAATTGAGTCATGCCATTTTTTAGGCATGCGGCATTGTATCCTGCATAGCCGTCGGTTTGCAGGTAGCCGCCATAGCCATCCAGCAGGCGCAGAGGCACCTCACCACTCCGAGATGGATCGTATTCAAACAGGATGCTTTTTTCACCCGGCGGCCCGCCCAGCGTGACCCACATATATTTATCCGAGCTTGCCGATCGCCCCGGTTCCTTTAAGACCTGAACCCGCGTTTCATCGGCCTGTATGACGGTTCCCAGCTGTTGATGCTCTCGCATCAGGTTGATCAGAGGCTGAAGCTGTTTGGCGAGAGCAATGACCCAGTTGGCCAATGTTGCTCTGGAAAGTTCACCGCCATAACGCGATAAAATCCCTTCCTGACGATACAAGGGCAAGCCATCTGCATATTTGGCAATAATGATGAAGCACATCAAGCTGATACTTCCCATTGCTCCGACAATAGGATGCCCCGGCATTTTCGCTGCTGTAAGCCGACGCTGTTTTTCACCGTCAATCCGGTCGACAAAAACAGCTTTTTCCTGCATGTATTCAAGCACCCGTACTTTGGCAGGAATAATATCCAGCTCTTCTTTCACCTTGGTGAAGAAAGTATCAATGGCACCTTCTTTTTCTGCCTCCGTCAAACGAATGAAAACTTGCTCGCGCGGCAATTTATCTGAAAAGGGTTTGCGCCCCGGCTTTTTCTTGGTATCCGTCGAACTTGCCTGATTCTCATCGGCAAGAGCTTCATCCGCTCCCTCTGATTCCTCATTACCATCCACTTCATTCTCTGCCTCATCAAATAAAGAAGTTTGGTGAGATTGTTCACTAGAGGGGGCAAAACGTTTTATTTTGGATAAGCGAAGTGCTTCTTCCAGAATGCGTATGCGCTTTTGCTGTTCGGAAATGACACCGGATTTGATCTCGACAACACGCGTCAATTCATCAATGGTCTGATCTTTTTCAAACAACAAAGCAATGCCTTCCGGCAGCAAAGAACAGGCTTTATCTTGTTGTTTTTTATTTGAAATATCGGCTGAAGTCATGCTGATATTATAGCATTTTCAGAGGCAATAATGAACGTAAAAACACTTAAAAAACAGACTCATATTGGAGTTTTTTATGGCCTTGCATTGCGCTGATATCAAAGCCGTCAAGTAACCAATTCAACTGTTGTCCCGTTAAAGTGAGCGTCTCCTCATCACCTTTGGGCCACTTGAATTTTTCTTCTGCCAATGACTTGTAATACAGTACAAAACCATTATCTTCCCAGAACAAACATTTGATCTTGTTCCGCCGTTTATTGGTAAAGGCATACAAATGCCCTTCAAAAGGATTATGCCCTAACTCGCACTCAACAATAGCCGATAGCCCTCGATGCGACTTGCGAAAATCAACGGGTTGCCGATACAGGTACACCTCCGTTAAAGACAGAGAGGGACGCATGACAACAGCCGTCATCGCAATAGCTCTAGCATGGGCCGGATGAAGTGCATATTATCCTGCGTAATGCCTTCCAATCGTGTACCGTCATTAAATTGTAACGACAATCCGGTGACAGGCTCGGCTGAGGGTTCCTCATCAACCTGAATGCGTGCAAATCCGGAGTGGTCAGTGGATTTTACTGTTGATTTGCATTTCCGATAGCTGAACTTTTGCGGGCATAAATCGTGTTGCCGACAATAAGCCGCCTGGGATTACCCTGATGCTTGCCAGTGCTCTATGTGAGTAGACCAGAACGTTTCAGCCCGTACTTTTTCTAATGCCGCCATTTAAAATCCCCGTGGTATTTAATGATGGGAATAGTGTTGCATTAATGTGAGCAGCTGGGAATTACGCTGAGAATTGAGCGCTTACGGTTTTCTAAAGTATCGGTCTGACCTGTTGTCGTCATCAATATTGTTTAACTTGCCTCCGCAATCTTGGTTGCTCGGTTATGTTTAGGGTTATCCACGCTTTATCCACGGACGAAGAGCCGCCTTAGCTCGCAGTCGGTGGGTAAAGGGTGGATAACCCGGTTTATTGCACTCTGCTTAAACCAGACATGCATCATATTCTTTATCCCGGGTTGCCATGGCCCAAAGTATTCTGGCGTTTTTGTTGGCTAGCGCAACGGCCGCCTTGTTAAAACCTCGACGCTCAATCAGTGCCTGCAGCCACAAACTCAGCTTATCTTTTTTATTGTGGCAGTTTTTTAATACGGCTCGTGCTCCATGGATCAATAAGGTGCGTATATAACGATTGCCTCGTTTGCTGATCCCTAAATAAACCTGTTTTCCCCCGCTACTGTGTTGTCCCGGAACAACACCTAAGCTGGCAGCATAATCTCGACTGCTGAGATAGCCTTTGCCATTGCCAATATCAGAGGCAACGATGGAGGCTGTCATGGGGCCAACTCCTGGGACATCAAGAAAACGTCGGCTTAATGCGTTGCTGTTGCAAAGAGCACTAATGCGCTGGTCTTGTGTTTTGATTTCCTTATCCAGAGCCGCAAACTTTTCATATTGCTCGGCAAATACTTCACGAGCCATGACCGTCAAATCATTTTCGGCATCTTCCAGAATGAGAGGTAATTCCTTCCTTACCTGATTAATGCCTTGGGGGATAATAATCCCTCTTTCACTCAATAACCCTCTTATTTGGTTAACAAGTGCCGTTCGTTTGCTTACCAAGCCTTGCCGAACTTTATGAACCAATTGAATATCTTGTTGCTCAATCGTTTTTATCATGACCGTACGTTTATTGGGGCGAGTAACCGCATCAAATATACCCTCAGCATCATTAAAATCATTTTTGTTTCCAACAACAAAGCTTTTTACATAACGTGCATTAAGCAAAATCACTTCATGCCCCAGCTTGATTAATTCTCTTGCCCAGTGATGCGCTCCTCCGCAAGCTTCTATCCCGATCAAGCTTACTGGGTAGTTGGCAAAAAATGCTAACAGCTCTGCCCGCTTTAGTTTTTTCTTTTTGGGCTTGTTGTCTACAAACGTATACATGTGAAATATATTTTTTGCTATATCTAATCCAATTACGCTATTATTCATTTCGGACTCCTCTTTACTCCGTTATTTCTCTTAGGTGTATTATCGCACCGTTGGAGAGGGAGGAGTCCATATCATCAACCTACGATAATACTAAAATTATTAGGAGTAGGTCATGCAAACAACAATTGATTCACCGTTTCATCAAGGCGAACAACAGATTCAAGAGCGTCTTGGTGTACGTGGCAAAATGGAGTGTTTTGGGCGGCAAGTGATTCGCAGCTTTATGCCTGACCAGCATCAGGCGTTTTATGCACAACTGCCCTTTATTTTTGTTGCGCATGCAGATGCAGAAGGTTGGCCTTGGGCATCGATTTTGTTTAATCAGCCCGGATTTATTGCGGCAACAGACAATCAACATTTGCAAATCAATGCCCGTCCTGTTGTTGGTGATCCTTTAAATGATGCGCTGGAAATGGGTGATCGTTGGGGCTTGTTAGGTATAGAGTTATCAACACGGCGTAGAAATCGTTTAGCCGCCCATATTAATCAAACTTCAAGTGCAGGCATAGAACTGAAAATTGACCAAGCCTTTGGTAACTGTCCGCAATATATTCAGCAACGCGAATTACATCGTTTGGATCCGCGGCTATTGCCTGCTGCAGAGATCGTAGAGTTATCCGAGTTTGATACCCAAGCTACCGAGTTGATCAGTCATAGTGATACATTTTTTGTTGCCAGTTATGTTACCAACGGCAGTGGTACTGCCAGTGAAGGTGCTGATGTATCACATCGTGGCGGTAAGTCAGGCTTTATCCGTGTGGATAATACTCAATTGCTTACTATTCCCGATTATCTAGGTAATTTTCATTTCAATACGCTGGGTAATTTTGTAGAAAATGCAAAAGCAGGCTTATTGTTTATTGATTTCAGTCACGGCCATTTGCTGACATTAACTGGTACTGTCGAAATTCTTTGGGACTCTCCTGATACAGAATTTTTCGCAGGGGCAGAACGGCTATGGACATTTCGTTTGGATCACGGTCGTTGGCTAAAAAATGTACTGCCATTACGCTGGGATTTAAAAGACTATGCCGCTACCACGACACTGACAGGCAGTTGGCAGGAAGCAACTGCTGCTAAAAAAGCTGATAGCCTAAAAAATATCTGGCAGGACTATAAAGTGACTAAAATTGTGCAGGAAAGCAGCTTGATTAAGTCATTTTATTTGCAAGCCCCAGCTGATCAGCACTCCAATTTTCAGGCAGGACAATTCTTGACCTTGAAGGCAGATGTGGGTGGCAAGCAACAAATTCGAACTTATACTGTTTCCAGTGCGCCAAAAGATAGCTTTATCAGAATTAGTATCAAACATGAACAGGCACAAACGGGAAAACCAGCGGGAGTATTTTCGACGTTTATGCATCAACAGCTACGGCTAGGTGATACATTACAAGTTAAAGCACCCACAGGCGCATTTTACTACACGAATCCAAAGCAAAGGCCAGTACTATTAATATCAGCAGGTGTCGGTATTACCCCAATGATTGCGATGGCTAGACATGCATTGCAAGAAGGGGTAAGAACTCGCTCCATGCCTGCGATAATATTGGTGTGTTCAGCACGAACTAGCACACAGCGTGCTTTCTATGCCGAACTGAATGAGTTGGCTTATCAGTCTGCTGGTCATATTCAAGTTATCTGGGCTTTGAGCCAGCCCGAAGCACATTTAAAAATAGGGACTGATTATCAATATAGGGGCAGAATTACCCAGCAATTATTAGCAAGTCTATTGCCTGAGGGGGATTGTGACGCTTACCTTTGTGGCCCCAATAGTTTTATGCAAAGCCAGTACAATAGTTTGCGAGAATTGGGTGTTGCAAATAAGTATATTTTTACTGAAGCCTTTGGCCCTGCATCATTAGTACGTGATACAGAGACTGTTAAGCAACTGTCGGTAGCAGAAGCTGCCATTATCAATTTTACTGAATCTAATGTAGAGCAAACTTGGTCAAAAGTTGATGGCAATTTATTGGACTTTGCCGAAGCGCATGGGCTTAATCCAGAATTTGGTTGTCGTAGCGGTCAGTGTGGTACCTGCAAAGTGAAGCTGAGTAAAGGCAAGGTCAGCTATCAACAGGATATTACGGTCGGTTTGGAAGCTGATGAAATTTTATTATGTTGTGCGATGCCTGCAAAGGGTGCAGATACAGAGTTGGTGCAATTGGATATTCAATTGTAAATCAACTCTATGAAAGTAGGCAAACTATGCAATTTTTTAGGTAGTACGGGGTATCAGTGTCAGTACCAGGTGATAGGAATTCGTACCCGTGTTGTGTAGAGCTGATATTGAATGAGAGAAAATTTATCGAATTTGAGGTAACGAGTGAGTGGTATTTTATCTATCTGAAATTTTGCAAACCAGTGTTTGAATGTTAGTCAGTAAAATGATCTAATGATTTTTTACTTAAAATTGTAAGGGGAATGATGATGCACTTAAAATTCTGGTTTATTTTTTGTTCTTTACTTTTTTCTACCTTTCTTGAAGCTGCGGTTATATCCTTTAATTATGTAGCTGTTGAAATTGAAGACGGCGGTATTGTCAAAGGTTCTTTTGGTTATGATACTGACTTTGAAAACCAAATTCTAGGGCCTAGTGATCGCGGTAGGTATGAAGGTGGCTTTTGGACAGGTACTGTGGTTGGCGGTTCGCAAGATGGTGCTAACTTTAGTTTTTTCAATACGGCAATATTTATTATGCTTAATGTAAAAGCGAATACCGACCCAGGGGATGAGATTTTTGTTGTTGATGATGCTAGTAAATTAGGGACAAGTACTTTTTTTAGTTTAGCTGATAATACGGCGACTGCTTTGACTAATACTGCATTGCCATTTTATCCAGTTGGTACAAATATTTTAGGTATATTTCCAGATACTAATAGTTTTGGTGCTAATTTATTTTTAGGCGACTCAGATGTGGGCTTATCGACTAATTCTCAAGGTGTGTATAGGTTTGTTTCTGTTGTAGTGCCTGAGCCATCTATTTATTTATTATTAATTATTGCTGTTTTTCATTTTTTTGGTATGGGTTATCGAAAAAAGGAGAGTTGCGCCCAATAAGGAATGTGTCTGAAGTAGTTGAGCTACAAACGTGTATGAAACAACCTCCCGATTTCTAACTAGTCTTTTTGTACCGGCAGGAATGACCTTATTCGTTGCATAGAACAACTATGCGCCTCATGAGTTCATCAATGCTGATACAAAAATCCTGCGTGATAACTTCGGGATGTTATTCCATGCACGTTCCTTAGGAGTGGGGATTTAATAATACCCAAAAGTATGACACAGCATTTTGGCTGTGTAGTTAGGATATTAATATATTGGGGTTGGTATAAGGTTGCAATTCTTTGGCCTATCTTTATTGGTGGGTGGGGTAAAGATTTGCGCGCCAAGCTTTTTCAAGTTATTTCATGCGTGTTCTTAAGTGGTTTTTATTAAGTTGTCGTGTATTTTGGCACAAAGCTATGTTAGTTGGTTGTGATAAAATATATAATGTACTTCACTTTAAATTCTGAATTAAAGCTTACAGTGTAGCTAGGACAGTAGCTTGTATGCTCGTTACTTCGTCATTATTTTTCTTCTTCTTCTTTTCTTGTCCTAGACAGCCAGTTCTTGATGAGAGAGCTTTGTAAATGACAAGTTTGGACTTACAGGGTACTTTTTATAGGTTTATCCTGTCGCTTTAATGGTATGTTAGCCTTTCATGACCTCTGTACTCAAAATTATCAGTTTTATCTTAAGCTGTCTCAGCTTGCTTGCTTGCAATGAGGTGCTCAATAATCCTTATTCAGTTGAGTTAACAGAAAATCAATCTATTCTATATTCGTCCTTTAGCGAACGTCCGCGTCATTTAGATCCTGCTAAGTCATACAGTTCCAATGAATATGTGTTTATTGGGCAAATCTACGAGCCGCCATTCCAATATCATTTTTTAAAACGGCCTTATGAGCTAGAGCCATTGACGGCAACCAAAATGCCGGAGGTAGTTTATTTGGATAAAGCAGGCCAAGTATTAGCTAATAACGTGGCGGCTGAGCAGATTGCCTATTCTGATTATATTATTGAAATCAAGCCTGACATTAAGTTTCAGCCGCATCCAGCATTGGCTAAAAATGAGCAGGATAAGTACTTATACCATGACCTGACTCAAACACAATTAGCGGATATTATGCAGTTAAGTGATTTTCTCCAAACGGGAACACGTGAATTAACAGCGGCTGATTATGTGCATCAAATTAAACGCTTGGTACATCCTGCTATTTCTTCACCGATTGCTGAATTGATGAAACAGTATATTGTGGGCTTGGGAGATTATGTCGAGACGATTAAAGATAAGCCACGTACGCAGCTAAAAGATTTTGCCATTAGTGGTGTGCAGGTATTAGATAAGTACCGTTATAAAATTCGCATTAATGGTAAGTACCCACAGTTTGTTTTTTGGTTGGCCATGCCTTTTTTTGCGCCGATGCCTTGGGAAGCAGATGCTTTTTATTCGCAACAGGGCTTGCAGGATAAAAATATTACCTTGGATTGGCAGCCGTTAGGCACAGGGCCGTATATGTTGGCCGAAAATAACCCAAACTTACGTATGGTCATGCTAAAAAATCCTAATTTTCATCAGGAATTTTACCCAAGTGAAGGTGAGGCAGGTGATGCACAACAAGGCTTATTACAAGATGCAGGCAAGCAATTACCCTTTATTGATAAAGCCATTTATCGATTGGAAAAGGAAACCATTCCTTATTGGAATAAGTTTTTGCAAGGTTATTATGATGCCTCGGGGATTGCCTCAGATAGTTTTGACCAAGCGATTCAATTTGCGGGTGGTGACCTGACTTTGACTGCCAGTATGCAAGCTAAAGAAATTCAGTTACAAACCGCAGTTGCCAGTTCCATCTATTATATGGGCTTTAATATGCTGGATACCTTTATTGGTGGTACGGGCGAATCGGCGCGCAACTTAAGGCAAGCCATTGCCATTGCCATGGATTATGAAGAGTATATTTCCATCTTTATGAATGGGCGAGGGGTGGCAGCACAAGGGGCGATTCCACCAGGGATTTTTGGCTATCAAGCAGGCGAGCAAGGTATTAATCCTTATGTTTATGATTGGCATAAGGGTCGTGCACAGCGTAAGTCCATATCTGTCGCCAAACAATTGATGCAAGAGGCGGGTTACCCTAATGGTGTCGACCCACAAACGGGGGAGGCATTGATTTTATATTTTGATACGGCGGCAAGTGGCCCTGATGATCGTGCCCGTTTGAATTGGTATCGTAAGCAATTTGCCAAATTAGGTATTCAGCTGGTGATTCGCGCGACTGATTACAATCGTTTTCAACAGAAAATGCGTAACGGCAATGCGCAGGTGTTTATGTGGGGTTGGAATGCAGATTACCCTGATCCGGAAAATTTCTTTTTTCTCTTATATGGGCCGAATGCCAAAGCAGTGCATGGTGGTGAAAATGCAGGAAATTACCAAAACCCTGAATTTGATCGTTTGTTTGAGCAGATGAATTATATGCAAAACGGTCCGGAGCGTTTACTGCTTATAGAGAAAATGCAGGATATTTTACGCAAGGATGGGCCTTGGTTATTTGGCTTACACCCGAAAAATTTCTCGCTGTACCACAGTTGGTATCATAATTTAAAGCCTAATTTGATGGCGAATAATAAATTAAAATATATGCGTATTGATGACCAGAAGCGAGAGCGGTTAAGGCAGCAATGGAATCAGCCGGTACTTTGGCCTATTATTTTAATTATCTTATTGTCGTTAGTACTGGCTTGGCCGGCTGTACGTAGTTTTCAGCATCGTGCCAAGGAGACTATCAAATAATGTTTAATTATATCTTGCGTCGTGTTTTGTATGCCTTTCCCTTATTGTTTGGTGTTAATGTACTGACCTTTGTGTTGTTCTTTATTGTTAATAGCCCTGACGATATGGCCAGAATGCAACTAGGGCAAAAACATGTCACCGAGCAAGCAATTAGTAATTGGAAAGAACAGCGTGATTATCATTTGCCGTTATTAATTAATCATGAACAACAAGGGCTGGCAAAGATTCAGAAAACTATTTTTTATCAAAAGTCCTTGCGCTTGTTTGCATTTGATTTTGGTATTTCGGATAGTGGGCGTAATATTAGTGCCGATATTCAGCAGCGTATGTGGCCCAGTCTGGCAGTGGCTTTACCTGCCTTGATAATGGGTCTGCTGGTGAATATAACCGCGGCATTAATGATGGTGTTGTTTCGCCAGAGTTATTTGGAGTTTGGCGGGATTGTATTGTGTGTGATTATCATGTCAATTTCATCCTTGTTTTATATTATTGGTGGTCAATTTTTAATAGGTAAGTTATTGATGTTAGTGCCTATTTCTGGCTATGATACGGGCTTTAATGCCTATAAGTTTTTAATATTGCCTGTGATCATTAGTGTAGTTTCCGGAGTTGGAGCAGGGGCGCGTTGGTATCGTACCTTGTTTTTAGAAGAAATTGAGCAAGATTATGTGCGTACGGCACGTGCTAAAGGACTAACTGAAACGCAGGTCTTATTTAAGCATGTACTGAAAAATGCCATGATCCCCATTTTAACAGGGGTAGTGGTGGTTTTGCCGTTACTGTTTATGGGCAGTTTGATTACAGAGTCTTTTTTTAGTATTCCAGGGTTGGGTAGTTACACGATTGATGCCATTAATAGCCAAGATTTTGCAATTGTGCGTGCCATGGTTTTTCTGGGTTCGGTGTTGTATATCATAGGCTTGTTGCTAACTGATATTTCATATACGTTGGTTGATCCGCGAGTGCGCTTATCTTAGCGACTTTAGTAATCCCTGATGAATGCAGTAGCTGATTCATGTTACAATTAAAGGTTCATTTTGTTTAGTATCAAGCGAATAGACGATATAAATCTTGCTACATTGACATTAATTTAAAGGTGCAAAATGGATAGCCAATACATATTTGAACAATTAGCACTGGAATTTGATTTAAAGTCTGCTGACTATTATCTACTGGATTTGATTCCATTAATTGAAATGATGTGGCTGGACGGTAAAAACCAAGAGGGTGAGCTCAGGATTCTGTATCAGTTTGTGTTAGAACATATCGCTTATTTAGATCAGATTGCAGGTATTCATGTTATTACTATTGATGACGCCAATGACTTTTTAGATCGATTTGCGCATAATAAACCGTCACAGAAGTTATTGACTGCATTGCATGCGTTTATTGCTCAGGAAAAGGGTGTGGCTGAACATCGTAAGCAGGATATATTGGAGTATTGCTTAGATATTTCAGCAGCCTGTGTTACCCATTACCCCTATGATATCCGGGATCGGATTCATGATTATGAAAAAGAATTTTTGTTGAAATTATTTGCGGAGTTCAATATTTCAACACTGCAATCCGCAGAGTTTGTTTAGTATTATCAGTTATTTTTTAAATTTTAAGTAGGATAGTGTATTTATGAGTAAAAAAGCGATTACATTGGCATTAGGTATAGTAGCTCTAGCAACTGTACAAGTCACTGCACAAGCAGCAAATGTTGAGGCAGGAAAAGATGCTTTTGAAACCTGCAGAGGTTGTCACACTTCACCTGGAACAAGTAATGTTTACCCAACTTATTATGTTCCTAAAGTTGGCGGACAAACAGAAGCCTATACGGTAGCTGCATTGACAGCATATAAAGAATCAAAACGTCCACATCGTACTATGATGGCTAATACTATTGATTTCTCTGAGCAAAAAATTGCTGATATTGCTGCTTATTTAGCAACAGCAACTTATGGTTCTGGTAAAGCAATTGCAAATGGTGGCGATGCAGCAAATGGTAAAACATTGGCAGCTTCATGTGTGGCTTGTCATAACGATGATGCTAAATCAAGTAATCCGCGTTTGGCAGGACAGCATGCTAATTACATGGAAAAAGCCATGCAGGAATACCAATCTGGTGCGCGTAAGAATGCAATTATGTCTTCAATGGTAAGTGGTTTATCAGCAGATGATATGAAAGATATTGCTGCTTATTTCACAAGTTTAAAAGGTGGCTTAACAACTGTTAAGTAATATATGGCCTTGTTGTTGATAGGGGAAGGTGCAATGTTTGTTTTTGACGGCATTGCACTTTCTCTCTATTAGCTTTGTATGTTATTCCCCGCATGCTTCTCTCTTCATAGAGAATCATACCCAGCGTATTTACTCGCGAATAGCTTGTAAAATTATTGCAGAGATATTATCTTTCCCGCCTTGCTTATTCGCTGTATCAATCAGCTTTTGTACCACATCCTCTAAAGAATCACTCTCTAACGCTACCAAATTTTCTGTTAGCATTTGTTCGTCTAGCATATCGCTAAGACCATCTGAGCAGAGTAAATAACACACATCTTGTTCAGTATTCATATCAATCAATTGTACTGAGGGTTGTATGGCAGGGTATGGGCCAATTGCTTGTAAAATGATATTGGAATTAGGGGGAGTGCCAATTGATCCATTATCAATCCATACTTGTAAGACAGAATGATCTTTGGTGATTTGTTCTAGCTTATGTTGCTTGGTAAATCGGTATAAACGACTATCTCCAATATGAAACACGAGTAGTTGCCTGGTTGCTTTGATAAGCAGAGCACCAACAATCGTGGTGCCCATGCCGGTTCCTTCTGATACTTTGCGTTCTTGGTTTAATTGAAAAACATGTTTATTGGTTTCTATCAATATATCTTCGGCAATTTGTTGATATTCTGCAATGCTGACAGTATCTTCTATAGAGTGGAAACCTAATAAAGTCCGTAGTTTTTGCCAAACAGTTAGCTTAAGTGAATGTGAGTTATTTTGGTGAGGTGGTAAATATTGCTGGAATAGCTTATCTATTAACTGAATAGCCTCTAAGCTTGCTACTTCCCCGGCATCATGCCCACCTATGCCATCAGCGACTAGCAGTAGACCTGTTGAAGTATTAATAAGGATATTATCTTCATTATGCTCGCGTATTAGACCTGTGTCTGTTTGACCGCAAACATAATAGTTGTTAAAGATGATTTCTTTTGTCATAGTAAATACTACATGTTACTGATGGGTTTAAATGCATTATACTGCGCATGATGAGTCGTTGCGAAGTATAATAAAACAGTAGATTTGGTTTAACAATAAGCGAATATATCTAATATGTCTATTCCTGATTATCTTGGTAAATATCAAATTATCTCCTTGCTGGGTCGTGGCTCAATGGGAATGGTTTATCAAGCTAAAGATCCTGATATTAATCAACTGGTTGCCATAAAAACAATTCGGCGAGAGTTTTTAGTTGGCTCAGGTGATGACGAGGTCTTGCAGCGCTTTAAAAATGAAGTGATTGCCAGTCGCCGCTTGAAGCATAGTAATATCGTGGCGACTTATGAATATAATGAAAATGATAATAAAGAAGGGCCTTTTATTGTCATGGAGTATGTTGCAGGGAAATTATTAGGGGATGTTATCAAGGCATCTGGGGAATTAGCTGTATATGATGTGTTTGAGTATATGCAGCAAATTTTATCAGCACTTGCTTATGCGCATAATAACGGTGTTGTGCACCGAGATATAAAACCGGCGAATATTCTTATTAACGAGTCCAACCAAGTGCAAATCATGGATTTTGGGATTGCCAAGCTGGAAAGCTCTGAGCTGACCATGGTGGGTAGTGTCTTAGGGACACCGAGTTATATGTCACCAGAACAATGTATGGGACAAGAGGCTGATGCACGTTCCGATTTATTTTCTGCTGCTATCGTTTTTTACCAAATGCTGACAGGAGAAAAGCCGTTTGTAGGTGAGACACAAATGATCACCATGAATCAAATTGTGAATACTTTGCCAGTGATGCCTTCAGTATTGCGCCCCTCTTATTCGACTGAAGTAGATGCTGTTATCAGTAAGGCTTTAGCCAAGGATGCTAAGAATCGTTATCAAACAGCACAGGAATTTTCTGATGACTTATTATTGATCAAAGCAAGTACTGTGCAGGCTAAAGGCAATGATGCGACCTTGCTTATGCAAGCGGATGCTAACATAGTGCCAAGAACTAAGTGGGTTAAAGGTTTAAGTCTGGTTTTATTATTAGCTGGTGTTGCAGTGGCAGCTTGGTTTGCCTATCAGCGACTTGATGAGGATAAAAAAGAGGTATTAATTCCGTCTACTCCAGTTCCGGTTTCTGTCGAAAATGAAGGCAAACTAGAGCCAATAGTGGGTGAAATTGATAAAGAGTCAGCAGAGCTAGGGCCAGTCGTCGATGGTCTTGAAGAGCCGCCAGCAGTTCAAGAGCCAGAAATAGTGCAAGCAAGCCCAAGTACTATTAACTTGATTTATCGGCAATTAGATTTATTTCATCAACAATTTCCCTGTTCAAGTATGGAGGTAGACCCAGCTAGTAAAACGCAATTCAATGTGCTTGGTTATATACCCAGTGGTACGATTGAATTATTGCAAACAGCATTTAGCTCGGTGACAGGTGCTGAAATAATACTAGAGGTAAAGCAAATAAAAGCACACTGTGATGTTGTACGCAGTATTTGGCCTTTTTATCAAAGTGGCCAAAAACTACAGATAGCATTGGTGCCCGATAATCACCAGCTTAAAGAGGGGGGGAGTTTAAGGTTAAGTGTCACCCTTCCTGAAACGCCAGTTTACCTTAATGTGGATTATGTGCAGGCAGATGGTAATATAGCGCATTTGGTAGATAATCGTTATATAGAGCCAGCAATATATGGAAGTACGGTTGAATTGGGCAATAATAATGAGTGGTTGGTGACGGCACCCTTTGGTGTGGATATGGTGATAGTGACGATTAGTGAAAATGCGGTATTTTCGTTTGCACGGGAACCGTTTGAAGATAGAAATACCTACCTGAATACATGGAAAGGTATTGCGCAACAAGGTGTAATGACTGATTTTTTATATATTGAAACATTTAAATAATTTTATTGAGAGAAAACACGATGGCAGAAACAGTTGATGAGTTAACAGTAACATACGAAGATGGTGGCATTGAAACGGTCAAAGAGTTGGATAAGAAAGTCTTAACCAAAGGCGCGTGGGCAACTGTTATTTATCGTTATCAAGATTGGAATAGAAGCAAAGAAGAATATAGCGCGGATAAATTTACGATTCGACGTTATCAAAAACGTGATGGAGAGTATCAGCAAAAGTCAAAATTTAATATCTCTAGTGAGAAGCAGGCTAGAGAGGTTATTATTGCTTTGCAAGGTTGGTTAGGAGAGGACTAGAGCGATTCTAGCACAGCTGTTAGCAACAAAAAAGCCACTGTTAACAGTGGCTTTTTTAAGTGTTTGTTGATTGGCTGTGTGATAAGCCCAACATGGTTTAGCTATTTAATTTACGTCGTTTTGCCATACCGACAAGTCCCATAAATCCCGTGCCAAATAACCAAGCTGCAGCAGGAATAGGTACTGAAGAGTTGCCACCAGATAGTGGGTCATTTTCTAGATTCATATTCAGATCCCAGTGTCTGGTATCGAATAGTTTATTGCTGCGGCCAGCATCACTATATATATCTAGCCAAGTTGAAGCACCAAAAACTGATGATTTATCGTTTGCACCAGTGCCTATTTGTAAAACCGGCCCCGTACCATTATTTACCATACCAAGATAATAATCTATTGAATTTAGGGTGATTTTTGAACCCGCAGTGACTGTGCTATAAAAGTTCCAATCGGTGGTATCGCTACCGCCTCCGGTTTTGATAGTGCTATAGGTATCGCTATAGCCATCAAACCAAACATCAATAGAGGCTGTGTAACCAGAAGGGTTGCTGGCTGTTGCCGTTAAATGAGCTGTGCCATTTGCATATTCCAGCAGTGAGCCAGTATTAAAACTATATCTTTTTAATTGCTCATCAGTATTGGTTGAGGTATCTCCTAATACTAATCCATTGGTCCATAAACCGTGCGGGTCACCTGAAACAGCATTAGTGACAGCCCATGCAGAGGTGGTAGTTAGTGCGTTGGCGCACTGTATTCCTGTTATGGAAAGCAAGGCTAAGCTTGCAATCGTTGTATGAAATTTCATTATTTCCCCTTTACTAAAATGTAAGGTAACTTTGTTGTCAGTGGTGTAATAATCAAGTGGCAACTTGGTTTTCTACTTTACGACGTTTTGCCATGCTAAGTAGTCCCATAAAGCCGGTTCCAAATAGCCAAGCAGCTGCTGGAATGGGCACGGATGAAGGGGCTGATGCAAGTTTTACATCTAATGTATTGATATAGAATTCCCGAAGGTCATTACTTATTAATTTGCTAGCGGTATTTATGTTGGAAAAAATAAAGGTAGTACCAATAAGAGGGCCTGCAAATGAATGTACCAAAGTTTCTGTTGTGCTAGTTCCATCAATAGATAAGTCAAATAGACCATTAAAAGACGTACCATGACTGCCATTAACGAAGGTGGTTGTCGTGATTTCTACTTTTTGGTCAAAGACTAGTTTTAGGCTTTCTCCAAAGGTAACATTATCATCAGACCCTGGGTTGCACTGGCTGTCTCGGGTTAGGGTTTTACAAACACCTAGCCCAGCATCTCCTGAGTCTAAGTAGGCATTGTATTCGGTGCTAGGTGTGTTTGTGTTGTAACCTGTCGCAGTCACATTAATACCACCCTGACTAAAAGTCATTGATGGTGATCCATATTCGCCAGTTGCTACGCCATAAGTATTACCACCTGGCTCGTTGTCAGCAATCGCTTCGAAATTAAATGAAATAGCATTAGCAATACTAGAGCCTGTGAGAGCTGCAGTAACAAGTATTACTTTGGCCGCTGATTTAATAAACATAATTGATCTCCCAAAATTCATATAAATTGTTTTTTAAACGGCACATAATAAGCTGAAGCATATTTAGCTAGCCATCTAAAAATGTACCTTGCAGTATAAGATACGTATTAATTTATGACTTGTATATTGTCCTCAAGGACAGTATAGGTAGGTGAGAGCATGTATTGCATAAAATACAAGTAAAAAAATGAAAATTAATTTTAAATATTAGCGGTATAGCGATTTTTTTTGCTTTTAGGTGTGCAAGCGTTGCCTTGAGGAATTTGGGCTGTAACGAAAAGATTGCTACAGGCTAAAATGAAGTAGTGTGCAGTCGCCCCGTTGGTTTTATTTAGAACTTGGCAGCAATTCCTAATTTTTACCTATGAAGTTACCATGCTATTATTAAGCTTTGACAGCTCAATCATGAAAATAATTATGAGAAAAATATTAATAACAACACTCCCTGCCATAATGGTTTTACTTGCCTTTGATGCGAATGCGCGTTATATGCCTTATGTATTAAAAGCAGTACAGAAGATCACCCCATATGAATATGATCAAAATAATGATACCTATGTTACCGCTGATGAAGTCGAAGTAGAGCTTAGAGAAGATGCAGTCAATTTAGCCATTAAAATGTTTAGAGAAGGCGCATCCAAACAAGAAGTTGAAGATGTTATTCTAGATATGGAAGATAGTATCGAGCAAGATGCAGAAGTGATTGTTGATATTTTGGATACTGATGGTGATGAACTGGTTGAGCCTGAGGAAATGAGGGCGTTTCGTTAATCGTATTAGTGTTACTTAATTTGGCAGTTACTAAGTAAAGTGGGTAACTGCCAAGTGAGGTTTGAGTTATTGAAATTGAATAACTACTTATGGTTTTTGGGGTGGCGTAGCTTGGTTCACTTATTAGAGGTTAAGCTATTTGTGAAATATTATGTTATTTGGTCTACATCAGACCTTAAAGTTGCCCACTTACTAAAAGCAAAAAACCAGATCATAATAATATTTAGTAGCGGGATTAATAGGAATAATACAAACAACTTGGGATAGCCAGCTTTTACCACAATTTTACTGCCTAACCAGAGTGTGAATAGCATAAACAGAAAAATCAGAAAATATTCAATCATAGCTCTGCCTCGTCATTTTTTGCATTAGGCCATGGTAGTAATGCCAGTTGTAAGAAAATCAATAATAAGCCCAGTCCGGGTAAGAAAACTAATAGCCCCCATGCAGGATGGAAACCGGCTTTTTTATAAATTAGGCAAATGGGGATTAGGATCATCAGACCGACAATAACCATGCGTCCGAGTTCTGGGAAAATAAACATAAGTAACTCCATAATGTATTGCTGAAATATTCCAATGCAGTTAATTTTAACACCTTGGTTGCCAATATACTTGTCAAAATTGACAGGCTTAACTTTCATTAACATTTGAGCTAAACTCAGTATTAAGCAGGAAAGCCTTTCCTGCAGCATATTTTTACTTAAAAATATAACGATGACTGATTCAGCAGACTCTTTCGCACAAGCGCGTAGTACTATTACCCAGTTACAGCATAATTTAAGCAAAGTTATAATAGGGAAGGAACGTACCTTACAATGGTTATTAGCGGCCTTTAGTGTGGGCGGGCATGTGCTGCTAGAAGATGTTCCGGGCACGGGGAAAACCACACTTGCCAAGGCGTTGGCCCTATCTTGTGCAGCCGAATTTCAGCGTATTCAATTTACGCCTGATTTGTTGCCTTCCGATATATTAGGTTTATCAATTTTTGATCAGAATCAGCAAGCCTTTCGTTTTGAACAGGGGCCTATTTTCTGTCATATCTTATTGGCAGATGAAATTAACCGTGCTTCACCACGTACGCAATCAGCGCTTTTAGAAGCAATGGCTGAAAACCAAGTGAGTATTGAACGCACTATACATACCTTGCCGACACCATTTTTTGTTATTGCCACCCAAAACCCAGTTGAGTTTCATGGTACCTACCCATTGCCGGAAGCGCAATTAGACCGGTTTGCAATGCAGTTTAGTCTAGGCTATGTGACTGTCGAGCAGGAAGTAGCAATATTACAAGCACAAGCGCAACAACATCCGCTGACTGCATTGCAGGCCTGTGTGCCATTTTCGGCATTACAGTTATTACAGCAACAAGTGGCACAGGTGCGCATTAGCCCTGAACTGCAACACTATATAGTCGCTTTGGTGGCGGCAACGCGTGCGCATGCAAGTATTAAACTTGGTGCCAGCCCGCGTGCATCATTGACATTGATGAAGTGCGCCCAAGCTTTAGCTTTGATTGATGGTTATGAGTTTGTTACCCCGGACATCATTCAAGAGCTGGCCATTCCAGTCATTGCGCATCGTCTTGGGCTAGATTCACAAATGCAGTTTTCGGGAGGCGACTCGTCAGCCGTTATGCGTGCCATTGTGCAGGATATTCCTGTGCCCATGTAACGGATGTTAAAATCATTACTACTGCGCCAATATAAACGCGTATTTCGCAGCAGTCGCTGGATGCGTATGCATTTCACGGTGATGGGGCATTTATGTTTGCTGGTTTGGGTGATTTCCGGAGTATTTGGTGTGGATACCAAGTCCACGACGACTTATCAGTTATTTGTGTTTATTAGTATCTTGTTGTTATTTGCATTAGTGGGCAGTTTGGTGAATCGTTTTAAGGCCTCAATCAAGCGTCAATTACCACGTTATGTGACTGTCGGGGAGTCTTTAGTTTATCAAGTCAGTATTAGCAATCACACCCAAAAAAGTTATCATGATTTAGTCTATATTGAGCAACTGGCTTTGCATTACCCCAGCTATGCAGAGTTAACGCATTATTATCAGCGCGAGCACTTGTCATGGTATCGGCGCGGTATCAGTTTTCGCTTATGGCGCAGGTATTTATATTATCAACAGGGGGCTTATATAGAGGAACAGCCGCTCAAATATCTTGCTTATCAGCAGCCTGAGCAACTGACACTAAGTTTTACGCCATTAAGGCGCGGTAAATTAAATTTTACAGGCGCCTATATTGGCAAGCCTGATTTATTAGGTCTCTTTAAACGCTTCTATTTTGCAGAAAAAGTACAAAGCTGTTTGGTATTGCCGCGCCGCTATCCCATTAGCGCGATTGCATTACAGGGTAGTCGCCAATATCAACCTGGTGGAGTCAGTTTGGCTAATTCAGTGGGCGATTCTCCTGAATTTATGTCACTGCGTGAGTATCAACAAGGTGATGCTTTAAACCAGATTCATTGGAAGAGCTTTGCTCGGCACGGTAAATTAATTGTTAAAGAGTATCAAGATGAGTATTTTGTACGTAGGGCATTATTATTGGATACCTACCTTGGGGAACATGATAATGAACTATTTGAAGCAGCTGTTTCGGTAGCAGCATCAATTGCCATGAGTGAGCGGCAAAATGATGCATTACTGGATTTAATGTTTGTAGGTCAACAGTGTCACTGTTTTACTACGGGTCGTGGGGTGGATCATATGCCACACTTGCAAGAAGTGTTGGCCGCCGTGCAGCGTAGTGATGCAGGGTCATTTGCTAAATTGACCACAGCGGTGGTTGCGCAGCAACGGCAATGTAGCAGCATGGTATGTGTACTGATGCACTGGGATCAAGAGCGCCAAGATTTTATGCAATCTTTACAGCAGCAGGGGATGCCGCTTGTTGTATTTTTATTAAGTGATGGGAGTTTAACTCAGGCTAGTTTAGCCAATAAACCTGAGCACTTCTACTTGGTAGATATGCAACATATTGCTAGAGATTTGGCTGCAATATGACACTCTTATTAGCATCATTACTGGGGTGGGGATGGCTCAATACACATTGGTTGGTTACTGGCGTGTTGATAATCCTTATTGTTGTTAGTCAATTAACGAGTTGGCGTTGGTCATTAAGTGTTGCCCAGTTTTATCGTATTGGTGACTTCGTCACTTTATTATTTGTGGTTTTATTGTTGTATTTTGCGGTGGCGCATACGGCACAACGTCCCGTTTTTATTATCTTGGAATGGTTGCCGATTTTATTTCTGCCTGTTTTGCTAGTGCAGCTATATAGTGTTAATGGGTTGCTACCCATGGGAGCCTTGTTTTATTCTGTGCGCAAAAGAAAGCCTGTGCCCTACCTAGACTTCAAATTACCTTATGCTGCCATTTGTCTGTTAGCTGCGGGCGCAGCTAATGACCCAGGAGTAAGGTATTTTCTGCTGAGTGTTGTAGGCTTTAGTGGCATATTATGGACTGTACGTTCAAAGAATAGCCCTATCATACTTTGGGCTTTTGTTATTGGTACGGCAGCAGGCTTATCTTATTGGGGGCAGCAGGGTTTGCAGCAATTACATGCACAAGTTGAGGCTGAAATTGTAGACTGGTTGACTGATTGGCAAACTGACCCTTTTAAAAGCACTACCCGTATTGGTGATATTGGCAAGTTAAAATTATCCGATAAAATTGAATTTAGGGTACAGGCAGATGCGCCATTATTACTCATGCAATCGAGCTATGACCGTTATTTAGGACGTTCTTGGCTAGCCACTTTACGGGTATTTAGTGAGCAGGCTAATTTTTCTACAGCGAATGCTAAGTTGGCCAAGAAACAGTTACAGGTCATGCAACCCGTTAAACGGAGTACTATTTTGGCATTACCTGCTGGCACTGTCGCTATTAAAGGCCTAGAAGGTGCATCATTACAATACACGCCCTTGGGAGCGGTCAAGCTAACTGATGCACCAGATTATGTGAACTTTCAGGTGCAATATACAGGCTGGCAGACCAGTAAAGTACTGGAGTTTGATTTGCAGTTAATGGCAGAACACCAAAGCTGGATTGCAGTTATTAAGCAAGAGTTGCAGTTAGAAGGGCGGGCTCCAGCGGTGATTGCACAAGCTATTAAACATTATTTCCAGAGTCAGTTTTATTACACCTTATATTCAGCGGAGCAAGTAGGTGCAGACAAGGCTTTGGAAGATTTTATGTTAACGAAAAAGGCAGGACATTGTGAGTATTTTGCGGTAGCCAGTGTGATGTTGTTGCGTAGTTACGGTATCCCGGCACGTTTGGCGAATGGTTATGCCATGCAAGAATATAGTGAGGCTGAGCAGTTATATATTGTACGCCGACGGCATGCGCATGCATGGGCTATTGCGCATATTGATGGTTATTGGCAAGCGGTTGATACGACTCCTGCGCAATGGTTATCTATTGAGGAGCAAGAAGCGAATAGTTTGCAGTTTTTGACAGATTGGTTTTCAACTGCGTATTACAAGTATAAGCAGTGGCGTTATCAGCAAGCATTGAATGAAACTGGTGATAACAATACTATTTGGCTTAGTATTACAGCAGTATTACTACTGATTTTACTATGGCGTCTGTATCTTACTCGGACTCACTTACAGCAAATAAGGCTTCGTCAAGAGGAGCCGTCAGTCATTTACCCAGGGCAAGACTCAGAGCTATATTTAATAATAAAAGCTTTGGAAGGCACCAGGCAAGCACGGCAAAAAAATGAGGCACTGGCTACTTGGGTACGGCGCATTAATGAACCTGAGTTAGTTGCTCTGTATAAATTGCATTATCAATACCGTTTTGATAGCACAACATTTGGTTCTGTAGATAGAAAGCAATTAATGAGTGCAGTACAGCAATGGTTAGCTTTGCATGGCTGAATACTGATTGATACATTTACGAGGAAAAGTCTAATAAAGCAATATAAAATAATAGTTGCAAATAAGAATCATTATCATTAGTATATGCATTAAGTTATTTCTTTACAGGAGTTCATTATGCTAAGTAAAAATACCTTAATGTGGCAAAAACCATCACAGCCAAATTTATATCATTCACTGAAGATGTATCTTCTCGAGATTGAAGGTCGTATTGGAGCAAGTATTCTGTCCAATAAAATTTGTTTGGAGAGTGAGAGTTTTATTAATGAATCAATAGGGTTAGTAGAATCTGTAGATAAAATAGTAGCTAAAGACAAATCAAATCATACGATTCGTCTAGAGATGAGTTTGGAGAAAATGAATGCATTGTTGGCGCACAAGCAGATTTGCGCCGAAGATATACGCTGCTTAGATCCTAACTCTAAACAAAGTTTCATGAAACTTTGTTTAAATACCTGTCTTTCTAAGCCTTGTAAATCTTCATCCCTAATTAGTTTCTTATGACAAGGAGAATATTATGAGTCCCAACCCATACCCCGCCTTTGGGCTCTCGCATACAGACCGGCCGGAACACATAGAAAAAAGGATTGGCTTACTTATCAGACTGTATTTTTTGGATGAAACCCCACTTATTGCAGAAGCCATTGTAGAGCATATTAATGCTATTCTTGCTGCTCCTGGGTATATTTCCTGTATTAAACAACGCTGTATATTAAGGCGGCTGGCTGCACAGTGGCATTGTCAGTTATGGATAGAAAGTGGAGCGCAAAGAGTGACAAATCATACGCAGAGATTAATAAAGGACTAATAGTTATGTTAGATATGCTATCAAAAAAAGCAGATAAAGGCGGTTGGTTTTCTGGAGGAGAGCGGGGGGGCAATGACTCTGAGCATCCTTCCGCCATCTCACTAGAAGTAGCTAGGTTATGGCAGTTAGACCACAATTATCACTGTGCAATTATTGGTACCTGCCTCACGATCGCTGAAGTTAAAAAATTACTTAAACAATTGCGTATTGGTACGCATGGTTATTCTGCGTATGAGTTACATTCAACTATCGTTACCATTATTGCAGATAATGCCTTCCCTAGTAAAAAAGTACAAAATTTTCTGGATAAAAAATTTAAATTGATTGTGCAACAAGTCAAAAAAATGTCTGCCGAAGAGCTGATGGGGTTTTGGAGAGCTGCGCTTTATAGTGGTGATATGATTGGGGCTTTCTGGGCGGTCATGATGCACCCAAATAGTGATGCTGGAATGAAAAAAAATTGTTATGGCGATATACATATGCTATCGCATATGTCAGGTGCCTCAAATAGGGCAGACCTTAAGCGACTTAGCCAGCTAGAAAATGAACGTCACGAGATCAAAGGTGCAGTGCGCGCCCAGAATTTGAAATATAATAAATTGGCACTAGAGAATAATCGATTACAACAAAGCGTAGTAGACTACAAAGAACAAAATACTGGCTTGAAAAATGAAATTAATGCGTTAAATAATAGCCTTGAACAAGTAATGATCTTGCAAAGTACTAAGTCAAGGCAAGAGCTGGAAGCTCAAGTGATTAAACTTAATAATAAAGTAGCCTGTCAAGTAAGTGAAATTGGTAAGCTTCAGCGTAGTAGTCATCAGTTATCTGAAATAGTATCCAGACAGAAACGGAAAATATGTGCGGATAAAAATGAGTGGTTAGAGTGTAAAAATGAAGTAGTCTATTTGCAGTCTAGGCTGGAGCAGACTGTGCGTTCTTGTCCATTGCAAAAACAAAACCTTTGTGGGCAGTGTGTGTTATATGTGGGAGGAAAGACCAACTTAGTGCCTTTTTACCGTAATTTGGTAGAAGAAAAATCAGGTATTTTCATGCATCATGATGGTGGTATGGAAAAAAATACTCAGGATTTGCAGCAGTCTCTCGGTAAGGCAGATATTGTCATTTTTCCGAGCGATTGTATTAGTCATGATGCTTATTGGAAAATTAAAGCTATTTGCAAAAAGCAACATAAACCTTTTAGGTATTTAAAAAGTTCTGGGCTTTATGCGCTTTCAAGCATGCTGGATATGATAAGTGTTAAGACGACAGCAATAAATGTTTAAATGAGAAGGGTAGGCTGTCGAAGTGTGCCTATTTTCTGAATTTAATATTTTTCGTAGGTTGCGGGTGAGGCACGAACCCCAACATTTTAGCGTTAATCGTTGGGGTTCGTGCCGCGCCCGCAACCTACGCTAATCCATAATAGCAAGGTGGGTTATTTTCTTTTGCACTGCAAACAAAATCCATAAAGGTGAAAGCTATGATTTGTGAGTTGGTAGCCCAACTTTTTTGCAATATCTTGCTGGCGTTTTTCTATTATGCCGTCATAAAACTCGTCAACTTTGCCGCACTTCATGCATACAAAATGATCGTGGTGTCCGCCTTGGTCCAGTTCAAAAACTGAGTTTTCAGCATTGAAATGATGTCGTGCGACGAGTCCCGCTTGCTCAAATTGAGTTAATACACGATAAACGGTTGCCAAGCTAATATTTTCACCGTCATTCAGTAAAATATTATAGACTGATTCGGCAGAAAGGTGCTTTTTACCGTTGATATTTTCTAGTATTTTAAGGATTTTGACGCGAGGGACTGTTACTTTTAGTCCTGCATCTTTTAAATCATTTTTTTCCAATGATAAGACCTTTAAGTTATATAGTCTGTGGCTGCATATTGACTGTCGAAGACATATATTCTTTTAGCAGGCCTTTGGCGCAATCGCAGCACTGGCCGCACCCTGAGCCAATATTTAATGTGCTTTGTAAGTCTTCCATGGAAGATGCGCCTTTATGGGTTGCATTCTTTATCTCTCGATCCGTTACCTCATTGCAAATACATACATACATTGTGCTGCTCCCCAAAAAGTTTAAATTATTATAAACCTTATTGAGAATGATTTGCAATAACAAATGAGATTATTATTAATAAGTTAGCATATTATGGTGGTAGATAGTATTGGATGGTAACTATTCTCATTCATATTCAATTGCTTAGGCTTGACTCATGGTTTTTTTAGTATATTATCAAGTCTAATTCCAGCAATTAATAAAAAAGTCATGAAAGGTATTCCTAAAATAAAACAACAGTTCAATCAACTTTTAAAAAATGAACTTACAGCAATCAACCAGTTTTTTTTACATGCGCGAATGTGTCGCCACTGGGGGCTAGAGCAGCTAAATGATAAAGAATACCGCGCTTCTATCAAAGCGATGAAGTCAGCCGATAAGCTTATTGAGCGTATATTATTTTTAGAAGGTCTGCCGAACTTGCAAGATCTTGGCAAGTTATGTATTGGTGAAAATATACCTGAATTATTGCAAGGTGATTTACAATTTAGAGGGCAATGCCAACAAGATTTGATCGCGACTATTGCTGTATGTGAAGAAGAGCAAGATTATGTCAGTCGTGAATTATTAAATGACATTCTTGCAGAAACGGAAGAGCACATAGATTGGTTACAAACTCAAGCTGAACTTATTGAGAAAACGGGTCTACAAAACTACCTCCAATCATCTATTTAACAAGGGGATCCTATTATGCGTGGCAATGAAAAAGTGCTAGAAACATTAAATACTTTATTAACTGGAGAGCTTTCCGCAGCAGACCAATATTTTGTACATTCTCGAATGTATCAAGGCTGGGGTCTGAATAAGCTTTATGAGCGTATCGCTCATGAAACTGAAGAAGAATTACAGCATGCCGATGCGCTTATTCAGCGCATTTTATTTTTAGACGGGACACCGAATGTTGCTAAGCGTGATGAGCTTAAAGTTGGGACTGATGTACAAAGTATGTTGGCAAATGATTTGGAGCTTGAGTTGCAAGTGGTTACAGCTTTAAAGGCAGCCATCAAAATTGTTGAGGAGCAACAAGATTACCAGACGCGTGAAATTCTTGAGGTACTGTTAAAAGATACCGAAGAAGATCATACCTACTGGCTTGAAAAGCAGCTAGGGTTAATAGGCATGATTGGTTTAGAAAATTATTTGCAAGCCCAAATGTAGCAGGGGAGTGTAGTTTTCGTACTATTGTGCATCATCATCCTAGATAAGTACCTGTGCAAAATTAATCTAACACTTTGTAGAATGGATCAAAGAGAAAAATCCTATCGTAGGTTTCGGGTGAGGCACGAACCCCAACAGTTCGTGCCTCACTCGCAACCTACTCAAGTTATACAAAAAAATGTTAAATTAATTATGCTTGAGTACTTATTGCCATTCCAAGCGCGGACATAAGCCTTGGGAAAATTTAATAATACCCGACTATGTTGCAGGATTTTGGCGGTACAGTCAAAATCCCCGTCAGGCTAGGGTATTATTGAATTCTCGTTCCTAAACAGGTAAACAAATATTTTAACTGCCTATTTAAGGCGAGGGTTTATTTAGCCTGCTTTTTAAATTTAATACTTGTCCTTTCATAAGGCATTTCGTAACAAATATCCCCAGTCATCTTGCCAGTTTTTTGTTCACATTCTTCGTTGTAGAAATGCTTATGTATCTTGTTGATAGTATATTTTAATTATAAAAACTATTGTCATTGAGAATCATTCGTATTATTATAATTAAAATTAATAAAGTTATTTTTATATTTTAAAATAATTTATGCATTGAATGCATAAATAAATGTGGGCAATAAATAAATGAATCATGGTGCCTTTTCTCCATCTTGAATCGCTATGCTTTGTTGTACGCAGTAGTCTCTGCTTTAACAAAAGTATCTGTACATCTAAGGTGTATTAATTGGTAAGTTCGCGTACCAGTTTTTGACCTGCAAAGGATTTGTGGAATCGAAGGATATGCCTCGTAGGGAGCATGTAAGATAAGTGGCTAGGAAAGTGGTAATGTAAAAAGAAAAGCAGAATAAATTATAAAACTTATTTTAGATTAAGTAGTTTTATTCTCTTTATTATTGGACAACTGTCTTTTTTGATGCAGATTACACATAGCTTGGCTCTTGTATAGGAAGTAGCATGTACATGGATGTACCTTTAATCAACTATTCACTGGTCAAAGTAAACCTGAAAACCATTTTTATTATAACCTTGGCTTATTTAATCATTCAGGCGGGTTATCTGCTAGGCTACAGTCTTCACGAAGGCCTATCTGTGGCTAAAAGTTTAACTTGGATTACAGAAGATAGCCTGATATTTAACCAAGCATTTAATTTTTCTAAAACTATTTTTAATCACAAACAAGGTGTTTTGGGTTTACCATTGAATATTCTATTTGGCTGGTATTCCAAGCCTGAATGGTTACAGTTTATTGTGCAGTACACCTATACATTTTTAATGTTTGCTTATTGGTACAAAAGGGACTTCATGAATTTGGCTGCAATGATGACAGTGAAATAAGTGTGCTGAATAGTATCTATAAATTAGAAGGCTGCCCTTGAATTCGGGTTTATCCAATAAACCTCTAAAGCCTCTGGATAAGCTATCAATAATATTGATATGCGTACCATTTCAAAACAAATGGTGAGGCTTGGTTAATATCCCTTTATTTTAGGCACCTGAAAATAAATAAGTGTAGCAATATTGGACGCTTATTTATTTCTAAGTGCCTTATACTTTAAAACTTTACATTCATTACTTTTAACTAAATAGGCAATTTGTATTATGAAAAATTTTATCTTCATTATTTTATCTGTAGCATTACTAGCTGGCTGTGCAGCGCGTACCCCAGCAGTAGGAGCGCAAGCCGCAAGAACTTATGATCAATCTTGGTCAGCTGCGGTGGATGCACTAAGAGCTCAAGGTGTGCGTATTACCAGCCAAGATCGTGCAGCAGGTGTCGTAGAAGGAGTCAGTAAGGGTGTTACAATTGCTGCAAATATTAAGAAGCAGGCAGATGGTAGCGCGCGAGCACAATTCAACACCAAAGGGACTATTAATAGTGATCCTGGACTTATTCGCCGCATTACTAAATCGTATAATAGTGGGATAGGACAATAATTATTTAAAGTGTTTGCATTGAGGTTATTGTAAGGCAATTCGGGCTACCAACCTACGATAGGATTTTGCTCTTTGATCCATTCTACAAAGTGTTAGATTAATTTTGCACAGGTGCTTAATTGTTTTTATCCGCCACCAAGAAAGTCAATAAAGCTTCCGGCAAGGCTATTTGCATTAGTGATGCCAGTTAGAGTTCCAATTAAGGTGAGTTCATTGGCATCAATGACCGTATCACCATTACCATTTGCATCTGCTTCATATATGCCTGTGTCAACGCCACTCGATACCACTAAGTAGAATATGGAATTAGTATTTTCATAAACAAGACTATCTATTCCTGTGCTGCTTTCAAAGCTGTTTAGGTAATTTGCTACATCAGTTGTTGCTAATGACGGTGCATTAATGATGTTCGTTGAGCTGTTGTCAATAATAATCAAGCCAAAGTTGGCTATAAATGTGTCATTAATGCCAAGATTGGCACCTGTTATGACTTGAGTATCATCTGAGAAAGTAATATTTTGATGGTGATAACCTGCCGAATCTGATGTGATGTCATCACCTACACTAAAATCGGTAATAGTATCTGAAGTAATAACGCCTGCAGTATTAAAAAAGCCAAGGCCAAAAAGGTCGGCTCCTGCACCTCCCGTAAAGGTATCATTATTGAATGAGCCCAGTATTAAATCATCATCAGAGCTACCAATTATGGTTGCACCTACTTCGTTATTACCACCGGAAGCAAAAAAAACTTCTATAGCTAAACCTTCAGTTTGGCCACTAAAGTCAAACGTGTTGGCGTTGAAGCCATCAACAAATATTTTTTCGACATTGCTTAGATCTGCATCAAGTAGATTGGTAGCGGAGACGTCTAACTCAAACTTTGCGGTATCTGTTCCGCCGCCACCATTAAAAATGTCAGTGTCTTCTATACTGAATTTATCAGCTCCATTACCACCAAGAATATTTAAAATATGATTGTTAAAGCGAATGATGGATTCAGTGCTAGCAGTATGCGCTGTTGTATCAATGTTTAGGTTAGGTGAGGTACTCGCATTAAAAAAATTAAAGGTCAGCGTAATATCTTGGGTTCCCAAAATATTAATGGTATCTAGTTGTGTGCCTGTTTGTTGTAAATTGAATTGGCTGCTAGTACTTGTGGGTGTAATATTTAAAGTAGTTAACCCTGTACCCTCAAGGTTAATTTCAGGCTGGTGGCCTGCTCTGCCTAACTCATTAACAGTTAAGTCAAAGTTAACTCGTGAATTCGAGAGAGCAATATCTAAAATATCACCTCCATTAGAGCCTTGTTCCAAAATATTTTCTAGTATTAAATCTTGGCTGTCACCCAAAGTCAGAGTGCGATTACCACTGCCATTTATATAAAAGTCAGCCAAGGTAATGAAAGATACGCTAGATAGTGGGCTGAAATCAACATCTTCAAAAAGATTTTTGCCAGACCCAGATATCTCTAATTTTTCAATACTCTGTACGGTGCCTGGAAAAACAATATCATTGGCGGAGTCGACAGTCATTTTAAGATAATCTATGCTTGCCTGACCATCAACGCTGTCAGCAGCTGAGGTGACTTGGGTTAAGGTGTTATCTGCAATAAAATCATTACTTATCTCATCACCTGTTAGCGTGTCTATATTGGTGGTAAAAGTAAGTGGGTTATTGATAGAGTCTCCATGGATAAGAGTGGCTGTTCCTGTGTCAATATCGCCATTTGCATCTGTGATTTGATAGGTGAAGGAAGATGTGCCAGTAGATGTGACGGTAAAACTGCCATCATTATTAAATGTAAAAGCATTATTACTAGGCGTGGATGTATTGGTATAGGTTGATGGCGTATCCCCTGGAGTATCATTAGTAGCAACAGAGCCTGAGAAGGAGTTAGTAGGTAAGAGACCTGTAAAGGTATCATCTTTGGCAAACGGCACACTATCACCAGGTAGAACATTAATCGTAACACTGGCAGTGACGATTTCATTGTCTGCATCTGTTAATTTATAATTAAAGCTGTCTGTGCCAGAGAAACCGATATTAGGTGTATAAGTAAAGCTACCACTATTATTAAATAAGAGTGAGCCATTCGTAGGGTTAGTCGTATTTGTAAAGACTGCGGGAGTATCACCTAAAGTATCATTTGCAGTGACAGAGTTACTAATCGTTTGCCCTAAATTTGTGCTGAAGCTATCATTTACCGCATTGGGGGAATTATTGCTAAGAATGGCAACAATCGAGACAGTTGCCGTATCAATTTCACCATCTGTATCGGTTATTTGATAATCAAAACTATCTGAGCCCGCATAGCCTATATTAGGAGTGTAAGTGAAACTACCATCATTATTAAATAAGAGTGAGCCATGTGCGGGGCTGTTAATATTGGCAAATATTGTCGGAGTGTCTCCTAGGTTATCATTAGAGGCCACACTATTAATAATAGCCTGATTGGTATTAGTGGCAAATAGGTCATCGACTGCAACGGGAATATTATTAGCAACGAATACCTCGATTGATGCGGTGGCAGTACTGACTTCGCCATTTGCATCGGTAATTTGGTAGTTAAAGGTTTCAGTGCCGACGCGATCTGTTTCTGGTGTATAAGTAAAGCTACCATCATCCTGAAATTGCAAGGAGCCAAATTCGGGGCTAGTGGTGTTGCTAAATATTGATGGTGTGTCCCCTAGGTTATCATTATGCGCGACAGTGAGAGTGACCGTTTGGTTCAGTGTTGTGGAAAAGTTATCATCTACTGCGAGCGGTATATTATTGACCACTACATCTATGAGCACATTTGCGGTGACGGTTTCACCATCAGCATCGGTGATTTGGTAGCTAAAGCTATCGGTTCCAGTAAACTCAGGTGTTGGTATGTAGTCAAAGTTGCCATCACCTTTCAGCGTTAATAGACCATGAGTTGGATTGGTAAGCGTGGTAAATAAGGCAGGGGTATTGCCTAGGCTGTCATTAGCAGCAACGCTATTAGTCACCAACTGGTTACTCTGGGTGACAAACTGGTCATCCACTGCAATGGGGGAACGGTTAATGTCATTATCAATAATAGTTGTTGTCAATGGTGAACCATTAATATTGACGGGCATACTATTATCAATGCTGGCTAAAGAGAGTTGAATAGCAAATCGTTCCTGATTTTCAACCAAGTTATCATCGGTGGTCGCTAGGCTGAATGCACCAATGGTTGCTCCAGCAACTACTGTCTCGGTATAGGTGTGTTCAAAAGTATAACTTGCGGTATCCAAATCAATGAAATTGGTAAAGTCATCGGGATTTACTGCGCCCAAAGGTCCTATTCCATTGATTGCATCTAAGGTAAAACGTAGGGTTTCGCCTGCTGCAATATGACCGCTAGTCAAGCTTACTTTATATTCAGCTATGCCTCCTTCTGTCACAGTTAAGCTATTATTTCCATTAGCAGTACTTAAGGTTAAAACGGGGGCAGTTCTTTCATTTACATCGGTGACAATGACGTTTAGTTCTTGTGTTATGGGTGGGTTGTTACCATCAGATAGTGTTAGGTCAACACGATAATTATTTTTTTCAGATTCAAAGTCGGGAGCAGTGATAAAGCTTAATTCGCCTGTAGAACTGATTCTAAAAAGAGCATTATCTTTATTAGCAGGGTTATTAATAGTAAGTGTTAAGTTATCAACTTCTGGATCAGTTGCTTGGGCGTTGTAAAAAGGGACTGCCGTATTCTCTGCAACACTAACCGATGTGGCAGAAGTAAATTGAGGTGACTCATTAACATCATTAATAGTGATTGTAATATCTGTAAAGCTATCTACAGCTGTTTCGGTGTCGGTAGCAAAGACCGTAACGGTATAGCTATTTTTTTCTTCAAAGTCAGGTAGCTCTTGAAAAGTTAATTGTCCTGTAGTTGAATCAATATTAAAAAAAGCACTGTCACCATGATCAGTAAGTGAGAACTTTATAGATTGTGGTGCTGTGTTGGTGACAGCAACGGTGTAATCTAGTTGTTCGTTTTCATTAATGGAACCTGTAGCAGTTGAATCTATAGTTGTAGGTAAGGTGATTTCCCAAGACTGTGGGAGGTTGTTGATGGATATTGCATAGATATCATAAATCATAAAACCTTTTAATTCATCTGTTTCACTATCTGATATAGTAGGGTTTTGCTCAGACCAGCTTAATAGTTCAGTAAGGCTAGGGGGCTGGTTAGATGAATTAAATTGGTCATAGTAATTAATAATGAAAGGTGCAATTTCCCCAGAATGTTTTGTGTCAAACCTGTCGTTGACAAAATCAGCGGTAGCATTGAATTCGGTATAAGATGCGCTTTCCTGTTTTTTGTTGGCAATTTCTAAGGTTAAGGCCTGCCTTTGCTCGGTACTTGCATCTACCCCGAAAAATCGTTGAAATAAACTGTTTGCAAAACTTAAATTAGTGGCCATTTTGTGATACCTAAAATTGTATTATTCATTTAAAATTCCAGGCGAATGCCGCCATTAAATGCATGTGCCGTGGTTAATTTATTTGCCAGCATGACTTCATAATAAAAGAAACCAGAAACACCCTGTGGAAAGACGGCAGAAAAGCCAAAACCCAGATTGGCAAAGTCGCGGTCAGGGTTGTCTGTTTTTAGTTGGGTAATAATGCCAGGTGAGTTACTTAGGGACGAGGTTAGTAGCCTACTGTCGTTCATAAATTCATGTTGCCATTCAGCACGGATTAACGGAATTAAAACCGCATAAGGGGTGCTAATGGCATAGCTTAATTCTCCGCCCAGAGCAGTACGCATAGAGTTGATATGCTGTGATTCGACGTTGCTTACGTTGCTGGCGTTGCCAGTTTCTTGATAGCCATCGATAGCGATATGGATATAGTCATATCGTAAAAAAGGGCGGAGGTTAAGGGCATTAATATTGTGACTGTAACCAGCAGAAAAACTAACAGAATAATCATTGCCGCTATAATCTGCGCTAGCACTTTCAATGACGTTTGGGGTAGCCGCTGTAGAGTAATTACGCTGTGAATCATAAGTACTCCAACCGACACGTACTAAGCCATCAACATAAAAGTTGCTAGGCAGAGCGTAGCTGCCAAATAAAGACAGGCTATAGTTGTCTGAATCTAGCTTGCCCAAACCTTTATTCATATTACTATCACTGCCAGTATAAGCAAATGCTGTTCCCATAACGAGGGAATCAGTAAAACGATAATCTGTTCCTACAATAACGCCTGCAGTATCAAAATCAAAGCCATTAGAGCGTTGGGTGGCCTGTTGATCGCCAAAATTACCTGTACCATTGACAAAAAAGTTAAGGCGTTGATCTAATAAAAATGGCTGATCAGCACTGGCACCACCTCCAGATTGAGGTGAATTATTGTTGATACGGTTTGCGTTAGGCAAGTTGTGTGGATCGCGGTAAGTTGCTAAACGAGTGAAAATATTAGTGGTTTGCATAATAGAAGCATCAATGGCGATAGTAACAACTGATGCGCCTTGATCTAAGCCTTCTTGTTCAGGAGTGATAACTTGATCTGGTGGCGGGGGGGTATAGGCGCAGGTGATGATATCTTGATCAGGGCTGATGGAGCCTATTGAAAAACCAAGTGCTTGCCAATTCGGTATTGAAGCATTAATCACTTCTTGACTGGTACCGTTACGCACAGCGACTACATAATTGCCGGATAGGCAACTGCCTGGGTCGGTCGTGACTATTTGCTGTGTTCCTGCAAAGGTATGCTGTGCAGTCAGTGAGAAAATAATACTGAGTACAATATTGCGAACAAATTTATTATTCATTTTTATACCAAAGGCAAACTAAGTTATGGGTACTCAATTTTAAGTTCGTAGCTCAAGTTATGTTGCAAAACTAAAATGCTCTTTTAATTTTAGATAAAGTTGGGCACTGGTTTTGTTTGCTATATAAGCCAGTACCTGTTTTCTAAAAATTATATTTCGAGTCTAGTACAAGTGGGAATAGAGCGCAAGTGAAATGTTTTGTTATTAATGGGTAATAAAAATGGGGTAAATTCTAGGCATTTATCTGGTGAAAATACTATTGTTTCTTCAAACTAGTGACACTGGATCTTATAGGTAATGACTCATTTATTGCCAGCACTCACCAATAAATAGCCACGATTTTCTACGGTATCAAAAGTGCGCATGGCATTAAATAACAGCTCTGCTTTCACCCAAACCCAATCCGCTTTGTTGGGCGTGACATCCATAATTAAAAATGAATCTGAAGCTTGATGATAAGCACCGATGGGCGAGATATGTCCGCCACCCGCTTGCTGTAATACTCCGCGCTTATAATTTACAATGACATAATCGTCTGGGTGTTGTAAATTTTTCAGTAAATCTTGTTTGATTACTGTACTGGCAAGACCTTGAGTCACGATACCAATTTTGACAGTGAGGTCATGCTTAAGGAATAGCTCTGCTAATTGTCGTACTTGAAATCCACGATCCCTACGTGGTTTTCCTCGCAGAGTATGTTGCGCTTCCCCCTGCTCATCTAGTAAAACCTCGCCCAAAACTAAAGCTCTGGATTTTGGACTATTCATGAAAATATTATTTTGTGTATAGCGTTCGAAAAAGGGTGACCAAGTTTTACTGGAAAAAAATTGTAAATCAGCGGCACTTAATAGGGTGGTATCTTGCGGAATTTTAAGGGTGCTATTACGTATTCTTAGTGAGTTCAGTACGATAGCGGCAGAGGCAGGGCCACAAAAAAGTTTGTTGTGCTGGCTTTCAAAGTGGTTTGCTAGAGTAAAGAAGTCAATTTTATAGTTTGATTCAGCTAAGCGTTGGATACCCTCAGGACTGCGCCAGCTGATGATTGCCTGTTCTTGAATATTGATTGGCTGTTTTTGTATTGTGCAGGCACTGATTAGACAAATGGTTAGGCTATAAAGAAGGGTGTACGGTAGTTTCATGTATTTTTGCTTGATGCTTGGGGGTCTTGAGGCTTGGTTAGTGGCACACCTGCAGCAATTTCTGCGTGATATTTTTGTCGAAACCCACCTAAAACTCTGAGGCGTTCGTATTCGGGAATGCCAATGTCAGTTAAAGCCATACGTGCTAGTTCTATACTGACTTCTACATATTCCGACACAGCACCAGAGGCTCCTAATTCGCGTAATTTTCGACACTGAGTCAAACTATGCCCACGTACGTATATATTAATATTAGGGTGGGTCGTGCGTAAGGTAGCAACTAGTTGTTCTGCAGCGTCCGGGTCATTTAAAGTGACAATGATAGCTTTTGTGTCAGCTGCACCAATAGAGTTTAATACGCCTGCATGGCGCACATCACCATAAAAAACAGGGTAGCCATTAGTGTGCTCTGTTTCTACAATACTGGCATCAGCATCAATAGCAACAAAATTATGTCCAGAAATAGATAGAATTTCCCCGATCCTATGGCCCACTCGGCCAAAGCCTGCCAGCACTATTGGAGCAGCCTTAATGGGACGTATAGTGGGCTTGGTTTTTTTAGAGTTTTTTGATCTAATCAGGCGATGTGCAAAATGCGCTAATACTGGCGTGAACAGCATGCTCAGTAACACTAGTAACAACAATTGTTGAAATAGCGTATCGCTTAACAGTTTAGATTGGTTCGCTAAAGAAAATAAGACTAAGGCAAATTCACCACTTTGAGCTAAGAGCAGCGCAACGGCTAAACTTTTTTTAGCGTTTAGGCCAAATAAGTAGGCGAGTGGAAACAGTACCAGTGCATTAATAATAAGTAGCGCAAAGAGCAGTTCTACAGAGATTAAAGGCCGCTCTATTAATAAGTTAAGGTTAAATGCCATGCCCATGGACATAAAGAATAGGCCGAGTAATAGTCCACGAAAAGGTTGTATTTCGGCTAGCACTTGATGCTTATAGGATGAGTCCGAGACTAGCAAACCCGCCAAGAATGCTCCCATTGCCATGGACAGGCCGATATGTTCCAAGAGTACGGCTGCTCCTAAAACAATTAAGAGTGCTGATGCGGTAAACACTTCAGGGTTTCCAGAGAGTGCGACTCGATGTAGGATCGGGTGTAGTATATAGCGCCCTGTTACGATAACGATGCTTAAAATGGCTAACGATTGCACGAGAGCCAAGCCAATATCCGCGCCGATACTGAGTTCTGACATAGCGAGTAATGGCAGTAATGCCAATAAGGGTACCACAGCCAAATCTTGCAGTAATAACACAGAAAAAGAAGTACGCCCAAAAGTGGATGTTAATGATTTCTGTTCGGTCAGTATTTGTAGTACAAAGGCCGTAGACGAGAGTGCGAGGGCAGGGCCAATTAAAATGGCGGCACGTAATGAAATATGGAAAAAAAAGTAAGCCACAGCACTTAGTAGTGCTCCGGTGATGATGACTTGTAATGCACCTAAGCCAAAGACTAAACGCCGCATACGCCAAAGACGTGCAGGCTTGAGCTCAATGCCAATCACAAACAGTAGTAACACGACTCCCATTTCGGCAAGGTGTGCAATGCCAGTGACATTGTTAATGAGCTTTAAGCCATAAGGGCCAACGAGTATGCCTGCTACCAGAAAACCAGGTACAGCCCCTAGTTTAATGGCCTGAAATGCCGGGACAGTAATCACGGCCGCGACAAGTAATGTAATAATATCAATAAGATAAGATGAATCGATGACTTACTCCTTAGGTGAGCATTTAGTTTTCTAATTGCTGCAAACCATCCAAATGCCATTTAGGGTGCAAGCTGTTTGTTTGTTTGATAAAAGTCCACACTTCACGCACTTGCTCAGCAGAGCCATTAGTGTCTTCGCGCATGAGTGTATCAAATAGCACCACGGCTTCTAGGTAATTATCCAATTCACGTACTTCTAATAATTCAGTTTCAATTTTTAAAATATCAGTATGGTTATTTTCAGTTGACGCTTTAATTTGATCTTGAATTTCAGCAAATACTTTGTCGGTTGTTAAGCTGCGGATTTCAGCCAAATCTTTTTTATCCCAAGCAGTTTGCAACATTCTAAAGGCTCCTTGTGCGCCTTGTAAAAAATCTTGCTCATCAAAGTCTTTAGGCAATACCATGGCATCTTCGATAATTTTTTCTTCAAATTGGCTATTAGTTGTTGATTCTAAATTAGCAGTTTGACCTTTATTAGCAAAAATATCGGTATCAAAACCAGCGTTACTAGCTGCACTCTTCTTAGGTGTGTTTTCTACTCGCTGATAGCTGCCACTTAAGGGTTCCGTAGTTTGATTACTACTGCGGCTTGAGCCGCCATAAGATGCTCTCGGAGCCTGTCTGCCAGCTTTTGCGGCAAATAATTTAAATAATACAAAAGCAATACCACCAAATAATAAAATATCCATAAAGTTAAAATTTTCAAAAGCACCACCAAATAATAGTGAGCCTAATAAGCCACCGAGAGCTAAGCCACCTAGCATGCCCATTAAACCACCACGTTTGGACATGGATTGTCTTGCTGTTTGGTTTTGGTCGTGTGCTTTTTGTTGACTGGCGGATCTTTGTTTGGGAGCTGAGGACTTACGGTTATAAGATTTACCATAAGATGATTTGCTACCAAAAGAGCTAGCACCACCAAAGCGTTTGGCTTCAGCATCAGAGATATTGCCAAAAGATAGGGTAACGGCAACAACCATAGTTAACAACAAGCCTGATAATTTATGCATAGTTTTATAGATTATTTGGTTATGGATAAAGTTGGGGTAGGGTGCATTGTATGCACTTCTTATAATGGTATTGGGTTAGATAGTTAGAACCTAACCCAACATAGGGTACTGATTACATAATGATATGCGGCTAAATTTCTAAAAAACTAGCCTGTCATATAATCTACTTGGTTTTTATCAGGTGTCGCGACAATGTCGCCGATAGCAAAAGCCTGTTCACCTAGTTCATTTAAGGTATTAATTGTCGCCTCTGCGTCTTCGGCAGCAACAGCAACGATCATGCCGACACCGCAGTTAAAGGTAGTAAGCATATCTGCCTGGCTGACATTACCTTGTGCTTGTAACCATTGAAAAATAGCAGGAAACTGCCAAGTATTTAGATTGATGTTGGCACTGAGTCCTGTAGGTAAAACCCGAGGTAGATTCTCCGTAATGCCACCACCTGTAATATGTGCCATCGCATGTACTGATATTTTATCAACCAATTGTAGTAATGGTTTGACATAAATTCGGGTAGGTTCCATTAAGTGATCAGCTAAGCTTTTACCTTCAAGTGTGTCAGTTAATGGCATATCGCTACGTTCAATAATTTTGCGAATTAAAGAATAGCCATTAGAATGCGGCCCTGAAGACGCGATAGCAATTAATTTATCGCCTGCAGCCACTTTGCTACCATCAATAATGGCTTCTTTTTCAACAATACCTACGCAAAAACCGGCTAGATCATATTCGCCATCTGCATACATACCCGGCATTTCTGCGGTTTCGCCACCAACCAACGCAGCACCAGCCAGTTTACAGCCTTCTCCAATACCTTCGATAACGGCAGCAGCAGTATCCACATCAAGCTTGCCGGTAGCGAAGTAATCCAAGAAGAATAACGACTCAGCACCTTGCACGATAATATCATTAACACACATGCCCACTAGGTCAATGCCGACGGTGTTATGGCGCTTAAGGTCAATTGCCAGTTTTAATTTGGTGCCCACACCATCTGTGCCGGAAACTAAAATAGGCTGTTTATAGCGGTCTAACGGTAGCTCAAACAAAGAGCCAAAACCACCTAGTCCTGCCATAACGCCAGCGGTACGGGTGCTTGCAGCAATTGGCTTGATGCGTTCTACTAAGGTATTGCCTGCTTCAATATCAACGCCTGCACTTTTGTAGTTTAAGCTCTCTTGTTTATCTTCACTCACGAGTGTTCTCTTATCGGTAAAATTAAATTATAGTTATAGCTATTGTACAAGAGAAAATTAAGGATATAAAAGTGCTTATTAGGTTTCTATTGATTTGTTGCTTATTCTTCACACAATCGGTGTCGGCTGTGGAGATAAAAGGCTTATTCGAAGCAGAAGTTATAACCCGTAGTCAATCACGTGATGACAGGAATGCTGCTTTACGTGAGGCTTTGGTGATCGTGTTAAATAGGGTGATGGCAGGCCCGGATATTATGCAAGACCCTACTGTGTTAACGGCACTCAATAATGCTGCTGCCTATGTGGATCAGTATCAATATGCTTTGGCTTCAGGTGGTAAAGGTGCGAACTCACCACGCACTATGCGAGTCATGTTTAATGAAGAAACGCTCATGGAGTTAATGCGCAGTAGCCAATTATCTATTTGGAATGAAGTACGCGACCAAGTTTTAATGTGGTTGGTGGTTGAGCAGTTTGGTAAAAAAGAAATGTTTGATATAAGCCGACATGCGGAGGTGAATACTGCCTTGCAGGCGGCTGTTAAATTGCAAGGTATTCCTGTCTTGCTGCCGCTGATGGATTTGGAAGAAAAGCAACGCGTGCGTACGAAGGATGTATTAAGTGCTTACCCTGAGCATTTACAGGAAGCTTCTGTGCGTTATGATGTATCGGCAGTCTTATCTGGCAAGATTGTTAAACAGCGAACCTGTTGGCGTTCGGAATGGACTTTAAATTTTAATAATAAAATTGAGCAATGGACTTTACCTTGTACTAAATTAAAGCAGAACTTAGCCGCCACCTTACAGCATGTTTATACACAACTCTCGGTATTTTATGCAGTTAATGCCGGGCAAGCACAAGCCGATATGCAGGTTTTGAAAATAGCAGGTATTCGTGGTATGACTGCTGAGACCAACATCAAGAAGTACCTACGTGAATTGCCAATGGTAACGTCGGTAAAATGGATACAGGTTGAGCAAGGGAGGCATGTTTTTCAATTGCAGTTATCAGGTACAAAAGCAGCTTTGCAAGAACAATTAGAACTAGGACTGGTATTGCGGGAAAAGGGTAGAGATGTGCAAGATGCTAGTTTTCTTTATGAGTTGATAAAGCAATAGAGTTCAATATATGGTAATGATTTAGAAAGGTTTTTTGAGATAATTTAAAGTGAATGTGTTTCTTTTTTATCAACAGTCGGTCTATAATCGAAAACTCACTGTTTACATTAAAGGAAGTCTAAAATGAAAAAAACTTTACAAGCAATTTGTGTTACAGGTTCAGTTTTAGCTTTAACTGGGTGTGTTAGTTCTATGCCGGTTGGTGCCATTATTACAGATGTCGAGTTGCCTATTGCTGCATCTGCTAACGGTTCTTATTCGAAAACAGGTGAGGCAACCTGTGTGAGTTATGTTGGTATGGTTGCGAAAGGTGATTGTAGTATAGAAACAGCGAAGAAGAATGGCGGCATTCGCTCTGTCACTAGCGTGGATTGGCATTATGATACTATTTTAGGCATTATCAATACTTATAAAATTACTGTGCGTGGTAATTAAGGCTTTTCTTTAATTTTGCAGGGCTGAGCATGCCTGCTTGGCTCTGTGTTTATTCTCCTTTTGTATTTGCAGTGACATTCATCATGAACAGATTGAATGAATTGGTTAGCTTTGACTTATACTATATTGAAATACAGTGCTGATTTCAGGTTAATTTCGTATTGAAGATGGTTAAGATTTGAATAAAGTTTTTTGTAAATTACATTAAAGGGTAGGATGAATTGGCACTATGGCGAGTAAAATATTAGGAGATAATTAATGAGTATTGATTATAGCAAAAGAGCATCAGATTGGGAGGCATCGTGTGTTGGATCTGCTATGTTTTTTAAGACGTATGGGGGAGGAGTCTGGTTGATTCAGTTTCGTAGCCCTTCGGTTTGTCCCCAACCTGTTATTTTTACTTTTTCAGGTGGTGGACTTGGATATGGTAGTGGAGTTTCCACAACTGAAGATCTAGTGAGTACTAATCCCCAGGCTGATGATACTGTTGGTTTTGTTAAACTTGAATGCCTTAATAAATTTTCATTGCATGACCTTCAGGGAGCTCTAGGTAGATTATCTGTAGGTGAAATATATGTTTTGGGGCTTGGCGGGTCTGTTGTCATAATTTCCGCATCAGGTGAACTGATAGGAAAGGAGTACTTCAATTCTCAAAATATTTGGTCATCAGGAATGTCGAGTGATATGCTTAAAAAAACAAAGCTGTCAGGAGGACTAGCGGTATCTGTTGGTCTTTGGTTTAGTAAGTTTACTTCAAGTCTATCGACAGGTTCAGAGGGACTGGTGAATGATAATGATAAAGAACCATCTAAGCCTAAAGTGATGAAGGATCCTTCAGAATATTGTTTACGAAATGATCTTCCGCAAGATACTGTAAACAAAAGTATTAATAATATGATATATCCCAGAGTTGTGCCCGGCCCTTCAATTGGCCCTTCCAAATGAGAAATGTTGACACTAAGGTATTCTTGGGAATGAATCAACATAAAAATATGGGGCAGCCAGGGTAATCAGGTTTTATTTATTTCTTCTCGTTTAAAATTGCACCCGTTACGGGTTTTATTTTATCATCAGCCCTAATGAACTCAACTGAATTGCATTATTTCTTACCAAAAATCCACTTAACATGCTCAAGCATATCATCGAGCGAGTTTTCCTTAATGGCTTGGATTAGTTCACCTAGTTTAAAAGCATGATGTCTTTCATAAGCCACCCCGACTTGTGGTGCATCGGCTAAGCCTGTTTCCCGAGCATGGTCAACAAAGCCATCATTTTTCCAGAAAAATGCGCCTGGCATAGTCGTTGGAATAACCAGTACGAAAAATAATGAACGTCCAAGAGCAGCCATAATCATCAGGGTGCTGGCCAATAGTCCTGCTGTAACTAAACCGAACATACCAGACAAACCTGTTAAGCTAATGATGCCGGCAAGTCCTAAACTAACGGCCAATAGGCCATTGCGTAGCAAATAAGATTTACCATATTGTGTAGTTTGACGATAATAAGACGCGGCACCTTCATTTTCAATTGCCTGCATATCACGTGCATGCACAAGATGACCGATAGCTTCAATCAATAAACCCACAGCCATCAGCAACGCTAAGGATGGAATCAGTTCTGTTAATGCTGATAAAGGTAAAACAGTGATGCTGACGGCGGCAATAATCAGTGCACCTAAACTGAGCAGTGCACCTAAAAAAGCAGTACCTGTTTGTAAATGATCCCAAAAAGGCCGTGCTGGAATACGATATAACTTATACATAAAATACAAGCCGATCGGGCCGCTGACGACTGCTAAATAAGCAAAAATATCCGCAAAAAATCCCATAAAAGCATTGTCGAATATAGCAAAAAACGCATAGCCGAGTAGACCTGTGTAAAACATGGAAACGCCTGCAATTTCACGACTGACAGGTGATAAGCGTAAGTTATTAAAACCACGATAAAAACGGTGGGGCTTGCCTAAGTGCATATTTAATTTATATAAACCAATAGTACTCAATACAAAAATGGTGGTCACTAAGCTCATATGCAGCGAGTATTCTTGCAATAACTCAAAGCCTGCCCAGCCAAAGACAGGACCTAAAATTAGCATTAGAAATGCACCGACTGTGGCTTGGGTAAAGAGAGTAAAAATAACATGTGCACTTTCATGGCTAGTTAACAGTGCCCGCAAGTTCCAGTGTTTTTCTTGCCCCATTTTTTCATCGACTACAGGTTTGTATTTACCCGCATTATCATCTTTATGATATTTCAGTGGCATAGAATCCGTACGGGTCATTTCGCGGTGATTCTGCTTTTTTTGCTGAAAACGAATATTAGGATTGGTAATATCGGTGGTAGGAAATCCTGGGATTTCGGTGATTGCTTGGTCGCGGTTTTTGGGGATATTTTCAATCACTCCAAAGTCCAAAGCATTACCTAAACAGGCACTGACACAAGAAGGTTTTAAGCCGACTTCTAAGCGGTCGACACACATATTACATTTGCTCACTTCACCTTTAACAGGGTCAAGTTGTGGCGCATTGTAGGGGCAAACCCAAGTACAGTAACCACAGCCAAAACAAATGTCAGGATCCTGTAAAACCGCACCATATTCTGTAAATTTGGTATAGGCGCGCGTAGGGCAACCTTTTAAACACACAGGGTCATCACAGTGATTACAAGCCATGGAAATATTCAGGCGTTGGTAATCTGGATAAGTGCCGCCTTCAACAAAGCCTACAGAACGGAAAGCAATGTGTGCAGGGTTGTCATTTTTCTCGCTACAAGCTGCTTCACAGGCGTGGCAGCCGATACAGTTATCGGCATTGAGGAAAAAGCCGTGTTGTTTATTGCGGTTAGGGTTGTCGCCAATACCAGCATCGTCATTGATGTTGAGGCTTTTATCTCGACGTTCGTCACCTTCTGCGGTTAATTCAATATCTTTGCCGTAGCGGTTTTTGTCTTTAGTTTCTTTATCCCAAAGATAAGCGTATTCAGGTTCGTCACTTCTTACTTTAATCATAATATTCTTTTACTATTATCGTTCCCACGTTCCACGTGGGAATGTATCTTTGGACGCTCCAGCGTCCCGGAATACAGAGGTATTCCTATGTAAGGTTGCGTTATCAGTACTTCGCTAGATAAGCTAACCCAATCTACAAAGTATTGTTAAATTTAGAAACTACGTGCTTCTTTATTAATTAGTGCTGCTGCTTCTTGATTGATTTGTTCAATACGCACTGCTGATTGCTTAAACGCAGGTTGGCGCGAATGCGGATCAAGCAAGCCTAAGGTCAAACGATTCACACAATCAAAAAAGTGAAATGGAATAAACACCATGTTATTAGGCACACGCTGGGTGAGCATTACCATTACGACTGCATCACTACGTCTGGAAACCACGCGCACATAGCTTTGATGAATAATGCCTAATTCCGCCGCTGCATCTGGGTTCATTTCCATAAAAGGCGTGGGACTATATTTATTATTATTGCCAATTTTTCCAGTACGGGTACGGGTATGAAAATGTTCCACTAAACGCCCTGAATTTAACCAGAACGGAAATTTTTTGTCAGGCACTTCATTATTATCAATAAAGGGCAGGGGAATTAGTTTTGCCAACCCATCGGCATAGCGAAATGTACCGTCTTCAGTGTATAAGCGCTTGCCGCCTTTAGGTGGCTCCTCACCTTGCTGTGCTTGTTCCGCAGTATAGGGCCATTGAATGCCACGATTTTTTTCAATTAAATCATGGGTCATACCTGAAATATCAACCAGTCGGCCTTTTGATAATTCACGCATTTCCTCGAAGACTTCAGCAGGTTTCGTTGGAAACTGCATTTTTTCCGACTGCGTAAAATGCTTGGCTACTTCATTAAAAATATGTAAATCCGTTTTGGTATTTTCATAAGGTTCTTTCACCTGACGCACGATATTGACTCGGCGCTCGGTATTGGTAAAACAACCTTCTTTTTCAGCCCAAATGGCCGCGGGTAAAAAGATATGTGCATAATCGGTGGTTTCAACATCCAGATAAGAGTCCTGCACAATTAAGCATTCCAATTTTTCCAAGGTTTTGCGAATGCGCGCGGTATTGGGCATTGAAGTCATCGGGTTGGTGCCGACTAACCACAAGCCTTTGATCTCACCCGTTTCAATTGCCGGAAAAATATCAGTTTGTGCCATGCCGCGTTGTTTGGGGAAAAATTCAGGATCCACATTCCAGAATTGGCCCATTTCTTCACGATCAGCTTTATTTTCTAGCAAACGATAAGCAGGTAACCCCGAACAAGATGACCATTCGCGGGTACCCATAGCATTACATTGGCCAGTAATAGACAAGCTGGTGCCGCCTTTTTTACCGATATTGCCTGTTAGCAAGCTCATATTATTCAAGCCAACCACACCATCGGAGCCGTGGGTGCTTTGATTGATACCCATGGTCCAGATATTCATCGCTGCGCCTGCATTGGCATATAGGCGGGCAACGTGACGAATGGTGTCTTCATCAATGCCACATATTTTTGAGGCAGTGGTGGGGTCGTATTTCTGTACTTCTTTTTCTAATTGTTCAAAGCCGTTGGTGTTAGCTTTGATATAGTCTTGGTCTTCTAGGCCTTCAGCCAGAATGACATGCATGATCGCATTTTGTAACACTACATCGGTGCCCGGAGTAATTGCCAGATGCATATCAGCATTTTGTGCCAGCATGGTCACTCGTGGATCCACGACAATTAGAGGAAAATCACGCTTTTCTTGGGCTTCCTTCATGCGCCAATAAATAATAGGATGTTGCTCGGGAAGGTTGGAACCCCAAGCAATTAGGCAATCAGTATGTTCAAAATCTTCGTAACACCCCGGTGGGCCGTCGGAACCAAATGAGCGTTTATAGCCCGATACCGCCGAGGCCATACATAAAGTGGTATTGCCATCATAATTATTGGTGCCGATAACGCCGCGTGCCAATTTACCCAAAGTATAAAAACCTTCAGTCAGAATTTGCCCGGTGGAGACAATGGCAAAGGCATCACGTCCATAGGTAGACTGGATACGTTTGATTTCATCGGCCATTTTAGCCGTTGCATCGCCCCAGTCAGAATTTTGCCAAGGCTCATGGAAATCTGTACGAATTAATGGGGTTTTACCGCGACCGGCAGACTCAAATAACTCATGCTCAAAGATACCTTTTAAGCATAGTTTACCTTGGTTGACATCTGCACCGCCCACGCCCCGTGAGGAGACGGGAATACCTTCCTTATTGGTGCCGATCTCAATGGAGCAACCAGTAGAGCAGTAGCCGCAAGTCGAATAGGTCCATTTTTCAACTTTTTTATCGGCAATAGTAATGGGATTTTTTTTGTTACGACCAAATAGCATAATATTTCTTATGGAGTAGTGGTGGCAATCAAAGCATTGTGCGGAGATTGTGAGATAGCGTTAGTATTCATTTGCAGATGTAAAAAAATGGCACTTACTTAATTGCAAAAGTAAGCACCTAAGTGCATAAAACAAATAACAAATAACAAATAACGCATAACGGCAAACGTTGATAGTATAAAAGCAATATGTATGCCATGAGCTTGTGTTGTTGTAGATTGTTGTTTTATAATAAGTTTAAACTTCCGAGTGTTTTAGTAGGTATTGGTGTAAAGCCTTGTTGTTCCATTTTGGTGCGACGACGACGCTTATGGTGCGGTTTGTTTTACGTGTATGCAGCGGAGCTATCAAATGATGTAATGTGATTGCTTTGCAATAGGAATGTTTAGGCATGAGCACAAAATATGCTAATGTGGGGCAACTCTTACAAGGATAAGCAATGATAACAATAAAAAAACTAAGCATAGCAATGCTCTTTATTTCAGTCTTTAGTGTGTCAGGAGCTGTTTGTGCATCAGCAGAAGGCACCAATCAATTACGCTTAAAAACAAGTTTTTCTAAAAGAACTGGGGAAACCGCATTTTCTTATCTGGTTACTTGGCGTAAAGGTGATGAGCCATCGCGAGATATTAATGGCTTAATGTTTGTCGATGGCACCAGCATGAAATCACCAACAACTGATACCGAAGTTGCCTACAAAATTTCCAAAGCACTTAATGCAGCAATTGTTACACGTACACCACTGGATCGGGGGGCAGTCGCTAAAACCAATAAAGCCGAAATGACGGTGAGTAATCAAGAGGGCTTTGAGTTATCCAGAATTAGTACCCGAGATTATAGTAATCAGGAATTGAGCTATTCCATCCCCAACAAAAGTTTTAAAGCAGCAGAAACAGCGATTGCCATTGATATTGTGTACTCAGCTGCTGTTGAATATATTGCCGGATTTTCTACCGCAGTAAAGCAAGAAACAGCAGGGGGCTTTGTTACGGTGACTATTGATGATAATAGCCCGATACAAATAAGGACTGACGGTAAAACCACTAAAGAAATAGAGAAAGAATTAGCGGATGCATTAGGTAATGGCGCCAGTTATTCTTCCATGCCGATTTACCCAAATTTTATCCAAATCAGGTCGAAAAACTACAAGCCTTTTGATGGAGGTGAAGTACAAATCCCCGCCTTAAATGCAAAATCAATTACCGTTGATATTAATGATTCAGGGTTGGGTGTGTTAACCAAATTTGAATTCACCAGTGTTAAACAGCCTGTGCATATAGTGAGTAAAATACCTTATATTATTGCGGTGTTATTTGTGGGAGCTTTTGGGTATATTTATTTAAAGAAGAAAAAACCAGTTGTGAGTGCTTAAGTTTCGAGTAGAGAGTGGTTTGTATGGCAATTAAGGGATGCATCAAGCAAATAATCAGGTAAGAGAATGATAAATAATCGTAGGTGTGGATTTATCTGCACTATGCAGATAAATCTGCACCTACGATTAAGATGAATGATGCTGATTAAATGGTAATTGTCGATAGCATTGTTGCTGGTATTGCCGTACCCCTATTTTTTCCTGCTCGACAAAATCTGTTATCAATCTCGAAAATTGTGGATTTTGAATCCAATGTGCTGAAGTAGTAATAATGGGTTCAAAGCCGCGCGCAATTTTATGCTCACCTTGTGCACCTGAGTCAAATCTGCGTAGTTGGTGCTCCAGACAATAATCTAAACCTTGATAGTAATAGGCCTCAAAATGCAGGAATTTATACTCCTGATAACAGCCCCAATAACGCCCGTACAATGTATGTTCGCCTATAAAGCTCAAAGCAGCACCGACATAGGACTGATCCTTAATGGCCAAGATTAGTAGTATCTGCTCGGGCATGGTTTCTGCCAGTTGTTTAAAAAAATCAATATTTAAATACGCTGATTGGCCTCTTTTTATATAAGTCAGTTGGTAAAACTGAAAGAAAACCTGCCATTGTTGTGCTGATATTCCCAAGCCGCTCACTCTTTGTATGGTAATGCCAAGTTCCTTAACTTGTCTGCGTTCCTTATGGGTTCTTTTGCGCTTACGAGAGGTGAACGAGTCTAGATAATCGTTAAAATCACGATAGTCCTGATTAAACCACTGGAACTGTACACTTTCCCGAATGATTAATTGCTGTTGTAAATGTGCAGTTTGTTCTGCATTTGGAAATAAACAATGCAAACTTGAGATATTGTTAAGCGCAGATTTTTCTTGAATAAAGGCAATGCAAGCTTGGATGATTGCCTGCGCATTTTGCTTGTTTTTTATCAGAATACGCTGGCCTTGGCAGGGTGTAAAAGGCACGGCATTGACCCACTTTGGATAATAGTCCATACCCGATTGATGGTAAGCATCGGCCCACTGTTGATCAAAAACAAATTCACCCCAAGAATGATATTTTAAATATAATGGCATGGCAGCGATTAACTCGCCTTTATCAAGCACCAATAAATGTTGCGGCAGCCAACCTGATTGCTCGCTAACGACACCACTTTGTTCTAGGGCCAATAAACCACGTGACGTAGAAAAGGGTCTTTATGTTGCACAAGGCTATTCCAGTTCAGTGCATTAACCTCAGTTATACTATTAATTTGTTTAATTACCATGCATAAACCTTTCTCACAATCTTGCGAAAATAATAAACACGCTATTTTACAGGTAATTCAGCCGATTTTTGCTGAATCTAAACAGGTCTGGGAAATCGGTAGTGGCAGGGGGCAACATGCCTGTTATTTTGCCGAACATCTACCACATTTGCTATGGCAAGCTACTGACAGGAGCGAAAATTTAGCAGGGATAAATAGCTGGTTGCAGCAAGCTGAGCTTAGCAACTTGCCACCAGCTTTGGTCTTAGATGTACTGGAAAATGCGTGGCCTAGTACGCAAATTGAGGCTTTATTTACCGCCAATACTTTACATATTATGCCTTGGCGAGCGGTACAACGTTTATTTGTCGGTTTGGATGAATATTTAACCGAGCAAGCAGTCGTCTGTATTTATGGACCTTTCAATTATAACGGTGCATATACCAGTGCTAGTAACGCCCAATTTGACCAATGGTTAAAATCTATCGATCCATTACAGGGTATTCGTAATTTTGACGCAGTGATCAATTTGGCTAATAGTGCAAATTTAGCGCTTATAAATGACTTTGCTATGCCTGCTAATAATCGCTTATTGGTTTTACGGAAGCTTGGGTAGGTGCATATTATGCTTCACCAGGATTAACTCGTTTGGGGTTCCAGCCCATATATTCATATAAATGGTACCGATAAAACCCCAGCCACTCATGCAGAGCAAAGTCCATTACTGCAAAGTTATACCATAAGGGAATTATTGATAGCTTTGCTCCCATATAATCTGCTCTGGTTGGAATGGTTTTTACGCCAAAATGAGAGAAATATAACGCACTTCTTTGCATATGTAGCCCTGAAGTGACCAGAGCAACAATATCATATGATTTTGTTTTAATTAAATCAGTTGTGAACTGAGCATTTTGCCAAGTATTCATGCTTTTAAATTCTGCTATGATGTCTTTTTCTGCAACCCCTAGATCTAATAAGTAGTGTTTATAAACTACTGCCTCAGATTGGCCGTTTTTAAAAGCATCTCCGCCGCTAACAATAATATGACATGCAGTGCCGCTTTGTATGCAATCATTATATAAACGGGTTGTTTCAGAGATTCTGCCATAAGAAAACCAAGTCGGCTCTAGGTCATTTTGCAGTTTTTTGGTGCCGGCCCCTAACAGCACGATGACATTATTGCTCAACCAGCTAATTTGTCCTCGATCTTCGTAACTGTCTTGCAGCTTATCCAATAAGTACCTTGGTGCTAATCCAACACCTATTAAAATTACTAGGGTGCTAAGAAAGAGGTACAGAGTATGCTTTGCTGTATTCCACTTTAGAAAATGAAAAACAACACTGCAGAAAATGCAGCCAAAAATAACTAATAAACTCATGTTTATAAACCAGTTATTAGGAATGTGAATCACTTTTTATATGCACAAATACTTTGCGTGACCAAGACTGTGTGTTGCTCGTGGTCAAAGGTAGCACGTTATAAGTTCCACATAGGTAACTGCGCGAAGTATAATCGATATAAGTTGTTTTCGCGAAGGACATTCGGAAGTGGGTGAGGAGGGGGGATGCGCATAATAAAAAACATTATATTTTCTTTAACTGGGCTGGCAGCTGTTTTTACAGTCATTTTAGCTATTAGTTTAAGCAGCTACAATGATCAAGATTATCAAGTTTTATTAGTTAAAACGGTTGATAATTTTACCGAGCATACGCTTGCTATTAAAGGTGAATTTGAGCTGAATGGCTTTTTAAATCCTGTGCTATCCGCATCTGCTATAGAGCTACATTCCAAAACTGACCAGAGTTTTATTCATATAGACCAGTTCAGAATTCAGATTAGATTAGGTTCTTTATTAAAGGGGGCCTTGTTGATTGATGAGCTGCTAGTAGAGAATGTACGCGCTGAAATACAAACTGATACCAGCAGTGCCAAAGCAGTGAACTTGCATAGCTATTTACCGATACCTATTATTACGCATGCTGTGCTGAAAAATATTAACTTGCGCGTTGATGATGAACAAATATACATACTCGACAACTTGTTGATCTCGGCAGAAAATAAACAAGCCCTACTAAATGTGCAAGGTACTGGTAAGGCCATGGGGCATGTCTTTAATATTGAAGGTCAGCTAGGCTCTACCGATACTATTTTTATACAGAGCGAGCCTTACTTGGTAAATTTAATAGTCAATTGGGAGCAAGTGCAGCTGTCTATTAATGGAACGATTGCGGATCTTCCTGCTGGAAAAGGGCTAGATCTTATCGGAAAATTACAGATGCCTGATATTGCGACTGTATTGACTTCCATGCCGCTCACTGGCCACTTTTCTGGGCAAGGGCACTTAACAGGTGATTTTTCAAGATTGGTGTTGTCTGAAGTAAAGGCAGCTTTGGTAAATCAACAGCTTATTAATCTACAAGTCACTGGCTCTATCGGCGATTTATGGGCGCAAGAGCAGGTAAAATTGCACCTTTTGGGTTTTATACAGGATACAGCATTACTAAAGCAGTTACTGCCGGAAAATAGTCTGTCTTTGAACCGACTCAATCTTGATGCTGATATTGTTACGGGGCGTAATGGGTCTAGATTAGAAAATCTTGATGTTGTATTGCAGGATGGGCAAGGATTTAAACTTATTTTGACTGGAAATACGGGTATTGTTGACGATAGCCAGCCCTTTAGAAAAGCAGATATACAAGTCAAAATTAGTTCAAAAGATACTGTCACGGTAAATCCATATTTAGGTGACGTTTTACCTGAAATGGGGCCTGTAAAAGGTTCTGCCCACATTACTACTCAGGGCAAAAATTTTATGCTGGGTCATATAATGCTATTGGCAGGCGCTAAGCAAAAGACGCAATTGCAAGCGAAAGGGCAAGTGGGGCCTTTATCTATGGATCCAAACAGTAACAGCAATAAAATAATGTTGGATTTAGATTTGCATGCGCAGCAATCATCCGAGCTTGCTTCGCTGTTTGGCATAAAACACCCTGAAATTGGCCCGCTAACGGTTACGGCGCGTTTAGAAGGCTCGGGTGAGCAATATAAGCTTGCAGATATTAAATTAAATACCCATTTATCCGATGTTTTATCGATTCAGGCCGAAGGCTGGGCAGCTTGGGAAAAGCTAGCATCTGGTGATTTCCAACAAGTAATTGATGTTACCGTGCAGGCAGAAAGTGCTGCCATTCAAGATGCATTGCTCATCTATGGCAAATCCATGCCGGAGATCGGGTTTGCAAAAGCCCGTGTACGGATCCATGGTAAGGGTTCGTCACTGTCTGGTGATGATCTTAGTATACAAGTTGGCACTGAAAATAGCTTATTATTGACTGTTCAAGGTAAAGTAGCAGAACTATCCTTGACTGATTCAGCTCATGAAGGCATAGAACTGGCGGGTAAGTTGATAGCTAAAAACACAAGTTATTTATCTAAGTTACTAGAAAGTAGTGAGATTCCAAATGTAGGCTCCTTATTTGGAGAATTTCTGCTAAAAGGGAACTCACATAGCTTACAAATACCTTATTTTAAATTGTCAGCTGGCAGGGAAAATCAGCTAATGTTGAATGCGTCAGGAGTGATTTCTGAAATACCGTTACGCCAAAAAACTCAAGCTCAAGCAGTCGATATTGATCTTACTGCCACTATGCCTAGTAGTGCAGATCTATCATTACTGCTAGGAAGTGAAGTTCCTGATTTGGGCGAGCTATCAATTAAAGGTAAGTTAACGGATCATGATGGTATTTTTGCTATTCAAAACCTGCTTATCACGCTGAGTAACCCAAACCAAGCTGATATTAATATCAGTGGACATATTAAGCATCTGTTGTCTGCAAATAAACAGCATATGGAGATTTTATTTAATGAAGATGCTCTCATTAGGCTATTCGACTTACAGCCCAATCCAAATTTAGAACCATTACAGGGCAGTGCTTTCTTTTCCAATGCAGATGGTGATTTTTCCATAAAAGATCTTAAACTTCAGTTAGGTAACTCAGAAATTTTTGCAGTTAAAGTATACGACATTAATACTGAGACCAAGGAAAATGAAGTTTATGTCAATACAGATATTTTTATCAAGCAACCTATTTTGTTGGGCAAATATTTTGACATTGATTTTCCTTGGGTCAACCCTGTTTCTTTTTCAGGAAGTTTGCAAGGCAATAAAAAAACAGTAGTCATTAAAGGCAATAGTTTTGTGGGTAAAACGAAAGTAAGTAGCAACCTTATCGTCTCTTTAGCTAATAAGAAACCTAAAATTTCTGGCGAAATAAGTAGTCCCAATTTATTTCTTAAGGACTTTGGAATCACACCTGCATTATGGCAAACAAAATCGGCTAATTCAGCGACTAAACCAACAGAACTCTTTAGTCACTCGCCATTATCATTACAGGCTTTGCACAAAATAGACCTTGATTTGCAACTTAGCATTTTCAAAATAACGGGTGTCAATTATAAGATAGATCGGTTTACTCTCGACTTGTTATTAGAGGATGGTAAGTTAACAGCTGATCCAAGTGCATTTGTGTTTACCGAGGGACATATAACAATGAATGCCAAAGTTGATGTCACAAAAAAACCTGAATGGGCCTTAAGTATGCAAGCCAATAAAATTCAACTCAGTAAGCTGCTTGAGCACCAAAATAAAAAGTCACCTATAGAAGGTAACTTCAATTTTTTTGTCGATTTAAAAAGTTCAGGTATTAGCCTGTATGACATTGCAGCAAGCTTAAATGGAGAAGCGGGATTTACATTGGAAAAAGGTGGCATTAGCAGGAGTCAATTAGAACTGGTTTTTTTAAATCCCTTAGGTTGGTTATTCAGCCTTGGGGTTGATGATGAGTTCAAGATTTCATGTGGTTTAACTCGCTATCAAATCAAGCAAGGGGTTATCAAGTCAAAGATTTTTTTAGTAGATGGGCCAAAGCTACTTATTAAAGGAAAAACAGAGGTCAATTTAACGACGGATAGCATTAACTCACTCTATAATGTAGAAAAAAAGAATGTTTTTGACAATAGTATCTTCCCCTCTTTTAGAGCTACCAATGTGCCAATAAGGGTTAGTGGTTCTTTTAGAAATCCCATTGTTAAGCAGGCAAAAATGACTTCAGTTGAATCTATAGCTGACCGCTATCTTTTTTCACCCGTTACAGTTATCCCACAAGAAGTTATTGGAACGCTATGGGGATTTTTTGATAGAGATAAAGTGGAAGTAAGCCCTTGCAAAGCATTATTAAAGAAAAATTCCGAACCAGGTGGCTGATACTACTTTCATTCAGTGTGTTCTTTTTCGTAAATAGTTGGTAGCTCTATAAGTAGCAAACCTAAGTATTATTGATTCCCAAGCCTAAAAGAGGTACTACGCATGATTGCCAGGTTAAAAAAACAGTATTTTCAATTACAGATTAAGTGGCTACTTGCCTTTAAACCAGCTGTGCTTTTTGACAAAATAAATCGGTTAAATTGGTATAAAAATACTTTGCGCCAGTGGGTTGATGAGCAGAACTTTAGTATTAAAAGTAAAGTACTAGAAGTTGGCTGTGCATCAGGTACTTTAACGACTCATATTGCTAAATCAGGCTGTATTCCTACGGGAGTTGATTTTTCTAGTAATATGATTGAGCTGGCTAAAATTAACAATAGCAACATTGATTTTGCAGTTGCAAATGTACTTGAGCTACCCTTTGCATCTGAATTTTTTGATGTTGTTATTGCTGCTTCATTGCTTAATATTGTACCCAATAAAACTAAAGCAATGGACGAATTAACTCGTACTTGTAAAAAAGGTGGGGTGGTGACTATTCTGGTACCTGCTGCTGAATTTAATGATGCAAACTTACTTGCATTACAAACATCACTAGGTAGCTTAGGGTTTTCTGGTGCTGCAATGGATGCCTGGCACAAACTTGCCCCCAAAATGAATGCTAATGATATTGCATGTTTATTCAAACAAGCCGGGTTGACGGAAATGACTACAAAAAATTATTTACAAGGAATGGTTGTTTCAGTTTCTGCAATAAAGCCACTTTGATTCTAGACATTATTTTGCGCAAAATATCTGAATATGTTTGACCAAGATTAAAATTTGGCTTTTGTATGTGAAATATGGTTTTAAACTGGCTGTAGGAATAACTTGCCCTAAAGCTCCCTCTATTCAAAGGAAAGAGGGAGCTTTTTGATCTCTCTTTTAGTGACTGAATTTATTGTTCTAATATAAACTTAGCCAGACTCTTAGCTTGCTCGGTAGTTAAGTTAGTCATTGGTGGCATAGGTATTTCACCCCATTTACCCGCACCCCCTTGTTGAATAGAAATAGCAAGCATATTTTGTGCTTGAGCTGTTTGTTTATATTTAGCAGCGATGTCTTTGAATGATGGGCCAAGTACTTGATTGTCTATGGCATGACAGCCCATACAGCCACTAGAAGTCAGCAGTGCTTGTGGCTCACTGTTGGTTTTGGGTTGACTACTACTGATGGTGGAGACTGCTAACACCTCACTATCCGTTGCTTTTGCCGTACCATAAACAACTGCTAGATAGGCTCCAATACTTTTAATATCTGCTGCACTTAGCATGGCACCATAAGAGTGCTTCATTTTGGCAACTTCGGCAGTCCATTGGTTTTGATTCATGCCAGGAGGCTGGTAAAAAATATAATCAACAGAGTGACAAATCATGCACTTTTGAGTGGCAAGTTGGTAGCCTGCTAGTTCGGATTTAGGCAGCTTAGCCGTTTCTGGGGGTAACTTTATTTGCTTTGGAGCAGCAAAACTTGATGATGAAGCTGTAAAGAAAATTAAGCTAAAAGCAAGGATTGAGTGAACCGTTGTTGTGCTTTGCATGACTTATCCTTAAATAATGGTAACAGGGGTAGTTTCAACTACATGGCGACGATAACCACCAGGATTCCAGTCCGCCTTAAGAGGCTGTATTTCGCCTGCTCTATTACTAGCACGCACCATTAATGCTGTGTTGCCTACCTGTTTAAAGCTGATGTCTAATTTCCATTCCTGAAATGAAAACCGCCCCAAACTGGTAGATAGTTTTGCCGCTCTCCAAGTGCGTCCACCATCAATAGATACATCAACACTTTTTAAGCCCTCACCACTATCAAATGCAATCCCTTTTAATTCCACTCGACGGTTAACAGGCAACTGTGCTTCTGCCATGACACTAGTAATAAAACTACGTACTGGCAAAGTGGAAATAGGACGTGTTTTATCAGCTTGCGTACCTGGTGTAACGCACATGCAGTCATTATCAGGAATGTGGTAACCTTTATTCATAAAATAAGCGTCATGTCCTTTATAGGTATGATCTAACACAACAATATCTGACAAATGTTTAACCCAATAAGTACCAAAGTAGCCAGGGACAATCAATTTAAGTGGATAACCATTTAAGAAAGGTAGGTCTTCTCCATTCATTCCCCATGCCAACATAGGTTCAGGGCTGAGTGCATGTTCAATATCTAGGCTTTTATGAAAATCTGGTGTTGTGGATAGAACTGGCTTATCTAGACCATTAAAAATGACCTGTTCAGCATCTGATAATACACCTGCTTTTTCCAGTACAGCCTTTAATGGTACTCCCGTCCAGCGCGCGTTACCCATTGCCCCATGACTTAACTGTGCTCCGAACACACGCGGCGAAGAATAACCGCGACTGTTTCCCGAACATTGATTGACAGCAACGACCTCAATTTGTTCAACAATTGATTTAAGTTCATCCAATGATAAGCTTAAGCGGTTTTTAACAGCACCTCTGATATTGAGGCGATAATCTGCTAAGTCGATAGAGGTAGGGAAGTTCGCCAGATGGTAACGTACGTAAAATGCATCATTTTTAGTAATCACGCCCTCATTAAAGGTGCTAAAGGGAGTTTCCAGGTGTGGCGGGCGGCTATGTACAAGAATAAGCTTTCGTTTTTCAGGAAATTGCACTAAGGGGCGTTCACCCCCAGCAAATGTAACACCTTCATCTATGCCTTGTGCAGCATGACTTATTAATGGGGCGGCTAAAGCGAGTGTACTGGCATTGCGTATAAAACGACGGCGAGAGTGCATAGAACGGTGCTTATTATCAGCCATATTATTAAGCCTCCTAAGTGATGAGAGTTAAGTCATTGTTGGGTATTAAAGACTTCCTTTTATTTAGGGAAGTGTAGACCAGTTTTCATTATGTGTATAATGAAATTTATACACATTATCTATGTGTTTTATGCATAATGATTGATTTAAAACGTTTGCACCATGCACGAACTTTAGCAAGGTGCCAGAACTGATTTATCGCATTTAAGTCGTATTTTTAGTATTCATTTTTACGGAAGCCCCCACTATGTCGCTAACCATGTATCAAGCCTCTATTCCTTCTTTTCTACGTATGTTAGATAATTTATCCTTAATCCTTGATAAGGCAGCTGCGCATGCGGAAGCAAAGAAAATAGCCCCCAGTATTTTTGTGAATGGACGACTGTCGCCCGACATGTTTCCGCTGAGTCGCCAGGTGCAAATTGCGACGGATATGATTAAAGGTTGTGCTGCCCGATTGGCAAGTATTGAGGTACCCAGTTATGTAGATAATGAAACTACATTTACTGAGTTGCAAGCGCGGATCAGCAAAACGAAAGCATTTTTACAGAGTGTCAGCGCAGAGCAACTTGATGGTAGCGAAACTCGGCAGATTACCGTTAGATTTGGTAGCAGAGAACTCAATTTTTTAGGGCAAGCTTACTTGTTTGATTTTGTGATACCCAATTACCATTTTCATCTCACTACGACTTACGCTATTTTGCGGCATTATGGCGTGGACGTGGGCAAAAAGGATTACACTGGGAAATATTCAACTGTAGCGGCTAATCCTATCAATACGTAGCTCTGAGTTGAATTTATGGCTTGAAACGTCGGAGGGGATAATTATTTCTTGGCTATAAATTATCATCAGGTAGGTTATGGGTGAGGCACGAACCCCAGCACCAGTGCGGCATTCGTTGGGGTTCATACTTCACCCGCAACCTACGGATTATTTAATGGCTAATGGCAGTACTATCGCAACGTTCTGCTAAATAAATTCAGTGCCAGTTGGTAGCCTAGTGCGGCAGTCTGGGCATCGTAGCGTTCACCTTCATCACGCATAAATGCATGTTGTGCATTGAATTCATGCCAAGTAAAGGTGATGTCTGTTGCGTTTAGCTTTTGATAAATTTCAGCGCGGCCAGTTGTTGGAATGTGCGTGTCTTGCTTACCCCAAATCATCTGTAACTCACCAGTAATATCTTGCAAGCGCTCCATGCTGTGCTGTCCTGCTTTACTGGGGATGGTTTGTGTATGCAAATCGGTTGCATAAAAACAAGCGGTACCTTTAACTTCTGGTTGCAGTGCTGCACGGAATGCCAAGTGACCACCAATACAAAATCCCATTGCACCAATATTGCCGTCGCACCAAGCCTGTTGTTTCACAAAAGCAATTAGCGCGGCATTATCGGTATCATAGCCTTGCACATCTTTATCAGATTTATCTGCATTGCCTTTCTCGCGACCTGCATCGTCATAGCCTAAGATGGTGCCAATAGTGTTAAGTTCATGAAATACTTCAGGTACCAGCACAACATAGCCGTGGCTGGCCATGATTTTTGCTGCACGTTCAATAGGGCCAGTTTGTTGAAAAATTTCTGAATAAAACAAAATGGCGGGATATTGACCTTCGCCCACAGGACGATGGATATAAGTACGCATAACTCCAGTGGGGGTATCAAGGTCGGTAATATGGCTTTGTATATTCATAATAGGTTCTCTTAATTAACTTTTAACTTGTTTTATATGGAGGTCATATAAAACAAGAGCTATTGTACAACGATTCATATTGTTTGCATGTCCTCAGAACTTATAATTCTGACATTTTTGTACGTACTTCTTGCTCTTTCTATTGGTGGTTGTGTATAAAACAGTGTTTATCCAGTCCTTTATTTCTTGATAAAAGTATCGCCCCATTCGTGCATTACTCCAAGGATCGGCTCCAGTGATTTGCCAAGCTCGGTAAGAGAGTACTCTACTTTGGGTGGAACTTGCGGGTAAACCTCTCGATGTACAATGCCATGCGTTTCCAGTTCACGTAGCTGAGCGGTCAGCATTCTTTGGCTCACTTGTGGGATTAAGCGCCGCAATTCGCTGAAACGCCTGGTTTCAGGAATAAGGTGATGAATAATAATGATTTTCCATTTACCACCAATAACATCCATGGTTGCTTCAACCGGACATTGATATTGTTTCTTTAGTTCTGTGACTTCTTTTGGCATGTTTTTTAGCTCCAATGGTATACAAAAGGATACTATGTATTAATAAAGTACGTACTATACATTTTAACGTAAAGTAGTATACTTCGTTTCATGGATTTTATAAACCTTTGCAGTCGAGAAGGATTGGCTTATAGCTACCTTTTTTGCATTGGCTTATACTTTATTAAATAGGGAAAATTCATGTCAAAAATACTCGCTTTCTCAGGTAGCAGCAGAAGAGCATCTTTTAACCAACAATTAGTTACCATTGCTGCATCAGGCGCTAGTCAGCAAGGTGCGAAGGTCACTATTGTTAATTTAGCTGATTTTTCGATGCCTATTTTTAATGAGGATTTAGAGCAAGATCAAGGCATGCCAGAGAGTACCCAACAACTTAAAAAATTGATGCTTGAACATGATGGACTTCTTATTGCTTCGCCTGAATACAATAGTGCTTTTACACCATTGCTCAAAAATGCAATCGATTGGGTTTCGCGTGCTGAAGCAGAGAATGAGGCACCTCTAGCTGCGTACCATGGAAAAACTGCTGCTATTATGGCAACTTCACCTGGCCCTTTGGGTGGGCTGCGTGGCCTTGTTTTTCTAAGGATGCTGCTTGCAAATATGGGGGTAATCGTATTGCCTGATCAACTAGCTATTCCCCAAGCATATAAAGCTTTTAATGAAAATGGCTCGTTAATTGATGCTGTACAACAAAATGCTATCTTATCTTTGGGGAGTCAATTAGCTAGTACTATAGACAAACTAAATACGTAGGAACGAGCACGAAATAACTTAGATAATTTACTGGGTTTTGTCTGGCTTCTTTATTGTAAAGATAGTTTCATAGCGTGCTATGTACCTGTTGCCTAACTTATTCAGTTCTGACTCCTTAATTGGATTCACTGTAAACAAAATAGGAGATACTTATGACAAGCAATAACACGCGCATCATTCATGTAAATGATCTACCTCAAGGAGGATTTGCCGGTATTGTTGAAACACAAATGGTGATTAGCCCTAAGCTTATGTCAGCAGCCAGCTCCCGTGCTGATATTAGTCATGGTTTAGGTAGTTTTGTATACCTTTCCACAGGTTATTTTAAGCCCAATGACGGCGCGCCTATTCATCCCCATGAAAATGTGGATATTGTTACCTTGGTCTTGAGTGGTCAAATTGCCCATAAAGGATCACTGGGAGACGGCACGGTTATTAATGCACCTGGAGTGCAAGTGCAGCGGGCAGGGGTAGGCATGCTGCACTCAGAAATTAATACTGATAATGCGCCTGCTAAGTTTGTACAAATCTGGTTTTTGCCACCACAAAATGGATTAACGCCAGCTTATCAAGACTTCAGCTTGCTGCCAAATAAACTAACTACGGTATTGGACGGTGATAGTTCTCATGAAGCATCGGCACATTTTGATAACCAAATGACTTGCCAAATAGGTACTTTAGAAAAGGGAAAAACGCTACTTTTAGAGGTCGCCTTTATTGCTTTTGTCACACAAGGAGAAGCGATTATCAATGGTTTGACAGTGACTGAAGGTGATTTGATTGAAGGGGAACATCTTGATTTACAAACGATAGCAGAACTAGGGCTGGTATTAATCTACTGATGTGAAATATGCGCACATCAGTTCCTATAAGTATGCAATATAAATCAAGTGCCCGTCAGCTTGTAATTATTCTTACCCGCTTTTTTAATGTCATACATTGCTGCATCAGCTTGATTTATAAACTGTTGTGCCGTTATCGGTTCATTGTTATAAATAGCAATGCCTATACTACAACCAATATGGGCTGTTATGTTATCAATAATATAGTCTGCAGCAATGAGCTTTATAATTTGTTTGGCAACTAAGGTGGCATCAGTTGCTGAGTTGATTTCATGTAATAGAACAACAAATTCGTCTCCACCGTAGCGCCCGACGGTATCACTATCTCGTATAGTCTGTTTTAAGTGCTTGCTGACCTGTTTTAAAACAGAATCACCTATTTCAGTACTCTCCTTTGTTAGCAGAAAATGCTTTAAACTCATCACTGATATATCCAGGAGGCTTCTGGTCTTGAATACCTTCAGCAATGTGTAATTGGGCCAAGTCAGTGAGTGTTAGCAAATCAGAAATACGTTCGCTTAAGACATTTTTATTGTGCGCTGAGCTAAGGTTACATTGCTGGTTTCTTTGGAATTGGAAAAAATTTAAAGCGGCTGCATTTGTATATTGTTCATGCTTATCTTTTGTAAACAGGGGTTACTGATTGCAAAATAAAGAATTTAATTTCTGGACTTTCTGTTAAAAAATACTTGCACAGATAATGAAAAAACTGCATTCTCATAAATATACTGTGTATCCGTGATGGAGCGAAGTATAGTAAAGAGCTTGGTCTTTGTGTTGACTCCGCAAGGGCTGTTTTTTGTACAGTGGTATTGTGAGGTTTTTTAGATGAATGCTCAGATATTAGTTAATCAAGTTGAATCACTTTTTTCTTTACCTGAAGTTGCGTTACGGATCAATGAGGTACTTGATTCATCCGACCCGTTAATTACTGAGCTAGAAGACATTATTATCAGTGACCCAGCGCTTACTGCCAAGATTCTCAAATTAGTGAATAGCTCTTTTTTTGGTTTCCCTAGTTCGATAGATACTATTTCTAGAGCGATTACTATTATTGGTTTTAAAGAACTTAGAAACCTTGTGATGACTACTAGCGTTACCAATAGTTTTGACGGTGTTCCTGCTGGTTTAGTGGATATGCAGGTGTTTTGGTTCCATAGTGTGACCAGTGCAGTGCTAGCCAAGATATTGGCTAAAAAACTCAAACATACAGATTATGAACGTATGTTTATTGCTGGGTTATTGCATAGTGTGGGACGGTTAATATACTTTACACAATGCCCTGATATTGCAATAGAAATACTGGCTGTTAAAGACTTGGGTGAGGAGGCTATTATTGCCGCTGAACAAGAAAAATTAGGTTTTACCTATGCGGATTTAAGTACAGAGCTTTTAAAGAGGTGGGAGTTGCCTGTAAATATTTACCAAGTGATCCATCATCATTTGGAGCCACTCAGTGCAGGTGAGTTCACACGTGATGCTTGTGTACTGCATGTTGCTAGTAAAATTGCAGGCAGTATTGAACCGTGTGCAAAGTCCGATTTTAATCTTGCTGAAATTGAGCCCTATTTTAAAGAAGATGTTTTAAGTTACTTGCAATTATCATCTGATGAAATACAAAGCTGTATTGATGATGCCTTTATGCAATCGTTTGATATTTTGCTGGCTATTAATCCGGAAGCAGCTAGTATTTTTTAAGTATTAATACTCTATTCTGCTTTGCTTTTTCAAGTTGGTTGAACCCTTTATTTCAAACTCAGCCTAAGACATTTAAAAGAAGTGATTATGCATATTCAATCTGTTAGTCTAGTATGCATGGTGGCATTCTAATTAAAAAGCCTTTTGGTAAATGCAAGCTTTGCCATATGCATGAAAGTTAAATAGATGTTCACTACCGTACACTTTTTAAAGCAGGTATTGCGAAGAGTAGAAAAAATGGTAATGTGGACGATTTGCATTGAAAATACCCTACATTGTCAGATTCTTACAAGATTTATAGCACCATCCATAGCAGCTTGCAAAAATTCTGGGATTTTGATCCTAGCAAACGCCAAAATAACAGCTTAAATATTCTGACAGGGTTTATCTGCGGTATTATACAAAGTAAATCTGTTAAGTTAGCTAATGTGGCAGGAGAGATTCCAGGGTCAGGTAAAGAAGAAAGCCAAATCATGCAATTGCGCCGTTGGCTGAAAAATGAAAAAGTGGGTGTCGATTTATTTTATTTACCCTTTATAGAGGTTCTTCTTCGGTGTTTAGCCAAACAAACGCTAGTACTTGCTATTGATAGCAGCACGACAGCGCAAGGCTGCATTACATTGATGGTCAGTATGATTTATAAGGGTAGGGCTCTGCCATTGCTGTGAGTAACTCGTAAAGGTAAAAAGGGACATTTTCCTCAAGGTATGCATATCGAATTGATTAAATCCGTTCAGGCGATAATCCCGGAAGGTACGTCGGTCATTTGTTTGGGTGATGGGGAATTTGATGGAGCAGACTGGCTGGAAACCATTAGTAGTTATGGCTGGGAGTATGCCTGCCGAACGGCAAATAATGCGACATTGTATGAAAATGGAGAGGAATTTACATTTAAAGATATTTGTCCCGAACAAGGAAGCATGACTGAAATATCGGCGGTTGAATTCACTCGTAAACGTAGCATTGTGGTAAGGGCGGTGGTTTATTGGGGGAGAAAATATAATGACCCTATTTATCTGGTGACTAATTTCCCCACAGGGGGTGAAGCATTTAACTGGTATCGCAAACGTTTCCGTATAGAAACTCTGTTTTCAGATCTTAAAGGCCGAGGGTTTAACTTGCAGAAAAGTGGATTAAGAGCCCCTGAGCGAGTTTCTCGACTTATTATAGCGGCGGCTTTAGCTTATATATGGATGGTTTATTTAGGGGAGCTTGCTTTGAATAAGGGCTGGGATAAAATTATCCACCGCAAAGATCGTTGTGATTTGAGTTTGTTTACTCTTGGAGTGCGGTTATTAAAGCGCCTGCTGAGAGAAGGAAAAATACTCCCTCAATTCTGCCTCACATTATCGGGCAAGGCATTGCTGTGAGGAGGTGAAAAAGTGTACGGTAGTGAAGTGGCCGTAAGTATTTTATTTCAGTTCTCCATAATCAAGGAGATATTTGAACAACAGCACCTTAATACTGGCGTTAGTCTTGATGTTGCCGTGGTGCTGTACAGTTTACTATTAGTGAGCACTGTATTACTTAGCATGTATCGGCAGCGTTTTATTTATCTTGTTTGGTTTTTTGTGCTAGTCATCATAATTGCCGCCACCGCCGCCACCGCCACCGCCGCCGCCGATTCTGGTCATGAGTTTGTATTTATTATTATCTGTATTGCTTATACCATATGTAGTCTATATCTAGGAAAGCGAGCTATTAATAAAGAAGAGATATCATTGGCATGGTTACGCGTCATCTGTCTTTGAAATTTAATGCTTTAGGAGGTACAAATTTTGCCCTTGCCACGTTACACAAGGTTGATTTTTCAGGAGCAGATATTAAACACACGCATTTTATGGGTGCTGATATTTTAAGATGTCGTTTTCAACAGGTTAAAAACCACCACTTAGCATTAACAATAGGCACGCCGTTGGCTTTACATAAAGTGCGTACTTTAGTAGTGATTGGTATAAGCGTTGATAAAGACTTTAGCAAACTAAATTTACAAGGTTTGGATTTTAGTGATTTCGATTTAAGCTCGGTTGATTTTTCTAATGCAAACTTAAATCAGGCTAATTTCTCCGGTTGTCAACTACAAGCTGCTAATCTAAGTGAAGTTAATGCTTTAGGGGCATGTTTTAATGATGCACAAATGACAGCTGCTTGTATTAAAAACTGGAATATAGATACCAACACGCAATTAGATAATATCGACTGTGCTTATGTGTACCTTGCTGAGGGTAAGCAACAGCGTAACCCACCAGAAGGAGATTTTGCCGTCAATGAATTTTCTAAATTGTACCAACAGATTGCAGATACCATTGATTTTATTGCACATAATTCTGAAGAGTTAGATGCGCTATTAATGGCGATTGAGAAACTTAAAACTGAAGCAGCTGATACAGATATTTATGTACAAAATATTGAGCGCAAAGCGGATTCTATTGTTGTTAAAGTAAAGTCCTCGGTTGGGGTTGATCGTGAGCAAATTTATAAGCAAATTAAAAAAGCACAAAAAAAGTACATTAAACAATTAAAAGCAGAGCATCAACAGCAGTTATTAGCACAAGACAAAGCATTTGTTGACCGAGAAAACGAACTTATCACAGGGCATAATGATTTGCTGGCCGAGCTATTAAAAGGTTCTTTGCAGTCACATTCCTCAGTTAGCATTCATAATCAACAGGAGAGTAGTTTAATGAAAGATGATCATAGTCGCCACCAATCTTTGAAGGGAGATAATAACAATAATGTGAATTTTGGTGATAACAGTACCTTAAGTAATCGTATTGAGCAATTACCTGCTAGTGATATTGAGCTAAAAGAGCTGTTACGGCAGTTAATGACCTTAATTGAGAGTAGCGGACTTGCCAGCGAAGATGTACAAGATGCATTAGATGAAACAAAAAACATTGTTGCTGCACGATCAGAGCCGCCAGAGCAACAGCAAAATCTTATTGCTAAAGCACTACGTGCATTAAGACGCGTTGGCTATGAGATGAGTGATAAGCCTGAGAAAGTTCTAAAATATAGCGAATTGTTGGAAAAAATTGGTGGTATGTTCTAGTGGGACTGTCATACCTATCTTCATAGGTTTTCTCACCCAGTTAACCTTTCTCTTACAGGCTTGTATTGTTCTAATACTGCTCATAATGCCCGCCAATTGCAAAGCACAATAATTATCAACAAAATAAAAGAAACGCTTTTCCAAAAAACCACAGGATCACGTTCTATTAATGGTGGTCGAGTTTTGTTGATAAATTCTTTATTTGGATGACGCAGGTCATAGATAAACTCAGATATTTCCTGATAACGTTTGTGGGGTTCAGGGAGTAATGCCTTTCTGAGCGCCTCATCAATCCAGAGGGGAATACCGCTATCTTCAGGGATGGTGGTATATTTTAATTTCTTTTGTGCAGCTTTAGTGGTGGCTTTGGCGACTTGGGTACCATATGGCAGTTTCCCAGTGAGCATTTGATAGCTAATGACTCCTAAAGAATAAAGGTCCGAACGTGAACTACCCAGCTCGCCGAGCATATATTCTGGTGCTGTGTACTGTGCTGTACCAAGCAGGTTAGCATGTTCAATAGGGCTATTTATTTCTTCAATACCCGCGACTTTGGTGGCACCAAAGTCGATTATCTTTACCGTACCTGTGCTATCAATCATGATATTTTCAGGTCTGAGATCTTGGTGCAGCATTTCTAAACGATGAAAAGCTCGTAAGCCTTTGGCAATTTGTTCAACAATCTCTCGGACTGTTTCTAAATCAGGTTTAGGGTTGTCGATCATCCATTGGGTTAAGGTCTGGCCTTCAATAAATTCGGTGACAATATACAGAAAGTTGCGCTTACGTGTTTGCGGGCATGGTTTTAAGACATGTGGACTGCTTATACGACGTGCGATCCATTCTTCCATGAGAAACCTTTCTAAGTAAGCAGGGTCACTTTGTAAGTCAATCGAGGGTATTTTGATGACGACTTGTCGATCGCTGTCGATATCAACCGCGAGATAAACATGACTGCGACTGCTGGCGTGTAAGTTTCTGAGGATTTTATAGCCATCAAAAACGGCTCTTGCTTCTAAGATCGGCGGGAAGGGCAGTTCGGTTAGTTGTTGATAAACTTCATCGGCATCCTGCTTGGGGAGGTCGTCTATACGAATAATCTGTACGGTAAGGTTGTCATCACTTTCTTGCTGGTAAGCGTGCTCGGCAATCATTTTAGCAGCATTGTCCAGGTCATGACTGTGAGCACGAAGCGTATCAACCATAAAGTTTGCAGTAACAAACTCGTAAATACCATCCGTGGTTAACAGGAAAATATCACCTTGTTCCACAGATAAGGTCTTATAATCCAGTTCAAGGCGTTCATGCATGCCCATGGCACGACTGAGGTAGCTTTTATCTTCTGAAACCCAGAGGCGATGATCTTTGGTTAATTGTTCTAGATTATGATTACGTAAGCGGTAAATTCGGGTATCACCTAGGTGAAAAATATGTGCCGTGTTTGATTTGATAATCATCGCACTCAAGGTACAGACATAGCCGCGATCTTTGTTGAACCGGTGTTGACCTTGTTGGGTTTGTGAATACAACCAAGAGTTGGTGGCACTTAGAACTTGGTGAGCTGATTTTTTTACCGACCAAGCTTCTGAGGTACAAAAATAGTCCTCTAAGAAACCAGTAATGGTAGCTTGACTGGCAACTTGTCCGACATCGCTACTGCTGATGCCGTCAGCTAACGCAATAGCAATGCCTTTTGAAGTGAGTTGCGGTTCTTCTGGGATGGATGCGCCGTGGAAATCTTGGTTGATTTTTTTGCGGCCTTTGTCAGAATATTGTCCTACAGATACTTTTAATTGGCTGGGCATATGTGATTCACCTATAAGACTATTTTTCAATAACTAAGTTGTTAGCAATTCGCAACCGTGACCTGAGCGCGCGAAGTGTATATGAATTGCAATGTTACTCCTGCATACAAAAAAGCCTCAGTCCTGTAATGGGAGTTGAGGCTTTTATTTGGTAGAGACAGCTTATTTTAAATTACGTTCCGGATTGGTTTTAACATGCGTGTAATACAGCGGTAAGCCAACAAATACAAAACCACCGACCATATTACCCAATGCAGTGGGTAGTTCATTCCAGATTATATAGTCCATGACAGTAAATCCACCGCCCATAATCATTGAGAATGGAAACAAGAACATATTAACAATTGAATGCTCAAAACCCATATAGAAGAACAGCATGATAGGCATCCACATAGCCATCATTTTTCCTGTTGCAGAGGTAGAAATCATCGCACCAACAACACCCATTGATACCATCCAGTTACACAGCATGCCTCGGATAAAAATGGTTATCCAGCCACCAACACCATGTACTTTATAGCCTAAGGTTCTTGCTTCACCAATTTTACCGACCTTTTCAGCGATAATGCCACCATCAGTGTTATAACCTACAGTCAAAATAAAGGACATCATAAAAGCAACCGCTAATGCGCCCGCAAAGTTGCCTAAGAATACTAGTCCCCAGTTACGTAGTACTTGGTTTACTGTGACTCCAGGCCTTTTGTCTAACCAAGCAAGTGGTACGAGTGTAAAAACCCCCGTTAATAAGTCAAATTTCATTAGGTATAACATAATGAAACCAACTGGGAAAAGTACCGCACCTAATAAAGGCGAGCCTGTTTTAACGGAAACGGTAATGGCAAAGATAGCAGCAAGTGCCAGAGTTGCGCCAGCCATAAATGCACGAATGAGCGTGTCTTTGGTTGACATGTAAACTTTGGCTTCGCCAGCGTCAACCATTTTGGTAACAAATTCGGTGGGTTCTAAATAAGACATTATTATCTCTCTTTGAAGATGAGTTAAAGTAATTAGATTACTAAGGGGGAGGTGATGTTAATTTTTTATATAACTTATAACAAAGCAAAAACTATTCCAAAAAAACAAAATACGTATTTTTTTCGATGTTTTTAGTTTGTTCGTATTTATTTCAGTGTGTTATAGATGTTTTGTGTTTTTTAGAAAACCTATGCTTATCTGTAATGCACAAATTTGGTATGGTAATTTTGAGGCTTCGCACTATGTTGGTGCGATGGCGTTACCTTTAGGTGGAGTTAGTGCGGCAAACTGGACATTAACTTAACGTAGGACTTTAGTCTGCTGATATGAATAATTACTTGTTATACAAAGCAAAAAATATGGATTGCAAAAGGCATACAATGTGCTAAATTGTAATCATGAAACATTTTGCTTGGAATGCTGAAAAGAATGCGCAATTAATGGCGCAGCGAGGAATATCATTTGAACGGGTGATTTATCATATTGAAAGAAATGAAATTTTAGATGTTATTAAGCATCCCAACTCATCTAAATACCCTAATCAACGAATGTTTATTTTGAATATAAGTAATTATGCTTATTTGGTTCCGTTCATTGAAAATGAAACAGAATTTTTTCTTAAAACTATCATTCCAAGCAGAAAAGCTACGAAAAAATATCTTGAGGTGAATGATGAATAAAAAGTTTAGTAAAGAAGAGAATGAGATTTTAGAGTCTTATGAAAATGACGAATGGGTTTCTGTGTCTAATTCATCAGATATTGAAAAATATAAAATTGCAGCAAAAAATACTTTCAAAAAAAATAAGAGGGTAAATATTAGAATTTCAGCGATGGATCTTGAATTGTTGCAAGAAAGAGCTTTAATTGAAGGTTTACCTTATCAAACATTGATGTCTAGTGTTTTGCATAAATATGTAACGGGACGTTTAGCAGATAAAAATGTATAACTAGGTAATAGCAGATTTCTCTCCTGCTCTCCCCACAGTATCTTGTCGCATGGGGGCGCTCCGTATCAGGAAAAAATTCACCTAACCTTAAGCCTGTGAAAAATTAATCTAATATTTGGCACGTAGTTAAATCCATCAATGTTGCACAAATTGATGGATTTAACTACGTGCTCTGCAAGGTTAGATTAATAACTCGAAAGCAATACTAAGATTTGGGAATAAAAATCTTGCCTTCAGCAGCGATAACCGCTTCACCACCCACCCTAATGGTTAAAGTATCTTCGCCTTTATGATCCATTTCCATATTGAGTACGCTACGGCGCACTTTTTCATCACCACGCTCTACAGCAAAGGTATAAGTACCATTTTGCATATGGTCAAAAGAACATAAAAAGGCTGCTAAAGTCGGGATGGCAGAACCAACAGGTGGGTCGTCATGTATACCAATATTCGGTCCTACCAAACGGACTGCAAAGTCAGAATCTTGTGCTGGCGTTTTCGGTGAGACTAATAAAATTTCTTGTGCGGCTGTCTGTGGTGCTATGGATTGGCTCCAGGCTGCAAAATCAAATTTGGCTTCACGAACTGTTTCATGATAGAAAGTGGGTACAACTAAATAAGGTACGCCACAAGAAACCAAGCGTGCCGAATATTTCTTATTATCAATATAAGCAGGGTCTATGCCTAAAAAGCTACCTAGTTCCGCTTCAGTTGGTGTGAAATAATCAACCACAGGGGAGACTGTACGTGTGTACTGGATAAAGCTTGGTTTGTCGTCGATAGTACTAATATTGGCTTGTACTTCACCTGAGTTTTGTTGAAAAATGACAGGCGTATAGTTGTCTTTTAGTGCTAATTGATTGCCAGAGGCCAATACAAAGGCTGCCGCTATAATGGGATGACCAGCAACGTCAATTTCACCCATAGGCGAGAAAATTTGCATGCGAAAATGATTTTCTGTATCAGCTGTTTTTGATAAAAAAACAGTTTCAGTTAAATTTAACTCACGTGCAACCAAAGCCATTTGTTGCTTATTTAAGCCTTCAGCCTCAGGAACAACAGCAACTTGTGCGCCATTGAATACCTTATTGGTGAAAACATCGGCGATATAATATGTGTAATTCATCGTGTTATCCTTCTGTGCTAATTTCGACGCGATCATTTTCTATGCGAATTGCATAAATATCATTTTTAACCGTTTCATCTTCAAAGCATTGTCCCGTTTTTAGGCTGAAATGCTGTTTATATAAAGGAGAGGATACCATAGGCTCGCCTTTAATATCACCAATTAAACCGCGTGAAAGTACATGTACTTTACCAAAGGGGTCGTAGTTATCAATCGCATATATAGCATTATTTTTTGGCATATAAAAGATGGCAACTTGCTTGCCATCAACTAACGCACAGACACCCGAATCTGCTTGTAAATCAGTTACTGCACAAATATCTATCCATTTACTCATTACGCTTCCTCCACTAAAGCAAAGTGTCGACGTTCATCTTCATTGGCCGGGCGAATTTGACCGCGTTCTTCAACAAATACCACGTTTTCATCAGTTTCGTCACTATTAACAAAATGACGGAAACGTTTCAGTTTTTCTTCATCTTCGATAGTGGTTTTCCACTCACATTGGTAAGTGTCCACTACATTTTGCATATGATCTTCTAATGATTCACAAATATCTAATTTGTCATCAATAACAACTGATTTCAAGTAGTCTAAACCACCTTCCATATTTTCCATCCAGACTGAAGTTCGTTGTAAACGGTCAGCAGTACGTACATAAAAAATCAGTACCCGGTCGATATATTTAATCAGAGTTTCTTTATCTAAATCAGTGGCAAACAAATCTGCATGGCGTGGTTTCATACCACCATTACCACAGACATATAAGTTCCAACCGCCTTCAGTCGCGATCACGCCAATATCTTTACCTTGTGCTTCAGCACACTCACGTGTACAGCCTGAGACGGCAAATTTGATTTTGTGTGGTGCGCGTAAACCTTTATAGCGATTTTCGAGTTCGACGGCTAAGCCAACACTATCATCAACACCAAAACGACACCAAGTACTACCAACACAAGACTTAACGGTTCTTAGTGATTTACCGTAAGCATGGCCGGATTCAAAGCCTGCATCAATCAGTTCTTTCCAGATAGGAGGTAGTTGGTCAACACGGGCACCGAATAAATCAACCCGTTGTCCACCAGTTACTTTCGTGTACAGCTTATATTTTTTGGCAATTTGACCAATCGCAATCAAACCATCTGGGGTTACTTCACCGCCAGTCATTCGTGGTACAACTGAGTAGGTGCCGTCTTTTTGCATATTAGCCAAAAAGGTGTCATTGGTATCCTGAACGCTAAGCTGACCTTGCGCAAGCACGTATTCATTCCAGTAAGACGCTAAAATTGAACCAATTGCTTGGCGACAGATTTCGCAACCATGACCAGAGCCGTGTTGCTCTAATAAGTCATCAAAGGTTTTGATTTTTTCAACCATAATCAGGTTGTAGAGATCCTGACGGGTATAAGCAAAATGCTCACAAATATCCGTGTTGACTTCAAAACCAGATTTTTCTAACTCACAATCCAACACTGATTTTAATAATGCTGCACAACCGCCACAGCCTGTTGCTGCTTTGGTAGCGTCTTTTAAGGCAGGTATGGTGTGACAGCCATTTTCAACTGCTGAACAGATTTGGCCTTTGGTGACATCAAAACAAGAACAAATTTGTGCCGAATCGGGGAGGGCATCCGGCCCTAAACCTACAGACTCATCCGAACGTGAAGGTAAGATTAAGCTATCTGGATTTTCAGGTAATTCGATACTATTTAGATAGTATTGCGATAAGGTGCCATAACCGGAAGCATCACCAACTAATACCGCACCCAGTAATTTCTTTTTATCAGCACTAACAACTAAACTCTTATAAATTTCATCTGCACCATTTTGGTAGGTATAGACTAAAGAGCCTGTTGTCTTAGCATGAGCATCACCGATACTGGCTACATCCACGCCGTTTAGTTTTAGCTTGGTACTCATGTCGGCACCGGTAAAACTAGCTGCCTGTCCCTGCAAATCAGCAACAACAGTACGACCCATTTGATAACCAGGAGCAACTAAGCCAAAGGTTTCGCCTTTCCAGACAGCACACTCACCAATGGCATAAATATCAGGATCAGAAGTAACGCATTGGTCATTAATAACAACCCCGCCACGTGCGCCGACTTCAATGCCACTTTTACGAGCGATTTCATCACGAGGACGAATACCTGCCGAAAATAAAATAATATCTGTTTCTAGGTTGGTGCCGTCAGCAAACATCATTTTATGTTTACATTCAGTACCATCAACGATTTTTTGGGTATTTTTACTGGGTAATACCGAAATATCCAGTGCTTCAATTTTTCTGGCAAGCATTTCAGCACCACCGCCGTCTAGCTGTGCCGACATTAAGCGTGGAGAAAATTGGATAACATTAGTTTTAAGATTTAGATCTTTGAGTGCTTTAGCCGCTTCTAGCCCTAGTAAACCACCACCAACCACTGCACCTACTTTGGCATTTTTGGCAGCAGCGGTAAGTGCTTCTAAGTCTTCAATGGTACGATAAACAAAGCAGTTTTCACGATCATGACCTTGCACTGGTGGAACGAAAGCATAAGAGCCAGTTGCTAAGATTAGCTTGTCATAGTCGATCTCCACACCTTTAGCTGAGGTCACAAACTTACGCGCTTTATCAATAGCAACCGCTTTATCACCTAAGTGGATTTTGATATTGTTATCTTCAAAAAAACCTTCAGTCACCATTGATAGGTCTTCGGCTGTTTTACCAGAAAAAAACTCGGTTAAATGGACTCGATCGTATGCTGCGCGCTGTTCTTCACAGAAAGTCACAATGTCGTAATCATCTTTAATATCACTAGCAACAAGGTTTTCCAGGAAATTATGTCCTACCATGCCGTTACCGATAACAACCAATGTTTGCTTTTTGCTCATGCTATCCTCAATTAATGCGTAAATCTTATATCAGATTTATTAAGCAGGTAGTGTGCCATGTTTTAAGTTGTTGTATTGCATTATTTTTAATGGAGGTATTTGTAAAATAGCTGTTTTTATGCACTATTTTGGTGCGTTATGGCTGTGTGTGGTGCGTTTTTAAGATGCTGTGTTGGCATAGGTTTAATTAAGCTTTCTGAGTAGGTTGTGGGTGAGGCACGAACCCCAACGTGGGGCTAATGTTGGGGTTCGTGCCTCACCCACAACCTACTTCATTGTATCTCTGTGATTTTGTTTCTAAGTTTGTTTCTCTAATGGTTCAGAGAATGTAGCTATGGAACTGTTTTAGATAAGCCTGAAGGTAATTATATAAAAGTGATAGCAGGAAAAAAGAAAATAGTTTTTATTTAAACTAATGAAATAGAAAAGGAAATGTCCTATGCGTGTCGTAAACCTTGATTGCGTAGGCTTCATCAAGGCGGCTGTTGTAATATAGATGGCATGTTTAATGCTTTAAATTAATTATTGCGACCCCGTCGCAGCATACGAATAATTTTTGTTACCTAAGGAACCTTCATGGCCTCTAATAAGCTAAATTTATTAGCCTTTAGTAAACCCGAAATCAGAACATTACATCTGACCTGGTTTGCTTTTTTTCTCAGTTTTATGGTTTGGTTTGCACATGCGCCATTAATGGTAGTAATTCGTGATGCCATGCACCTGACTGATCAGGAAGTTAAAGTCCTGTTAATTTTGAATATCTCCTTAACCATTCCTGCACGTATTGTGGTGGGCATGTTGGTCGATAAATATGGTCCTAAGCAACTGTTCTCGTCAATTTTGATATTAGGCGGTTTGATTAGTATCGGTTTTGCGTTCACACAAACTTATCAGCAATTAGCGATTGTGCGATTCTTATCAGGATTTGTCGGCGCGGGCTTTGTTGTCGGTATTCGCATGATTTCCGAATGGTTTCCTGCAAGGCAAACAGGTATTGCCCAAGGTATTTATGGTGGTTGGGGTAACTTCGGTTCGGCGGGTGCTGCGCTCATATTACCATCAGTTGCGATTTATTTTGGTGCTGAAAACGGCTGGCGTTATGCGATTGGCATCACAGGTGCAGTCGCAATTGTATACGGAGTCATTTACTATTTTAGTGTATCGAATACACCGAAAGGCTCAACTTACTTTAAGCCAAAAAAAATGGGGGCGATGGAAGTCACCAGCAAAGGCGACTTATTGCTCTATATCGTTATGAATATCCCGATCTACTTAGCTTTAAGTGTATTAACTTGGAAATTATCTGCCAAAATGCACTGGATAGATGAGTCGATTGCTTACGGTATTTATGGTTTTTTGCTGGTGTTATATATTTATCAAGTATGGAAAATTATCCAAGTCAATAAATCACTATTTCATACAGAAGTACCTGAATTACAACGTTACTCTTTTAAACAAATCGCGATTCTGGATTTTTCTTATATGTTAACGTTTGGAGCAGAGCTTGCCGTGGTATCAATGCTGCCACTTTATTATGTCGATACTTTTCATGTCGAGCCTATTTTAGCGGGGATCTTGGCAGGTATTTACCCGGTAATTAACTTATTTGCACGTCCTGCAGGAGGTTGGTTAAGTGATAAAATTGGCAGAAAGCTGACTTTGGGTATCATGTTTGGCGGTGCAGCAGTCAGCTTTTCAATATTAGGGATGGTCACTGCAGATTGGGCTTTATGGTTAGTGGTATTATCAACTATCTTTGCAGGTATCTTTTCCAAAGCAGGTTCGGGTGCAGTGTATGCAATGGTGCCATTAATTCAGCGGCGTATGACTGGGCAATTTGCCGGTATGGTCGGTGCTTTTGGTAATGTCGGTGGCTTGGCTTTCTTGACAGTATTCTCGTTTGTATCAACTGATATGTTCTTTATGACTATTGCGGGAACAGCAGCATTTGTATTCTTGTTAATACTTATTTTCTTGGATGAACCTGCTGGGCATATGGTGGAAGTACTAGAAGATGGTACGGTGGAGATGATTGAGGTTAAGTAGTGCGGTAGCCTTGGTTAATCTGGTCGTATTAAGGCGATAAACTGATTTTATAGGGTGGGTAGATTTTTTGTTCACTCTATAAAATTGCATAGATAATCCATCTCATTTTTAACAGTCAAATCCTTCGCTGTTAATTCTGGATGGATTAATAGTCCGCGGTAGGCGAAGGGAAATTTGCCAATCCGAAGTGCGCTAACAGCACGTTCGGGAGGCTAAAATTTTATCCCGAAGAGCCGTAGAGCCATTTGAGTGAGCCTTAAGCATACGGAGTTTTGTGCATGGTTGAGGTGGACTCAGGGCGTGCTGGGGCATAAATGATTCGCCGTGCGGCGAATCGATTTTTGTGACATGGAGTCCCAAAATTTATCATGAAGACGCGCGATGGCGCGTATACTGCCTCTTTCGTAAAAAATACTTTCAACCTGTTTAGTATAGGCAAAATTCTTCCGATTTTTATGAATGTGGGTAATGCTTAGCTTACCTGTTTCTCATGTTTCATTTTCACCCCTGTCTTTATCGTTCCTCACGCTCCAGCGTGGGAATGCATCCTGTGATGCTCCAGCGTCACAAACTACATAGTGCAACAGGTACTCAAGCTCTTATTTAAGATTAGGTCTTAATTTATTTCAATAGTAAATAATATACAGTCTCGTATATATACGAGATAATTTGCAGAGATGCTAAATTATTTGCTCAACCTGTGATGGATAGTTATTTTCAAAATAACAAAAATATACCTAAAGCGAAGATAAATACATGACTTTAAAAGAACTACAAACCATTATTAGCCGAGGCGAAGACGGGCAACATCAGTTTAAGGCCAATATAACAAATGTAAGTTCTTTAGCCGCTGAAATAGTTGCTTTCAGTAACAGTGCGGGTGGTATGATTTTACTGGGCGTACATGATGATGGCACTTTTGCGGGATTGACGCGTGATGATATGGGGCGGCTAAACCAACTTCTTGCTAATGCGGCTTCACAATCAGTACGTCCACCCATTAACCCTCAAACTGAAAATATTGATACAGAGCATGGCTTGGTTATGGGCGTGCAGATACCACGCGGTATCAGTAAGCCTTATATGGATAATAATAGGCTTATCTGGGTAAAAAGTGGATCTGATAAACGCAAGGTTACCGCTCGCGAAGAGATTCAAAGGATGTATCAATCAGTAGGGTTATTACATGGCGATGAAGCCCCAGCAAAAGGGCTAGGCAGCAAAGATATAGACCACGATTATTTTGATACTTTTCTGCAAAGGCATTTCAATACCTCGCTAGATGCAAGTGCTATTCCTCTCCCTGCTTTGCTGGAAAATATGAATCTGATGCAGCAAGACACTTTGAATGTTGCAGGAGCTTTATTATTTACGCGTAACCCTCAGTTTCATTTACCTGTTTTTATTATTAAAGCCATTTCATTTTTAGGTAATGATATAGCGACAACAGTCTATTTAGATAGCCAAGATATGCATGGCAAGATGTTGAATGTCTATGAGCAAGCAATGGGGTTTATTATGCGTAGCTTGCATCATGTGCAAGGTAATCAGAGTGTCAACTCATTGGGCGAGCTGGAGATTCCGCGGGTGGTGTTTGAGGAGTTGATTACCAACGCCTTAATTCATCGAGATTATTTTGTTTCGGCTACTATTCGTCTGTTTATTTTTAAGGATAGAATCGAAATCATCAGTCCAGGGCATTTACCCAATAATCTGACGGTTACTAAAATTAAACTGGGTAATTCTAATATTCGTAATCCAATATTGGTGTCTTTTGCCATATCGTGGATTGGGTAGCGGTATCGTGCGAGCCTTAGCAGCTTATCCAGATATTGAGTTTATAGATGATCGTGATAATAATTTATTTAAGGCTATTATCAAGCGCCCGCCATTTCCAGTCATTTAGTTGGCTATCTTTTTTGTACTAATTATTCCTTAAACGGTAGGAGGGACCTTTGGCCGCGACCTGTTAAATTCGCGGCCAAAGACCCCTCCTACAATCAACTATAAATTTTCATGTTTGTTTGAAAAAAACTACTTACTTTACAATCTCAACCCGAACCTTACTAAGCCCGGCCTTAATCAACCCAATCTTCTCCGCAGCAACATAAGACAAATCAATAATACGTTTCTTACTATAAGGCCCGCGATCATTAACAGTCACAACTACTGATTTATTATTTTTAAGGTCGGTTACTTTCACTTTAGTGCCAAATTTAAGAGTTCTATGCGCTGCAGTCATTTTATTTTTATCATATAGAGCACCATTTGCTGTTTTTCTGCCATGGTATTTATCTGCATAATAAGAGGCAATACCTTCTTCAGCGGCTATGGACTGAGTTGATATAGCACACAGTGATGCAAAAATTAAATAACTAAAATGGCGTAGCAAAATTTTGGACATATTTATTCCTTTATTAATGTTGAGTGCTTGAGTGTGGGGCAACGAGGGTTTTAGAAAAAATACGCTCAATATCGACTTTATCAAAGTGATATTGCTGACTGCAAAATTCACAGCCTGCGATAATTTCTGCTTGTTCAGTTAATATTTCATCTACCGTATCGCGGCCTAGCGATAATAATGTGGTGGCAACTTTTTGTGCCGAGCAGCGACATTTGAACATGACGGGTTCGGCATTAAACAAGCGTACTTCTTCTTGGTTGAATAAGCGGTGAAGTACTTCCTCACAAGACAGTGTTAATAATTCTTGTTCGGTGATGGTGCCAGCTAATGCTTCAATGCGGTGCCAGTCTTCTTCAGTTTGTTCTTTGTTCAGGTCATCAGCAGGTAATTCTTGGATTAATAAGCCGGCTGCTTGGTGTTGGTTGGCAAAGATCCATAAGCGTGTTTTTAATTGCTCTGATTGCTCAAAGTAGGTTTCTACTGCGGTGGCAATGCGCTCCCCTGTTAGCGGGACAATGCCTTGGTATGGCTCACCTTTGTCGGGTTCAATGGTTAATACCATGCGTCCCTTACCTAACAACTCTGCAAAATTATTGCCGACAACTTGATCATCACAACGTGCCCAGCCACGAATTTCTTTTTGATTGGAGCTTTGTGCTACCAATGATTTTAACGGGCCGTCACCTTGGGCTTGTAAAATTAAATTGCCTGCAAATTTAATGGTAGATGAAAGTAGCGTGGCTGCTGTCAGGGCTTCACCTAGTTGTTGCATCACTGCATCAGGGTATTGATGGTGTTGCTTTGCCGCTTGCCAGCTATCAGTTAAATTTAACCATTCACCACGGATGGCGAGGCCATTAAAAATGAAGCGGCGTAAAGCATCTTTCTCTTGCATAATTTTAATTTGTTGAGGCTGTAAAATGTTGCATATTATAACTTTAGTTGTGCAGTCAGCCCACTGTTATTCCATTGATTTGTTAACCCAGTATAATAAGAGCAGCAGAATTAAATGACGAAAGAGAACATGACAAAAAAAGCAATTATTTTATTATCAGGCGGTTTGGACTCGGTGACTGTTTTGGCAAAAGCACAACAGCAAGGCTTTGTTGTTTATGCATTGAGCTTTGATTATGGGCAAAAGCATAATGCCGAATTGAATTCGGCCAAAAAAATAGCACAAAAATATCAAGTGGTAGAGCACAAAGTTATTAATTTAGGTTTAGGTGCTATTGGTGGTTCCGCGTTAACTGATGACAATCTAGAAGTGCCTGTGACTCCACAAGATGGTATCCCAGTGACTTATGTGCCTGCTAGAAATACCGTATTTTTGTCATTTGCATTAGGCTGGGCCGAAGTGTTGCAGGCGCATGATATTTTTATTGGTGTAAATGCAGTGGATTACTCTGGGTACCCTGATTGTCGCCCTAAATTTATCGAGGCGTTTCAGGCGTTGGCAAATGTGGCGACCAAAGCGGGGGTTGAGGGCCAAGAAATTACCATCCATGCGCCGCTGATTGATATGAGTAAAGGGGAGATTATCATACAGGGTACTGAGTTAGGTGTTGATTATGCACATACGGTTTCTTGTTATGCGGCTAGCTCTGCCGGCTTGGCTTGTGGGCAATGTGATGCTTGTCGATTACGTCAAGAGGGGTTTGTACAGGCGGGTATTGTCGATCCAACGCTTTATCAAAATACAAAGTAAAAAATAGCACTAAGGCGAGTGTTATAATATAAAACGTTAATTTGTTTGGGGAATGCTAAATGAGCGATCAGTTTGATGTGTTAATAGTAGGTGGAGGTATGGTGGGTGCGGCGGTTGCCTGTGCCTTAGGGGATAGTAACCTAAAGGTTGCCTTAGTTGAACAAGCAATGCCTGAGGTATTTGCCGCTGAGCAAGCCCATGATTTACGTGTTTCAGCCTTAAGTATTGCCTCGCAACAAATCTTGGCAACTGTCGGGGCTTGGGATGCAGTTATTAATATGCGCAGCTGTCCTTTTAAACGCATGCGTGTTTGGGAAACGGCGGGTGATACCGAGTTTAATAGTGATGCGATTGATTATGAGGCTTTAGGGTATATTGTAGAAAATCGAGTCACTCAGTTGGCATTATTAGAGCGAGCACAACAATTCACTAATATAGAGTTTTTATGTCCTAAAACCATTAAGAAAATTCATTATTCGGGTGGTAAGGGCAGTGTTGACTTGGCCAGTGGGCGTACTATTGCTGCGAAAGTAATGGTGGGAGCGGACGGCGGTCAGTCGCGTTTGCGGCAGACAGTTGGCTTAGGGGTGACTAGTTGGGACTATCAACAGCATGCGATGGTTATTTATGTGGAAACTGACTATGAACAACAGGATATAACTTGGCAACGTTTTGTGCCGACTGGCCCACAAGCATTTTTGCCGTTAACAGGAAATTATGGCTCCATTGTTTGGTATAACACCCCGGATGAGGTGCGCCGTTTAAAAGGCTTGCCTGAAGCTGATTTGTTGGCCGAGTTGACGGAGACTTTTCCTGAATGTTTGGGCAAAATAAAGTCTGTATTAGGTGTTGCCAGTTTTCCATTAAAACGCCAGCATGCACAAGAGTATGTTAAACAAGGTGTGGCTTTGGTGGGTGATGCTGCCCATATGATTAATCCGCTAGCAGGGCAGGGAGTTAATATCGGCTTATTAGATGCTGCCATGTTGGCCGAAGTATTGGTGGAGGCGGATGCTAAAGGTAAAAACATTGCTGACCTGAGTGTGCTGAAGCGTTACGAGCGTTTACGTCGTAATGAGAATTTAAAAATGATGACGGTCATGGATGTGTTTTATCGCATTTTTAGTAATAAAGTAACACCTGTCAAATTTTTGAGAAATTTAGGCTTGGGCTTGGCTGAGCGTATTACGCCATTGAAAAATAAAGTGATGCGTGGTGCTATGGGTTTAGAAGGACGTTTACCTAAGTTGGCAAAAGGCGAAACGATTATTTAATATGAATAATGCAATTGCTTTAAAAACGATATTGTTTAAAGAAATTCGGCGTTTTACAAGGATTTGGCCGCAGACTTTATTGCCGCCTGCGATCACCACTTCATTATATTTTTTGATTTTTGGAAAATTAATTGGTGATCGTATTGGTGCGGTGAATGGGGTCAGTTATATGGACTATATCGTGCCGGGTATTATTTTGATGTCGGTTATTAGTCATTCCTATGCCAATGTGGTGTCGTCATTTTACTCGACCAAGTTTCAGCGTCATATTGAGGAGTTGTTAGTTGCACCTGTGCCCAATTGGGTGATATTGACTGGTTATATAGGCGGTGGGGTGACGCGTGGTATGTTGGTTGGCTGTGTAGTGGCTGGGATTTCAATGGCGTTTACAGAACTATCAGTCGTACATTGGTGGCCAACGATAAGTGTCTTTATATTAACGGCGATTTTATTTTCCTTGGCTGGTTTTATTAATGCGATCTTTGCTGATAGTTTTGATGATATTTCCATTATCCCCAATTTTGTTTTAACACCTCTAAGTTATTTAGGAGGGGTGTTTTATTCGGTTGCCATGTTGCCTGGTATTTGGCAACAGATTGCCTTGGGCAATCCTATCTTATATTTGATTAATGCTTTCCGGTTTGGTGTGATTGGTGTTTCTGATATTGATGTCTATACTGCTTTAATTATGGCAGTCAGCTTTGTTGTTGTTTTAATCGGTTTTTGTTTATTGTTGTTAGCGAAAGGGGTCGGTATTAAGACTTAGAACTGATACTTTGTTTTCTAACCCATAGCGCAAATGAAGTCATTGCCCAGCCGCGTGCGGTGATCTCCATATTTAAGCAAAATGCCAGGAACCAGCCTGCATTAGTAGGCCACTCTTGCCAAGCGCATATACCTAATATGATAGAAACTAAGCCGCCTAAGCTAGTAGAAAAAGCATTAGGTAAACGCATGGCATAGGTTAGTGTGACTCTGATAATGCCGCGTACCATAAGAAATGCACCTATTAAAATACTTAACCGTTCAGGGTGACCAGAGACACTACCGATAATAAATAGGCCAATAACGCCATCCAGTACACCCACTTGTAGGTTTTGTAGAATATCACGTTGTTCCTTGGCTAGAAGAGCGTCGAGGCATTCTAGTATGCCTAGTGCAAGAATGATGATGCCACTGATAGGCAACCAAGAAAAGCCTCTTGCAGATGAGACAACAATATCGGGTTTAATAATGCTGGCAATTGTTAAAGATGTACCAATCAGCATGATGCTAATAGAGAGTATGATTAAGCGTTTCCAGTCTTGCTCAAAGCCATCATAACGATTTAATTTTGTTAGGATCCTCATGGTATTTTATGACGGTTGTGAATGAAATTTAGGGTGCTCTCATTATGCAATAATTTTTTAGAACCGGATAGTTCGGTTTGATGATAATAAGTATTTAAAGGTATTTAATAATGAATATATAAGTTTGTTTTTGCCTGTGGTTGATTAAACCTTTTATCTAGATGGGAAATGTTTGGCAATTTAGCAAAACTCAGCTAGAATTGACAGTTGGTCAATCTTATTTTAATTCCCTAGATTTTGATGGAGAGTCAGTTTATGTTAATAAAATTAATTAAAGCAACTACCTTAGGTGTTGCTGTTTCAGTTTTGACTGCTTGTGGCATAGCTGCGCCAAAAGCAGAAGTTGCTTATGCTGAAGCGACAATTCAATCTGCACAAAATGTTGATGCAAGTCAATATGCAGGTGTAGAGTTGGAAAAAGCGAAAGAGAAGTTGCGTCAAGCAAAGTCTGAAATGAAAGACGGTAATAACGAAAGTGCATTACGTTTAGCGAAAGAAGCAACGGCAGGTGCGAGTTTGGCACAAGTGAAAGCTGAAGCTGGCAAAGCGCAAAATGCTGAGCATCAAGTAACAGAAAGCATTAAAAGCTTGAAAGCACAGTTGAGATAAACTGAACTAATTCGATTACCTAACTTTTGGATCTATCTATGAAAACATTAACAGTAAAAAAACTGATTATTCCTGCTGTCGTAGCTGCCTTGATGACAGGTTGTGCTGGTTTGGAAAAACCAAAGGCGTTATTAGATGCTGAAAAAGCATATGATGTTGCGGCTAAGAGCCCAAGTGTTCAAAAATACGCATCATCTGAATTAAGCAAAGCAAGTGCAACATTAGTGAGTGCCGCTACGGCTGAGTCAGCTGAAGATATGGCCTCTTTAGCTTATATTGGTAATACTCAAGTTGAGACGGCTATCCAGTCTGCTGCTGCACAACAAGCAAATCAAAATAGTAAAGATTTGCTGGCGCAAAAAGATGAATTAATTGCCGCTTCAAATACTGCAAAAAAAGAACAAGCGCAACAGCAATTGGTTGCGTTACAAGCTCGTGAAACTGAGCGTGCTATTTTGGCAGAATTTAAACAAATTGAATTTGTTACAGGGACGGCTGACCTAGTTCCTGGCGCAACGAGAGGAATTGATACTCTAGCTAATTACATGAGTAAATATCCTACAAAAACTGTTGCAATTGAAGGCCATACAGATAGTTCTGGTAGTGCAAAACTGAATAAAAAACTATCACAAGAACGTGCAGATTTTATTCGTGATGTATTAATTAGCAAAGGTACTGCCGCTGATCGTATTACTTCAATTGGTTACGGTCAAAGTCAGCCTGTTGCAGCAAATACTTCTGCAGCGGGTCGTCAAAAAAATCGTCGTATTGAACTAAATTTCAATTAAGAATTAGTTGTTCTATTTTGTCAGGTAGCATTCTGCTACCTGACAGAGCAAAACTAATTTTTTAGGTTTTATATAGGATAAGTAAATCTACTTTTTCTTCTAGGGCAACCTGCCCATAAGTACCCAAGCACAATTACTTTAACATTTTACTTGCCTTTTTTCCCATCTTCGGCGTTGCGTAGCTAGCTATGCTCCGTGTATGCGCCTTGAAGATGAAAAAAAATCCTGTGTATTGTAGTTAAATCAATTACACTTGGGTGCTTATGCATATTATTTTAAAAGAATACAGTCATGTTGTGTGGCAAAAAAAGTGGTATTTTCTATTATGCCTGATAGGCTTATCTAGTGCGACGGTATTAGATTTTTATATGCCTGTTTTATATCAAAATATTGCGAACGGTTTAGCTGAAAATTATTCTGATGCAACGTTGGCTATGATGCTTGATAATTTGATGCTGATTGCCATATTGTATGCGGGTGTATGGCTATCTTGGCGAATTTTGGAAATAGGTATTGTGCCGTTAGATGGCGGTGGCGTTAATTTACTGGAAAAACGTTGCTTCGATGTTCTAAAAAAACAAAAATATACTTTTTTTGAGAATAACTTTTCGGGCAGTTTGATCAAGCAAGCTAATCGGTTTTCGCGCTCATTTGAAATTATTATGGATTGGTGCTTATTCCAATTATTTCAGAACATCCTTGCTATCAGTTTGGCATTTGTTATTTTTTACCAGCAACAACCTAGGTTTGCGCTGTATTTTTTGGCTTGGGTGGGAGTATATCTAGCTTGGAATATTAGCTTTTCGCTGTGGAAGCTGAAGTTTGATAAGGCGGTAGCGAGTGCTGATTCGAGCGTGGGTGGAGCCTATTCCGATGCGATTAGCAATATCTTTATTGTCAAAAGTTTTGTATTGGAAAACAACGAACAATACCGTGTTGACCAAGCGGCTGATCAAGTGTATCGGCGTAAGAAAATTGCTTGGTTGTTAATGTTTGTTTCTTTTGCTGTGCAAGGGTTGATGGTATTTGCAATTGAGCTATTGTTGATATATATGATGATTGCTAAATGGCGTGCGGGTGCATTTCTGGTGGGTGAGTTTGTACTGTTTCAATCCATTATGTTGATGTTGATTCAGCGTTTGTGGGAATTTGGTCGTAATTTTCGTAATTTTTTTACTGCTTTAGCAGATGCCTCTGAAATGACGGATGTCTTTAAAAATGATGATTTAGAAGTCGATTCCTTAGCTGCCAAGCCACTTAAAATAGCAAAAGGACAGATTAGTTTTCAAAATATTGACTTTAGTTATCTGGGGCAACAGCCTTTATTTACAGATTTTTCATTAGATATTAAAGCGGGTGAAAAGGTTGCTTTGGTGGGGCAGTCTGGCTCAGGCAAAACCTCACTGACTAAATTATTATTTCGTTTTGTAGAACAGCAACAGGGTAATCTTTTGTTTGATGGCATGGATAGTCGTGATTTTACCTTGGCATCGTTACGACAACAGATTACCTTGATTCCACAGCAACCCGAACTATTTCATCGTTCAGTGCGTGATAATATCACTTTGGGTGCGGATATTTCCGAGTCAGTCTTACGTGATATTGCTGCACGTGCAGAAAGTCTAGAGTTTATTCTGCAATTGCCCCAACAATTTGATACCCAAGTCGGTGAACGGGGCGTTAAATTATCAGGTGGAGAAAAACAACGTATTGCAATTGCGCGCGCCTTCTTAGAAAATGCACCGATAGTGGTGCTAGATGAAGCAACGAGTGCTTTAGATTCATTAACTGAACAGAAAATTCAAGTGGCTATTTTTGAATTGCTGCAAGATAAAACAGCTATTGTGATTGCGCATAGGTTATCCACTATTCTGCGTATGGATCGTATTATCGTATTGGATAAAGGGCGTATTATTGAGCAGGGAACTCATCAGCAATTATTAGCTCGGCAAGGCAAATATTATGCAATGTGGCAGCACCAGAAAGGTGATTTTTTAACCATGTAGAAGCAAGTGTTTATCGCGGTATTGTTAATAAGCGTAAGCTATGGAGTCAATGTTGAATAATATAAGAGATAAAATTGTAAGTATAGGGCGTTTAAGAACCGTTGTTTTAATTACAATATTTTCTATTTTAGCTTCATTATTGATTACCTTTATTATTTCGATAACGACTAGCTTTCAGCCGGACTTAATAGGTATGAGTATCACTATCATTTCTCCAGCCGTGATTGCGCCTATTGTCTCTTGGTTCATCGTTGGGCTGGTTATCAATATTCATCATTTAGAAGCTCAAATGCGTGAATTGGCAACTTATGATGTGTTAACAGGTGCTATGAGTAGAGGTGCTTTTCTTGAGGCATGTCAAAATATACTTCATTATAGTCAACGTAATCATATGTCATTAGCTGCATTGTATCTTGATATTGATGATTTTAAGAGTATTAATGATACTTATGGGCATGCAGGAGGGGATGCCGTATTAACTGCTTTTAGTGACGCTATTAAGCATGACAAACGTAAAAGTGATTTGTTTGGGCGTATGGGCGGAGAAGAATTCATTTTAATGTTGCCCAATACAGGGCTTGAAGGTGCAATTCTCTTTGCTAATAAGCTGAGGGAGTCTTTAAAAGATACTGCTGTCAGCTACCTTGATGCTAGTATTCAATATACTGTGAGCATAGGTGTTGCTGTATCTGACTCACAGAATCAAAATAGCGTAGAGCAATTAATTAAGCATGCTGATAATGCTCTGTATGCTGCTAAGCATTCAGGGAAGGATCGTGTACTGGCTTTATAGGAAATCAAAAAAATTGCTGGTCTTGGCAAGCTCTTTTAGTCATCGGCTGTTGCTCAATTTATAGCTGCGGCGTAAGATGGCTAGCATATTTCTAGGGGAGAATTTATGAATTTAGTGACAAAAGTATCGAGTAGTATTTTTTTAGGCTTAATATTTGCAGGAACAGCTATGGCAGCACCTGATATTGACGCTGGTAAGCAACGTGCTGGCATGTGTTTTAATTGTCATGGTTCTGATGGCAATAGCCAAAATCCAAATTTTCCAAGTCTAGCAGGACAAAGACCTGCTTATTTAGCAAATCAATTACGTACTTTTCGTGAGGGAACTCGTAGTAATGGCATGATGCAAAATATGGCGGGCAACTTATCCAATAAAGAGATTAATAATATTGCTGCTTTTCTGGCCTCATTGCCTAGCAAAAGTGCTGGAGGTGATGATGAGTTGGCTAAAAAAGGTAAGTCTAAAGTGACGCTATGTTTTGGTTGTCATGGCAATGGAGCAAAAGGCATGGGAGGTACACCTAAACTAGCGGGGCAGCATCCGGCTTATTTACAAAAACAGTTAACTGCTTTTAAAGATGGTTCACGTGAGAATGGCCCTATGCGTGGCATTGCTAATATGCTGACTGATGATGATATAACTGCAGTGACTGAATATTTAGGTAGTTTGAAATAGCTATAAATCAGTAGGGTGGGTAGAGCGTTTTTTTGCGACTCGTGAGAGCACGTAGTGAACCCCACCAACTTTAAGTTCATATAGTGTGCCAAGCCTATTTTACTAGGTTCTTTACTGATAAACTTTGAAAATCAAGGTCAGTCACTCTACAATATACAGTTCACTTTCGCTGTTCAATATTGTTGTATACCATGTCCAATCCTTCAATTCGCTCAGAGCGTAGCCTTGCACTCGTTTTATTATTTGCAGGAACACTTTTTGTCAGTGCAACCCTGATGTTCATTTTACAACCACTCTTTGGTAAATTATTGTTACCATTGCTAGGTGGTTCGCCTGCTGTTTGGAATACCTGTATGGTGTTCTATCAAATATTGTTATTTTTCGGGTATTTATACGCGCATTTTATCTCAACTCGCTTACCTAAATTACGTCAGATTCAGGTGCATGGTGCTTTTATACTTATCAGCCTGATTGCCTTGCCGGTGGCTTTACCTGAAAATATGGTGCCTCCTACAGAAGCAAATCCAACTTTGTGGTTAGTCTGGGTCTTGTTTATTTCAATTGGCTTGCCTTTTTTCGTACTCTCGACAACTTCACCCTTAATTCAAAAGTGGTTTTCGCATGTTGGGCATCATACGAGCCATGACCCCTACTATCTCTATGCGGCGAGTAATATTGGTAGTTTATTAGCTTTATTAAGTTACCCATTTATTATTGAGCCTAATATTGGCTTAAGCATGCAGAAATCAGCATGGAGTGTTGGTTATATTGCTTTGATCTTGTTTATTGGTGGATGTGCTTGGTTGTTTATGCGCAATTATCAAGTGAGTGATGCAGAGTTGGCAGCCGCACAAGAGGAAATGCCTGAAGCACCTACTTTACGCAGTAAATTACATTGGGCGGCTTTGGCATTTGTACCTTCTAGTTTATTATTAGGGCTGACAAATTTTATTAGTACTGATATTGCGGCAGCCCCCTTATTGTGGATTATTCCACTGACTTTATATTTATTCTCTTTTGTTTTAGTTTTTTCAGGTTGGGCCAAGCCGATTCACCGAGTATCCGTTTTTTTACAGCCGGTTGTGCTGGTGCCTTTTATTGCTTACTCTTTTATCAACCCCGCGATCTTACCTTACTGGTTAGATTTGATTTTACATTTAACAGGGTTTTTCCTGGCTGTCATGGTGTGTCATGGCGAGTTGGCAAAACATCGTCCACATACTGCTTATTTGACATTATTTTATTTAATTATGTCCTTTGCCGGGATGCTGGGAGGTATGTTTAATACTTTTATAGCCCCGTTTATTTTTTCAGGTATCTACGAGTACCCAATTATGATCGTGGCTGCTCTGTTATTACGGCCTATTGGTACTAGTGCAAGCTCTGAAGAGCCATGGCAAGTATGGACTAAGCAAGCGGCTTTCCCAGCCTTGTTATTTGTCTTGGGCTGGGTGATTTATTTTGGCGTGGATGAATTAGGTGCCTATATGGATAATATTGGCACTGCGCTCATTTTATTTGCAGGTTTAACCTATACGTTTCGTCGACAAGCAGTCAGTCTTGCATTATTAACCGGGGTTATTATTTTCTTTATTGTAGGTTTGCGCGGCCATATGTCTAATACCATCTACAAAGAGCGGACATTCTTTGGGGTATTGTCGGTGCGGGATGCTGTTTTATTAAATGAGCAAGGGAGGCCTGAAAAGTATAAAGAGATATTTCATGGTACTACTAAACATGGAGCGCAACGCCAAGCTAGTCATGAGCTAGAGCCATTGACTTATTATAGTCGTCTTGGACCAATGGGGCAGTTGTTTAAAGAATTTGATAGTAGTAATAAGCAATGGCAAGTTGGTGTTGTGGGTTTAGGAGCAGGCGCATTGGCCTGTTATGCCCAAGCTCAGCAACAATGGACTTTTTATGAAATTGACCCAGTTATGGTCGAAATTGCCCAAAATACCGAATATTTTAGCTATTTAAAACGATGTACTCCGAAAGCAACGATGGTCGTGGGTGATGCACGTTTATCTTTATTGGCTGAAGCAGATGCAAAATTTGACTTGTTGGTGATTGATGCATTTAGTTCAGATTCGGTGCCAACGCATTTATTGACTCAAGAGGCTTTGGCTTTATATTTTAGTAAAATAAAGCCAAATGGACTGTTGGCATTTCATATTACCAACCGCCATTTGGAGCTAAAAAAGGTATTGGCTGATCATGCCAAGCAATTGCATTATGCTGCATTAATTCAAGAGTTTAAGCCACAGCAGAAAATCCCTCTAGTCGTTGCAACAGATTGGTTTGTATTGGCTAAGAATGAGCAGGTATTGGCACCGCTATATAAAAATGGCTTAGGACGTTGGCAAAAGCCTGCTTTGTATTTTGATATGCAGCCCTGGACTGATGACTTTACTAATATTGTTGGGATTTGGAAGTAGGGGGTTAGTAAAGAATAGGGCTTGGGGTAGATGATAAATTAGCGCGCAGGCTAAAGCCTGCGCGCTGCGGTTGTTCATTATCAGTTATTTAGATAGTTCTTTAGCCTACATTTCATGAAATAAGCCAGTAGATTAACCAAAGTTAATTTTTGCCTCTAAGTCATTGCGTGAATCTGCATTTTTTAAGGCTTCTTCTAAAGTAATACGTTTGGCTTTATATAAATCTAATAAAGCATCATCAAAAGTCTTCATGCTTTTGCTACCGCTGGTTTTCATTGCCTCTTTAATTTCACTTAAATCACCTTTTAAAATCAGGTTAGCAATATGGGGAGTATTGATGAGCACTTCAATAGCTGCACAGCGCTTGCCTTCTGAATCAGGAATCAGTCGTTGTGAAATGACGGCATTTAAGTTAATGGCCATATCCATAAATAGCTGCTTATGTTGTACGTGCGGGAACATATTAATGATACGCTCCATTGCCTGATTGGCATTATTGGAGTGTAAAGTTGATATGCATAAGTGTCCAGTATTGGCTAATTCAAGTGCGGCCTCCATAGTTTCGCGGTCACGGATCTCACCAATTAAAATGACATCAGGTGCTTCACGCAAGCTGGCTTTTAAGGCGCGCGCATAGGAGGCAGTGTCAACGCCTACTTCACGTTGGTTAACAATGGACTTCAGGTTTGGGTGAGAAAATTCAACCGGATCTTCAATTGTTAAAATATGTCCTGCCGAATTCATATTACGATGGTTGATCATTGCTGCTAATGACGTTGATTTCCCTGAGCCAGTACCACCTACCATCAATAATAACCCACGCTTATCCATAATAAGTTCAGACAATACCTCAGGAAGGTTTAAGTCTTTTGTAGTGGGAATGACGGAAGGGATTAAACGTAATACTAGGCCAATGGTACGACGTTGGTAGAAGGCATTGACCCGAAAACGGGCGCTACCATCGGGTAAGCTAATCGCAAAATCTAAATCTTTATGTTGTTCAAATTCCTCGATCTGCTCATCATTCATGATGCGGTATGCAGCCGATTTTGTAAGTTCTGGAGTAAGCAGGTAGGTGTCGAGTTCAACTGCCGTGCCATGAATTTTAGTTTTAACAGGCGAGCCAGCGGTAATAAATAAATCTGAGCCCTCTAATTCTACGATTTTTTGTAAATAAGGCTGAATATCTAGGCTTTCTTGTGGCGCGGAACCTAATACGTTAATATCGGATATGGTTGGTGAGCTAAATACTTGGCGTTTATCAATACTGATCAGGATCGATAATTGCTCATTTTTATCGTTAACTTCAACAATAAATTTATTTTTACCAAATAAGTTAGCTGCAAACCTTAATTGTTTTTCAATTGAGAATTGTAATTTTTGGGTATCATCAGTTATGTTCAAAAAAATATCATTAAGTATTTCATGAGTCAAGATAGTGTTACCAACTGCTTTTTCTTGGTCTAATAAGCGTAAGCAGGGAGTTGAGCCAGTGCTGAGGTATAAGCTATCAGCATTTTTCTCGACCATTAACTTTATATAAGGGGTAATATCCATAATTAATATTAGTAGCAGTATGACTTATTTTGTACCAAAGTATAAAAATAAGGTGGGCAGGATTTTCGTGTGTACGAGGCGAATAACTTGAATATGAAAAAAAATTCTGCGTATTGTAGTTAAATGAATTACGCTTGGGTACTTATCTATGCCACACGGCCATTGACAATAAAGTTAGTTAATAAAGTTCATTGTCGTGGTTATGTAACATCTATGGCTTATCAAAAGAAATGATTTAGTCATCAGTATCAGCAAGGGATAGTTCATTTTCCTCGCCTGCACCACCACCTGCTAGTTTGATTTGTAAGCGTAGTTCATTGGCCGAATCGGCATTTCTAAGTGCCTCATCATAGTTTATCCGGCCTTCTTGATAAAGTTCAAAAATAGCTTGGTCGAAAGTTTTCATACCTAATTCGCGAGATTTAGCCATGATGGGTTTCATCCCTGAAATATCACCTTTAGCAATTAGATCGGACATAAGAGGGGTATTAATAAGGATTTCAATGGCTGCACAGCGACCACCATCAACCGTTTTGATCAGACGTTGAGAGATAATGGCGCGCAAGTTTAATGATATATCTTGCATTAATTTAGCTTGAGTTTCTGTTGAAAAGAACCCTAACATTCGGTCAATAGCTTGGTTAGCATTATTGGCATGCAGAGTTGCTAATGCCAAGTGGCCAGTTTGAGCAAACTCCAATCCAAAATTCATAATTTCTTTATCACGAATTTCTCCCAATACAATGACATCAGGCGCTTGACGTAAAGTGTTGTGCAGTGCAATTTCCCAGCCATTGGTATCAACCCCGACCTCGCGTTGCATGATCACGCAGTTTTTATGTTGGTGTACGTATTCAATAGGGTCTTCAATGGTAATGATGTGGCCATAGCTATTTTCATTGCGATGATCCAGCATGGAAGCCATGGATGTTGACTTACCTGAGCCAGTCCCGCCAACCATGATAATTAAACCTGTTTTCGACATAATCAGGTCTTTCAGTATGGGAGGGAGGCCAAGCTGCTCAAAATTGGGTATTTCAGCAGCAATAGTACGCATTACCAAGCCTTGCATTCCCTGTTGTACATAGGCATTAACTCGAAAACGACATAGCCCGGCAGGAGAGATTGCAAAGTTACATTCCTTGCTCTCTTCAAATTCCTTTAGCTGCTTATCATTCATGATGCACTGAGTAAGAGACTTTGCATCATTCGCTGATAGGGGCTGTTTGGAGATAGGGGTCATAATGCCCTTTATCTTCATTGCAGGTGGAAATCCAGCGGTTATAAATAGATCGGAGCCGTCCTTTTCTAGCATCAGTTTGAGCAGCTTCAAGATAAAGGACATCGCGTCATTTCTTTCCATGGGGCACCTTTTTTAGTTAATGAGTAAAGTTTAGGGGCGAGAACTTAATAATATCCAAATCTGACTTGCTATGTATCTGTGTTTCTAGCACGACTGTTCGGCTAATTTAGTATTATGTTCGGGTATTGTTAAGTCCTTGCCCCTTGGTCTCTACTGTGCATTGAGTTTTAAGTCCTTTTAGTTTGGTACAAGTAGGGTTAATTTGCAAGGTTGATAAGCATTATGTGTTAAATATTTTGTACCAAGATCCAAGGTTTGATGACCACTGCCCAGACCATGCTATTGTTTTTAATCCAGTCTGTTGCTTGTTGGTCAGAAACTAAGTGTACTTGTTTGTTTTGCATCCATTGCTCTACCAAGGTTTTATTGTCTTTAGAGAATGCGTCGGAAACTTCGACTAAATCAAGCTCTGGGGCAATAAAAACAGCCAAGCCACTGGCAAAAAAACGCTGTAGTTCGGACCAGGCGATTTTAGAGGTCTCTTGATTTACTTTGTCTTGGGTTAGGTCTTCTTGTGTCATAAGGGGATGTTAATTGCAAAGGGAAAGGCTGCAATATGTTAGGTAGCTGCAGTGACATAGTTTTAGTGGAAGCAATAAAAATTATTTTTGGCAAGTGCTGCAATAAATAGTCGTTCTGCCAGATTGTTTTATTTCAGTTAAAGCTTGCTTGCAATATATGCAAGGTAAGCCTTTACGCCCATAGGCGCTTAATTGTTGTTTAAAATAACCAGGCTTACCATCACTACCAACGAAATCACGCAAGCTAGTGCCGCCTTGGTTAATGGCTAGGCTTAGGGTCTTTTTGATTTCAATGACTAAATGGTGATATTCATTGGCTGAAATTTGGCCGGCAGCGCGAGTAGGATTGATGCTGGCATAAAAAAGTACTTCAGTACAATAAATATTGCCTATACCAGTGACAATGTTTTGATTCATTATAAATTGTTTAATACTGACTTTGCGTTGGCGTGATATTTGGTAAAGATAGTCAGCTGAAAAATCGTTACTTAATGGCTCAGGGCCTAATTTGTTTAATAATGCGTGAGTATGGGGTGTTTTTCCTAGCCATAAGACTGCACCAAAGCGGCGTGGGTCAGTTAAGCGTATGCCTTGCCTGTGTGTGAAAAGTATCTCAAAATGATCATGCTTTGCAGGCGCAGTGTCGGTAGTTATGATGCGTAAGCTACCTGACATGCCTAGGTGGATTAATAAGGTTCCTGACTCAAAATTTAGTAGTAAATATTTGGCTCTACGATTGAGGCTTTGTAGAGTTTGTTGTTCAATTAATTGAGGAAGTTTGGGGGGAATTGGCCAGCGCAGTTTGGGGTGGCGTATGATAACCTTGCTAACAATTTGACCTTTAATATGCGGTGTTATGCCGCGTAAGGTTGTTTCAACTTCAGGGAGTTCGGGCATTGTTACGTCAAGCAGGGTTAGTAATGCAGTAAGCTATGCACTTCGTAGTTAGCTAACTTTTCTTTACCTTTAAGAAAGTCCAATTCAATCACGAAAGCGAGTGCCTCCACGCGTGCGCCAAGTTTTTCTATCAGTTCGCAGCTTGCTTTCGCTGTGCCGCCTGTTGCAAGGAGGTCATCAATTAAGAGTACTCGGTCATTTTTATTTAAAGCATCGCTATGCACTTCTAAGCTGGCTGAACCGTACTCTAGTTCATACGAAACGCTTTGCGCATCATAAGGTAGTTTGCCCGGTTTTCTCAAAGGAATGAAAGGGAGGTTTAGTTCCCATGCAACAAGAGATCCAAAGATAAAGCCTCGTGCTTCCATGCCTGCAACGGCTGTAATATCACGCCCTAAAAAAGGGTTGATAAGCTGGTACGTTGCTAAACGCAGACTAGCTGGATCTTTTACCAGTGGGGTAATATCCTTGAAAATAATACCAGATTTAGGGAAGTCCGGAATATCACGAATTTTATCTTTAAGTCGCTGCATTTTAATGTTGGATATTTTTTTTGTAAAATGAGCTAGGACGGAGTTCATTTACAGCCAGTGGCTTGATGATGCAAAACGAATCTTTAATGATTCGAAATACATTGCTAAGGCTCATATTGCTATGCATGGACAAGTTTTTAATGCAGAGTAAAGAAACGCTGAAAAAGTGTTTAATGAGTATTTTAGGGTTTCTGTTTAGACCAGCTAATAAGGTGATGGGGCTAGGGTTGCCTGCTTTGTTACTGCCTTGGCGTAAATATTCAAAAACACCTTGTTTGAGTAGATCGTTTGACATAACGCCATAAAGTGCATTTGCCATGATATTGACATTGGTGTTGGCATGGTAACGATCTTGATAATATAGTTCTAGTTTTTCATGAATCAACTTGGAGTCATTAAAATCAGGCATTGCTAGCAAGTGTGTGCTTAGCAGCAAGACATCGTTGAATACGGCTGTTAGGCCGCCACCTGTTAATGGGTGGCGCATATTAAGTGCATCACCTAGTAATACCGCCCCTTCTCTTAATACAGGTTTGGCGGGCATGTAGTGGTTCGGCATTACTTTGAAGTCATCTTCGGCTAGCGCATTAGCAAAGCACTCTTTAAATTCCTCAGGAAGAAAAGGTGCAACTTTATTCGCTATATGTGTTTTTATATCGTCTTTTTTAGGTGCTTTATCGCCAGGAAAGTCAATTAGTAAGCGTGTTTCGGTGCTAGAAATTGGGTAGCAAATAAAAGGCGTCGGTGCTGACAAAAAAACATGCCCATGGTTAGGGAAAGGGAGTTTACAGTCCTTTAATACTAAGCCGATAAAAAATGAGGTAACTGATTTAACGTTGTTACTTAAATCTTTACGAAAATTAGAGAAAAATCCATCACTCATGATGGTAAGTTTTGCATGAATACTTTTATATTCTCTGGTGTGTTTTTCGCGGTATTTAACACCTGTTACTACGCCTGATTCGTCTTCTGTAAGTTCTGATACGGTGCCGTGGATTTGGCTGACGCTGTCATTACTAAGTGCATCCTCACGAATTTTTTGTAAGAAGCGTCCATTGTGTAGACCAATGCCATGATAGTCGGTTGCATCATTTTGGTTATAAGAAATGGAGAACTTATTCTCATTTTGAAATAAAGCATAACCATAAACAGGTTGCGCATCAAAACCTTCAAGTAGGCGTTCTAAGCCCATTTTTTTTAAGGTCTCAACTGCACCAGGTTGTAGTAATTCGCCGACTATACGTCTTTTTTCAGTGTATTCTCTGTCAATTAACGCAATTTTGATGTCTTTAGATGCAAGGTATGCAGCAATCGTTGCACCTGCCATACCGGCTCCGACAATACAAATGTCATATAAATCATTATGTTCAGATGGTGTGTTCATAAGTAGTCTTCTTAATAGGCTTTAAGTATCTAATTCTAGTATGAATTACGAATCATTAATAGCGTTTATGTTGATAAAAGCGATTTAATGCCCAAATAGGAAAAATATTTCGGTATGAGCTGTAAGTAATCATGCAATTATAATTAAAGACACCAGAAATATTTTCTTGTGCCCAGTCGCCATTGTCTAATTGGCGTGAGATAAGTAAATCTATGCCTTGTTGAATGGCTTGTTTTTCAGGTGCATCAGCGGCTTGTAAGGCAAGTAGTGCCCATGCAGTGTTGACAACTTGGGAGGATGCTGCTTGTGTGTAAACCATTTTTGCGCAAGATTCATAGGTTTCTCCCCAGCCACCATCGGGCATTTGTTTGCTGATAAGGAAATTACAGGCTTTATTAATGCATTGAGTACGTTGTTCTGTATCAATGAAATCTTTGCCTTGTACTAAGGCTTCAACGGCGAACCACGTTGCGTAGGTAAAGCATACTGCCCAGCCTCCATACCAGGAGCCATCCTGTTTTTGTTGCTGAACAATAAATTGTAGACCACGCGAAATGGCGGCTTGTAATTCATTATTTTTATAGTCAGGGTAATGCTCTAGTATTTCTAGTAGGGCGATCACGCAAGCTGCACTACATTCAGTCCAAGAATAGTCGATCATAATGTCGGCAAATATCTCAGATGGGTTAAGTGCTTCTAGCCATTTAGGTGCACGGCTTAATTCATAAGTTGGCCAGCCACCATCTTTATTTTGGTACGAAAGAATAACATCCACAGCTTGCTTGATGCGTTCGTCACTAATATTGGTTTTTACTATGCCAGTTTTATGTACTGCTAAGGTGGCACTTAAGCCTTTAGCCGTACAATCAGCAACGGGCCAGCCTTGTTCTGCGGTAGAAAAAGGCCAGCTACCAATCATAGGATGTCGGAAAAATTCTTGGTGTGTGGCATGCTCAGAGAGGATTTGCATGTTATCAATAAATTGATAGCTTTTATTTAATGTCTCAGGGAATGATAGTCCTAAATCACTTTCCAGCATGGCCTTAGTAGTAAAGGCAACATCCCAAAGTTGTGAGCCATTATAACCGCTCATTTTCATACCATCTTCAGCAACCCATAAATAATCATACCAACGGGCAACGTGCTTTTTAAATGGTTCTGAATCTTTGCCATAAGCATGCCAGATGCAGATAGAGTTTATGGCTTTACTAACAGGACCTATATCAAGGTATTCAGTTTGCGCATCTTCAGCATTGATGTACTTTAAAAGATAATCGCTGGCTTTATCTCTTAGCCATTGCGGTCTGATTTTTTCGTAGCCATTGGTGAATAAATTCATCCATTTTAAAACGGGAGATTGTTTGGTGTAGCAATCTTTTGCACAAACCCTGTCTCTTTGTGCTGGCCAGTTGATAGTATCAAAATCTTCGTTATAAATTTCTTTTCTTAACGAGAGAATTAAATCATTTTCAGGTACTTGAATTTGGTGCGCTTGGCAATAAGCCATTGGTAAATACACCATGCGACTATGACACCAATAACGAGAAGGGTGTACTGGTAGCCATTTTGGAAATAGCCACATTTCTGGGAATAAGCTATTAAAGCCATCCCAGTGATATAAGTTGAGTATGGCTAAGTAAAATTTCCCCCAAGATGGAATTGTTGCAGCGCCACCATTTTCTTTAATCCAAGCACTAGCTTTAACTAAGCGAGGGTCTTGTTGCTGGATACCTAGTAGACGCAGTGATACATATTGCATGACAGTACCAAACATAGTTGGCTCGCCTTCAATGTGCATACCCCAGCCACCATTAGTATGTTGATGGTTAAATAGATAGACCTGCATCATTTCTCTGTGCGGACGTGGAAATGGGGTCTTGGTGATATAGGATGCGATCAATAAGCCCGGCAGTAAGAATAGAGGGCCGCCATAATCCCCTGGCCAATGACCTTCTTCGGTTTGTAGTTGGCTAAAATGATGCATACCCTTAATAAGGCTATCAATTAAGGCTTGTTCTTTTTTGCTCGATGCTTTGGGTCTTTTGCCCGTGTAGCGGTAACTATTTTTTACCAGTGCTTGGTGCCTAAAAACTTTATCAGCTGAGGTCGGGTTGATGTTGCGATCAAATGTGAAATCATCATTAAATGCACGCATGTCTTGCTCGGTAAATGACTGTGCATTATCTAAATGATCGTCAATGTTTTGTGAGCTGGGCTTGTATGCCCATACCTGACGGCCATTTTTGGTGAGTAGTTTCCAGTGATTCCAGCTTGATTTATTTTGCGGCATGGTGGCTTTATTCAGTGCGCTTTAGTTTAATTGGTTATATATCGTTGTGTGTATTGTAACAATAATAGACGTTGTTATTATACAACAAGCGCAACAAAATGTGATCTAATACGCACAAAAAACATTTTTATTATTAAGGTTATTGTTATATTTGTGTTAAAAAACAATTGGTTATTGTTATTATTATCTTTTTTGTAATATGAGGTTACTGATTAATGTTGAAATAAAATACGCTGCCTACTATACTGAAAGCATGAAAAAATTAATTTTTGTTGTTTTTTTGCTACTTTTTGCTCAGAGTGCTGTAGCTCGGTCAATGGACGATCGTGTTTCAACGATTGAGGCAACTTGGGCTGAAACGAGTGCATCTGAATCTAACACTAGCCGTAAAAATATTTTTTTACGGCTAGCTGATGATATTACCGAAGTTGTTAAAGCTTTCCCTAGTAAAGCTGAGCCACTTATATTGAAGTCAGCAATTTTATTAACAATGGCTGAAGATGCTTCAAGTTTTGTAGCGCTGGGTTTGGTCAAGCAAGCAAAATCATTATTGGCAAAAGCGATTGATATTAATCCTGAGGCGCGCAATGGTTCCGCATTAGTCACAATGGGGGTGCTATATTATAAAGTTCCTGGCTGGCCGATTGCTTTTGGTGATGATAAGGAAGCAGAAAACTATTTACTGCAAGCGCTGGAAGTTAGCCCAAATGGAGTTGCTAGTAATTATTTTTATGCTGAATTTTTACTAGAGCAAGGTGAAAATGAACAGGCTATCAGTTATCTTAATAAAGCGATTGGTGCTAAAATTGACCCTAGTAACACCTCATTTAAAATTAAAGTAAGACAAAAAGCTAAAGCAAAAGCTGCGTTGGCAAGCTTGTCGTAAGCTTTATTAAATTCTCGCCCCTTAAAATATGCCGTATGTAGTCTCTTGAAGTATGCATGTTCTGGCTTGATTGCATACTGATTTATATATTCGTCTAATTTATTTACCTCGCCTTTTATTTTCTGGACTTCTGGTTTTATTAAGTTCCCCCTCTTTAAAATATACGTTACCTCGTTACGGGTGTGAAATTTGTAATGAGCAAATGTTTGTTAAGAGCAGGGCGCTAAAAACGAGCATGGCTAGTAATTTACCTTTTTAACTATCAAAAAAGTGAGTCGTGATTGCTTGCAATGTATTTGCTGTTGAAATACTTATTTCAGGTATGATAAATTATTTCTTTAATGGCACCTATAGGGTGCAATGCATGCTTTTTATCGTGTAAAAAATGGAGTTGTTTTTTGTTTTTTCTCTATTGGCCTATTTTTCTAAAGTTGATGTTGCGTATGTTTAGCAGGCGATATTTTCGACCAAAATTTGTTTTTTTTGTTGGTGGTATTATTATTCCTTCAATTCTATTGTTGCGAATAATTGTCTTGTTTTTTCAAATTTTAGATTATGTTTTTTTTCCCAGTTTCTGGCGTACAAACGCTAAACAACCCCTATTTATTTTAAGCAACCCACGCAGTGGCTCAACATTTTTACACCGGATGTTGGAAAAGGATCAACAGTTTACCTACCTGACCTTATGGCAATCATTGTTTAATTCTATACTTCTCTATAAGCTGGTAATACTTATTACCAATATCGATAAACAAATTGGTGGTCCATTGACGTGGGCGATGGAAAAAATTGACGGACATTTCTTCAAGGGCTGGGATGGCTTACATAAAGCTGGACTTAGATATTCTGAAGAAGATGAATTTCTTTTTGTCAGTGCTTTTTTAGCACCAGGACTCGTTTTATTTTTTCCTTACCTACACGAAGTTTCTGATATTTATTCAATTGATAATTTACCTGAAAAAGCACGTAAAAAGATTGTTAACAATTTTCGTTTGTCGGTGCAGCGTCATATTTATGCAACAGGAGGCGCAACATTTCTTGCCAAAAATGCAGTGGCAGGTGGGCGCTTAGGTATATATCAGGAGGCTTTTCCTGATATGCGGGCTATCTATATACACAGTGATATACTTAAATCTGTTGCTTCATCCCTGAGCGTCTTTACTAAGCCTTGGTCATTTCACTCGCCAGACTGCTTTCAAAGAAAATATGAAAGCATGAGTGTGGTGGAAATGGTACGCACTAATTATCAGGGAATTATTCATCATCAGCAGAAATTTAACCCTGAAAATGTGATTGATATTGAATATGATGATTTAGTGACTGAGCCGGAAGCAACCGTAAAGTCTATCTATCGATATTTTGATTTATCGCTAAGTGATCAATATCAAAAACGATTGACTGAAGACTGTATTGCCGCGAAATCCTATAAAAGCACCCATATGTATGCGGTTGAAGATTATGGCTTTTCTAGTGAAGAAATTGAGCGATATATGTATGGTCATGTAACCAAATATGAAGTGTTTGGAATACCGCAAGTAAAGCCATTAAATTGATATAATGAAGAAATAAGCGCTGTTAACTTACCTTTATAAACCTAAACTCACAGAACAGAACATGACTAAGCAATCAGCATTAATATTAGAAAAATTCCTTGATTGGTGGAGTAGCAAAGTATTGCGTTTTGCTTGGTTGGTTATTGTGCTGTTTATTCTTATTTGTGCGGCTAGCTTACATTTCACCATTAATAATTTGGGAGTCAATACTGATACCTCGACATTATTATCACAAGATTTACCTTTTCAAAAGAATCGTGCTCGCTGGGAGCAAGCTTTTCCACAAGATGCGGCGAGTATTCTATTAGTTGTTGAATCGCCTACTGCGGAGCAAACTAGCCTAGCTGCAAATGAATTAGCGAAACGTTTGACTGCTAATGCACAATTATTCGAATATGTTTATATCCCAGATGATAACACTTTTTTAAAGCAGCAAGGTTTGCTGTATCTTGAATTAGATAAATTAGACGATTTGGCAACTAAGCTGGCAGATGCACAACCTTTTATAGGTTATTTATCCAAAAATTATCATTTACAAGGTTTATTGGAAATCCTAGGGACTGCTCTGGAAAATACCGATGATGATTTGCCAGTAGATCTCAGTCCGCTATTAACAGAGATTGATCAATCACTCATTGCAGTGCAATCCAATCAGCCCCGCTATTTATCTTGGCAAAAGTTGCTTGCTGTGAATGAGGCAAATGATAGGAATACTTTACGCAGTATCGTGAGTGCTAGACCTATTGCTGACTTTAATAGTATGCAGCCTGCTAAGCGTTCGATGGATTTTGCTCGCGAAATGGTTAAGGCCATTCAAATGCAAGACCCGCAAGTGCATATTCGCATTACTGGCAAAATAGCATTAGAAGAAGATGAAATGCGGGTACTTGCCGAAGATACCGTCTATTCAGGCTTATTTGCACTTTCCCTGATCATTATTGTGTTACTCGTTGGCTTGCGCTCAATTAAATTAGTACTTTGTACTTTAGTTGCGCTGATAATGGGGCTTATTTTAACAGCTGGATTTGCAACCGTTGCAGTTGGGCATTTGAATGTGTTGTCAGTTGCTTTTGCAATACTTTATATTGGCCTAGGGGTTGATTTTGCCATTCATATTTGTTTGTGTTTTCGAGAATGTTGGGAGCACCATATGACTAGTGAGCAAGCGATACGAAAAAGTGTCCGTATTCTGGGATCATCGTTGTTCTTATGTGCTTTAACAACTTCAATTGGTTTTTTTGCATTTATTCCAACTGACTATGAAGGCGTATCTGAGTTAGGGCTTATTTCAGGTGGCGGCATGTTTGTGGGTTTGATCGTATCACTTACTTTATTGCCTGCCTTACTTAAAGTATTTGCAATCAAAAAACTGCCGCATACGCATGCAACTAAATTACCAACTTGGATAAGTACTTTTCCTTTTCGTTATGCGCGAGCGATTCGCTACACTTCTTTTTTATTGGCTATTGCGGCTGGATTCTCACTTAATTATATCTATCTTGATTCTAACCCTGTTAATTTGCGCGACCAGAGTAGCGAGTCAGTACGTGCTTTCAAAGATTTATTACAATCTAAAGATAGGTCACCTTTTGTATTGATCGGCCTAAGTGACTCACTAGAGAGCGCTGAAACGTTAGCGGTCAATGTGAAACAGTTGCCTGCGGTAAATAAAGTAATCACTTTAAATAGTTTTGTCGCAAAAGATCAAGAAGAAAAATTAGAAACTATTGATGATTTAAGTATTATTTTGGGGGCAGATCTAGGTAACTTTGATCGACCATTAGAAAAAGCAGATTCACGTCAAGGCTTACTCGATTTACACGCTAAAATTACTACGGCATTAACAAAGCCAGTAGGGGGAACTTCGCCTGAATTGTTACAAAAATTACAGCAAGATATTAATGCATTTATTGCGTTTGCAGATGCAGCAGAAACCCCAGAGGCTAAGGAAGCAAGCTATCAGCAACTTGATAAAACTATTTTAGGTCTATTTCCGCATACTATGCAGCGACTGAATGCGAGCTTAAGTGCTTATGAGTTCGGTTTGAGTAATATTCCTGCTTATATTAAAAATAACTGGGTTAGTGCATCAGGGATTTATAAAGTCATTATTGACCCGAAAAAAGACTTGAATATTGCTGAAAATTTATCTGAATTTGCCGCGCAAGTACAGACAGTTGATGATTCTGTTACTGGTCTGCCTGTTTCAGATTTGGCGGCAGGTGAGGTGATTGCCAAAGTCTTTATTCAGGCCTTTACAACCGCATTTATTGTTATTTTTGTGGTCTTGTTACTTATTCTCAAAAGCTTGCGCAACACATTGTTGGTTATTTGGCCATTATTATTAGCTGGTTTGTTGACCGCCGCTATGAATGTGGTATTAGATAATCCCTTTAATTTTGCCAATATTATTGCACTACCATTATTAATGGGTATGGGAGTTGATAGCGGTATTCATATCATGCATCGAATTAATGCCGATTTGGAGGCGAGCGAGCACTTATTACAAACCAGTACTGCTCGCGGCGTATTTTTCAGTTCCTTGACTACACTACTTAGCTTTACCAGTTTAGCCTTTACCAATCATCAAGGTATTGCCAGTATGGGGCTATTATTGGCAATCGGTATTTCATTTACACTTATTTGTACTCTAGTTGTTTTACCTGCATTCAGTGTTAAGCGCGTGACTTTATAGTCTTGTTGTGCAAAGTATATTATTAACCTTGATTCACCTTTGGGGATTGTATTGAAAATCGTATTTGTTGCAGATAATGTGGATGGTGAAAAGTCAGGTGGGGTTGTTTCTACAAGGCGATTCATTGATTATTTTAAAGAAACGGATGAACTCACGGTGGTAAGTACGGGAAAGCCAGAGCATAATAAAATTGTTTTTCCTGCCTTTTATGTACCGTTTGCCAAAAAACAGATGCAGGCAATGGACTTTTTATTTGCTTGGCCAAATAAAAAAGTACTGCGCGAGGTTATTCAAGACGCTGATTTGATTCATATTCAGTTTCCCTTTTTTTTAGGGTACCAAGCTTTAAAAATTGCTAAGGAATTAAATAAGCCGATAGTCTTTGGTTTTCACGTACAACCAGAAAACCTTATGTGGAATATAGGCTTAGATTTTGATTGGTTAAATGCCTTTCTGTATCGATTCTTTATTCGCACTTTTTACAATAAAGCCGACTTGGTTATTTCGCCCAGTGCTTTTGGGAAAACTATGCTGGAGAAGTTTGCTATTCGAGTGCCTGTTGAAATTGTCTCCAATGGCCTGCCAGACCAGTTTAAGCCCAAGCAATGTGTTAAAGAACCTGAATTCGAAGATAAATTTCTTATTTTGATGGTAGGGCGCTTAGCCAAGGAAAAGCGTCATGACTTGGTTATGCAGGCTATTAAACAATCAAAATTTAAAGATAAAATCCAATTAGTTGTGACTGGCCAAGGTGCATTAAGAGCAGAGCTTATTGATTTGGGTAATACTTTACCGAACCCAGCTTTCTTTGAGTATGTTAGCCAAGAAAAATTAATTTCATTATTTAATACCGCAGATTTATTTATTCATGCTTCTGAAATAGAACTTGAAGGCATGGCGGTTTTAGAGGCAATTGGTTGTGGTTTGCCCGCTTTGATTAGCGATGCTGAACATAGTGCTTCTGCTCAGTTTGCATTGAATGACGATTTTTTGTTCACCTCAGGTGACGTAGAGAGTTTGACTACAAAAATGGATTATTGGATTGAGCATGACGCGGAACTAAAAGCAACGAAAGCATTGTATTTGGCCAAGGCACAAGCGTATGCTTTTGAGGCCTGTGTGCAACAGGCAAAGAAGCTTTATGACGGTGTTGTCAGTCATAAAAATAGTGAAAAAGCTTAACTTTGACTATATCTAGTCAGCTTTAAAGTGCTAATATTCAGACACTACTATTGAATTGAGTACTGGTCATGTCTAAGTTTTTACCTGCCATCATTTTCTTTCAGCTTGTGACTAGTGGGCTGGTTTTAATGGCTTTCAACTGGTCTGCTGATTTACAGTTGCTCACTGTCATCATTGTAATTGCCATTATCAGTGCTATCTTAACGGCTTTTTGGCTTTCTGCTATTGCGCGTAATATTTTTATTGATGAGCAAGCTAAAATATTGGAACGCCACGCTCAAGATCGTGAAAATATACGTAAGCAATCTGAGCGTGAAAAAGCCTATGTTTTACAAGAAAAGTCGCAACTACAAGACAAACATGCACGAGAGCGGGAAAGTATTTTACTAGCTGCCGAGCGCGATAAAGCAAAGACTGTTGCTGATAGTTATCGTAAGATTGCGTCTGAGGGTCGTAAAATGCATGCAAAAGCCAACTTTAAAGTCGGTGTGGCCTTTACGGTTGCGGTTGGCGCGGGTGGGGTTATGGTGTTCAGTCAATTGGTGACTGTCGGTATGATGGTGATGGTTGCGGCGGGAAGTGGTTTGAGTGGCTATATATTGCGTGCCAGGCAGGATAGTATGGCGCGTAGGCAAAAACTAGCAGCGAATGCCACTAACAAAATTGCTGATCAGTCTAATGTTGTACAGGTGCAGCAAAATTTATTGCAGGATGATTCGTAGTTTGTTTTTTTATAGGTAGCAAAATGCAAATAACAATTGAGTGTGATGAGTGTGGCAGCTTGTTTTATAAGGGTGTTTCACTAATGGCTGCACTTTGTCCTGAGTGTGCGCATAGACTGTATGGCTATCAACCTTGTGTCCACATCATGGAAGCAGGGCATTGTGTAAAGTGTTATTGGGATGGCGCGCAGTCAGCTTATTTTACGCAAAACAAGGGTGCAGTCAGCTAAAAAAATGGCTAGTAATTTAAGCTTCTATTGCCTTTATATTTCTAGGTAAATGTATTTTTCTCTCGTTATTTCTGTGCATCAGGATAAAATAACTGTTCCCCCAATTTTTTATAAGTACCGATAAGTGCCTGTGCTTCCACACCTGTTACATAGTCGATGTATTTTTTTGCTAGCGCATATCGTGCATGCTGATGCTTTTTCGGGTTAACAGCCATAATATGGTAGGGGTTAAATAAAGCTTGATCGCCTGCATTAATAATAACGAGATCAATTTTATCTTTAAAGGCAATATAAGTACCACGGTCAGTTAAAGTATAAGCCTGCTTTTCATTAGCAATTTTTATGACTGCTCCCATGCCTTGGCCGACAGAAAGGTAATTCTTACCTTGCGGGTCTAGTTGTGCGGCTTGCCACAAACTCACTTCTTTTTTATGAGTACCAGAATCATCACCGCGTGAAACAAATAGAGATTTATACTTTGCTATTTGTTGTAGTGCAGTTGTTATTGATTGTGTAGAAGTGATTTTTGCTGGGTTTGTAGTAGGACCGATGAGTACAAAATCATTATGCATGACCGCTTTTCTATCAACACCAAAATCTTTGCGTACAAACTCAATCTCTGCCTTTGGGGCGTGTACAAAGACAATATCAACATCACCATTTTCGCCAAGTCGTAAAGCCTTGCCTGTGCCCACGGCAATTACATCAAGGCGAATAGCGTAGACTTTTTCGAATAAGGGGTTAAGTACTTTTAATAAACCAGAGTTTTCGGTGCTGGTAGTCGTTGACATTCGTAATATATCAGTTGCGTATGCGCTAATACTCAGGAAATACAGTAGTATAAAGCTGATGATTGTTTTCATGTTGTTTTTGGTGGCTTATCTGTAGAATATTATATGTAATAATTTGCATATATAAACTATCATTTATTATTTTATAGATATTAGAGCACATTATTTTTTTAAAAAAAATAGGCATTAATTTGCATAATTAAATAGACTGCTATGAGTATTAAGTTGAGTTTGCGTTGGTCATACAGGGCAGAAAAGGTGCATGATATGCCTAAAGATTTGTTTATCTTATTGCAGGCGATTGTTGATAATGGTTCATTACGTGCAGCGGCGAGTGAAGTGGGGGTATCTTATCGACATGCATGGGGAATGTTGCAGCAATGGCACAAGCACTTTTCTTATCCTTTAGCTGAGTTAAGGCGTGGGCGAGGGCAAGGTGCGTCATTAACAAAATTTGGTGAAAAACTATTATGGGAATACCAGCGCCTTGCTGCTCGCCTTGAGCCTGAGTTAGAGAGCCTTGCTTCAGAACTATCCTCTGAGTTAGCTGCCTTAATTAATAATGGGCCGCAAAATACTTTACGTATTGTCGCTAGTCATGGTTTAGTCATTGCTAGTTTGCGTGAGTTGGCGCAAAAGGTATGTGATTTAAGCATGGATATTCAGTTTCAAGGCAGTTTAGATAGTTTGTTGCAATATAAAAGTGGGCGTTATGATATGGCTGGTTTTCATTTACCTGAAGGTAAACGGGGTAAGGGAGTATTGCCACGGATACGCAGGTTGATCAATAGTGAAACTGATACTTTGGTTTATGCGTTGCGTCGTCAACAAGGGTTGATGCTGGCACCAAAAAATCCTAAAGATATTCAGAGTTTGACTGACTTGGTGCGTGCTGATATACAGTTCATTAATCGGCAGCGTAACTCGGGTAGTCGGGTTACCTTAGATGCGATGTTGCAGCAAGCTGGGCTTGATAGCGAGGAAATTAAGGGTTATGCAGATGAGGAGTTTACGCACAGTGCGGTAGCGGCGATTGTGGCAAGTGGTGTTGCTGATTGTGGCTTTGGTCTTGAAGCGGCAGCTGCACAATTTAATTTAGCATTTATTCCTTTAAATTGGGAGTCGTATTGGTTCGTGCTGCCTAGCAAACAAGTTGATAGTGGTGTGATGCAACAGTTTATTGCTTTGCTGGGTAGTAATGAATTTACACAGAGTGTCGTACATTTACCTGGTTATGATACCAAGCGTTCAGGCACTCTGGTGGTGCCTGATAAGGATTTGTTGGTTTTACTCTAATTCTTGTTAATGCAGCTATGGTAATGAGTGCTGGATTTTAGTCAATATAACCATGCTCTCTAAACCATAAAACTGAATCACGATAAGCTTCTTTAACAGGTGTCGGCTTTAAGCCTAGTTCTGTTATGGCGCGACTATGTGTGCCAAATTTTCCACAATTGAGTAGCCTAATAGAGTGATAATTAAAGCGCGGGTATACATGTGGGAAAAATTTACGTTCAATCCAGTCTTTGATAATGGCAATATTTTGCATAATAAAAGTTGGAATCACTATTTTAGGTTTGCTTGTACCAGTGTATTCCTCTAGCCAGTCTAATGTTTCTGCCAGACTGTGTTGTGCGCCAGTCAACAAATAGCGTTCGCCAACGATACCTTTTTCCATTGCGAGTAAGTGCCCCTGTACGACATCTTGTACGGGCGTAAAATCAAAGCCACCTTGCACTGAAGCACGCATTTTTCCTTGTGCAAATTCAATAATGGTTTTGCCTAATAATGATGGTTTGAAGTCCCAAGGACCGACAATGCCGCTGGGATTAACGATAACAGCCTGTAAGCCGCGCACAACTTCCTTATAAACCTCTAGTTCGGCAAAGGTTTTGGAGATTTCATAATCGGTAGTCATTTCATAGGGACTAACCGCCCATTTTTCATTAGATGCGCCATCGGGGTTATTACCGACTGCACCAAATGAACTGCAATGTACTACTTTTTTAACACCCTCTAGGCGGCAAGCTTGCATTAAATAGCGAGTACCGAGTACATTGACATCATAAAGTTCTTTGCGATCACCATCGCGAATGCTCACAAACGCTGCTAGGTGGTAAACATAGTCACAACCTTTTACTGCCTCAATAAGGGATTGTTCGTCTTTTAAGTTGCCGTAGGCATGTTCTACGTCAAGGCCGTCAACTTCGGTATTGGCGCTTTCTTTACGTAATAAAACGCGTACTTTTTCGCCGCGATCTAATAAGGCGCGTACTAAATTGGCACCTAAATGGCCTGTTGCACCAGTTACTAGTGTGGTCATAGGATTGTTGTATTATGAATGGGGGTTTGAGTCAGCCCTAAAGAACAGTTGTAATATGGTTTTTGCTGTGTGGCTTGCAACCATTAAGTTAAGAATTAATATTGTTGTAAACGATAGCTTATTTCGTAGGCTGGGTTAGATTTTTTTTGCGAAGCAATAAAAACGTAACCCAGCAAAGTCCTGTGTATGTACAAATGCTGGGTTAGGTTAGTTGCGCTTCGCTTACTAAGCTAACCCAGCCTACAAAGTAAATAAATATTTAACTTAATGACTTGTAGTTGTTACGACTTCATCCTACGTTATTAATTACAGACCCAGCTCTTTGGTTTCTTCCAGCATGCGGTTGTATTCGCGTAGTTCTTTTTTGGTAAGACCTGCCCCTGGAAAAATATAGCGCTCTTTGGCATCTAGTTGTTTCTTTTTGCGCAATGCTTCGGTATGAATGTATTCATTCCACTTTTCAATACTCAATTTCTGAAATTCACCAACGATTGGGTTAAATTCTAAATGCTGAATATTGGGGTGGCGTTCTTGTCCTAGCATTTCTTCGGCAAGAATATAGACATCTTCTTTTAGTAACGGCACGATATATAACGCATTAGCGATATGGATAACGGTTTTACGTAAGAATTTAGGCACGGGTACATTAATTAAAGGGATTTCCAGTGGGCCTAATAAGAACACAAAAAAGCAACGCGTGGTTTTTTCATCAATAGGAGTCATAAACAGCCAATGTAAATATTTATCAGCAGTATTTGAACCTTGATAGGGGTATTGATACCACAAAGTCATATCCTCCAGGCCGTCGCCTTTCTTTTCGCCTGCAGTTTTTACAGCACTACTTTGGCTCATATCTGTTTCATAATCGATCCAGATAGTATCACCCTCACGGCGATGCCCTTTTAAATGGGGGTCAGTAAACGGCTTGAATTTACGGTGTAAAAATGCATGATTAAAGTCACATACATTTTCCAGAATCATCGTGAAATGACAATCTAGAGTAAAATCAAGCGGTACAAACTCCCAAGGATCAGCTTGGGTAAGTTGTGGTACTTCGGGAATAGATACTTTTTCTGCTAAAGCCGGGTCGCCTGGGAATACCCAGATAAGGCCGTATTTTTCCTGTACTGGATAAGAGTTCACTTTAATATTTGGTAGGCTATCTTTACCTTTGCCTTTACCTAGTTCATGCGAGATACCAGTGCATTTACCACAACCATCAAAATTCCAACCGTGATATTGACAGATAATTTCATTACCTTCAACAATGCCTGAGGTAAGGCGTAATTGGCGATGCGGGCAACGATTTTCAATTGCATTTACTTTGCCATCTTCACCACGGAACAAGGCAATTGGGCTTTTCCAGAAAATAACTTCAACAGATTGGCCTTTTTTAAGCTTAGAGCTCATTTCCATGGCATACCAGTAATTACCACTTTGACCAACTGCACGCACTTGTTCGCGGCGACTTTTAGGTTGTTCTTCTTCTGTGCTCATATATAATCCAAAAATAATGACGTAGTGTTTATAAGGTTATTATAACACTATTATTTATTAAAAATAGCGATACGTACCATGACTAAAAAGCCGGTAATTTTTTGTATTAAACTCGCTTCAGCGCGTATTTTTTCGTGGCCTGGAAGGGGGTGGCCTTTGGCAAGTTTACCTATTTTTTCTTTAACGGCAGGGTCTAGTTTGCCTGCTGCTGCAAGTTCAAAAAATAAGGCTTTGGTATTGCCCAAGTCAAAGAAATCTCGTTGCCATTCCCATTTGAAATCACCGCCATAACGGAACCATGAGCCTCCGATACCTTCCACGGTGTAGTTAGTGCCATCTTCACGTTTTGCAGGGGATACCTGAGTCCATAGGCCGATGACTTCACCTTGTTTTTCATCGATTAAAATACGGTGATAGGGGTACTTCCATTCTTCAAAGCCCTCCATTTGTTCGCCAAGCGCCCATTTTTCAATTTCTTCGCGGTTGTGTGCGACAAATTCTTCATTGGGGCCTATATTCCAGCGATATTCCGCATCATCGGTGTACATGGCACCAAGGTGCTTAGGCCAATCACCATCTTTTTCAGCTTGGCGGTTAGCTTCTAGCCAACGCTCAACCATTTCTTCAAGTTCTGCTCTTGGGTATGCTGCCATCTTGATTCCTAATCTTGTTTGATTTTTATTGCACCCGTTGGGCAGTACCTAGCTGCCGCTTGTGCTTTTTTAAGTAAAGCATTATCAGGTGTTTCTTGCAGTACGGTTAATATGCCTTTGTCATCTACCTGAAAAACCTCAGCTGCTTCAGCCATACAGTTAGCATGCCCTTGACATAAATCGTAATCAACTTTTACTTTAAAGCAATTGCTGGGTGTGGCTGCTTGTTGAGTTGTCGCTTCTGTAGTCGTTTCTGCTGCAGACTGCTCAATATTGCCGCGTTTAGTATAGCGAACTAGGCAGGGTGCGCCTGGTTGTACCACCATCTGTTTATAGTCATCTTGATAACTTTCAGGCGGATTAACGAGCTCGAATTTATAACGGCGTAAAAGAATGGCATAAATTGCTTTTAGTTGTAGCATGGCAAAGGCGTTACCGCTACATTTATGTCGACCACCACCGAACGCAACCCAGCTGAAGGGTTGAGCATCTTCTTGGCGTTCTTCAGTAAAACGGTCTGGGTCAAATTTTTCAGGATCTGGAAAAATTTCTGGAATACGATGTGATACCCGTGGCGAAACACACACATATTTACCTGCTTTGATAAGGTAATCTTTAAAATGCAGGTCTTTGGCAACTTTGCGAATCAGAAAAATAAGCGGAGGGTGTAAGCGTAATACTTCTTTGATAACGCGTTCGAAAATAGGGATTTCGCGTAGAGATTGAAAAGTTACGTCGCCATCATGACCATATAAACTATCAAACTCAGCTAGAACTCGTTCCATTTCCTTCGGGTTGCGAGCTAATTCTAAGGTGATCCAAGCTGCGGTTCCTGCCGTCGTGTGGTGACCTGCAAATAAGGTTCCAATCAGCATACCAGTAATTTCGTGAGGGGATAGTGCGCTGCCATCTTCGTAACGAGCATCAATCAGCATTTGAAAAGCATCATCACTTTTCTCAGTTTTTTTGGCGCGCTTTTCGATAATTTCGGTAACCAGTTCTTGCAAACGTACTCTGGCTTTATCGCGACGACGTAAAATAGGAATCGGTAGATAAGGGAAAATAAAAGCTAGCGGATGCATGCCATTTTCCAAGTCATGGTAAAGTTTGGCAAATTCCTCATTGAGCTCATAACGGAACTCGTCACCTAATAAACAATGACTCGAGGTATAGATAGTCAGTTGTTTCATAAACTCCAGTAAATCTACTTCACCAGACTCTCCCCATTCTGCGACCGCTTCTTCAACTTCTTGGACGATAATTTTAGAATAGGTACGCATGGGTTTGTCACGTAATACCGGCATCAGCATTTTTAGTTGCTGATCTTTGATATGCGGTGGTGCGTCAAATACCACGCCTTTGCCAAAAATGGGGGTCATTACCTTATAAGCTTCGTTTTGGTCAAGCTGCTCGTCTGGGGCGCGGAAAAAGGCTTCATTACCTTCAGGGCCTGTTAGCAAAACCATTTCTTGATGGAATAAGCGAAATTCACCAATTTCACCGAGCTTACTTCTAAGCAGAGTCATGTAATCAAATGGGTTTTTACCAAATTTTAGCATGTGGCCTATTAAAGGCAGGCCGCCAGACATTTTCTTGGGTTCTTTTTTTGCTGAGGATTGTGTGGTCATATGGTAAGTTTCACCTAATGGGTAGCTAACATCGGTAGCATTACAAGATAAAATGCGTATTTGTCTCAGAGTCCTTTGAGTCAGTTTGCTTTTAATAAATCTTGTTGATTTTACGCTGTGCTTGCATAATGTACAAATTATCTTATATAGAAAAAGTTACATTGTTAATAATATGCATATAAAATATAGGGTTTATTTTTGTAAAAGTCATTTGGCTATAAATTAAGAGAGGCATTAATGGATAACAAATCATTTGAAGAGCGGAGAAAAAAGAAGTTTTTAGTGCAATCGACTATCTGGTTTACCTTTTTGTTGTTATTGAGTTACTTCTTACCGACACTCATGTTGTTTTATGTGCTTTGTGGTGCTTATGATGTCAGTCGCAATAGCAATATTGATGGGCGCATGTTATATCGCTACTTTTTTGGGAATGGTGTGCCGACTTGGGCTTTGTCTCCATTCAATATATTGATGGATATTGTGACTCTGCCGTATATCAATAAAAAAATATACCAATTGGAGGATTTGCCTGACGAGTGCCAAGCAGAGATTAATGAATTATTGCAAGTTGTTGTAGAAGAAAAAGTTGTTGATGAATTGGCAAGTCGTGCTGAAAAAATAAGACGTAGTATGATTTTCTTCAAATGGTATGGCAAAAATGTTGAAAATTTTTACACTGTACCCGCATTCCACAAAGATTATAAATATATCAGAACGATTGGGGTCTCGGTTTTTAATAAAAAAGAATCAACAGATGAGCATTATGGGCCACTAAGAACGACATTAAGGGTGCTTTATAATATTAATGATATTACCAGTCGCGATACCTATATCAAAGTGCGGGCAACTGAAAATCACTGGTGTGACAGTAAAATGTTTATTTTTGATGATACCTTATCACACCAGTCTTTTAATCAAACAGATGAAGCGCGTTACTGCCTGTTTGTGGATATTGTTAGACCTAGCAAATGTCATTTTGTGATGGATTTATTTGTGAAATTTATTGCTATCATTATGCAAAAAATGAATCATATTTTTTACAGTAGTTGGGTGCCTTTGAAATAATTTAACTGTAAAAATGTAGGAGGTAGACTGCGACAATCTGTCGCGCGTCAATATGCCACATTTTCAGTTGCAGTATGTATTGATAGAATAACTGCAACTCTTAAAAAACATCCTCGCCTCCAAAACGAGATACAGAGCTTTTAATGCGTTTAGCTATAACCAAACTGGCTAAGCGCATTTTTTTTGCCTGCGATTTATTGATTGCCAGATCAAATGGAATTTACGTAGCGGTTAATAAAGGAGTCAGCCGCTTCATTTGAGTCTAGGTATTGTTCGAATAATACGACTGCATCGCTAGCTGAAATATAAGCAAATGCACCATAACCTTTTTTGTTAACAAAAATTTCATGTAAATGTTCAATAAAATTAATGCGTTTTCGGTTTAATTGTGTCATTTCTTTGCTCCTTAAAAGGTTAATGCTTACTTTTAGTGAAGCAGAAAATGTGCCATTTTATTTAAGTGATGTAGTGTTGAATTGTATGCTTGAGTTGGAGTATTTTTGGTGTCTACCTGACATATTTGTCAGTATGGAATGACAAAATTGTCATGTTTGTCAGAAAATTTAAAGCCGAATAAACTCTTAGGCATCGTTTTGAAGCCTGATATCGTATTAACCTGTAATGAGTCTAATGATAATTAAGCACAAGAAGTTGTTGTAGAGGGTGTGAGTTAGTCTTCACTTTTTTGTAGGTGTGGCTTTAGCCGCAAGGTGCAGATAAATCTGCACCTACGAGAATTCAGGCTGCAGCGATAGCTTTGGATGGATGCTTTGCACAACTACGCTTGCAAATTTCTAGTGATAAAATAGGATGCTAGATATATTGCATTTGTAGCGGTACAAAGGATATGGTTTCAGAAAAGAAAAATTTCGATTACTCTTCCCAAGCTCGTCCATCTCTGGCCAATAAGGCAACTGAAGCAACTGGCCCCCAGCTGCCGGCTGCATAGCCTTTAGCTTCTTCATTGGTAGCCGCCCATGCATTTTGAATAGAATCAATCCAAGCCCAAGCTTGCTCGATTTCTGCACGACTAATAAATAAAGTGGGGTTGCCACGCATCGCTTCTAGAACTAATTTCTCATAGCCTCCAAAAATACGACTATTTTTAAAAGTTTCTGAGAAACTTAAATCCAGTTTGGTTTTTTGCAGTTTGATATTTTCATCAATCCCCGGAATTTTATTCAGCATTTGAATTTCGATGCCTTCATTAGGTTGCAAATGAATGATTAATTTATTTGCAGGTAATTCACGGTAGCTTTCAGTGAAAATATTGTGGGGTAGTTGTTTGAAATTAATCACAATTTCGGTGCGTTTGTTCATCATGCACTTACCGGTGCGTAGGTAGAAAGGAACGCCAGCCCAGCGCCAATTATCAATATCAACGCGTAAAGCCACAAAACTTTCAGTGGTGCTGTTAGTGTTGGCACCTTCTTCGTTCAGGTAGCCTGGAACTGCTTTACCTTTTTGGAAACCATCAGTGTATTGGCCACGTACAGTTTTTTCATGTACGTTTTCGGCGGTGATTGGGCGTAATGCATCCAGTACTTTAATTTTTTCATTGTGAATGCTTTGGGCTTCCAGATTGACTGGTGGCTCCATAGCAACAAAAGTTAAAATTTGTAGTAAATGGTTTTGCACCATATCGCGTAATTGACCTGTATGGTCAAAGTATTCCCAACGGCCCTCAATGCCTACTTCTTCAGCAACGGTAATTTGCACTGAATCAATGGTGTTATGATCCCAGTTGGTCGTAAAAATTGAGTTGGCAAAACGTAGAGCTAATAAATTAAGGACAGTTTCTTTGCCTAAATAATGGTCGATACGGAAAACTTGATCGTCATTAAAGACACTGGCAACCACATCATTAATCTCTTTGGAAGACGCGAGATCATGACCAATTGGCTTTTCCATGACCATACGTGATTTGTCGGTTAATACGCCAGAGTGATCTAAGCCTTGGCAAATATGCTTGAATAGAAAAGGTGCAACGGCAAAATAGTTCACCATGATGCGTTTACTGGAGTCAGTAATTTCGTTGAAAATTTTAAATTCTTCAGGCTTGGTCAAATCCATTTGATGGTAGGATAAGCGAGCTGAGAGCTTTTTCCAGATGGCTTCATCAAGAGGGTGGCCTAAAAATTCCTGTAAACTTTTATAGGCAATTTTAATGAAACTTGCACTATCTTCTTCTAGTCTGTCGACTGCAATAATACGGGTATCATCTTCTAAAAAATTTCCATTCTCTAGGCGGTAGAGTGAAATGATTAATTTACGACGGGATAAATCACCTAAGCCACCATAAATCACTAGATCGCAAGGTTCAAATGTTTTTTCTGTTGAGGTCATGTTTTTATTATTTTGAGAAGTGGTTTGCCTTGCTTTAAATAAAGCAGGGAATGAAATACAATGACAAGTCAGTAATATACATAATTTAAAGTATATTACCCTGAATGTAAAAAGTAAATATGACAATAAGAGGTGTTAAATGAAATTTAATCCATGTAGAGGTAGTGCTTTTTGTACAGATGCAGGCACTCATTGTGAAGGTTGTGGCAGATCTCATGTTGAAATTGCCGAGACTAAAGCACTAGTAAAAGGCTTGGTTGAGTTTGTGCAAAAACAAGATTATGACAACGTAGAAGATTTTGCTGCGTCTATTAGTGCTTCATTAGTAAAAAAAGTACATGAAGCTAAGGACTGAGAATTTTTTATAAATCCCTAAATAATTTAATAATAAAGATTTAGAAAGGAGCTTAAGGTGTCAATTACCCCAGAAATTTTACCTGACCTTATTCAGGCACTGAATGATGTGATTGCAGATAATGCTCTTGAAGTTGCTGAGCTGGACAGAGCGATTGGTGACGGCGATCATGTGGTCAATTTACAACGTGGGTTAACTGCGTTGGTGGAGCAACAAGCGCAGATAGCTGAGCTAGATTGGGTAAGTGCCTGGCAAAAAATAGGTATGATTTGCATGAGCAAAATAGGGGGAGCATCAGGTTCACTGTTTGGTACCTTATTTGTCTCTATGGCGAAAGCAGCAAAAGGCAAGACAGTAGATATTGCTGTTTTTGCTGAGGCATTTTTGGCGGGTGTCGAGTCGATGAAGTTGCGCGGCAAAGCTGAGGCAGGCGAGAAAACTATGCTGGATGTACTCATTCCTGTTGCGTTATTTTTACAACAATCGGTTGATATGCAATTACCTGACTTATTGGAACAGGTACAGGTAACAGCTAGTAAAGGGGTAGAGTCTACGCGCGATATGTTGGCGACTAAGGGGCGTGCGTCATTTTTAGGTGAGCGCAGTTTGGGGCATATTGATGCAGGCGCAAAAAGTAGTCAGTTAATGATTGGTGCGATCGTAGTGATTTTGCAAGGAAAGTGTGAGTGACAAAATTTTTTAATACTGATTTAAGCCAGCAACAGTTTCTACAGCAATATTGGCAAAAAAAGCCTTTATTAATTCGCCAAGCATTTCCTGACTTTATATCGCCGATTAGCCCTGACGATTTGGCAGGCTTGGCATGTGAACCTGAGATAGAATCTCGGCTTATTGAAGAGCATGGTCAGGGGGGGGGGGCATGGCAGGTCACTTGTGGGCCATTAACAGAACAGGATTTCGCGCGTTTGTCGGAAACGCATTGGACCATGTTAGTACAAGATGTTGATAAGCACCTGCCAGAATTACAATATTTGCTCGACCCATTTCGATTTATTCCCGATTGGCGACGCGATGATTTAATGATTAGTTATGCACCAGAATGTGGTTCGGTAGGGCCACATACGGATAGCTACGATGTTTTTTTGCTACAAGCTATGGGAGAGCGTCGCTGGCAAATTATTGATGAGCCTATTCATGTCGCTAAATTAATTGATGGTATAGAATTGCAGATTCTAGAGGAATTTAGCCCTGATCAGGAATGGCAGTTGCAACTTGGGGATATGCTCTATTTACCACCGCATATTGCGCACCATGGTGTGGCTTTGAATGATTGCATGACCTTTTCCATTGGGTTTCGTGCGCCGACTCGTGTCGATATGTTGGATGCTTTGGTGAATACGATGTTGGAGCAGGGCGTGGGGAAGGAGCTCTATACTGACCCTGAGTTATTAGCAACTGCACAGTCAGGTGAAATTGATACAGATTCGGTGGCAAGAATAAAAAAAATGTTACATCAGGTGATAGACTCGGCAGAACCTGTTTTAGCAAGTGCTATTGGTAAGTTAGTGACTGAGACTAAACCTGTGCTACAGGATTTGGCAATGGAGGCGGGGAGTGACTTACTGACTATAGAGCAATTAAATACTTATTTTGAGTTGGGGCGCATTTTACAACGTAACCAATATTTTCGTTTTGCTTGGGTTAGTAATGCAAAGGGCGGACAATTATTTGTTGCAGGTGAAGCGTATACAGTTGCTAGGGAAGGCGTTAATAATTTGAGTCTATTAACCGAGAATGTAACGTTGAGTACTGAGGATTGGCAGAAAATTAAGCAAGATGATTCAGTTGCGCATTTATTGTGTCAACTAGTTGCTGAAGGCGCTTGGTTCTGGCAAGAAATTGAGTAGTGATGGTTAAGCTAATCCCCAAATCTCGTCCCTATTTAATTGCAAATCGTCCAGTCTAGGGATAACTTCAGTAATGCCGAAAATATCTTTATGGATCGTTTCGCGTTTTTTGGGGATGTCGTAGTAGTAACCTTGAGGGTCAATAATACTGAGTACTATGGGTGAGTCAGCATTTTTTGTCCCCCTTCTTAGTACGATAGCGGTATCGCGATTAGCTAGTTTGACAAAAGTACCTGGTGGGTAAATGCCCATTTCTTTTACTAAGAGCATCGCGCAGGCTTCATCAACTGATTTGCCGCGCTGGATGAAAATATCTTGTAGTGCTTTTTTTACGTAGAAGCCATCACGATACTTTCTTGGTAAGATCATGGCGCTATAAATATCGGTAAGGGATAAGATTTTTGCATAAATTGGAATGCTGTCGCCTGTTAATCCATTAGGATAACCTTTTCCATCAGGGCGTTCATGATGATATGACACGGTATCCAGCCATTCGTTATAATGTATGCCTAAACCTTGCATGATTTCTTTGCTGCGATAAGGGTGTTCTTTAATGGCTTGACGTTGCTGGTCACTTAATTTTTCGGTTTGATTGGTCAATTGCGCTTGTAAGCTCAGCATACCAATGTTTTGGGTTAAGGCTGCCGCTATATAAAATAGCCGGTCTTCAGACGGTATTTTTTGGCGACGCAACATCAGTTCACTTAACATCGCACAAAGTACAGGGTGTACATTGGTATAAGCAGAGTTTTGGTCTAGAATGATTGCACCTAAGGCAGCATCCGAATTTTCATAGCAAAGTTTTTGTACGACCGTTGCTAAGCGGATGACTCTATGTGCATAATTGCTTTCTACCGAGCTTTCCATATCAAGCAAGATTTGTTTCAGGGTAATTTTTATAACATCGAGTACCTTGAATGGCGAATCTAATGCAAAAGCTGCTTTTTTTTTATTTAGAGCTTCTTGTTGCTCTTGTTCTAATTTTGTCGGGTTTCTATAAAGACCGCGACTGACTAAAATACCTTTTTGTTTTTCAGTGCTGACTATACGACCGTTATCAAGTAGTAATTCATCACTGGCACCATAAACTGACCAAGGTAATGGCTGTCCGACATCGATATCATCAGCAGTTAACCTTATTTTTTGCATGGCTTCTCCTTGTGAATGATTAAGAGCTTGATAGAGAATAATAACAGAATAGCATGCAAACAAGCCTATCTGGCGGGTAATAAGCTGCAAACTTTGAACTAGTACTCAAAACGAGAGTGCTAGTTCAATATCATAAAATTGACTTTATAGCACTTAGCGGTACAATTAGGGGTTAATTTTGATTTAGACTGGGATAGTCTGCCAATCACTAAGTCACTATCTGCAATTATTTTACAGAAGTAGGAAGCTATTTAAATGAGTCATACCTTATATGAAGCAAACGCACAACGGGTACACCGTTGTGAATTAGCCGTTCCAGGGTCAAGCCCGGAAATGTTTGAAAAAGCATTGAAAAGTGGCGTAGATGTTATTTTTCTTGATCTTGAAGATGCTGTTGCACCTGATGACAAGTTGCAGGCACGTAAAAATGTTATTAATGCAATTAATGATTTGGATTGGGCAGGGCATGGTATTACCGTTTCTATTCGCATTAACGGCCTAGATACACAATACATGGTACGTGACGTTGTTGACTTGGTCGAGCAGTGTGGCGAGAAAATAGATACCATTTTAATTCCTAAAGTAGGGGTTTATAGTGATGTCTATATGGTTGAATCGATGCTGAACCAGCTAGAGATGCAACAAGGCATGACCAAAAAAATTGGTATTGAATGTTTGATTGAAACAGCATTGGGTATGGCGAATGTTGAAGATATTGCTAAGCAAGGCAATATTGGTGGTCGCCTAGAAGCGCTACATTTTGGTGTTGCTGATTATGCTGCGAGTAACCGTGCTAGAACTACTAATATTGGTGGTTTGAATCCTGATTATCCTGGTGATCAATGGCATTTCGCTATTAGTAGAATGACAGTTGCTTGTCGTGCTTATGGTCTGCGAGCTATTGACGGACCATTTGGTGATATTAAAGATCCTGATGGCTTTAAAGATGCGGCGCGTAGAGCTGCGGCATTAGGTTGTGAAGGAAAATGGGCCATTCACCCATCACAAATTGCATTGGCAAACGAAGTGTTTACGCCACCACAGTCAGAAGTGGATAAAGCTAAACGTATTTTAGAAGCGTTAAAAGAAGCGGCAGCACAAGGTAAAGGTGCAGCAGCATTAGACGGACGTTTGATAGACGCGGCTTCTGAGAAAATGGCTAATAATGTGGTGAGTACCGCTGCAGCGATTGCTGCGAAAGCGTAGCGCTAACAGTTATTGATAAAAAGGTCGCTTATGCGGCCTTTTTTCGTTGAATTTTAGGTTATTTTATTTAGGGGAGGTGCTATGGATATTCATGAGTATCAGGCGAAAGAAATTTTAGAAGGTTATGGCGTTAAAATTGCCGAAGGTGGTTTAGCGTATAGTCCGGAAGATGCAGTACAGCGTGCTAGAGAAATTGGCGGTAATGCTTGGGCGGTGAAAGCACAAATTCATTCAGGTGCACGTGGTAAAGCGGGTGGTGTGAAAATTTGCTTTTCTCACGAAGAAGTGGAAGCTGCTGCTGATAGTATGTTGGGTAAAAAAATGGTTACTCATCAAACAGGTCCAGCAGGTAAAGTGTGTTCACGCTTATATATTGAAGCAGGAACTGATATTGATAAAGAATTGTATTTCAGCTTTTTGGTAGATCGTGCCCATGAGCGTATTGTCATGGTTGGTTCAGCTGAAGGCGGTATGGAAATTGAAGATTTAGCGGAAAACAACCCTGATGCCATTAAGAAAATTTATATAGACCCTGCAGTAGGTTTATTAGACTTTCAAGCACGTAAAATGGGTTTTGCTCTAGGTCTAGAAGCGTCACAGATTAGTCATGCCGTTAAGTTGATTACTGGTTGTTACCGTGCCATGCGTGACTTAGATGCTAATATGTTGGAAATCAATCCATTGGTGGTGACGAAAAGTGGTGAATTAATTACTTTAGATGCCAAAATGGGTTTTGATGATAATGCCTTATTCCGCCGTCAAAAAGTCGCAGAACTACGCGATAAAACTCAAGAAGATCCACGCGAAATGGCTGCGGCTGATCGTGGTTTAAGCTATGTGGGGTTGGATGGTGATATTGGTTGTATGATTAATGGTGCTGGCTTAGCGATGGCAACCATGGATATGATCAAATTGGCTGGTGGTGAGCCCGCTAACTTTTTAGACGTGGGTGGAGGTGCTTCGCCAGAGCGTACTGAAAAAGCGTTTCGTTTAGTATTAGCTGACGAAGGTGTTAAAGCGATGTTGGTAAATATCTTTGCTGGTATCAATCGTTGTGATTGGATTGCCGAAGGTGTGGTACATGCCGTGAAAAAAATCGACATGAAAATTCCATTGATTGTGCGATTATCAGGTACTAACGTCGAAGAAGGTCGTAAAATTATTGCCGACAGTGGCTTGCCTATTATTACTGCAACCACATTGGCAGAAGCCGCTGAAAAAGCAGTGCAAGCACGTAATGAGCAAGTAGCAAAAGAAGGAGCAGCATAATGGCGATTTTAATTAATAAAGAAACTCGCATTATTGTGCAAGGATTTACCGGCAAAATCGGTACTTTTCATGCACAAGATATGATCAATTATGGCTCGAATGTTGTAGGTGGTGTTACCCCAGGTAAAGGTGGGCAAACGCATTTAGATCGACCTGTTTTTAATACAGTCAAAGAATCAGTGCAACAAGTGGGTGCAGAAGCAAGTATTGTTTTCGTACCCCCCGCTTTTGCAGCAGATTCTATTATGGAAGCAGCAGATGCGGGCATTAAATATTGTGTATCGGTTACCGATGGTATCCCGACGCAGGATATGATGAAAGTAAAGCAATACCTACGTAAATTCCCAATTGAAGAGCGTATGGTACTAACAGGCCCTAACTGTGCAGGTACGATTAGTCCTGGGCAAGCCATGTTGGGTATTATGCCAGGGCATATTTATATAGAAGGTGTAGTCGGTGTAGTAGGGCGTTCTGGTACTTTAGGGTATGAAGCAGCAGATCAAATGCGAGAATTGGGTATTGGTATTTCAACTTCGGTTGGTATTGGTGGTGACCCAATTAATGGTAGCTCACATCGTGATATCTTTAAAAAGTTTGAGCAAGATGATGCCACTAAAATTGTATTAATGATCGGTGAAATTGGTGGGCCGCAAGAAGTTGAAGCGGGTATCTATGCAAGCAAGCATATGAATAAGCCTGTGGTTGCTTATATCGCTGGTTTGACAGCACCTAAAGGTCGTCGTATGGGGCATGCAGGTGCTATTATTTCATCTGCTGGTGAAAGTGCGGCTGAAAAAGTTGCAATGTTGCAAGACTTAGGTGTGACTATTGCGCCGACTCCATCTGCTATGGGTGAAACAATTGCTAAGGTTTTAGCTAAAATGTAAGCCTATCTATGGGCTTGTAGCTTGAGTCATATTGAATATTGAAAGCCGTACCTTGATTGATATTGAGGTGCGGTTTTTTTTTGCTTTGAATTAACTTATTTTTGAATGATCATGAAGTCATCTATTAGAGGTGGTACACGATCATTATAAGTTATTGATTATTTTATAAATTTACTTTGTCGGCTGATGATTGTTGCTAGCTTTAGGCTAAGGGGGTATCATAAGTTTGCCCTACGGATGTAAAAGTAATTAAGTAGTGCTCACCGCAACAGTTGATTATGAATTGTTGCGAATTAAATGCTCAATAAAAAATATAAAATTATTAAAATCAAGGATATATGAATTATGAATCGTAAAGAAATTATTAATAAGGAAATGATCATGATAAGTAGGCAAAAATCAAAAGGTCTATCAGGTATTATGACCAATATCAAACCATTTGTGGCAAGCCTGTTTGTTGCTGCCAGTTTCCTAGCTGTACATACGCCTGCTGAGGCCGGTCTTATTACGCACTTCAGTTTTGAGGGTGACTCTCTGATCGACTCCGTAGGAAGCGTGACAGCGACAGCCTTTGGGACGCCTACTTTCACTGCGGGTCAAAATGGGCAAGGGCGCGGTATTTTACTGGACGGTACTACGGATTTCTTACGTGCGGGTATCAACGTTAACCCAGCGGGAATGTCTCAGATGACTTGGGGGGCGTGGGTTAATGCATCGTTGGATAGCAGTGTCCGTCAGGTACTTAGCATTGATGATGCCAGTCCTGGCGATTTTGATCGTAGCATCGGTATTGACACAAGAGGTGGTGGCGGTACAGGGTGGTCTGCTTTCAGAGGGCCTACTGGCAGTGGCGTTATCGGCTCTGGTAGCCGTTCTGTAACCACAGGGCAATGGACTTTTTTGGCTGTATCCTATGACGAAAGTCTGCAAACAATGAGTTTTTACGTAGATGGTTTGGCTGCTATTACGGCATCTACAGCCTTTAGCACCGCAACTAACACCTTTTTCGATATTGGGCACAATCCAGCATATGGTGAATTTTTCAGCGGCGTTATCGATGAGATTTTTGTCTTTGATGAAGCCCTGTCGGCTGGAGAGATCGAAGATATTCGACTGAACGGCATAGGGGCAGTCCCAGAACTAGGGACGTTTAGCCTTTTAATGATAGGAGTGTTTATTTTTGGACTGAAAGCTAATAATCAAACGCGCCAAGCTACCTCATGAAATTCAGGGTCTCCTGTCAACTTCATTCCGACTCCATCTGCAATGGGTAAGACGATAGCTAAGGTTTTAGCTAAAATGTAGATTATCTATGGGCTTGTTGTTTGAGTCGTATCTTAGCTTGTGTTGAGGTGCGGCTTTTTTGTTTCGGGCTACTTGTTTTGAAGTTATCTTGGGCTAGTTGGGTTTAGGGTGGTAAAGAGTTAGCTGGTAGTGAAACCCTAAGGGGAGGTGGGGGAAAATAATCACCCAGATCTTGCTGGCCTTTTTGTTCGTCTTCAACGGTATCGTAACAGGCGCGTAGCAGGCTACGTAACTATTTCGGCACCGCCGAAGATAAACAAAAATTCTATCCAATATTGGACGATTATTTATTTTTGGCGCCCTAACTTTACAGAAACAACAGTCGTTTTATTAAAGCAGTTTAATAAAGCGTAGTTATTAAAGCACTTATACATTAACAACTTGTTGTTTGTTTTTGCGTGAGTAGCCTATTAAGCCAACAAGTCCTGACCCCATTAGCCATACTGCGGCGGGAAGAGGAACGGCTGATGCAGTTACTACTCGAATCCAGTCTCCTGGTTCGGTAACCAGCATTCTTAATTCTAGGGTGTTTCCTGTAAAAGACATTTCGTCATTTCCTTCAAGTCCAAACCCATTAAAGGTTCCTGTGTTAGTACCTATTGTAAAATTGTTGGGATCACCAAATAAGGTATTTGAATTCATGAAATCGCTGCCGTTGCCATTAGACATGATGCCAAGAATATCACCAGAGAATTTCCAGACTGCTGTAGTATCAATTTTTTTAGTACCCTCCTCAGTATTTAGAAAAATCAAATGGCTGTCAACCCGTGTACCACTTGCAATAGTTCCTCCTGTGTAATTAAGGTTGGTAGTGAGTAAAACATTTTGTTTCTCATTAAAGCCTTGTTGAATTGTATTTGTAGGGCTATCCTCTTGAACTGTGACAGCACTCATTAATTGTTGCCCACCTGGTGATACGCCCACAATGGATGCAAATGTAAGGTTGCTAAATGACATACATAAAAAAATCAAAATTATTCTTTTCATATTAGTTCTCTGAAATTAAGTAAAAAAGTACACTTAGTAATTGTAAGTATTTGATTTCCTTCTTTTATATAAGATTAATCTTGTAGTTGATCAAATATAGATTAATTAGTGGTGGAATGGTCGAGTATGATTTTCCAAAAAATCTAAGGGATATTTACTAACAATGGAGTGTAGTTGAAAGATTAACAAAAGAGGTCGCTATCGTCTATTGTACTTGAGTACAATATAGGGCAATTAGACTAGATGTTTTTATGTGAATTTAATGCTAAATCAATTGGTTGTGTTAATTTTTGTAGTTTACAAATATCAAAGGGGTCAGACACAATTGAATTTTGTTAGGGGATAAGGTATATTTATAGTATGGAAAATACTAATTAATACACTATATGGCACGCCTTCCTCGATTTAATCTTCCAGGCCAACCTCAGCATGTAATTGTTAGGGGGAATAATAGAGAGCCAATATTTCATGTAGAAAGTGACTATACATTTTATTTGGAAAAACTAAAGAAGGCGATAGAACATTATGGGTGTGAGTTGCATGCGTATGTGTTGATGACTAATCATGTGCACCTTCTTATCACGCCATTGCACGAACATAGTTTATCAAAAACGATCCAGTCACTTGGTCGAGTTTACGTGCAGCAATTTAATCACCTTTATAAGCGTACTGGAACATTATGGGAAGGGCGTTATAAAGCAACCTTAATAGATAGCGAAAATTATGCATTAACTTGTTACCGGTATATTGAATTAAACCCTGTTCGTGCAGGGGGGGTTGATAGGCCTGGTCAATATCGCTGGTCAAGCTTTGCTTATAATGCACTAGGCGAGCAGAGCTCCCTTATAACGCCTCATTATTTGTATAATGCATTAAGTTCAAATTTGGTACAGCGACAAAATAACTATAAGGCATTATTTGCAGAGCATATTTCTGTGGAATCTTTAGCAGAGATAAGGGAGATGACTAATAAGTCTTGGGTGCTTGGTAGTGACCAGTTTAAAAGTAAGGTTCAGGGCCAATTGAGTCGCCCAGTTGTAGCTAGACCCAAAGGTGGGGATCATAAGTCTGAGCGGTACAGAGAAAGTTGTTCAATCAATCGTGTCTGACCCCTTTGAAAAAATAAAATAGTGAGGGTTAATGCGTAATATTCGGTTGCTGACGGTAATGGAACGGATGATGGTGAGTGAGTTGCTGAAGACGATATTTTCAGTGCTTATGGTGTTGGTGGTTATCATTGTGAGTCGGAATTTTATTAAAATACTTAAAATGGCGGTTGAGGGGTTAATTTCTAACGAGGCCATTCTGAGTATTTTAGGGTTGAAAATGCTGTTGGCGAGCATTAACTTTTTAGCGCCTGCTGTTTTTGTTGGGGTGCTGATGGTGATCGGACGCATGTATCGAGACCAAGAAATGTCGGCTCTGTCTTCAGCTGGGGTTGGTGTTTGGCATATATATCGTGCTGTTTTTAAAGTGATTGTACCTATTGGTTTACTGGCGGCCTTGATGTCGTTAAGTGTAGGGCCGTGGGCAACTAATAAGATTGAAACTATTGTTTTTGAGCAAAAGAAAAGTGCAGGTATTCGTGCTATTTCTGAAGGTAAGTTTAGTGAATATAGTCATGGGAAATGGATATTTTATGCGGAACACATTAGTGTTGATAATAAAATGCAAAATGTTTTTGTGCGCAATATGGAAGGCCTTGAAAGTAGTATTATTACCGCTAAGAGTGCTGAATTACGAAATGTGCAGGGTAATCTTTATATTGTATTTTTGGATGGCGAGCGAGTATTCGGTGAGTTGGGAAAGGTTGATCATAGTATTGAATCCTTTGCTGAATACGCGATGCACTTAGAGGAGTCATCAGAAGAGATGGCGAGTAAAATCGAAGGTTTACCAAGCAGTGCCATTTTATGGCATCCGCAAAGTTTGGCTGAAGTGCGTGAAATATATCATCGTTTATCGGTGCCGTTAAGTGTTTTAGTGTTGGCCTTTATGGCTGTGCCGCTTGCACAGGTGTCGCCGCGAGGTGGGGTGTATGGCAATATGGTTACTGCTTTTTTGATTTATTTTAGTTTTTCTAATTTTGAAAAAGTGAGTGGCAGCTGGTTGGTGCGTGGTGAGATTCCAATGTGGTTAGGTTTTTGGGGAACTTATTTATTGGCTTTTGTGGTCATTGCCTTTTTGCTGATCAGGTTTTATGGTATTGCCTGGGTGATGATGTTTATACGAGGTAAAACCGTATGAAGGTTTTGGATCGTTATGTGATTAAAGAAGTTTTAAAAGGAACCTTTATTGCTTTAATTATACTTTATACCTTGTTTAATTTATTTACCTTAAAGGATGAATTAAAGTATCGCGGGGTTGGGGATTATGATTTGCAGCATATCTTTATGTATATCGGCTTGTTATCGCCGCGTTATTTATATGAGTTAATGCCGTCAGCTGCTTTGTTGGGGAGTTTGTTTGTATTGGGAAGTATGGCTAATCATCGTGAGTTGGTGGCTATGCGTGTGTCGGGAGTATCTGTGCTTGGTATTATCCGTTCGGTGATGCTGGCGGGGATGCTATTGGTGTGTTTTTCTTTTGTTATGGGTGAGTTTGTTGCTCCTGATGCGGAAAAGAAAGCTAAAATTTTAAAGAATGTTGCCAAAACACATCGCGATATAGTACGTATGGATGGTGAGATTTGGCTACGTGAAGGCAATCAGTTTATCAATATTAAAACAGTCTATACTGCAGGGGATGTTGCAAATATCTATTTGTATGAGTTGGATGATAAGCAGAGCCTAGAGCGCATTGTTTATGCACATAGAGGACATTTTTTAGAATCAGGCTTGTGGCAGTTACAAAGTGTGCTGGTGACTGATATTTCAGAACAAGGTGTGACCATGAGGTCTTTGCCAGAGAGTATTTGGAAGTCGGTAATTGATCCAGATGTGGTTGATGTGGTCGTGGTTGATCCGGAAAATTTATCATTGTATGAATTGGCTAAATATATTGATTTTTTACAAGAAAATAAACAAGATGCTGGTAAATATGAGTTGGCTTTTTGGGCTAGGTTAATTAACCCTTTTATAACGTTGGTCATGCTGTTGGTGGCAACGCCTTTTGTTATAGGGGTGGGTCGAGGGATTGCTTTGGGGCCGCGAATGGTAAGTGGTATTTTAATCGGGATGGGGTTTAATATAGTGGATAATGCAGTGGGGCAAATGGGGGTTGTTTATGGACTGAACCCATTGTTTGTGGCTGTGTTGCCCAGTAGTTTTGTATTGATGGGAGCGTTGTATGCTATTAGCCGTTTGCGCTAGTTAGGACATTTGGGCTTATTTATTTGATTTTGGCTTTATCTGCAGTATCAATACGAATTATCATGGACTTTGAGCTTAAGTCTTGCCAAGTTTTCTTATCCTTTTGCCATATGCACCAAAAAATACCCAGCCCTAATGTTAGCCAAGAGCCACAAGCAGTTATAAAGCGCAGCAAAGCTTGTTGCCAGTTTATATCTGTTTGTTGTTCATTTACTACACGTAGTTTCCAGGCGCGTAGACCTAGTGTTTGTCCGCCATGAGTCCAAAACCAGCCATAAAAGGCAAAACTGACAGTTAATAAGTATAAAGGGTATAAAACTTTTGATTCAATAGCCTCTCCCGCAGTGAATGGTAGCAGAATTGCAGTTGCGACAAAGAATGCAGCGATGACCAGTATAAGGTCATAGAAAATGGCTGCGATATAACGAAAAAACCCTGCTTTTACAGGCTGTGCTGTAGCAGCAGGTTTTTTTGTGGATTGCGTATTCAATTAATCTTTAAATAAAGAAAGTTTTTGGCCTAAGAACATGCAATAACCCATAAGAGCAGTCAGCATCACTAACGAGAATAAGAATGGTGGCTTGTGGAATAGCAAGATGAATAAGTCGGAAATAAAAATACTTGCTAGAAAAGGGCGATCAATTAGCACATCGAAAATTTTTTTTAACATGGTTTTGCCTATAGGGTTTACAGCTCACTCAATATAAAGGTTTTACTCCAAAACTTGAGTGCGTGAATGGGAGTCTAGCTTATTACGACCAGCATAGTGTCCTATAATTTTACTATATAATCGATGTTTTTGAAAACAGTCACATAATATTTATGTGACTTTTTGGGTAAGCTGTAAGTTGAGTTCTTGTAGAGCGTGTACTTGGGCTTAAGTGAGTCATTAAATAAGAGCTTATAATTTAGTCGCGTTAGGTACTTATAAAGTTCACCTGCCTACGTTACAATACTATGAATTTATAAGGTTATTTGTGAGTAATTCTTAGCTTAATTTAAAGGGAAGAGGAAGATTTTAAATTTTTTTAAAAAAATAATAAAAAAAGTAGCCAATACAGATACTGACAATCAAGAGGCTAGTGATGAGGCTGTCGTTGAGAGCCAGAGTGAGCAGGGTGGGCCAAGAATTTATACGCGTTCAGAGCATAATATATCCCGTGATCACATCAGTAAAAATGCGCTAAAAGTTTTATATCGTCTTAAAAGTGAAGGGTATGAAGCTTACTTAGTGGGTGGCTGTGTTAGGGATTTGTTACTAGGACGTGAGCCAAAAGATTTTGATGTGGCAACTAATGCCAGTCCCGAGCAAGTAAAAGCAGCTTTTCGTAATTGTCGCTTAATTGGGCGGCGTTTCCGTTTGGCACATGTACACTTTGGTCGAGAAATTATAGAAGTAGCGACATTTCGTGGTACTGCTGATGATGCGGTGCAAGGTAATCAAAAAACTGATCAGAATGGCCGATTATTACGTGATAACCATTACGGCAGCATTGAAGAAGATGTGTTGCGCCGTGATTTTACTGTTAATGCCCTCTACTACAATATCAAAGACTTTTCTATTGTTGATTATGTGGGTGGTATGGATGACCACAAGGCAGGAGTGCTACGTCTTATTGGTGACCCAGAGACGCGTTATCGTGAAGATCCAGTACGCATGATTAGAATGGTGCGTTTTGCAGTGAAACTGGGATTTACCATTAATGAAGCTTGTGAGCGCCCTATCTTTGAGTTGGCAGAGTTATTAGGCAATATCCCCGCAGCGAGATTACAGGATGAGGCACTGAAGTTATTTTTATCAGGTTATGCAGTGCAAACATTTGAGATGTTAAATCATTATGGTTTATTTGCACAACTATATCCTGTTGCAGCAAAAAGTTTGCAAAGTGAAGCGAATGGCTTTCCAAAATTATTTATTGCAAAAGCGCTAGAAAATACTGATAAGCGGCTTGCTGAGGGTAAAGGTATTGCGCCTTATTTTCTATTTTCTACCTTTTTATGGGATGCGGTAAAAGAGTTGGCTGATAAAAATTTAGGGAAAGGGATGCCCGAGTCGATTGCTTACCAACAAGCAGCAAGCGCTATTATTACCGAACAAGTTAAAAGCACCTCTTTCCCTAAACATATTGGTACGGCCATGCGTGATGTATGGAGCTTGCAATCGCGTTTTGATAAGCGTAATGGTGCGCGTCCATACCGGTTATTAGGGCATCCAAAATTTCGAGCAGCTTATGACTTTTTGGTTTTGCGTGCTGAGACGGGTGGAGCAGAGCGAGAGTTGGCCGATTGGTGGACAAATTTTCAAACAGCTTCTGATGCTGAGCAGAAAAAAATGATTGCCAATTTGACTAATCGACCGCCAAAAAAACGTAAGCGTAGACGTAAGCCCGCTGTAAAGCAGCAAGAACATGACTAAGGAAATCGTCTATATAGGTTTGGGAAGTAATTTAGCGACTCCTGCTGTGCAGATAAATTCAGCAAGACAAGCTATCAATGCTTTAGAAGCAGTGCAAGAGCAAGCATTTTCGAGTTTGTACCGTAGTCCACCTATGGGGCCGCAAGACCAACCTGATTATGTAAATGCAGTGATGGCCATTGTTACGGATATGAGCGCGATCTCGTTATTGCGTTGTTTGCAGAAAATAGAATTAGAGCAAGGTCGAGTGCGTAAAAATGAGCGTTGGGGGCCAAGAACTTTAGATTTGGATATGTTGCTTTATGGTGATCAGCTTATTGATATTCCAGATTTAATTGTGCCGCATTATGGATTGGCTGAACGTGCTTTTGTTTTATATCCATTGCAAGAGATCGAACCATTATTAAATGTTCCTAGCAAAGGCAAGATTGTTGACTTAATTAAACGTTGTCCGTTAGATGGTTTAGTGAGGTTGCCAGCATGAGCCAATATGCAGCGGTGAGCTCAAAAAAAACTAAAACCATAACTGACTTGCAGCAAATGAAGCAAGCAAGGCAAAAAATTACTAGTTTAACGGCTTATGATGCAAGCTTTGCCGCGCTAATGGATCAGGCTGATATTGATGTATTATTGGTGGGTGATTCTTTAGGTATGGTGGTGCAGGGGCACGCAAGTACCGTGCCCGTGAGCGTGCAAGAAATGGTTTACCATGCTCAGGCAGTTAGTCGTGGTTGTCAGCAGGCATTTGTGATTGCCGATTTACCTTTTATGAGTAGTGCAACTCCTATGCAAGCCGCTGAAAATGCTGCATTATTAATCAAGAAAGGTGGTGCGCATATGGTTAAATTAGAAGGTGCGCGCCTTGAGGCTATTCAATTTATGGTGCAACAAGGCATCCCTGTTTGTGCACACTTGGGCTTATTGCCACAATCAATCTATCAATTAGGTAAGTATGCCGTTCAAGGCAAGGTAGCGGCGGATGCGCAAAGGATTTTGCAAGAAGCGCAAGAAATTGAGCAGGCAGGTGCGCAAATGCTAATTGTTGAGTGTGTTCCTGCTGATTTGGCACAGAAAATTAGTCAGCAGCTTAGTATTCCAGTTATTGGTATTGGAGCAGGCGTACATTGTGATGGGCAGGTGCTGGTAGTATACGATATGTTGGGTATTAGCCTAGGTAAGCGACCACGGTTTTCTAAAGACTATATGCAGCAAGCTGATTCCATTTTTGCAGCGATTCAAGCATACATAGTAGAAGTCCGTAGTGGTCAGTTTCCATTGCCAGAACATAGTTTTTAACATGACTGATTGCCTTAAAGAAATCACAGCATTACGTAGACAGGTACAGCAATGGCACCAGCAAGGTAAGGGCGTTGCCTTTGTGCCGACGATGGGTAATTTGCATACGGGACATTTGCAATTAGTACGAGCTGCAAAAGAAAAAGCGGAACGTGTTGTAGTGAGTATTTTTGTCAATCCAACCCAATTTGGGGAAGGTGAAGACTTTGCCAGTTATCCGCGTACGGAACAAGCAGATTTGGATAAGCTGCAAGCGTTAGCAGTTGATATTGTGTTTATGCCAAGTATAGCTGAAATGTACCCAAATCAAGGCCTGACAACAGTGAGTGTTGATCAAGTGTCGGATAATTATTGTGGCGCAGTACGGCCAGGGCATTTTGATGGTGTGGTAACTGTTGTGAGTAAGTTATTTAATATTGTGCAGGCTGATTATGCTTTTTTTGGCGAAAAAGATTTTCAGCAATTGGCTGTTATACGTACTATGGTGTCGGATTTAAATATGCCAACAGAGGTGATTGCTGTGCCAACGGAGCGTGAAGTTGATGGCTTGGCAATGAGTTCTCGTAATGGCTACTTGAGTGCAGAACAGCGGCAACAAGCTCCGCAGTTATATCAAACTCTTTGTTTGGCGAAAGCAGAATTATTAGCTAAGCAGTTATCTATTCATGAAATTGAACAAAAATATCATCAAGCATTAGTAAAACAAGGCTTTGCTCCTGACTACTTTAGTGTCTGTAGGCGTTCAGATTTGCAAGCTGCAACAGCGACAGATGCTCAGCTGATTATTTTAGTGGCTGCTCGTATAGGTGGTACTCGTTTAATTGATAATGTCCAAGTGGACTACGGTAATTAACTACTTGTAAAGGTTATAGTAGTTTGTAATAATGACAAGTTATGAAATTTTTAGAGAACGTAGACTGATATGCACATTACAATGCTTAAAGCAAAATTACACAGAGCAACGGTAACTCATGCGGAATTAGGCTATGAGGGCTCCTGTGCAATTGATGGCAAGATATTAGATTTTTCTGGTATTAGAGAGTACGAACAAATTCAGATTTATAATGCAAATAATGGTGAGCGTTTCACTACCTATGCAATTAGAGCAGAAGACGGCTCAGGTATTTTTTCTGTGAATGGCGCAGCTGCTCGCCTTGCATGTCCTGGTGATATTGTCATTATCTGTACTTATGCTGAACTTGATGCTTCTGAGGTAGAAGGGTTTAAACCAACTTTGGTTTATTTCGATGATAATAATGAAATTATCAGAACTAGCCATGCAATTCCAGTACAGGCAGCTTAAAAACTAGATATGCAAGCTTGGTAAGCTTTGCATTTTTTTAAAAAAGATGGGTAGCTTTTCTACAAGACTACATTGTTAAAATGCTACCCACCTGAAATTCCCCCTCGTAATACAAGTATTCCTTCCTTCTGCTTAAATTGAATAGCCCCAAATAGTTAAGATTTTTCAAGCAAAATATTAGATGTATTTTATGTTTCAGATGTGCCACTTATTTTATATGTTAATTTTCTTTAAGATGCATGTGAACTTTGTATAATTGTGGTGTAGTTCGATAAATATAAGTTGTGATTAAAGTATACTGATTTTTAGCCGATATTATTTTGGCAAGTAAACTTTCATGTGTTGATAGATGTGTGATTTATAGTGAGTTGGTGTTGTTGAAAGCTCGTTTCTGTGATGACTAGTAGTCGGTTAATGGACTAAACTGTTCTAGCTATTGCTGTTTATAGTGAAACCAACTGCTTTAAAATTTTCAGTCGCTCCCGTGAAGTATAGATATTTTTTCTGTTAGGTATTTAAAAGGATCAGGTCATGAGCATTCGTAATAAATTGGTATTGAGCTTCTCTAGTTTGGTAGTCATATTACTGATTTTTGGAGGGCTTGCATGGAAGTACATTGGTGATTTAGGACAGAAAGTAGATGAAATCACTCAATGGAAAGTACCTGCGGCACAATTAGCGGTTAATGTACATGCAGGTGCGTATGATGCCACTATTGAGCAATTGCGTTATTTGCTTTATGAAAAGCCGGAAATTCACCAACATGCTAAAGCAGTCTTAGCAAAGATGGATAGCGATTTAGTTGCGGTTGATAATCTGGCCAATAGCTTTAATGACCAAGCCTTACTTGCACAGTCGGCAGCCGTTAAGAAAAATGTAACTGATTTTAGAGAGCTTTATAATAATGGCGTACAAGCCTTATTGGGTAATCAGCAAGCCGTCAAAATTATGGTAGAGACGGGACAAAGTGTCCTAAATGAGGCAGATAGCTTTGCATTAAAGCAAGAGCGTGAATATGCGACCCTTATGGAGCAAGGCACAACACCATACTCATTGAATATTAAAGTACAAAAATATATTATAGTTAATAAAATAAAGTCTTTAGCTTATACGATTATTCAGCACGAGAAACAAGAGCGCTTGTATCAAGATAGAAAGTATTATCAAATGATGCAGAAAGAATTACCGACATTGATGGGCTTATATGATACTTTGCAGAGAAAAACTAAAGAGTCATCAGAGCTTAAACAGATTCAGACGGCGCGTGTAGCAACGGAGAATTATGCTGATGCAGCGGCTAAATGGATAGCGAATGATAATAAGTTGCAAGGCATTATTGGTGAAATGAATAATATTGCTAGTGATGCGCGTCAATCTGCACTGGATGCTGAAAATAATGCTTGGCATAATGTTGCGATCATTGCACAAGAAACCATAGCCTTAGTAAAGCAGGCTAATATCATTATTATTGTTACCTTATTAATTGGTTTGATTGTGGGGGTAATATTGGCCATTACTATTCCAAATATAATAGTACAGTCCATAAATGCCTTGAGTGCTTTTGCTGCTTCTTTTGGCAAGGGTAACTTAAGAGCGCGCTCTCATTTCGCGCCTACCGATGAAATTGGTATCATGGCGGGTGAGTTTGATCGAGCAGCAGAAAACCTACAGGGAATTATGACCAGTGTTAGTGAGCATGCTAGAGATTTGGCTAGTCATGCAGAGAGCCTGTCGACAACGGTAGAGGGTAATCTTAGTGGGGTGAGCCAGCAAAAAGAAAACACTGAACAGGTTGCAACGGCAATTAACCAGTTATCTGCTACAGTGGTAGAGGTTTCGCGTAATGCATCGCAAGCAGCTGAAGCAGCAGGAGATGCTGATAATCAAGCAAATGAAGGAAGTCGGGTGGTTTCTGAGGCAGTTGGCTCCATTAATTCATTGGCGAGTGAAATTGATCGGGCTACCACTGTTATTCAACAACTTGAAGCTGATGTGGGTGATATTGGTAGTATCTTGGATGTGATTCGCAGTGTGTCTGAGCAAACTAATTTATTAGCACTAAATGCAGCGATTGAAGCAGCACGAGCTGGCGAGCATGGTCGTGGTTTTGCTGTTGTTGCTGATGAAGTGCGCACCTTGGCAAGTAGAACTCAGTCTTCAACCGATGAAATTCAGACAATGATTGAGAAATTGCAATCAGGTGCTAAAAGTGCAGTTTCAGCGATGAGTGCTAGTCAGGACATGGCAGGTAAAAGTGTTGGTCAAGCAGGTGATTCTGGTAATGCTTTAGCCGCTATTACAGGTGCTATTTCTACTATTAATGATATGAATGTGCAAATCGCAACAGCATCCTCCCAACAAAGTGCAGTGACCGAAGAAATCAATAGAAATGTGATCGCCATTAGTGAGATTGCAGATGGTAGTGTTGACTCTGCTAACAGTACTTTGACTGCTAGTCGTGACTTAGCGAGACTCTCTGAAGAGTTAGAAGCTTTGGTGGGGCAGTTCAAGATATAAGTTGCCTGCTGTATAGGTCTTAAGATTACCTGGTTTTAATAGGGACTTTGATGCAAGTTTTTTTCAAAGCCCCTACGACTTTACTTTAGTCCAATTCTTCAATCCATTTACAGCGTTCATTAACTATATCGGCTGAACTTTCAGTGCCGATACCATGTGCAATCAGTGCAATGACTCGATCATCAGATTTATAACCGGAGTGAGCTGTTAATGGATTCGCAGCAGTACCAAAGCCTAATAAATCAATAATATTCGCGATATTAATGTCGACATTGGTAGTACTTAAGCATAAGCGTGAATCTAAATAGGTGTCGGTAAAGCCATAAGGAATAGGGTAACTGGCAATATCATTGGGATCATTAAAGGCAATAATAGATGTGGCGCGGTACATGCGATCTTGGTAAAACTTACCTTCTATATTACAATATGCATCATGTTGCTGGGTAATTTCAGCTTTTTTTCTGCCTAATTGTAGGATAGGTAATTGGTTTGCCAGCATAAAAATGTAGGAGTGCTTATCTTTTAAAAGTTTGACAGCAGTTTGTGGCTTTATTAATTGGCCTCGAAAATAAGTAGACTCGTTGCCTGTTAAACTGGCGATACGTTGTAAGCCATCAATGGTGATGCGACTGCCAAGGCTATGTGAGATAAATGCAAAATGATTATTGCGTAAGTTGGGAATAAAGTGTTTGCTATTAAAGCTACAGGCAGTTTGAGTGTGTTCGGCTAGTTCTTGCCAATTGGCCGCAGCCATCCAGCAATACGCTTGTGTAAATGACATCAATATGTCCTGACGGCTATCACCAAGATATAAGAACGAGTCAGGCATGGTGTCATTGCTAAATGTTTTTAGTATATTGTTGATGTCGGCACGGCGGTGCGAATATTCACCAGTGCTGTCATAAGCAATAATCTTTTTTTCTTCCGCGGTGATGCTAGTCCAGAGTAATTCATAAAATAATAATGATTTGCTTTGATCCTTATTAAAATAATGATGTACTCGGAGACTGCCAAGCTCTTTGCTAGGGTCTAATTGGTCAATTAAGGTTATGGTTTTGTAACCTGGCGATTTTTTGTGTAGTTTAAGTTGAGTGGTTAATTTTTCTAAAAGTTCTGCTGAGTATCCTGCGGTATGAGTACCTATGCCATGCACCATAAGTACTTTTAAACCATCTGCCAGTAATGGATCTAGCCCTTTAAAAGCACGACCTGTTATTTGGCAACTGCGGGTATCTTGTTGTTCTTGGCTGTCCAAAAATGCTTCGGTAACCCCATAACCAAAGCTGGAGCAGCCTGTGAGCAATATTAGTGCAAGTGAACTAAGAACAATCGTTTTTAAGCGCATAATATTATTGGTTAAGCCATGCTAGTGATGCGGTGCTATTTTCTGAAGGAATGTATTCAGCTCCTGTCCAGCCTGTATACTCTGAATTTTGAATAACCGAAAAGAGCTGTTGAAAATCAATAGACCCAGTGCCGGGTTGATGCCTGCCAGGGCAGTCTGCAAATTGGATATGACCTATTTGATCAGCATATTGGGGAATAAAACTAGCTGGATCTTCTTGCATCATCTGCATATGATAAATATCATATTGCATTAGTAAATCCGGGTGATTTATTGCTTGCAAAATAGCTAGCATCTGCGCACTATTATGAATGATAAAGCTCGGCATATTAATCGTATTAACCGCTTCAAACACAGTTTTAATGCCTAAGGGGCTAAACGCCTCTAGGGCATAGCGAAGATTGTTTTTAAATGTTTGTTGGTATTCGCTCAGGCGATCAGGATTAAAGCAGCAGCCAGGCAGGATATTGATTACTGAGGGTTTAAGAGTCTTTGCATAAACAATTGTTTGTGCAACAGCCTCTTTAAACTGTTGCTGTTTTTCGGGTACTGCAGCCAAGCCTTCGCCACCTTGTAGCAGGTCATCAGCAGCAACATTAAATAAAACTAATTGTAATTGATGTTCGTCCAGCTCTGCACGAATGGTAGCGGCAGTTAATTCATAAGGAAACTGAATTTCTACTGTGGTAAAGCCATGTTCTTTAGCTGCTTTAAAGCGTTGTTCTAGGGGCAGTTCAGTGAATAATAAACTAAGGTTAGCGGTAAAACGTAACATGGTGAGGGTTGGGCGTAAGTGCTAGGAAGGCTGAAAATAGCGGGTTATGGGTAAGGCAGTGTGCAGATAAATCTGCACCTACAAGTATTCGCAGTACTTTGTACTTCGCGCAGCCATGACCGAGCGAAGTATAAAGTGCTTAATTAATTATAGATTGTTACTTTCGCTTTCTTCCAGTGGATTCTGGTTGATAAATTGACTCAACTTAGCAAAATCCTGTAATGAAATGGTTTCTGCACGTACCGTAGGGTCAATGTCTAATGCAGTAATGTCGGCTTCAGTAATCAACTTCTTTAATGAGTTGCGCAAGGTTTTCCGGCGTTGCGAAAATGCAGTGGTGACCACTGTATTCAAAGATTTAACTGAGTCAATCAGCACAGGAGGGTGTTCGTGAGGGACCAAGCGGACAATCGAAGACATTACCTTTGGGCGTGGGCTAAAGCTTTCAGGAGGGACATCAAAGAGGTGTTCGGTCTCACAGTAATATTGCATCATTACACTGAGTCGGCCATATTTTTTGCTGCCTGGCCCTGAACAAATTCTATCCACCACTTCTTTTTGCAGCATAAAGGTCATATCAGCAATACTCGGGGTATTGGCTAATAAGTGAAACATCAACGGGGTAGAAATGTTGTAGGGCAGGTTGCCTAAGATGTGCAGCTTTTCTTGGTTTTCTGCTAAGGCAGCAAAATCAAATTGTAATGCATCGGAACTATGGATACTTAAATTTTCATACTGAGCAAATTTTTCCTGCAGAAATGTGACCAAGTCTCTGTCTAGTTCTACTACATCTAATTGCACGCCATCTTTTAATAAAGGCTCAGTTAAAGCACCTTGCCCTGGGCCAATTTCTACCCAATGCTGTTCTTTGTCATAGTAAAGCGAGCCTAGAATATTGTTGATTATATGGTGATCGTGTAAAAAATTCTGACCAAACCGTTTGCGTGCTCTGTGTTGTGCCATATTAGTGCTTGTTAGTGTGGTGAGCCATCTGAATGGCAGTTTGTAACGCGTATTGTAAACTACCTAGCTCTGCTTTGCCCGTACCTGCTAAATCCAAGGCAGTGCCATGATCAACAGAAGTGCGAATGATGGGCAGCCCTAAGGTAATATTAACGGCTTGACCAAAGCCTTTGTATTTTAATACCGGCAGACCTTGGTCATGATACATTGCCAGCACCGCATCGGCAGTTTGTAAATATTTATCAGTAAACAATGTATCGGCAGGTAAAGGGCCTTGTAGATTAATGCCTGCTTGTCGGCATTGCTTTAAAACGGGCTCAATCACTTCAATTTCTTCTCTCCCCATATGGCCGCTTTCACCTGCATGTGGATTTAGGCCACAAACTAAAATATGTGGTTGCTCTAGTCCAAAACATTGGCGCAAATCTGCATCTAATAATTGGATAACAGTGTGTAGTGTTGTTTTGGTAATTGCTTTGCTGACTTCGGAGAGTGGTAGGTGTGTGGTTGCCAAGGCAACTCTTAGGCCTTCTGTCGCCAGCATCATTACAGGGTGACCCCCTGTTATTTCTGCTATAAATTCGGTGTGTCCTGTAAAAGCTATGCCAGCATCATTAATAATACCTTTATGGATTGGGCCTGTCAGCATTGCAGAAAATAGTCCTGAAACACAGCCGCGGGTTGCTATAGCAATAGTCTCAAGGACGTAGGCACTATTGTCTCTATTTAAAATACCACATTCAGCAGTCACAGCGAGCGTGCAGGGCAAAACTGTCAGTGTACCTGAGGCATGCTGGGTAATGGCTTGTTGTTGATCAAAGACTCTGATGTCTAATGGTAAATTAAGTTGTTGCGCGCGCTGTTTTAACAATGCAGGATCAGCAATGATAACTAATTGGCAATTTAAATTTTCTTGGGCAAGCTGAATACATAAGTCGGGACCAATTCCTGCAGGTTCACCTGCAGTTAGAGCAATACGAGGTAGGGTAATGGGCACGTTAATTTTTAAAAGGGAAATAATGAATTAAAGTGACAGGGTACAGGAAAAAATAGGTGAGTCTACTAATACTGCGGTTGCATTGATAAGGTGAGTGAATTTCCTCTAAAGTAGGGTTTATTACCCCTGATCTATTTTAACTCTTGCTCTCGTTATAAAAGTATTTTATTATTTACCTAACGAACGATTGGTAAGTTAAGGGGTAAGTTTGAATTCAAAAGAAAATATTTTACAAACAGCTGTTAGTTTATTTTCCCGACAAGGTTTTGCTGCTGTTTCCATGCGTGATCTCGCTAAAGCAGTCGATATGAGTTCTGCCGCTTTATATCATCACTTTCCCAATAAACAAACTTTATATTTAGATGCTGTGCAGTTTGCATTTGCTAAACAAGCGAGTGCCTTTGATGAGGTTTGGCAAGCTGAGCTGGGAGCTGAAGAAAAGTTGCGGCGCTTTGTGCATTGTTTGGCTTTAGTACTGACAATAGATGTTGATTTTAGGCGCTTGATGCAAAGGGAATTATTAGACGCTGATGATGAGCGTATGCAGCTGTTGGCGAAAGGTGTATTTCATGAGCAGTTTACACAGATCATCAATGTTATCGAGCAATTAGGTATAACGCAAAACCAGCACTTCAAGGCTTTAAGTGTTATTGCTTTGGTTTGCGACATTATTCAAATGCAGCCATTAAGTCGGTATTTGCCTGGTTGGCAAGCAGAACATGAGCAGGTAGAGTTTATTGCTGAGCAAGTCATTAATTTATTAATAAATGGATTAAAAGGGAGTGGAGATTGAATAAGGAAAAACAAAGCATGCAGGAAAGTAAAGGTAGGTTTGTTGTTAATCACCCTTGGTGGGTGCTGTTCTTAAGTTTGTTATTTGTAGGGGCGGCTGGATCAGGCATACAAAGGCTTGAGTTTACCAATAATTATCGCGTTTTTTTTGGTGAAGATAACCCGCAATTATTAGCATTTGATGCATTACAAAATACTTATAGTAAAAGCGATAATGTGATGATCTTGGTGGAGCCTGCTGATGGTGAGGTGTTTTCGCGCGCAACCTTGCAGGCTGTTGTTGAGTTAACTAAAGAAGCATGGCAGATATCCTATTCGAGTCGGGTCGATTCCATTACTAATTTTCAGCATACTATTGCTGAAGACGATGATCTCATAGTTGCTGATTTGGTTAGTCAGCCATTACAGATGACAGACGCGCAATTGGCGGTTATTAAACAAGTTGCCTTAAATGAGCCTTTATTGAAAGATCGTTTGGTGTCGCCTACGGGGCATGTCACTGGCGTTAACGTGACCATGCAATTACCCGGGAAAGATCCCATGGAAGCCATGGAGATTGCTAAAGAGGTGCGCTTGATGGCTGCAAATTTTATGCAGAAGTACCCAGATTTAACCGTGCATCTTAGCGGTATTGTGATGATGAACAATGCCTTTGGTGAATCCTCCTTGGATGATAATAAAACTTTAGTGCCATTAATGTATGCAATTGTGTTACTGGTACTGATTGTGTGTTTGCGTTCTTTTACCGGGACGTTTAGTGTTATTTTACTGATTGTGTTTTCTATTATTTCTGCTTTGGGGTTAGCTGTTTATGCGGGCATAAAATTAACGCCGACCTCAGCAATGGCTCCCACCATTATTTTGACTATGGCGGTGGCTGATTGTGTGCATTTATTAGTGACTTTTTTGCATAATATGCGCTTGGGGCATGCTAAAAAATTGGCGATGCAAGAAAGCTTGCGTATCAACTTACAGCCGATATTTTTAACCAGTGCAACCACTGCCATTGGTTTTTTAAGTATGAATTTTAGTGATGCGCCACCTTTTAGGGATTTGGGTAATATTGTTGCTGTCGGGGTGTTGATTGCTTTTGTGTTATCGGTGACGTTATTACCCGCTTTAATGGTGTTGTTGCCAGTGCGAGTAAAGCCTAAAGAGGAGCTGGATAATTCATCCATGCAATGGCTGGCTGAATTTGTTATTAGCAAACGTAAAATACTGTTAATTAGTAATAGCATTTTTGCGGTTATTTTATTCAGCTTTATTCCGCGCAATGAAATAAATGATGAATTTGTAAAGTATTTTGATGAGTCGATAGAATTTAGGCGTGCTGCTGATTTTTTAGATGCCAATATGGGTGGGACTTACAATATTGAATTTTCGATCGATACTAAAATTTCTGGTGGGATTAACGAGCCGATATTTTTAGCTAAGGTTGATCAGTTTAAGTTATGGTTGCAGCAGCAACCTGAGGTAGTGCATATTAATAGCATTACCGATACCTTTAAGCGACTGAATATGAATATGCATGGTGATCAGTTGCAGTGGTATAAACTGCCCGAAGAACGCGATTTGGCTGCGCAGTATTTGTTGTTATATGAAATGTCATTGCCATATGGTTTGGATTTGAATGATCAAATTAATATTGATAAGTCAGGTATTCGAGTTATGGTGAGTATGCATAATTTATCCACCAAGCAGATGTTGAATATTGAGCAACGTATAAATGGCTGGATGGCAGTAAATTTAGCGGGCTATGAGATTAATGCAGCTAGCCCGGTATTGATGTTTTCACATATTGGGCAGCGTAATATTGTGCGCATGCTGCTTGGGTCAATTGCGGCTTTAATATTGATTTCAATTATTTTGATTGTTGCATTTCGCTCCATTAAGTTAGGTTTGATTAGTTTGATACCTAACTTGATTCCCGCAGGGATGGCATTTGGTATCTGGGGGCTAATTGATGGCCAAGTCGGGTTGGGGTTGTCAGTAGTAACAGGCATGACTTTAGGTATTGTTGTTGATGATACCGTGCATTTTATTAGTAAATATAGGCGTGCCAGAATTGAAAAAGGCTTGTCGTCAGAAGATGCAGTACGCTATGCCTTTTCTACGGTGGGTATTGCTTTGTGGATAACATCATTAGTATTGGTTAGCGGTTTTATTGTCTTGGCAATGTCGTCCTTTTTGATGAATAGCGGTATGGGACTGATGACCGCTATTACCATAGCGGTCGCATTATTGATGGACTTCTTATTTTTACCACCCATTTTGATGACCTTAGATAATAAGCGTCGTAAAGTGAAACCCTAAGTAAAGTTACAAAGAAAATTAAATAGGAGAAAAAAGTGAATAAAATAATAATTAGCCTACTGCTGTGCTTGGCACCTGTTATTGCGTGGAGCGAGGCGCAAAAAGGTTTAGAAATTATGCAAGAGGTAGATAAGCGTGATTTAGGTTGGCAGGATATGACGGCCGAGTTAAAAATGGTGCTAAAAAATAAAAATGGTGATGAGCATATTCGCAGTCTAAAAATGAAAACGTTAGAAATGCAGGGTGATGGTGATAAAAGCTTAAGTATTTTTAATAGTCCGCGCGATGTTAAAGGGACTGCTTTTTTAAGCTTTACCCATGCTTTAGAGGCGGATGAGCAATGGTTGTACTTGCCTGCGCTAAAGCGAGTTAAGCGTATTTCTTCTAGTAATAAATCGGGGCCATTTTTGGGTAGTGAGTTTGCTTTTGAAGATTTGACATCATTTGAATTAAAAAAATATCAATATAAATATTTGCGTGATGAGTTGTTAGGTAATATCGATTGCTTTGTCATCGAAACCTACCCGATGTATGAGCATTCAGGTTATACGCGTAGTCAGGTATGGATAGATAAGCAGCGCTATATTCCCATAAAAATTGACTATTATGACCGTAAAGACTCCTTGTTAAAAACGCAGGAGTTTTCGGATTATCAACAGTATTTAGCGCAATACTGGCGTGCAAGCAGTATGTTAATGACCAACCATTTGACGGGAAAAAGTACGGCATTGTTGTGGCAGAATTATACTTTTCGCAATGGTTTGACAGCACGTAATTTTGATAAAAATACTCTGAAGCGCTCCAGATAGTAGAGTCTGTATGATAAGGAAATCAACTAAGCTGTTAGGTGCCGTATTTATTATCAGTATTTTATTAATAAGATCTGTTGGTGCGTGGGAAATTAGTGGCTATGCTGGTATAGAGGATCTAGCTTTTATTAATAAGCCAGTAGACCCGCAGCAGCATATGAATTATGTATCGGGAGTTATAGAAGCAGAGCTGTATCATGAGTGGGATAACGGCAGTCAAGTATTTGCATTTGTACCTTTTGTTAGGGTATCGCAACATGATAGTAATCGCACTCATTTTGATATTCGAGAGTTAACTTGGCTTATAGTTGCTGATAATTGGGAATTAAGGTTGGGTATACGCAAGGAATTTTGGGGAGTAACTGAGTCTAATCATTTGGTTGATATTATTAACCAACGCGATATGGTGGAAAATAATGACGGCGAAGATAAGCTAGGTCAGCCGATGCTTAATTTTGCTTGGATTCAAGGCTGGGGTACTTTGGATGCCTTTATTTTACCTGGCTTTAGAGAAATGACTTTTACCGGAGAAGAAGGGCGCATAAGAACTCAACCATCGGTTGCTAGTAGTCAGGCACGTTTTGATAAAAATGGCTTTGCGCGACAGGTGGCTTATGCGTTGCGTTGGTCACATTCTATTGGTGATTGGGATTTAGGTTTGTCGCATTTTTATGGTACTAGTCGCAATCCGATATTTATAGTGGAGCAAGCTGCAAATGGCCAAGTAGCAATTATTCCATATTATCAAAATATTAACCAAACAGGTTTGGATCTGCAAGCAACCATTGGTAGTTGGCTATGGAAGTTAGAAGCAATTGTGCGTGTGAGTGATATTGATACTACGTTTGCTAGCACTGCAGGCTTTGAGTACACTTTTTATAATATTGCCGATACTGGCTTGGATATAGGTTTATTAACAGAATATTTGTTTGATAGCCGTGGTAAGCATGCGCCAACTTTATTTCAAGATGATTTTTTTGCAGGCATGCGTTTTGCGCTAAATGATGTGCAAGATACCCAAATTTTGATGGGGGTCATGATTGATCGCAGTACCCAAGCGCAGTTTTATAATATTGAGGCTAGCCGACGTTTTTTTGATAGTTTTAAGCTGGAAGTTGAGGCGCGTTTCTTTAATGGTGCATCAGAGTATGAGCTTGCCTATTTTTTGCGTAAGGACAGTCATTTCAGAATAGAATTGAGTTATCACTTTTAGTGAGTGAGGCATGCTATCTGCTTGCAAAAAACTATAGGTTTAATGGAGGCTGGGCAGGTCCGATTTTTTGAATAATAACAGTATCCCCCGTTTGTAAGGTGCCTGCATTATCATGTAAGGCATTTTGCCCAAAAAAGACTTTGTTTTGCCATTTTCGAGTGCGTGCCATAGTGCGTAATGGTTCTTTGCCTCTTGTGGCTGTCTCAGGATCAATTTGCGGCACAGGGCAACGTGAACAAGGTTTGGGTAGTCTAAATGCAATATCGCCCACCTGAATGGTGCGCCAAGTATCTTCAGCATAACTGGTGCAATCTGCTATTACAAGGTTAGGGCGAAAGCGTTGTATGCCAAGTGTTAAGCCCATTTGTTGGTTCAGTAAAGCGAGTGATGCTTCAGACGCAATTAAGAAAGGGAAGCCATCACTGAAGGAAGTTTGGTCAGCACCTAAAGCATATTGCTGATTGACAGTGCGTATGCTATCGCTGGGTTGGTAAACTAAGTGGCAAGGTTGTTCTAAGAACTCGCTAAACCACTGGTCGACTTTTTCGCTAATTAGCTTCGCAACACACTGATCATGCCAGACTGTTACTGTAATAGAATCGTTTTCCTCATATGCTGTGGGATGTAGAGGGATGGATATGTTAGATTTTCCAGGCGCAGAAACGATAATTTGCTCGTCTTTTAATTGGGTTTTGATCAAAGCCATCTTTGCTAAACGGCGTTGTGATAAGAATTGATGTTGCTCGTCCACTAACATCCATTGGCGGTCGTATTTAAGGCCAGTTTTGGTGACTTCCCATTGTTGCACAGGGATGCCTGCGACCGATTTGATGGGGTAGATGAAAATTTGACTAAGGTAAGGCATATTTAGCCAATTAAACTTTGTACTGTAGAGGAAGTTAGTTGGCTGGATTGAGCGCTAAGTGCTAATTCAGGGTTTTCCTGAATATCAGTGGTTATATTATCGATATTTTGTTGTGGATCCTCTGTCTCAGTTGCAGTTGTGGTTTCGGCGCGTGAGACATTGATTGCAGTTTGTGAAAGGCTAACTGAATCGGTAGGTGATGTGGTTGTTGTCGAGTCCTCAATGGGAGTTGTTGTATCATCGGTATTGCTAGTAGGCTCAATTTTAATTGCACTTGAGTCAATAAGGGGGGTGTTTTCTGTATTAATGTCCATGACCGATTCCTCTTGGTTAAGAAGGTGATAAAGTCATTTTCATGACTTTAAATTATGCAATAGAAAAATCATTATTGTTAACAACAATATGGTCGATTAGTGCATGTTGGGCTTCATCAAAAATAAGACCATAATTAATGCCGCTAACTGCATTCTGACATATTCTAGTTACTTTGGCTTTAACTTTATGTGTATATTGATTATCTAGCATAATGTTTAATGTCACTTTTGTTTTTACTGAGAGCTTTTGGGCTGTATCAATGCGTGCTCCTGTGGAACTAATATCCACAACTTTGGCGTAGGTGTATTCATTAGATTTAAAGAATTGCTTGAGAATAAGGTGGGCAGTCAGGTCATTTTTGGCATACCTAACTGATTTACGTTGGTTGGTGGGGTTGCGACGATCTGTGCTGCGGCGATCAGAAGTATTTCGAAATGTATTTTTTGGGGTTAAGTTGTTATTGCTCATAAATTTCCCTGAGATAATAGAGGCGTAGGTGAGTTGCGGTAAGTGGATTTGCAAAAGGGGCAGTTGGCTATTGTTATCACTAGAGCTATGCCGCACAAATAAAACAATTCTTACACTTAAGGTTTGTACTTATTCTCTTCCCCGCGCTTATTAATATAAATATATTGTGTAATAATAGTCGGTATTAATGAAATTCCAAGGAATTAAATTTTATTTTAAGAGTTGGCTCAAAATAAAACAATATATAATTTAAGGTTTTTGGGTGGCGCAGTATGATATGGTTTAATTAGACCTTATGTATCATGTGTTAGCGTTCTAGGTTAGCTTTTATTGTGGGTTTATTTTTAAGTAAATTTAGATGTGATTACACGTGAGTTTTTGGAAGGAAAATAAATTAAGATGATGTTTGTTCAAATGCGTTGCTTGTTCATAACGATACTTTTTTGCACAAGCCTTTTCGGGGCAAAAAGTTTTGCGGCTCATAAGCAAGAGATTGTTATTGTTTATTTAACGCAAGCAGAGTCGGTGCCGGTCGCTTTATCAAACTTGGAGCCTTACGTTGCTGATAAAGGTTTGCAAGGGGTGTTATTAGGGTTAAAAGATAATAATACTACTGGGAAATTTACTGGGCAAAACTATATATTGAAATCAGTCATCGTTCCAGAGCAGGGTGATGTTTCTTTGGCTTATACTGAATTATTGCAAGCGGGGCATCAATTAATCATTGTAAATTTGCCGGCTGATAAATTGCTTAAAATTCAGCAGTTAAATAAGGCGCAGGCCTTGATATTTGATGTGGCAACACGTGCAGATGCGTTTCGTAATCATCAGTGTTTAAATGATGTACTACACTTATTGCCTAGCAGGGCAATGCGTGCTGATGCTTTAGCGCAGTATATGTTAAAGAAGCGCTGGCGGCGTTGGTTTCTAGTGGTGGGTGCCATGCCTGAAGATGTATTGTATGCGCAGGCAATTAAGCGAGCCGCTAAGCGCTTTGGTATGAAAATCGTGGCAGAAAAGCAATGGTTACATACTTACGATGCTCGGCGTACGGCGCAGTCAGATATTCCGGTGTTTACTCAGGTAGATGATTATGATGTGCTGGTTGTTGCTGATGAGCAGGGTTTATTTGGTGAGTATATAAGTTACCGAAGTTGGTTACCTAGACCTGTTATTGGTACGCAAGGATTGGTAGCAACTGCATGGCATGAGGCTCATGAACAATGGGGTGCCGTGCAAATTCAAAATCGATTTAGGGCAATGGCAGGGCGTAAGATGACCGAGCAAGATTATGCTGCGTATTTGGCTGCACGTTCTATAGGGGAGGCTGTTACGCGTACGCATTTGGCAGAAGCAAGTAAAGTGAAGGCTTATTTATTAAGTGATCGTTTTAAGTTGCAAGGTTATAAAGGTAAGCCGTTAACTTTTAGAAGCTGGAATGGGCAATTGCGTCAACCAGTATTATTGGCAGCTCCTAAATCGTTAGTCACTGCCCCGCCATTGGATGGTTTTTTACATCCCAAGAATATATTGGATACATTAGGTTATGATCAACCAGAAACACATTGTCAATAGCAAGGAATATATATGACGATTAAATCGATAATATTAGGCAGCATTATTTTTTCTGCGCCATTAGTCGCGTATGCTGAAACAGTGTTGGTTACTTTGGAAAAGGATAATGCGATAGCATTAGTTGACCCTATTGCCGGCAAGCTTATTAAAACGGTAAATATTGGGCAAAGACCACGCGGAATTCAGTTTAGCCCTGACAAGCAAAGTTTGTATGTAGCAACTAGCGATGATGATACTGTTTTGGAGTTGGATGCTAAGAGTTTGAAAATTAAAGCGAGACTACCTTCTGGAGAAGATCCAGAGACGTTTGCTATTAATTCGCTTGGTACTAGAATGTATGTATCTAATGAAGATGATAATCAGGTGACGGTGATTGATTTACTGAGTAAGCAGGCAATTGCAACCATTGCAGTAGGAGTAGAGCCTGAAGGCATCGCGGTTAGTCCTGATAATAAGTGGGTTGTGAGTGCTTCTGAAACGACTAATATGGTGCATTGGATCGATGCAGCAACGAATGAAATTAAAGAAAATAGTTTAGTTGACCCGCGTCCTAGAGCATTGGCTTTTACTGCTGATAGTCAACAATTATGGGTAACCTCGGAAATAGACGGTACTTTGATGATTTTTGATGTGGCGACCAAGCAGATAATAAAACGAGTGCGCTTTGCAGTTTCTGGTGTTGGTCAAGAAAAAATACAACCTGTCGGTGTGTTGGTAGATAGTAAGCGGCGGTGGGGTTATGTTGCTTTAGGGCCAGCTAATCGAGTTGCAGTTGTTAATGCACAAACATTTGCAGTAGAGAAATATCTTTTGGTTGGTGCGCGTGTATGGAATTTAGCTTTCTCGCCTCAGCAACAACGTCTCTATACCACTAATGGTGTGAGTCATGATATTTCTATTATTGACTTGGCTGAGCACAAGGTTACTAAATCAGTTGCAGTGGGGCGCTACCCTTGGGGTGTTGCGGTACAGCCATGAGTGTATGCGCTTTAAAGGTTGCAGATTTAAGTTTTGCTTACGGTAAAAAGCAGGTATTGCATAATGTTGCTTTAGAAATTGATGCTGGAAAGTGTTGTATTTTGCTGGGACCAAATGGGGCAGGTAAAAGTACATTATTTTCTCTGGTTACGCGCTTGTATGATTACCGGCAGGGCAGTATTGAGTTGGCAGGTTTTAATATACAAAAACAATCTTTAAAGGCACTTGCGCAATTGGGGGTCGTGTTTCAGCAGACTACCTTGGACCTAGACTTGAGCGTACAGCAAAATTTACGTTATCATGCGGCTTTGCAAGGTATTGGTAGTAAAAAAGCTAGGTTAGGGATTCAAGAGCAGTTGGAGCGCTTAGGAATGTATGAACGGCGTAAAGAGATAGTGCGACAGCTTAATGGTGGGCATCGGCGGCGCGTGGAAATTGCGCGGGCTTTATTGCATAAGCCTAGTGTGCTTTTACTTGATGAGCCAACTGTTGGGCTGGATGTACCTAGTAGGCAGTCGATAGTACAACATGTGCATCAATTAACGGCCGATACCAATTTGGCTGTACTTTGGGCGACTCATTTAATGGATGAAATTCATACAACAGATCAATTAGCAGTTATGCATCAAGGCATAATGCAGGCACAAGGGACTATGGCCGAGATTAATCAGCAGGCAGGCACTGATACCATCAATGATGCTTTTTTTAAATTGACTCAAGGGCGGGGTTGATGCGTATTTTTCATTATTGGTTTGCTTTATGGGGTATTGTATTCAGAGAATTGCTGCGCTTTGTTAAGCAGAAAGAGCGGTTTTTATCCGCATTGGTCAGGCCGCTGATATGGTTGTTTATTTTTGCCGCTGGATTTCGGGCTGCGCTCGGTATTGCCATTATCCCCCCGTATGAAACTTATATACTATATGAGGTTTATATTACCCCTGGATTAATGGGCATGATTCAATTGTTTAATGGTATGCAGAGTTCATTATCCATGGTCTATGATCGTGAAATGGGCAGTATGCGCATATTATTGGTGAGCCCGTTGCCTCGCTGGTTTTTGTTGCTGGCTAAACTATTGGCTGGTGTGTTCGTGTCTGTTTTACAAGTGTATGTTTTTTTAGGAATTGCTTGGTTTTATGAAATACAGGCTCCTATTGAAGGTTATTTGTGGGTATTGCCTGCTCTGGTATTGACTGGGCTTATGTTGGGTGCGCTTGGCTTATTGTTGTCATCCGTTATCAAGCAATTAGAAAATTTTGCGGGAGTCATGAATTTTGTCATTTTTCCTATGTTTTTTATGTCTACTGCATTGTATCCCTTATGGAAATTGCAGGAAGCAAATGAGTGGTTGTATAAGTTGGCAGAATATAATCCTTTTTCACAAGCAGTAGAGTTAATACGCTTTGCATTATATGGGCAGTTTAATCAAGAGGCCTGTATCTATACAGTAAGCGCGTTTGCGCTATTTTTGATGCTTGCTATCATAGGCTATAATCCATCCAAAGGAATGATGCAACGAAAAGGTCGATAATTTCGTTTGCATAAAAACAAAATGAGGAATATGTGAGAAACTCTTTTTTTCTGGTGATACCTGAACAGCAGGTGGATCCAGTGCGCTTGAAACTATACGAAGAAGCTGCGTTGCAACAGTGGTTAGAGGAGCTTCCAATAGTTAATCTAGCACTGTCTACGCGCTTAATGCATGATTTTATTTTGGAGAGTAATAAATTACGTATGAGTGCGCAGCAGCGCATGGGGTTCTTGGAGTTGATTAGGTCGCAGTACCTTGTTATTGAAGATGATATGCGTTCAAGGCTGGTACGCACTGGTCTTCCTAAGAGTGAAAATGAGCAAAAAATTCATAAGATTCTGGTGGAAATAGAGCGAGAATATGCTATCGCTTATTGGATAGTGGTTAAGGAGCAAACAGGGCGTAATATTAGTTGGTTCCAAGGAAAAAATGCAGCTCTTGCGATTCAACGTACTATAAAAGGTCTTAGTAGTATTGTGATTAGTCAATATATCATGAGTTTACCCGTACCTGAATGGGTGTGGATTGATGTGCATTCTCTGTACACGCTAGGAGTTAGGCTGAAAAAAGAAGCAGCTAAAGTAGAGGGAGTGACGGGCCTTATTCAGCATGGTGGTACTATTCAAGATAGTTATAAGCAGATTATTTTATTAAGCTTGGCTGATTCTACGGGGTTGATGTCCAAAGAAATACAGCAAGTTTATGAGTTTACGGAGAGACTGACTTCGCTTGTCGTTTTTGAGAAAGCTGAGACAAAAGGGGTGGAGTGTCCGTGCGTTATTTTGCAAGATGAGGATTTGCCAGCGAGATTTATTAAAAAGGGTGAGTCGCTAAAAGAAAATTTAGTGCTATATATAAATTTTAAAAAACTCTATAAGGAGTTTGATAAAAAGGAAAAATTGAAAAATGATGTAAATGGCCGTTACGGTAGTACTGACCTTTCAGGTAGTGCGAATACTTTACCAATAGAGCTATTACTTTACTTGGAGGCTCGGTGGTTCGGCGTTGCGTTGAGTGGGGCGGTGTTATTTGCAGACCGGTTAAGCCGATATTTTACCATAGGGTTAGATTCGGCTTATGAGTTGCAGTCAGCTACGAGTGTTAGCTTGCATGAGTCAGAAAAAGAATATCTTGCTGAGTCACACTCTAAAACTGCTTTAATGTGTGCTTTTGATAAACCAGGGAGTTTGTCTATTGGGAGCTTAATCAGTTTTAGAAAAACTAACCAGCCAGAGCATAAGCGTTCAATTGGAGTGGTTAATAAAATTAGTGTGCAAAAAGGCACGGATAAAATTGGGTTTGAAATTGCACTTTTGACTCAGCGTGCTCATGTGGTTCAGTATGGTGTCTTGCCTGAAGATGATGAGAATGAAAAACATAAGGCATTGATTTATGCTCTGAAATCTGAGGGTGCTGAAGAACGAAGTATATTGATTGTCGAGTCATTTATGCTTAAAGAGCTGAGCGTTGTTCGATTGTACTTAAATGATAAGAATTTTCCAATCGTGTTGAGGGACAGAAAAAACATTGGAGTTGGCTATTGGCAGTTTGATTGTCGACAATTGGAAGAACAAGTGGTTGCAACAAAGAGCAACAAAGGTTACGATTTCACCTAGTTGCAATAAACAACTAGATTTAATAATAAGAAAAATTAAAAGTACATTACATAGAGGTGTCGCATGAGTGAAGAAAAGTCAACTGAAGAAGTCATAGAAGATATTAAAGAAACTGTTGAAGAAGTGATGGATACAGTGGAAGAAGCAATTGAAGATACGGTAGATACAGCATTACCGCCTTTATTAAAGTTAAAGCAAGAAAACCCCAAAGTATTTTTTGGTGGTATTGCGGGAATTGTTGTTGTGCTAGGAATATTTTTTATGCCAGGTGGTAGTTCTAAAACTGGACATGTTCAGCAAACTGCGCTTTCGGTTGGACAAACCTATACGTTACAGGCTCCTAACTCATTAGGTGAATCATCATTAAAAATTCTAAAAATACCAGGTCAAATGTCTTCATTTGATAATGATGATGATGTTATCTGTAAAGCGCCATCAGGTACGCAAGTAGTTATTAGAAGTTTTCAAGAGGCATTTGGTAAGAAAAATCTTTTTGCCCAAGTTGAGATCCCTAGCGAAGTATCTGACTGTCGTGCGGGTGTTAAAGGCTGGACATTATCAACTAATTTAAAATAATTTGGCATTTGATATTGACAGAAAGTTAGAAACCCTTATAATAGGCAATTCAAACAGGGCGGGAATAGCTCAGTGGTAGAGCACAACCTTGCCAAGGTTGGGGTCGCGAGTTCGAACCTCGTTTCCCGCTCCATAAAGAATATAAAAAGCCGTGCTGCTGCACGGCTTTTTTATTATAAAGGCTGCGTAGCAAAGTGGTTATGCAGTGGCCTGCAAAGCCATCTACAGCGGTTCGATTCCGCTCGCAGCCTCCATATATTTATGGTGCTTTCTGTTTGAATAAAAAATATCATATTGCGGGAATAGCTCAGTGGTAGAGCACAACCTTGCCAAGGTTGGGGTCGCGAGTTCGAACCTCGTTTCCCGCTCCATAACTTCTAGTATTAATCTAAATACAATATAGAAGCATTCTAAATTTTGACAATTCTTTTGAGTCATCCAGTGGCATTGATTTTGTCAAACTCCTTTTTTACCTTAGTGTGATTTTGTAGTTCCTTATTCAGGCAATAAACATTATATAGTTTGATTATTTAGGGCTGTATTTTAATGCTTGTACTATGCACTGTTATTTATATCAATAATCATCTAGAATCAACATAGCTATCTTCAAAATTATTGTTAAGAGGTGGTTATGAATATCATTGTTATTGGTTCTGGTGTCGCAGGAATTACTTTTGCTGAGAAAATGCAGCAACTCTCCGATGTAAATATTTGTGTGATAACAGCAGAAAATTATGGCTATTATTCTCGACCCATGTTGTCCAGAGGGTTTTCTAGCGAGAATATAGAGAAATCTATTATTATCGAGTCTTTTGGTGCACTACGTGATAAAAATATACAGCTGATAGAAAATGTTGCAGTGACTGCCATTCATTGTGAGCAGCAATATGTTGTAGTGCAAGTTGATGATACAAGTAAGCAATTTAGTTATGATAAATTAGTTATTGCAACAGGTTCTGCTGCTTTTGTACCGCCTCCTTTCGTCGCTTATCGTGATAATTTTTTCCTATTTAATAGCTTGCATGATTTAAAGCAGTTGCGGAAACTTCGGGAAAGTGTGCTGTGTAGTCAGCAAGCATTTAGTTGGGCGATTATTGGTGGTGGCTTGATTGGTTGTGAGCTTGCATCTGATATGGCGGTGTCAGGGGATAAAGTCTGCTTATTACATGCTATGGATAGGTTGATGGAGCGGCAACTAGTGGTAGAAGACTCCTCAAGGCTATTAGATGTTATGCATGGGCACGGTATAACAGTTGAATTCAATCAGCTGGTAAGTACAATAACTCCTGTCAATTCACAAGTGAGTATTGAGTCCCAGGACTTTCAGTCTGAATTTGATGCAGTTATTGTTGCGTGTGGGTTTGCGCCGCGCATTGATATGGCTGAACAGGCGGGTCTTGATACCAATAGAGGTATTTTAGTAAATGGCCATTTACAGAGTAGTGACCCACATATTTTTGCATTAGGTGATGTGGCAGAGTTGCCTGATAATAAATTATACCCCTATATTTTACCTATTCGGAGCCAGGCTATTTGGCTAGCTGAATTTTTGGCAGGCCAACATGCTAATAGTACTTGGCAGGTTCCTGATTTTAGTCCTAAAGCGAAAGTGCATGGTTTTGATGCTATGCACCCTTTTTGCTTTTAATACAATATGATGATTTGGTCACTGCAATTTTGTGTTGGCCTGTTGGTAGCAAATGCCGGCGAGTGGTGCATGCATCGTTATTTGCTACACTATTATGGTAAGCGTGCAGGGAGTTTTTGGGCTTACCACTGGGAAGAGCATCACTATGCGCATTTAAAGCCTTATTGGGCAAAAAAATATTTGCCTTGGCATTATGAGCATCATTTATTTGATGGTAATTCTAACTGGTGTGTGACTTATCCTTTATTTGACTACCTGTTAAGCACGCGGCGTAAGTTCCTATCAAAATAACAATTACTTAGAGCTTGCAGAGAGTAATTGAGCAGGAAGTTGACTACCCACTTGGAAAAGTGTCCATTGATGCTTAGGAATGTCTTGAAAACTGGTTTGGTAACGGTTAGTATATTTTGCTGCATTTAGGTCGCGAATATAAATGTGTATAACCTGCTGAGGATATGAGCGAGCTATATCGGCGAAAATCTCTGGGTCTTGTTCGCCTGCATCACCGATCAAGATAAATTGGCGTTGCGGGTAGCGTTGTAGTAACTGTTCGATTAATGGCTTTTTGTAATCTGCTTGTGCGGAAAAAAGATTAAAAAACGACTCATCTTTAACTCTAAAGTGCTTTAAGTTGTAACTGCCAGCAGGGAAGCCTGCGGTTTTGAGAAAACCTGATAGAGCTGGATATAGGTGCCAAGGTGAAGCAGAAATATAATGAAATACGGCACCTTGTTGTTGCCAGGCCTGATAGGTTTTACTCATGCCTGTAACAGCTTGAAAAGGTTTGAAAAAGGTATTTGCTAATAATGCTTGTTTATCCTCGACGTTGGAAATCTTGATAGTATCATCTATGTCAGAAATTACGGATATGCCTTGTGGGTCAATAAAATGAACTGTTCCTTGAAATAAACGTGAATCATTACTTTTTGTGATGGCCTGCAAAGGGAGGCTGCTGCTGTGTTGCTTTACTAATTGTTGTGGCAGTTGTAATTCACCATAGAAATGTCCATTTGCAGCAGATTTTTGCATGCTAAATTTCTGCTTTAATAATTCAACCTGAATTTTTTTACCACGTTCATTATCCACTAGGAAGTATTGGCTGCGTTGCTCATAGAGAGCTCGGTTTGCAGGTGTCGGGTTGATGCCTAACAAAGTTGGCAAACTATTGATGGTTTGTGCGCGCCAAAAGGAATTTTGTTCTTGTTCAAAAATCCATCCATGTACAGGGATAATCCAAGTTGAATTATGCAGATAAGCATTGGTCGGGAAAAAAATGACAGACTCGTCCTTTTTTATGGAACTGGCCTTAGCTGCATTAAATGTAATAATTAATAGACATTGGACTAGTATTAAAATGGTTTTATTCATCAATTATATCCTTTAGGCTCATGTGCCACACATTTTTATTCGGGAGCCTTTTGTGGCGTGTTACTGTGCTTTATTTGCTCTACGAGAGCAGGATAAATTTCGGCGAGGAAGAGCCTAATTCTACGCTTGTTGCATAGAGTTGGGTATGTTCTGGATTAATTTGGAATAATTTTATTGTGAGTATAGGCGTTAGTAGAAGGCTCTTTGCTTGATTTGGCACCTGCTTTTGCTAGTGCTGCGCTGATTTTTTTCAATGACGGGAATAATAGCGCTATATCCAGTGGTCGTCGTCCTTTTTTATTTGGCAGGTTTAGATTGGCACCTGCTTCCATTAATAATTGAATAGCGGCTGTTTGGTTGTTTTGAATGGCTGCACAAAGAGGGGTTGCATCGCAATGATTAAGTGCATTAATATCACCGCCTTTATTAATAAGGTATTTTATAAAGTTAATATTATTCGCATAGCATGCAAGGTGTAACGGGGTATCGCCATCGTAATCTTTTTCATTAAAATCAGATTCATTGCCGATAAGCAGGTTAAGTAGGTGTTCGGGTATTTGTGGGTGTTCCTCAGCAATATTATGTAATAAGTGTTGTTGGATACGGCCAATATCAGCACCTTTATCAATAAGTTTTGTTACAAATTGGTATTGCTTATTATTGAAGGCAGTCACTATTGGGCGGGGCTCGTTGATTTCTGTGCCATTAAAATAACAGCCAAAATCTAGTAATAAATCTGCAACTGCGGAACTATCGCCTTTGCGTTGCGTAAGTGCCTGCATAATAATTGATGTTGTGGCTATTTGCTCAGTAGTCACGGGGTTAAACCCTAGCTCTAGCATTAGTTGTAGGAATTCGGCATTATCATGGTTATAGATACTTGTGAGATCATCAGTAATAAATCCTTTGCAGTTACGGTGGTCATGAGGAAACTGCGTTTGGTGTTGAATTAATAATTTAAGTATCTCTTTATTGGGCGAGTCGGCAAAGATGGTGGAGCTAATGAGCTTACTAATTGGGTGCTCAGGTTGTTTGTTTGGTTCGCCGCCGCGCTCTAAGATTAATGCAACTTTATCGGTTTGATTGTAAGTGATGGCCAATAATAATAAGGTACTAGGTATTTTTTGCCGCCCACTGACTAAGAGTTGATTAACTAATTGGGGGGATTGGTCTAGCAAAGTTATTAACTGCTCTAGGCTGCCTTTACTAATGATGCTAGTGATTTCATTAATCTTATTCACTCTGAATTTCCTCTTACTTTGATTGTTAAGTCTAAGGCCCAATAAGTTAAAAACTTGGCATGGGCAATCTTTAGGAACGAGAGTATTGTTGAATTCTCAGCTCCTTAATTCATCAGAGCTACAAATAGGTAGCAAGATGAAATATAAAACACATGGCCATAGTACGTGAATAAATTTGTACACAAAGTTATATTGTTCACGTTTTTAATAACTATAAAATTTATAAGAATAGAGGTTAAAGTGCTCGCTAGTATACGGGTTAGCGTGATAATAGGCTTGCCTAGATCATTAATAATACAACTTCAAATAGTGCTGTTATAGAGCTTGCTTAAAACTTTATTAGGCGATAATTATCGGATATGAAATGAGGAGTGATGGTGTACTAGGTGTTTTTGGGTGATGATGGGATGCGAAAAAAAGCAGTGAGCTATTTATTCGCATCCTGTGGTTGCACGAAGTGTAAATTAGGTAATAACCGTTGGTTCAACTCGTCCAGTGCGTTTTTTGACTTCACAAAACTGCTCAGCAAGCTCTATTAGTTCGGCTAGTGCATCTTGTGGGTCTTGTTGGTGCTTGTTGGTATCGGCTTCATATTTTTCTAAATAAATACGTAATGTTGCTCCAACCGTGCCGGTACCTGATAGGCGAAAAATAATACGTGAGCCATCGGTAAAGCCAATACGGATACCTTGTTGGCTACTGATGCTATTATCAATAGGGTCGGTGTAACTGAATTCATCAGCATATTGTACTTGATAAGACCCAAATTGATGGTCTGCCAGTGCAGCTAATTGTGCACGTAAATGCTCCATAATGCCATTGGCAATATCAGTTTCAACGGCTTCGTAATCATGGCGGCAATAAATATCTCGGCCATATTGTTGCCAATGTTCAGTCACTATTTGGCTGACTGGTTGAGCTTTTTTAGCAACAATATTCAGCCAAAATAAGACTGCCCATAAACCATCTTTTTCACGCACATGATTTGAGCCAGTACCAAAACTTTCTTCACCACATAAAGTAATCTTGTCAGCATCCAGTAAGTTACCGAAAAATTTCCAGCCTGTTGGTGTTTCAAAGCAAGGTAGGTTCATTGCTTTAGCAACGCGATCTACTGCTTGGCTGGTAGGCATAGAACGCGCTACCCCACTTATGCCGCTAGCATAGCCCGGGATAAGCTCTGCATTCGCTGCGATGATGGCCAAGCTATCGCTAGGGGTTACAAAAATATTATTGCCGAGAATCATATTTCTATCACCATCACCATCTGATGCAGCAGCAAAGTCAGGTGCGTCGGCACTAAACATCAGTTCTGCTAGTTCCTTGGCATGCGCCAAGTTTGGGTCAGGGTGGTGGCCGCCAAAATCTTCTAGGGGAACCGCATTAATGACCGAACCTTTGGGGGCGCCTAAGAGATCTTCTAAAATGCGCGTTGCATAAGGGCCGGTAATGGCATGCATGGCATCAAAGCGTAAGCTGAGTTTACCAGAACCTATTTGTTGTTTTAGTAACTCAAAATCAAACAATGAAGCCATTAAATCGGCATAATCATCAACCGGGTCAATGATGCGAATATTAAGCTGTTCAATTTGTTGTGTGCCGATCGTGTTGAGATCAATATCAGGGAATTCGGCTATCTTATATGAACTTATACTTTGGCTATAAGTGTAAAAGGCATCTGTATACTGTTCTGGGGCAGGGCCACCATTACTGATATTATATTTAATACCAAAATCTTCATCAGGGCCACCAGGGTTATGACTGGCAGAAAGAATCAAACCACCTAATGTTTTATATTTTCTGATAAGATGTGAAGCCGCTGGAGTGGAGAGTAGTCCATCTTGGCCAATAATAAAATCAGTAAAGCCATTTGCTGAGGCAATTTTTATGATAATCTGAATAGCTTCACGATTGAAATAGCGACCATCACCACCAATAACAAGTGCTTTATTATCACTGGTTTCTAGGGAGGCAAAAATGGCTTGTACAAAGTTGGCTAGATAGTGAGCCTGTTGAAAGGTTTTAACTTTTTTTCTTAAGCCGGAAGTGCCTGGTTTTTGATCAGAATAAGCTTGAGTTTGAACTGTTTTTATTTGCATTATTATTAAAAGCCCCTTACATTAAATTTTAGCCTCAGATATGAGCATTATAGCCATTTATGCGATACTTCACATTCTTATTAGTGCTTTTTTTTGCTGGCATAACGTTTGCCCAAGAGCCCATTTGGTTATTGGTGGATACCCAAAAGAAAGTTATACAGGTTCGGCAGGGTGAGGCTATTTTGGCTGCATTTGCCAATATTTCTATCGGCCGAAATGGTGCAAACCATAAGCAAAAATCAGGGGATGATATTACCCCTATTGGTCGCTATAGTATCGCTTATATAAATGATAAAAGTCATTTTAGGAAATTTTTTGGCTTGAATTATCCATCTACACAAGATGCTGGCTTAGCGCTGTATTCGGAAAGGGTCTCTTATGCTGACTACCAGAGAATTATACAGGCACATCGTAATAATAAATTACCACCGCAAGATACAATATTAGGGGGCAGGATAGGTATTCATGGGGTAGGGCGTGGTAATGATCAAGTGCATGGTGCTATTGACTGGACACATGGCTGTGTTGCCGTATCAAATAAACAAATTGATAAGCTTGCGCGTTGGGTTTTTCAAGGAATGCGAGTGGAAATAAAATAATATTGGCAATCGATTTAAAACACGATAAAATTAGCTTATATATATTCTTGTTTTTATAAATGACGGTATATTTATAAGCCTAAGTTTTGAGTGTGCTTTTTTAGTTTGTGCATTACCAATTAGGTCTGAATTTTAGTTTTGTTTTTTTAGGAATAATGCAAATGATTAAATTATTAAAAGTTTCTGCTGTAGTCTTAGGTACAAGTATGCTATTTGGTTGTGCTGGTAATTCAGTTCTTGATAGCGATTTAGATAAGTTACAAGCTGATTTAAATACTGTCAAAGCTCAAAATGCTGCAGTTTCAGCAAAAGCAGATCAAGCAGCGCGTGATGCAAGTGATGCAGCAGCAAATTCAGCAGCAGCAACCGCAGCAGCTAACCGTGCAGCAGAGTCAGCAGCTGAAACAAACCTAAAATTAGATCGTATGCTTAATAAAGCAATGATGAAATAATATTGGTTAAGGGATGAGGGTATTATTGAATTCTCGTCCCTAATACAGCATTAATGAAAGCCCGTTAGTTTTAAATAATTAACGGGTTTTTTTTGCCTAATTGAAATTGGAACTATTGTTTGTTTGCCTATTAGGTTGTGCATAAATTTTTATAGGCAAGCCTTTTTTTTCTATTAAGGCGCGTCTTAGTTCAGAGCCATCTAGTACTGGAAGGACTCCTGCATTAGCTTGCTCAATTAAATCTAGCGCGATATCCAACAAATCATCTGCTTGATGTGTTTCTAGTGGCGGATGCACCTCTACATATAAACCCCCTTCAAACCAGCCAACCTTGACGGCTTGATTAACGATAGTTACCAGGGTGCCTACGCTGATGACAGGGAATAGTTTTTCAATATCTTCAGGGTACATACGGATACAGCCATGACTTACCTGCAAACCAACACCATAAGGTTTGTTGGTGCTGTGAATAAGATACCCAGGAATGCCTAAACGAATGGCAAATAAGCCTAAAGGGTTATCCGGTCCTGCAGGAACAACATCAGGTAAAGGGTCACCTTTTTCTACATGTTCTTTTTTAATTGATTCAGGTGGTCGCCAGCTAGGGTTTTCTTTTTTTGCAACAATTTTGGTTTGCCCCAAGGGGGTTTCCCAGTCTTGTCGCCCGATACTGATAGGGTGGGTAAGAACGCTAGCAGGTGAGTTTTTATTTGTTTTAGGGAAATAGTATAAGCGGAACTCGGGGAGATTGAGCACTACGCCCGAGCGTGGCGCATCAGGTAATAAACGTTCACTTTGCAGTTGGATTTCAGTGCCTGCTTTAGGTAACCAGCGGTCAACCTTGGGGTTTAAGCGTATGATTTCATTTTGACCTAAGTCAAAACGGCGTGCGATATCAAGTAAATCATCATCTTTTTGGGCAATAGTTTGCTTGTTGATGCCACTGACAAATTCTTTAATTAAGCTATCCTTATCAGAATTTGGCAAAAAGAAAGAAACTGCTGCTGTGCTAGTGCTTAATGATAATAAAGCACTAGCGAACGTTATTTTCCATGAGTAACGTAAAGTGAACATTAAAGGCGGTTTTCGCCGCCAAATATTTCTAGCAGACGTGGCAGAAAGCTACTTAGCTCTTGTGACATGATGGTGAAGTCGACATCAAATTGCTCTTCCGCAGTTGCTGCATCAGTATCGGTTACTTGATCCTGAATAAGGTCTAAGAATTTTAAACGTTTAATAGATAAGTTTTCATCAACAATAAATGACAATCGGTCTGACCAGCTAACAGCCAGTTTAATCACTTGTTTACCCGTATCTAAGTGGTTTTTAATTTCTGGAGCAGCTAGGTCTTGACGCTTGCAGCGAATGATGCCACCCGCCTCTTCAGGTGCTCTTAGTTCACACTCGTCTTCAATCAGAATATCAGCAGGTGTTTCATTTTGTAGTAGCCATTGCGTCATGGTGCTGACAGGCTTTTCTTTACTGCTGATAGGTACGACAGGTAACGAGCCTAAATTCTTACGTAAAAAGCTAATAAGGTCTTCGGCTTTTTTGGCAGATGCTGCGTCAACAATTAACCAGCCGCCTTTAGGATCAATATAGGCAAAGGTTCTTTTGGAAAAGGAAAAAGCACGTGGGAGTAACTCAAAGATAATTTGGTCTTTAAGGTCGGAGCGCTCTTTTTTGGATAATTTACGAACCTCTTGCTCTTCTTTTTCCGCAATTTTTTCTGCGGTCATTTCATTAATAACGCTAGTAGGTAGGACTTTTTCTTCTTTGGTCGCGCAGAGCATCATGAAGCCATTGGCTTGATGGATGAGTTGGTCAGAACCACGGCCTAAAGGTGATGTCCAGCCGTAGCTGAATTCCTCGGTAGAGCCACAGGGTTTAAAGCGCAAACTTTCCAGCTTTTCTTCTAATTCAGTTGGCGATAAAGTGAAGGTTTCAGTCAAACGGTAAATAGCTAGATTTTTAAACCACATAGTTCAGTTATTATAAATATCAAAGTAAAGAAGTGAGTGTATAAGCACACTTAAATGTAGGGCGTGCATTATCGCAAATAATATAGTTAAAATCAGTAAAATTGTTTATGCTAATGATATGGCGATAATTAGCAGTTTTAATATTTTAGGCGATACACAAGCGCGAGTTCTTATTTTAGGTAGTATGCCCAGTGTACAGTCATTAACAAAGCAGCAATATTATGCGCATCCGCGTAATGCTTTTTGGAAAATTATGGCAGCACTGTTTAATGATTATACCCCTTTGGGTTATGGCCAAGGCCAACAAGTTTTGCAGGCTAGGGGAGTTGTGATCTGGGATGTTTTAAAGTCCTGTCAGCGTCAAGGGAGCTTAGACTCAGCTATTGAAAAAGATTCTATGCAAATGAATGATTTTAATGTTTTTTTTGCAGAGCACCCGTCTGTTATCCAAGTTTATTTTAACGGGGGAACCGCAGAAAGTTTATATAAGAAACATATTTGGCCAGTATTAGCTGAACAATATAAATCTCTAGCCTACACTAGGCTGCCTTCAACTAGTCCAGCTTATGCCGCTATGAGTTACCAGAAAAAATTGGCAGCTTGGACAGTGTTACAAAAAGTGATTAATCAATAATATTAGGATATCCAATAAATAATGAAAATAAGTTTTTTAGCTTCACATGGTGGCAGCTCGGCCAAACACATTATCTCGGCAATTAGGGAGCAGGTTCTACAGGGGTTTGAGATTGGTATTTTAATTACCAACAATAAAACCACAGGCATTTATCCTTGGTGCAAAGAGCATGATATTGAAGTACTGCATATTAGTGGTAAAACACACCCTGGTAATGAAGACCACACTATTAAGGAAGCCTTAAAAACGGTTGAGACTGATATTGTGGTTTTATCTGGCTATATGAAAAAGGTTGGTGCTGAGACATTGCAGGCATTCAGCAATAAAATTTTAAATATTCATCCATCACTATTACCGTTGCACGGTGGGCATAAAATGTATGGTGATTTTGTGCATGCTGCTGTATTACAGGCAGGTGATAATGAAAGTGGTGCTTCAGTACAGGTTATTAACTCTGTGTATGATGAAGGGCCTGTGTTGTTGCAGTGTCGGGTTCCTGTTTTAGCTGGGGATACGGTAGATAGCCTTGGGCAAAGAGTGCGTTCGGTGGAAGGTGAATTGTACTTGAATGCGTTAAAAAAATGGCAAGTAGATAATTTTAAAATATGAAAAATACGCAAAAAAAGAGCGCTGTTAGTGTAGGTAGCTTAGTGGGCTTGGGTAATAGTAAGCGCTTGGCTGCAATGCGCAAGTCTATTAAGGCACCTGTAGAGTCAGAGCCTTTTAAGGGAGAAAGTAAAAAGAGACTAAATAATGAAGAGCGTGATATAAAGCAAGCTAGACAGTTGGTCAAGCAGGTTATTGCGGATATAAAGTCAAAGTACCCTGCTGGGCAGCAAAATAGTTTTTTTGCATTACGCTACACCTCGGAGGAGCAACTAAACCAGTTGTCATTGCAGGAGGTATTTGAATTATTAAAGATTAGTCAGGTATTGCCTAAGAAGATAATGCAAGTGAAGTTTGCAGGGAATACTGATTTAAGTTAGTTGGTTTTGGATTCACCTTAAGAGGTGGTGTTAACTACCTTAGTCATTATTGACTAAGGTAGTCACTTTTCTTGACATGAATTATAAAAATAATTCATTAATTGTAGCTATGTCTTGTAGTTATTGACGTTTATTCAAGAACGTTTGCAGTTGCTCTTCTTTTTTCATTAGCTGCGTCAAATGCAGCTTGTGTAGATGCTGTTGAAGCACCAGCTTGCAAATGCTCAGTCTCTCTGCCTTTTAGGATAAAAACACCAATGATCGCAACTAGAATGATTCCGCCGATATACATATTTGAGTTATCTTTTTCTTCAGCCATTTGACTTTCCTCGTTATTATTTTTATAAAAAAAACTATTATGAATACAGTTAAGGCATATTTATTATTATTATTGCCTTATTGATGTCAGTGAGTAAGGTACTCGTAAGTGACAGGTGTATTTCATCATGATAACTAGTATCGTGTCAAAACAAATATGTATTGAGTAAAAATATTAATTTAATTAAGAGAATTTGTATTTAAGAAAAATATTTTATCTTATTGAAAATTAAGCAGTATATTTTAATTGTTGGATTTTTTACGGTATGCTTTTTTTTTAAAATCAGGCACCCATAAAAGCGTTATGGGAGTATGGTAATTAAGCTGAGTTTGGGCTCTAAAAGGTATAAATAGCCAATTTTATTGGCTTCATCATATTTGAATGGGGTATGGAGGAATAGGTGTTATAGCTATTTTAAAAACTTAAAAATCGGCAATACATAGCTGCAGATCATGTGCAGTTTATTCCAGGAAAAGTTTTGATAAATATTGAGCTAGGGGGAGGCCTTTTGAGTTTAAGCTGTCATTTGGTTTGCAAATGTAGCAGTAGGACGCATTAAATCTGAAAACAGCTGATATTGTTGTTTAAAATCATCCCAAATAGGGTGGTTAGATATCTCATTAACATCAAAACGGTAGGGGGCACGCTTGCCACGATGTTCACAGTCAGAGCCAACTTGTTCAATTTTAAAGCCCTGACGGCTTATAACTCGTATTAATGCTTTACTAGATAATAAATACCATTTTTTTATATTATTGGCTTTGCTATAAGTCGTAGTAGCATTGAATAAACCCCAAATAATAGTACTTTTGACCTTAGGGTTACTATAAAATAATTTTATATGTTCAAAGTCTTTGGTAATACTCGTTGCATTGTTAATTTCTGTTTTATTTTCATTTATTCCATAAGCATTTTGAATATAAGGCCTTCTTATTTCTTTGATAAGGCAAAGTCTGGAGATTTCAATACTAGGGTGCTTGATGCTGTGGTTTAATGTGCTGACCTCTTCTAAAGGAAGCGAAGTACCAGTGTGGTGTACTAATCGCATGGCACCAATCCATTGGCCAGTATGTTTTAGGCGTACTAAAAACAGCTGTGTATTTGCATCATGATCATTTTGAGGATCCCACTTGTCAAATTCTAGCTTATCAGGGAACTGTTCTGGGTCTTCATAGCCCAATTCTTCACAATAAACTTGGTAACGAATATTGAAATGAATTTTACGTCCTTCTAAGGTGTCAGCTAAAAATATCTCAAAATAATTATCAAACATGCTTTATTCCTTTGTGATTGGTAAATATTCAGTGCCTTATGAATATAGTGCGTAGGGCAAAGTGCCCGCTTAGGTACGTACGTAGTGACTCGTGAGAGTTGCAAAAGTACTGAACCATCCTATACAAATAGTTAAATTTAGCTGGGGTATCTGAATAATTACTTTATATTGAATCAATGCTGAGGTTTCCCAATAAATTAAGAATAAAATCCTTGAATATATAGGCTGTAATATTTTAATAGTGCTTGGAAGCGTTATGTGGCAAGTCTATTCAAAAATACGCCAGTTACTTTATATTCTTTTCAAAAAACTGGGAAACATCAGTATTAATCAATAAAGCATTAGTCATGCCAATAATGAATATTTAGAATGTGTTCTATCATGTTTTTACTATAATGCATTGAAAATAAATGTTTATTTTATTTTTTTTAAAGAGTGCTCTTACTAAGATGGGTACTCAGTCATTTGTCCACTTAGTTTTATAGCTTGTCTAGTGGTTGAATGCTTTCAATTAGTCGTAATTTAGAGACAATTTTCTGGTTTTCAAAAGGTATACTTTACTTGGTCACGGCGGTAGACCTCTATGGGTTGGTTTTTTGCTGATGGCTTTGTAATTGGAACAGCTACATAAGCTGCTATATGCTAGTTTTAGTAGCTTGCTTTTGAAAAAATTAGTAGGGTATAAGCCTCAGTGACTAGGTGAAACATAGATTAAAGTGGGATAGTTTTAATGTTTCTTGGTTGTGCGAAGTGTAGGTTTAAAAGGTAGGTGTTAATAATTTGAGTTATTATTACCAGAGGAAGTCTTCGGAAGAAGTGTCTCTCTTTAGAGACATTTAAAATTATTTTTATAGTGTTGAGATACGGCTGGTACAGATTAGGGTATTTTTTTATATTTGTCGTTTTTTTTAGACATAAATTAAAAAATGATTATAAAAATAAATTTTTTGGTAACTAGTTCGCGGTTATTTATTGTTTAAAAGTATTTGCTTTTAATTGGTGCCGGTCTAATAGTTTATAAAACTCTGTGCGATTACGTTTTGCTAAGCGGGCAGCTTGGCTGACATTGCCATTAACAGAGCTAAGGAGTTTGATAAGATAATCTTTTTCAAACTGGTCTTTTGCTTCTTTTAGGCCTTGCAGAGTACTTGGGCTTTCCTGCAATACTTTTTCGACTAAGTTAACAGGGACGATAGGTGTAGTGGACAGGGCTGATACATGTTTGACCACGTTCATTAATTGGCGGATATTGCCTGGCCAGTCGTAAGTGACTAATAGCTCAAGTGCTTGTTTGGAAAATCCTTTAGCTATATAGCTATAAGTGTCTTCAGAGTGCTGCATAAAATGATTGGCTAATACAGGGATATCTTCACGACGCTCCGATAAATTAGGAACTTTTAAGGTCGCTACATTTAAGCGATAAAATAAATCCATGCGGAAGTGACCCGCAGTTGCTTCTTTTTCTAAGTCATGATGGCTTGCTGATACGATGCGTACATCAATTGGGACGGAATGATCCGATCCAACGGGACGAATTTGTTGTTCTTGTAATGCGCGTAATAGTTTGACCTGAAAGGATGGTGACATGTCACCAATTTCATCTAAAAATAAAGTGCCCGAGTCTGCTGCTTGAAATAGGCCTTTGCGAGTACTGAGCGCACCTGAAAATGCACCTTTAATGTGCCCAAATAGTTCAGATTCCAGTAAATCTTCAGGGATAGCACTACAGTTCACGGCAATAAAGGGGCTATTATGGCGTGGGCTTGCTTTATGGATGGCTTGGGCAATCAGTTCTTTACCTGTACCGCTTTCACCGAAAATAAATAAACTGGCATCGCCGCGAGCAAGTCGGCTTACTTGATTTAATAGGTTCTCCATTAATGGGCTACGCGTTAAAATGGCAGAACGCCAATTTTCGGCGGGAGCTTGATGTGGTTCGCCAGCATTGATGGTTAAAGCTTTATTGATGGTGCTGAGTAACTCGGTATTGTCTATAGGCTTGGTAATAAAACCAAATACACCTTCACTGGTTGCCGCAACGGCTTCTTTGATGGTGCCATGTGCAGTAATGATAATGATGGGTAGGGTTGGGTGGTCACGTTGAATGAGTCTGCTAAATTGCATGCCATCCATTTCATCCATACGTAAATCAGTAATAACTAGATGAGGGAGAAATTGAGTTATCAGGCTAAGCGCTTCAGTACCACTACTGGCTGTTTTTATGGTGAGTCCTGCGGCACTTAAACGAATTGATAAAAGTTCTAGTAAACTAGGCTCATCATCAACTAATAAAATACGCTGGCCAGAAAATTGACTTAATTGTGTTGTTGTCATGAATATTATTGATGGATGCTGGTTTCAATAGCTTTGAGAGCATCAAGTTTTTCTTTGATATCTTGATTTTCTAGTTGTAGGTCTTCTATTTGTTGTTGGTTTTCTAATTGTCGGTCATCTAATTGTTGCTTATTTTTATTGATGATACGCTGCAGTCTGTATATTCTTCTTGATTTACTTTTCAGGGTCTTATTCAGTTGCAGATAATACTGGTTAAACCATAGTAGTTCTGTTGCAAGTTGTTTATTAGTTTCCAATGCAGTCAAAATACTAATGATTTCTTTTGTTTTTAGGCAAGTATTACGTCCACTTTTAGGAGTGTTGTAGGCTAGCACCCAACTTGCAAACCAATCGCCTTGTTGATGTAATTTTTTATATTTTGCACAAGTATTTTTAGGCTCTTTGGCATAATCACTGGTAAAGTTTGCAGAATAAGCCATTAATTGTTCCAGTTGGCTAGGTGTTAACTGTCTTGGCTCTTGCTCAATGGGAGGCGTAGGTTCCTCGATAGCAGGCCAAGGTAAAGGGACTTGACAAGCCGATAAGCTTAAAAAGAGTATGTAATAAAAGTAAGGAAGACATTTCATGCTGAGCCAGAAGTGTTAATAATATTAGCTAGGTGTTAGCGGTAATATAACCAAAAAATTCGCTCCCGAATAGAGAATATTAGCAGATAGTAATTTTATTTGACCTTGATGTGCTAATACATAGGTTTTGACTAGGTTCAGTCCAATCCCTGAACCTTTGATTTTCCAGCTATCAGGTGTTTGTTGTTGGTAGAACTCGGTAAATATATGCGGAGCCTGTTCGCTGCTAACTCCTACGCCCTGGTCGGCAAAAAGCATATGTAGATTATGTCCCACTATTTGCAATTTAATCTTAATTTCAGCCCCAGTCGGTGAAAATTTAAGGGCGTTGGAAAATAGATTACTAATAATGACCCGTATTTTATCACGGTCAGCCGTTATTTTGATGTCAATGGCAGTGACAGTGACAGTGACTTGTTTTCTATTGAGCAACAACTGGTAATCCTTGCTAATCTGGTTGATGAGTTGGTTGAGATTAAATTGCGAATAATGCATGGAGGCAGACTTTGAATTTGCTTTTTGAAACTCCAGTAAATTTCCAATTAAGCTATTTAAGCGCATATTCGCAATTTGTAACAGTTCAATAATTTTATGTTGTTCAGTGTTTAATTGTCCCACAAATTCTTCTTGTAGAAGGCCAGTGCCTTCAATAGCTGTTGCTAAAGGCGTTTTTAATTCATGTGAAATATTTTTAATAAAAAATTGCTTACTATTTTCCAATAAATTCAATTCATTTCTAAGCCACTCAAGGCGCTGGCCAATTTCGCGTAAATCACTTGGGCCTTCTATATAGATAGGACGATTAAATTGTGCATGACCTAGTTTACGAATGGCACGCTCAATATGTTTGATCGGCCGATTGATTAGGTAGAGCAATAGCAGGCCGAGAATCAATGCTATTGGTACTGAAAAGAGTGCTGCTTGTTTCACCTGAGTTTTGAGGGTTTTAGCCAAAGCAGATAATGAGGCTGTTTCTACGCGCATTTGTGCATTGCTTTGTTCAAGAAACTGTTCTGCTTCAGTACGTAGAGCGGTGTATTCCTTGATGTCGTCTGCTACCAGTTGCTTAGTCATGCTTTTTTGACTGACTAAGGTCTTATTAAAAATCTGAGCTTCATGGTTACTTAGCGTACTTAAGGAATGTTGTAGCTGGGGTGTTAACTGGTATTGTTGTGGCTGTGTTGCAATATCGACAAAATGTTGGTGGTGAGTTTGGTAGATAAGGAAATAATCAATATCATCCACCGCTAAGTACTGGCGAATACTGCGATCCATCAGTAATAAATCATTGCTTAACAGCTGACTATTTTCAATAACTTTAAGCGTTTGAAATAAGGTTTCTTGGCTTTTATTAATATAGTCTTGAATACTAGAAACACTGTAAAGTAAGGTACCAATTAATGGCAGGGTGACGATAAAAAAAATAATCAAAGTCCATTGAAAAATAGAGCCTTTTTGAAATAAAGAAAAAAAATGCCAACGCTGTTTTTTGCGTCGATTATTGGAAATTCTAGCTGAATTAGGTGTGCTTTCTGATGGCATTATATGAGTCATCCCTACTGGCAAAATAACCGACTTTGATTACTTGAAATACTATTCGTAGTGACAGTAGTATATCAATCCGCAGTATTGGCCTTGCGGAATAGAGTTGTTATTTTAAAGCAAATAGACAATGAGGGCTCAAATATACTTCAATCGTAGCTCAATAATGCGCCTCTTAACTTGCCATGCTGATGGTATTTCTCCCACTTTCTTTTGCTTGATACATGGCAGTATCGGCCCTTCTAATAAAGCTATCAACTGAGTCATTACCTTTTAAAGCACTGATACCCAAGCTGGCAGTTAATTTAATCAGCTCCATGCCATAGGCCAAGCTGAAATTTTCAATATTGGCACGAATTCTTTCGGCCAGTAATTGGGCACCATCAATATCGGTATCGCTAAGTAAGATCACAAATTCTTCACCACCATAACGATAAGCAATATCACAAGCACGAATACTCTGTTTAATACATTTTGCGACCGATTTAAGTGCTTGATCTCCACACTCATGTCCGTAAGTATCATTAACAGCCTTAAAATGATCAATGTCCACAAAAATAAGTGATAAGTTATTAGAGTGACGAGTCGCCAATGTCATTTCTCTTTTAATAGAGTCATCGAATGCAGCTCTATTATTTGTTTGTGTCAAACTATCAGTTAATGCCATTTGTAAAGCTTGTTTATAAATAGTGGCATTACGTAAAGGGTAAATAAGGCAACAAAGCAAGGTTTCTAATAAGTTTAGTTCTTGTTTATTAAAGCGAGTATGACGCAATAATTTAAGCTCACCCAAATCTTGGTCTTCAACTTTTAAAGCATAACTGCATGAACTTTTTGTTTGAATGCCATTTTGAATATCGAGATCAAAGGCGGCATTGGTATAGATAAAACCATTATGAGGCACTAGCTCTTGAATTTTGCTACTGAAAATTTGAATAAGTTCATGAAATTCCAAGGTAGTTTGTAATGCACTACTAATATCGTAATGATGCAAATTAACAGCTTTTGTTGCTTCAAAAGTATTATTACTGACGATGGCAAGGTTATTAGTTGGCTGATTCATGATCTTTCCTCATACTGGGTATTGCTTTGTTATTGAGTATGAAGCGATAAATGTGCCATAAGAAATTAATTCTAATATATCAATTGGATATAAAGTTTTTATGTAGGAAATCAGGTAAGTGTCATAATAATGACATTGATGGTGTGGCAATTATATGCCGTTTTTAAAGTTTTCTTAAACCGCTTGTTTGTAAGTTGCGTAGTCTGTCATTGCAGAAGAAAAATAAAACCCTTGCATTTTGAGACGACTGGTCGTATATTAAGCTCATGGTAGATATGAATAACAAACAAATCAAACGTGAAAAGCTGTTAGACCAAGGTGTGAAAATGCTAATGGAGCAGGGCTATCATGGCACAGGCTTAAAAGAAATCTTAGATATTGTGGGGGTGCCGAAAGGCTCTTTTTACAATTACTTTGGTAGCAAGGAAGAATTTGCCGCGCAAGCAATCACTCATTATATAGAGCCTTTTTTACTGCGCTTAGAAGGACACTTGCGTAATCCGCAATTAGATGGCTTAGCGGCTTTGCGCCAATATTATAGTGAACTGATTAGTGAGGTAGACAAGTCAGGTTATAAAGGCGGCTGTTTGTTAGGTAATTTAATGGGCGAGATTGGGGATACCAGTGAGGTGTGTCATTGCGCGTTAAAGGTGGCGATTGAACGCTATCGTAGTTTGCAAGAATCAGCTTTAGTGCGTGCGCAACAGGAAGGAGTGGTGCGTACTGATAAAACCGCAGCAAGCATGTCGGATTTATTGGTTAATAATTGGCAAGGAGCGTTATTGCGTATGAAAATTGAGCAATCAGTAGCACCGTTGCAGGAGTTTCGAGAAACATTATTGGATGATTATTTTAAGGTTTAGTAACAGGGTAGGTTGAGAGTGAGGCACGAACCCCAACAATGCTGAGCCCATATGCGTTGTTGTATTTCCTGGCATCCTTGGCAAGCACGGTTTTTTCAGTCTTGACGCTGGAGCGTCACTGGCTGCATTCCCACGCTGGAGCGTGTGGAACGATGTGAATTTTAATAGTTCCCATGCACCAGCGTGGGAATTCATCTTGGAATGCTCCAGCGTTCCATAACAGGATGTTGCAGAAGCAAGGTATGGGCGCGAGTAGTTGTAATTGTGCCTTTTTTAATTATTATTTATAAGACCACTGGTCTACTAGAGGAGAAGTTATGCCTAAATATATTATTGAACGTGAAATTCCAGGAGCAGGTGATTTAACTGCTATTGAGTTACAACAAATTGCGCAAAAGTCCTGCTGTGTATTAACAGAGATGGGGCCGCAAATACAATGGTTGCATAGTTATGTGACAGCGGACAAAGTGTACTGTGTTTATATTGCCCCTGATGAGAAAACGATTTGTGAACATGCAACGCGTGGCGAGTTCCCAGCAAATGCAATTAACGAAATAACAACCATTATTGACCCAACTACAGGAGAATAAAAGCCTAGTTGTAAATAGAGAGTATTATTCAAAAACGATAACAATAATAAATACTTAAATCGAGGAAGAACAATGCATATTGCAAATAAACAGCACAATTCATGGCAAAAATCATTATTAGCAGGCATGTTTTCAGCAGCCACTTTATTGTTGACAACAGCTGTGCAAGCTGATGAAACCTGCCAATCACCTTATATGGCTAAAATTACCGGCCAAGAAGATTTTGTCTATGTCTGGACTTTAGGCATGCAAGGTGTGGGCGACGAGCAGGACAAACTAGTCACTGTGGATGTAAATCCTAAATCCAAAAATTACGGAAAAGTCATTAATAGTTTATCAGTCGGTGGGCGTAATGAAGCGCATCACTCTGGTTTTACCGATGATCGTAAGTATTTATGGGCAGGCGGCTTAGATACTAATAAGTTGTTTATTTTTGATGTGCATACTGACCCTGCCAAACCACGCTTAAGTAAAGTCATTAAGGACTTTGTAGCTAAAAGTGGTGGTGTGGTAGGGCCGCATACTACCTATGCTTTACCTGGCCGGATGATGATTACCGGTTTATCAAATAGTAAAGATCATGGTGGTCGCACTGCGCTGGTGGAATACAGTAATACAGGTAAATATATTACTACTCACTGGACACCGACGGACAGTGACTTACGTGGTGCAGTGAAATCAGGTAAATATGCGGATGGTTATGGCTATGATGTGCGGGTATTACCACGACGTAATGCTATGTTTACCTCATCATTTACTGGCTGGTCCAACTATATGATGGATTTCGGCAAAATGTTGGGCGATGCAACCGCGATGCAACACTTTGGCAATACCGTGGTGCAATGGGATTTACATGCGCGACAACCGAAGAAAGTCATGGATGTGCCAGGTGCGCCGTTGGAAATTCGTTGTGCTTGGAACCCCAATCATAATTACTGTTTTACTACTACCGCATTGACCTCACAAATTTGGTTAATCTATGAAGATCAACAAGGCGAGTGGCAAAGTAAAGCCGTCGCTGATATTGGTGATCCGAGCAAAATTCCGTTACCTGTCGATATTTCCATTCAAAGTGATGACAACATGCTTTGGGTCAATACCTTTATGGATGGCAAAACCCGTGGTTTTGATATTTCTGACCCCTTTAACCCTAAGCAAGTATTTGAGCAAAAAATTGGCGCACAAGTGAATATGGTGTCTTCTAGTTGGGATGGTAAGCGCTTATATTATAGCTCTTCATTACTAGCAAATTGGGATAAGAAAGGGCAGGACAATGAGCAGTATCTGAAATTATATAGTTGGGATGGTAAAAAACTACAACAACAGTTTGCCATTGATTTTATCAAAGAAAAATTAGGCCGTGCGCATCAGATGCGTTTTGGGGCTTATTCTTTGTATTCTGGTCTTAACTCAGATAATTCAGTAGAAAAATTGGCTAAGTTGGAGCCACTTAAGTTTTAAGTATCACCCGTTAATGGTGGCAAGCATAGGATGCTGCTGAGGTATGAAGCGCATCTTTTTTGGGTTGATGCGTTTCCTATCGCCAGCACACCTTGGAGCAGGAAAGAGCTATTATTTGTTTAACAGAGGCGCGTTATGGGAATATTGATTAGATTATGGTTAATAGGGCTCTTGTATAGTCAAGGTGTGTTGGCTGATGCGTTGCCAATAAAATTAGCACCAGGCTATAGTCCATTAGCCTTTGAAATTTCGCCAGTAGGCAGTTATGCTTTACCCGTTATTAGCACCGCAGCAGATGGTGAAGTACTTGGCACTGATAACCAAACTCAACAATTACATGAGTTAATGGGAGATAAAATTGTATTGCTAAGTTTTATTTACTCCACCTGTAGTGATGTAAATGGCTGCCCCTTAGCCACTATGGTGTTCCATAAAATCAAACGCCGCTTACAACAAGAAACCCAATTGCGCGGCAAACTACGTTTATTAACCTTAAGCTTTAATCCCGAACATGATGCGCCCGAGGCAATGGCACGCTATGCCAAAAGCTTTCAAGGTGAGGGTGTAGATTGGCAATTTCTAACCACACAATCAGAACGGCAGTTGCAACCGATCTTAGATAATTATCAGCAAAGTATCCAGAAAGTGTATGACGATAAAGGTGAATTTACAGGGACTTTTTCTCATATCCTACGCGTCTATTTAATTGATACTAATAAAAAAATACGTAATATCTACAGTGTTACCTTTTTACATGCTGATACCTTAATTAATGATGTTAAAACGTTGTTGCAAGAAAAAGAGGTGCCACAAATTGCTAACAATATTGAGTCCGCTGCTCTCTATCAAGCAGGTGACAATAAGCAACATTATGCGCAGCAGAACTATCAAACTCAGTCGATGGCATTGTCCCACCGACAAGGTAAGGCAACTAATTTGTTGACGACTATACAGCGACCCATGCTAGGTTTGCCAAAAGTGCCCGTACCCAGTAATAACCCAATAACAGCTGCTAAAGTAGCTTTAGGCAGGAAGTTATTTTATGACCGCAGATTATCACTGAATGATACTTTTTCTTGTGCGATGTGTCATATTCCAGAGCAAGGTTTTAGTAGTAATGAAATGCAAACGGCAGTGGGTATTGAAGGCCGAACTGTACCGCGCAATAGCCCGACTATTTACAATGTCGCTTATGCAACAACACTATTTCATGATGGTAGGGAGAGTAGTTTAGAGCAACAAGTATGGGGGCCGTTATTAGCAGCTAATGAAATGGCTAACCCTTCTATTGGTTTTGTGGTCGATAAAATCAAAGCACTGCCTGATTATCAGGGCTTATTTGTGCAAAGCTTTGCGCAAGAGCCAGATATGCTGACCATTGGTCAAGCACTTGCCAGCTATCAGCGTACTTTGAATTCAGCCGATTCCAAGTTTGATCGCTGGTATTTTGCTAAGCAAAAACAAGCGGTAAGCCTTGCTGTAAAACATGGATTGCAATTATTTACCGGCAAAGCGGGGTGTAGTCAGTGTCATAGCATAGCAGCAGGGTATGCTTTATTCACTGATAATCAATTACATAATACGGGAATTGGTTATCAGGAATCTATGCAGATAGTCTCAGCCAAACAAAGCATCCAAGTGGCGCCTGGAGTGTTTGTGGAAGTGGATCGGCAAAATTTAAAATCGGTTGCTGCGGCAGGCACTAATGATTTAGGGCGTTATGCGATTACTCAAAACCCACAAGATCGTTGGAAATATAAAACCCCGAGTTTGCGTAATATTGCTTTAACGGCTCCCTATATGCATAACGGTTCAATAGCAAATTTGACTGCGGTGGTGCAGTTTTATAATCAAGGTGGGGTGGTGAATGAAGTGTTAGATCCGTTGATTAAGCCTTTAAATTTGAGTGAGGCTGAAGTACAAGATTTAGTGGCTTTTTTAGAGGCTTTGACTGGTAGCAATGTACCGCAACTCGTTGCCGATGCATATGCAGCAGTAGAGTAGGAGGGGGCTTTGGCCGCGAATTTAACAGGTCGCGGCCAAAGGCTCCTCCTACATGGTTATTCCTCATACTGAATGGTATTAATATACCAAGTAAATACGCCCGCTGCAGTTTTTACAATCGCTTCATCATCCACTTCTTTTTTTAACAAAGCCCGTGCCATCGGTGAATCTACAGAAATATAATCTTTCTGACCAAAAATTTCGTCATAGCCGACAATACGAAAACGTTTACTTTCACCAGCATCGTTTTCTATTTTTACCCAAGCCCCAAAAAAAACTTTACCCTGCTGTTCAGAATGATAATCAACGATTTTAAGATTATCCAAGCATTTTTGCAGATACCGAACGCGCCGATCAATTTCACGCAACCTTTTTTTATTATATTGATATAAGAACCCCATTATTAAATATACTATTTAGTTGTTTTTAGAGTCTAAATCCTATGATTTTTCTTTTTTGATAACATGGCTTCTTAAACTGAAGTTTCCCAGTTTTTAGGGGGGTATATAGGCGGATAGGGGCATTTATTAATGGGTTTGCCACATTGCACGCAAGATCCAATTAAAATCATACAGTCCATATATCGCTGAGCTTGGTTTCCCAGTTTTTTGTCAGCCAAATATTAGGAAAGTCTAATTTTCGAAAAATATTAGCAATTACTAATATTTAAGTACAAATTACTTTAAAAACAACAGGTTGATAGTGAATAAGGCTGTATTTTGTAGTATAATAAACAGTGCTAACAAATTGATTATACAAACAAAAAAGCCTTATTCATGTTCATTTTACGCGATCTTCTTTCTCCTCTTCAATCACATTTTTCAGAAACCACGCTCGGCAAAGAAAGAGCCTCGTTATTTGCCTATACGCTACTGTCGATCATTGTCCCGTTTACTTCCTCCATTAGTTCCAATTTATGGCGTAGCCTTGAAACGCTGTTCGGTATCAATATCAAGCGGAAACGATTTTACACATTCATGGCATCAACCAAATTACCGTGGCAAGGTTTATGGAAAACAGCCTGGGACCTGATCGACAACCCTGAAACGGACGACCGATTATTAATTGCCCTGGATGATTTCATCAACCCTAAAGTGGGCAAAAAAATCTTTGGTTGCGAAACCATTTATGATCATGCGGCCAAAGCCAATCAAAGCGACTACCCATGGGCACAAAACGTGGTAGCCATCGGTTTGCTCAAGCAAATAAAAAATCGTTGGGCCTGTTTGTTTTTAGATTTTCGCCACTACCTTCCACAGAAAGCGATTGATGCACAATCCGATCGAGCGAAGATCAAAGGTCGATTGCAGTCGTTTGAAACCAAGATCGGCCAAGCTGCACAGATGATCATCGGGGTTGCAAATCATTTTTCCGGCAAGCAAATACTCGCGGTGACCGATAGTTGGTTTGGCAATGCAGGTTTGTTAAAGCCCGTACGCAAAGAGGTAGGCAGTCTGTTTGATATTCTGTCGCGCCTGCGCTGTAATAGTGTTTTATATGATCTTCCCGAGACAAGACAATCTGGGCAGCGAGGGAGACCTCGAAAATATGGCCAGCGCTTGGGTTCGGCAACAGAAATGGCAAAATGCATTCGTCACGAAGCCGCCGAATATCAGGTGACTCTTTATGGCAAACAGCGTACGGTACTTGCCCATGAACGCATTGTCATGCTGAAAAGTTTAAAATGCAAAGTACGCGTCGTGTGGGTTTTTCGTAAAACGCAATGGATCGCACTGTTTAGCACGGACTTGTCATTATCGGTCACGCAAATGATCGAGTTTTATGGTGCGAGATGGAAAATCGAATCAGGATTCAAGGAGTTGAAACAAGACATCGGCAGTCAAAAAAGTCAGTGTCGTAATGCGCATTCCGTGACCAATCATTTGAATTTTTGTATGATGGCAAGTACGCTGACCTGGATTTATGCCGACCGTTTAAAGGCGGATCCGGAGCGTCGGCACAAAGTAAAAGGGCGCGCCAGTTTTGCCTTTTCAGACGTGCGGCGCATCATTACCGAGGCAGCATTGAACCCGGATTTTAATCATGTTTGCCCCAAACCAAGCAACTCCCCGATAAATCCACTGATTGCCGTACTGTTACGCATGGTGGCTTGATGATTTTTTTGGAAACTTCAGTACATAAGGTTTATTAATATTAAATAGCATAATTATCTGGCCCCTTGGCTCCATTTACACTTTGTTCTATCTAATGTTAAGAAATTTTGGCTTGATAAAAATTAAATATTTTCATGTCTGTCGTGCGATATAGTTTTTCCTGATACCAATAGTTGCAATCGGTAGGTATTTAAACGTGGTTCGTCCAGCTGTCGATTTCTTGCATCTCGCACTTAGGTTCTGATTATGCACTTTAGGCAGGTGTGTTAGGTTTAAGCATATTAATCGCGAAATAGTATAGCCAAACTAAGTCTCTGATAAGCCTCTGTATGCACGTATTTACGCAGAACTTACGTCTTTTCGCGGGTTCCTGCGCCTTTACCTGTGTTAAGTGCATAATCAAAACTTAGGTGATTAATATACCTAATAAATCAAACGTTTGCCGATCAAATAGTTGTTCTTCTTTATCAATGATTTCTTTTAGTCCCTCTGCTTTTCGTAGCAAATGCACCCAACAGCGGAGTCGGTTCGAGTGTCGTCGGTAGACCTGATAACCATCACTCACTCATTAAGCTAGCCAGAATAATCTTCACCCAATATATTTTCAATGAGTTCGGCGCTGCGAGATACAATCCAATAGGCGGTTACGCTGTCGGTGGTAAATGCCCATAACCATAGAAATATCGTGAGCTCCATCCAGTGCATTTCATTTACATGCAGTAATTTACTCTTGACGTATTCTTGTACGAGTTCGTCTTCAATTGGCATCGCGGCAGAGCTGCTTTCATGAAGCATATTATTAATCATCCAGATACTGATCTGTATCCCTAGTCAATCATGCAAAAAACTCCTGCACCCGCTCATGTGACAAGCGCATGCGATAGCTAAGGCAGACAGTCAGAACTGCGAGACTGGAGCTAACAAGTCGCCATTCACTGTAGTTAATTCGTAAGCGCTCAATTCTCAGCGTAATTCCCAGCTGCTCACATTAATGCAACACTATTCCCATCATTAAATACCACGGGGATTTTAAATGGCGGCATTAGAAAAAGTACGGGCTGAAACGTTCTGGTCTACTCACATAGAGCACTGGCAAGCATCAGGGCAATCCCAGGCGGCTTATTGTCGGCAACACGATTTATGCCCGCAAAAGTTCAGCTATCGGAAATGCAAATCAACAGTAAAATCCACTGACCACTCCGGATTTGCACGCATTCAGGTTGATGAGGAACCCTCAGCCGAGCCTGTCACCGGATTGTCGTTACAATTTAATGACGGTACACGATTGGAAGGCATTACGCAGGATAATATGCACTTCATCCGGCCCATGCTAGAGCTATTGCGATGACGGCTGTTGTCATGCGTCCCTCTCTGTCTTTAACGGAGGTGTACCTGTATCGGCAACCCGTTGATTTTCGCAAGTCGCATCGAGGGCTATCGGCTATTGTTGAGTGCGAGTTAGGGCATAATCCTTTTGAAGGGCATTTGTATGCCTTTACCAATAAACGGCGGAACAAGATCAAATGTTTGTTCTGGGAAGATAATGGTTTTGTACTGTATTACAAGTCATTGGCAGAAGAAAAATTCAAGTGGCCCAAAGGTGATGAGGAGACGCTCACTTTAACGGGACAACAGTTGAATTGGTTACTTGACGGCTTTGATATCAGCGCAATGCAAGGCCATAAAAAACTCCAATATGAGTCTGTTTTTTAAGTGTTTTTACGTTCATTATTGCCTCTGAAAATGCTATAATATCAGCATGACTTCAGCCGATATTTCAAATAAAAAACAACAAGATAAAGCCTGTTCTTTGCTGCCGGAAGGCATTGCTTTGTTGTTTGAAAAAGATCAGACCATTGATGAATTGACGCGTGTTGTCGAGATCAAATCCGGTGTCATTTCCGAACAGCAAAAGCGCATACGCATTCTGGAAGAAGCACTTCGCTTATCCAAAATAAAACGTTTTGCCCCCTCTAGTGAACAATCTCACCAAACTTCTTTATTTGATGAGGCAGAGAATGAAGTGGATGGTAATGAGGAATCAGAGGGAGCGGATGAAGCTCTTGCCGATGAGAATCAGGCAAGTTCGACGGATACCAAGAAAAAGCCGGGGCGCAAACCCTTTTCAGATAAATTGCCGCGCGAGCAAGTTTTCATTCGTTTGACGGAGGCAGAAAAAGAAGGTGCCATTGATACTTTCTTCACCAAGGTGAAAGAAGAGCTGGATATTATTCCTGCCAAAGTACGGGTGCTTGAATACATGCAGGAAAAAGCTGTTTTTGTCGACCGGATTGACGGTGAAAAACAGCGTCGGCTTACAGCAGCGAAAATGCCGGGGCATCCTATTGTCGGAGCAATGGGAAGTATCAGCTTGATGTGCTTCATCATTATTGCCAAATATGCAGATGGCTTGCCCTTGTATCGTCAGGAAGGGATTTTATCGCGTTATGGCGGTGAACTTTCCAGAGCAACATTGGCCAACTGGGTCATTGCTCTCGCCAAACAGCTTCAGCCTCTGATCAACCTGATGCGAGAGCATCAACAGCTGGGAACCGTCATACAGGCCGATGAAACGCGGGTTCAGGTCTTAAAGGAACCGGGGCGATCGGCAAGCTCGGATAAATATATGTGGGTCACGCTGGGCGGGCCGCCGGGTGAAAAAAGCATCCTGTTTGAATACGATCCATCTCGGAGTGGTGAGGTGCCTCTGCGCCTGCTGGATGGCTATGGCGGCTACCTGCAAACCGACGGCTATGCAGGATACAATGCCGCATGCCTAAAAAATGGCATGACTCAATTGGGATGCTGGGATCATGCGCGTCGTTATTTTAAAGAAGCGCATAATGCACAACCCAAAGCCAAGAAGGGCAAAAACAACAAGCCCTCAAAAGCAGGCAAAGTACTGAGCCTGATTAATAAACTGTACGTGATTGAACGAGGAATCAAAACACTTTCGGTGAATGAAAAGTATCTGCAGCGTCAACAGAAAAGCATCCCGGTACTAAATCAGCTTAAAGCCTATCTGGAAGATAACCGGCATAAAGTGCCTAAAGACAGCCTGACAGGCAAGGCAATGACTTATCTTAGCAACCAGTGGGATAAGCTTAATGTGTATTGCAGCAATGGGGAGCTCAACATAAGCAATATTCTGGCGGAAAATGCGATTCGACCCTTTGTAATAGGGCGCAAAGCCTGGTTATTTTCTGATACACCTGCGGGGGCTCATGCCAGTGCCGTACATTACAGCCTGATAGAAACGGCCAAAGCAAACGGATTGGAGCCTTATGAATATCTTAAGCAGGTACTCACCGCTTTACCCCATGCTGATACGGTTGATAAAGTGGAGGCCTTGCTGCCTTGGAACATTAAAAAACCTGGCATTTCTGAATAGGGCAAGTACGTGCTCTATTGAGCGCTTACGTTAATTCAGGCAGTGTGATGGATGGCTTGAACGATGAACACGTTTCTTCGTATAGAGCATGGTTGGTGTTGGCTCTAACCTTAATCCATACAGGCTTCTCGAAAATCGGCAAGTGACGCAGGGTGATTTCCTTGTCATAACCATAAAATTTTTCGATCGGCTTTTTACATTGACGACAGGTTGTTCCTTTGAAGGTGCTTCGCACTGTGATGACCATTCCTTTTTTAGCAGTGACATCAAATGTTTCTATTTGCACATCAGGAATATCCAAAGGTATTTGTAACAATATCCGCTCATTTTCAGGTTAGGTCCTTCATCTTAAATTTGACTTATATTACCCCATGTATCCACTCAATATTCAAATTACAACATACTACATATAGTACATACCCCTCGAAATCGGGAAGACCCATAATTATTAGGGAGTCTGAATGTTTACGTTTTTATAGGAGGGAGGTGAGTGACAACCTAATAAAACAGGCAAGCGTTGCCTTATCAACATTAATATTTTTTGTAAAATTTGTATGTATATAACGACTATTACTTGTGAGTTTTTATGTGTAATTAGTAGTCAATAAAACCTATTTTACTTTTTAAATATAATAAATGTTAATGTAATCAATTGTATATGTGTGTTTTGTTGTGTGCTAGGATTTTTATCGAATGAATTTTTATAACATTGTAGGAATTAATCATGAATATAAAAAATTAATTATTATATATTCTATTTTTATCACATTTTAATGAATATTATTTTTAGTAATTTTTTTTATAGATATTTTTAAGATGCGTATAAGTGGTATTATTTTTAATAAATAAAAAAAGTGTTATATATTGAATTTTTATAACATTCTGACCAATAATATAGGTTCTAATAAAATACATATAGTTAACTTAATGTTTAGCTTTGTTAAATCACACATTTTTGGTTAAATTTTAGGTGTGCTATATTTATAGTTTTATATTTTGTAATTATTGATATTATTTAGGGTTATTATGGGGTATGTTATTAGGAGAAAGGTTATATATAAAAACGATTTAACAGGTCATGAAATTAAGCTTAATGCTCTTATTACAGAGTCTGGCATTATTATTTCTCATTTGAGGTTCCTTGACTTAAACCAAGGTAAGAGCCAAGCATGGAAGGAAAAGTCAATATTTTCATTGAAATTACTCATTGAATATATGAATGCTAACGAAGGGTAATTATTCAGAGACCTTAATACTAGGCAATGCTGGAACCGCACTACCTGTCCGTTGACTAGCTATGACAGCTGCCAAATAAACCCAGGGCGATTGGTTTCTTTTTCGACACGTTTCAATGACACTGATTAAAATGGCAAATACGCGAGAGCCTTCTTCTGTCCGCGTACCATAGCAAATGCCCCGCAAGATGACCCAATGCCGCAAAGCCCGTTCAGCTTCATTATTCGTTAATGGGTATTGAGGGTAATCCAATACGCGAAAAATAGCCTCCCAATCATTGAGCATTTCCGTGGCCAGTGCAGCCGATTTTTTGTGAGTATGCGATTGCATTTGTACGCATAGTTGCTGATAGACCAGTAGCTGTAATTGGTAGGTCTTTGATAGTGGTTCGTCCGGGTGCTGATTTCTTGCATCTCGTACTGAAGTGATTAACATACCTAATAAATCAAGTGTTTGCCTACCAAAGAGTTGCGCTTCTTTATCAAGGCTTTCTTTCAGCCCCTCTGCTTTTCGTAGCAAATGCGCCCAACAGCGCATACGGTTCGGGTATCGTCGGTAGACCTGATAACCATCACTCATTAGCCAGCCGACATAGTCTTCACCCAATATATTCTCAATGAGTTCGGCACTGCGAGAGGCAATCCAATAGGCAGTTACGCTGTCGGTGGTAAAGACCCATAACCATAGAAATGTCGTGAGCTCCATCCAAGACGTTTCATCTACGTGCAGCAATTCGTTATTGACGATTTCTTGTACGAGCTCCTCTTCAATCGGCATCGCGGCAGCGCCACTTTCATGAAGCGTATTATTAATCGTCCCGATACTGAGTCGTATCCCTAGCCAATCGTGCAAAAATTCCTGTACCCGCTCACGTGATAAGCGCATGCGATAGCTAAGGCAGACAATCAAGGATGCGAGACCAGGGCCAACAAGTCGCCATTCACTGCAACTGATCTCAGGCAGTGACTCATGGCTTGATCGATGAACTTCTTTGCGCGTGATGTGATGACAGGAGCACGTTGTTTCATATAGGACATGCTTGGTATTTGTCAGGTATATACCAGGATGCAGAGTATCTGCCCATTCAATATCAAGGGTTTCAAAGGCGGTATAGGCTATTGCCGAATCTGTCTTTAATGGCTGACTGCAACAGGCACAAAACTGAGGATAGTGGTGTTGATAGTCCGTAATTACAATTTTTTGTTGGCGCCCGAAACCTTGCGCTCCCGGCTGCTTCCCGGGCTTTCGTAAGGGGTTTTCCGAGTCCTGCTTTTGAGGCTCTGGCGAGGGACTTTTTACTTTATCCTCAAGCTTTTTACCAGGGCTTTCTGTTTCTTCTTCAGGTTCGACCAGCTCTTCGTTACTTTTTTGATCGTTGGCATATTTATCCCAAGGAGCATCGCTACTGGGTGGACGAGAGCTATTTCGTGAGCTTTGGCTTAAACATTCGCGAGCTTCTTTTAAATCATTGAGCAACTTTATCGACAAGCGACGCAATTCCTCTTCGGATAAATTTAGAAGCTCTTCTTCATTAAGCTGGCTTAAGTCATGGCAGGTGAGTTGCATGGTATGAATGTTACTGTTTGTTCTTCGATTTGTACAACTTTATTAGTAGGTTTGGCAACTTTTTTTAAATAATTATTAAGGGGTATGAATATTTACAACAAAACTGCGTTCGTTGCAGGTTTTTTATTACAGGTCCTGCATACTTAGGTGGGTTAGTTGCAAGGCATAATGAAATTTCTCTCCAAACTAAGAAGCAATCATTTCAACATTCGAAAATTAAAAATAATATTAATATTTGTGAAAATAAGTTAAATGAACTTGATATTAAAGAGTATGAATGTCAGCGTCAGAGTATTGCCTTTTCTGGTGAAGTGGACCAGTTGGAGCTTCAAAGAGAGCTGAGAAGGTTAAATACTGAAGTCGAAATTGCAGCGACAAAAATGGATGTGTTTTTTTGTGATTTGCAATGTCTACACCGACTGTTAGTTAAATGTCAAGATTTACTTAATAACACACATTCAAATAACGATGGTAATAATGACTTAATGTTAATTAAGCAATCTCAAGCTGAGATCATTATAGAGCTTGAAGAAACAAGTGATTTTCATCAGTTATCAGAAGTTTGCGAAAATGCTGAAATCTATATTTCTTCTAGCGCAGACCTTGCCATCACCCAACGTAGCCAAATGCTCGATAAAATGGCAGACCTTAATGGAATAAAACCATTTTTATTCAAGTTGACCGAACAGCAGCAGTTAGAGTTAGGCAATCAGGTGACTAAGTTAATGCTTGCAAGATTAAAGTCTTGGGAAGAGGTGACTGAACTTGTAGAAGGTAATATTCAGTTTGCTGACTTACCTGATGGTGGACAGACACTAAAAAAAGGTATAGATGCACTATGTCAAAATAAATCATTTACTCCTATAAGATTATGACTCCCCAAGATACACTTGATAATTTGAAAAAAACAACTAATCAACGGTGCCATAGAACTTTAGATGCTATTTATGATGTGTGTTTAAAGCAGCAGGAATCGGGGTCGAATGATTTTACAGTTTCCACTATTGCTAAGGTTGGTGCGACACAAGGTGTTCCAAGGGCTCAGAGCATAAGAAATAAGACAGGTGAATCATACAGGATATTGATAGATTCATTTTCTATGCCTAATGGTAAAAAAATAAAACTCCAATCAAAAAAAGATGACTGGATAGAGAAAATACAAGACTGGGACACAAAATTATTAGTTAGACTCCAAGAAGCCAAGTTAAAAAAAGCAGAAAATATAATTAAAGAATATGTGCCGATTAACACGGTTATTCAAGTCAATGATTTTCATGGTGAAAAAAGCTTGCGTACCTTAAGTAAGGTAGAAAAAAGAGCGTTGGAACATATATTATCCCCAGAATTTATAGAAAAATTTAATTTAATTAAAGGTGAGAATGGAGAAATGGAGACTATTGATGGGGAGCAAATGTTTAAAGTTGCTACAATAGGTGCCATACAGAAGGCGTTGGAATTTTTATAAATTGGATTTTTTAGCCAGCCTTAATGCATATTTAAAAGTGCGGATATATGTCACAGAGAAACAATCTAATAACTCGTGAAGGAAGGAGTAAATTAGAAAATGAACTTGATTACTTATGGCGAGTGGAACGCAGGTCCGTGACCGAATCAGTTACGGTTGCTGCCGCACATGGAGATCGCTCTGAAAATGCTGAATATAAAGAGGGAAAACGGAGGCTAAGAGAAATTGATAGACGAGTTCGCTTCCTTAGAAAACGACTGGAGGTGTTGCAAATTGTTCATTATTCTCCGCAACAAGAAGGTAAAGTTTTTTTTGGCGCATGGGTAGAACTTGAAAATGAATGTGAAGAAATCGTTACTTATCGAATAGTAGGAAGTGATGAATTTGATCCTCATGTCAATGCCATCAGTATAAATTCTCCTGTAGCGATAGCTCTTATTGGTAAGGCAGTGGGTGATGAGATAAGTGTAGCTACACCAACAGGAAATAAAGAATGGCTTATCAATGCAATTCAATATAAGCCATTTAAATAATACTCTTTCATAGGTGAGTATTCAGATCCCCCTCCGCTATTTATGCAAATTTTGATATTGCCAAATACAGAATCAATTGGTTGCGGAGTAGTCCAGTGTGATTTTCCTAAAACCCATGATGGGGTCTGAGTACTTACTCTGTGGAGTGTATTAAGCCCTAGCTGTTCTCCGCAGTATTATAGTAAATAATAACCGATACTAACCCAATCCTTTTGGAATGCATTGTTTGTATATTGATATCTTCATTAAACTATGGATGTGGTATCTGACCGTTTGAAAGAACAGCGCATCTCTTGTCCTTGAATTGAAAAAATAATATGAATACATTTAAATTATTCATGAAGAGAATAAAAATCAGCTACCAAAGGTAGAAACCAATACTCGAAAACTTTGAGAGAAAAATCAACTTTTTTCCTTCGAAATTTCCTCATCAATTAAAGATAGCAATTCAGCTGTTGTCACCTCAAGTCCAATTGCTAATTTACATATATTACGCAACGAAAGGTTGCGCTTACCCCTTTCTACCTCTCCTACAAAGCTACGTGCTATATCACATTTGAGTGCAAGTTTATCTTGAGCAACTCCTTTTTCTTTACGAATTTCGGCAAGGCGCCTTCCGAAAAGAATGTTGTACTCATCAGTCATAAAAAACCATTTATTTTTTTAAAAAAATATAGTAAAAGATAGCTCCACATAAAGACACGTCAAGTAAGTGGACTCTATATAAAGGGACTCGATATATGTGGAGTTTTGATCGTCGTTTGTGTATACTTTCACTAGCAAAATTTTCTAAAACTGCCACCTATAAGCTGATACGACAGGTTTACGAAAAAATTTAATGTTATTGATTTTACATTATAGGTATTTGTTCCTATTGGTATAAGAAAATAAATAAAAAATGACAAATTTAATTAACCAGCTTTTACTTCTATATGAGGCCGAGTCAGTTGTACGAGAACCTGAAATGATAATTACTGAATGGGCAATTTATGATGTGATTTTTTTTGATGGTACACAAAGTTCTCACCTGGTGGGGCAGGTTCTAGTGAAAGGTGAGCGGGTAAGCTCTGAAATAAAACAATTTTTCCCTGAAAGAAAAACGATTATTACTCGTAGTGGCCGAACATATCGTCTGGCGGGATTACCTGGAACTAATTACAACGGAGAGGTTTGGGAAAACTGGAAAAATGTATATCAAGTTGTAAGGTGTAAAGATTTGACAAATGAATATTCTCAGAAAATTAGAACAGTTCTTAATTAAAATTTGATCACTACATGTTCTTATATTGTAGGCTTGGTCAATATGGCACTCTTACTCATCTGATTTATAATCAATGTGGTAATAGAGGGTACTTATTTAATTGCCCCGATATTATTAGTCACACTCTAGAGGCACATGGAGGCTTCTTTTAGGGCAAGGCAAGATCAAAAATTCTCCTGACCTGCCTTTTAAATTAAGTCATATTGGTGTTGCCTAGAACGAGATGGACAGTTATATATATTTTACTGAAGGCGATGATACTGCGTGTGGCATGCTTGATTTCTTTTTAACGTATACCGCAATAATTGATGAAAATACTGGTGATCTTCTAAAATAAATTATGTCAGAAAATAGAATCCTATTTGCAGGCGACCCTCATGGTTGTTTTGCAAATATTATCACAGCAGTGCATCAATATCAGCCTGAAGCCATTGTGCTTCTAGGAGACTATAACTTGGAATCTCCTCTCGAAGTATGCCTTGCACCGATAATTGATAAAACCCAAATCTTTTGGATTCCCGGTAATCATGATTTTGATAGTGTTGAGGAGTATGAGTTTCTATTCAGCTCATCACTTGTTGATAACAATTTGCATTTGAAAGTTTGTGACATCGCAGGTCACAGGATTGCCGGATTGGGAGGTGTTTTTGCAGGTCGCATTTGGATGCCTGGTGATATACCTAAGTGGGAGAGTAAAAAGCATTGGTTAGATTTTATGCCATCAAATGCATCTCCTTACACACATCTTTTTAACAATTAAAAATCAATAACTTACAGAGACCACCCAAAAATAGAGAAGTCAGTAAAATAAGGGGCTACAGGCAATTGTATAAAAAACATACAATTCTGTAACTTATTGATTTTAGGTTATTATGATACTTGTGTGTAAGGAGATGCATCAAATGTTAAAAAAATCCCGATAAAAATGGATAATGCCATTTGGTTTCATGAGTTTGAAAATATGAAGAAAAAGATACGTGCGGATATTTTGGTGTGCCATGAAGCGCCCAGCAGTTTTCGGCACGGTTTTAGTGTCATTGATGAACTCGCCAGCGCAATCGGCGCCAAGAAGGTTTTTCATGGTCATCATCATATTTATTACAATGATATGCTCAATCATGAGATTGCCGTGACGGGTGTGGCTCTGGCTGGGGTCGTAAATTTAGCAGGTGAACAACTTAAATTGAGGTAAAGATATGCTTTATGGCATTCCAGCGCAAGAAAATGGTTATGCAACTTCTATTATGAACTGGTCTATAAAAGAGGTCATTTATGGCGAAAATGAACATCCCACACAACATTTAGTAGGGTATATACCTTACGAGAGTGCTGGAAGAGTGACTTCTGACATCCAGTACTTTGATCCAGAAGCCATGATTATTCATACAAGATCGGGAAATCAATATCTGCTCAAAGGAGAGCCTGGCAGACATAAAGATGCAGAATATGTATGGAGCCGTTGGAAAAGTTTTAATGACGCAGAGAATGAGCAAGATGTTACCGAGCAATATTTAAAACAAATGTCGTGAAAATATTTCTCACTTCTGACATTCATACAGAGCGCAGTCATAAGCGATTTTTACCCGATTTTGATTATGATTTCTTAAGGTTTAGTTACCCCCAAAGTGCAGGTGTGATCGTACTTGCAGGTGATATCGGGGAGTGGGTAAATGGTATAGAGTGGGCACGATATCGCTTTAAAAATAAAGAAATCATCTATGTACCGGGAAATCACGAATATTACGACAGTGATCTCGCAATTATTGATGACATGCGCGAAAAGGCAGCAGAACTGGATATTCATCTATTGGATAATGATGCCATTATTATTAATGGCATCAGGTTCCTTGGCGCCACGTTATGGACAGATTTCAACCGATATTCACGTTTTGAGATCGATAAAGCCAAGGAATATTTGAACGATTATCGATATATAAGCTGTAGAGTTTGGTGGTCAGATGTACACAAGCGAACTGAAGCACTATCGCTGATAAAATTAGAGGGTTTGACTGGTTTTGACCCTGAGTATTTTTCCCCAATGGTAGCGTATTTACTGCATATGAACTCTGTCGAATGGCTGGGGCAGCAATTATCAATGCCTTTTCACGGAAAAACGGTGGTCGTCACTCACCATGCACCTTCCATGCTCTCCTGTCATATCGAGAACTACGCTTACGCATCAGACCTGGAATCATTTATCGAAAAATATGCTGCGACTATTAACGTATGGTGCCATGGACATATCCATCGTTCAGTTGATTACAAGGTTGCTGGAGTGAGAATTGTCAGCAACCCTCGGGGGTATCCATTTGAAGCCGTGCCAACTGGTTTTGATAACGAGAAATTGATATGTGTTTAATCATACCGCGATGATGAGGGCTGGTCTTTTTTGCAGGGGCGGTTGGTAGTTTTAGTGAAAAGGTTAAGAAAATTATATTTACTATTCTAAAATATAAAAATCAAAGGCTTATATTATTTTTTCCATATTAGAGGTTTTATTGGTGGTATTCCCTCTTCAACTTAATCTATACTCTACTTCATTGCATATAGTCAGAGTGGTTTAACTATTTTTAGTCTAAGGAAAGCTTGTGTTACTTGATAACAAAAAGAACGGAAAAGTTGGCGATACCTTAAAGGAAAACATCCATAAAGACTCTCGTCTCTCCATCATTTCAGCTCTTTTTTCTATCTATGGGTTTGACGTTCTAAAAAAAGAACTCAGCCAAGTTGAGCAAGTCAGATTACTTTTCTCCAAAATAGAAACAACCAGTGAGCATCATTTACATTTTCAACATTTAAACGGTGATCAATTTGAGCGCCGTTTTAAAAACAAGCTTAACCAGCATCAAGTAGCCAAAGAGTGTGCGGAATGGTTAAGTAAAACTGCTGAAATAAAATGTGTTAATAATCCACAAATTATTGGCCAAAACCTGTTCCATATACAAAATACCGTTGCAGACACTATTGCCATTCAGGGTAGCTCAAATTTCACCACCTCAGGCTTAGGATTCTCCGAATCAGATAAATATGACATGAATATGTGCCTTACCGATAAAAACGGCACAGAGGCATTGCTAGAGTGGTTTGATTTGATTTGGGATAATCCCGCAGCGGTAAAAGACATTAAAGAACTCATTAATGCAGAATTAACTCGGTTGTATGAAGATCAACCACCAGCCTTTATCTATTTCTTAACGCTATCCAATCTTTTTAAAGAATTCTTAGAAGAGCTGGATGAAGAGAAAATCATCAAGACCAAAACAGGCTTTAAAGAAACATTGGTCTGGAACAAGCTTTATAAATTCCAAGCTGATGGCGTATTGGGAGCCATTGATAAATTAGAAAAATATAATGGCTGTATTATTGCGGATAGTGTGGGGTTAGGTAAGACTTTTGAAGCATTAGCCGTCATAAAATACTATGAATTGCGTAATGATAGGGTTCTGGTACTTTGTCCGAAAAAACTCAGAGAAAACTGGACCATCTACACAGTCAATGACAAGCGTAACATCCTCTCTGCTGACCGCTTTAACTATGATGTACTGAATCATACCGACCTGACCCGAACTCGCGGCCAATCAGGTGAAATCAACCTAGAAACTCTCAACTGGGGTAACTATGATTTGATTGTTATTGATGAATCCCATAATTTTAGAAACAACAACATCCGTAAAGAAGGCAAAAGCCGTTATTCTAAATTGATGGATGACATCATTAAATCAGGTGTTAAAACCAAGGTTCTGATGTTATCAGCAACGCCTGTTAACAATCGTATGAATGACCTAAAAAATCAGGTCGCATTTATCGCAGAAGGTATGGACGATGCCTTTGTTGATTCGGGAATTGCCAGTATTGAACAAACCTTAAAAAAAGCACAAACACGCTTTAATCAATGGCTAGAACTAGATAGCAATGAACGTAAATCAGAAGCTCTTCTGGAACGAATGAATTTTGATTATTTTAAATTATTAGATTTACTCACCATAGCCAGATCCAGAAAACATATTGAAAAATACTATGATATTGCAGAAATAGGTGCTTTTCCTGAGCGATTAAAACCAATTAATATCAAAGCCGATATAGATATCGAAAATCAATTCCCGCCCTTGGTGGAAATTAACAAAACTATCAGACGGCTACATTTAAGTGCTTACGCCCCGCTTAAATATGTACGCATGGAAAAGCGAGAAGAATACAACCGTAAATACGATATGAAAGTCGGTGATGGTTCTTCCGTTTTTAAACAAGTCGATAGAGAACAAAGCTTGATCCACCTAATGCGAGTTAATCTATTTAAACGCATGGAGAGTTCCATCAACTCTTTCGCTTTAACAGTGGAAAAACTTTTAAATCAAGTTAATACCCTGCTTAAAAAGATTGCAGACCATGAAGGCACAACCATTGATGAGCTCAGCATTGAAGAGATAGAAATAGACGCAGAAGAGTTTGATGCCTACTTAATTGGTAAAAAAGTAAAAGTCTTAATTCAAGATATAGATGCGATTCGCTGGAAACAAGAACTGGAAGAAGACCAGCAGCGACTAGCCACACTGCTCAATGAAGCTCGCCTGATACAAGCACACCGAGATGCCAAACTAAAAACCCTTAAACAAATCATTACCAATAAGACTCAGAATGTTATTAACCAAGGTAATAAAAAAATTGTCATATTTACCGCATTTGCCGATACCGCAAACTATCTTTATCAGCATATCGCAGAATGGGCAGAAACCGAACTCAATATCCATTCAGCTTTAGTGACGGGATCAGGCACAAATAAAACCACTCTACAAGCTATCAATAAAGACCTTAACGGTATATTAACTAACTTTTCACCCATCTCTAAAGAACGGGATAAAATTGATGCCACAGCAACCGATGAGATTGATTTACTGATCGCCACAGATTGTATTTCTGAAGGGCAAAACCTGCAAGATTGTGACTACCTGATTAACTACGACATACATTGGAATCCAGTCCGTATTATCCAGCGCTTTGGACGGATAGACCGATTAGGCTCAAAAAATGATGTGATTCAATTAGTCAATTTCTGGCCCAATATGGAGCTGGATGAGTATATTAATTTAGAGTCACGGGTTAGCGGTAAAATGGTGTTGCTCGATATATCAGCAACAGGCGAAGAAAATGTCATTGAATATGATGACAAAAAACGCATGAATGACTTGGAATACCGCCGTAAACAACTGCATCAGCTTCAAGAAAATGTGGTGGATATTGAAGATATATCGGGTGGTGTCTCTATAACAGACTTAACCCTCAATGATTTTAAAATGGATTTATCCACCTACATGCAAGATCGGATGCAGGAATTAGAAACAGCACCGACAGGCTTATTTGCCGTGACAAGCATTGATAAAACAATGATTGATCCAGATATTGAAGCAGGCGTTATTTTTTGTTTAAAAAACATAACAGGAAAAACCGCGCATGATGAGTCCTATGCCATGGCACCGTATTATCTGGTTTATGTCACCGAAAACAACATGGTTAAATATAACTTCTTACAAGTTAAGAAAATACTCGATATCCTAAAAAAACAGGGCTTAACATGGCAACACCCTGATCCAATTGCCATTGAACAATTCCAGCTAGATACCAAGCTAGGTAAAGACATGATTCTTTATCGCACTTTATTAGAAACAGCCGTCAACAATATTATTGGTAAATCAGAGGAAAAAGGCGTTGAAAGCCTGTTTAGTCGCGGTGGCACTGTTTTAACGAAAGATAGCTTTAAAGGCATAGAAGATTTTGAAGTGATCAGCTATTTAATAATTAAAGAAACCGTATGATTGAAACTTTTTATCAGAAATTGGACATTCCTGAACCCTGTTTTCTTGGGCAAAAGATTTTCAAAAAACTCTTTTATGAAAATGCATCATTCAATAGTGCCGATAAAAAAGCCTTTACTGATGATATTGATGATATCCAATGGCGTTATACCTTAAAACCAGAAACCATTAATATACCTGCCTTTATCAATCAGGAAAGAGACTATTCAGAAGTCGCCATTATTCAGGTAAACTTAAAGGAAATAGCACGTTACCAACGTATTGCTCAAATCATACAACGCACTATTCCTTATCCCGTCTTACTGATTTTTTATTATAAAAATCAAATGCTGTTATCGGTAGCTGATAAGCTGATTAATCAAGTAGATCAGGAAAAAATCAAAGTAAATGACTTTTATGCAACGGACTGGATTGACCTACAAGCCCCTGATCAACAGGAACAAGACTTTATAAACAGCTTCACTATCAAGCATTTTTCCTATCAGGATTTTTATGCTTTTTATAATGATATTACCGCCTGTATTATTGCATTAAACTGTGCAAAATTAGGGGGTAGATATACGCTTAAAACAGAAATATCACTGGAACAGCGTATAGAATATTTAGAGGCTATCCGCCAGTCACAACAAAAAATACAATCATTACGCACTGTATTAAAAAAAGAAACGCAGTTTAACCACAAGTTAAACCTAAATATGCAAATCAAACAATTAGAACAAGCACTAGCACAAGACAAACAAAGGGTTACAGCTAATGGATAAAATGGAAAAGTTAGATCAGGCAACAGATGGCAGCAGTATGGATATCGTGCAAGATAATATAGCCAAACTAAAACAACTGTTTCCTGATGTCTTTAGCGAAGGCAAAATAGACTTTGAAAAGCTGCAAGAAACATTAGGTGAAGTGTTAGAGGGCAAGGAAGAACGCTATAACTTTACATGGCATGGTAAAGCTCAAGCAAAGCGTATAGCTCAAACTGTTTCTACAGGCACATTATTACCCTGCAAAAAAGAGAGTAAAAATTGGGACACCACCCAAAATCTGTTTATCGAAGGCGATAATTTAGAAGTCTTAAAGCTACTACAAAAGTCTTATCATAATCAGGTTAAGATGATCTACATCGACCCTCCCTACAACACAGGCAAAGAATTTATTTATCCTGATAATTTTCGAGATAATCTGGATACCTATATGCAGTACACGGGGCAAAAAGATAATGAAGGGCATAAGTTTGGTACTAATGCCGATACTTCTGGGCGCTATCATACTAATTGGTTAAATATGATGTATCCGCGTCTTAAATTGGCGAGAAATTTATTGCGGGATGATGGGGTTATCTTTATTTCTATTGATGATAATGAAGTGGCTAATTTACGGAAGTTATGTGATGAAATTTTTGGGGAGGAGAATTTCTTAGGGTGCATTTGCGTGGTAAGCAACTTAAAGGGTAGAAGCGATGATAAATTTTATGCAACTGCACATAATAATTTACTTATATACTCCAAAAATGACTTTGATTCTCGTGGTGTGCCATTACCAAGCGAATACTTGAAAGGTTATTCTGCAATAGATGATAGAGGTTTTCGTTTTAGGTTGCAGGGACTGAGAAAAAGAGGAGCTGGCGCTAAAAGAGAAGATAGACCAAATATGTTTTATCCTTTTTATATTAATTCTAAAACGAGGAAGGTAAGTTTATTTAAATCTGAAAAATATTATATTGAAGTTTTTCCAAAGCTTTCCGATGGAACTGATGGTCGTTGGCGATGGGGAAAAGAAACAGCGGAAACTAGAATTTCTGAACTTATAGGAGTTGAAGTTGGTAAAGAAAAAAGGTGGGATGTCAGTCAAAAGGATTTTGCTGATACAGATGATGGAGAAAAAAGAATTAAACCAAAAACAATATGGTCAGATTCAAGTTTTTCAAATGAAACTGGAACTTTAGAAGTAAAAAAGTTATTGGGAAAAGGCATTTTTGACACGCCTAAACCTACAAAGTTAATTAGGTATTGTTTAGAGCATGCTACTGAAGCAGATGACTTATCCCTAGATTTCTTTTCAGGCTCTTGTACATCTGCTCACGCTATTATGGATTTAAACGCTCAAGATAACAGCAACCGCAAACACATCATGGTTCAACTCCCAGAACCCTGTGATGAAAAATCCGAAGCGTTTAAAGCAGGTTATAAAACTATAGCTGATATAGGTAAAGAACGCATACGCAAAGCAGGTGATAAAACCCTCCAAGACAATGCCGACAAAGAAGGCATAGAAAACCTAGATATTGGTTTTAAGGTCTTTAAATTAGCTTCCAGCAATATTAAACCATGGGATGCTGATTTTGATAACTTAGAAGATACCTTATTAAGTCATGTTGATAATATAAAAGCAGACCGTTCTGAAGAGGATGTGCTTTATGAAATATTATTAAAATATGGTCTTAATCTAACTGTACCGATTGAAGAACGCAGCATTCATGGAAAAACAGTTTATATTGTCGGTTTGGGTGCATTAATCGTCTGTCTGGATAATGAAATAACCTTAGATGTGGTTGATGGTATTGGGGCGTTAAAGAAAGAATTAGAGCCAGAAGTCATGCGTGTGGTCTTTAAAGACAGTGGTTTTAAAGATGATGTGGTCAAAACTAATGCCATTCAGAATCTGAAACGGTTTGGTATTGATGATGTTAAAAGTCTATAGCACTTCCTGGGTAATATTATGACTAAAGATTTAACTAATTCAGCCATTGATCGGCAAAATATTCTTAATAATGGTTACGCTCTGATAGAGATTGAAAAAGCCACTGGAATACAAGGTATTGCCTTTGAAGGTAAGACAGTTGTACTTAAAGAGCAAGTGGCTGATTTTTTTGAAGTAACACTTAGAACAGTCGAAAATTATCTTGAACAGCATACTGAAGAATTGGCTCAAAATGGCTATGAGGTTCTAAAGGGTAAACGTTTGAAACTATTGAAAGAATCAATTCGTGAGCTGGATGTTCCCGAAACAGATTTCGGGAACATCAGTAAAACGCCCCAATTAGGTGTTTTTGACTTTCGAGCTTTTCTAAATTTAGCCATGCTGATGTCGGAAAGTCATAGAGCTAAATTATTACGGCAAACTATTCTCGATATTGTTATTGATACCATTAATCAGCGGACTGGTGGTGGCACAAAATACATTAATCAGCGAGATGATGAATTTATACAATCTTCTTTTATTGAAGAGAATTATCGAAAGCAGTTTACAGATGCTTTAAAAGACCATGTGGCTATGGGAAATTTTAAATATGCAATCTATACCGATAAAATTTATGTCAGTATTTTTCGTGAGAAAGCCAAGGAATATCGCAACATTCTAAAGCTAAAAAGTAAGGAGTGTGTTCGGTCTACATTCTACTCTGAAATATTAGATTTAATTGCTTCCTATGAATGTGGGTTTGCAGATGTACTTGTGCAAGAAGCAAAAGAAAAAAACAGAAAACTTAATGCTTTTGAAGTTGATATGTTATTTAAAACTTTTGAAACACAAGCGCATTGGAAACCTTTGCTAGAAAAAGCACGCAATAAAATGGCAAGTCGAGATTTAGCGTTTCGTGATGCTTTACATCACCAACTTGAAGAGTATGTTACACCGTTACAAAGGGATGAGTTTGAACGATTTATAGGGGCAAGAAGTAAAGATCTATCTGACCGTTTGGAAGAAGCAAAAGATGTGATGAAACGACTTAAGGAAAGACAGTAGTGACCATTATTTATCTGACATTAGATCAGGCGATAAACATACACAAAAACACGGTTGAAGTGAGTGGTGGTGGTACTTTTGAACATCTGGACATTCATAGGCTAGAAAGTGTCTTGGATCATATTCAGAACGATGATTATTACCCAACATTTGAAGACAAGCTTACTCACCTGTTTTTTAGCGCCAACAAGTTTCATTGTTTCGCGGATGGTAATAAACGTATTGCCATTACATTATGCGCTCAAATGTTATTGTTCAATGGCTATTTATATTGTACTGACCGTTTTTTGTATGACATGGAAAACATTAGTTATCACGTTGCAGCAGGATATATTGATAAAGAATTATTACATGAAATCATAACGGCTTTTATCGCTGAAGAAAGTGATGATGAAAGTTTGAAATTAAAAATTTATAACGCAATTTCTGATAAAGACTGATGAAAATACAATTTAACCCCGACCTAGATTTTCAACATGATGCGATAAAAGCCATTACTGATATTTTTGAAGGCCAAGAAACCTTGCAAACTAATTTTACCGTAAGCCGAGTCAGCAATACGGGGCAAGCTGATATGTTTGCCAATCAAACGGAGTTAGGCACAGGCAATAAATTAGATTTACTGAATGATGAATTACTGGAAAATATACGCAAGATCCAGCTGCAACAGGGCTTAAAACAAAGCGAAAAACTGGATAATAAAGCAAAAAACTTTACCGTAGAAATGGAAACAGGCACGGGTAAAACCTATGTCTATTTACGCTCAATTTTTGAGTTAAATAAACGCTTTGGTTTTACTAAGTTTATTATTGTTGTGCCCTCTATTGCGATTAAAGAAGGCGTATCCAAGTCATTACAGGTGACGGAGGATCACTTTAAGCTGCTTTATAATATACCCTACGATTATTTTGTTTATAATTCACAAGATTTAAGCAAAGTAAGAAGCTTTGCCACCAATGATTCCATTCAGATCATGGTGATTAATATTGATGCCTTTCGGAAAAGCTTTTCTGATCCATCAAAGGAAACCAAAGCCAATATCATTCATCGACCTAATGACCGTATGAACGGCATGAAGCCGATTGAGTTTATTCGAGATACTCAACCGATTGTCATTATTGATGAGCCGCAAAGTGTCGATACTACTGCTAAATCAGCAGAAGCCATTGCTTCGCTTAATCCTTTATGTACCATTCGCTATTCAGCCACCCATAAAGATAAGCATAATTTAATGTATAAACTGGATTCAATTGATGCTTATGAGCGTAAGCTGGTTAAGCAAATTGAAGTTGCGTCTATTGCGGTAAAAGATGGCCATAATAAGGCCTATATCCGCCTAATCAGCGTTGATAACAAGAAAAGCCCTATCACTGCTCAGATTGAACTTGATGCCTCTCAGAAAGGCGTGACTAAACGCATCACTAAAAAAGTGCGTAGTGGTGATGATTTGCTGACTTTATCAGGTGGCAGATCTGTTTATGATGGCTATGTGGTGAATGATATTTATTGTGAACCTGAAAATGAATATATTGATTTCACCAGCATGCCTGAAATTATCCGATTAAATGAAGTCATTGGCGATGTACACCCTGACGAACTTAAGCGCCTGCAAATCAGAAAAACCATAGAAGAACATCTGGAAAAAGAACTAAAATTAACGCCTCGTGGTATCAAGGTTCTGAGTTTATTCTTTATCGATAGAGTCGCTAATTATCGTTATTATGACGAAGAAGGCAATGCTCAAAAAGGTAAATATGCCTTAATGTTTGAGGAAGAGTATCAATTACTGATTAAAAAGCCTAAATATCATTCATTGTTTGATGAAATCGATACTGAAAGCTTAGTAAGTGCCGTACATGATGGTTATTTTTCAGCTGATAAATCAGGTAAAAACAAAGGACGTTATAAAGATACCACAGGTGTAACGGTTGTTGATGAGGATACCTACAGCTTAATCATGAAAGAAAAGGAGAAATTATTAAGTTTCAGTTCTAAATTAAAATTTATTTTTTCTCATTCTGCGTTAAAAGAAGGCTGGGATAATCCTAACGTCTTTCAAATCTGTACATTAAATGAAACCAGTTCATATATTAAAAAACGTCAGGAAATAGGTCGAGGACTGCGTATTGCTGTTAACCAAGACGGTGAACGGGTACACGGCTTTGATGTCAATACCTTAACCGTCATGGCTAATGAATCTTACGAAGACTTTGTAAGTGATTTGCAAAAGGAAATTGAAAAGGATGAAGGTATTAAATTTGGTGTCATTGAAAAACATTCTTTTTCTAATATCGTTACTGAATCTAAAGATGGCAAGCCCGTTTATTTAGGTGCTGAAACATCAGAACAACTTTGGGATCATTTATTAGATAAGGAATATATTGATAAAAAAGGCAAGGTGCAGGACACACTGCGTTCAGCCATTAAAAATAATGAGGTAGACCTACCAGAGCCTCTGCAAGAACATGTGGAACAAATAACTAAGGTTCTTAAAAAAGTCGCTGGCAATTTAAATATTAAAAATGCCGAAGATAGAAAGCATGTTGCCCTGAATAAAGCTGTTTATTTAAGTGAAGAATTTAAACAACTTTGGGAACGCATTAAATACCAAACCACATTTAAAGTCGATTTTGATGTTGAAAATCTGATTAAACAATGCGCCGATGAAATCCAGAAAGACCTGATTATTGGTAAAACAAAATTTGTTTATGACAAAGGTGTTACCCGTATAGGACGTGATGGTGTAACAATTGATGAGGTTTCAGAAAGCACACATGTTTATGATGCCAGAGACTATGCCTTACCTGACATTATCAGCTATTTACAAAATGAAACTAATCTAACTCGTAAAACATTGGTGTCATTATTAATAAAAAGTGGACGATTAGAAGACTTTAAAAACAATCCACAAAAATTTGTCGATGAAGTCAGTGCAATAATAAAACGAAAAATGCGCCACTTTATTGTCGATGGCATTAAGTATGAAAAAATAGGTGATGACTTCTTTTACGCCCAAGAACTTTTTGAAGGCGAAGAGTTAATGGGGTATCTAAATAAAAACATGCTGGAAACCAAAAAGTCCGTATATGAACATGTTATTTATGATTCAAGTGTCGAATCTGAATTTGCCCAATCATTTGAAAAAAGCCAAAACGTAAAAGTCTACGCAAAGCTCCCCAGCTGGTTCAAAATCGATACCCCATTAGGCAGCTACAACCCTGACTGGGCAGTATTAGTGGATCATAATGATGAAGAAAAGCTGTATTTTGTCGTAGAAACCAAAGGCAGTGTTTTAGGCGAGTTATTACGCCCCATAGAAAAAGCCAAAATAGCCTGTGGCCGTGAACACTTTAAAGCACTTGGTGAAGGCGCTAGTTTTACTGTGGCTGATAATTTTGAGACTTTTATGGATAAGGTTGGTGGTTGATGAATTATTCTAATTTTTGGCCTAATGATTAAGCGTTGAATTTATAAATGTTAGATCAATCATTTTCTCTCAAATGTTTAAAATATATTCTCAAAAAAGAGGATGTTAAGCGATTTAGGCTCTGGAATTCTAGTGACCCTGAGGAAGATAAAGATAATAAAATAAGTGATATTTCTAATAAAATTAATAGTCCAAGTTTTTGTTTCCCTTCCTTTAGGGAGAAAATAACTAAAGGAAAAACTATTTATTCTGTACCTGATGTAACTACGCTACTTTTACTGAGAAAGTTAGACAGAAATATACGTGCAATTTACAAAGTAAAGCAAGCAAATCGTGACGAAATCATTCATCAAGTAAAATCTCTATTAAAAGAAGAATGTTTTTATTCTGTGCTTCGATTAGATATTTCTTCCTGTTATGAATCAGTAGATAGAAAAGCAATATTAGATAAGATTGATCAAAACTCAATACTATCATACACATCAAGAAACCTGTTAAATCGTAAATATTCAGACCCCTTAATGATTATTTAAAAAAAGTTGCCAAATCTACTAAGAAAGTTGTACAAACCGAAGAACAAGCAGTAACATTCATACCATGCAACTCACCTGCCATGACTTAAGCCAGCTTAATGAAGAAGAGCTTCTAAATTTATCCGAAGAGGAATTGCGTCGCTTGTCGATAAAGTTGCTCAATGATTTAAAAGAAGCTCGCGAACGTTTAAGCCAAAGCTCACGAAATAGCTCTCGTCCACCCAGTAGCGATGCTCCTTGGGATAAATATGCCAACGATCAAAAAAGTAACGAAGAGCTGGTCGAACCTGAAGAAGAAACAGAAAGCCCTGGTAAAAAGCTTGAGGATAAAGTAAAAAGTCCCTCGCCAGAGCCTCAAAAGCAGGACTCGGAAAACCCCTTACGAAAGCCCGGGAAGCAGCCGGGAGCGCAAGGTTTCGGGCGCCAACAAAAAATTGTAATTACGGACTATCAACACCACTATCCTCAGTTTTGTGCCTGTTGCAGTCAGCCATTAAAGACAGATTCGGCAATAGCCTATACCGCCTTTGAAACCCTTGATATTGAATGGGCAGATACTCTGCATCCTGGTATATACCTGACAAATACCAAGCATGTCCTATATGAAACAACGTGCTCCTGTCATCACATCACGCGCAAAGAAGTTCATCGATCAAGCCATGAGTCACTGCCTGAGATCAGTTGCAGTGAATGGCGACTTGTTGGCCCTGGTCTCGCATCCTTGATTGTCTGCCTTAGCTATCGCATGCGCTTATCACGTGAGCGGGTACAGGAATTTTTGCACGATTGGCTAGGGATACGACTCAGTATCGGGACGATTAATAATACGCTTCATGAAAGTGGCGCTGCCGCGATGCCGATTGAAGAGGAGCTCGTACAAGAAATCGTCAATAGCGAATTGCTGCACGTAGATGAAACGTCTTGGATGGAGCTCACGACATTTCTATGGTTATGGGTCTTTACCACCGACAGCGTAACTGCCTATTGGATTGCCTCTCGCAGTGCCGAACTCATTGAGAATATATTGGGTGAAGACTATGTCGGCTGGCTAATGAGTGATGGTTATCAGGTCTACCGACGATACCCGAACCGTATGCGCTGTTGGGCGCATTTGCTACGAAAAGCAGAGGGGCTGAAAGAAAGCCTTGATAAAGAAGCGCAACTCTTTGGTAGGCAAACGCTTGATTTATTAGGTATGTTAATCACTTCAGTACGAGATGCAAGAAATCAGCACCCGGACGAACCACTATCAAAGACCTACCAATTACAGCTACTGGTCTATCAGCAACTATGCGTACAAATGCAATCGCATACTCACAAAAAATCGGCTGCACTGGCCACGGAAATGCTCAATGATTGGGAGGCTATTTTTCGCGTATTGGATTACCCTCAATACCCATTAACGAATAATGAAGCTGAACGGGCTTTGCGGCATTGGGTCATCTTGCGGGGCATTTGCTATGGTACGCGGACAGAAGAAGGCTCTCGCGTATTTGCCATTTTAATCAGTGTCATTGAAACGTGTCGAAAAAGAAACCAATCGCCCTGGGTTTATTTGGCAGCTGTCATAGCTAGTCAACGGACAGGTAGTGCGGTTCCAGCATTGCCTAGTATTAAGGTCTCTGAATAATTACGTTAAATCAGCTTTTTTGCACTCCTCAGTTTAAAAGTCAAACTGGGGTTCCGCGTGGCTTATCTGTTAGTGCGACACTTAATGAATTATTTTTACGCGACTTAGATAGGAAAATTAAAAACCTACCTCATATTTATTATTATGCACGCTATGTTGATGATATGATTATTTTTTCCTATCATGAGGCTGCAAAAGTTAAAGAGGATGTGTTTAATATTGTTACTAATTTTGGGCTAGAGTTAAATCAACATAAAGAAAAGTCTATTGAGTGCTATAACGGAACTATAAAAAAGAACTCTGACCTATTTAAAGGTTTTGAATTTCTGGGATATTTTTTACAAAGCCAGTTATATTTGAAAGAGTCTGGTAATTGGCGCAAGGTAAAAATTGGTATTACGGAAATAAAAATAAAGAAAATAAAATCACGGATAGTTCATGCTTTCATTGATTTTACAAAAAATAATCATCTTGGTTTGTTGGAAAAACGGCTGAAATTTTTAACTGGAAACTATTTGCTAAAAAAAGGAGAAGAAAGTCATTTATTAGGCGGGGTTTATTATAACTATTCACATTTAACAGATGATACTGGGAGCCTTCAAGAATTGGATCATTTTTTTCATAAAATATTATTTTCTCGACAGGGTTCTCTAGGAAAAAAATTAAATCGAAAACTAAATAATAGCCAACGAAAAAACTTAGCAAGACTAAGCTTTCAGAATGGTTTTAAAGAGCGCTGGTCTCATAATATTCAGCCCAGTGAAATGCGGTTATTGCATCGATGTTGGGTATATGAAAAAAATTAGGGTTAACAAGCGAGATCAGCATAGAGTATTACTCACTGAAGTTTTGCCTTATGAAACGCCATTCTTCTTCTCGAACGAGGGGTTTTATAAATACTGTGGTAAAAAATTTAATGACTCACCTCTGATTATAAAAAAACTTATTGGAAAGTGGAAAAGTGATAGTAATCGGCCTAATCCAAAAGATTTAAATACAATTCCATATAGCTATGAAATACGAAAAAATGTAATAGAAAACCGCACTTTGAGTTTGATGCATCCTGCCATACAGCTACAGGTTGTTGCTTTATACTCAGAATTTTCCCATATTATTTTAAATCTTTGCCAACGTAGCCAATTTTCATTAAGGCACCCTAATGAAATTGTTTCTATGTTTTATGGTCAGGATGGACCTCGTATTGATGAAGAGCTACAGTACTGTAGCAACTATTTTGAGTATGAAAAATATAATTTTTTATATAATTTTTTTGATTCATATGAGTTTAATCGATTAGAAAAACGGTTTCCTCACCTACGTACTTTTGATATTTCAAAGTGCTTTGACCATATTTATACGCATACTATTTCTTGGGCTGTAAAAAGCAAGTCATTTGCAAAAGAAGAAATTAGAAAAAGGACATTTGATAGTGACTTTGATGCTCTTATGCAAGCATCCAACTATAAGGAAACCGCTGGAATATTAATAGGTTCAGAAGTTTCCAGGATTTTTGCTGAAATTATTCTTCAAAAAGTTGATGCGAATGTTATCAATAAAGCCGAAGAAGAAGGTTTAAAAATTGGTGTTGATTATAATGTCCGTAGATATGTCGATGACTACTTTGTTTTTTCTCTCAGTGCAGAGATTGGACAGCAAATTATGCGGCTTTTTTCTAATGAATTAAAGCTATATCGCCTTAGCTTTAATGAAGCAAAAACAAATGATCATATTGTTCCATTTATGACTCCAATATCTTCTGCTAAGATTGAGTTAAGTGGTGTATTCAATGATTTCTTTGATTCCATGGTTGAAAGAAACAGTGCTGATGAGATATTTATTTCTTGGCGTGTAGAGAGGAAAAGTCTTCGGTTTATTCAGAAGATAAAATCTATCATAAAAATTCACAATATCAATTATGTTAGTGTTTCTAGTTTGATTTTTTCTATTCTTGAAAAACGATTAAAAGAAAATATAAAGCAACTTTTAAACACCAGTGATAGTAAGGAGTCCATTGGCTATTTACTGTTTGCCCTTGTTGAGGTAACTTTTTTTGTTTATGCAATGGATGTGCGTGTATCATCAACATATAAAGTAACAAGAATCTGTATCGAAGCTTTGAAGGCTATTGAAAGTATGCCTGCTGATATTATTGATAAAGTTAAGAAAAAAATTCATGATGAATCAATGTTAATTTTTGATATTGAAATTAATAAGCAACCTGATTTGTATATGGAAATCATCAACCTGTTAGCTGTCTGTAAGCTACTTGGTGACGAATATCGCTTACCAACTAAAAAGATTGATTACTTAATTAAACGTAATTATTCAGAGACCTTAATACTAGGCAATGCTGGAACCGCACTACCTGTCCGTTGACTAGCTATGACAGCTGCCAAATAAACCCAGGGCGATTGGTTTCTTTTTCGACACGTTTCAATGACACTGATTAAAATGGCAAATACGCGAGAGCCTTCTTCTGTCCGCGTACCATAGCAAATGCCCCGCAAGATGACCCAATGCCGCAAAGCCCGTTCAGCTTCATTATTCGTTAATGGGTATTGAGGGTAATCCAATACGCGAAAAATAGCCTCCCAATCATTGAGCATTTCCGTGGCCAGTGCAGCCGATTTTTTGTGAGTATGCGATTGCATTTGTACGCATAGTTGCTGATAGACCAGTAGCTGTAATTGGTAGGTCTTTGATAGTGGTTCGTCCGGGTGCTGATTTCTTGCATCTCGTACTGAAGTGATTAACATACCTAATAAATCAAGTGTTTGCCTACCAAAGAGTTGCGCTTCTTTATCAAGGCTTTCTTTCAGCCCCTCTGCTTTTCGTAGCAAATGCGCCCAACAGCGCATACGGTTCGGGTATCGTCGGTAGACCTGATAACCATCACTCATTAGCCAGCCGACATAGTCTTCACCCAATATATTCTCAATGAGTTCGGCACTGCGAGAGGCAATCCAATAGGCAGTTACGCTGTCGGTGGTAAAGACCCATAACCATAGAAATGTCGTGAGCTCCATCCAAGACGTTTCATCTACGTGCAGCAATTCGCTATTGACGATTTCTTGTACGAGCTCCTCTTCAATCGGCATCGCGGCAGCGCCACTTTCATGAAGCGTATTATTAATCGTCCCGATACTGAGTCGTATCCCTAGCCAATCGTGCAAAAATTCCTGTACCCGCTCACGTGATAAGCGCATGCGATAGCTAAGGCAGACAATCAAGGATGCGAGACCAGGGCCAACAAGTCGCCATTCACTGCAACTGATCTCAGGCAGTGACTCATGGCTTGATCGATGAACTTCTTTGCGCGTGATGTGATGACAGGAGCACGTTGTTTCATATAGGACATGCTTGGTATTTGTCAGGTATATACCAGGATGCAGAGTATCTGCCCATTCAATATCAAGGGTTTCAAAGGCGGTATAGGCTATTGCCGAATCTGTCTTTAATGGCTGACTGCAACAGGCACAAAACTGAGGATAGTGGTGTTGATAGTCCGTAATTACAATTTTTTGTTGGCGCCCGAAACCTTGCGCTCCCGGCTGCTTCCCGGGCTTTCGTAAGGGGTTTTCCGAGTCCTGCTTTTGAGGCTCTGGCGAGGGACTTTTTACTTTATCCTCAAGCTTTTTACCAGGGCTTTCTGTTTCTTCTTCAGGTTCGACCAGCTCTTCGTTACTTTTTTGATCGTTGGCATATTTATCCCAAGGAGCATCGCTACTGGGTGGACGAGAGCTATTTCGTGAGCTTTGGCTTAAACATTCGCGAGCTTCTTTTAAATCATTGAGCAACTTTATCGACAAGCGACGCAATTCCTCTTCGGATAAATTTAGAAGCTCTTCTTCATTAAGCTGGCTTAAGTCATGGCAGGTGAGTTGCATGGTATGAATGTTACTGTTTGTTCTTCGATTTGTACAACTTTATTAGTAGGTTTGGCAACTTTTTTTAAATAATTATTAAGGGGTATGAATATTTACAATTAAACTGGTGGAAGACTGTTATGAGCATGATAAGATTGAATATTTTTTAGTTGTGAGTATCTTATTTTATATTGGAAATGACGCATTTTTTATTAATCAAAAAACTCAACTCGAAAAAATTCTATTGGATCGGTTTACTACGGTAAAATCACCGTTTAATCGCGCTGATTTTACTTGCTTGTTTTTTGACTTATTAAGTTGCCCTTTTTTAACGAATGCTTTTAAAAATAAAATTGTTCTTGCTGTGAGAATTGAAGAGAAAGAAAAATATCGTCAGTTAAGTGAGAAAGAAAAAGCAGCAGTTAAAAAAGAAATTTGTAATCATCAGTGGTTTACGGATTGGAATGCTCGTGATGATATTGCGGTGTTATTAGAAAAAAAGAAATTTATAACACCATATTAGTTTGTGGAAGCGGTATGGAAGACAACGCGAAAGCTTAGCTTGGATCTATTGAGAAAAGCCGAATTACAGAACCTTTTTGGATTCTGAGTCTAAAGTTTTTTCTGGAAGTATTTCAATACTGAAGTTTCCCAGTTTTTAGGGGGGTATATAGGCGGATAGGGGCATTTATTAATGGGTTTGCCACATTGCACGCAAGATCCAATTAAAATCATACAGTCCATATATCGCTGAGCTTGGTTTCCCAGTTTTTTGTCAGCCAAATATTAGGAAAGTCTAATTTTCGAAAAATATTAGCAATTACTAATATTTAAGTACAAATTACTTTAAAAACAACAGGTTGATAGTGAATAAGGCTGTATTTTGTAGTATAATAAACAGTGCTAACAAATTGATTATACAAACAAAAAAGCCTTATTCATGTTCATTTTACGCGATCTTCTTTCTCCTCTTCAATCACATTTTTCAGAAACCACGCTCGGCAAAGAAAGAGCCTCGTTATTTGCCTATACGCTACTGTCGATCATTGTCCCGTTTACTTCCTCCATTAGTTCCAATTTATGGCGTAGCCTTGAAACGCTGTTCGGTATCAATATCAAGCGGAAACGATTTTACACATTCATGGCATCAACCAAATTACCGTGGCAAGGTTTATGGAAAACAGCCTGGGACCTGATCGACAACCCTGAAACGGACGACCGATTATTAATTGCCCTGGATGATTTCATCAACCCTAAAGTGGGCAAAAAAATCTTTGGTTGCGAAACCATTTATGATCATGCGGCCAAAGCCAATCAAAGCGACTACCCATGGGCACAAAACGTGGTAGCCATCGGTTTGCTCAAGCAAATAAAAAATCGTTGGGCCTGTTTGTTTTTAGATTTTCGCCACTACCTTCCACAGAAAGCGATTGATGCACAATCCGATCGAGCGAAGATCAAAGGTCGATTGCAGTCGTTTGAAACCAAGATCGGCCAAGCTGCACAGATGATCATCGGGGTTGCAAATCATTTTTCCGGCAAGCAAATACTCGCGGTGACCGATAGTTGGTTTGGCAATGCAGGTTTGTTAAAGCCCGTACGCAAAGAGGTAGGCAGTCTGTTTGATATTCTGTCGCGCCTGCGCTGTAATAGTGTTTTATATGATCTTCCCGAGACAAGACAATCTGGGCAGCGAGGGAGACCTCGAAAATATGGCCAGCGCTTGGGTTCGGCAACAGAAATGGCAAAATGCATTCGTCACGAAGCCGCCGAATATCAGGTGACTCTTTATGGCAAACAGCGTACGGTACTTGCCCATGAACGCATTGTCATGCTGAAAAGTTTAAAATGCAAAGTACGCGTCGTGTGGGTTTTTCGTAAAACGCAATGGATCGCACTGTTTAGCACGGACTTGTCATTATCGGTCACGCAAATGATCGAGTTTTATGGTGCGAGATGGAAAATCGAATCAGGATTCAAGGAGTTGAAACAAGACATCGGCAGTCAAAAAAGTCAGTGTCGTAATGCGCATTCCGTGACCAATCATTTGAATTTTTGTATGATGGCAAGTACGCTGACCTGGATTTATGCCGACCGTTTAAAGGCGGATCCGGAGCGTCGGCACAAAGTAAAAGGGCGCGCCAGTTTTGCCTTTTCAGACGTGCGGCGCATCATTACCGAGGCAGCATTGAACCCGGATTTTAATCATGTTTGCCCCAAACCAAGCAACTCCCCGATAAATCCACTGATTGCCGTACTGTTACGCATGGTGGCTTGATGATTTTTTTGGAAACTTCAGTTTCAATATGGCCGTATTGAAATATTTTCTAATTTAGACACACACAATGTTGTTGGAAGTACTGTTTCCCATTTTTTGTTAACAAGGTTAATAAATGGATTTAAACCTTATGCCTTTCGGACTCATTGGAGCGACAAATGAGTTTGTTGATGTAAAGCGTGGAAAGAATTGTGGTTTCTTGCAGGACTCCTTTAATTGCGAGACATGGTGATAGTAATACATGGAATTTTGCTCATGCTCATAAAGGAGTCTATTACAAAACAAAAAGCTCTGTCACCGTTTAAGTATTGAAAATATAACGGCTTCCCATCTAAAGCGGGACAAAATTTAATATTAGGCCGATAATTTTGTATGATAAGCGCATGAAAAAAACAACACAACAGCTAAAGTACAAGCGACTAGAAAATCAATTATTAAGGGCGCTGTAGAATACAGTCAAAAAAGTTTACGTGACATAGCCCAGGCCATTTCGGGAACCAAAAGCAGCGTTCATCGTAGCGAAAAAGCCAGAAAGAGGCGTAACTAGCACCCTGAGTCTTATCTATGGGAGACCGAGGCAGGCAATGAGTGGACGCGATTATTCTTCTTTGCGACGATTTACCATTTTGGCTTTGAATGTGGTGTGGGTGCCGGTAAATTATCCGATTATTTTAAATTAATTCGCATGGATACGCACATTGGCTTATCACCTTCTACTGTTCTTAGGCAGCTCCAGACAATGGAAGGGTTACTGCCGGAGTTTCAGGCGCTTTGCGAAAACCAGGTTGAATCGACAACGCGAGCGTCTGTTGTTGCTATGGATGAAACCTTTTTTTGTAATTTTTTAATTTTAGTCCTAATGGATTTACGCTCGGGCTACTTGATTTTAGAGAGTGTGGCGACTAACCGTTGCTTTGATACGTGGTTTACTCACGTAGAGCCACGTCTTAAACGCTTGGGTATTCATGTTAACCATGCCGATGCCGTGACGGATCGTGCCAAAGCCTTAATAAAACTGGCCACTACAGGGTTTGAATGTAAATCGGGAGCGGACCTTTTTCATGCGCAACAGGATGCCGTGCGATGGCTAGGCGCTTCATTGGGTAGGCGTTTGTCGAACGCTGAAAAACAACAGGCGGTTGCCACTGATCCAGAAGATTTAGCACAGGCGGAACAAAACGTCGCAGCAATCAAAGAAAGCAAGTCACAGTATTCCTAGATCGGACCATTGTCAGTTATGACTTATTAAAAGGAATCCATGCAGTTTCCGATATTTTGCTTGAGGACATGAAAACGTTCCGTTTGCACGGGGAGCGTCAAATCAACCAAATCAGACGACGCGTCATTGAGGGAGAAAAAATCCCTCATGATGAAAAGGTATTTTCATTATTTCAGCCGCATACCGAATGGATCAAAAAAGGCAAGGCAGGTATCCCTGTTGAATTGGGTGTACGCGTTTGCATCCTGGAAGATGATCATGGCTTCATCCTTCATCATAAGGTCATGCAAAAAGAAACCGATGACAAAATAGCCGTCGAGATGGTCAAGGCAACACAAGAAAAATTTCCCAAACTGAATGCATGCAGTTTTGATAAAGGGTTTCACAGCAAAGCCAACCAAAGTGGCCTGAAGGAAATATTGGATCAGGTTACTTTGCCGAAAAAAGGCAAGCTATCCGTTGCAGATAAAGAACATGAATATGCCGAAGAATTCAAGCAGGCCAAAAAGAAACATTCTGCGGTCGAATCGGCCATTAATGCATTGCAGGTTCATGGATTGAGCAAATGTCGTGACCATGGTATCGAGGCATTTGAACGCTATGCGGCACTCGCCATTTTAGCTGGAAACATTCAGCAAGTGGGAGCAATCAAACGCACCATTGAAAGGAAGCGACTGATGAAACAAAACAGGAAAGCGGCTTAAATTTTCAAAAATTGTTATTACCGAGGGATAGGTACGCCCAAAAAATGGAAAAGCCTTCATTTTTATAAAAATAGTTCGCTCATATGAATTATTATTAATTTTCAAATCATGATTCGAAAATTTTCTGCTGAATTCGAAGTGAATTTTAATAAAAAATGACTTTTTTGTTCAGGCACTATCTATTAGTGATATTTGAAGATCATTGTAAATACTGAGTGCTACATTTTATCGATATCTTGGAAAGTATGGTGTTAAATTAAGGAACCTGAAATAGTATATTATTTAGTATATATACTATTTCAAGATGTAAGTGTTTATAAGCTTTACAGAGGAGATAGTATAAAGTGTGGGGTTCTTCCTTCTAATCCGCATTTTCACTTCTATCGCCAAGACTGGCAGCCCAAGACACTATTTTGGTCACTGCTGGTCGTTCGACACGCCATAACTCATCGAGTTCTTGTTGTAGCTTTTCATAGCCTTGTCTAGTGATTAGTGGGGTTCTCATTGTATTGTGGTATTTATATTGGGTGCTATCTGGAAAAGTTTACATTAGGATATAAGCTTTTATTGTAATAATGATATAGCTTGCTATAAAATTCATATCTATTTTAAAGTAAGTTTGATGTGTAAAAAAGTACATTTCAAGCAATCTCCTCTATTTTTTGAGTAAAGAACATGCATCGAAAAGTCTTAATTGATTGGTTTGCTGGCTCTAAAGGTAAAATCTTACAGCAGCAAGAAGCTGTTTTTTTACAACGCGCTATTACCGTTAGTTGTAAACAAACCATTGTGCAACTGGGTGCTTTAGGTTGGGAAAATAAATTTATTGATTGTGAATTATACGAGCAGTTTATCGTACTGGATGATGAGCAAGATGCTTGGTATGAAAGCAAAATGCTACGCTGCAATAATACTGAATTACCGCTCCAATCTGAATCGGTTGATATGGTAATTCTGCCGCACTTACTAGAGTTTGATGACGAAAAACATCAAGTTTTGCGCGAGGTGGAACGTATTTTAAAGCCAGAGGGTAAACTGATTATTTTAGGGTTTAACCCTTGGAATTTATATATTAATTACCAATATCTTTTGCGTAGAGCGAGGGGCACACCTTGGGTGCCACAATTAGTCAGTCGTACTAAAATAGAAGACTGGTTACGCTTATTAAATTTTGAAGTAGAACTGGCGGCAGGCTTTGATTTTGATGCCATGCGAGTTAACACAGGGCATGCTGAACGCCGTAAAAATGAATTGCAAGTTGCTGCCTATGGCATGAAAGCCATTAAAAGGCGTTATCACCTTATTCCTATCGGCTCCGCAAAAGAGTATCAGTCAGATATAGTGATGGCGAAGTTAATTGATATTCCTCTAAAACAAAAAAAACATAATGAAAATAGTTGAAATATACACGGATGGCGCGTGTCGTGGTAACCCAGGGCCAGGCGGTTGGGGGGCTTGGTTGCAATATGCGGTAGCAGAAAAAGAAATTTGTGGTGGCGAGCCTGAGACGACTAATAACCGTATGGAGCTGATGGCAGCTATTCAAGCTTTGGAAGTTCTTAAACATCCGTGCAAGGTTAAATTGTATAGTGATTCCAAATATGTCTTGCAGGGAATTACCGAATGGATGGCTAACTGGAAAAAACGCGGCTGGAAAACTGCCGCCAAAAAGCCTGTTAAAAATGAAGACTTATGGCGACGTTTGGATACCGCTATGCAAAAACATCAAATTGAATGGGTATGGGTGAAAGGTCATGCAGGTATTTTTGGCAATGAAAAAGCTGACCAATTAGCCAATCAAGGCATTGATTCTTTATAATAAAATTGAAAAACAGATATGGCACAAGATAGCTTTTATTGGCATGATTATGAAACGTTTGGCCTCGACCCGCAACGTGATGGTGTTGCACAATTTGCAGGCATTAGAACCGATTTGGACTTTAATGTTATCGGCGAGCCACTGGTTATTTATTGTAAGCCGACAGATGATAAATTGCCGCAACCAGAAGCATGTTGCGTTACTGGCATAACTCCGCAATTAGCCGCAGAAAAAGGGCTATGTGAGGCAGAATTTATTAGCTTGATTCATGCGCAAATGGTGCAAATTAATACCTGTACTTTAGGCTATAACAACTTGCGTTTTGATGATGAAGTCACCCGCAACCTGCTATATCGAAATTTTTACGATCCTTATACGCGCGAGTGGCAAAATGGCAATTCACGTTGGGATTTGGTTGATTTGGCGCGCACTATGTATGCATTGCGTCCAGATGGCTTGCAATGGCCTATGGATGATAAAGGTGTCGTGAGTTTGCGTTTGGAGAAACTAACTGAGGCAAATGGTATTAAACATGCTGCTGCACATGATGCTTTATCGGATGTGTATGCAACTATGGAATTTGCCAAGTTAATGCAGCAGGCGCAGCCCAAGCTATTTCAATTTTTCTGGGAAAATCGTGGCAAGCATCAAGTTAATAAACTATTACAGTTAGGCAGTTACCAGCCCGTCATACATGTTTCTGGAATGTATGGCGCGGTGAAAAACTTTATAAGCTTAGTAGTGCCTATTTGTCAGCACCCTGTGAATAGTAATGGTGTGATTGTCTATGATTTATCCATCAACCCTGAGGTCATGTTAAGTTTATCAGCAGAAGAAATTCAGCAACGTATTTTTACTGCACAAGCAGACTTGCCGGAAGGCGTAGCGCGCATTCCATTAAAAACCGTGCATATTAATAAGTGCCCGGTGATTGCGCCTGCAAAAGTATTGCGTCCAGCTGATGCACAACGCTTAGCCATTGATACCGCTGCATGCGAAGTACATTGTCAAATGATTGCTCAAGATACGGCACTTATTGAGAAGTTAAAAACAGTCTTTAGTGCTAATCAATTTGCACCAGTTACTGACCCGGATCTAATGATTTATAGTGGCGGTTTTTTTAGCGCACGTGATAAGAAGGTGATCAATGAAGTACGTGAGTTAACGTCAGAGCAGTTGGTTAATTATGAAGTGCATGCTGATGATGATCGTTTGAGCGAGATGCTGTTCAGGTATCGAGCAAGAAATTACCCTGACACACTGAATACTGAAGAGCATAAGCATTGGCAGGAATTTTGTAATATACGCTTAAATAATTCCCAAGCAGCAGGGTTTCTGGATTTTGCTACTTATAGGCAAAAAATAGCAGAGCTAAAACAGCAAGACGGGATTGATAAGCAACTAATGTTGGATCTTGAGGCTTATGCTGTTGAGTTAGAGCAGAGGTTGAGTTTATAAGCATACATTATTGTTGCTATTACTTTATTGTAAGAGGGCTAACATGGGTAATCGGTGTTTTTGCTAAGGTTTGCGAAGGCAGCTCACCAAAGCGTTTTTTATAGATTGCGGCAAAGCACCCAATTTTCAAAACACAAACAATTCCTGAAGAGCAGCACATAATTTAAGCTGAACCTTATCATCAAGAGTCCCCAACTTTTTGACTAAATGATTTTTATCAACTGCTCGCATTTGATCTAAGAGTATTAAACCTTTTGTACCTGTCAATTCACACTCAACCCGGCAAGGGTATGCAAAGCCTTTGCTTGTCATTGGAGCAACAATAACCGTAGATAATGCCGACATTTCATTAGGTGAAATAATAACACAAGGTCTGGTTTTATTTATTTTCCTGCCTTTTGTTGGATTCAAATTTACCAGCCATATTTCAAATCGGGCAATCGTAGGACTTACCATTCTAATTCATCGTCAGAAATTAAATCAGCATCTAGCCATTCACTGTCTATAGCTTCTTCTCCGTGAGTTGCTAATTGCTTGTCAATTGACTCAGCCCAGCCTTTTCTTGGTTCATTAATCGGTATAATAAAAAGTCCGCCATTCAGCACTTCAAATTTAAGTTCTTTCCCCTCTAGCTGAGCCTGTTCAATCAGTGGTTTAGGAATTCTGATTCCTTGAGAATTACCAATTCTAACTAAATGAGCCATAAATATACCCTCTGCAAATAAAAAGTAACTATAATGTAATTACTTTTTGTTTGCAAGGAAGGTTTTTTTCGGTAAGTCTATTTGCTACGTGGCTAGTAGTGCACAAAGCCGTGAGCTGTAAGATAGCTTCACTTCAAGGGGAGATTGATGGGTTTAATATTGTTCGTGCTATTTTGTCAGAGGTTGTTGATATTGAAAGAGTAGTGATGCGTGATACTAAAAGCTATTGCGGTATTCTGTTGGATGATAATAATCGCAAGCCTATTTGTCGGTTGCACTTTAATGCGAAACAGAACTATATAGGATTAATTTCTGGTAAGTCAGAAGAAAGAATTCCAATTTCAGGTATAAGTGATATTTTTAAGCATTCTGAGCACCTAAAGAAGATGATTGTTGATTACTTATAACAACAATCTGTTTGTATTATATTTTTCACCTTTTTATGCCTTTAATAGTGAGTAGGATAAAACCATAAGATTGCTTTAATATTTAATGGCGATTTCTTATTATTAATAGGTAATGGGGCAAGTCTTTAGATTGCCGTTGTATGAATGCAGGCTTATTCTATAAGGCCATGTCTCGATTTATAATATTGCTTAAAATCAATGGCATGCTATAGAATATAGCTGTTAGCCATTAATCATAGAGGACTAAAATGACCAAACGAAATGCCATAAGTTTACTGGTAGCAGCTGGATTGACTGCTAGTTGCAGTACCGTTGCTGATAAGACAGTAGAGAGTGAACCGAAAAGAGTGCTGAATGCACAAGAGATGGAAGAAAGAGCGACTGCTATTCAGGCAATGCAGGAGATGTCGGCACATTTACGTTCATTGCAGAAATTTTCAGTGCATGCCGATGTTAGCTTTGATGAAGTCTTAGATAATGGGCAAAAAGTACTCCTCAATAAAGCAGTCGAAATCAAGGTAGAAAGACCTTCTAAATTGTGGGCGAAAGTAGCAACGGAATATAGCCAGCGTGAGTTTTACTTTGATGGTAATAACTTTACTATCTATACGCCAGATTTGGGTTATTTTGCATCATTTTCTGCACCTGCAACGTTAGGGGATGTTGTCAAAAAAGCTAAAAATGATTATGACATAGAGGTGCCTATTGCAGATTTATTTCTTTGGGGAACTAAGGAAGATGCTTCAGGTGATGTAGAGGAAGCAATTATTGTCGGGATAGATAGAGTAAATGGTGTGAGTTGTAATCATTTTGCATTTCGTGAAAAAGAGATAGACTGGCAAATTTGTATTCAACGCGATGGTGTTCCTTTACCACTTAAATTAGTGATTACCGAAAAAGGTGATGTTACTCAGCCGCAGCACATTTCAGTATTAACTTGGAATACGGCACCTGATTTAAGCGACCAAAATTACACTTTTACAGCTAAAAAAGGCGATCAAAAAATTGCCTTTCGTAAAGTAAAAACGGATAAGTAAGAGGAATACATGATGACTAAACTAAAAAAACCATTGCAGCTATTTGTACCTATCTTATCCGTGGCAATGTTGTTGCTACTCGTTCCACAGCAAGCGGATGCTCGAAGAAATTCACGAACGACTGTGAATCACAATAAAAATGTGAACCGCAATAGAAATGTAAATCGCAATACTAATGTTAACGTAAATGTGAATAGTCGGCACGGCTGTTGTTACAACAGTCATCACCATCCCATTGCGACAGGGTTGGCTGTGGGGGCTGCAGTGGCTGTTACTGCCGCTGTCATTGGTTCGATTGTGAATACATTACCCTCAGGTTGTACCACTATTATTCGAGGTGGCATAGCTTATCAACAATGTGGCTCGGTATGGTATCAACCACAATATGCTGGTAATAATGTCACTTATGTTGTGATTCAACAGCCTTAAGAATAGAAAGGATATAAATATGAAGAAGTATGTTGCAGAGTCGTTTGGTACATTTTGGTTGGTTCTAGGTGGGTGTGGTAGCGCGGTATTAGCCGCTGCATTTCCTGATGTAGGAATAGGTTTGCTGGGTGTGTCTTTAGCATTTGGCTTGACAGTTTTGACAATGGCTTTTGCAATAGGGCATATTTCGGGATGTCATTTAAACCCTGCGGTTTCGATTGGCTTATGGGCAGGCGGACGTTTTCCAGCAAACCAGTTACTCCCTTATATTGTAGCTCAGGTTATTGGGGCTATCGTAGCAGGGGGAGTACTTTATCTGATTGCTTCGGGGAAGCCAGGTTTTGAACTGGGTGGTTTTGCATCCAATGGCTATGGGGAGCATTCTCCTGGTGGCTATTCAATGTTTGCTGCTTTATTAACGGAAGTGGTTATGACCATGATGTTTTTGTTTGTCATTATGGGTGCAACAGATGAGCGTGCACCACAAGGCTTGGCTCCGATTGCGATCGGTTTCTGTTTGACGTTAATTCATTTGGTGAGTATTCCTGTCACTAATACTTCTGTTAACCCTGCACGTAGTACTGGTGTTGCTGTTTATGTAGGCGACTGGGCAGTGGGCGAGTTGTGGTTATTTTGGGTGGCACCAATTATAGGGGCTGTTTTGGGGGCAATTATTTATCGATATATAGGCAGAGTAGAAGAGTAGAAGAGTAGTTTATATTGCTGTTAATGTCGCATCGTATAATTTTACTTGATTACGTGCAGCTCTCCGTCGTAGGTAAATAAAACATGGAATATCAGCATGTAGGAATGAACGAAGTATAACTGGGGGTTATGGGTAATCAGGTGATTTTATGTTGTTTGTTTAGCTGCTTGAGGTAGAACCCTAACAAAGGATTAATCAATGACTACAGTATTATTAATATGTCTTAAATTATCAGTCGTGGCTTTATTGCTAGCGATTGGTATGTTATCAACAAAGAAAGAAGTTACCTATCTTTGGCAGCGCCCGAAATTGTTATTTCGTTCTTTACTCGCTATGTACGTTTTAGTGCCTTTGGCTGCAATTGTCTTCGTTTCTTTCTTGCCCTTGGCGGGTGGGTTGAAACTGGCTATTTTTGTATTGGCTATTTCAGCAGGTGCGCCACTGCTTCCCAAAAAATTAATGGGCTTAGGTTCGGATGAATATGTACTAAGCCTAGTGGTAACGGCCTCGGTACTGGCTATTTTTACAGTACCCGCTTGGTCAGCAGTATTAGGCCCTCTCTTTGGCAGAGAATCACACTTGGCACCGATAGAGGTGGTCATGGTCATTACAAAATCATTTTTATTGCCTTTGCTTATTGGTATGTTTATACGCAAGGTTTTACCCAATCATGCCGAGTCTTTTGCAGATAAAATATTAACGGTCGCCGGATTGGTACTAACTGTTTCAGCGGTAGTGCTATTGGCGACACATTGGCAATTGCTGGTTAAAGCGGGTTGGCCTGCGTTATTGGCTTTAGCAAGTTTAACTCTGATTTCTTTGCTTATTGGGCACCTAATGGGAGGGCAAGAGCCGGGTGAACGCACTGCATTGGCAGTTTCTTGTGCAACGCGGCATTTAGGCTTGGCTATCTTGGTGGCTGCGGCAGTTCCAGGCCCTAAAACGGCAGTCTTTATTGCAGCCTATATGGTGGCATCTGCTATTGTGGTCATCCCTTATTTGAAATGGCAAAGCAAAGTGAATGCGGTGTTATAATTTTTTTGATTTTTTAAACACGTTAGAGAAATAATATGCAATTTAAAAGTCTTATAGCAGTAACTCTAATTTTAGTTTCAGCTAGTACAGCGAGTATTGCAGGTGTACGAGATCCTGACTGTGTGCGGGTGATGCAGCTAAGAGTGCTGCAATGAAAGCGACAGTGGGCGTTGGAGGCAGGTGTACGCCAGCGGAAGCAGCCAAAGATATGACTAAAGAAGCGGTTGGCCTTGAAGATAAAAATCCGCTAAATAAATTGTTATAGTTTTTATATTGCTGCTTGTTATTCCATGCAGGTTCCATAGTTTGACATGATTTACCCGTTCTTTTACTTTTAGGAGTTTTTATAGTGTTTTCTTTTGTTAAACCTCTCATTTTGATGCTATCAATATTATTAGCAATCAATGCAGCACCTATTCTCGCTAAAGAAGCGGCTGAGAGGCAAGTCCCATTGAGTAGTACAAATCCACAAATTGAACTTGATGTGCTTGACATCGTCATGGCTCCTTTAACTGTGGAAGAGTTAAAAACTGAAGCAGATGGTTGGCTTAAGTTGATCAAGGCATCAGCACATAAAGTAGCCAAGGCTAAGTTGCGTATTAAATATTTAAGCCAAAAGCAGAAAAGTGCTGAGCAAGCACAAGTAGATAGTCGTGCAGAAAAAGCTGATAAAGGCAAAGACTCTGCGATGGACGAGTTGACTGATTTGCGGGCCATCCGTACCGCTGAAATTGATCGACTCAATGTTGTTTTGGCGCGGATTAACCAAAAGACAGGTTTAGATGCAAATGGTAAGGAATCTGAGGCAGTACTGGCTTATCGCCGTTATAGTGATGCTGTTGGCGGCATTAAATTAGATACTACTGATGCAGAGAGCTCATTTGCTAGCATCAAAGGCTGGCTGGCCTCTAAAGAGGGGGGTAAACGCTGGGGAGTTAATTTAGGTAGTTTCTTATTTATTATGTTGATCTCTTGGATGCTGGCGCGTATTTTTAGTGGCATGACTCGCAGAGCATTGACATTGGCTAGCAAGCAATCAAAGCTGCTGACTGACTTCTTGGTCAGCATGACTTCACGCGTAGTGATGATCATTGGTATTATCTTCGGTTTATCAGTATTGGAAGTTGATATAGGACCATTACTGGCTGTTATAGGGGCGGCAGGTTTCGTGGTTGCCTTTGCCTTGCAGAGTACTCTGAGCAATTTTGCCAGTGGTATTATGATTATGATTTATCGCCCATTTGATGTGAGCGATGCGGTAGAAGTTGCAGGCATTAATGGTAAGGTTAGCTCTCTTAATTTAGTGTCTACTACGATCACAACCTTTGACAATAAACGTATGATTGTGCCCAATAATGAAATTTGGGGTAACACTATTACCAATGCTTCAGCGAGTAATGAGCGTCGTGTTGATATGGTATTTGGTATCGGTTATGGCGATGATATTGATCTTGCTATGCAGGTATTGGAAGACATCGTCGCCACACACCCTCTCATCCTTACGGATCCGGCAGCTGTGATTCAATTACATGAATTGGCTGATTCTTCGGTTAACTTTATTTGTCGCCCGTGGGTAAAAACAGCTGATTATTGGACTGTATATTGGGATGTTACGCGTAATGTTAAGGTGCGTTTTGATGCGGAAGGCTTATCGATACCTTATCCTCAACAAGATTTACATATTTATCAAGAGCAGCAAAGTATTGTTGCCCCTGTGGAAAATTCAGAACAGAATCACCACCATCATAAAACAGACCAAATGGGCTTAGAGCAGGTTGGGTAAATTTTGATATTTTAATCTAAATAATTTAACAGGATTTTAATTATGTCGCACTCTAACTCTTTGAAAGCGGTTATCTATGCTTTTTCCGCTAATTTAGGTATTGCCCTAGCAAAAACAGGCGCAGCACTTTGGACGGGCTCGGGTTCATTGTTGGCTGAAGCCATTCACTCTTATGCCGATAGTGGTAACCAAATTTTATTACTGATTGGTATGCAGCGTGCCGACAAGCTCCCGACTGCAAAACACCCAATGGGTTATGCACGTGAACCGTATATATGGTCGCTGATGGTCGCATTTACCTTATTCTCTGTGGGCGGTGTGTTTTCCGTTCATGAAGGTTGGCAACGCCTAGCTGTACCACAGCCTGTTGAAAATGGTAGTATTGCTGTGCTGGTTTTATTGATTGCAGTGGCTTTGGAATGGCTTTCCTTAAAAGGTACGCTGGCAGCTTTGCAGGCAGAAAAAGGCGAACGTTCTAGGCTGTCGAAATATAGCATAAAAATTTTAAATGGTCATAAAATTCAATACCTTGAAACACACATCCCGATTAAAAAGCGATATGTCGCTTCGGTTCAGCTCTTTAATTTGCCTCATTTATTGAATCATCAATCACTTACAGCTATTTTGAAGCATTAACTTTACCATAATTTTCACTACCGTACACTTTTTAAAGCAGGTATTGCGAAGAGTAGAAAAAATGGTAATGTGGACGATTTACATTGAAAATACCCTACATTGTCAGATTCTTACAAGATTTATCGCACCATTCATAGCGGCCTTCAAAAATTCTGGGATTTTGATCCCAGCAAACGTCAAAATAACGGCTTAAATATCCTGACAGGGTTTATCTGCGGTATTATACAAAGTAAATCTGTTAAGTTAGCTAATGTGGCAGGAGAGATTCCAGGATCAGGTAAAGAAGAAAGCCAAATCATGCAATTGCGCCGTTGGCTGAAAAATGAAAAAGTGGGTGTCGATTTATTTTATTTACCCTTTATAGAGGTTCTTCTTCGGTGTTTAGCCAAACAAACGCTAGTACTTGCTATTGATGGCAGCACGACAGCGCAAGGCTGTATTACCTTGATGGTCAGTATGATTTATAAAGGTAGAGCTCTGCCATTGCTGTGGGTAACCCGTAAAGGTAAAAAGGGGCATTTTCCTCAAGATATGCATATCGAATTGATTAAATCCGTTCAGGCGATAATCCCGGAAGGTACGTCGGTCATTTGTTTGGGTGACGGGGAATTTGATGGAGCAGACTGGCTGGAAACCATTAGTAGTTATGGCTGGAAGTATGCCTGCCGAACGGCAAATAATGCGATATTGTATGAGAATGGAGATGAATTTACATTTAAAGATATTTGTCCCGAACAAGGAAGCATGACTGAAATATCGGCGGTTGAATTCACTCGTAAACGTAGCATTGTAGTAAGGGCGGTTGTTTATTGGGGGAGAAAATATAATGACCCTATTTATCTAGTGACTAATTTCCCCACAGGGGGTGAAGCATTTAACTGGTATCGCAAACGTTTCCGTATAGAAACGCTGTTTTCAGACCTTAAAGGTCGAGGGTTTAACTTGCAGAAAAGTGGATTAAGGGCTCCTGAGCGAGTTTCTCGACTTATTATGGCAGCGGCTTTAGCTTATATATGGATGGTTTATTTAGGGGAGCTTGCTCTGACTAAGAGCTGGGATAAAATTATTCATCGCAAAGATCGTTGTGATTTGAGTTTGTTTACTCTTGGAGTGCGGTTATTAAAGCGCCTGCTGAGAGAAGGAAAAATACTCCCTCAATTCTGCCTCACATTATCGGGCAAGGCATTGCTGTGAGGAGGTGAAAAAGTGTACGGTAGTGAATTGATATAGGGACTAAAAAAGCCTTGGTTGTTCTACGAGTTGAAGTGGATACCTTGTCAAAACGGGGAGCTGCCGTTCGGCTGGAAGACTGTGAATGCATTGGTCTCACAATCTCCGAAAAAGTCACTGGCGATACTCTTTACCTTGAATTTGAAGAAATTTTTAATCGTGCAGGTAAACCGTTGGCCATCATAAAAGATAGAGATGCCACCCTTAATAAAGGTGTTCGGCTATGGTCAAATCAACAAGAAGTCCCGGTACCTACGATTGATGATATAGGTCATACGATAGCCACTGCGCTTAAAGCACAATTTGAGAAACTGGATATTTATAAACGATTCACTGCATTAATCAGTCATGGAGCAAAATGTATGCGGCAAACTGAACTCGCCTTTCTCATGCCTCCAAAATTACGCAGCAAAGGACGCTTTCAAAGTATTGGTAAGCTGGGGGAATGGGCTGAAAAGATGTTACATGTTTTTGCTGTCGAAGGTCAAGCTGAAGAAGGGAGTCAACTAGCTAAGCTACGCAAAGCATTCCCGCACTTCAGTCAATCAAAAGACTTTATTATGCGGTTTGCATCCACGACAAAAATCATTTCTCAAGTGATGGAAATTCTTAAGAATAACGGACTTGATAAAACCACTTATAAACGATGTTTTGAACTTTCAAGAAAACTCCCGAGAAACTCAAAAGTAAAAAAGTGTTTACAAACTTGGTTAAAGAACCACTTTGCGCTTCAGAAGAAACTGACGCCTCACCCTTTACTGGTCAGTAGTGATATTATCGAATCGCTTTTTGGAAACTTTAAGCATATTATTGAGAGAAGTCCACAGGCAGACATGAACCGTACAGTGCTGCTTATCCCTGCATTGTGCGGGAAGTTGACGGGTAGTGCCGTAACACAGGCATTAAGACAGACATCTCAGGCTGATATTAAAGCATGGGAGAAAAAACATATTTCTTATACAGTGCGAAAAAAACGGCATGCATTTTTCAATAAAAATGCTAGCCAAAATACGGGGAATACTTAGGCAGCCTAAAAGGTACTTTTCGACAGCCTACGAACGTTCTCTATGGCAATGGTTTCGTGAAACTCGTTCTAGCGAATTGATGGTGGTCACAGGCGAAGATATTGCTGCGTTAGCAGGTTTGGTAATTGCGTTGATCATGTTGCTGTTAACCATGATTACTGGTAATACGGCTTTTGATGCTGCTGGCTCTATTATCATTGGCCTTTTATTGATTGTGGTAGCTGCTGTTATTGGTAGGGAAGTACATTCGTTATTAATTGGTGAAAGCCATGATGAGATTCGTGAGCAAGTGCGAACCTTGGTGGAGGCAAACCCTAATGTGCCACAAGTGCTCAATATCTGGGCAATTAATCATGGTGATCAAGTGATAGTGGCTTTAAAAGCAGAGCTAAACCCTGAAATGACGGTGCTTGCTGCGAGCAACTGTATTAATGTGATGGAAAAGCAGATTCATAAAGATTGCCCCTGCGTACACTGGGTGTTTTTTGAGATTGATACGGCAGATTAGCTTGTATGGTAGCTATTGCCATAAATAAAGTACTGCCAATTTAATGTGAGTTGTAGCATATGTGTTATAGGTAATAACGATTTGTATGCCCGTTTATGCCTAGATTGAAAAGGGAATATGCAAAGACCTATCATTTAAGGCCAAAGCACTTTCATGAATAGCTTCAGAAATAGTTGGGTGTGCATGGATTGTGCGCGCTAAATCTTCGGCTGTTGCAGAGAACTCCATGGCTAACACTGCTTCAGCAATTAATTCTGAGGCCAAAGCGCCAATGATATGCACCCCTAAAATGATTTCAGTCTCAGCTTGCATGATCATTTTAACCATACCTTGGGTATTGCCCATGATTTGCGCACGACTGGTGGCATTAAAAGGAAAGCAACTGGTTTTAATGTTTTCACCAATGGCAATAAGGTCTTGCTCTGATTGACCTACCCAAGCAATTTCAGGATCGGTATAAATCACATTTGGAATGGTGTGGTAGTTAATAGGAGATTGTTGTTCCGCTATATGCTCAGCAACAAATATACCTTCTTCAATGCCTTTATGGGCAAGCATCGGGCCTGATAAGGTTAAGTCACCAATAGCATAAACACCTGGCAGAGTCGTCATGCAATTTTCATCTACATGCACGAAACCTTCTTCATCTAGCAATAGGTCAGCAGAAGGGGCAATCAGTAATTCTGTATTGGGTTTTCTGCCCGAAGCGACCACTAGCTTATTAAAGGTGCAATGTTGTCTGCCTTGTGCATCTTCGTATTCGACAATAACTTGATTATTTTTTACTTCGGTAGAAATAACACGTGCGCCAAGGCGAATATCTAAATTCTGTTGGGTAAAAAGCTTTAATGCTTCTGCGGCTATATCATGGTCTGCAATCGGCATAAAGGCTTCCTGCGCTTCCAGTAAAATGACTTTAGAGCCGAGTTTATTCCAGATGCCAGCTAATTCAACACCAATCGCACCCGCACCAATAATACCTAAAGTTTTAGGCACTTCCATTAGGTTTAATGCTTGTTGGCCGTCAATGATAAATTGATTGTCTAGTGGTGCAAAACTAAGCTGGACTGCACTTGAACCCGCTGCCAAGATAATTTTATTAGCGGTAATGACCCGTGGAATACCACCATCAATCGGGTCTATTTCAACACGATTTGGGTTGATCAGTTGGGCGCGTGCGTGGAAAGAGTCTACTTTATTGGCAACAAATAGTTTTTCAATGTGCTCACTTAACGCGGCGACAATTGATTCCTTGCGGTGTTGCATTTTTGGAATATCGGCTTGAATATTAGTAGCACTAATACCATGCGCAGTAATATCATTATTCAGAGTTGCAAATAATTTAGCCGATTCTAAAAGTGCCACGGCTGCAATACAGCCGGCATTAACATAAGCACCCCCAAAGCAATGTTGCTCAGTTGCATTGACTTTGCGGTCAATACAGGCAGTTTTTAAACCTAACTGAGCAGCACGTATCGCAGCAACATAGCCAGCTGGGCCTGCTCCAATTACCAGTACATCATAGTCATTAGTTGCTTGAGACATAAGGTGCTCCTACTTTAAATATTAAGTAATAAATGTGCGGGTGATTCCAAGCCTTCCTTGATGGCAACCAGAAATTGTACGGCATCACGACCATCAACCAAGCGATGGTCATAAGATAGTGCGAGATACATAACTGGGCGAATAACAATTTCTCCATTCTCAACCACTGGCCGTTCGGTGATGGCGTGCATACCTAAAATAGCACATTGTGGCGGGTTTAAGATGGGGGTTGATAACATCGAACCAAAAATTCCACCATTGGTAATGGTGAAAGTACCTCCATTGAGTTCTTCGTAAGTTAGGGTGCCAGCTTGTGCTTTGGAACCAAAGTCGACAATATTTTTTTCAATGCCGGCAAAATCAAGTTGGTCGGCATCACGTAGAACCGGCACAATCAAACCACGGGGTGAGGACACGGCAATACCAACATCATAATAACCATGATAAATAATATCTTGTCCATCTATGGAGGCATTGATAGCAGGGAAGCGCTTAAGGGCTTCAATAGAGGCTTTAATAAAAAAGGACATAAAGCCTAATTTAACGTCATGCTTGGCAATAAAACGTTCTTGATATTGTTTGCGCAGGTCAATGACGCTTTGCATGTTCACTTCATTAAAAGTAGTTAGCATGGCGGCATTTTGTTGCGCTTGTAATAAGCGTTCTGCTACTTTGGCACGTAATCGTGTCATGGGGACACGTTGTTCAGGTCTGCCATTAGTGCTGGCAACCGGTGCAGAAAGTGTCGCGGTGTTATCGGGTTGCTTTATTGTTTGTTGCTTCGCCTGAGGCTGGTTGGTAATAACAGCAGACGTGGGTTGTATTGTAGGGGTAACTTGCACTTGTGGCGGGTTAGCTAAATAATCTTGCACATCACTTTTGGTAATGCGTCCGCCTTTACCTGTTCCTGTGACTAAGCTTGGGTCTACATTATTTTCAAAAATAATACGGCGCACTGCGGGGCTGAGTGGGATATCAGTACTAGTGCTATCATTTTCTTGTTTAGTAGCCGAAGAGCTGATTGTGCTGCCATCTGTTACTTCTGTTTCTATAGAAAAAATTGCCAGTAAATCACCGCTTTGTACGGTGCTACCATCTTGGCTAATAATTTCTTTGAGTACGCCAGCTTGTGGAGCCGGAACTTCAAGGACTACCTTGTCTGTTTCTAAATCAACCAAGTTTTCATCTTTTTTGATTAAATCACCTGGTTGTTTGTGCCAGCTGATTAACGTCGCATCAGCGACAGATTCAGGTAGAGTAGGAACGCGTATTTCAATGCTCATGTTTTTTTCCTATACAGAGTGCCCATAAAGGGCCGTTTCTACAACTTGTTTTTGTTGTGCTAAATGTTTGGCCAAATTACCGACTGCAGGAGAGGCTGATGCAGGACGGCCACAATAGATTAAATCAATATGTATTGGTTTAAAATGGCTAAAGTTATGGCGCGATTGGTACCATGCACCTTGATTTTGTGGCTCTTCTTGGCACCAAGCCAATATCTTAAGATTTGGGTATTTTGCTAATTCGGCTTTAAAATCTCCAGAGGGGAAAGGGTATAGTTGTTCTATACGAACAATAGCAACATCACTTGGGTTATCAATATTACGTGCATCAATTAAATCATAGTAGACTTTACCAGAGCATATTACCAGACGTGTGATTTTTTCGGGGGCTATGCTGTTATCCGTTTCCGGAATAATATTTTGAAATTCGCCATTCACTAAGTCTTCTAAAGTAGAAATGGCGGCTTTATGGCGTAATAAGCTTTTTGGCGACATGACAATCAGTGGTTTGCGATAGGTGCGGATTACTTGCCGGCGTAATAAATGGAAGATTTGTGCTGGGGTTGAGGGCACACAGACTTGTATGTTTTGATCTGCACACAATTGCAAGTAACGTTCTAAACGAGCTGAAGAATGTTCGGGGCCTTGACCTTCAAAACCATGTGGTAATAACATTACCAAGCCCGATAAGCGTCCCCACTTACTTTCACCTGAGCTGATAAATTGATCTATTAGTACTTGTGCGCCATTGGCAAAATCACCAAATTGAGCTTCCCAGATTGCTAACGTTTCCGGAACAGTAGAGCTGTAGCCATATTCAAAACCTAATACACCTGCCTCAGAGAGGATGGAATCAAAAATTTGCGGTCGCCCTTGGGTGGTGTCCAAGTGTTTTACTGGAATATAAGATTCACCATTGATCTGATTATGCAAAATAATATGCCGGTGAAAAAAGGTGCCGCGGCCGACATCTTGGCCAACTAAGCGCACATTATATTGGTCCATTAATAGTGTCGCATAAGCCATATTTTCCGCAAATCCCCAATCTAATGGCATGGCACCTGCAGCCATTTTACGACGGTTATCCATGATTTTGGCAACACGCGGGTGCAATTCAAAGCCTGGTGGCAAACGTTGTGACTGGTTATTGCAAAAGCGGATGCGTTCTAATGGTACTTTGGTTGTACAAGGAGTATCCCAGTGTTGGCCAATATATTTATCCCATAGCTTGGAATAGGAGTAATCTGATTTAATGATAGGACGAGAGACAGGTTGTTCTGCGTCCAGCAAATCTTGATAGCGCTGATCTATCTCTTGTACTTGTGCTTCGGTCAGAACTTGGGTGCGAACTAATTCAGCTGCATAGAGCTGCCGAGTGGTGTCTAGTTTATTGATTTTTTGATACATCATCGGCTGTGTTGTTGCAGGTTCGTCAGCTTCGTTATGTCCGCGCCGACGATAGCAAATAAGGTCGATAACAACATCTTTATTAAAGGTGGCTCGATAATCCAACGCCATTTGTGTGACAAATAACACAGCTTCTGGATCGTCACCATTAACGTGAAACACAGGCGCTTGAATCATATTGGCAACATCTGTGCAATATAGAGTGGAGCGTGCATCAAATGGATTGCTGGTGGTAAAACCGATCTGATTATTAATAACAATATGTACGGTGCCGCCTGTGGCAAACGCACGAGTTTGTGCCATATTTAAGGTTTCCATAACGATACCTTGGCCTGCAAAAGCAGCATCGCCATGAATCAGAATTGGAATAACCGTATTAGTACTGTTTTTGCCATAGCGATCTTGACGTGCTTTAACTGAGCCCTCGACTACGGGGTTGATTATTTCCAGGTGTGAAGGATTAAAAGCCATAGTGACATGCGCCATACCACCTTCGGTAGCCACGTTCGATGAAAAGCCCATATGGTATTTAACATCACCAGTAATAACGCCCCTATCGGTCACGGCAGTGCCTTTGAATTCACTGAAAAGCTGCGCAGGGCTTTTGCCTAAGATATTAATCAGTACATTGAGCCGGCCTCGATGTGCCATACCAATGACTAATTCTTTGGTACCATACCTGCCAGAGCGTTGAATAATTTCATCTAGAACAGGAATCAGGCACTCGCCACCCTCCAATGAAAAACGTTTTTGGCCGACAAAATTTCGGTGTAAGTACTTTTCTATGCCCTCTGCTGCAGTCAATTGCTGTAATAGCCAAACCCTTTTGGCATTATCCATGTTTTCGCCTGGTTTGGAGCCTTCCAAACGATTTTTTACCCAGCGCTTGATGTCGGTATCAAATATATGCATATATTCAGTACCAATATTACCGCAATAAATTTCTTCTAAGGTGGTGATAATATCTTTTAACGCTAACCGATCTACACCGTATAAAGTACCGGTATCGAATAGAGTTTCCATGTCTGGTTCTGCCAAACCATAATAAGCGGGGTCTAGGTCCGGGATTTTTTTGGCAATAGTGCCTAATGGGTTGTTGCGGGCCATTTGGTGACCATGGGCTCGATAATGATTTATTAAGCGGGCAACTGCAGATTGTTTTTTGACACTTTCTTCGGTAAAGCCTTGTAATTCGGCAATGCGCGATGAGTTGGAGCTTGCTAGTAGTGCAAAGCGCTCTACCACAGGGCTATGTGCAATATCACGTTTTTCTTGAGTTTGTTGCAAATCAGAAAATTTTTCACGCCAAGTGGATTCAATTAAATCAGGGTTTTCTAGGTACTGCTCGTACAAATCTTCTATATAAGCAGCGTTACTGCCATAGAGTGCAGAAGTATCTTGGAAAAATTTAAGCAAGTTACTCATAAAAAGTCCGTATTAGTGTACAAGTTACATTAAAAACTAATTGCGTAGGATGAATAGAGCTTCTTCTAGCTCTAACGAGTCACTACGGCACTAAAAAAACAGGCACTTCGTTCTACCTGCCTTATGCATTAAAAAATAATAAGGGCAAGCATGAAGCTAAGCTTAGTTTTTTACTTATCTTAGGCTGTAGATGGTATATTACCAAGAAATTTTAAGGACGGGAATGGTGTAGCGTAGTATTTAAGGGATGGGAGCTCAATAATATCCGAGCCAGACTTGCCTTTTGGCTATTATTAACTCCATTCCTAAGTAATTTCCAACTTAATTTTCGTATTTGTTATGTCAAGTATTTAGATACCATCCTACAGGCAGTGTACTTTTGAATTAGGCTCAATAAGGTACAAGTTTATTTGTGTAAGGTATCTAATCATTATTTGGTAATGTGTTTTATTTATCCTGGCAGTATAAGTTTTATACCGCAGGGATGTTATATATTCTTTAGTGCTCAATTAAATGAAAACAGAAAAAAAATTAACCATCAAAGTAAGGTCTAAAACAGAGCGGCGTATTATGGAGCCTGAGCTTGAAATGATTACCGAATGGAATATAAAGCGTATTGTTATTGCGTTGTTGCTATTATTGCTTTTTATTGCAATGCCCGCTTATTATTTTAGTACTTCGGATGGTAATGTAGAAACGAGTGTTAACGGTATTGATAAAGATGAGGCTATGATTGCTTCTCATGATACTCAGCAGGAGTTAAAACAGCAACCTTTGGTCGCTCAGCAAAATGAAGAAGTGGCGACATTGGTGGAAGTTACTCCTCAAAAAGAAGTCATTAAACAAGTTAAAACAGACCTTGTTCCTGGTATTGAGAGGGAAGAAAGCCATGTTAAGCAACAGATGGCAGTAGAACCAGAGGTGGTTGCCTTACATCAGAATATTACTAGAGCACAACTTGCCGCAGGTATGAACCAAAGAGAGCCTTTTGGAGAGGTTGATTTACCTTTGTTGGTCAATGAAGAGAAGGCGGGTGGGGTATTTTATTTTACTGAAGTGATTAATATGAAGGGTAAAACTGTATTTCATGAGTGGCTCTTTCAAGATAAGCTGGCTTATAAGCGTAAATTTAATATTCGTGGTGATAGGTGGCGAATGGCAACTAGTAAATTATTTGATGCTCATTATGTTGGTGCTTGGCAAGTACGCATCATTACTCAGGAAGGTGAGTTGCTACATAAAATAGATTTTGCGGTACAGTAATTATCTAGTCAGTATGAATAAACAGTATAATTAAAAAATAAATTAGTATTTTCTAATTTTTTAATTATAATTATATCCAAGCGATTTTATTAATAAATAGTATGAATAGTTTTAAGGTTAAATAATATGACTGATTTGAATAATCTTTCGGTAACTGAGTTACAAGCAATGATTGAAAATGCAGAGTCTGCATTAAAAACCAAGCAAGCGGATCATCGCAAAGAAGTTTATGCGCAAATTAAAGCATTAGCTGCTTCAGTTGGGGCAACGGTTGAAATTTTTGCAGATAACAAGAAGCCTGTTCGTAAAGGTACGGGTGTAAAAGTTCCTCCTAAGTACGTTAACCCTGAAGATCAGAGTGCAACGTGGACAGGGCGTGGGGTTATGCCAAAATGGATGCGAGCTTTAATTGATTCTGGTCGAGATAAGTCTGAATTTTTAATTTAATTAAATTTGCTAGGCAAATTATTTTACTGGCAAGTTTTATTACTGATCTTTGATTATTAAAAGGCGGTCTTTTAAGACCGCCTTTTTTATGGCACTTAATTAAAATATGTGGATACAAAAACAAATCTCTTTAAAGCCTCAAACGAGAGGGTTTCATTTAGTCAGTACAGAAATATTCTCTGCAGTTGCTGAGCTAAGTAGTATAAAGGTTGGTCTGATGCATATTTTTATACAGCATACTTCTGCATCTTTGACGATTAATGAAAATGCCGACCCAACTGTCAGAACAGATTTTGAAAATTACTTTAATGAGGTAGTACCTGAGAATGAACCTTATTACCAGCATATGGATGAAGGGTCGGATGATATGCCGGCTCATCTTAAAGCAAGTATCTTAGGTAATAGTTTAACTATCCCCATTACTAATGGTAAGCCAAATATAGGTATCTGGCAGGGTATATATTTATGTGAGCATAGGAACTATGGTGGCAGTAGACATATTGTAATTACTATTCAGGGTGAGTAAGTTTTATGAGTGATGCCATTAGCTTAAATTTTGAAGAATATGGAGAGCCAAGTTTACCTGCTTTAATTATCTTACATGGTTTTTTTGCTTCTTCCAGAAATTGGCGTCAAGTTGCCAAGCAGCTTGCTACGCAGCACCACGTGTATGTATTAGATATGCGTAACCACGGTGCGTCACCACATGCTGAAATAATGGATTACCCAGCTATGGCGGCTGATATAGCGTCATTTCTACAGGCAGAGCAGTTAGCTAAGGCCAATATCTTAGGGCATAGCATGGGCGGTAAAGTAGCCATGTGGTTGGCTTTATCGGCGCCCGAGTGCATTGATAAATTGATTGTTGCCGATATTTCTCCTGTCAGTTATCGGCATAGTTTTGATAACTTAATTCAAGCCTTAAAAGATCTCCCTTTAGAGCAGTTATCTACCAGAAAGCAAGCAGATGATTTGTTGTCTAATGCCATTCCTGAAGCAAGTTTCCGACAGTTTTTATTGCAAAACCTGGTTTTAAAAGAGGGTGCTTATTGTTGGCGTATTGATTTGGATGTTTTTGCTAGTACAGCTGATAATATTATTGCTTTTCCTGAAACTGAGGGGTTAGCTGTTTATTCTGGCAATGCTTTGTTTTTGGCTGGCGAGACTTCTAGTTATGTTCAAGAAGATAGTGTTTATAAGTTATTTCCACAGGCAGACATTAAAGTGATTGCAGGAGCGGGGCATTGGTTACAGGCTGAGCAGCCTGAGTTGTTCTGTGTTGCAGTTGATGAGTTTTTGCGTGCTTGAACACAAAACAAGGGGTCTTTGGTTTATGATTATTGAGCTTGTTTATCATAAATCAAAGACCTGAGCCTTTGTGTCCAGCTCCCTTATATGAATTCAGCAATTAATAATTATACGATTGCACCTAAAACAACAGCGGCATAGAACCAGCGAGGTATCCATTTGGCTAGGGAGTCATTGTCTATATCAATTAGTTCACCTTGGTGTCTGCTATAGTGTAATAACGCGCTGGCGAGTTTGCCACTTATTTCGCCTGTGTGAGCAGTTTGTCTCGCAGTGGGGGGGATTTCATCAATCGTCGATAGGGTGTCTGTCACACTATTACCTGCTTGGCTCATTCTAATCTCTATTTTAAAACGCTTTTTTAAGACCGAATTTTTAATACTATCAGCTGCTAATTCTAAGGCTTCCGATGCAACTAAGCCACCCTCTAGTAATAAAGCTAATATAAATAAAAATTCATTTACTTGGCGTTTTATAATCCATGTGCTGATTTTGGGTGGTTGTAATTGTAGTTGGTGGAGTAGGGGCTTAAACCATAGGGTTAATTGGTAGGCGAGCCAACATAATAAGCCGATTAATAAGAAAGTACCTATTGAAATACGCAAATAATAGCCTAAGTTAATCGCGCCTGTAATTAATGGTGGGATAGGCTTGATTAATAGTGCGAGTAGTAAAACTAAGATGGGTAAATAAAGCTGTGATTTGATTTTTTTTAAACATTTTGATTTTTTCGTATAATAATTAGCTTGTTGTTGATAAATAGCAGCAAGTTGTCCGCTGCTTTCACCTGCTTCTATTAGAGCTTTGTGAATGCGGTTAAAAATACCTGCATCAAAACCTGCCCGTGCAATGGAATAGCCTGTTCTGAGTTTATTTTGCATCACTTTTAGTTGTAGATTCAGTGATTTATTTTTTGTATTAACTAGTGCTAATGCTTGGCTGCTAGGAATACCCGATTTTTCTAGGCGAGCTAATTGAGTAAATAATGAGGCTAATAATTCAGAATTTAGAGAGTTATTGTTAGGCATAAGCTGTATTATTTAGAGCTATGAGTAAGCTGGGGCAGCAGGTATTGAACCACGTAGTTTGTCTGGAGAGGCTTCTAGCTATGTTCAAGGTGGTGTTTATAAGTTATTTCCACAGGCAGAAATTAAAGTAATTGCAGAAGCGGGGCATTGGTTGCAAGCTGAGCAGCCTGAGTTGTTTTGTAGCGCGGTTGATAAGTTTTTGCATGCCTAAATATAAAACCTAGAGTGGGTACTTTCATTATTTCTGATTTCCCACTAGTACCTCGCCCTCTAAATAATTAATAAATAAATTATCAGTCCAGCTTCTATTCTGGTAACCTTAACATAGTCTATATTATTCCGTATCGAATCCACCGACAGGAAGCCATGAGAACCCCCAAATTTCCAGTTACATTAAAAGATGATGAACGCGAAGAGCTCGAAAAAATAACTCGCCAACAGACAGCAAAATCGAGCATGGTATTACGAGCCAAGATTATCTTATTAGCAAACTCAGGCATGAAATATCAGAATATTGCGCAAAAACTTGATGTACAGAATAATATAATTACGAACTGGACTGCACGTTGGCACGAACTAGCAAACAAGCCAGTCCGGGAGAGGCTTCAGGATCTTCCGCGCCCAGGCACTCCAGATACATTTACCCCCGAACAACTGTGTCGAATAATTGCACTTTCCTGTGAAAAGCCTGAAGACTATGATCGTCCCATCACTCATTGGACACATAGAGAATTGGCGGAAGAAGCGATCAAACAAGGTATTGTCGAGACTATTTCAGCAAATCATTTAGGCCGTCTTTTAAAAAAAACGACTTAAAACCTCATCTTAGCCAATACTGGCTCAATGCAAAAGCGGATGAGCGAAAAGAAGAAAGAATCACAGATATTTGTAACCTTTATGCAAATTCTCTGAAAACGCCAGAAGAACTTTTTATCAGTGTTGATGAAATGACAGGTATTCAGGCATTGGAACGAATTTCCCCCGATTTGCCAATGAGAGCGGGTCAAGTTCAATCTATCGAATTTGAATATGAGCGTCATGGCACGCAAACACTTTTAGGAGGGTTTAATGTGGCAACAGGAGTTATAGATGGTTTGATTCAAGAGACACGAACTGAGATCGATTTTGTTGAGTCGATCAAATATCTGATTGAGAAAAACCCAGAAAAGAAAGTTTATCATTTTATCGCTGACCAATTAAATACCCATAAATCGGAAACTCTTGTGCGCTTTGTTGCAGACTTTTGTAATGACACTCAAGAGCTTGGAGTGAAAGGTAAAAGTGGCATATTACAATCCATGAAAACACGGGAGGAGTACCTGATGATAGGCAATAGGCGCATTGTATTTCACTATACACCTAAGCATGCTTCATGGATGAACCAGATTGAAATCTGGTTTGGAATATTAATGAAAAAAGTCATCAGGCGAGGCAATTTTGTTTCACAGCAGGACTTGAAAGACAAAATTCAAAATTTCATGGATTACTTTAATGAAACGATGGCCAAACCATTCAAATGGACATACAAAGGGAAGGCGTTGACCGCATAGATATATTATTAATTATTTAAGGGGTACGGTACTAGTCTCTACCAAATTATATAAACAAAGGTTAAACTTGTCGCACACCGTATGTCTTTAGCCTGCTATGCACCTGCGTTTCTAGCGCGGCTGTGAAATCAAAACTTTGCGTCATACTTTCGGGTATTATTAAATTTGCATCTCTAAGAAGTTTTTTCTGTTTTTTCACTACCGTACACTTTTTCACCTCCTCACAGCAATGCCTTGCCCGATAATGTGAGGCAGAATTGAGGGAGTATTTTTCCTTCTCTCAGCAGGCGCTTTAATAACCGCACTCCAAGAGTAAACAAACTCAAATCACAACGATCTTTGCGGTGGATAATTTTATCCCAGCCCTTATTCAAAGCAAGCTCCCCTAAATAAACCATCCATATATAAGCTAAAGCCGCCGCTATAATAAGTCGAGAAACTCGCTCAGGGGCTCTTAATCCACTTTTCTGCAAGTTAAACCCTCGGCCTTTAAGATCTGAAAACAGAGTTTCTATACGGAAACGTTTGCGATACCAGTTAAATGCTTCACCCCCTGTGGGGAAATTAGTCACCAGATAAATAGGGTCATTATATTTTCTCCCCCAATAAACCACCGCCCTTACCACAATGCTACGTTTACGAGTGAATTCAACCGCCGATATTTCAGTCATGCTTCCTTGTTCGGGACAAATATCTTTAAATGTAAATTCCTCTCCATTTTCATACAATGTCGCATTATTTGCCGTTCGGCAGGCATACTCCCAGCCATAACTACTAATGGTTTCCAGCCAGTCTGCTCCATCAAATTCCCCATCACCCAAACAAATGACCGACGTACCTTCCGGGATTATCGCCTGAACGGATTTAATCAATTCGATATGCATACCTTGAGGAAAATGTCCCTTTTTACCTTTACGAGTTACTCACAGCAATGGCAGAGCCCTACCCTTATAAATCATACTGACCATCAATGTAATGCAGCCTTGCGCTGTCGTGCTGCTATCAATAGCAAGTACTAGCGTTTGTTTGGCTAAACACCGAAGAAGAACCTCTATAAAGGGTAAATAAAATAAATCGACACCCACTTTTTCATTTTTCAGCCAACGGCGCAATTGCATGATTTGGCTTTCTTCTTTACCTGACCCTGGAATCTCTCCTGCCACATTAGCTAACTTAACAGATTTACTTTGTATAATACCGCAGATAAACCCTGTCAGAATATTTAAGCTGTTATTTTGGCGTTTGCTAGGATCAAAATCCCAGAATTTTTGCAAGCTGCTATGGATGGTGCTATAAATCTTGTAAGAATCTGACAATGTAGGGTATTTTCAATGCAAATCGTCCACATTACCATTTTTTCTACTCTTCGCAATACCTGCTTTAAAAAGTGTACGGTAGTGAATCTGTTTTAAATATTCTAAACCAGACCCAAGTAGCACAACTTGTTCCAAGTATGACATAGGCATAGTTAGCGGTGAATTTGAGTAGAGTATTACTGGGGTCGTGAGCTAAAGTATCTTTTAGGCCTGGTGTGATAAAATAAGTCCATAATAAGGCGGGGATGAAAAAGGCTAGAAATCCTGTAGCAGCCATATTGACTGGATTTTTCTGTGCGTCTAGCGCAGATTTAAAAAAAAGTATAGTAATGATGATTGCTGCGATAGTACCCGGCATTTTCTGCTCCTGTAGTTTGTTTTGATATCATAAGCTGAGTATCGCTAGGTGTCTATAGGTCTATTATCATTCCTTTATCAATATAATGACCGTAACGTGTGAGGGCTTTAGTCGCATTTTCCTGCAGCAGTTGCTGCGGATACTTCAATCAGTGTGCCTGATAGTGTCACTTTTAAAGAAAATTGATCTGACGTAAAATTTTCATTAAAAAACGCTTAATTGTATAAGAGTGAGCTAGTTTACTGATTAGGGTTACTTGCATTAGCAAGATATAAACGTTGCTGCAAACTTGGCATACAACTAAGCGTTAGCGGTTGTTATCTCCGAGTAATATTCTATAGCTCTTGGCTTAGTGATAATAGTGGGCGTATGGTTTATGCTATGTAAACTGGTGGTTTATAAAATAGGCGTTGGTGTGCAGTCATGGGTAAGTTAAAAAATATGCAGGTTTTTTGCCGTATCGTGGAGTTAGGTACTTTTGCGGCTGTAGCACGCGAAATGGATGTTTCGGCAATGATGGTAAGCAAGTATATGCGTAGCTTGGAAGGATCTTTGGGCATTACCTTAATTAACCGTAAAACGCGCCATTTATTAGTGACAGAGTTAGGACAAAGCTATTATCAGCAATGTAAAAAAATTATTAATGATTTAACAGAGCTGGAAAGTTCTATTACCCAAGCAGAGCAAGTTGTTAGTGGTAGGCTGAAAATTATTGCACCAATTGATTTTGGTGGTATTTATATGGTGCCAGTTATTAATGCCTATCAGCAACAATACCCAAATGTAGCGGTATTGATGTCACTGGATAACGCCTTCGTTAATTTGCGCTCTGGAAAATTTGATATTTCTATTTTGGTAACAGATCGCTTGGATCTCGGAGTGGTTGCTAGGAAAATTGCTCAGACTGAATTATGTACCTATGCTTCACCTCAATATATAGAGCAGTATGGTTGCCCTAATGATGTTGCCAGTTTGACGCAGCATAAATGTTTGCATTATTTAGATACCCCGCATGCAGATAGTTGGATTTTTGACCGCTCAGGGAAACGTATTGAAGTACGGCCACAGTGGACGTTTGCCTCGAATAATGGCAGGGCACTTTGTAAGGCGGCTTCATTGGGAATGGGGGTGATACGATCTCCGGCGTTGTCGGTGCGCAGTTATGTTGATTCGGGTGAGTTAGTGGAGATATTAGCAGACTATAAAATCCCTAACATATCTGTCTACGCTACTTACCTGCAGCGTAATTATTATCCAGCCAAGATGAGTACTTTTATTGATTTTTTGGTGGAATATTTTGCAAGATAGTGAATTGTAATAACAGTCGGCTTTTGAATGCGAACGCGCATTGAGAATAGCCTATTTTTATGGAATAATAGTAGAGTTTTTCGTATTGAAGTGCCCCTTATAAGCATGTGTGTATTGTTGGTAGGGGGGTGAACCTCAACTTGTCTGGACAACAGGCTTATTTACTATGCAATTTACTATAAAAGAAAGTTTGGATCTGCCGATCACGGGAGCGCCCAAACAGACCATTGAAGAGGGTAATCAGGTTTCATCTGTTGCCATCTTGGGGATGGATTATGAGGGCATGAAGCCTAAAATGCTGGTTGCTGTGGGTGATAAAGTAAAATTAGGGCAGGCTCTTTTTGAAGATAAAAAGAATCCTGGCGTTATTTTTACCGCACCTGGTGCAGGAACCGTTAGCGCTATCCATCGTGGAGAGAAACGGGTATTACAATCCGTTGTAATTGAATTAAAAGGTAAGCAACAAGAATCATTTCAAGCTTATCCTGCTGGAGAGTTAGCAAAGCTAACTGCTGAGCAGGTTACTGAGAATTTGGTTGCTTCTGGTTTATGGACTGCACTGAGAACGCGTCCTTATGGCAAAACACCAACTATTGGTAGTACACCTAGTTCAATATTTGTGACTGCAATTGATACGCGCCCTCTGGCTGCTGATCCTGCAGTTATTATTAGCGAACGTAGTGAAGATTTTACTAATGGCTTAATTGCTGTCAGTAAATTAACAGGTGGCAAAACCTACCTTTGTAAAGCGACTGGTGCTGATGTAGCCACGGGCGATGCAGCAGTGACTGTAGCAGAGTTTTCTGGTGCGCATCCTGCAGGTTTACCAAGTACACATATACATTTACTTGATCCTGTTGGCGTTGATAAAACAGTTTGGCATTTAGATTACCAAGCGGTTATTGCTATTGGTGCTTTATTTACAACAGGTAAACTGAATGTTGAGCGTGTTGTTTCGTTAGCAGGTCCTGCGGTTAAAGAGTCTCGTTTAATTCGTACTCGCCTAGGTGCTAATACTGATGAATTAGTGGCAGGTCAATTAAATGATGACGAAAATCGCGTTATTTCTGGTTCGGTTTTATACGGGCGTGAAGCAGCTGATTGGGCGGCCTTTTTAGGTTTTTATAGCAATCAAGTATCTGTAGTGCGTGAAGGTCGTGAGCGTGAGTTATTTGGTTGGATTGTTGCTGGTAAGAATAAATATTCAGCAATGAATGTTTATACTTCTAGTAAGGATCGTGCTTCAGGGCGTTTATTTCCTTTATCAACAGATAAAAATGGCTCGAATAGAGCGATTGTACCTGTTGGTGTGTTTGAATCAGTGATGCCGTTAGATATTCTAGCAACACCTTTGTTAAAAGCGATGGTAGTGGGTGATACCGATCAAGCGCAATTATTAGGTTGTTTGGAGTTAGATGAAGAAGATATGTCTTTATTTACATTCGTAGATCCTGGCAAGCATGATTTTGCGCCAGTATTACGAGCAAATTTAACTAAAATCGAGAAGGAAGGCTAATGAATGCTAGATCTTTTTTAGATAGTATTGAGCCGATCTTTACTAAAGGCGGTAAGTTGGAAAGGTATTACGGTCTCTATGAGATGGTTGATACTTTTATCTACACACCCGCAGATGTGACACGTGGTACTACCCATGTGCGTGATGGTAATGACCTGAAACGTACCATGACTTTTGTGGTGATAGCGACTTTTTTCTGTATCTTAATGGCGATGTATAACTCAGGTTATCAAGCTAATTTGGCTATAGAAGCAATGGGGTTGAGTGAAACAAGTGGCTGGCGTAGTATTCCTATGTCATTGTTTGGTTATAACTCAATGAACCCTATTTCTAACTTTGTACATGGCGCGTTATTTTTCTTGCCTATTTACTTAGTAACACTAGCAGTAGGGGGTGTTTGGGAAGTTTTATTCGCAACTGTCCGTGGTCATGAAGTAAACGAAGGTTTCTTGGTTTCTTCTATGCTATATACCTTGATTTTACCACCTGATATCCCTTTATGGCAGGTTGCTATAGGTATTTCATTTGGTATCGTGATTGGTAAAGAGGTTTTTGGTGGTACAGGTAAAAACTTTCTTAACCCTGCGTTAACGGGACGTGCTTTCTTATTCTTTGCATATCCAGCTGCCATTTCAGGTGATACTGCCTGGGTTGGTGTTGATGGTTATACTATGGCTACGCCTTTAGGCTTAGCGGCGCAAGGTGGTATTGATGCAGTCAATGCAGCGGGTTATGGCTGGTTTCAAAGCTTCATGGGTTTTATTCCAGGTTCTATTGGTGAAACATCTACATTAGCCATTATGATTGGTGCAGCATTCTTGTTGTACACGCGTATTGCATCGTACCGTATTATGGCGGGTGTTTTCGGCGGTATGGTAGCCACTTCTTTGTTATTTAACATTATCGGAAGTGATACTAATCCAATGTTTGCTATGCCTTTTTACTGGCATCTAACATTAGGTGGTTTTGCTTTTGGTATGGTGTATATGGCGACTGATCCTGTGTCAGCGGCAATGACCAATACAGGGCGTTGGATATTTGGTGCCTTAATTGGAGTCATGGTGGTATTAGTGCGTGTTGTGAATCCTGCTTTCCCTGAAGGTATGATGTTATCAATCTTATTCGCTAATATGTTTGCACCTGTTATTGATTATTTTGTCGTTCAGGCAAATATTAAGAGAAGGATGAAGCGCAATGCCTAATGAAAATAAGAGTTGTAAATACTTGGGCTCACTTTGCGAAAAATTGGAAAAGTGCGAGCATTACCAAAAATTTGCTAAGTACCGAGATAAAGTTCTTGCCTTAAGCAATGATAGCCTAGAAAAAACCATTGCAGTTGCATTAGCACTGTGTTTTGTTTGTGCGATTTTAGTTTCAATGGCGGCGGTTGCTTTAAGACCACTGCAAATTGAAAATAAAGCCCTAGATATGAAGAAGAATATTCTTGATGTCGCAGGCTTGTTACAAGATGACACTGATATTAACGCTGCTTTTGCTGAGCAAATTGAAGCGAAATTAGTTGATGTCGCAACAGGTGAGTATGTTGAAGGTGATGTAGAAGCTTACGACCAACGTAAAGCGGCTAAAGACGCTGCCTTAAACGTTGCTTTAACTAGAGATCAAGATATTGCCAGTATTAAAGTTCGCGCTAAAGTTGCTAAAGTATATTTAGTAAAAGAAGGTGATGCGATTAAATCAATCATCTTGCCTATGCATGGCTATGGCCTATGGTCAACTATGTATGGTTTTCTTGCTGTCGATGCGGATGGGCAAACGGTACAAAGCATTAACTTTTACGATCAAGGTGAAACACCAGGCTTAGGAGCTGAAGTAGTTAATCCTAACTGGCGTGCTCTTTGGGCTGGTAAAAAAGTATATGATGAATCAGGTGCAGTTGCATTGGGCTTAATTAAAGGCTTAGTGGATACTTCAAAACCAGGTTCTGAATTTCAGGTTGATGGTTTGGCGGGTGCTACACTGACTAGTGTAGGTGTTACCAATCTTGTTAAATTCTGGATGAGCCAAGAAGGTTTTGCGGCTTATTTAGATAAAGTAAGAACTAAGGGTTAGGAGTTACTTATGACTGATACAAAAAAAGTATTGACCGATCCGTTGGTCAATAATAACCCGATTACTTTACAAGTATTGGGTATCTGTTCGGCACTAGCGGTAACTTCGCAAATGTCGACTTCGTTGATTATGGCGGTTGCTTTAACAGCAGTAACTGCTTGTTCAAGTGCTGCAATTAGTGCAATTCGTAATCATATTCCTGGCAGTATTCGTATCATTGTACAAATGACGATTATTGCTTCATTGGTTATTATTGTTGATCAAATCTTAAAAGCCTTTGTTTATGATATTAGTAAACAATTATCGGTTTTTGTAGGTTTGATTATCACTAACTGTATTGTAATGGGGCGTGCTGAAGCTTATGCCATGAAGAACCCGCCAATGGCGAGTTTTATTGATGGTATCGGTAATGGTTTAGGGTATAGTTTGATTTTGGTGATTGTTGCCTTTTTTAGAGAGCTTTTTGGTTCTGGTACATTACTGGGTATAGAAATCTTTCCATTAATCAAAAATGGTGGTTGGTACGAGCCTAATGGCATGATGCTATTACCACCGAGTGCTTTCTTTATTATTGGCGTGATTATTTGGGTATTCCGTCAATGGAAGCCTGATCAAAATGAAGCCGCTGATTTTAAAATTATGGATATTTCTCATGGTGAAGGAGGACATCACTAATGGAAGAATATATTAGTTTATTTATAAAAGCGGTTTTCATTGAGAATTTAGCCTTAGCGTTCTTTTTAGGGATGTGTACCTTCCTAGCGGTGTCGAAGAAAATTTCGACAGCAATAGGCTTAGGTATTGCGGTGATGGTTGTACAGGTTATTACTGTTCCTGTGAATAACCTTATCTATCACACATTACTTAAAGAAGATGCATTAGCATGGATGGGCATTACTGGTGTTGATCTTAGTTTTTTAGCGTTATTAAGCTGTATTGGTATGATTGCAGCCTTGGTACAAATATTGGAAATGGTTTTAGATAAATTTTTCCCTGCTTTGTATCATGCGTTGGGCGTATTTTTACCATTAATCACAGTAAACTGTGCGATTTTGGGTGGTAGTTTGTTCATGATTGAGCGTGATTATGACTTTACCCAAAGTGTCGTTTACGGTGTAGGTAGTGGTTTTGGTTGGATGTTGGCTATTACAGTGATGGCGGGTGTTCGTGAAAAACTAAAATACAGTGATATTCCAAAAGGTCTAGAAGGTCTTGGAATTACATTTATTAGCGCGGGTCTGATGTCACTTGGCTTCATGGCTTTCTCTGGAATTCAACTTTAAGAAGGTATCGTAATGCTAGAGATTGCATTAGGAATTATTATTTTCACGGTTATCGTGATTGCACTGGTGTTTGTCATCATCGGGGCAAAGAGTAAATTAGTTGCCTCTGGAGATGTTGAAATTCTTATCAATGATGAGAAAAAGATACATGTACCAGTGGGTGGTAAGTTATTAACTGCATTAGCCGATAATGGCTTATTTGTACCTTCAGCCTGTGGTGGTGGTGGTACATGTGCACAATGTAAAGTAAAGATCCATTCTGGTGGTGGTGAAATTCTACCCACTGAATTAGGTCATATTACTAAACGTGAAGCAGCTGAAGGTGAGCGTCTAGCTTGTCAGGTTGCGATTAAACACGACATGAACCTAGAAGTCGAAGACAGTGTTTTCGGTGTTAAAAAATGGGAATGTACGGTTAAATCGAACAACAACGTAGCAACATTCATTAAAGAGTTAGTGCTAACTTTGCCTGATGGTGAAGAAATTAACTATGAAGCAGGTGGGTATATTCAAATTGAATGTCCTCCACATATTGCTAAATATTCTGACTTTGATATTGAAGAAGAGTTTCGTGAGGATTGGGATAAATACGACTTATGGCGTTATGTTTCCGATGTGAAAGAAGATACATTGCGTGCTTACTCAATGGCTTCTTATCCTGAAGAAAAAGAAATCATGTTGAATGTACGTATTGCAACACCTCCTCCAGGAGCACCTGATTCAGTACCACCAGGGATTATGTCATCGTATATCTTTGACTTAAAACCAGGTGATAAATGTATCGTTTCAGGGCCATATGGTGAGTTCTATGCGAAAAAGACTGATGCAGAAATGGTCTTTATCGGTGGTGGAGCGGGTATGGCACCAATGCGTTCACATTTGTTCAACCAGTTACGTACTTTGAAAACTAATCGTAAGGTTACTTTTTGGTATGGAGCGCGTAGCAAACGCGAAATGTTCTATGTAGAAGATCTCGATATGCTAGCTAAAGAAAATGACAACTTTGAGTGGCATGTTGGTTTGTCTGATCCGTTGCCAGAAGATAATTGGGAAGGTTATACAGGTTTTATTCATAATATCTTGTTGGAAGAGTTTATTAAAAACCATCCAGCACCAGAAGATTGTGAATTCTACATGTGTGGGCCTCCTATGATGAACTCTGCAGTGATTAACATGTTGATTGAAAATGGCGTAGAGCCAGAAAACATCATGTTGGATGACTTCGGTGGTTAATTAATAGCTGTAGTTAAATAAAGGTTACGGGGTGGGCATTGCTCACCCCGTGCTTTTTAGAAGAAAACAATATGCAAAAAGAATTCTCAAAACGAGGGTTAGGCTTAGTCTTAATCCTCGTTTTTTTGTTATCAGGCTGTGAAAAAACAGCCCCCAAAAGTTACCCCTTTGATTATTCGGGGCCTATTATGGGCACCAGCTTTTCTATTAAAGCCACGCAATTGCCAGAAGGTGTTACTTCTGTACAGTTACAGGAACTGATTCAATTGCGGTTAATAAGCATTAATCAAGGTATGTCTACCTATATTAGTGACTCAGAGCTGTCCTTGTTAAATGCCTTACAGAGCACTGAAGAACAAGTTGTTTCTACTGAATTATTTAAAGTATTAGCCGCAGCTCAGGAAATCAGCCAATTATCAGAAGGAGCTTTTGATATTACAGTGGGTGCATTGGTTAATTTATGGGGCTTTGGTCCTGATACCATGCAATACAAAGCTCCTGATACGCAGGCAATACAGCAATTATTGGCAAATAGTGGTTATCAGCAGTTTGTTTTGGATGAACAAGCACTAACGGTAACTAAGAACACAACCAGTTTATCGATGGACTTATCGGCATTAGCCAAAGGCTATGCGGTTGATGAAGTGGCGACTGTATTAGAAAAGCAGGGTATCAGTAATTATTTAGTAGAAATTGGTGGTGAGCTGCGTCTAAAAGGTGTTAATCTGCAAGGAAAAAAGTGGCGAATTGCTATTGAAAAGCCAAATGTTGCGAAGCGTGAGTTACAGCGAGTCTTGCCAATCACAGATATAGCGATGGCAACTTCAGGGGATTACCGTAACTTTTTTGAACAAGGTGGACAGCGTTTTTCACATACTATTGATCCACGTACTGGCTATCCTGTCACGCATAAATTGGCATCGGTGACTGTTTTAACTGATACCAGCATGTACGCGGATGCATGGGCGACTGCATTAATGGTATTAGGTTCGGAAGCAGGCTATCAAAAAGCTGAGCAACAAAAAATTGCGGCACTTTTTATTATCAAAACAGAACAAGGTTTTGCTGAACAAGCAACCCCTTTATTTTTAGAATTAACCAAGGTAAAACTATGATTTATTTTTTAGTAACATTTGCATTCATGATATTAGTGATTGTGGTGATGGCAGTTGGCGTTATTTTTGGCCGCAACGCAATTAAAGGTTCGTGTGGTGGTGCAGGAGCAGGTGACTGTGTTTGTGTGGATAAATGTGATAAAAGAAAAAAATTGGATGCTGAGGCTGAAGCAGCTGGATAGTAATATATCCAGAATATTAGTAATAAAAATCTATGAAAACAAGATATTTTAAAGCAATACTTCTTGTACACACAGCAACACCTATTACATGATAGCACCTCTCTCTAATTGGCAACAAGACCTTGCTAATGCCTTCACTCACCCAATTGATTTACTGCAATATCTAGGCATTTATGATGCAGGCTTTTCACTAGCAGCTAAACAAAACTTTGCCATGCGCGTGCCACGTAGCTATGCTGAATGTATGCGTAAAGGTGATCTTAATGACCCATTGTTAAAGCAAATATTACCTATTGCGGATGAACTAAATAGCCCAGCTCACTACAAAAATGACCCAGTAGGAGATTTGTCCGCTTTAACCGAAAATTGCATCATTCATAAATATCATGGCAGGGTATTATTTATAACCACGGGGGGCTGTGCTATTAATTGTCGCTTCTGTTTTCGGCGTAATTTTCCCTATAGTGAGGTACAACTTAATAAGCAGAATACACACACTGCACTGGAATACTTAACTAATGATGCTAGTATCACAGAAGTGATTCTAAGTGGTGGTGACCCACTGTTACTGAGTGATACAAATTTGGTAGAATTAATAAGTAAGTTAGTTAAAGTTCCTCACCTTAAGCGTATCCGAATTCATACCCGTATTCCTATCGTATTGCCTTCACGTATTACACCAAATTTAATTAATACCCTAAATAATGCTGCTCTACCAATCATTTTGGTGATGCATTGTAATCATGCCAATGAACTTAGCCAACAAGTGACAGCTGCATGTATCAGTTTAAAGCAGACTAATATCAGTTTGCTTAACCAAACAGTATTATTAAAAGATATTAATGATAGTAGTGAAGTGTTGCAAAAATTAAGCGAGAAATTGTTTGCTAGTGGCATTCTACCTTATTATTTGCATTTATTAGATAGAGCTATCGGAACAGCACATTTTGAAATTCAAGAAGAGAAGGCTATTAAAATTCACCAGCAGTTACAGCAGATTTTGCCTGGGTATTTAGTCCCTAAATTAGTTAAAGAACAAGCAGGTGCAGTTGCTAAGAGTTTAATTATATAGTATGGCATTGTTGGGCTTTGATGTTAAATCAAAGGTAATACTTGTATGTCACAACAGATATACTTATTTGAATTTTGTGACTCACAGTACTAATATGCAATAAAACTTTGCTAAATTTTGATTTTAGTGGCATAAAGAAACTGTTGGGTTTTGTGTTATTGCCTTTGAGTAATAACCGTATCTCTATGGAACTCTGACATAAAGTTACAACCCATTTTCTTATTAGATTAAGGGGAAGAGCAATGCAACAAATTAAATTAGCATTTTATGGCTTTAAAGCAATGATTGTTATGCTTGTTTTATTTAGCCTGAGTACCAGCGTTTATGCCAAAAATGATGATTGCTGGGTTGATTTATATGATGATACGCAATTTTCTGGCAAATATATTCGACTTAAAGGTCCTATTCAATTAGCCAGTTTACAGAAAGTACAATGGACTAACTGGGATAAGAAAATTGAAAGCATTAAGGTCGGCCCTAAAGCTACATTGACGGTTTTTGAAAATAAAAACTTTAAACTGACTTTGGCAGAAATGGCTAACCACCCTGTGTTAATGAAGTCATTAGGTATTACCATGCAAGATGTTCTGGAAGATTCTGAGCTGATCTTTCATGCAAATTCTAATGTACATGGTTTTGGTGAGTTTGATTTTTATCATAAAATCAGGTCTTTGAAAGTTGGCTGTGTTAAATAAAAATTAATTTCAGAAAAAGTAGCAGTTCAGGACTGCTTGAATTGATTGTTGATACAGGTTCGATAGACTCTAAAAAGCGTTGCTGGCCTTCGTATGTGGCTGGTGACGCTAGTGTGGTTTAGTCCTAATAAATAAAGGTCTTTGTGCTTGAAAATGTCTGGAAAACTTACTATCCTCGGCTACCATTCACATACGCCGCCGTTAATTCATGCGCAGGTGTTTCAAAAATCTGTTTGCATTAACATAGACGATTGCATTGGGATTGCCTGAGACAGTTTTAATGCTTTGTTGGTTGTCGCCAATGATCACACGAGGTTTTACTTGTGTGTTTTGCAGATCGAAATATTGTAGAAATAACTCTAGCGTTGAACGACCTTCTGCTTTGTTGGCCACGGTAATGGGAGCATTGAGTCCTCCCACGTCTTGCCAATTACTAATTTTCCCGTAACTTCTCATTATCCACTGGCACCTTTATAATCAATTAGTTATGAGTCAAAAAAACAGAGAAAAATAATTTTAGTTATAAAAAACTGCTTTAAGTTATTGATTTTATAATTTCAAAAGGCTTAAAAATGAAATATAGAACTTTTCGACCTCTGTAAGTCACTGAAAAATAACATGCCAGTGGATAATGAGAAGTTACATTTCCCCCGTGTAAATATCGATAATTTGTTGTTTATCCAGTGTCGTGACTGGGTTGTCCATATTAATGATAATGCCGATGCCATATAAAGCAATGGTAAAGCTCAGTAAATCTGTTTCATTGTTTTTTAAGGCGCGTGAAGCCATACCTATATTGGCAATCCCTGTGCGCGCACCATTCACGCCACGCGAAGGGCGGCCTGTTTGTACATCGATGCGTACATTAGGGTATAACGATTCAAAACGTTTGCCCATTTCAGCGACTACTGGAGCGACGGTACTGGAGCCTGTAATGACACAATTTGTGTATATTTGTATTATGAGGTGATGTTGGGAGGGTGCTCCATGCGGCACTGATTATAAGAGCCAAGGCAGTAAATATACTTAGTTTTTCATTGGCATCTCCATGTTGGTAAAAGTATTTTAGTTAGATAGCTTTAGATAAAGTCGTAGTAATTAGGTAATCCTTACATTTAATTGGTCTGAATAAATAAATTGAGGTAAGGGTTTTTATCAATTTACCCCTTAAGCCTAAATTGGTAATTGCTGGTAAATTATAATACTTAACACCCTTACTTTCTGCTTCTGTTAAAATACTCTCTTTAAGCGAATAAAACGTGCCGACGCATTGCTTTCATATTTTATTATTGTAATTAATACACGATGGATTTAAAACATATACGAAATTTCTCTATTATTGCGCATATCGATCATGGGAAATCAACATTAGCTGACCGCTTTATTCAACTATGTGGTGGCTTATCAGACCGTGAAATGGCTGCGCAAGTACTCGATTCTATGGATATAGAACGAGAAAGAGGCATTACGATTAAAGCACAAAGTGTGACGCTTGATTTTACTGCAAAAGACGGTAAAACTTACCAGTTAAACTTTATTGATACGCCAGGACATGTAGATTTTTCCTATGAGGTCTCCCGTTCTTTATCTGCTTGTGAAGGTGCTTTATTGGTTGTTGATGCAGCGCAAGGAGTAGAGGCACAAAGTGTTGCAAATTGCTATACAGCGATTGAACTTGGTCTGGAAGTTATGCCCATACTGAATAAAATAGATTTACCTTCCGCTGAACCTGAAAAAGTTATTCAGGAAATTGAAGATATTATTGGTATATCTGCTGAAGGTGCTCTACGTGTCAGTGCCAAAACAGGTTTAGGTGTTGCTGATGTATTAGAAGAGTTAGTGCATGTTATTCCTGCACCAACAGGCGATGCTGATGAGCCATTACAAGCGTTAATTATTGATTCTTGGTTTGATAATTATTTAGGAGTGGTTTCCTTGGTTAAGATTGTTAATGGAACCTTGCGTAAAAAGCAAAAAATTACCATTATGTCTACAGGTAATAGCTTTATAGCTGAGCGAATTGGTGTTTTTACTCCAAAACGAGAAGATACTTTAGAATTACAAACGGGGCAGGTAGGTTTCGTTGTTGCTGCTATTAAAGATATTTTTGGTGCGCCAGTAGGGGATACCATTACCCATACTGACAAACCTTGTACTGAGGCTTTAACTGGGTTTCAGAAAGTTCAGCCTAGAGTATTTGCGGGGCTTTATCCTGTAAGTTCTGATGACTATGAAGATTTACGTGAGTCATTAAATAAGCTACGCCTTAATGATGCGGCATTACAATTTGAACCAGAAACATCAACAGCACTAGGTTTTGGGTTTCGTTGTGGTTTCTTAGGCATGTTGCATATGGAAATTGTGCAAGAACGCTTAGAGCGTGAATATAATGTTGATTTGATTACTACTGCACCAACGGTTGTTTATGAAGTAGAAACGAATAAAGGTGATGTATTAAAAGTTGATAATCCTGCTAAACTTCCTGATGTCGGCTCAATAGCGATGATTAGGGAGCCTATTATTCAGGCGAATATTTTGGTTCCACAAGAATACTTAGGCAATGTTATTAGTCTATGTATAGAAAAACGTGGTGTGCAAGTTAATATGCAATATATGGGTAGTCAAGTTTCGTTAAATTATGAATTGCCTTTGAGTGAAGTGGTCTTGGATTTTTTTGATCGTTTAAAATCTGTAAGTCGTGGCTATGCATCTTTTGAATATGAATTTAAGCGTTTTGAAGAAGCAGATTTAGTTAAATTAGATGTCTTGATTAATGGCGATAAAGTAGATGCGCTTTCAATTTTAGTGCATAGAAATTTAAGTCAGGGTCGTGGCCGTGAGTTAGTCGATAAAATGAAAGATCTCATTCCTAGACAAATGTATGACGTGGCCATCCAGGCCGCTATCGGTGCAAAAATTATTGCTCGATCAAGTGTTAAGGCCATGCGTAAGAATGTTACCGCTAAATGTTATGGTGGTGATATTTCCCGTAAGAAAAAATTGCTGGAAAAGCAGAAAGCGGGTAAAAAGCGTATGAAACAAGTGGGTAGTATTGAAATTCCACAAGAGGCCTTTTTGGCTGTCTTGCAAGTTAATAAAGAGTCATAAGGTAAGAAATAAGTTATGGATTTTGATTTTTCGTTTTTTCTATTTGCGGCATCATTAGTAACAGGTATTATTTGGTACGGGTATTTATACCGCTTGAAAAGTGCCAATATTGAATACAGTGAAGAAAATGAGCCATTATTGGTTGAGTATGCGCGGTCTTTTTTTCCAATCGTACTGATTGTTTTCTTATTGCGTTCTTTTATTGCTGAACCGTTTCGAATTCCTTCAGGTTCGATGATGCCGACATTATTGATTGGTGATTTTATTTTGGTTAATAAATTTACCTATGGTATTCGAATTCCGATAATCAATAAAAAAATTATTGATATTAACGAGCCACAAAGGGGTGATGCGGTTGTATTTCGTTATCCTAAGCAGCCTGAAGTTGACTACATTAAGCGAGTAATCGGCTTGCCGGGCGATCGCATTCGCTATGTGAACAAGCAGTTAACGATTAATGACCAGCCAATTGGTCAAGTTTCTCTAGGGCGATATCAAGGACTTGGGCAAGGAAAAACCATGACGGGTGCTGAGATATTAACGGAAGATTTACAAAGACTAAAACACGATATCTTAATAAATCATCGTGCGCCAAATATTAAAGGAACTTATATTGTGCCGCAAGGACATTATTTTGTCATGGGGGATAATCGAGATAATAGTAATGATAGTCGTTACTGGGGCACGGTACCGGAAGAAAACTTGGTTGGTAGAGCATTTTTTATTTGGATGAACTGGGATTGGGAGAATACAGGGATTGGGTTTAGTCGTATAGGCACGATTATCAACTAGGGGGGGATATATGTACAGTACAAATAAGCATCAACAGGGTATAACACTTATATCTTTGATTTTTTTATTAGGATTAATCGCTTTTTTTACGTTATTAGTTTTAAAAATAGCACCCATTTATATGGACCATAGTAAGGTAGTGCACTCTTTGGAGAGTTTGAAGCGTCGACCTGATATAGAGAGGCAAAGTAAGCAAGCGGTATGGGTATCATTAAGTAAACAGTTTAATATAGCTTATGTTAGTCATATTAAAAAGAAAGATGTCACTATTACCTCGCGTGCCAGATATTTAAAAGTACAAATTATTTATCATGTTAAGCAGCCTCTTTTTGGAAATTTAAGTGTTTGGGTTGACTTTGACAACTCAATTGAAGTTGGTGCTTTGTGATAAAAGCACCAGAAATTTTGTGTAAAAAATTAGGATTAAGCTTTTCAGAGCCGGAATGGTTTACCTTGGCTCTGAGTCATCGCAGTGTTGGTGCAAAAAACAATGAACGTCTTGAATTTTTAGGGGATTCCATTTTAGGCTTTGTGATAGCTGAAGCCCTTTATAATAAATTCCCAGAGGCAAGCGAAGGTGTGCTAAGTCGGCTTAGAGCTAGCTTAGTGAATCAAGAGTCTTTAGCTGCACTTGCGCGGCAGCACAATATCGGTGACTATCTTATTTTAGGTTCTGGCGAACTAAAAAGTGGCGGTTACCGGCGAGCTTCAATATTATCGGATGCTTTAGAGGCCATTATGGGCGCGATAATTAAGGATCAAGGCATAGAAAATTGCAAAACTTGGATTCTGCAATTATTTGCTACGCGCATAGCTGAATTACACTTGGATAATTGGCAAAAAGACCCTAAAACACGATTGCAGGAATTATTGCAGGCTAGGCAGTTAGATATTCCGACTTATATTTTGGCGAGTCAATCAGGCTTGCCACATGAGCAAACTTTTAAAGTGGAATGTTCTATCCCGCTATTTGACAAAAATGTTATCGGTGCTGGTGTTTCAAGAAAAAAAGCGGAACAACAAGCCGCTGAACTTATGTTGGCAAAAATTGCCCAGGAAAGTTAGATGAATTGTGGATATGTTGCCTTTATAGGTCAACCAAATGTAGGTAAATCAACCCTGATGAATCATCTATTGGGGCAAAAAGTAAGTATTACATCGCGCAAACCGCAAACTACCCGACATCAAATATTAGGCATTAATACTAATAAGAAAGGTCAAGCGATCTATATGGATACCCCGGGTATGCATGAGAGTAGCAAAAAAGCATTTAATCGCTACTTGAATAGAACGGCTGAAACAACTCTATTAGGTGTTGATTTAGTCGTCTGGTTAATTGATGGTTTGGCGTGGCGAGATTATGATGATGTCATATTTGAGAAACTTGAGAAAGCAGGACTTCCTGTTATCTTGGCAGTTAACAAAATTGATCGAGTAAAAAATAAGGAAGATATTTTTGCATTTTTTGATGATGCGCAAAAAAAGTTTCCATTTAAACAAATCGTACCTATTTCTGCTTTAAAGAAAACTAATTTAAGCTTATTGGATGATTTGATTATGGAGTTGTTGCCTGAAGGTAATATCATTTATCCTGAAGATCAAATTACGGATCGCCCTGAACGATTTTTTGTTGCTGAAATTGTAAGAGAAAAATTAACACGCCGTTTAGGTGATGAGTTACCTTATGCATTGACTGTTGAAATTGAGCGTTATGAGGAATTGCCGCATGTTACCAAAATTTATGCATTAATTTGGGTGGAGCGCGAAACTCAAAAAAATATTGTCATTGGTAAACAAGGTGAGCTTCTAAAAAGTATTGGTATGGAAGCTCGAAAAGATATAGAAAACCTAATTGGTAATAAAGTTTATTTGCAATTATGGGTAAAAGTAAAATCTGGTTGGTCAGATAATGAACGTGCCCTACAAAGTTTAGGTTTTAAAGAGTAGTTGTTGAGCTAATAAGGCTATTAAACTGTTAATCCCTGTATTTAAGAGCCTATGAGCCAAAGTTTACGCGCTGGTTTTTTGTTGCACCATATAAATTATCAAGAAAGTAGTTTGATAATTGATGTGTTTACCCAAGAGTTAGGGCGTGTTTCTATTATTGCTAAAGGTATTAGGCAGCAAAAATCACATTATCTTGGTATTTTAAGACCCTTCATACCATTAAATATTGCTTTTTCTGGTACTCGAGAGCTAAAAACTTTGACGCATGTAGAAACTTTAGGTACTGAACTGCTATTGCCAGGTATCAATACTTTTTGTGGCTTTTATCTAAATGAGTTACTTCGATATTTTTTACCGCTAGCTGAGCCTCATGCTGATATTTTTATTGACTATGTGAACTGCTTACAGCAGCTTAAAATAGAACATACTCATATTGAAGCTAGCTTACGTATTTTTGAAATACAATTAATGCAAGCAATTGGCTATGGTTTACCATTAGTCGCGGACTATTTAACGCACAAAGTTATCGAGCCAGAATTAAACTATCGCTTTGATATTGTACAAGGTGCCACAGTTGATCAAAATGGCAAGATTCAGGGAGCCACTTTGCTTGCTATGCAAGCACAAATTTTTACCACGGCACAACAACTAAATGAAGCAAAATGGTTGATGCGGCAGGTTATTGATACCCACTTACAGGGTAAAAAACTAAAAAGCCGACTTTTAATTTCAAAACTTATGCAAAAAGAAATATGCAAGAGCAATTAATTTTACTAGGGGTCAATATTGACCATGTTGCAACCTTAAGACAAGCGCGTGGTACACGCTATCCTGAGCCATTACAAGCGGCTCTTATTGCTGAGCAGGCTGGTGCCGATGGTATTACTGCGCATTTGCGTGAAGATCGCCGCCATATGCAAGATCGCGATATGTATTTGTTAAAAGAAATGCTACATACGCGCTTAAATTTTGAAATGGCGGTCACTGATGAAATGCTGGGTATTGCCAGCCAGGTTAAGCCTTATGCTTGTTGTTTAGTACCTGAGAAACGTGAGGAATTAACGACAGAAGGCGGTTTAGACGTTGCTGGCAGTCTACAGAAATTGCAACATGCCTGCGCTCATTTAGGGGAGAATGATATTGAAGTTTCTCTCTTTATTGATCCGGAAGAGCAGCAAATTGATGCAGCAGTCCAAGCTGGAGCCCCTGTTATTGAATTACATACTGGGCGCTATGCAGGTGCAAGTAATAAACAGCAATTGCATGATGAGTTAAAACGTATTCAGCAGGCAGCAAGTTATGCACACAGTGCTGGCTTACAGGTTAATGCTGGTCATGGCCTAAATCTTGCGAATGTAGAAGCTATTGCAAAAATACCTGAAATTATAGAGTTGAATATTGGGCATGCCATTATTGCACAGGCTGTTTTTTCTGGGTTAGAAATAGCAGTACGTGATATGAAACAAATAATGAGAAATGCTAGGCTGTAATGCATAAATTAGACTACCGGCAATTAACATCAATTGGAGATAAAGAGACCAACCAAGACTATATGCTGGTTGATATTACCGATGATTGTGCTGTATTTATTGTTGCTGATGGGTTAGGCGGGCATAAGGCGGGTGAAATGGCATCGCATTATTTTTGCCATAGTTTTGTTCATTTAGCTGCTAAATATGGTCCATTGGTGAATCGCTCTCCCAATAAAGTTGTTAGAAAATGGTTATTTAAATCCATTAAAATGATGGAGAAGGCTTTTCAGGGAGACCCCGTTGCAAAAGATGCTTACACAACTTGTGCGATACTTATTTTGACGAAAAAGCACGTTATTAGTGCGCACTGTGGTGATTCACGAATTTATCGCATTAATAAGGGGGGCATAGTTTGGCGCACTAAAGACCACTCAATTCCTCAGCAGTTATTTGACGGTGGTGAATTGGAAGAACATGAAATGGGGACCCATCCAGAGCAAAATCAGTTAACACGATGTATTAATATTGCTAATAAGTTTTCCCCTGAAATTCATGTTTTTTCTGAACCTAAATTAGGGGAGACTTATGTTTTATGTAGTGATGGTTTTTGGGAGTTCACTAAAGAACACGAGTTTATCAGTTTGGCAACTGAAGCAATGGATAAAGACTGTTTGCTAAAACGCGCAAAAATGGCACTTTTTCGGGCGAGTGGTAAAGCTGATAACCTTACTGTTCAGTGGGTAAGAGTTGGTGTATAAAGTCAAAATTTATATTTGCCAAGGATATGGCTTTATAGGTAGCAATGCATGCAAGTATTATGAAAATAAGGCCGCTTATTTTATGTAATATAGGTAACGGTATTTTGTTTAGTAAAGAGCGTCCTGCAGCAACACCAATAATAGTGGTGGTTGCCAAAGCCAAAGTAGCACCAACCCATATTGCTAGAGGTAATGCAGTACTACTTAATGCGACGACCGCAAGTTGTGTCTTATCAGCAAATTCGGCAACAGTGATCAATAGAAAAGTGGTTAAAAAAATACCATGACTACTTTTTTCAGGTAAGTCCTCATCTTCTGAATCGTCTTCGTTAAAAAATAAGGCGTGTAAGCCAAATAATGCAAATAATATGGCGACTACACTGGCTACAATATAATCAGGAACCCAATTGGCAATCGCAACTCCAAACATGACCGCCAAAGTATTAAGTAAAGCAAATGCAGCAATGGCACCTAAAATAACAGGTGTGGCTCGATGCCTAGCCGCAAGTGACATGCAAACTAATTGGCTTTTATCACCTATTTCAGCTGCAATAATAAGTGCATAGCTAGTACTAATGGGAGTGAACCACTCAATGAATAAAGGGGGGAAGTTAAGTGTGAAAGTTTCCATTTGTTAATTGCAGTGGTGGACTAGAAAGGCTAAATTTATTAAGGGACTATATAAAAAATGAGTAGGCAGTATACAGGTATTTAGTACTTTGGTATTGGTAATTGAAAATGAGACTATCTACGCAAATAGCTTATGGTTAAGCGTAAATCAATTTTTATGTGACAGTAATCATATTTCCAAAATGTCATGATTTTAGGATAATAGTTGTTCTTATTCATTAAGGCCTTAAAATAAACAAAATTTATTGAATTATCACAGAGAGAAATAAAACTGAATGGCATTATTACGCTTAAAAAAAGTTTCGATCGCTTTTGGTACACATGCACTATTAAAGCAAGCTGAATTCCAGCTGGATGAAGGGGAGAGAGTTGGTCTATTAGGACGAAATGGCGAAGGTAAATCTACGCTCATGAAAATTATCATGCAACACATTCATGCTGATGAAGGTGAGGTTTGGCGCAAACCAGAGTTGCGTATTGCTGTTTTGGAGCAAATGCCGCAACTACCGGATGAAGAGACTATTTATGATGTTGTTGCCGGCGGTTTAGGAGAAGTAGGAGAATGGATTAAGCGCTATCATGAGCTAACCCTGCATATGACTGAAATGGATGATGCCGTTCTGAAGGAAATGGGAGACTTGCAGCATAAACTAGATGTGCATAATGGTTGGCAGATTCAGCAACGGGTCGAAAGCACACTAAGTCGTTTAAATTTACCTGCTGATACAAAAGTAAAAGGGCTATCAGGTGGCTGGAAGCGTCGCGTTTCTTTAGCAAAAGCCTTAGTCATAGATCCGGAAGTGCTATTGTTAGATGAGCCGACCAACCATTTAGACTTAGAAAGTATTATGTGGTTAGAGGATCAATTACTTAATTTTAAAGGTGCTATTTTATTTGTTACCCATGATCGATCTTTTCTACAGAAATTAGCAACTCGCATTATTGATTTAGACCGAGGGAAACTCATTTCTTGGCCAGGTGATTATGCAGATTATTTAGTAAAAAAAGCCGCTTCTTTAGAAGAAGAAGCAACCCAAAATGCTTTATTTGATAAAAAATTGGCACAAGAAGAGGTATGGGTACGTCAAGGTATTAAAGCGCGTAGAACACGTAATGAAGGTCGGGTAAGAGCACTGGAAGCATTGCGTAAAGAACGATCACTGCGCCGCAACTTGCAGGGAACCACTAAACTATCTGTTGATGCAGGTAAAGCGTCGGGTAAAAAAGTAGTTGAAATGCACGATGTGAGTTTTGCTTACCCTGACAAGCTAATCGTAAAAGATTTTTCGAGTGTGATTCAGCGTGGTGATAAAATTGGCCTCATTGGTCCTAATGGTGCTGGTAAGACAACTTTCTTAAAATTATTGTTAAAAGAAATAGAACCTAATGCCGGTGAAGTCACTCAAGGTACCAAATTAGAAGTTGCCTACTTTGACCAGTTACGCGAAATGTTGGACCCGGAAATAAGTGTGGCGGATACTATCGCAGGCGGGAATGATCATGTGGTCATTAATGGAGAGCCGCGACACGTAATGTCATACTTAAATGATTTTCTCTTCGCGCCAGCACGTGCTCGTTCTCCAGTCAAAACCTTGTCGGGTGGTGAAAAAAATCGTTTGTTGTTAGCAAAGTTATTTACCAAGACAGCAAACTTGATTATTATGGATGAGCCGACTAATGATTTGGATATGGAAACTCTGGAGTTATTAGAAGAGCGTTTAGTGGACTATAAAGGTACTTTATTAATTGTTAGCCATGATAGAGCCTTTTTAGATAATGTTGTTACCAGTGTCTTTGTTTTTGAAGGTGAGGGTGTTGTAGGAGAGTATGTTGGTGGTTATTCAGACTGGATGGCCTATAATCAAAGTTTAATCAAAGAAGCAAAAGCAAAGTCTCCTAAAGCTAGCCCTGAAAAAGCAACGACAGCACCAGTCAAAAAGAAAAAACTTAGCTATAAAGAGCAAAAAGAACTAGATGAATTGCCAGCTATTATTGAAAGTTTAGATGGTAAACAAGCAAATATGAATAATCAAATATCAAGTGCTACGTTTTATCAGCAAGAACAGTCGGCAGTACAGTTAGTGTTAGATGATTTAGCAAAAGTTGAGGCTGACCTAGAGCAAGCCTATCAGCGATGGGATGAGCTGGAAGCATTATTAGATTAATTGATTGCAAAATAAGTAATACTGTTTTATTATGGGCGGCTGTTCAATGTTCTTTGAACAGCCTAATATTTGGAGAGCTGGCCGAGCGGCCGAAGGCGCACGCCTGGAAAGTGTGTATACGGCAACGTATCAAGGGTTCGAATCCCTTGCTCTCCGCCATTATTGATAAGGCATTGATTTTAAATTAGAATATGCTTGTCGGAGAGTTGATTTGAATCAGAAAGTGTATTAGTTCGTGTGAGCTAATGTGTATCATTTCTGGATGAATGGTTATTATCTTAACAAATACTAAAAATAGTCAAGTAATTTATTCTTGGCTATCTTATAGAAAGGACTTTCACAGTCCTTTTTTTGTGCCATTTATTTCCTAACGTTTATTCTCAATTAAACGAACCATCAATAGCTTTTAAAAAACAAGCATTTCTATTCTTCTGCTATTTCATCAAGCAACTAAGCCCCCTCCAATTTAATCTAAAAACTTAGATTGTTCTAACACAGTCAATTTTGCAACCCTGCAATGGCTGATTAAATGAGATGCAAGCAACTAAATCCCAGCACTCCCTTGTTTTCATCTAAAATAGACTAATCTAACTTTACTCTATTTGACTTACATAAACATGGAAGAGCAAAAAATCACCCTGCAACAACTGGAATCCTTTCTATGGGAAACCGCTGATATTCTCAGAGGCAATATGGATGCCAGTGAATTCAAGGACTACATCTTTGGTATGATGTTTCTTAAACGCTTGTCGGACTCATTTGAAGAAGAGCAGGAAAAGGTAGTTGCTTATTATATTGGCAAGGGTAAATCACCTGAGCAAGCCAAGTCCTTAGCGCAAGATGAAGACGAATACGACAAGACATTCTTTGTCCCTGAACAGGCGCGCTGGAGTCGTATTAAGGGCTTAAAGCACGATATAGGCTCAGAGCTTAACAAAGCTACTGAATCAATAGAAGAGCACAACGCTATGCTAGAAGGCGTATTGGTATCTATTGATTTCAATATCAAGAATAAGCTATCTGATGCCAAGCTACGCGATTTACTGTCTCATTTCAGCAAATACCGATTAAGAAATTCTGACTTTGAACAACCTGATTTGCTGGGTTCTGCTTACGAATACCTAATTAAGATGTTTGCGGATTCAGCAGGCAAAAAAGGCGGTGAATTTTATACGCCAAGTGAAGTGGTTAGGCTGTTAGTGTCTTTATTGAATCCACATGCAGGTATGCGAATTTATGATCCTACCAGTGGTTCTGGTGGTATGTTGATTCAAACGCGTAATTATCTGCTTAAGCATCATGAAAATGCCTCAAATTTATCCTTGTATGGGCAGGAAATGAATTTGAATACATGGGCCATTTGTAAAATGAATATGTTTTTACATGGCGTATTTAATGCTGACATTCGTAAAGGCGATACATTAGGCGATCCACAACACCTACAAGATGGCGAATTAATGGTGTTTGATCGAGTCATCGCAAATCCGCCATTTTCATTAAAGAAGTGGGGTAAAGAAGCGGCTGATACGGATGCTTATGGTCGTTTTCCTTATGGCACACCACCAAAAGATGCAGGTGACTTAGCCTTTGTTCAGCATATGATAGCTTCATTGAATGCTGAAGGTAAGATGGGCGTGGTGATGCCTCATGGTGTATTATTCCGTGGCAGTAGCGAGAAAGCCATTAGGCAAGGTATTTTAGAAGATGACTTGTTAGAAGCAGTTATTGGCTTACCTTCCGGCTTATTTTATGGCACGGGTATTCCTGCTTGTTTGCTGATTATCAATAAACAGAAATCAGCAGATAGACAAGGCAAAGTTATCTTCATCAATTCAGAACTTGAATACCAAGAAGGCAAGAACCAGAATAAATTACGTGATACCGATATAGCCAAGGTTGTAGATACCTTTAATGAATACCAAACCATTAAACGTTATTCTAAAGTGGTTGAGTTGGCAGAAATTCAGGAAAACGATTACAACCTGAATATCAGACGTTATGCCGACACCTCACCACCACCTGAAACTTTTGATGTTAAAGCGATTCTAAGAGGTGGCATTCCAGTTCGTGAAGTTGAAGAAGAGTATATCCAAGAATTATTAAATGGCTTTGATGTTAGTTTGATATTTGATAAACAGGATGCTGATTACTATGCATTCAAAGCTGAAATAGCAAGCAAAGAAGTCATTAGAGACTTTGTTGATACCGATAACCAGCAAGTTATCAGCCAGCTTGAAAGGTGGTGGGATAAATACAAGGTTTCATTGCATGAGATTAACCAGCAAGTAGAAACTGCTGAAACTGAAATGAATGCTTACTTGCAGGAATTGGGTTATGAGTGAGGTTTTGCCTAATGGGTGGAGGTTAGAGGCTTTAGGTAAACACATTACTTTACAAGGAGGAAATGCATTTAATAGCTCTGACTTTATTGTTACAGGGATTCCTATTGTAAGAATTTCCAACATTAAAAATAGTCTTGTCGATTTAACTGAGATTGTTTGCGTCAAAGAGTCTGATGAGCTTATAAAGTTTAGGCTTAAAACAGGTGATATTCTGATTGCAATGTCTGGAGCTACAACCGGTAAGGTGGGAAAGTATAAAATAAACTCTCCCGCATATTTAAATCAACGAGTAGGACGATTTTTACCCAAAAATAATTATTCAATTGACCTAAGCTATATCTATCAATTGGTTAGGCAGGAAAGCTTTGTTAATAATATTAATATTAATGCTATTGGTGGGGCTCAGCCTAATATTAGTGGTAAAGCTTTAGAGTCTTTTAAAATATATTTCCCACCACTCCCAGAACAACAAAAGATGGCATCAATCCTAACCTCAGTCGATGAAGTAATCGAAACAACCGAAACTCAAATCAACAAACTCAAAGACCTTAAAAAAGGGATGATGAATGAGTTATTGACCAAAGGAGTCGGCCATACGGAATTTAAGGATTCGCCAGTAGGTAGAATTCCAGTAGGGTGGGAGGTTGAAAAACTAGATAATCTATGTGATAAGATTACTGATGGCGAACATCAAACACCCAAGCGAGCAGAGCATGGTTATTATTTGTTATCGGCAAGAAATGTTAAAAATGGTTATTTAGCATTAAAGGATGTTGATTACATTTCTCAAGAGGAGTATAACCGATTAAGCAAGCGAGTTTGCCCTAAACAAAATGATATCCTAATTTCTTGTTCTGGAACTATTGGCAGAACTGCACTTGTTCCTAAAAATTTAAAGTTTGGAATGGTAAGAAGCGTTGCTATTTTACAACCAAAGCATGATTTAATTTCATCGCATTTTCTCGTTCAACAAATAGCCTCTCAGCATGTTCAACTACAAATAAGTAAAGGCTTGTCCCAATTAGCTCAGGCAAATCTTTTTCAAGGACCAATAAAAGCAATGAAAATTCCTTTACCGTCTTTACCTGAACAGCAAAAAATAGCAAAAATCCTAACCTCAATCGACACCAATATCGAACAAAAGCAAACCAAGCTCACTCAATCCAAGAACCTCAAGAAATCCCTAATGGCTGATTTATTAACGGGCCGGGTTCGAGTGAATCCTGATAAAAACTAGAGGCGTTATTATGACTATCAATGCGACAGAATTTACAGCTCAATCCCACCATTGATAATGATTGATATAGACAAATTACAACAACTAAGAAAGCAAGCAACTGAACGAGCCATTAAATTACATGATGCGCTAGATATACCGTATATAACCAAACAAAATGGTAATGCAGTGGAAATGTCACACGGTAAAGTATTAAAGGTTATTGAGCCAAACCTGCGTAATGAGTGAATTTATTATGCGTAATGTTGCTTTTTAACCTAAATAGCCATTGCTTATTTTCATGGTTGTTATAACATTGTATTAACTTGTATATAGGAGCATGTGATGCATACCCAGTTAAGAAAAATAGGTAACTCTAAAGGCATTATTATTCCCGCTGCATTGATAGAGAGTTGCGCCTTGAATGATGAAGTGGAATTGCGTATTGAAGGTAAGTCGTTAGTGATTGAGTCGATTAAAAAGCCACGTGCAGGCTGGTTTGATGGCTATAAAACAGAATCGGTAGAAACTAAGTGGAATGATATTTTACCTGATGACGTGAGTGACGAATGGCAGTGGTAAAGCGTGGTGAAGTGTATTGGGTTAACCTTGACCCTACCTTTGGCACTGAAATCAAAAAAACACGTCCCGCATTGATCATTTCACCTGATGATATGAATACGGCTCTACCAAGAGTCATTATTGCACCATTGACAAGTAAGGGTCAGCCTTTGGGGTGCCGGCCTGATGTGACCTTTAATAATCGCCCCGCGCGTATTTTATTAGACCAAATACGTTCCGTTGATAAACGCCGTTTATCCGATAAATTAGGCGATATTCATGAAGATTTATGGCACCCCGTATTATTGGAAATGCTGGCGTAAACTAAACAACCACTGGATATTGATTTAATTATGGATAATGACGAATACAACAAGGTAGAGCTTTCTGCATTAGAGCAATTACAAGCTTTAGGCTGGGATTATAGTCATGGTAGCCAATTATCCCCTGATGCCTCTAAGGAACGGCAATACTACCGTGAAGTCGTATTAGAACAGCGATTGACGCAAGCCGTTAAACAAATCAATCCGTGGATAAATGACGAGAATTTACGCAAAGTCATTCGTGAAATCACCCACCCCAAAATTGCCACATTAATTGAGGCTAACCAGTTAGTTTGGGAAACTCTTATACAGTATCAATCTGTGGACCAGGACTTGGGCAAAGGCCGTAAAGGGCAGACGGTTAAGCTGATTGATTTTGAAAACCCTGCAAACAATGATTTTCTATGCGTTAATCAATTCAAGATAGAGGGTGTAAACCAAAATATTATCCCGGATATTATTCTGTTCGTGAATGGTTTGCCGTTAGCAGTGATTGAATGTAAATCGCCTTATATTACCAATCCAATGGAATCAGGTATAGAGCAGTTAATGCGCTATGCCAATCAAAGGCAGCCCATTGAAGACGAAGGGGCGGAAAAGTTATTTTGGTATAACCAAATGATGGTTTCCACATTCAGAGATAAAGCCAGAGTCGGCACCATTTCTTCGCGTATGGAGCATTATTTGGAATGGAAAGATCCTTACCCATTAAGCAATGAGCAGGTATTTCTACAGTCTCAGCTTGATGCCAAGAATGATGCAGCCATTCATGAAAATTTAAAGGTTGCAGAACATTCAACTGATTATTTAACTCAAGCCAATTCCCAGCAAATTCTAATAGCCGGCTTATTCAATAAAGCCAACTTTCTTGATGTTATCCAGAATTTCACAGTATTTGAACCCACTGATGGCAAAGTCATTAAAAAGATTGCCCGTTATCAGCAATTCCGAGCCGTGCATAAGACCATGGAGCGCATTAAAACAGGCACTGGCAAGAAAGAACGGGGCGGAGTAATCTGGCATACCCAAGGTTCCGGTAAAAGCTTAACAATGGTATTCCTTGCCATTAAAATGCGTAGGGATCAAGACTTACAAGACTATAAACTAGTCTTTATTACCGACAGAACCCAACTGGATACCCAATTAAAATCCACATTCGAGAAAACGCAGGGCGAAACGGTTTATCACGCGAAATCGGTTACTGAGTTGAAAGCCTTATTGCAGAAAGATGCCTCCGATTTAGCTATTGGCATGATGCAAAAGTTTCAGGAAAATGATGATGACTTGGAATTTCCTGTATTAAATGAATCTGCAAAGATTGTCGTGTTAGCGGATGAAGCACACCGCAGCCAGACGGGAGGCTTAGGTGTTGCTCTGAATACGGGATTACCTAATGCCGCCAAGATTGCATTTACCGGCACGCCACTCATCAAATCACAGAAAACCACTAATGAATTTGGTTCTTATATCGACACCTACACAATAGAGCAAGCAGTAGAAGATGGCGCGACTGTGCAGATACTGTATGAAGGCAGGGAATCTAAAACCAAAATTACAGGTGATTCACTGGACTCCTTGTTTGATGAGTATTTCAAGGATAAAACCGATGCAGAAAAGGTTGCCATCAAGAAGAAATACGGCACTGAATTAGCAATATTAGAAGCCCCACAAAGGATACGCTGGATTTGCTTGGATATTATCAAGCATTATAAAGAGCACATACAGCCGAACGGCTTTAAAGGCATGATAGTAACCCCTTCCAGACGTTCGGCTGTGTTATACAAGAAGACATTAGATGAGCTTGGCGCGCCACAGTCCGAAGTCATCATTTCAGGCAACCATAATGACGATCCGTTCTTTGCTGACTATACCGATGCCAAGAAGCAAAAGCTGCAAATAGAAAACTTCAAGAAACCTTTGGCAGAACAGCCGTTATCTATTATTGTCGTAAAAGATATGCTACTCACGGGCTTTGATGCGCCAATGTGCCAAGTCATGTATCTGGATAGAAAACTACGTGAGCATACGCTATTACAAGCCATTGCACGGGTAAATAGAACAGCAGCCAACAAACAGCGTGGTTTTATTGTCGATTACTATGGCTTGAGTGATTATTTAACCGAAGCTTTGGATATGTTCAGCACGGAAGATATTGCAGGTGCTTTGAAAGATTTAAAGGATGAAATCCCCAAGCTAAAAGCCACGCATACCCGTGTTATGAAGCATTTTAAAGGCGTTGATAAAACTGATATTGATGCGTGTATCTTGGTGTTAAAAGATGAAGCCATCCGGCAGCAATTTGAAATAGATTTCCGAAAGTTTGCCAAACAAATGGACATCATCATGCCGGATGTTGCAGCACAACCTTATCTCAATGACTTAAAGCTATTGGGTAAAATTAACCACGGAGCAAGAAACCTATATCGCGATTCTCAATTGAATATTTCAGGTGTTGGCGAGAAAGTTAGAAAACTGATTGATGAGCATATTTATTCCACGGGAGTAGATCCCAAAATACCACCAGTAGACTTATTATCAGGCGATTTTAAAGAGAAGCTGAATGACCATAAATCAGGCAAAGCCAAAGCTTCTGAAATCGAACATGCCATTAAACATCATATTACGGTTAATTTGGATGATGACCCCGAATACTTCAAATCATTAGCTGACAAGCTCAAAGCCATTTTAGAAAAGACACATGAGAACTGGGGCAAACAACTCGAATTATTAATGGAGTTTAGAGACTCTATTGCAACCGACCACCAGCAGAAAGCCAATGACTTAGGTTTATCTGAAACCGAGTTTGCCTTTTACAATATCCTGATGGCTGAAATTATTAGAATCACGGGGAATGAATCTATAGCTGAAAACGTTAATGATGAAATTAAACAAGTCGTTAATGACTTGGTAGCTATGCTGGATGAAGCCACGGAAATAGTTAATTTCTTTGATAAGCAAGACGAAATCAAGGTAGTAAAACGCAATATAAAACGCAGGATATTAGATACTTCATTTGATGATGCTGAGTTGCGTAAAGTGGTCATGGATCGATTTATGGAATTGGCGAAAGTAAAGTTTAAATAATGCCTTTAAATCCCAATTTAACTGTTATACATGCTAATGGCTATGATGCCGAAATAAAGCGCACCAGCAGGCGTAAAACAGCCTCTATCGAGGTGATTGAGGGTGTTGTATCAGTGATTGTGCCTGAATCTTTAGCGATTGAGAAGATAGAATCACTACTTGCTAAAAAGCACCGCTGGATTATAGAAAAGCTGGCACTGCAAGAACAGGTCATTGCAACCAAGCCAAAAGAATTTGTATCAGGTGAAGCACTTGCTTATCTGGGCAGGAATTACCGTTTAAAGGTGGTTGAGGGTGCCTACCCAAGTATTAAATTGTATCAAGGTCGATTTGTTGTATCGGTGAGGGATAAAGCAACCAACAATACAGGTGCTATCAAGCAATTGATTATCCATTGGTATAAAAAGCACGCAGAATCTAAGTTGATTGAAAAAACCGAACGTTATGCAAAGATTATAAGTGTAAGTCCAGCATCAGTAGGCATTAAAACCTTTCAATCCAGATGGGGTAGTTGTAGCGATAAAGGTGATATTCTATACAATTGGAAAATTGTGATGGCACCTAATCGGATTGTTGATTATGTTGTAGTGCATGAGTTATGCCATATTTTGCATCATGACCATTCGCCTAAATTCTGGAAAGCTGTGGAGCGTTATTTTCCTGATTATGCTGATTGTAAAGAATGGTTGAAGTTGAATGGTAAGGGGTTGGCAATATGATATATCAGGCATTTAAGGTTATCGGTTTTTATTGCACAAGTGTATTTTTGGGTAAGGTATAAGGTATGGCGAAAAAATCTAGTAACAAAAGAAAGGCGCGCAATAAAAGGCGTAATGAATTAGCGCGTGGAGTTGATGCCGTTATCAGTAAAGAGGCTAAAGATACTTATTATCTGAGCACCTATAATATAACGTATGAGCCCATTACTAAGGAGGTTAATAAGCTCCCTAAAAACATTCTGAAGCAAATGGATGAGCTTAATTTCCAGATTTATAATGAGCCGCAAGAGGCGATACCTAAGCTGCTTGTTTTAAAGGATAAATACCCTGACGCTCCCATACTCTACAATTATTTGGCAAAGGCTTATGGCAATGTTAGAGATTTTGCTGCTATGGAAGAAGTCTGTATTGAAAATTATGCTAATAATCCAAGCTACCTGTTTGCCAAAATCAACTATGCTCAAATGTGTTTAAATAAAAGAGACTATGAAAAGGTTGCTGAAATCTTCGATAATAAATTTGATTTAAAGCTGCTCTATCCTGATAGAAATGAGTTTCATATAACAGAATTTGAAGGTTTTACCGGAGTGATGTGCGAGTATTATTACCAAGCTGGCGAGAGTGATGCCGCTAAGCTTTCATATGACGCGTTGAAAGAGGTATCACCTGATTCATTAATATTTAAACGTGTTCATTCTCTATTTTATCCGGGAATGATTGTGAAGTTCCTACGCAAATTGCTTAATAAAAAGGCAGCTCATAAGCTACAGGCTTGAGAATGTGAATTAAGCTAATGAATTTAATGCTATAATTACCATGTAATCTGAGTTATATAAGGTTACAAAATCGCTAATTTACTACTACTTGCCAGCGATTCATAAATTGGCTAAAACGTGTCCTGCATTCCCCAGCAGTATCACATAACGCTGTTTTCTTGGGGATGGAGAACTACACAATGAGCAATCCACTTCAAAAGCTTATCAATCGTTACTTATCTGATAATGGCATTTCACGTTCTGATTTTGCCAAGCAATTAGGATATACCAACGTAAGCAAAGGGCTGAAAAGATTAGACGAGTTCTTAGTCACGTTGCAGTCGCCAAATCCAGACCTTCCGGCTTTAATTTTAAAGCACTCTGATATTTCAAAAAGGGAGTTTAATTTAGCTTACACAGCAGTAGCAGAATCTATAAATGTTGAGTTAAGTAAAGACTTTGTTCCAATGATTCGAGTTATCCCAATATATTACCCGCACCCACTGTGGGGCATGAAGCACCTGAATATTAAAGTTCCTAGTAATGTATTATTGTTACCTTATGGCGAAGAAATTAAAGTAATTTGTGATTTGTATCTTAATTTTAGAGCAGACGTAAAATTTGATGTGCCTGAAAATTGGGCTTCTGGAGCAAAAGGTTTCCGCTATCATCGTAAATTCGATAAAACACTTGTTTTCGATAAAAGCTGCAAATTATTGAAAAATAAATAGAAAGCGTCTCTACTCACTTGAAATAAAGAAATCATTGTTTATCTCAAGTGAGCCTTTAGCCCATTGGTAAGCTACTAAAGCTCCGCCATTGCCTGCTGAATAATCTAGGCAAGCTACATTTTCTAAAATGCGTTCTGGCTTGCCATTAAACCAATAATGCCCGAAAAATACGGGTTTTTCAGTTTTAGGATAGCCATTTATTGCGTGTTCTTCTGGGATGTTAATATCTGGAGCTTTGCTCAAAGATTCTATTTCTAATACCGAGGCTTCCTGATATGTAGTAAGCGAATCATCCCACCATTTTATCCTTATTTCATTGCGTTCATTGCCATCTTTATCTTTAAATGCCATACCATTAGGCAATAACACTTCTTTGCCCTTTAACAGCACCTCTATTGCCTCATATAAGGCCGTTCCTTTGGTAGATGCCTCATGATAACAATTGTCTAACAAGCAATTGTCATCTGTTAGTAGGTTTTTTAGCCTCAAGTCATCAATAATTTGCTGGTCAAAGCAAGCGTGAATAACCCTAAATTCATCAAGTTCAAGGTATAAGGGTAAGGACTTAAACCAGTCGATAAGCTCATTTGTGTCAGTTAATCCCAATGGATATTCATTTAAGAATGCTTCATGCTGGTCGTGGTTCTTATTACTGTGAGGTCTTAAATAACTGGAAGGTGAGCCATTGCCTTGAGTATGATAACAAATAGCATTAAATTCATGATTACCCATAATAGCTAATGCTTTCTTACTATCAATCATAGGCTGGACAATATCAATAACAGCTTTTTGGCCTAATCCCCGGTCAATAAAGTCACCGACAAAAACAGCTTGATGCCCAGTTTTTTGATAACAGTTATTGGTTTTCTGATAGCCAAGTTTTTCTAATAGCTGGATTAATTTATCTGCTTGTCCGTGAATGTCACCAAAAATATCGTAGTTCATGTATTGTTCTTTCCTTGAAATAATCTGCTTTCATACGGCAATGGATAGCCTGCCGAAGTTGAGTTAATTATAGGTAATAAAACTTATTTTACTAACTTAATGGCAATGCAAACGAATATATTGCCTTTCTTATGATGGGCAATGCTTCTTCTATATGTTCAAATCTATGCGAACCACCTTCAAACTGCAGTTGGAGTTGCAATTTGTTTAACCGGACACCAGTGGGTTTATATAAAGTTTCAAACTTTGCTGAACACTTTGAGTCGCTTTATCGGGGGATAAGTTAATCCTAAATTTATTCAGTACTACGTGTTTTAAGTAAAATTAGAGGAGGCAATTATGTGGTTGATATGAACCACTCCTGGTGGTTTATATCAACCACCTTGTAATTAGTTTAAGTATTAATCCTTCATGAAAGTCATTATCTATCTGGAATTATCACTATCTTAAATTGGTATGTAAATTGCTTTTATTTTAACTGTCGCATAAGTTTAGTATTCTAGTTCCTCCTCTCTCCCTAGCAGAGGACGTAAAAAGTACGATTACTTATGCGATACCTATTAATGAAAACAATTTCAATTTTCTGATTTATTCACATTACTTCATGACAAATCATTCTAAATTAGCACGCTGGGGAATTTTCCCTCTTTGGTTTTTATTAACACTCAGTGTTTTTTTTCGCACGCCTACACCTATTGATGAAACGCGTTATCTAAGTGTTGCATGGGAAATGTGGTTACATCAGGATTTTTTAGTTCCCTACCTAAATGGGGTAACTTATAGTCATAAACCACCGTTATTATTTTGGCTTATTCAATTAAGTTGGGGGCTATTGGGTGTTAATGAATGGGCTGCACGCCTGATAGGGCCTTTATGTGCGCTACTTAATTTATATCTTATTCGAAGCTTGGCTAGAAAATTATGGCCTGAAGATCCCGGTGTGGCACTCGTTGCTCCCTGGGTACTGAGTGCAACTTTGTTGTGGACACTTTTTGCCACGGCAACCATGTTTGATATATTACTGACTTGTTGTGTCTTGCTGGGTGTACTGGGTTTAGTTAATGCTGCGCAAGGTCAAAAGTTATCAGGCTGGGGAAGTTTTACGCTGGCTATTGGTCTAGGAGTGCTCGCAAAAGGTCCGGTTATTCTTGTACATTTAATGCCTGTTGCTTTATTAATGCCATTATGGAGCCCCAAAAACAGGGCAGTCAATTATTATCAGTGGTATGGGTTTGTCTTTCTGGCATTAATCGGGGGAGCGTTAATCGCTTTGGCCTGGGCAATTCCTGCAGCAATGCACGGCGGAGAAGCTTATGGAAAAGCGATATTGTGGAGTCAAACTGCGAATAGGGCAGTAACAACGCATATTCATGCGCGCCCTTTCTGGTGGTATCTTCCTTTTTTACCTTTATTTATCTTTCCCTGGGTAGCATGGCCTCGTTTTTGGAAATCTGTCAGGCATTTACCCTGGAAAAGTGATGCAGGTATTCGTTTGTGCACTGTCTGGTTTTTAAGTTGTCTGCTGGTTTTTTCTTTAATCCAGAGCAAACAGGTACATTACCTTGTTCCTTTATTACCTGCATTTAGCTTATTATTAAGCCGCCTCATGGTAAGTACTGAAAGTCAGCAAAGGTTAAGATATGAATGGGTTTTACCCATCTGTTTTACTATGATTGGTCTGTTTTTAATGTGTATGCCTTATATATCTACTTTTGCTAAATTAGCATGGGTACAGGCAATGGATTTTACATGGGGCGTTAGTGTGTTATTTATTGGTGTGATTTTATTCACATTAACGCTCTATTTACGTCGGCTATCTATTCTCGCAGTCAGTACTTCGGTTGTTCTGGCCATTTTTATCGGTTTTATCTGTTTTTTTCAATACACGGGGCTTGCTTATAATTTAAAGCCCGCAGCCGAGAAGGTAAAGTATTTTCAAACACATAACATTCCCGTTGCCTATGTGGGAAATTATCAAGGACAGTTTCAGTTTCTTGGGCGCTTAACTCAGGCTATAGAGGTTATTCCACCTGAGGAATCCTTAAATTGGGCAACTGCTCATCTGGCAGGTTATTTGATTTATTTGGAAAAGAAAGCTGATAATAATGTGAGTTATAGCCAGAGGCAACGTGAACGCTGGTTGATTTTTAGAACAGCAGAGCAAGTGCGAGGCAGCTAAGAATAAATAGACTGCATAGTGACACAATTTCTTTATTTTGTAGGCTGTGCTATCTTTCATTATTTGACAGGCTTAAAACAAATAAGTGAAAGATAGCAATTTGGGGTTTAAGTTACCAAAAGAGAGTAGTTGGAATTTTTAATTCTGTATAAACTAGAAATTCACTCAACTTGCATCAGTTGTTAGTGATGATTTTGCTCGTAAAACAAAATATAAGTTACGTGCATAAATCAACAATCCAGATCCCTGTCCAACAATAAACACGGGGTCTTGCTTATGAATGGCATAAATCAGCAGAGTTGTTCCGCCGAAAATACTGAAATACCAGAATAATACAGGCATAACGCTTTGTTTGGCGCGTTCACTGGCTAGCCACTGAATCAGAAAGCGTGCAGAAAATAAAGCCTGTCCTAAAAAGCCAATAATTAGCCAGGTTGTTTCCTTATCCACGTACAATCTCCGAAACATTAGGCAGACTATGTCGTTTCTTAAGCCATACAACCCCAAGAATATCAATAATTCCAGCCATTAAACGGTCAATTGTACCGTATTTTGATTGACCATGACTACGAGCTCGATGGCTTACCTTAACTGAAATAACTTGCCCACCTGCGGCTAAAATCAAGGCAGGTAAAAAACGATGGATATGATCAAAATAAGGAAGTTCTAAAAATTTATCACGTAAAAATAATTTTAAACCGCAACCTGTATCGGGGGTATTGTCATGCAGAATTTTTTGGCGAATACTATTTGCAAAACGTGATGAGAAGAGCCGCCAGCCACTATCATTGCGCTGATGACGGAAGCCTGCCAGCATCCATAATGAGTCTGGGTGCTCAGACTGTTTTAATGCTTCGACCAGTTTAGGAATATCGGCAGGGTCATTTTGACCGTCCCCATCCAGTGTGGCAATCCATGGGTATTTTGCCGCACTAATGCCGCTGTGAATTGCCCGGCTTTGTCCGCAACTGCTTTGGTGTTGGAGTACACGGAGTTGAGGGTGTTCCAGCATCGCTGTTTGTAATTTTGCTAATGTGGTATCGGTACTACCGTCATCAATAAAGATCATTTCAAATTCATAGTAAGGTTTAAGGGCTGCAACAATTTCTTTTATGAGTAGTTCTACATTATCTGTCTCGTTGTGTACGGGGACAACCGCTGATATTTTCATGTTTTTCCTATGGTTATTTAAGTTCAAAATTTATAGCCAATATTTGCCTGTAAATTATGGGTAAATAAATTGCTACCGGATTTTGTGTCAACATACTGCCCCATATAGCCCATATCCATTCTCACATGCTGAGAAAACTGATAACTCAGGCCGCTAAAAACACGGTTTTCGGAGAACCCTTGTTTACCGAAAACATTTTTAGTTAGATAAAATAAAACCTCATCCCCCACATAGGCACTTAGGCCATCCATAAATGGCAGGGGATGCCTCAGCATTAATAATTGTCGTGGGCGATAGCCAGCCTCATTAGAGCCAACAAGAAACCGTTCATCCATACGAGTACGGCTGATAAATGTATAATCACCGAAGTTCTGCTTCCAGACAAAATCCTGATAGGCACGATTTTCTTCAACAGAAGGTTTATCTAAGGGTTCTCCCCATCCATGTAGATAGCCCAGCCAAAGTGATGCATGTTCATTAAATTGATAGCCAATCTGGCTGAATAATAGATTTTCGGTAAATCTTGAGCCTTCAGGTGAATCATCACGGGTACGCGTCTGATTCATGATGAGCCAATTAAATTTTTCCAGCTTGGGCGATACGGTATTGAAATTACCCCGTAGCGTAATCGAGCCCCACACCCCGAACATATTATTTATATTTGCGCCAAAACTGGAGATGGGTTGTGCTATTAAAAATATACTTAAAACGACCTTACGGTAAATTTTATTCATGCTTTGACCTTAAGTATTGCGAGTAAAGCGCTTTTTTATTGTTATTGACTTTAATAATGAGTAAAGCATCAACCGTGCCAGAGTTTATTTAAGCTAACACTTTGTTATGTAACTCATTGTATTAGATAAATACCCTTGCCAATAAGATTCTCTCTATAGCCTGCTAAAGCTATTGGGTAACTCTTCAGTTGGTTCAAATAAACCACTGCTGTCTGGTTCAAATAAACCACTCATATTTAGGTCTCTTGCATAAGAGACCTAAATACAAAACAAAATATTGCTTTATCAATAGGTTGAGCTCATTGAGATTTATGGCATACAATTTGCTGTGGCATATGTATGTTTATAATTCACACTGGAGATTAATCACTTGAACAACTCTTCTTTACAAAGTGCGCCAGAAACAGGGATGGCAGGTTTAAAAAAATACTGGCATCAAGACCTGATTTCTGGTTTTCTGGTTTTTTTAATTGCTCTGCCACTAAGTTTAGGGATTGCGATGGCTTCGGGTTTACCGCCTATGGCCGGTATTCTTAGTGCGATTGTCGGTGGCATGTTTGTCTCACGTGTGAATGGCTCATTTGTCACTATCGCAGGGCCTGCGGCGGGTTTAATTGTTGTTATCTTAGATGCTGTACAAACGCTAGGTGATGGCGACCCTATCGCAGGTTATCGGTTTGCTTTAGCAGCGATTGTTATCGCGGGTTTACTGCAAATCATGATGGGCTTTTTTAAGGCGGGGAGCCTGAGTGCTTTTTTTCCTACTTCCGTCGTTCACGGGATGTTGGCGGCGATTGGTATCATCATCATCACCAAGCAAGTTCATGTCATGTTAGGGGCAACGCCAGAACCCGGTAGCCTGTTTTCCTCCATGGCTCAGATACCGCATAGTATTATGAATATGAATGCGGAAATTGGCTTTATTGGTCTAGTGGGTTTATTGATTATGATTTTGTGGGGCAGATTACAGCAGCCTTTACTTAAGAAAATACCCGCACCTATTATTGTGGTGTTATTGGGTATCGGTTTAGGTATGTATTTTGATCTGGAACATGAGCATATTTACCATGTTCCGCATCAGATTGATATGCTGACAGGACATATGTTGCATGAAAATAGCGTAGGCCCTGACTATCTGGTTGCTATTTCTGATCACTTTATTTCCAGCTTTTATTTTCCCGATTTTTCAAAGATTTTAGAGGTGGAATTCTGGGTAGCTGTTATTAGTATCTGTCTGGTAGGTAGTCTGGAAAGTCTATTAACCACTATTGCCGTGGACAAGCTTGACCCTTATAAGCGTCACTCTAATCTGGATAAGGATATTATGGGGGTTGGTGCTGGAAATGCTTTTGCTGGTTTAATTGGGGGTACTGCGATGATTTCAGAAGTCGTGCGAAGTTCTGCCAATATCAATAATGGTGCTAAAACAGGCTGGGCCAATTTCTTTCATGGCGCAATTATGTTGTTATTTGTGGTTTTATTTCCGGGAGTTATTCATAGTATTCCCTTGGCAGCGTTAGCTGCACTACTGGTCTATACTGGTTTTAAGCTTGCTGCACCCGCTGAGTTTATCAAGGTATTAAAAGTCGGTTCTGAACAATTTTTTATGTTTATTGTCACCATTATTGGTGTATTAGCGACCGATTTATTGATTGGTGTGGCCATTGGTATAGTGGTTAAATTCTTGGTGCATATTCTACGCGGTGTTAGGTGGAATAATTTGTTTAAAATTCACTTCAAAATCATTGCAGATGGTGACAATATTGCCATGAAACTGGATGGTTCGGCTCTATTTGCTAATTTTTTACCCATGAAAAAAGCATTGGATAGCTTACCTACTGGAAAAAATATCACTTTAGACCTTTCTAATGCCTACCTGATTGATCATACTGTGATGGAGTATCTACACGATTTTGTGCATGACTATGAAGCACAAGGCGGTCAGTGCCAACAAGTTGGCGATGCCATTCATACTTTCTCTGATCATGAATTAGCGGCTCGCATTATGACGGTCGATGAACGTAAGCAATAGTCGATTTTATTGGCTGTTTTTTTTCATTTGAGGAATATTTTATGATTCTATTCTTAGCTTATGCTGCTGTGTGGCTCAGCCTGTTATCTGGATTGACAGCCTTACTGATGCGGCACAGGTCTGAAGTCATGGCTTTATTAAATTACTGCTGTGCTAAAAAACCAGACTGGCAATCGTTTGTCGATAAATGCCTTGAGCCCTCAGTGTATTCATTGCGGGTACAACAATTGAGCTTTGGTTTACTGAGTTTAGCAGGTGTATTAGCCATCAGCGCTGGTTTAAGTAGTTTAATTAGTCAAGATATCAGCACCGATCAACTGAGTATGGGTCTACCTTGGTTACCTTGGCATGTACGTTTTGATAGTTTATCTGCCTTGTTTTATTTGATTATCGGTATTGCCATTTTTGCAGTCGGTTTTTATGGTCCTGGTTATGTGAGAGAGAATAATGAACAGGATCACCCGTTTGCGGTGTTAGGTTTGTTCAGCGGTTTGTTCATTAGCGGAATGTTGTTAGTATTACTGGCCGATGATGCTTTCTTTTTTATGATTGCTTGGGAGTTGATGTCGGTGGCTAGCTATTTTCTAGTGGCTTTCCAGCATGAAAACTCGGCTAATCGCCGTGCTGCTTTTATTTATTTAATTATGGCTGAGGTGGGCGCGATATCCATTATTCTGGCATTCGGGGTGATTGCTAGTTTTTCTGAAGGGGGTACTTTTACCTTCGATGCTTTACGAGAAGCTTCCCTTTCTTCTACTTGGGCGAGCGTTGCCTTTGTTTTAGCCTTAATTGGTTTTGGCATGAAAGCAGGTCTAGTGCCCTTGCATGTCTGGTTACCTGAAGCGCATCCGGTGGCACCATCGCATATTTCGGCTTTGATGAGTGGCGTGATGTTAAAAGTGGCTGTCTATGGGTTAATTCGCTTTAGCTTTGATTTGCTTGGCGATATTCATTGGCAATGGGGCGTGGCATTGATGATTATCGGTGCAATTTCAGCATTAGGGGGTATTTTATACGCCATGATGCAATCGAATTTGAAACGCTTACTCGCCTACAGTTCGGTGGAAAATATCGGAATTATTTTTATGGTACTGGGCTTATCGATGATTTTTTTGGCAAAAGGACACCCAAACTTGGCAGCATTGGGCTTTGTCGCCGCACTGTTTCATGCCTTTAATCATGCCTTGTTTAAAAACCTGTTATTTCTGGGAGCTGGCGTTATTCAGCATCAAGTCCATAGTCTGAATATAGATGATATGGGCGGTTTAATTAAAAGGGTGCCACATACCAGTAAGTTATTTCTGATTGCCTGTATGAGTATTTCCTCGCTGCCTTTATTTAATGGCTTTGTTTCAGAGTGGCTTGCCTTTCAAACGGCATTGCAAGTGGGCGTATTAGATAATCCTGTATTACGCAGTTTGATTCCAGTCATGGCGGCAGCATTAGCGTTGACTGCGGCCTTTGCGGCTGCGTGTTTTGTCAATCTGTTTGGTATGATGTTTTTAGGGGTTCCACGTTCACGTCATGCAGCGAAAGCCGAAGAAACACAAGATAAAGGGATGCTGGCAAGTTTAAGTTTACTTGCTGGTCTTTGCTTTTTATTCGGTATTTTTCCTGGGCTCATGATCAACTTACTTGATAATGTCGCTCTGCAAATGCTAGGCCATGGTTTACCGAATGAAGCGGCAGCAGGTTGGCTATGGTTAGCACCTGTTTCTATGTCGCAGGCATCTTACGCTGCCCCTGTGGTATTAATTATGGCACTGATTGCTGGCGGCATTAGTTTTTATTATCTACGTCGTGACCCCGCTGTTAAATTACGTAAATCAGATACTTGGGATTGTGGTTTTGGCGGGTTAACACCGCGTATGCAATATACCAGTAGCGCTTTTACTATGCCCTTTAGACGCATCTTTTCCAAAACGTGGCAGATAGATGAAAAAATTGATAAGCAGTCGGGAGCGATACCCCAGCAAGTGACTGATATTCATTATCAACTGCATATCGAAGACCATAGTTGGTCAAAAATATACCTGCCGATTGAAAAACTGGTAAATCGTATTGCGCGTTTGGTCAGTCGTATGCAGACAGGGAATGTCCGAGTGTATTTAAGCTATTCGTTTTTTACCTTAATTTTCTTACTGTGGGTGATTAGCTAATGAATATATTACTAGCCATTTTGCAAACACTACTTTTCATCATCCTAGCCCCTTTATTAGCAGGCTGGGTGAAATGGTGTAAATGTTATTTACAAAACCGCAAAGCGCCATCACTGTTACAACCGTATCGTGATTTGCTTAAATTAACCCATAAACAGCCAGTGGTGTCTAAAGATGCCTCTTGGTTATTTGTCATTGCTCCGTATATTATTTTTTCTGCCACCGCATTAGCGATTACTGCAATCCCTTTGATTGCGGTGGATTTACCTACGGCGGCAAGTGCAGATGTAATAGTACTAGTCGGTTTTTTGGCCTTTGCCCGTTTTTTTCTGGTACTGGCAGGTTTAGATGTCGGCACAGCATTTGGGGGTATGGGTTCTTCGCGTGAAATGACTATTTCATCGATGGCTGAACCGGCGATGTTAATGGCGATTTTTACCATTACCATGACGGCTGCCACAACTGATCTGTCTTTTGCCATCGAGCATATATTGGATGAAGGTCTAGTGCTCAGACCTTCTTTTATTTTTGCCTTGCTTGCATTGATATTGGTAGCCGTCGCTGAAACTGGGCGTATTCCAGTGGATAATCCGGCAACGCATCTCGAATTGACGATGATCCATGAAGCGATGATTCTGGAATACAGTGGTCGTCATTTGGCATTGATTGAATGGGCTAGTCAGTTAAAGCTGATGCTTTATGGTGTATTGATTGCCAATATTTTCTTCCCTTGGGGGATTGCTGAAACCATGACACTATCAGCTTTGGCTTATGGTTTATTGGCGATTATGGGAAAACTAAGCGTATTAGCTGTGTTATTGGCATTTTCAGAAACCTTGTTAGCCAAAATGCGCTTATTTCGCGTACAGGAGTTTCTCAGCTTTGCCTATTTATTGGGCTTACTGGGCATGTTAAGCCATATTATTCTGGAGGCATCACGATGATGGATATTGAAAATCTGGATCACTATACCCAACTCATCTTATCTTTAGCTGCGTTGGTGACATTAAGTTCCTTTATTATGTTGGCTCAAGGTCGCTTATTACGTCTGGTTTTTGTCTTTGCATTACAGGGTTTTTTATTGGTACTGGCGACTGCAATAGCAGCCTACAGCTTTAATAATCCTCACTTGTATATTTCGGCAGCCATTACGATGGCCTTAAAAGTCCTGTTTATTCCCTGGATGCTTAGGCGACATATTTTAAAACTAGAGATGCATCGTGATGTGGAAGCACTAAGCAATAAGACAGCCGTTATGCTTGGCGGAGCAAGTTTGGTGGTATTTAGTTACTACGTATTGCATCCTATTATGCAAAACTCTTCAATGGTTTTAGTTAATGCATTATCTTTGAGTCTGGCCGTTATTTTACTGGGTATGTTGTTGATGATTTCACACCATCAAGCGATTGCCCATGTGGTGGGTTTTATGTCGATTGAAAATGGTTTGTTTTTTGCCGCTACGGTATCAACCAATGGTATGCCGATGGTCGTGGAATTAGGGGTTGCCTTTGATGTATTAGTGGCAGCGGTATTATTTGGTATCTTTTTTCTGCATATTAATAAAAGTATAGATTCTCTGGATGTCGATAAAATGAATCGTTTAAATGAGGTGGATCAATGATTCCAGCCTATTTGTTATTATTATTGCCCTTGCTTGGTATTATTTATTTTGCTTTGTTTGGACATAAAGAAGATGTGGGACAACAAAACACCCGCTTTAATGGTGTGACCTTATTACTATCCTTATGGCTAGCGGTTAATGTATTTAATTCAGGGACGATACTTTCCGCGGATGAATATTTTATTGTTGATTCCTTTAATGTGTATTTGATCGTTTTGACGGCTTTTGTTGGGTTCACGACCTCTATTTTTTCGGCTCCTTATATGGCGCATGAAAAAGAGATCGGTAAATTAACCGAAAAACGCTTGCGGTTATATTACTCGATGTATCAGGGTTTTATGTTTGCCATGTATCTGGTGCTGACTACCAATAATATGGGGGTCATGTGGGTGGCGATGGAGGCGGCAACGCTGGCAACGGTTTTGTTGGTCAGTTTATATCGCACGCCTGAATCTATCGAAGCGGCATGGAAATATTTTATCCTCTGTGGTGTCGGGATTGCACAGGCTTTATTCGGTACGATTTTACTATATTATGCTGCAACCCAATTCAGTAATGCTGAAAATGCCTTGATGTGGTCGGTGTTATTGGAGAATGCCAAGCTTCTGGATCCTGAGATTCTGGAAATTGCTTTTGTCTTTATGCTGATTGGCTACGGGACTAAGATTGGTCTAGTTCCCTTGCATAACTGGTTACCTGATGCACACTCTGAAGGCCCAACACCCATGTCGGCAGTGCTATCGGGACTGTTATTGAACGATGCATTATATGCCGTTGTGCGTAATAAAATGTTAGTCGATGGGGCAACGGATAGTCATATTGCTGGCTATTTAATGATGGGTTTTGGTTTGGTATCTTTTCTGGTGGCTGCTTTTTTTCTGCACCGACAAAAGGATATTAAACGGCTATTTAGTTATTCCTCGATTGAACATATGGGCTTAATGACCTTTGCTTTTGGCATGGGCACACCCATTGCGACCTTTGCCGCTTTATTGCATATGACAGTGCATTCGCTGACTAAATCAGCCATTTTCGTGACTGTTGGTCATGCTGCACAAATAGCGGGTACACAAAGTATTGATAAAATTCGTGGTTTAATTAGAACGCAACCTAAAGTAGGCTGGGGTTTGTTAATTGGTACACTGGCGATTGCAGGTTTCCCACCTTTCGGTGTGTTTACCAGTGAGTTTTTAGTCTTACTGGCAACGATGCACAGTTATCCTTGGTTAACCCCTTTTCTATTGCTAGGCATCGGTATTGCCTGTGCGGGATTATTCAGGAACATTCAGCCGATGGTTTATGGTGAATGCCCAGAAGGGCAGCAAGCCGTAAAAGCTAATTTATGGCCCGTGATGGTGCATCTAGCTATCGTATTATGGCTGGGACTCGCGATTCCTAATTTTCTGGCTGACTGGTTTACCCAAGCCACTATTTTAATTTCAGGGAGTGCTCCGTTATGAGTGATAATCTTTCTAATTGGCGCAGCGAATTACAAGCAAATTTGGCAGATGAAGCCATCCAGATTGATAGTGTGGGTACTGACTTAGAGCAGTGGTACATAATGGGGGAATATTGGCTGCGTTTTGCTGAATTAGCCCATCAACAAAAAGGTCGCTGGGTTGCGGGCTGGGCAGAACAAATTACAGATGCTTTTATTGTTAATGCCTGTTTTGCTTATCAAGGTGAGTATTTATGGGTGCGTACCCGATTAGACGAGGAAAAACCTAAATTACCCTCACAAGCGACTGTTTATCCAGCCGCCAGTCGTAGTGAACGGCATACTCAGGATATGTTTGGTATTCACTTTATTGAGCATCCTGATGCAAGAGCGTGGTTACGCCATCGAGCCTGGGGAAAACATGATTACCCTTTGCGTAAGGGGTTTCCATTACAAGGTAATAATCCTGAAAAAATAACACCACCTGATACAGATTATCAGTTTGTTAAAGCCAGAGGCTCAGGCGTGTATGAAATTCCAGTAGGGCCTGTTCATGCGGGTATTATTGAACCGGGGCATTTCCGCTTTCAAGCGGCGGGTGAAACCATTTTAAATTTGGAAGAACGTCTCGGCTATGTACACAAAGGCATTGAGAAACTCGCCGAAGGTCGGACAGCAGATGAACTTGTTCGATTAGCAGGACGTATTTCTGGTGATAGTACCGTAGCACATAGCTGGGCAGCCTGTCGTGCTATGGAACAAGCGGCAGACATTGTTATTTCACCCCGTGCTGCTTTTATACGCGGGCTATTATGTGAACGCGAACGTATTGCTAACCATTTGGGTGATATTGGTGCTATCTGTAATGATGTTGGCTTTGCGTTTGCACAAATGCAATTTAGTCGTTTGCGTGAATATTGGCAACGCACTCAGGCTAAGGTGTTTGGTCATCGTTTGCTGATGGATTGTATCGTGCCTGGTGGTGTTAAGGTTAATATCAGTGCAGAAGACTGTCAGCTATTTTTGCAAGAGTTAAAAGACTTACGTAAAGAACTGGATGGTATTATTCCAGCTATGGATTTAAATTCTTCTTTAGAAGACCGTTTGTTTACCACGGGATATTTATCACCAGAAACTGCAGCAACATTTAGTACCGTAGGCTATGTCGGACGTTCCAGTGGTCAGGATTTTGATGTACGCCGCGATACACCTTATGCGCCCTATGATCAGTTAGACCTTAAAGTGGTTGTGGAACAACAGGGAGATGTGGCTTCACGCGTCTGGGTAAGGGTCAACGAAGTATTTGCCTCCATCAAGTTATTAAAGCAAATGCTGACTCAATTACCAGAAGGTGATTTACTGACGGCGTGGAAAGTACCTGCTGAAGATAAAGAAGGGCTTGCTATGATTGAAGGCTGGCGTGGGGAAATTATGACTTATGTGCGCTTTGACAGTGACAATAAAATCAGTCGCTTTTATGCACGAGACCCCAGTGTGTTTGGCTTTCTGTCTTTGGAAAAAATCGTATTGAATAATATAGTACCAGATTTTCCTGTGTGTAATAAATCAGTTAATCCTTCCTATTCTGGAAATGATCTATAGGGCATCATCATGTTAAGACTTTTTGCTAAAACTTTTAAAACGGGTGTGGTTACCGAACGTATTAAACGCCCCAAAGAGGACGAGTTGGAACAACTTGGTATTGAAGTTAAACGCCATATTGATAAATATTTCTCGGGGAGTCTTGCTATTCGCGCTGTAGATGCTGGCTCTTGTAATGGCTGTGAACTGGAAATACATGCTTTGAATAATCCGGTTTATGATGTCGAACGCTATGGGATTCACTTTGTTGCCTCACCACGGCATGCCGATGTTTTATTAGTCACAGGGGGGGTTTCAAGACATATGCAAACCGCATTATTACGCACTTATGAAGCCACACCGCATCCAAAATGGGTGGTTGTCGTCGGTGATTGTGCCGCTTGTGGTGGAGAATTTGGGGTTTCCTATGCCAGTTGTGGTGCAGTGGAAAATGTCATTCCTGTTGATTTGGTCATTAAGGGCTGCCCACCGACACCAGAGATTCTGGTTAAAGGTTTACTGAGTTTGATGAAAAAATAGGAGAGAAAAGCATTAACACCAATAACTTAAGAATTTCTGCCATAAAAGGGGTTATGGCACCTGTTGAGTTACATAATCAGTTACCGCTGACCGATGCAGCAGCGATAACCACAGTAGAAGCACGAGAAGCTGTACATAATATTCTGAGTCGCAAGGATGATCGTTTGATCGTAATTGTAGGGCCTTGTTCTATACATGACCCGGAAGCGGCTTATGAGTATGCAGAGAAACTTTGCGACCTTAAAGAACAACTAAAAAGTAGCCTGCACATTATTATGCGCGTTTATTTTGAAAAGCCACGTACCACGGTGGGCTGGAAAGGTTTGATTAATGACCCTGATCTAGATAATAGTTTTAATATCAATAAAGGGTTGCAGATAGCGCGTAAATTATTACTGGGTTTAAATACCTTGGGAGTCCCTGCCGCTGTGGAATATCTGGATTTAATTACGCCTCAGTATTTTTCAGACCTGATTGCCTGGGGTGCGATTGGAGCCAGAACGACAGAGAGCCAATGTCATAGAGAACTTGCTTCGGGTTTATCTTGCCCGGTAGGCTTTAAAAACTCAACAGACGGAACGGTCTCCATTGCCATTGATGCGATTAAAGCAGCGATGAACCCCCACCATTTTTTATCGCTGACCAGTGAAGGAAACTCTGCCATTTTCTCAACTGCTGGCAATGAAGACGCACATATTATTTTGCGTGGTGGTACGGATGCGCCTAACTATGATGCAGTGAATGTCGACAAAATTGGAAAAAGCATGGAAGCAGCCAGTTTAACGCCGGATATTATGATCGATTTTAGTCATGCAAATAGCTTAAAGCAGTGTCACAGGCAATTGTTAGTCGGTGAAGATGTCGCAGAGCAAATTGCACAGGGCGAGCAACGCATTATCGGCGTGATGATCGAAAGTCATTTAAAGTCTGGCCGACAGGATGTTGTTCAAGGGCAGGAGCTGGTGTATGGGCAAAGTATTACCGATGCCTGTCTCGGCTGGGATGACACGGTGCAATTATTAAAAGACTTATCGACTGCGGTGAACAAAAGGCGTACTGCTAACAAAATGGCAAAATATTAACCCAGCCTTCGATTTTTTAAATGGAAATTACAGCCTTTAGGAAAAGGCACAAGAATACTAATGCTTGCAAAATAAACATAATATTTGGCAATAAATCTAAAAAGAGAAAAAAATATATGACTACTTTACCCGCTTGTCCAAAATGCAACTCACAATATACCTACGAAGATAGGAACCAGTTGGTTTGTCCAGAATGTGGCCATGAATGGACAATTAATGATGCAGAAAATGCACAAGAAACGGAAATGATTTTCAAAGATTCTAATGGTGCAATATTAGAAAATGGAGATACGGTGACTGTCATCAAGGACCTAAAAATAAAAGGCACCTCCTCTGTTGTTAAGGTTGGCACCAAAGTGAAAAATATTCGTTTAGTAGATAGTGATCACAATATTGATTGCAAAATACCAGGTATTGGTCCAATGAAACTCAAATCTGAATTTGTTAAAAAAGCGTGAAGCCTATAAATTAAAAACAAGGGGGTTAGATGACCAAAAATAGCCGGAAAATACAATTTTTCCGTGAGAAAATTCCAGCATTTGCCTGTAAACCAGGATGTCATGATTGTTGTGGCCCTGTGACAGCCTCTTCTGATGAAGTGGCTAGATTGCCAGTAAAAAGTGATAAGGAGCACGCTGAAGCCCTGACTGAATTGAGCTGTCCTTATCTAGGGGATAAAGGCTGTGAGATATATGCAGAGCGCCCCTTAATTTGTCGATTGTTTGGGACAACCCCCAGCCTACCATGCCCAAATGATTGCGCCCCTATTGAAATGATAGAGCCAAAAATAGAACAGAGAATACACAGTTTTCATACGGAAACTCGTCAAGTTCTACTTTAGTTGGTTCTATCATGTAACCTCCATACAATGTTGTACCAGAAATAATGCAGGTACATTGTGATAATGTTTTATTTTAAATAAGAGAGTTAAATTGAAAAATCTAAAAAAACTATTTATTGGTAATTTACCAGCAAGCACATCCGAAACAGACTTACAAAATTTATTCTCTCAATTTGGTACTGTGCGTTCACTAAAGCTAGTTACGGATATCTTTACTGACCAGTGCAAAGGCTTTGCTTTTATCGCAATGGAAGGGCATGAGGCGCGTGCAGCTATTGCAGGACTCGATGGTAAAAACTTTAATGGCAACTCATTAAGAGTAGGGTATGAGTCAGCTAAACCAAAATATCGTTGATAGCTAGCTAGATAGATAAATAAATGCGAGGGAGCTGAGCCACTGTAAAAAGATTAATAATGTATTTATATCGTTTATTAGTGCAAAAACTTGTTTTTGCACTCCGATAATGCTTATTCTCATTTGTTTTTGGGTTTCAATAGTCTTAGTCCATTAGCAACCACCAATAAAGAAGCACCCATATCTGCGGCAATGGCCTGCCATAAAGTCGCCATTCCTAGAAATGCCAATATCGCAAATGCAGCTTTCAGTGACAGTGCAAAAACAATATTTTGCCGGATAATACGCAAGGTTCTTTTTGAATGATTGATCAACCAGGGTAATTTGGATAGGTCATCACCCATCAAGGCAATATCAGCGGTTTCTATTGCAGCATCTGATCCCATGACACCCATGGCAATACCCAGATTAGCTCTACCCAGAGCAGGTGCATCATTGATACCGTCACCTATCATTGCTACATTGCCATAGTGTTCAACCATTTGCCCGACAATCTCAACTTTATCAGCTGGGAGAAGCTCTGCGTGAACTTTATCGACACCACAAGCTTTAGCAATATTTTCAGCTGTCACCTGATTATCACCCGTTAGCATCGCTAAATGTTGAATTCCATTCTGTTTCAGCGACTGCAAAACTGACTTAATTTTCGGTCTTGGCTGGTCAGCTACAGCGATTAGACCACAGACATGCTGGTCATTACCAATGGCTATCACTGTTTTTCCAGTTTGTTCCAAAACTATCGCCTGTTGGCTGATTTCTAGGGTTTCCTGACCACGCTCCAATAAATAACGTCTGGAACCCAACCAGAAATCAGTGCCATTAAATAACCCCGTTACCCCTTTACCAGGTAGAACTGTCACATTATCCGCCTTAGCAATTTGTATATTCTGGCTTTCTGTATAGTTTAAAATAGCTTGGGCAAGAGGGTGGTTACTGCGTGATTCTAATGCAGCAGCACGGCTTAGCAACTCTTCCTCAGTATGATTATTAAAAGGATAAAGCCCTGTCACTACCGGATTTCCAAGAGTCAAGGTGCCAGTTTTATCAAAAGCAATGGCCTTAAGATGGGCGGGAGCCTCGATGTAAATCCCGCCTTTTATCAAAATACCTTGTCTGGCGGCACAGGCTAATGCAGCAACAATACTAACTGGGGTAGAAATTACCAAGGCACAAGGGCAGGCTATCACTAATAAAACCAGTGATTTATACAGCCAGACTTGCCAGACACCCGTATAAAATAATACCGGGATAGCAAAAACAGCTAAGGCCAATAGCATCACGATGGGGGTGTAAATTCGGGCAAATTTCTCTACCCATTGTTCTGCTTCAGCACGTTTGCTATGGGCTTCTTCAACCATGCGAATAATATGAGCCAGCGTGGTATCGGAAGCGACTTTAGTCGCCGCAATTTCTAGCACTGCTTCGCCATTAATACTGCCAGCAAATACCTCATCCCCTGTTTGTTTGCTAACGGGAACACTTTCGCCAGTAATCGGGGCCTGATTGACTGAACTTACTCCGTTTAGAACGTCCCCATCCAGTGGGATTTTCTCACCAGGTTTGACTATAAATACCGTACCAATGGTCACAGTTGATGCAGGTATATTACGTTCATTGCCACTCTTATCTTTGATGGTGACATCAGAAGGCGCTAAATCCAGTAAGGCTTCTACTGCATGTCGGGCACGACCTATACTCCAGCTTTCAATCGCTAAAGATAAAGAAAACAAAAAACTAACAGCTGCCGCTTCAAACCATTCATTAATAAATACTGCGCCGATAATAGCCACCATCATCAGCAAATTCATATCGGCACGGAATCGTTTTAACGCATAAAAGGCCTTGACTATAACATAGCGAGCGCCAAAAATAATAGCTAGACTATAAGCGACCTTTTCAGCTAACGGTATGGTTTCTGAATTATGGGTGTTTAATAAATGTTTAAGATATAAACCGAGATCTTGCCATGAATAGTGCCAAGTTTCAGGGTTTTGAAGCAATTGCTGAATATCAGTAAAACCACCCGCTATCGCTATATGTATCAATACCCCAGCGACAATACATAAACCACTGAGCGTTGCATAAAGCGTTTGTGACCGTTGTCGTTTTGTCGCATCGGTTTGGCTCTCCCCCGGCTTCCAGCGAATGGCATTCATTCCCGTTCCGGCAATCGCTTTAATGATTGTTTTGTCAGTCAGTTGCTTGGCATCGGCAAGTATCGTCATCCGACCGTTAATGACATCAAAAGCCAGATTGTCAACACCTCCCACCAAAGGGCCGATTTCTGACTTTAAAATGGTGACTTCTTCAACGCAATCGAGTCCTTCGATTTTAAAGGTGATACCGTTGGATGTGTTAACATCAGGAAGTACAGCTGTTTGTTTATTATGACAGCAGCAGTTTTTTTCAGGTGTTTTCATGGTGTTTTCTCTATTTGATGATACGCTTCGTATCTCAGTACACATTTACCTAAAGTTTCACCAAGGTTTTTTAGTGCCGAATAAGGTCTAGGTAGATTATTTGCCTTCACCGCATTTACCTTCACCGCATTTGCCTTCACTGCATTTGTTTTCAGCACATTTGCCTTCACCACATTTTGCTTCGGCTACTTTGGATGCCTCTACTGGTGCAGCCATAGTTCCACCACATTTGCCCTCACCGCAAGAAGTACCCTCTTTTGCTTTTTTTGCGTCAGGCTCTACTGGGTTCATATAACCCGATGATAATTCTTTTTGAGCAAAAGGGTTGATATCAGATGCACATCCAGTCGCTAGGCCTGCAATTATTGAAGCACTGATAGCAAATTTGGTTTTGTTAATTGTTTTCATGCTTAATCCTCTCTTTAGTAAATGGAGTTTTCATTAGTAAAGGTTCACATGGTATTACTGTGTGAATTATTTTATCTTCTGGTATAAGTAAGTGCGGTCATTTGATGCGCCTTCGTGCCTTAGCACATCCTACCGAGTTAAATCGCCATTTCGCCAGTGTCACCCGTACTAATACGAACTGCTTCCAGCACTGGCAATACATAGATTTTTCCATCTCCACTGAGGCCTGTATGCGCACTTTCCTGTAATGTTGAAACGACCTGTTCAACTAGATTATCATAACAGGATATTTCTAGTTTTAAGCGTGAGACCAAGCCATAATTTTCTTCATCAAATATTGATTCTTGGTTCGCTTTACGACTACGACCACAGCCTTGCATTTCTAGTACACTGATTCCGGTTAATCTTTCAATTCTATGTAATGCCAGCATAACACTCTCGAATTTAAGGGGTTTTATATACGCAATGACTTGTTTCATATTACTCATTCCTACTTTTAATTATTAAAAAGGTGAATATTGCCCGAACCTTATTAAGACCCAGGCAATATGAACTATTTTTCTTGCTGATTATCTATAGAAAACCATTTATATAATGCAGGTATCACTAATAAAGTCAGTAAGGTTGAGGTCACAAGCCCTCCCACTACAACTGTGGCTAAAGGCTTTTGAACCTCAGAGCCTGTGCCTGATGCGAGTAACAACGGAATCAACCCTAATGCCGTGGTGATGGCTGTCATTAAAACAGGTCTTACTCTTAAACAAGCACCTTTAATAGAAGCTTCATCAATGGACAGGCCTTCTTTTACCAGCTGGTTTAAATAAGTCATTAACACCATGCCATTACCTAAGGCAATACCAAATAATGCGATAAAGCCCACAGAGGCGGGAACTGAAAGGTTTTGCCCACTTATCCATAAAGCAATCACCCCACCCACCAATGCCAACGGAATATTCAGTAAAATAAGCGCGGCATTTTTTAACGATCCAAAACTGCTATAAAGTAGCAAAGAAACAATAAGTAAAGTCATGGGAACAACAATAGCTAAACGCTTATTGGCTTCTTGTTGTAACCGGAACTCGCCCCCCCAAGTAGTAAAATAACCAGGGGGTAGTGCCACTTTACTATCAATAACCTGCTGTGCCTCTTCAACAAAAGACACAATATCCCTACCAATTACATTGGCTTGTATACTGATAAATCGCTGGTTATTCTCTCGGGTGATTTGTCTGGGTCCTACAATTTCCTTAATAGTCGCAATCTGCGCTAAAGGGACTTTGATACCCTCAGGGCCGCTAATCAGTAAATTACCAATAGCCTCAAGACTATCCCTGTCTTGTTTTTGATAACGAACCAGAATATCAAAGCGTCGAATACCTTCAAATACTTGTCCTGCTGTGGTGCCTCCAATAGCACTTTTAATTACATCTTGAACATCTGCTAAATTAAGACCATAACGGGCAATTGCAAGGCGGTCAGGGGTAATCACTAATTGTGGTGTCCCTGTTACCTGATCAACCTTAATATCTGCAGCCCCCTCAACTTGTTTGACCGCTGCGGCAATTTCATCCGCTTTGGCTTTAAGTTGCACTAAGTCATCACCAAATAATTTAATCGCCAGTTCTGCTTTAATCCCTTCCAGCAACTCATCAACACTCATTTCAATAGGCTGAGTTAAATTGGCGGTAATACCCGGAAGTTTGGTGACTACCTCACGAATTTTCTTTTCAATAAATTCCTGATTACCAGGCTCTCGCCATTCATCTTTATCTTTAAGAATGACATACATTTCAGCTGAATTAATTGGATCAGCATGTGCGCCTACCTCGCCTCGACCAATACGACTGGTGACTTCAACGACTTCAGGAATTTTGAGTAAACGTTTTTCTACAATCGAGGTATTCCGTTTACTTTCATTAATAGAAATTGACGGTGCCATGGTCAATTGCACAACGATAGTACCTTCCTGTAATTTTGGGGTAAATTCAGACCCCAGAAAAGGAAAGACAGCCATACCTAGTAGTAACAGTCCTCCCGATAGAATAACAGCTACTTTTCTATTATTAACAAAGTATTCAACAGCAGGGCGATAGGGTTTTAATATCGCATTGAGAATACGTTCATCTAACCCTAGCTTCCCTTGTTCATCAACAGCTTTCCGTCGCATTAATAAGTCTGATAACACTGGAGCCAGGAAAAGCGCATAAATCAACGAGCCTAACATGGCTAATGAAACCGTATAAGCCAGCGGTCTAAAGGTTTTACCTTCCACCCCTTCTAAAGTAAATAAAGGTAAAAACACAATGATAATAATGGCAATAGCAAATAAAATAGGTTTCCCTACTTCCCGACAGGCTCTACCGACTAAGTGAAAACGTGACTCGTCTGGGTCTGATTCCCTGAGTAATCGATCAACATTCTCTACCATGACAATCGTACCATCTACCATCATTCCAATAGCGATAGCCAATCCACCTAATGACATTAAATTAGCAGACATCCCTAGGATTCCCATGGCGATAAAAGCAAACATCACCGAAAATGGAATAGATAAAGCAACGACGATGCTGGGACGAAAACCTCCCATAAATACCAACAGTACCAAAGCAACCAGAATAATACCTTGTATTAGCGCGCTACTCACTGTACTAACAGCAGATTCAACAATATCTTTCTGTTGATAATAAGGCACAATACTGACACCTTCGGGTAAGGTTTTATTGATATTTGCGATTTTTTGTTCAACGCGTTCTATCACTGTTGAGGCATTCGTGCCATACAGTTTAATAGCCATTCCCGCAACTACTTCGCCTTCACCATTGCGAGTCTGAAGTCCTCGTCTAATGGCGCCGCCAATTTTTATTTCAGCCAGTTCGGATAAATAAATAGGACGGCCATCCACAGTTTTAACGACAATATTTTCAATATCAGGGATGCCTTTTGCTAAGCCCACAGAACGAATAATGAACTGTTCACTGTTTTTTTCCAGATATTGTGCACCTACATTGAGGTTATTGGCACGTACACGTTCTATTAACTCATTTAAAGTCACCTTATAACGCAATAAAGCATCAGGTTGTACAACGACATGATATTGCTTCTCAAACCCTCCTATACCTAGAACTTCCGTAACGCCTTTAACCGTTTGTAGGTTGAATTTAACAATCCAGTCCTGCATAGAGCGCAATTCTTCCAGTGAATATTTTTGGGTATCGTCTTTAAGATAGTAAAACAGGACGAGTCCCATCCCTGTTGAAATAGGCCCCATCGTGGGCTCACCAAAACTGGATGGAATCTGGTCTCGCGCTTCCTGCAAACGTTCGCCCACCAGTTGCCGCGCAAAATAGATACTGACATCATCTTCAAAATAGACATTAACGACCGATAGACCGAAATTTGAAACAGAACGAATTTTCTCAATGCTAGGTAATCCCGTCATAGCAGCTTCGACGGGATAGGTTACATACATTTCAATTTCTTCAGGGGCTAAGCCATCAGTAATGGTAAATATTTGTACCAGATTGGGAGAAACATCAGGAAAGGCATCGACGGGTAAACCCTGGTAACTTCGATAGCCTGTTGCAATCACCACAACGGCAAGTACCAGCATTAACAGCCGACTGCGTAAAGATAAATTAATTATTTGATTGATCATTATTTTTCCTTAGCCTTAATGACTGTGTCCTTCACCAAATTCACCTTTCTGCAACTGTGCTTTCAAGGAAAAGGGATTTTGACTCACATAGGTTTGACCCTGTTTTAAGCCCTGGATAATTTCAATTTGTTGAAAATCGCTACGTCCGGTTTGTACCGCTTGGGGTTCAAAGTCACCGTCCTCATGTTGTAAAAAAATAATAGTTTGCCCATCAACGGTTTGCAACGCGGATAAAGGAATCACAATTTCAGCCTGATTTTTTTCAATGGCAACTTTAGCGTTAACAAACAACCCTGGCCGCCAATATCCATCAGGATTATTAATTACAACCCTGGCGGTTGCGCTACGGGTTTTTTCATCTAAAACAGGACTGAGCCAACTGATTTGACTCATTGCGGTTGTTTGTTGTTCCGATAGTCCAAAGCGAGTGCTGATCGATACCTGTTGTCCTTGTTGAATAAAGGGTAAATCTTTTTGATAAACCGTTAGGTTTACCCAGACTTGAGATAAATCAGCGACTGTAAAACTACGACTATCGCTTTTTAATACCTCACCTTGGGCTGCATGTTTTTTAATAATGACACCATCGGCAGGTGCGCGTAATTCATATAAGGTTAAATCTTTATCTTCACTACGCAACACAGCAAGAATAGACTTTTCAGTCAAACCGATAGCCAATAGCCGCTGTTCGGCCGCTTTACGTTTAATAGCCATTTCAGCTTGAACTTGCTGAGCTGCTAGATAGTTACGCTTTGCTGTGATATTACCTTTGTACAAATCCCGCTCACGATTCAGGTTGGTATTCGCTAGCTGTAGTAGACTTTCTGCAGCGACAAATTCCGCTTTGGCATTTGCCAGTTCACGACTAGAAAGTGTGGCTAAAAGATCACCTGCCTTAACCTTATTGCCTAAATGTTTAAATACCTTCCGTACCACACCTGAAACACGTGGGACAATATGAAACAAACGTTCAGGTGCAACAATAACTTCGCCTGTTAGTGCCAGCGTTTTATTAATCGTGCCTGATTTTGCCTGAGAGAGTTCTATATGGAACTCTTGCAATTCAGCATCCGAAAAATTAAGCCCAGGCTCTTCATGCTCTTCACTGTCTTCGTGTTCCCCATGTTCATGTTCATGTCCATGTTCCTCGGCAAAAGCGAAAGGCAGTATAGATAAAAAAATGAATAGGGAAAAAACACAGGATATTAATTTTGTATTGACTGGCTTCATTGGCTGTCCTCGCTCATTTGTATAGACGATGGATTGAGACTTCCACCGATTAATCGTTCAGTACTGTTTACACTCAGGTGATAATCTGACAACGCCTGTAAATATTGTGCTTTCACACGGAATAATGTACGTTGCGCATCGAGTACATCAAGAAAGTCAAATTTACCCAAGCGATAACCCCGACTGGCAGCCTTAAATGCACTTTCAGCACCTGGTATCACTTCCTGACGTAAGGTTGTCACCGTGATATAGGCGGCATCTAATTGTTGATAAGCAGTATTGAGTGCAGTGGCTATTTGCACTTTAACATTACGGCGTACATCCACTGCTTTGCTAAGTCGTTGTTCCGCTTCCTGAATGTTCCCTTGGTTGCGGTCAAATAGCTGTATGGGAATAGAAAAGGCAGCCATCATTGCCGTATCACCAGGGATGACTTTTTGAACAAGTCCCAATGATAGATTAACATTAGGAATGGCTTTAGATTTCTCTCTGGCAATAACAGCTTGTCGCTGGGTCATTTCCGTGCCCCAACGCGCTAAGTCAGGATTACTCTGGACTCGTTGAAATAAAGATTCCAGTGTTGGTGGCTCATCAATACTGTCCAGATCTCCTGCTACGCGAGTAAACTGGGGATTATCGCTCCCCCAAGTCGCTGCCAATTGTTGCCTAGCCGTCACTAATTCTCTTTGCGCACGCATCAATTCGACCCGCGATGAAGCCTCTGCCACCCGAGCTTTGGTTTCTTCCAATGGTGTGACGTTACCTGCTTTTACCTGAGAGATGGCAGTATCCAGAACTTGAGTAGACAGCTTTAATAATTGCTGTTGCAAAGTCAGACGCTTTTGAGCCGTCAACACCCCGATAAATGTCTGGGTTGTCTGAGTCAAAATATCAATCCGCTTGCTTTCATAATCCCAGTCAGCCAGTTCCTGATTCAGTGATGCGGCTTTGGTTCGGGCGGCTCGTTTACCGCCTAGCTCAACTAATTGACTCAGCTTTATCATGACGGTATCTCCATCAAAATCTTTAAAGGCATTGTTACCAAAGTTTAATGCCTTGACGTTAAATACTGGATTAGGCATCAGACTCGCTTGTAATGTTGCCGCTTCGCGTGCCCGGATCTCCCCTGAAAAGGCAGCAAGTTCGGGATTACCCGTTAATACCAATGCCAGTGCTTGTGCTAACACCAGTTGTCCCGTTGGTTCTTTAATAGGTGTTAAAGCAGCAGGGTGCTGTGCCGTTATATTGGGTGGCTGTAAGTTAAGCGGATGCCGAGAGTCATTATCGACTGCTTCTGCATAAGCTTCTGAAAAGGATAAACAAAATCCTAGCGCCGTGAGCGAGACTATCTCGCACACGTAAGCATTCTTTTTTACTCGTGGGTTCATTGAACCTCCTGAACTGAAAACAAAACCTCAAGTCATACTTGAGAAATGAAATAGTGAAGGCGTTAGATAAAGATCATCGTAGGATGTGCTGAGGCACGAAGCGCATCAATGATGTGCAAGTGTGCTTATATATTCGATACGCTTCGTACCTCAGCGCATCCTACTCCTTTACCAAAACGCCAAAACGTTCAGGCAATAGGAGGTCGTAACTTGGGTAGGGTATTCCTGGAATGCCAGAAATCAGCAGGGAGGGGGGGGTTGATAGTCTTTTGTATAACAAGACTTTTTGCTACAAAATCACTACTTGCAAGTGATTGTCCCATATGTCCGCCATGATCATAAATGCAAACACCACAATGTGGCTCATGATCTTGATTTGTTGTATGGTCATCAGAAACGTGCTGAGTTTGTTGCGCAGAGAAAACAGGGTGAGCTTGATCCGCACTAGCTATAGACCAGTCATGGATATCCGTCACCATCCAGGTAGACACCCAGAACGTTAAAAATGCTAAAAAATAAATACTCATTCGTTTCATCTTTTAAATGATAACAAGAATCAGTTAAAGGTCAAAGAAATTAATTGAATGTTATTACTTAGCGTATTTTAATTCTGTGTGCAAAAACATACTTCCTGAATTCAGGAAGTATAAATACTTTTTTTATACTCCAGGTGCAGAATCAGACAATAACTTTTTCAAACGAAAATAGTAATTGACAACGATTATCAATTGACCTAATCTAAAAATAGACATATTAAATAACTTAAGCAAATGAAAAAACAGAGCCAATCCATTTTATTGATACTGATGATGTTGATTACGCCTATTGCATCGGCGTTTGAACATTGTGCAGGGATGGATATGTCTCATGACTCTGTAAGTCAAAAGATGTCAATGGATGCAGTCAGTTCTTTAGAGCATCAAAAAATGCTTAATGGCTCGCAACATAATCAAATGAATATTGACTGCCACAGCAGTGGTAGTTGTGCGCTTCATGTTTGTGGGGCTTATGCCGTGAGCACTTCAGTCCCTACGCTTAATCTTGTTACGATGAGCAACTATTCAATTTTTGAAGACACGTCACTCTATAGTGCCGTCTTAACTTCAGACTTAAGACCGCCAATAACTATCCTCTAACAGAGGATTTGTATACCATACGTAGGATGTGCTGACGATAGGAAGCGCATCGCTTTGAGTTGATGCGCTTCGTACCTCAGTACATCCTACCTAATACATTCCTCTTTATACACACTTTTTTTGACTTCCCTTGTGTACGAGGATTTTATGATTTTACCCAACAAAACCACGCCATTTTTACTGCTACTGGTTTTATCCAGCATTGTTAACGCTGAACAAGCCCCTTTATTAACGCTGCAATCAGCCGTTGATATTGCTGTGCAAGATAACCCCAGTTTGGCACAAATTCAGGCGCGCTCCGAAGCCTTGGCAGCCATACCCTCACAAGTCGGTACTTTACCTGACCCGGTGATTAGTTTTAATGCCTTAAATTTACCAGTGGATACTTTTAATCTAGGTCAGGAAAATATGACCCAGATGCAGGGCGGTATTTCTCAGGCTTTTCCTTTTTTCGGCAAACTCGCCTTACGCGAACAAGCGGCCAATTATCAGGCAGAAGCGGCCAGTTATGATGTCATTGAAGCGCGCTTTCGCCTGCTACGCGACGTTAAAAAGACCTGGTGGGCATTGTTTTATCTGGATCGGGCTTTAGAAATTATTATCGTCAACCAGAACCTGTTACGCCAATTCGTTAAAATTGCGAGCACCAAATATGAAGTCGGTGAAGGCTTGCAACAAGATGTATTATTGGCACAACTAGAACTCTCTAAATTATTAGATACTGAAATTGTACTGACAGGTGCAATAGCCACAACTAAAGCACAATTAAATGCGCTACTTGATCTGCCTGCAAATCATGCAATCAGCTTACCTAAGAAAACAGAAGAAGATTTACCTGACTTGCAAACAGAATCTGTCTTGTTTGCACAGGCGGAATCCTATCGGGCTTTACTCGGTTCCAAGCGTGAGACTATTCATGCAGCACAATCACGCCTTGATCTGGCTAAAAAGGATTATTATCCCGATTTTCAGGTAGGTGCTTTTTATGGCGGGCGAGCCGATACACTTTCTGGCCAGCAACGTGCCGACTTTCTTAGCTTGAAACTCAGTATGACGGTACCTATTTTTGCCGCTAGCAAACAACGTAAAGCCGTTGATCAACGCAATAGTGAACTGATGCAGCAACGCTACGCCTTACAGGATCAGTGGAATAATGTTCGCGCTGAAATCTCAACCGCCTATAGTGATTTTCAGCAAACAAAAAATCAGACCGTATTATTTAAAAGTGGCATTATTCCTCAGGCAAGACAAACCGTCGCCTCCATGCTGGCGGGTTATCAGGTCAACAAAGTTGATTTCTTAAATCTGGTACGTAGCCAGATAACTTTATATAACTATGAAACGCAATACTGGAAGGCTTTAACGCAAGCTAATCAGGCATTGGCACAATTGACTGCCGTGGTTGGCAAGGAAGAAATTTATGAATAAGTCTGTATTAATTATCGCACCCATTATGTTAACAGTAGGGTTAGCCGGTGGTTATTGGTTCGCTACCTCAAACCAGGTAAACAAAGCAAGCACAACAATAACTACCGATAAAAAAATACTATTTTATCGTAACCCTATGAACCCTTCTGTAACCTCTCCTATTCCAGCCAAAGATTCTATGGGGATGGATTACGTTCCTGTTTTTGCAGAACAGGAAAAGCCAAAAACACGTAAGATATTATTTTACCGTAGCCCGATGAATCCGTCTGTCACATCACCCACTCCCACTAAAGATTCGATGGGTATGGATTATGTCCCCGTTTATGCGGAAGATGACAGTGATACAGAAGCTCCTGCAGGTACCGTTAAAATTAATGGCACAATGATACAAACGATCGGTGTACGTACCGCTAAAGCTGTTAAAACATCGTTATCCCATACCGTGCGTGCTGTTGGCAGAGTTACCTATGATGAAGAACACATGGTACATCTACATCCTAAAATCGAAGGCTGGATTGAACATTTAAATGTGGATAAAACAGGCCAGTGGGTGAAAAAGGATACTGATTTACTAAGTATCTATTCACCGCAATTAGTATCCAGTCAGCAAGAATATATTCTTGCTTTAAGTAACTTGAAAGCATTAGAAAATAGCCCGATTGAAGATATTCGACGTGGCGCAGAAGAACTGGTTGCCAGTTCCAGGGAACGTCTGAAACTGCTGGATGTTCCTGAGCATCAATTACGCGAATTACAGCGTAACCATAAAGTGAAAAAAAGCTTACATATCCATGCCCCCGAAGATGGCATTGTGATGAAAATTGGAGCCCGTGAAGGCCAGTTTGTGACACCCGCCACTGAAATTTATATGATTTCTGATTTACGCAAGATCTGGGTTTACGCCGATATTTATGAATATGAACTCCCTTGGGTCAAAGAAGGCGATCCAGTTGAAATGCAGCTGGCGGGTATACCCGGAAGAACCTTTAAAGGACATTTGGCTTATATCTATCCCTATGCCGAGTCTAAAACACGCACCATCAAAGTGCGCCTGGTTTTTGATAATAAGGAATTGCTATTAAAACCTGAGATGTTTGCTGAAGTGACTATTTATGCGGACAAGCAAATGGATGCTATCGTTATTCCTTCTGAGGCAGTTATTCGTTCAGGTGCGCGTAATCAGGTTTTTATCGTGCGAGAGCCAGGTAAATTTGAACCTAGGTTAGTCACTCTTGGGCTTGAGTCGAATGGAAAAGTCATTGTATTAAAAGGTGTTAATGCAGGGGAGAGCGTTGTCACTTCTGCACAATTTTTAATAGACTCGGAATCAAAATTACGTGAAGCGACGGCTAAAATGCTTGATGATGTGATGGGGGAAAAGTCAGTTGATACTGATAAACCTTCAATCAACCCTGAAAATATGAATCATGAAGGTATGAATCACGAAGGTATGAAACATGAAGGTATGAACCCTGAAAATATGAATCATGAAGGTATGAAGCACGAAGGTATGAACCCTGAAAATATGAATCATGAAGGCATGAATCATGAAGGTATGAATCATGAAGGCATGAATCATGAAGGCATGAATCATGAAGGCATGAATCATGAAGGCATGAATCATGAAGGCATGAATCATGAAGGTATGAATCATGAAGGCATGAATCATGAAGGTATGAATCATGAAGGTATGAATCACAAAGGTATGAATCATGAAGGTATGAACCCTGAAGGTATGAATCATGAAGGTATGAATCATGAAGGTATGAATCATGAAGGTATGAACCATAACGCTCAAGGAGATAAAAAATGATTAGTTCCATCATAGCAAGCTCCATTAAAAATCGCATGATCGTACTGATTTTGGCGATTTTGCTTGGCGTGGGAGGGTATTGGTCATACAAAAATATGCCATTGGATGCCATTCCCGACCTATCAGATGTGCAAGTGATTGTCTTTACCGAGTTCCCTGGGCAATCTCCACAGGTTGTTGAGGATCAAGTAACCTATCCTTTAACCACGGCGATGCTGGCTGTTCCTTACTCAAAAGTTGTACGGGGGTATTCTTTTTTTGGACTTTCTTTTGTCTATATTATTTTTGAAGATGGCACTGATCTTTATTGGGCGCGTTCTCGTGTATTAGAGTCCTTAAATTATGTCAGTGGTGATTTGCCACAAGGTGTTACCCCCACATTAGGTCCTGATGCAACAGGGGTCGGATGGGTATATGAATACGCTTTGGTTGATAAAACGGGGCAACATGATCTAGCACAATTGCGCTCTTTGCAGGACTGGTACTTACGTTATCCGTTACAAACGGTTAAAGGGGTCTCTGAAGTGGCTTCCATTGGGGGCTTTGTTAAACAATATCAGGTTGAAGTTGATCCGAATGCTCTACAGGCATACAACATTCCACTCTCTAAGGTTAAGCAGGCGATTATTCGCTCTAATAATGATGTCGGTGGGCGCCTGGTCGAAATGGCAGAAACCGAATATATGGTACGTGGATTAGGCTATATTCGTTCAATAGCGGATTTAAATACTATTCCTGTCGGCGTAGATGCCAATGGTACGCCGATACGCTTGAAAGATATTGCCCATGTCCAGTTAGGGCCTGAATTACGTCGTGGCCTGGTTGAACTTAATGGTGAGGGCGAAGTAGCGGGTGGTGTGATTATTATGCGCTTTGGCGAAAACGCACAGGCAACCATTCAAGCCGTTAAAGACAAGCTGGAAGAACTCAAAAAAGGTCTACCCGCAGGAGTGGAAATTATTCCCGTGTATGACCGTAGTGATTTAATCACTCGGGCAGTTGAAACATTAAATACGGCGTTGATACAAGAGTTAATTATTGTCAGTGTATTAGTTGGTTTGTTTTTATTACATTTACGTTCTTCATTAGTCATTGTTATCAGTTTACCTCTGGGTATTTTGATTGCCTTTATTGTGATGCGCTTTCAAGGCTTAAATGCCAATATTATGTCCTTAGGCGGTATCGCTATTGCGATTGGGGATATGGTCGATGGGGCTATTGTCATGGTCGAAAATGCCCATAAGCATTTGGCCGAGATGCGCGAACAAAAGCAGCGGGATTTGACCTCAGAAGAACGCTGGCAAGCCATTCGTGAAGCCTCAAGTGAAGTAGGGCCGGCTTTATTTTTCTCATTACTGATTATTACTGTCTCGTTTATTCCTATTTTTACCATGCAGGCACAAGAGGGACGTTTATTTAGTCCGCTCGCTTTTACCAAATCGTATGCAATGGGAGCGGCGGCTATTTTAACCGTCACCGTTGTCCCTGTCTTACTAGGCTATTTTATTCGCGGCAAAGTGATACCCGAGCATAAAAACCCCATTAATCGTGGCTTACATTTTCTACATAGCCCCGTTTTAAACATTGCTATGCGTTTTCGGGGGATTACTTTGATTATTGCTGCTCTATTATTAGGCTCGACCTATTACCCTTTGTCGAAAATTGGTAGCGAATTTATGCCGCCTTTAAATGAAGGGGATATTTTATATATGCCCACGACTTTTCCAGGTATATCTATCACTAAAGCCAGAGAGTTACTACAACAAACGGACAAGATTTTAAAAACATTTCCTGAAGTTCACCATGTCTTCGGTAAAGTAGGTCGTGCTGATACGGCTACCGATGCCGCACCATTATCCATGATGGAAACGACGATTCGCCTAAAACCCAAAGATCAATGGCCTGACCCTGATAAAACCATGAAGCAACTGATGAGTGAAATGGATAAGGCTATCCAGTTTCCTGGACTTGCCAATGCCTGGACGATGCCGATTAAAACACGTATTGATATGTTGTCAACGGGTATTAAAACACCGATTGGTATTAAGGTATCAGGTCCCGATTTGAATGTCTTACAAAACCTGTCAGAGCAAATAGAAATGGCGATGAAAAGCCTGCCAGAAACCACCTCCGCATTTGGCGACCGAGCTGTGGGTGGCTATTATATGGATTTTGATATTGATCGTGAAGCCGCTGCACGTTATGGCTTAACCGTCGGTGATGTTCAGGATGTAATACAAAGTGCTATCGGTGGTATGAATATTACCGAAACCGTCGAAGGTCTGGAGCGTTACCCTGTCAACCTGCGTTATCCACGTGAATTACGCGATAATAGGGAAAGCTTAAAACGCGTGTTGATCCCTACACCGACAGGCAGTCAGATTCCTCTAGCATTAGTGGCTGAATTAAAATTAAGACGCGGTCCACCCTCCATTAAAAGTGAAGATGCACGACCTAATGCCTGGATTTATGTGGATATTAGTAGCTCTGATATTGGGGGCTTTGTTGAGCAGGCTAAAAAAGTATTAGCAGAACAGGTTAAAATTCCTGCTGGCTATACCGTCACCTGGTCGGGGCAATTTGAATATATGGAACGGGCAGCAAAACGCTTAAAGATAGTCGTGCCTATTACCCTGATGCTTATTTTCTTTTTACTCTATCTCACCTTTGGTAACATGATGGAACCCGTTATTGTCATGTTAAGTGTTCCTTTTGGATTGATCGGTGGGATCTGGATTGTGTATGTCTATGGTTTTAATTTATCGGTCGCCGTCTATGTCGGATTTATCGCGCTGGCGGGTACCGCAGCAGAAACAGGTGTGATGGTGTTGAACTTTATTGACATAGAAATGGCTAAAGTACGCAAGCAAAAGCAACAACTGTTATCCTCGAAAGAAATAAGAGCAGTGGTTGAATCAGCGACCGCTTTACGTGTTCGCCCTGTTGCCATTACTGCTTTTTCCACCATGATTGGCTTAATTCCCATTATGTGGAGTACTGGGACAGGGGCAGATGTGACCCAACGCATTGCAGCACCGGTATTGGGTGGCATGTTTACAGTGTTGTTACTGACCTTACTGGTTTTTCCTGTGATTTATAGTTTGGTATTAGAATTTCAGGAGTGGATGAAACGACGACAGATTCAGCCTGAAGAAGTTAAGTAATTTCATTACGAAAACTATTTCTTAAGAGCAAAAATTAATAATAATCCTAAACAATCTTCTGTAGGATGTGCTTCGTGCCTCAGCACATCCTACCAGTTTCGAGTTTTATTTAATTCTCAGCTCTTAGTTATGGCTGAAGACTTGAATATCGAACAACAGAATATTTGGACCATTTTATTAGCATTTTATGGCTACGACAAAACACGGGACATAATAGTTATGTAGGTGCAGATTTATCTGCACTGTGCGGCTAAAGCCGCACCTACGAATAATGCAGCTATACTGCGTGTCCCGTGTTAAACCTGTAGCCCATTTTATCTATATGGAAGTAAACCCTCATGCCTTTATCTACTAAAATACGAACCATCTCATTTCATATTCTAATTGGCGCATTGCTTAGCGTTATTCTATTACACCCTATTACCAAGGCAGTTTATTGGTTTGAGTTTAATGAGAGTCTACAACTTAGTACCTATAAAGATATATGGACCTTTCTTTTTGATCGCTTTACGGACTCTTTTCGACAAGAAATGATCGTTATGAGTTTGGTTTTTGCATTGCTTGGAGGGGGGATTGGTACTATTTTTGCTATGTATCATCTATCTTTAGTACGCTCTCACCAAAGAGTCTACCAATTAGAAAAAGAACTTGCTGAAGATTTACCCACATTGATTAAAAGTAATGAAAATGAACGCTTGGAATTTAAGTCATCAATTCGTTGGGATTTAAAACAGCAAAAAACAAATAAAGCACTTGAAACTGTTATTGCCAAGACGGTCGCTGGATTTATGAATCACAAAGGTGGAAATTTACTGATTGGTATTGATGATGATGGGCAGATTATTGGTCTGGAGAAGGATTATCAATCACTACGTCGTAAAAATCGTGATGGCTTTGAACTCTGTCTTATGGACATAATAAAAACAAAGCTGGGGGGTGAAGTGTGTAGTCTGGTACATTGTGTTTTTCATAAAATAGAAGGAAAAGATGTTTGTCGGGTTTTTATAGAATCCTCTGCAACCCCCGTTTATTGTAAAACAGATAATGTTTCTAAATATTATTTAAGAACAGGAAATGCAACTCGGGAACTTGATGCAAGAGAATCTTTTGCACATATTTCAAAACCACATACAAGCTAATTTTGAACAGTCTGAAACACACAATAATCTATTTTTTCTTATGCATATTCTGATCATTGAAGATCAATACAAAACCGCTTCTTTTTTGTCTAAAGGATTAACAGAAGAAGGCTTTGTGGTTGATATTGCGACTGATGGCCTGGATGGACAGCATAATATTGACCATATTCATTATGACCTGATTATTCTGGATGTGATGCTACCCGGTAAAGATGGCTGGTCAATTCTTGAAGATTTACGGCGGGTAAAAAAACAAACGCCGGTTTTATTATTAACAGCAAGAGATAGCGTTGCAGATAAGGTCAAAGGTTTAGAGCTGGGAGCAGATGATTATCTGGTCAAACCCTTTGCTTTTTCTGAGTTGCTGGCTCGTATTCGCTCTATATTACGGAGAGGTCCTGTACGTGAAATCAATATTATCAACATTGTTGATCTGGAAATTGATGCCGTAAAACATCAGGTTAAACGCAATGGGATTCGTATTGATTTAACGCCTAAGGAGTTTCAGTTGTTGCTGTTAATGGCTCGAAGACAAGGTGAGGTTCTATCGCGTACTTTTATCGCCGAGCAAATTTGGGAGATTAATTTTAACAGTGATACCAATGTTGTTGATGTCGCTGTTAGACGGCTAAGACGTAAAGTTGATGATGATTTTGAGCATAAATTAATTCACACTGTGCGAGGCGTTGGTTATGTTTTCGAAAAGCGCTAAACCAACTGTGCAGTGGTCTTTAACGGCTAAGTTAGTCACGCTTTATGTGATGACAGCGAGTACCAGCCTGTTAGTGGCTTGCGGTTTTCTTTACTGGACCTTGCTCAGTAATATTGATCATGAACATAAAGAATTACTATCTACTGAATTGGTAGAATTACAGTCAGTTCTACAGCAAATACCAATTGACCTAGCATTATTACAACAATTGGTCAGAGAAGAGTCTAAGCATGCAAATGAGGTGCATACGGCCTCCTTTCACCCTTCTTCCGCGCACTACTCTTATTTTCGTGTGCTTAATGCTCAACAACAAATGATTGTTGAAACAGAAAACATGTCCTCTTTATTTCCCATGACAATTTTTTCGCAATTGCGTGTGGGTCTCATGCCGGAACCAGATACAAAAATTCAAACAGAAGACGGTCGTATATTTTTATTAACCACTCAAACCCCGCCCTTAAACGCAACAATGAACAGTGCGTGGCAAGTTCAGGCAGCACTCAACGTAACACAAGATGAATTTCTACTGTTGCAATATCAAAAAATGCTGGGCCTGGTTCTGGTATTAGGCATTTGTTTTTCAACGATTGCTGGTTTCTGGATTACCAGGAAAGGCTTAAAACCCTTAGATCAAATTACGCAGGCAGTACAAAGCATTAATATCAATCACTTGAATCAAACACTTTGTGCTGAAAAATGGCCTAAAGAATTAATGCTGCTCGCAACAGCTTTTGATGAAATGCTGCATAGGCTAGATACCTCATTTGCCAGGTTATCACAATTTTCAGCGGATTTAGCTCATGAATTACGTACCCCAATTAATAATTTGATGGGGGAAACTGAAGTCGCTCTGTCCAGACAACGTACATTTTCAGAATATCAGCAAATACTCGAATCCAATATGGAGGAGCTTAATCGCATTAATCGAATGATAGAGGAGTTACTATTTCTCTCAAGAGCTGAGTCTCCAGAGACCAAGATACATTGTGAAAAGTTAGTACTTGTAAATGAACTGGAAACGATTCGAGTATTTTATGAAAGTTTAGCCAGCGATAAAAACATCAAAATTCGAATTTCTGGTAATGCTCAAATATACGCTGATCCTTTATTATTACGAAGAGCACTCAATAACCTTGTTGCTAATGCAATTCATTATACCGAAGGTGGTGGTGAGATTGTTTTGTTTGCCAAACACGTTGATGACTGTACCGAAGTATCTGTTTGTGATAATGGCATCGGTATAGAGGCCAAGGCTTTACCCAAAATATTTGATCGCTTTTATAGAGCAGACAAGGCGCGTACTAAAAATACCCAAGGCACTGGTCTGGGGTTAGCTCTTGTGAAGTCAATAATGGATCTGCATCAGGGTTTCGTCACTATTCATAGCAAAATGGGTAAAGGGACAACTGTCATTTTGCACTTTCCTGCCAGGCAGCCCACCCACTAAAAATATTGGGGTTAATAAAACCCGAAATGACACCCCGTAGTCCTCTCGGCGTGAAAATTGGTATTATAGTATTTAATGCTATACTAATATATTATATATTTTACTAACGGTATAAAAATGAAAATATTATTTACAGGAATGCTGCTTTTTCTACTTAATTCAGTAGTAGCACAAGCGAATTGGCAAATTAACCTAGATATTCTAGATCATAGTCTAAAAAAAAATAATGAATCGCTCAAGCTTCAACTAGAAATTCAGTCTTCTGATAAGAGCAAAGCAGATCTTTATGTCGCTGTACAATCACCTGATTCCTCGCTACTTTTCATACAAGCCCCAAATCTGTTTTCAGAATCCGTCAACTTTTCTACGACTCCTGTGGCTTATGCGACTAACATAAGTGCTAATCAAGGGGTAAGTGGTCGTGTTTTGACAATCCCTCAACTACCAGCAAACCTACCTGCCGGACAGTATCATCTTTATGCCGTTATCACACAGGCTGGAGCGGATGTTTTTCAGCAAAACTTATGGCAAACACCTTTAGCCCATGACAGTTTTCTATATGTCAATAATGCTAATTTTTTAGCCATTCCTCAACAATTAACGGGGGTCATCAATGAGCAAGGACAAAAAGTTTTTGATTTAACTTTACAGAAAGGTCAAAAAAGTTTTTTACCCGATACACAAACGGCAACTTATGGTATTAATGGTCATTATTTAGGTCCTACATTACGTGTTTCCAGAGGAGACAAACTTGCTTTTAATATCAGTAACCAATTAGATGAACCATCGACCATTCACTGGCATGGTGCTCATATTCCTGCAAAAATGGATGGTGGACCACATCAAATTATTGAGCAGGGCAGTACCTGGAAGCCCTTTTTTGAAATAAAACAAGCCGCAGCAACTTTGTGGTATCACCCGCATTTAGAAGGTAAAACAGCTGAGCAAGTTTATAAGGGTCTGGCAGGTTTAATCATTATTGATGACAGTGTTAGTGACAGCCTAGCTTTACCTAATCGTTATGGAGAAGATGATATTCCTATGGTTGTACAAGATCGCCGTATCGCTGATAACGGCGACATGAGTAGTCAACTTAAGAATATGACGGATGTTATGGGCTTACGTGGCAAGTATATGTTAGTCAATGGTGACATAACACCAACGCTGGAAAGCCATGCTCAGGTCATCCGTTTACGTATTCTAAATGGCTCTAATGCACGAATTTATAATTTTGGGTTTGCAGATAATCATGAATTTTACCAAATTGCAACGGATGGTGGTCTATTGACCCGTCCGGTGCCGTTGACGCGCATGCATCTTGCGCCAGGAGAACGTGCAGAAATTTTACTTGATTTACGTACCGATAGTGGACAATATTTGTTGTTGCAAAGTTTTTCGGCTGAATTATCACCGTTGACCCTAAAAAACGCTATGATGCGTGATGCATTAGATATGCAAACCTTTGACATTATGAGTATTCGTGTCGGTCAAGCGGGGGATAATAATTTATCAATTCCAGCTACATTGACCACGATTGAGCAAATACCCGTTGAAAATGCTGTTGTTAATCGTCCATTTGTTTTGCAAGAAGGAAGAATGAATAATTCCATGGGAGATATGGGAGATATGAATAATTCCATGGGAGGTATGGGAGATATGAATAATTCCATGGGAGGTATGGGAGGTATGATAGGTGCTAATAACACTGAAACTTTTGCCAATTTAAGCAATATGGGCATGTTTCGTATCAATGATAAAGTAATGGATAGGGAGCGAGTTGATGAAACGATACGTTTAGGCGATACTGAAATCTGGACTATCAGTAATGAGGCAGATATGGCACATCCTTTTCATATTCATGATATTCAATTTTTGATTTTAGATAGAAATGGTCAAAAACCAGCACCTGAAGAAGCAGGCTGGAAAGATACGGTATTAGTTTTCCCGGATGAGACAGTGCGAGTTATTACCCGGTTTGAGGATTTTGCAGATCCCGATGTACCTTATATGTATCATTGCCACATATTAGAGCATGAGGATGCAGGTATGATGGGACAATTTGTTGTTATTCCTTAATTTAGTTGGTTCTTTTTAAGTAGTCCACGCAAATTATCGCAAAGGCTTTTGGTTCCCAACTGGAAGTCATCAGCTTTTGTGATAATGCTGGAGGTGTATAGTCATAGCGATTAATCCAATACGTGATTCGACCTCAAATCCAACAAAAACCCATAACTGCTTTCCTTTATCACCCCGCTAAGACCTGGTTTCCCAGCTTATTTATACTCCTTAGGATTGAGAGCCCGAAAACCCTAGGATGCGCTTCGTACCTCAGCACATCCTATATGTCACCGTTTTGCTTATAATTAAATCCTGCGCTATAAAATACGTACACGTTTGTCATTTTCATCCCTAAATGACAAAATTGTAATCAATTTGTCCGCCTTTTGTTAGTTTTACCTGTTTAGAATATCTTTAACTTATTTAGGAGACAAAAGGTGATCGAAATTATTCCCAACTGGCATCCATTATTAGTGCATTTTACCGTTGGACTATTAAGCACTTCGGTGTTGTTCTATTTAGCATCGGCTTTTTTATCCCGTACAAATTCATGGAAACAGCAATGGCTTAATATGGCTAATTGGTCATTATGGAGTGGTTGCTTATTTGCTATAGGTACTGCAATAGCGGGTTGGTTAGCCTATAACAGCGTTGCGCATGATAGTGCCTCTCATGCGGCCATGACGCTACATAGAAATTTAGCATTACCCACCGCTGCCACTTTTTTACTGTTAGGCTTGTGGGCTATTTATTTAGCCAGAAAAGATCGTCAGCCTGGTTTTTTGTTTTTAAGCTTTTCAACCATAGCCGCAGGATTGTTAATGGTGACTGGATGGCTAGGCGCAGAGGCTGTGTATCGTTATGGTCTCGGAGTACAATCTCTTCCCGTTATTGAAGAAGGAGCAGATGGACATAATCATAGCCATGGTTCAGCGCATGACGACTCAGCTACTGAAAAAGATGGACACCAGCATCAGCATGAGACAACAGAAAGTGAACACCCATTAACTGAAAGTACTCATCAACACGGACATGAAGAGACAGGTGGACATGATCATAGCCATGATTCAGCGCATGAGCACTCAGCGACTGAAAAGGGCGAACATCAGCATCAGCATGATACAACAGAAATTAAACCTCCATTAACTGAGGGTACTCATCAACACAACCATGACAATAAAGAAAAACTTCCTGAAATAGAACAATTGCTGAAGCATGGTGGGCACCAACATGAACATATAAATAAAGTAACGACACCTATTGCTGAATTGACTCATGACGCAATAAACCATAGCTCCAAAATAATGCCTGAAAATATCACTGTTAACCTTTCGCCCTCTCTTAAAACAAGTAACTTTTCCAATAATCTCTATAAATTGTTGATACTTTATTTTTACACGACGTAATCAGTAAAATTTTGTTGAAATTGGGGATGATTACCATTACAGAGCAGCACGTTATTCACGACCACAAATATTAATTTAAAACACATCCTGGAGAAATCTATGAAAATCAAACTAATCGTTTTATCACTCTTGCTAGTGACACTTTCCGCATGTGCCTCTACCGGCAATAGTGGGCATAAATCAAAGAGTAGAAGTAGTGGACATGGTAGTGGGCATAGCCATTAACGAAAATTTATTATTTAGTACAGCAATCTGTAGGTTCATAATAAAATTTTTTTCTAAAATCATTGCGTTCCCTGTTCACTAATTTTTCTCATGCTGTACTAGCATGAGAAAAATTAACTGTTGTATTAAGTGAAATAATAAGATAACCGTGCAGACTACCACGATAAAACCCCTGTTTTTTAGGATATACTAACAACAGAAAGCGCATCACATACAATGGAGTACTTCGCACCTTAGCATACCCTGTCACCTTATTTTCGCTACATCCTATACAGAAGCATGGGAACAGTTATATCTAATAGGAGAACATTATGGACTCGCACCACTGTCATCATCAACACAAAAAAGAGCCTTTGCAAAATAAGCCAGAACCTGTACAACTCTATAGTTGCCCCATGCACCCTGAAATACAACAAAATCACTCTGGGGATTGTCCTTTGTGTGGCATGGCTCTGGAACCAGTCCACTATTCATTAAATGCCTCGATTCAGACCGAATATAGTTGCCCCATGCATCCCGAAGTTGTTCGTAATGAACCTGGTGATTGCCCTAAGTGTGGTATGGCTTTAGAAGTACGCACTATTACAAACGATTCTGAAAATCTTGAATTAATTAATATGAATCGTCGTTTCTGGGTTAGTTTACTGCTCTCTTTTCCCGTGTTTGTCGTAGCCATGGTCTACGATATGGCACCTTATTTGATACCAGAAAGCATCTCCTTACAGAAAATACAGTGGTTTGAATTTACTCTGGCGACTCCCATAGTACTCTGGTGTGGTTTGCCTTTTTTCCAGCGTGGCTGGGCATCTATTATTCATCGTAGTTTAAATATGTTTACCCTAGTATCTTTAGGTATTGGTGTTGCCTGGGTTTACAGTGTTATTGCCACTTTCTTACCGCAACTATTTCCTCCTGTCATGCAGGATAGTCATGGCACTGTTGCCGTTTATTTTGAAGCAGCTGCGGTTATTACGACATTGGTTTTATTAGGGCAGGTTCTGGAATTACGGGCAAGAAGCCAGACCAGTGATGCTATTAAACTACTGCTTGGGTTAGCACCTAAAACAGCTCGGATACACCATGATGATGGTAGTGAAAAAGATATTCCACTGGAACATGTACAGGCAGGTGATATTTTACGTGTCCGCCCTGGTGAAAAAGTACCTGTAGATGGCGTAGTCATAGAGGGTAGCAGTGCAGTTAATGAATCCATGGTAACCGGCGAGCCTATTCCAGTAGAAAAATTTGTTGATATGCCTTTAATAGGCGCAACCATCAACGGCACGGGGAGCTTGCTAATGCGTGCAGAACGTGTGGGGAGTGAAACACTACTTGCTCAAATTGTCCATATGGTGAGTGATGCACAACGCAGTCGTGCGCCGATACAGAAGGTCGTTGATACCGTTGCTGGTTATTTTGTTCCTGCCGTGCTATTAATAGCCGTAGCGACGCTATTTGTTTGGTGGACCTGGGGGCCAGAACCACGTCTGGCCCACGCCATCGTTAATGCGGTTGCTGTATTGATTATCGCCTGTCCCTGCGCATTAGGTTTGGCAACACCCATGTCTATTATGGTAGGGACAGGCAGAGGTGCAAGTGCGGGTATCTTGATTAAAAATGCAGAAGCACTGGAAATCATGGAAAAAGTCGATACTCTGGTGGTTGATAAAACCGGAACATTAACGGAAGGTAAACCACAATTAACCTCAGTGCATACAGTCAATGATTTTGTGGAACAGGATATTTTACGTTTTGCCGCTAGCCTAGAACAAGTCAGCGAACATCCTTTGGCAGCAGCAATTGTTAAAGGTATGGAAGCACAAGGTTTATCGTTGATGCAGGTTGAGGCTTTTAATTCCCTCACCGGTAGAGGTGTGACAGGCTTAGTTAAAGGCCAACAAATTGCTCTGGGTAATGCAAAATTGATGGCCGAGTTAAGTATTGATATTGAGCCATTAACAGAGCATGTTGATGTTTTACGACAACAGGGACAAACTGTTATGCTAATTAGCGTTAATAACAAGGCCGCTGGCTTAATTAGCGTTGCTGACCCTATCAAGAAAAATAGTGTTAAAGCGTTGCAGCAGTTACATAAGAGTGGCATTAAAGTCGTGATGTTAACAGGTGATAATCAGATCACCGCGCAGGCTGTTGCTCAAAGTCTGGGTATAGATCAGGTTTATGCCGATGTATTGCCGGAACAAAAAGCGGAAGTTGTCAAAAAACTACAACAAGACGGACATATAGTTGCGATGGCAGGGGATGGCATTAATGATGCGCCGGCATTAGCACAAGCCCATATCGGTATTGCCATGGGGACAGGGACTGATATTGCTATGGAAAGTGCAGGGGTTACCTTGGTTAAAGGCGATTTGCTAGGTATTTCAAAAGCACATCACTTGAGCCAATCAACCATGCGCAATATTCGCCAAAACCTATTCTTTGCTTTTATTTATAATTCACTCGGTGTACCTGTAGCTGCCGGGCTGCTATACCCTTTCTTTGGTATTTTATTATCCCCGATGATTGCTGCGGCAGCGATGAGTTTTAGCTCGGTTTCTGTTATCAGCAATGCCTTGAGATTGCGCCGTTTATCCCTTTAAGAAATGCAACGGTCACTGTATAGTTTCGTCAAGTAATTTTACATCGTTCATTTATCAGTTAGGTTATGCAGAATGGGCTTTAACCGTGATGATGACACAACCAGTCGTGGCTAAAGCCCATTCTGCCTCCAAAATAAAATGAGTACTAAAAGTGCAAACTACTTTTAGTACTCTATGAAAGATAGCGATTTTTTCAAGTTTTGCCAAGAATCTGGCTATGAATTTAAGTAGAGTTCAAGGTATTAATATTACCTGAGACTACAACCTGACTGGATGTGCTGAGATACATAGCGGATCCTACCACTTTGAAATACAAAAGGTAGTAATATGGTTCTGATATTTTTTTTAGCTCTATTATTGGTTATTCTGACATTTATTTTTCATTTCAAGATATTGCTGTGGCTTTCAAATTACACGCCTCGTCTTGCTGTTTCTGATCAAAGTCGTGTACTCATTATCATATTGGCATTATTTTTCACCCATATTATAGAAATTGGATTTTATGCCAGCACATTTGCTTGCTCCATAGAATTTTTTAAACTGGGTACTTTAGAAGGAAACAAGATAAATAATCCTATGGAATATTTGTATTTCTCCAGTGTTATCTTCACATCTCTGGGAATAGGTGATGTATACCCAGTGGGACATATCCGGTTTTTGACAGGAGTTGAAGCACTTAATGGACTTTTACTGATTGCCTGGTCAGGTTCTTTCACTTTTCTTGCTATGGGGAATTTATGGCCACAAATTAAATGCTGTGATGCTGATGAAAAATCAACTGAAAGGTAATATTCATACCATTGTTATTAAAAGGTTACTGATAGCAAGTACTGTTATCGCAATAGTAGTGTCTGTAATAATACTTTATATTGAAATGGAACGCATAGAAAATAATGTTGTTCATATGGCTTATGAAGAATCAAAACAATATATCGATTTTTATAATCAATACAAACAGAATCAAAATACAAAATCTTTCCAGATATTTCAAAAAGAAATAAAAGATAAACTTCAAAACAGCCACTTTATCATCCTTGAATTTTATAATGATAAGCATAATTTATTATTATCATTAGGAACGGTTAATGTTAATGAAATTAGAAATGAACTTATCAAAAAAGATCATAAATTACAGATGGATGATAATATCAATTACAAAACTTTTTTTGTCCATAATGCCTTTACAAATGAACTGTACCTAGAAGTTGAAATTCCTTTTAAAAAAAATGAAAGTAAGCTAAACAATGGATTTTTAAAAGGTATTTATAAGGTTTCTGCAAAAGAAATCAGGAAGATGCTATATGGTGCTATTTTTGTATTAGCTCAATATATCGCAACAATTATATTCACTACACTGGTACTTTACCCTATTATTATCCACTTGAATAAAGACTTACTTATCAGTGCTAATAATTTATCACATGCAAATATCACGCTTCTTAAAGTGCTGGGAGGTGCAATTGCTAAACGTGATAGCGATACTAATACACATAATTATCGGGTGACGATTTATGCAATTTGTCTTGCCCAAGCACTTAAGCTCGACAAACCGCAAATGAGAGCACTTATTAAAGGTGCTTTTCTGCATGATGTCGGCAAAATCGGTATCAGTGATAACATTCTTTTAAAACCTGAAAAACTTGACGATAAAGAGTTTAAAGAAATGCAGCGTCATGTTATTTATGGGGTTGATATTATTAATAATAGTGAGTGGTTAAGTGATGCCGTAGATGTAGTGAAATTTCATCATGAAAAATTTGATGGTTCAGGCTATTTTAGTCACCTCGTAGGCAAACAAATCCCACTTAATGCCCGAATTTTCGCAATTGTAGATGTATTTGATGCATTAACTTCTAAACGCCCCTATAAAAAAGCCTTTTCTTATTCTGAATCCATCCAGATCATTAAAAAAAATTCTGGTACTCACTTTGATCCAGAACTAATTTATATATTCGAACAAATTTCTGAAGAACTCTATCTTCAATTGTCAGTTATAGAAACAGAGGAAAGCCTCAGTGAAAAGCTTAACATATTAATGGGAGACTATTTTAATTTTTAAGTTAGCATCCAGTTAAGTTGATCTGCTGGAAAAATGGCATGATCATCGTGCATTGGATTGTAGCGTCGATAAAGACCTACTTTATTAATCGGCTGGGGATATTGATTACTGAAGATATAACCTTCAATACCATCTTTTACATAACCCGCATTTTCAGCAGCATCAATCCCCGTCTGTTCAGTGGTATAAAAATGATCCAGATTGAGGCTATTGCTCGCGGCACCTCCTTTATAACTCAGGCGATACAAATATTTCTCGACCCGAATAATTTTGGTCGCAATAAAATGCTCATGCTCACACCAAGACCCATTATGGGTGGTATAAATCTATCTTGGACATGCACCAGTAATCTGGAAAAGGATTTAATATCAGGTTTATGTAAACCAATAATCGGTAATCATATCGAAAAAATACCTGACGCTACTTTAAAAAAACGACAAGCTGACACTGCTAAACCAGATTTACGCAACCATTTTTTGATTAGAAGCAAACTCGTACAAGTAATTCTTGACATAGCAGCTATCAAAATGTGGGTATTAGAGTAGTATTATACGGAAGGGAGCTATCCCAGTTCATTAGAATATCTTGGGTACAATGAATCTTCACTTGATACTGGAGATCTGATACAAGCCGTTCACTTATCTAAACAAGGCTCAATACAAATACTTCTGGCTGCTGATGATTTTGGTAAAAATAAAACACTCACCCTGATACCTAAACTAACGATGGGGGGGGAGTGAATATGCACTGGACATGTGTAAGCAATCTTGAACGACACCTGATTTTAGGCATATGTAATCCGGCTCCTTAAAGGACTAAGGGAGCTGGAAATAAATACGCGTCCAAAATATTGGGCAGGGTTTTTGTTCGTATTCAAGGCGTAGTAACAGGCGCATAGCAGGCTATGTAACTGTTGCTATAACGCAGAAGACGGACAAAAAGACTAGCAATATTGGATGATTATTTGTTTCCATCCCCCTAAGTAAGGGAGCATAAATAATCTATTAAGATGTGCAGGTCAAAGTATTTTGAGTTGCCCGTTTTTTATGCCAAAATCTATTACATCTAATAACACTCGGGAGACACGATGGAGTATAAAGACTATTATAAAATAATGGGAGTCAGTAAAGGAGCGACTCAGGACGAAATTAAACGTGCCTATCGTAAACTGGCACGTAAATATCACCCTGATGTGAGTAAGGAAAGCAATGCTGAAGAACGCTTTAAAGAAGTAGGCGAAGCTTATGAAGTGCTCAAAGATCCGGAAAAAAGAACCGCCTATGACCAATTAGGTGCTAACTGGAAAGCGGGGCAACAAGGTTTTCAACCCCCACCTGACTGGGATGCTGGTTTTGAATTTCATGGTGGTGGCTTTACGGGTAAAGAGGCGGGTGGAGCTGATTTTAGTGATTTTTTTGAAAGTCTGTTTGGTCAGCGTACGGGTGGGGCAGGTCAGAGTTCTGCTTACCAGGCGTGTGGTGAAAATAGTCACGCAAAAGTGTTTATTGACCTGGAAGATGCCTATCAAGGTGCAACGCGTAATCTGAGTCTGCGCGCAACCCAACTGGATCAAAACGGGCACCCGCAAATTAAAGAGCGAACACTGTCTGTTAAAATCCCCAAAGGCGTAAAAGCAGGACAAAATATTCGCCTGCAAGGGCAAGGTAGCCCTGGTATCGGAGGAGGGCGGTCGGGTGATTTATATCTGGAAGTTGAATTTAATCCGCATTCAATTTATAAGGTAGATGGTCGTGATGTGTTACTGGAGCTTCCGATTAGTCCTTGGGAGGCCGCATTGGGTGGTAAAATACAGGCCCCGACACCAACGGGTAAAGTGGAGCTTAAAATTCCACCTTGTACGTCTAGTGGCAAACGAATGCGCCTTAAAGGGCGAGGGATTCCGGGAAAATTACCTGGAGATTTTTATGTCGTATTGGAAATTGCTTTACCAGACCAGCTATCCGATAAGGAGAAATCTTTGTATGAAACCTTACAAAAGGAAGCTAGTCAATTTAATCCACGTATAAAATTGGGAGTTTAATGATGAGTCATCAAAATATAACGACAGTCACCCATGTTATCGTAGAAGAGCAACAAGCCATTTCTTTAGCTGAGTTGTGTCGTTGCTGTGGTTTGTCAGCAGAACATGCGCTGGGTATGATTGGTTATGGCGTGATAGAGCCGCTAAAGCATGACCAGCCTCAAACTCAGTGGCGTTTCTCTGCAAATAGTGTCTTAAGGGTACAGACCGCCACCCGCTTGCAGCATGATCTTGGTGTTAATTTAGCCGGTGCTGTTCTGGCACTGGAATTACTTGATGAAATAAAAGATTTGCGTCGCCAGGTGCAGGTGCTGCAGCGCAATTAAGAGCAGGCGTTGTCATGTACGAAGCGCACTTTGCAAGTGATGCGCTTCGTACCTCAGCACATCCTACAGGCTAAAAGGAGTGCAAAAACAAGTTTGTGCCTTTGTACTCCGCATGTCCAGTTTCCATACTTTGCTATAATCACACTACAATAAACACAGAATAATGTATTAAAAATGCCGCTAACCATAGGTAAATTAGCCAGACAAGCCAATGTCACCATTGAAACCATCCGTTATTATCAACGCAAAGGTTTATTGGTGGAACCCGATAAACCAGCAACAGGTTACCGGCATTATCCAACTGCAGCCATTTCTCGACTTCGCTTTATAAAACGTGCTCAGCAAGCGGGTTTTACTTTAAAAGAAATTTTAGAATTATTGTCACTGGATAATGAACACTGCCAAGATGTACAAAAACTGGCCGAGCAAAAACTCCAGCAAATTGATAACCAGTTAAATGATCTAAAGGCACTGCGTAATGCCCTTGATGATCTGGTTAAAGGTTGTCAACACGATCAATCCACTCAGCACTGCTCCCTCATTGATGCGCTTTCTAATCAGGTAGACTCTTAATTCTGATTATTCCGAAAAAACTATAAAATTTCTCTTGACCCTGTTCTTATAAACAGGGGTTATGCTCTTAATTAAAGGCGATTGATGTTTGGCAATAATGCCTTAATGGGAATAGAGATTAAAGTATCTTGCCCTGAAGGCATTGCTCATTTAAAAATACTGGATAAAGTTAATCGGAATTCACTGATCCATCACCTCGAAGAAAAAGGCTATCAAATAATGAAAGTGGAAAAACAAACGACAATAAGCAACAGGTTGCATACACTCACACAATATTTGTCAATTGAAAAGCTAGGTCAATCCATAGACCAGGATAAATTAAAGGATTGGCTGGTATATGCTAAGCAACGTGATATTGTCTTGTGCGCGCTTAAAATGGCTGCCATTGTTGGTACAATACTCATGCTGATTAATCACGGGGAAGAACTTTTTTTCTCTGGGTTGACTACTTTGGACTGGGTACAAATTGGCTTAACCTATCTCGTTCCATACAGCGTTTCAACCTATTCTTCGGTTGAAACAGCGAGAAGACATCATGAACAACAGTAAAATTAAGCGCTTTGGTAGTAGTTGCAAGTTTTGTAACTGTTTGCTCAATGCCGCAAATGGCCCCTCTGTTTTTTGTTCCTGTCAGTATTGCATTCAATTCCGTTCAAAAGCAAGTAAAGAGATAGCCACTGCTGATATCTTAAGCTTTCTGTCCCATCAAAAAACGTTATTGCTTAATCTGGCATTAGTGCTTCTGGTCTGGGGACTCTGGTTTGTTTATACTCATCCGGATTCACTCTCTATTTTGCAACAAAACTGGCCGATTACTTTAACCATGACCCTGGGGTCTTTTATTGCTGGTGCAACTAGCGAGGGCGGTGGTGCCATCGCATTTCCTATCTTTACCAAAGTATTACATATTCAACCGCAGGATGCCAAGGTATTCTCATTGGCCATACAAAGCATTGGCATGACAGCGGCTACGTTAACCATTATAGTGATGCGCATAAATGTGTCATGGCACTTTATTTTATGGGCAAGTCTAGGGGGATTATTTGGCGTTTACATAGGATCGGTGATGATTGCGCAGTTGCTCTCACCTGGCTTATTAAAAATGCTCTTTACCGCCATGATTGTCAGCTTTGCAATAGCGCTGTTGATACTTAACTGGCGGCAACGAGCTTATAATCATCATTTACCCATTTTATACTGGCGAGAAAAAATGCTGATTGTATTCTCGGGATTTGTGGGTGGCATCATGACGGGGCTGGTTGGCAACGGTATCGATATTATTTGTTTTTCAGTCATGGTGCTGTTGTTTAGATTACCTGAAAAAGTGTCAACCCCTACCTCAGTGGTATTGATGGCTTTTAATGCAATGGCTGGCTTTGCTATACAGCTTTTTGTTATCGGTGGATTTACAGCAAAAGTTGAAACCTACTGGCTGGCTGCAATTCCTGTTGTCGTGATAGGCGCACCTCTAGGGGCGTATATCTGCACGCATATGAGTAATAAGCTTATTGTTGTCACGCTCTTGGCGTTAATTTTTGTGGAATTGTTTAGTTCACTGTATTTAATCCCCTTAACAACCGATATTGTGGTGATTAGTCTGGCCGTATTTTCAACATTTTCATTGCTATATTGTCGGATGTCAGCCATCACAAAATATATTCCACTGAGGCAGACTTAATTAACTGTAAAAAATGATTTAAAAGCAAACTTTCTCTTGACTGTGTTCTATAGAACAGGGTTTAGAATTAACCTGAACTTACGAAATATACTTCGCGCGGTCACGGATGCGGATTTTATAGCTAGGTGTTTTAGCTTGAGAGCAAGGCGCAGAAACAGGCGCATAGCAGGCTATGTAACTGTTTCTGCAACGCCGCTATCGAGCAAAAACAGCCGATAGAAAACCGTAGTCGTGGCCGTGCGAAGTATAAGTATTGACTTGCTTTTACAGAGTCTACAAAAAACTTTTTCTTTAGGAGAATAAAAATGACACAAGAACAAACCACCCCAAAAACAACACCCTGGCTGGGTATCGGTGCTGTACTTGCAGCGATCGGTGCATCAGCTTGCTGTGTCGGCCCTTTACTACTGTTATCTTTAGGTGTAGGCGGAGCCTGGATGAGCACCTTAACGTCAATGACAGCGGTAAGGCCTATCTTTTTTGCACTCACCTTACTGTTTATCTGGTTGGGGTTTATGAAGCTGTATTTTCCCGAACAGGATTGCAATGAGGGTGATATTTGCACATCAATCAAAGTACAACGCAATCAAAAAATCATTTTCTGGATTGGCTCAATCGCTATTTTATTGTTATTGAGCTTTCCCTGGTTTGCCCCATATTTTATGTAACGGAGAAAAGACATGAAACAGATTAAAATTTTATTACTCACATTCAGTTTATTATCAGGTTTTGTTGCGCTACAAACAGCTCAGGCTAAGCCTTCAGAACAGACACAGAATAGCAGTCAAACGGTGATGCTTGATGTGCAAAATATGACATGCGCTATGTGTCCCATTACTGTTAAAGCGGCATTAAAGAAAGTGGATGGGGTGCAGAGTGCCAAAGTGGACTTTGATAGTAAAACAGCAAATGTGACATTTAACCCTAAAAAAACCAATATAGAAGCTTTGATTAAATCGACCACCAATGTGGGGTACCCTTCCTCGCTGCGTACTGACAAATAACACAGGGAGAAAATGATGTGGACTCAACAGTTAAAAATTGATGGAATGACGTGTCCTAGCTGTGCCGAGGGTATCGAAAAGAAACTCAATGCACAAAAAGGTGTCGAGATAAAAGTCTCTTACCCAGAGGGGATAGGTCTTTTAACGGTAACAGCTAAAGCCAGCTTGGAGTCCTTAATCAAGCAGATTGAAGGTAAAGGTTATCAAGTATCAGAGCTGGATAAATCGCAAACGAGTACAACTAGCCCGGCAACGACTGCTGCAAATAAGGGTAAACAACTCCATGTAGCAATCATTGGCACAGGCTCCGGGGCTTTTGCCTGTGCGCTTAAAGCAGTAGAAAATGGAGCCAAAGTGACTTTGATAGAGCGCAAACCTATTATAGGTGGAACCTGCGTTAATATTGGTTGTGTACCCTCTAAAATCATGATTCGAGCTGCACATATTGCTCATTTACAACAAGATCATGCTTTTGAGGGAATTAAAAAGCATAAAGCTATTATTGACCGTAAGCAACTGCTTAGTCAGCAACAAGACAGAGTGGACGAGCTGAGAGCCGCTAAATATGAAAGTATTTTAGACTCTAACCCTAACATTACCCTGATCAAAGGGGATGCTCGATTTAAAGATGCTGGGTCATTGATCGTTGATCATGAACACGGTGATTTTACGGAAATAAAAGCAGACCGTTTTCTTATTGCGACGGGGGCATCTTCCAGTATTCCACCGATTCCGGGTTTGGCTGAATCCCCTTATTGGACATCCACCGAAGCGTTGGAAGCCGAGTCACTACCTGAACATTTGATTGTTATTGGCTCTTCGATTGTTGCCTTGGAACTAGCTCAGGCTTATTTAAGGCTGGGGACTAAAGTCACATTGTTGGCGCGTAGCTCAATATTGTTCAGAGAAGATCCTGATATCGGTGCCGAGTTACATAAAATTCTGGAAGCAGAAGGTATGACCATTCTTACGCATACCCAGGCAGAAGCTGTCTCATATAAAAAAGGTATGCTGTCAGCAGGCAAATTCACGATTAAAACCACTAAAGGTCAAACAATAGAAGGTGACCAATTATTTATTGCGACGGGGCGTCCTCCCAATACGGGCAGTCTAGCATTAGATAAAGCGGGGGTTGCGATGGGTAAAGGCGGTGTGATTACCGTTGATGATCATATGCGTACCAATGTTGAACATATATATGCCGCAGGCGACTGTACCAATCAACCCCAGTTCGTCTATGTCGCTGCCGCAGCGGGAACCCGTGCCGCGATTAATATGACCGGCGGGGATGCTGCGATTAATTTATCTGCTATGCCAGCGGTTATGTTTACTGAGCCGCAAATGGCGACTGTGGGTTTAACCGAAGCAGAAGCGCATCATAATAATATCGAAACCGATAGCCGCTTATTGTCTTTAGAAAATGTACCGCGAGCACTTGCCAACTTTGAAACCAGAGGTTTTGTTAAATTAGTGATGGAGGAGGGCAGTGGTCGTTTAATCGGTGCGCAAATACTGGCACCCGAAGCGGGGGAAATGATCCAGACCGCCGTATTAGCCATTCATAATCAAATGACGATTGAAGCACTCGCGGGGCAATTATTTCCTTATTTAACTATGGTAGAGGGCATTAAACTATGTGCTCAAACCTTTAATAAAGATGTGAAAGAACTTTCCTGTTGTGCGGGTTAACCAGAAGAATAAGGGTTGAGGATTAAATAAAACCCGAAACCTGTAGGATGTGCTGAGGAACGAAGCGCATCACACACAATGGTGCGCTTCGTTCCTCAGCACACTCTACAGAGTATATGGTTTCGAATATTAATAAATCCTAGTTTCGAAGAGGAGTGCAAAAACAAGTTTTTGCTGTTAGAAAAGTGCAAAAACCTGTTTTTGTACTCCGAACGGCTCTTGATAAATCGTTGCTTAGGTCATTTAAAGGGAGAGTCATGTGAACCAGGGACTTAAAGAAGATAATTTATTCAGGCTTTCCATATTAGCTGAAAAAACGGGTATCAGCGTACATTGCATTCGAACCTATGTGGATCAGGGTTTGATTCAGGTGAGTGATAGAACGGACGGCGGCTTGCTACTGTTTAATGAAATAGCGGTTGAACGTTTACGGTTTATTAAAACAGCGCGAGAGGCAGGCGTGCCCTTGGCGAAAATAAGCGGCTTATTGGCAGCCAGTGATAGTGGAAATATTGAACAAACTAATACCAGTATGTCTGAACTGAATCAATATATAGACGATACCCGTAGTAAAGTGAGTGTGTTTGAACAAAGCTTACTCACCTTCAAAAAAGTGGATAACTTGATAGCGAGGTAACACAATGAAAGAAAAAACCAAACAAATAAGCAGTAATTTCCGGGGGTACAAGGAAAGTGCCCATACCTGCTAAGCCTGCTATTATGACTAAAATGACACGGTGATATATTTGGGTAGTCAATTTAGCTTAATTTCTGAAAGTCTATAGCGTAACATTTATAAACCTAAAGTTTATGCTTTATAAACTTCAGGTTTATAAATAGTGTATTATAATGATCGTTCACTATAGTGACAGTAAATATAGTGTATATAATAATTTTCTTAAGGGATTAGCCGGAAAAATACTTCGGTTGATCAATTACACAATTTAAGGATAACTCATGGCCAATGTGAACACAGATAAACTGCTAGAAAACAACAAACTTTATGCAAAGGGTGAGCAAGTGCATAAGGCTGCCCATCCTGGAGAGCAGCCGATCAACCCAGCTAGACATGTCGCTGTTGTTGCCTGTATGGATGCTCGTCTTGATGTTGAGGACTTGCTGGGATTGCAAACCGGAGATGCACATATCATCCGTAATGCTGGGGGAGTAGTGACAGATGATGCAATCCGTTGCTTGGTTATCTCGCACCACTTGCTTAACACCAATGAAATCATCTTGATCCATCACACTCGCTGTGGCATGTTGGCTTTTAGTGATGACCTGCTTAAAGCGGGGCTGGAAGGTGATCATGCTGCTGTAAGACTTTTAGGACAGGCGACAGGCCGTGACTTCACTAGCTGTAATCAAAGCTCTTCGACACCTGCCCAGTTTCATGCTTTTCGTGGTCCACTAGAAGCACTTGATTCAGCGCCCAATGATACGCAAATGGAGCGTCTTAGCTGGGATGTCAGACGTTCGATTTCCAGAGTTATGTCACATCCGTGGATTCCTACCGAAGGCCCTGATGCTTCGACAGTACGAGGGTTTATTTATGATGTTGATACAGGTTTGCTTGAGGAAGTGAGCTATCCTGGAGATATGGGAACTTTTGGCTAATAAGATTGTAGGCTGGGTTAGATTTGTAAGCGTAGCGCAGCAAACGTAACCCAGCTTACAACATAACATTTTTTACGTGGTGATTTTTCCCTGAATTTAATGGCGTTGAGGCAGAGGAGAGTAGATATATTCGTTCTTCTGCTGTCTCTGCCCAGAATAATTCTTCTTTGCAAGAATGAGTTTTAATTATGGAAACCCCCATTTGTCGGGCATGTGGTTGTTCATTGGTCCGCTTAGGTATTTCTCAGGAAAAAGCGGTTTCTTATTATTACAATGAAAAGCAATACTGGTTCTGTTGTGATGGATGTCTCGAACTATTCAAATCTCAAGCTGAACAATTACTACATGAGACATCAGACTTAGTCGTTTGTCCCGTTTGCTTGGCTGAAAAACCGATTGACGCAACGGTTATGCATAGCTTTAATAGCATGAAATTCAATTTTTGTCGCTGCCCTTATTGCCTGGATGTCTTTAAACAAAATCAGGAATATTACATCAAACGCTTAGCTTGGCAAACAGACTATGCCGGAATCTTTGGCGAACAGGAGGGGTGTTGTCACTGATAAGGAATATTCCTACCAACCTAATTATGGGCTTTCTAGGCGTAGGTAAAACCACCGCTATTTTAGATTTATTCAAACAGAAACCCAAAAACGAAAACTGGGCGGTGCTGGTTAATGAGTTCGGTAAAATAGGGATTGATGGCGCTATTTATTCCGCAGCGGGTATCACTGTCAAAGAAGTAGCAGGAGGCTGTTTGTGTTGTGCGGTGGGCTTGCCTTTTCAGGTGAGCGTTAATCGCTTGTTAAAAGAAGTGAGACCCGACCGACTGCTCATTGAACCCACAGGCTTGGGGCATCCTAAAAAAGTTCTGGAGATGCTGGTGGCAGGATCGTTTAAAGAGGTTCTGGAGCTAAGAGCGAGTATCTGTCTCGTCGACCCGGAAAAACTAAAAGACACTCGCTATACAAGGCATGAAACTTTTATTGATCAAATCGCCTTAGCAGATGTGTTGGTTGCTAATAAAATGGATTTAGCAGATAGTGAAGCAATCAGCTTATTCCAGCAATGGGCAGCTAATAGCCAGCCTGAAAAAGTCTTGATTGCACAGACTCAGCACGGGCAGTTGGATATTGCCTGGCTCGATATGAGTAGAAACCCGCAAAGACAAGCTATATTTCCTGATGCCCATCAAATTACAAAACTGACTCCAATAGATAAAACATCTTCCTTGAGCAATAAAGCAAATAGCTACCAAAGTATTGGGCATATCTTTCCAGCTACAAGTTGTTTTGATTATCAGCAATTAAGCGATTTTTTAAGCCAGCTCAAAGTAGAAAGAATAAAAGGTATTTTAAGAACGGATAAAGGCTGGTTTATTATTAATGGTACAGAGAGACGTATTAAGTTTACTTCGACTGCGCAAGTGAATAGTAGCCGAATTGAAATAATTGCCAGACAAAACCAATGTCAGAATATTATAAATGCATTAAATCAATGTACTTGTCTGGTTCCTGCAAAGGAAGGCAATAAAACCCAAAACCTGTAGGATGTGCTGAGGCACGAAGCGCATCACACACTCATCATTGAAAGTAAAGTCAATCACTTAACATTGGTTATTCAAAGTAAAAAAAGTTGCTTATTAGAGTGATTTTATATATGCTTATCCGTATATTAATATTTTAATTGAACCATGATATCACCTACACAATTTTTTAAATGTCTGTCCGATGATACGCGCTTGCGTTGTATTACACTATTGCAGAAAGAAGGTAAACTCTGTGTTTGTGAATTAACAGCGGCACTGGACTTGTCGCAACCTAAAATATCGCGTCATCTGGCATCCCTAAGACAATGTGGTTTGTTACAGGACAGCCGGGAAGGTCAATGGGTCTATTATCAGATTAACCCTAAATTACCTGACTGGGCGACTCCTCTGTTAAATAATGCTTTAGTTGCCGTAGAATGCACTGACACATTTAGAATAGACAGGGAGCGCCTACAACAAATGCAAAATCGGCCAGATTTTACAGGGTATTGTTAGTCATTACTTGATGCGCTTCGTGCCTCAGCATAGCTTAACTTAACTGCCATTAAGTTAAGATTTAAACGATTATTAAACATATAAGTTATATGTAGGCTGGGTTAGGTTTGCAAGCGTAGCGCAGAAAACGTAATCCAGCCTTGTGAGCATTGAAATAAAGGTAAGTGTAAACTTTATAATATATGCTTATACGTATATCAAATTATGTGGATAACTATATAAATTAATCAAGCACTTTAGCAGCTTAATAATATGATAATTAGGTCTGCTAAAACGACTATTGTAAATAAACTATAAAAAGGAATTATTCATGGGTATTTTTGAACGTTACTTATCTATCTGGGTCGGTTTAAGTATAGTACTGGGTGTGATTCTGGGCTTATGGCAAGCTGATATTTTTCAAATCATTGCTGACCTTGAAATTGCTCATGTTAATATCGTGGTCGCGGTTTTTATCTGGGTGATGATTTACCCTATGATGGTGCAAATTGATTTTTCAGCAATCAAAGATGTGGGAAAAAATCCTAAAGGACTCGTACTCACCGTGGTCATTAATTGGCTCATTAAACCTTTTACGATGGCTGCATTAGCCTGGCTATTTTTTGATTTTCTCTTTGCCGATTTAGTCGACGCTAACTCAGCACAAGAATACATTGCGGGTATGATTTTATTGGGTGTGGCACCTTGTACTGCCATGGTTTTTGTCTGGTCACAGTTAACCCATGGGGATCCTAATTACACTTTGATTCAAGTGTCTGTCAATGATGTGATTATGATCTTTGCCTTTGCTCCTATTTCTGCATTTTTACTCGGTGTTAGTGATATTCAGGTGCCTTGGGAAACATTGCTAATTTCTGTTGTACTGTATGTTTTATTACCTTTAATGGCTGGCGTTGTGACCCGAAAGATTCTCAATAACGGTCATGCAGAACAGTCATTAAATCATTTCTTGTCAATATTGAAACCTTGGTCAGTGATTGGCTTGTTAGCAACAGTCGTCTTACTATTTGGTTTTCAAGCCAACACGATTGTCGCTGACCCAGAAATTATTGGCTTAATTGCGATTCCCTTAATGATGCAAACCTATGGGATCTTTATTATTGCTTATTTGGCTGCGAAATGGATGAAACTGCCGCATAACATTGCCGCTCCTGCCTGTTTAATAGGAACCTCTAACTTTTTTGAATTAGCTGTTGCCGTCGCTATTTCACTTTTTGGTCTACATTCAGGGGCAGCTTTGGCGACTGTGGTCGGGGTACTTGTTGAAGTCCCTGTTATGTTGTCTTTGGTTTACCTTATTAATCATACCCAAAATTGGTTTGGAGAACCCCATGTTTGAGGTATTTACTCAATTTGCAAGCTGGTTAGTGGTGGATGTTTTTGCACTACCCATGTCAACAAAATTAGGCGATGCACTGCATTTTTTTTTTGAAGATAGTACTAAGATTTTCTTTTTATTATTAGTGATGATTTATGTGATTGCTCTGTTAAGAGCGTCATTGAATGTCGAACGTGTGCGTGATTATTTAGCAGGTAAACATAAAGGGGTAGGGTATCTATTAGGGGCGAGTTTTGGGGTCATCACTCCGTTTTGTTCCTGTTCAAGTATCCCTGTGTTTTTGGGGTTTACCTCCGCAGGTATTCCTGTGGGTATTACCATGTCATTTCTTATCACCTCGCCGTTGATTAACGAAGTCGCAGTATTATTGCTCATCAGCTTATTGGGCTGGAAGTTCACGCTACTTTACGTTGTTGTCGGTATTTCTATTGGTATTTTAGGCGGTGCGTTTCTTGATGCGATTAAAGCCGAACGCTGGTTACAATCTTTTGCCGCGAAAGCGTTGCAACGGGGTCAAAATGCGACTGAAACCGCGCAACCCAAACAGCTCAAAACTTTATCATTAAAACAGCGCCATGCTTTCGCTAAAGAAGAGATGTTAGAGATATTTGGGCGAGTCTGGAAATGGGTCATTATTGGCGTTGGCTTAGGGGCTGCTTTACATGGCTTTGTACCCGAAGGCTGGATTCAAGAACATTTAGGCAGTGGTCAATGGTGGGCAGTTCCTGCTGCCGTATTATTGGGTATTCCTTTATATTCTAATGCCACAGGGGTTATTCCTGTAATGGAAAGTTTAATTAAGCAAGGATTACCTATTGGCACGACACTCGCTTTTTGTATGAGTACCGTCGCCGCAAGTTTTCCAGAGTTTATTCTGTTAAAGCAAGTGATGCAATGGCGGTTGTTGACTGTATTTTTTATGCTGCTGCTGGTGGCATTTACATTAATGGGTTGGATTTTTAATTATCTAACCCCGTTTATTTAAGGAAAATAGTATGAAAGAAATAAAAGTACTCGGTACTGGTTGTGCTAAATGTGAAAAAACAGCTGAGATTATTGCAAAAACGGCAGATGAATTAAAGATAGCGGTACATGTCACCAAAGAAACGGATCCTGAGGTTATTATGGGATATGGTGTTATGAGTACCCCAGCAGTCATTATTGATGAAGTGAATGTACACAGTGGCTCTATTCCCCATAGAGATGCCATTGAAGCATGGTTAAGAGCTTAGTCATGCTAATACATCCTTTTGATATTTTGACACTTGAAAATAGTGCTCAACTTATTGCACAATTCAGGACAGATTTATGACGATTAAAGTAGGTATTAACGGCTTTGGCCGTATGGGACGCTTATCAATGCGTGCAGCATTTGATTGGGACGACATCGAAATTGTACACATTAATGACCCAGCTGGAAAAGCAGAAACACTGGCGCATTTAATGATGTTTGACTCAGTACATGGGCGTTGGCATCACCAGGTAGATTATGATGCAGATGCAATCATCATCAATAATAAAGCAATTCCTTGTACACAAAATACAGTAACTCAAGATACTGACTGGTCTCACTGTGATGTGGTCATTGAAGCATCGGGGAAAATAAAGACCAAAGCCTTATTACAAGCGTATTTAGATCAGGGTGTAAAACGGGTTGTTGTGACGGCACCTGTCAAAGAAGACGGTGTATTGAATGTTGTTATGGGTGTCAATGATGGTTTATATGATAAAGCGATTCATCCCATTGTAACCGCGGCTTCATGTACCACTAACTGCCTGGCACCAGTTGTGAAAGTTATTCATGAAAAAATAGGCCTTAAGCATGGTTCAATGACGACTATTCATGATATTACCAATACACAAACCATTCTGGATGCACCGCACAAAGATCTCCGTCGTGCTCGCGCCTGTGGTTTAAGTTTAATTCCCACCACAACAGGTTCTGCAACAGCGATTACCCATATTTTTCCTGAATTAAAAGGGAAGTTAAACGGCCACGCCATACGTGTCCCTTTGGCAAATGCATCATTGACTGATTGTGTGTTTGAGCTGGAACGGGAAACCACAGCAGCGGCAGTGAATGCATTATTTAAAATGGCTGCAGAAAATGAATTGCAGGGCATTTTGGGTTATGAAGAACGTCCATTGGTTTCAGTGGATTATAAAACCGACCCACGCTCTAGTATTATTGATGCCCCCTCAACCATGGTGATTAACGGCACTCAATTAAAGATTTATGTCTGGTATGACAATGAATGGGGTTATGCCAATCGAACCGCCGAATTAATGGCAATGGTCGGGCGCATGGATAAGGCATAACGGATGAACGCACTCGCCAAACTTTCCCCCGAAATACGTCAATATTTATTAGTCACTGGAAATTATTGGGCTTTTACTTTAACCGATGGTGCGCTTCGTATGCTAGTGGTTTTGCATTTTTACGAGCTGGGTTACAGTCCGTTGCAAATTGCTATGCTGTTCTTGTTTTATGAAATATTTGGTGTCATCACTAATCTTGTCGGTGGCTGGCTGGGATCTCACCTAGGATTAAATAAAACCATGAATATTGGTTTGGCAATGCAGGTTGTTGCGCTGGGTATGTTATTAGTCCCCGCCAGTGCGTTGACTGTTCCTTGGGTGATGGCTGCACAAGCCTTGTCAGGTATTGCTAAAGACCTCAATAAAATGAGTGCCAAAAGCTCAATCAAATTATTAGTCCCTGCCAACGAACAAGGCACTCTCTATAAATGGGTTGCCATATTAACAGGCTCTAAAAATGCGTTAAAAGGCGTTGGCTTCTTTTTGGGTGGCGTACTGCTAGATCTGCTGGGATTTAGAGGGAGTATTGCCTTTATGGCATTGGCTTTGCTGCTTATTTGCATCTTTAGTATCACCCAGTTGAAGACAGATTTCGGTAAAGCTAAGAGTAAACCTAAATTTACCGAACTTTTTTCTAAAAGCCCTGCCATTAATTATTTATCAGCAGCACGGTTATTTTTATTTGGTGCTAGGGATGTCTGGTTTGTAGTGGCATTGCCTGTTTTTCTTGCCAGTCAGTTGGGATGGGATCATAAATCTGTCGGTGGTTTTCTCGCGCTATGGGTTATTGGCTATGGCATCGTACAATCTATTGCACCACTTATTACAGGTGCGCGTTCTGGTCGCTTGCCCGATGGAAAAACCGCTTTTCTATGGGCGGCGGTTCTGGCTGTCATCCCTGCAATCATTGCGATTGGCTTATTAAACGGAGGAAGGGAAGGGGTTTTATTAGGGGGGTTGCTGATTTTTGGAGTACTTTTTGCTATCAATTCATCCCTGCATAGTTACCTGATTGTCAGTTATGCCAATGAAGATGGCGTCTCGCTTGATGTTGGTTTTTACTATATGGCAAATGCCGTAGGGCGACTGCTAGGGACTGTTTTGTCTGGTTGGCTGTATCAGGTATCAGGATTGGCAGCCTGTTTATGGGTTTCTGCTGGCTTTATAACGATGGCAGCATTACTATCAGTGGCATTGCCTAAGCATACCACGGGTTTATCTTATGATTAATATTGTAAGGCGTAACAAACGATATGAATCATTTTTTTAGCAACACCTTGACCGACTTAAAAGCAGAAAATTTGTCCATTAAAAAAGGAGAGACTCTTTTTTTACAAAATGATGAAGTTCTGAATATGTATTTCATAACAGCTGGGCGTGTCATCTTGCGAAGAAGTACGCTGGATGGGGCACCTGTTATTTTACATGTGGCTTTTCCTGGCGAAATGATTGCTGAAGCCTCTTTATTTTCAAAAGAAAATCATTGCTCAGCAATTGCGGATATGACAACTGAAGTCAGTTATATCAAGAAAGCAGACTTATGAAAAAACCAAACAGATTAGTCGTCAGGAACGGTTGATAAAATTGTTATAAATTCCTAGGTATGATTTCAATCATATGTAATGGCTAGATAGAAAAATATAATGCCATTGTTTCTAGTCAATCAACTTGAACATAATATAAAGGAAGCTATATGAAACCAATATTTTTAATGCTATTAACTTTATTAATAGCCAGTCCGTCTTATGCCCTAGAAAAAGCAAGCGAAAAACGGCTTGATGAAGTCGCTCAGAGAGGTGCTCATGTGATGCCCTTTGATCTGGAACTCACCCAACATGTTTTTACAAAAACACCGACAGGGGGAATTCAACAAGTTGTCGTTAAAAGCCCAGAAAATACGCAACAAATAAAGCTGATACGTCAGCATTTAACTAAGATTTCCAATGAATTTCAGCAAGGTAATTTTTCTGGACCCGCAAAAATTCATGGTAAGATGATGTCAGGCTTAGAGAAGTTAAGTCTAGCAAAACATAAGCAAATTGATATTGCTTATAAAGAGCTAGTTGACGGTGCAGAAATTACTTTTTCTAGTAAAGAACCTGCTTTTATAAAAGCGATTCATCAATATTTTGATGCACAATTGAGCGATCATGCCCGCCATGCTGTTGTAACGCGCTCTATGCATCATACTGGAAGCCTTGCGTCAACACCTACGTGATATGTTTGAATTTTCCTATAACGTGGATGTGGTTTCCCAGCAACCCATTGAACACGGTGTGAAAATTAGAGTAAAACCTGTAACAGTCAGAGCGAAACAGGCACTGGATAAAGTGTTATCCGCTCATCCGATGATGTTAAAAATGGAAACGGGGTGGGATATGCAATCAAGTAAAACGGTAGGGGAATATGAAATTATTGTCACCACGACTAAACCCTCGGAAATTGATAAGATCAGAGGATTAGGTTATATCGGACTGTTAGCGATTGGTAATCATCACCAGCGCCATCATTGGGCGATGGCAAAAGGTCAGAATCCTCACCACACTATGCACCACTGATTTTATTGCTTCATATTATCGTTGTATTTATACAGGTAGGATGTGCTGAGGCACGAAGCGCATCAAGGTTTAGCTCTGGACAGAAAAATGGCAAAAAAGAACAAAGTGAATATAGTCGGGGAAGTTGAAACGTTTAACCCTAAAAAAATGAAATCATTTTATGGCTGGGATGGTGATGTTTTGGTTTTGAATGTTTTGGGTACGCCGAGCGCTAAAAAAGATGCCATTGGCAAACCCAAAGGCACGCAACTGAAAATCAGTGTCAAAGCCGCTCCGGTTGCAGGTAAGGCGACAGATTACATGGTGCGCTTTTTGGCCAAGGAGTTTGGGGTTGCTAAAAACGATATTGAGGTGGTATTTGGACGTATGAATGTGAATAAACAACTGCGTATTAAGGCACCAACAAAATTACCTCGTAGTATTGCCCAGCTCGAAAAATAGGAAGCTTATTATATGATAAAAAAACCACTTAAATTTATTCTTGTTGTTCTTTTAGTCGCTGGTCTTGCCACGTCTATCTGGTATTTTAACAAGTCCCCGGCAACGGATCAATCTAGCCTGGCCTTGTTTGGCAATATTGATATTCGCCAAGTTCAACTGGCTTTTCATGATGCAGAACATATCGCAACGATGACGGCGAAAGAAGGTGACCGAGTTAAACAAGGTCAGTTATTGGCGACTCAGGATTTAGACCGTTTTCAGTATGCGATAGACTTTGCCGAGGCAAAAACCGATGAGCAAGCACAACAGGTAAAACGTTTGGTAGCGGGTTCACGCCCTGAAGATATTCGTAAAGCAAATGCAGATGTCAAATCGGCTGTTGCCGAGGTGGCTTTTGCTAAAAAAGAACTCAAACGCCAACAAAGTCTGGTGAAAAAGAAGCTCACTTCGATTGAGTCCGTTGACCGTACGCGTACAGACTATGCGACTGCCCAGGAAAAACTACATGCCTTAAAAGAACAACAGGCACTGGCAATTATAGGGCCGCGTGAAGAAGATATTGCCGCTGCAAAAGCCTTGTTAAAAGCGAATGAAAGCAGTCTTAAACTGGCTAAAAAAGCCTGGAAGGATGGTCATCTTTATGCGCCTACCGAAGGTATTATCCAGGATCGCATTCTGGAACCGGGTGATATGGCCGATAGTCACATACCCGTTTATACCCTGGCATTAGTCGAACCAGTCTGGGCGCGCGTTTATGTGCCTGAAAATCAGCTAGGCAAATTAAAATACGGTATGCCTGTACAGATCAGCACAGACAGCTATGCAAATAAATCGTATCAGGGCTGGGTAGGTTTTATTTCACCAACGGCTGAATTTACCCCTAAAACAGTCGAAACGCCTGAACTGCGTACTCATCTGGTTTATCAAGTGCGCGTGTTTGCCTGTAATCCACAAAATGAATTACGTCTGGGGATGCCTGTTACGGTTAATATTGACTTGACGGCAGCTACCGATCAGCAAGCAAAGTCTAACTGTCATACACAGCCATGATAGCTGCTGAGACAGAGGAAGTATTAGCAGTTGCAATCAAACAGCTGGGCAAGCAGTTCACTATTGGGAAACGGGTCATTAATGCTTTACAGGCTGTTTCGCTTATGATTCGCAAAGGCGAAGTGGTTGGCTTGATAGGCCCTGATGGTGCTGGCAAGACGACCTTGCTACGTCTGGTAGCGGGGTTATTAGTCCCTAGCAAAGGCACAATAAACGTTTTTGGTCATGATAGTGTACAGCAGGGCGATGATATCCATCGCTTGTGTGGTTATATGCCACAGCGTTTTGGCTTGTATGAAGACCTGAGTGTTACAGAAAATCTTAATCTTTATGCTGATTTACACGGAGTGAGCCTCTCAGTTCGGCAGCAACGCATTGAGGATTTAATGCATATGACAGGTCTAGCTCCGTTTACACAGCGTCTGGCTGGGCGTTTGTCAGGTGGAATGAAACAAAAACTGGGGCTCGCTTGCACCTTACTTAGCAATCCTGCCTTGTTATTACTTGATGAACCGAGTGTCGGCGTTGATCCTGTTTCCAGAAGAGAGTTATGGAGCATTATTGAGCAACAGGTTGCAAGCCAGAGTATGACGGTTTTATTGAGTACCGCTTATATGGACGAGGCGGAACGCTGCCATCAAGTGGTGATGCTGGATGAAGGTGAGTTAGTGGATACTAACAGTCCGGATTATTTCAAAGCTAAAATGCAGGGACATAGTTATCGGGTTAGCCACCCCGAACTGCCTAACCGTCTGCTGCAAAGTCAGTTGATTAAACAAGAAAATATTATTGATGCGGTCATACAAGGTGAAAAAGTACGTATTATTCACCGTCATAAAGCTTTGCCCGTCTTCACTGGTACACTGGAAGCAGCCGATATTGAAGCAACACCCCCGCGTCTGGAAGATGCTTTTATTAATCTGTTGAGGGAGCGGCATCCTGTTGCAAAGCTGGGAACGATTGAGCCTTCTCTTAAAAACTCCGCTTCCATAACGGATGGCACGATGATTCATGTCGAAGGCGTTGATCGTTGGTTTGGTGATTTTCAAGCAGTTAAAAAGTTAAATTTTTCGGTTAAACGCGGGGAAATATTTGGTTTATTAGGGGCTAATGGCGCGGGTAAAACCACCACCTTTCGTATGCTATGCGGGTTGCTGCCTGCCAGCAATGGACAATTACGAGTCGCGGGTGTCGATATTCGGCGAGCAGCGGCTAAGGCTCGATCTCGTATAGGCTATATGTCACAAAAATTCTCCTTGTATGCCAATTTAAGTGTACTGCAAAACCTGAACTTTTTTAGCAGTGCTTATGGGTTGTCAGGGCAACAGCGTGAACAGCGAATACAATGGGCTTTACAGCAATTTGAACTGAGTGTTGAGCAGCATAGTGAATGTACAGACTTACCACTGGGCTATAAGCAGCGTCTGGCAATGGCCTGTGCCTTGATGCACGAGCCAGATATTCTGTTTCTTGATGAACCCACCTCGGGTGTAGACCCTTTAGCCAGACGAGAATTTTGGAATCGCACCAATCAACTTGCCGCCAGTGGCGTTACCGTGCTGGTGACCACGCATTTTATGGAGGAAGCGGAATATTGTGATCGTTTGGTAATTATGGTGGAAGGCAGTATTTTAACCACGGGGACACCCGCTGAAATCAAGCGGCAAGTCAGTACAGCAGCACAGCCTGATCCGACCATGGAAGAGGCCTTTATTCAGTTAGTCGAGGCGAGACAGTGATGAACGAGCGTCATATTAACAAGTCTATGCGCCTGAAAGGTCTGATTATCAAAGAATTCCTACAAATCTGGCGTGATCCGAGCAGCCTAGCCATTGCTTTTGTTATGCCAGTGTTTCTGTTATTACTATTCGGCTACGGGGTGTCGCTGGATGCTAAGCATGTTCCCATCGGCTGGGTAATCGACAAAAGCACACCTGAAACGACAAGTTTTACAGCGGCTTTTGAGCGTTCCGAGTATTTTAATAACCATCATTACACGCATATGGGCGCTGCAAAACAGGCAATGCAACAGAGAAAAATCCATGCCATTATTCACCTGAGAGCGAATTTTAGTCGTGAATTATTTAAACAAAATTCTCCCAGTATTCAGGTGATTGTCGATGGCGTGGATGCAAATACCGCACGCTTAATTTCAGGTTATATTCAAGCTGCTTGGAATGAATGGCTGACGCATCTGGCACAAACGCGCGGCATCCCCTTGGCATATCCTGTAATCGCCGAACAGCGGATCTGGTATAATAGTGCCATTCTCAGTAAAGACTATCTGGTGCCAGGTCTGATCGCAGTGATTATGACCTTAATCGGTGCCTTATTAACGGCGCTGGTGATGGCACGTGAATGGGAGCGGGGTACCCTGGAAGCCATGATTGCCACCCCGGTGACCATGCGTGAAGTGCTGGCTGGAAAATTGATTCCCTATTATTTGCTGGGCATGGGCGGTATGTTGCTGTCTATTGCGATGGCAGTCTTTCTGTTTGATGTGCCCTTGCGGGGTTCGTTCTGGGTGTTATTGCTGACGGGTAGCTTATTTATGTTGGTTGCTCTGGGGATGGGGCTGGTCATTTCCATTGTGACTAAAAACCAGTTCGTTGCTGGGCAAGTTGCCATTATTGCGACTTTTCTACCTGCTTTTATATTATCTGGTTTTATTTTTGATATAGACAGTATGCCATTCGCTATACAGGCTTTTACTTATCTGGTTGCGGCGCGTTATTTTGTGGCGATTTTACAAACCGTCTTTTTGACGGGTAATGTGTGGGCGATTATTTTGCCGAATGCAGCGGCTTTGTTATTAATGGCTGTCCTGTTTTTCATATTGGCGATGAAAAAAGCCCCTAAACGTCTGGAGTAATTATGTGGGCAATGATTTACGCATTACTGATTAAAGAATTCTTAGCGATTTTAAAAGACAAGAAAAGTCGTTTTGTCTTGATTGGTCCCCCTATTATTCAGCTTTTTGTCTTTGGTTATGGTGCTAGCTTTGATCTTAATCATGTGCCTATTGCAGTCTATAATGAAGACCAGAGTATCGCCTCCAGAGATTTTATCAGTCACATTACCGCTTCGCCTGCCTTTACCCAAGTTTTAACTATGACGCATCATGAACAGATTGCGCCTGCTCTGGATGAACAAAAGGTGCTGGCTGTGCTACATCTCGGGCCACACTTTAGTCGCGATTTATATACGGGACGACAAGCCGCCTCGGTACAAATTCTGATTGATGGTCGTAATTCAAATAGTGCACTCATTGCTCTGAACTATATGCAAAGCATTCTGGCAAAATTTAATCTGGACTGGGCGAAACAGCATCAGCAATCATTACCCCCAGCACAACTAAAAATTCGCGCCTGGTTTAATCCTGATCTTGCCAGTCGCTGGTTTATCGTGCCAGGTATTGTTGGTTTGTTAACACTAGTGGTCACCATTATCGTAACAGCACTTTCAATTGCCAGAGAACGGGAACAGGGTACTTTTGACCAGCTTTTAGTTACACCATTGACCCCTTTGCAGATCTTGCTGGGCAAAGCGATCCCCGGCTTAATTATCGGCGTAGTAGAGGCCTCATTTATTACCCTGATGGCAGTACTCTGGTTTAAAATTCCCTTACTGGGTAGTCTGCTTGCCCTGTATATCGGCATTATTTTATTTGTCTTTGCTATTATTGGTGTGGGATTGATGATTTCCTCGCTGTCTGTGACACAGCAACAAGGCTTGCTGGGCGGTTTCTTATTTATCGTACCTGCCATTATTCTATCTGGCTTCGCAACACCGATTGCGAATATGCCTGTCTGGGTTCAGCAGTTTACCTTGATTAACCCTTTGCGTTATTTTCTGATTATTGTGCGCGGGGTATTTCTTGAGGGCTTTTCAGTGGCTGACCTGCTGGATCAATTTTGGCCTTTGGTGATTATTGGCATGATAACCTTGAGTTGTGCGGGGTGGTTATTTCGGCGGCGAATGTATTAAATGTCGGGGGTATTATTACCGATACCAATAAAGCTGGGAAGAAAAGTAAAATAGAGTCAGCCATATGACTCTGCAAACCAGCGGTTATACTCATGCTTTAATAAATAAGTGTTTTTTCACCCCAATACCACTCACTTAATGGCATTGGTATTATTATCTTTACTCATTGCAATACAGCTATGCTACTGCCTCTTGAATATTCTCTTTATGCTAAATCTATAGTTGGCGTACTGGCTATTGTCAATCCTATGGGGGCTATCCCAACCTTTCTTTCATTATGCGCCGGGCGTACAGTTGAGGACTGTCAAAAGGTGGCGCGAACCAGCGCAATTGCCGTTGCTTTGATACTCATTATTGCAACGTGGGCTGGTGACTTGACATTGAGTTTTTTTGGCATTAGTGTTGCTGCTTTTCGTGCAGGGGGAGGCTTGCTTATATTATTGATGGCAATCTCTATGATGCATGTAAAACAGAGTCATTCCCAACGTACACCTGCTGAGGCTGAGGAGGCTAATGATAAAGAATGTATCGCTGTGGTTCCATTAGCTATTCCCTTAATGGCCGGTCCGGGTGCTATTAGTATGGCGATGATAAATGCTCACCAGTTATCTGGTTGGTATGATCGATTGATTTTAAGTTTTGGTATTATCGGGGTTGCCTTGTCTGTGTGGGTTGCGTTACGTTACGTCTGGCAACGCCAATTGGAGCAAAGCTGGGTATTACCGGGTTGAATATAGCAACACGTATTGTGGGGCTTTTATTGGCCGCTATCGGTTTTCAGATGCTCACATCCGGGCTGGCAATACTTTTACCGAGGCTTGGCTGACAGATAATCTGAATTCAATAAAATGACTTCAAATTCTTCGGTAATTTCCTCTTGACGATAAATCTGACTTCTTTTATGTATTCTCTCTATCATACTGACCTTCCGAACTGTTCAGCTTAACTCTCGTAAATAAAGGCAGGTACTTACATTCCTGACGGTGTTATACACGCATGACGGTTAATAGTGTGTCCTGCCTCTGTGTTAGAATAATCAATTATACTCTAGCGGATATAAGCATAGGATGACTGAACCTTCTTTTCACTCCCCGGTACCTTTATTAAAAGCCTATCTTTTACCTTATGCTTTTTTATTGATTTTGTATTTATTGATTATAGGCGGTGGGAGTGTCTGGCTGTATTTGACCGCCAGGCACGCACAGACAGAACTGATTACTGGACATATTATTGAGGTAGTCAGTCCTTTTGTTAAGCAATTGAGTGAAGAGCATCCTCTCAATGGGGAAAATAGCGCTCCCTTTTTACTGAGTCAAAAAGTGACACGGTTGTATCAAACTTTACCCTATTTAAGGCAAATTTCCTTGCGTGATCAGCTGCGTGGATATGGTGTACGCTTAAGTGCCAAAAAACAACTGGTCGATGTCGAATTAGAACCTTTGCATAGTGAGACAGTGTTGCCGTCCAGTCATCAACAACTGGTGCGTCAATTTCATCAAGAGACATCACCTTTGTTTCATATCACGCTTGATCTGACTTCAGTCCAGAATAATCCGGTACAAATGGATATTGCTTTTGAACGTGCCGGTTTAGTGGGGCGAATTAATGAGACATTGCAATCCACCATGCATAGTCTTGTGATTTTTAGCCTTATAGGTATCCTAAGTTTTCTACTTGCTATCGCAATCGCAATTTATACGGGGTTGACCACACTAAAAGTGGAAGCGCGTTTACAAAAGATTTATCAGCAGGCTGCTATGGGGAAATTATCCGCTAGCCTGGTTCATGATTTAAGAAACCCATTGGCCAGCATTAGGGCGAATATTAAAAATCTGCTGATTACACCCGATGAAACGGAGCAAGTCGTTGATGAAATGGATCATGATATTCAGCGGCTGGAGCAAAAATTAACCGATTTTTTAGCATTAACCAAGCCTAGAAATAGTGGTTTTGAAGCAATTAATATTGAACCGTTGATCAATGACTCAATCCGGGAATGCAAATCCTTGTTTAAACAAAAAAATATAACGGTTACAGTCGATATTAAAGAAAATATACCAGCCATCACCGCGAATCCGGCGGATTTAAGAGATGCGCTGATTAATTTACTGATCAATGCCACAAATCATACTCAGGAACAGGGGTATATCTGGCTGGCTGTTCAGGTTAAACAGGGGCGCTTGGAAATTATTGTGGAAGATGATGGTGCAGGTATTCAGCTTGAGAATTTAGCAAAAATATTTACGCCTTTTTTTACTACACGCTCTGAAGGGCATGGTTTAGGCTTGGCTATTGTCAAGCGCACTGTAGAAGCTCTTCATGGCAATATTTATGCAGAAAACCGCAAACCAGCTGGTGCACGTTTTATTATCTCTTTACCCCTGACACATGATGAATAAAGATAACTTTCCTAAACTCAATGGTATTTCTCTATTACTGGTGGATGATGACCCCGCTATCATTCGCAGTCTGGGCAGATCTCTACGTGGGTTGGGAGCAACGGTACGCAGTGCAGGCAGCGTAAAAGAAGCAGGGCTAGCCTTGGCAAGTTTTCGACCGGATGTCGTTTTATCTGATTTACAGCTTAAGGACGGCGAAGGCTTAGAGTTGGTGAGTCTTTATCTTAACCATGTGCCTGACGGCCATTTTTATTTGATTACCGGCTATGGTAGTGTGGAAAACGCAGTGAAGTCAATTAAGCTGGGTGTTAAGGATTATTTTCAAAAACCGCTGGATCCCGTTGTACTGGCACAACGCTTACTTGACGATTTACCTCATCCTGAAGCATCCAAGCGACAGCTTGAACCCTATTTATTGTTTAAAGATCCACTGATGGAACAGGCTTTGTGTGATTTGCCACAGATTGCCAGTAATAGTCAATCGGTACTGATTCATGGTGAATCGGGTACAGGTAAAGAACTTGTTGCCCGTGCTGTACATGAGTTAAGCTCAGTTTCCGAAGGTCCGTTTATCGCCTTGAACTGTGGTGCTATTCCTGAATCCTTACTGGAAGATGAGCTGTTTGGGCATGAAAAAGGAGCTTTTACTGGTGCACAAAAAATGCGTAAAGGGCATTTTGAGCAGGCGCATGGGGGGACGTTATTTCTGGATGAAATTGGTGAAATGCCATTAAACTTTCAAGTGCGTTTATTACGCGTCTTAGAAGATGGCATGATTCAGCGAGTAGGCAGTGAGCAGTCTATCGCTGTTAAGGTGCGTATTATTGCAGCGACCCATAGAAATCTGGAAAAAGCCGTGACATCAGGCCTTTTTAGACAGGATTTATTATACCGTTTGAATATTCTTCCCATTCAGTTACCGCCTTTACGCATGCGTCCCGCTGATATTCAGCTGCTTGCAAAACACTTCTTACAGCGCGCTTTACAGGATATGCAGCACTGTCCGCCCTGGCCTGAGCTTGATGCAGAAAGTCTTGCCTTATTGACCTGCTATGACTGGCCGGGTAATGTACGGGAATTACGCAATATCATGACCCGTCTTGCGGTACGATTGCCTAACGAAATCAAACACGTTGATGTTCAATGGGTATCCGGGTTATTGCCACAAAGATCTGAAGCATTACATTCAGGGCAGGGGGTTTTTATTCCAGCAGGAGCTAGCTTAGCGGAAGCCGAGCAAATTTTGATTGATGCCGCTTTAGCTGCAAGTGGGGGTAATCGTATTGAGGCGGCAAAGAGCCTGGGCATGGGGGAGCGAACCTTACGCCGTAAACTTAATCATTGCTAGAGAGGGGTGAGGCTTAAATATAATGTTATTTCTCATGATTTAATATAAAATCCCCATCTTTACTATCACATTATTTTTCTCTACCCATGACAACTATCATCCACAATGTTGACGGAAGCATCACCGTATCAGTTACTTTAGCTCTGGAAGGCAATATGATGGAAATGGAAAACACGATACTGGATGCGGTCAATAGCGTAGGATGCGTAGCCACAGGCGAAGCTTTAAAATGCTTTGATACAAAGGGTACTCCGATTATAAGAGAGGGTGTAAAACTCACGTCTAAAAACAGAGACAGCAAAAAATATCAAACGCCCTTTGGCATCATTGAAATTAAACGTCATGTTTACCAATCGTCAAAAGGAGGGCATATTTTTTGTCCATTAGAAGACTCGGCGCATACTATTTTTGCAGCGACTCCTAAATTTGCACAGCAATTGTCCCACAAGTATTCCCAAGGAAATGCCAATTCAGTTTGTCTTGATTTGAAGAATAATCACAATCGGATCATTGCCAAATCCACGATACAAAATGTAACGAACTGGGTAGGAAGTATTGCGACGGCACAAGAAGAAAAGTGGGAGTATGAGCTGCCTGAATTAGATGAACCCATTAGTACGATTGTTTTCAGTTTAGATGGTGCTTATGTTTTAATGGCAAACGAAGGTTACCGTGAAGCAATGGTTGGTAACCTGTCTTTGTATGACTGCGAGGGTGAACGCCAGCATACTCTCTACTTGGGAGAAGCGCCTGAATATGGGAAGGCAAGTTTCAAAGAGCGGTATGAGCATGAAATCACCTGCATAAAAGCCCGTTACCCCGATGCACTTTATCTTGGTATTGCGGATGGAGCCAAAGATAACTGGACATTTTTAGAGCAACATACTCAGCAACAATTGGTTGATTTTTATCATGTCACTGAATATTTAGCAAAAGCCTCTCATGCTATTTTTCCAAAAAAATCAACGGCTATTGATCGTAAAAAATGGCTGTCAGATCGTTGTTCCCAACTCAAGAATGACACAGGGGCGGCGCAAACCATTTTAGAAGAATTAACGCCATTAATGGAATCTAGGCTCACCAAATCAATCAAGGCGGATTTAGAAACAACGCTCACCTATTTTAAAAATAATATCGCTAAAAACAGGATGAATTATGCCTCACATGTTAATAAAAATTTACCGATTGGTTCGGGCGTGACAGAAGCAGCTTGTAAAACATTAGTTAAACAGCGGCTTTGTGGCTCAGGTATGAGATGGAAAACAAAAGGAGCTAAAGTTGTATTGAGTTTACGTGCATTAGTTCAAACAACAAATAGGTGGCAACAATTTTGGGAGAAAATTATTCAAGGTGAGGCCCAATATTTAATGGCTTAATACATTATATTAAAGCCTCACCCCTAGAGAGGGTCACTTAACCTACTTGGTGTATTTAAAATATTTAAAAATGGAGCTTATGCTTAAGAATATAAATACCGATGATAAATATAGGTTATATGACTTTCTTGTGTGATATGGCTTGTGTTTTATATGCTATATAACATAGTTTAATTAATTTAGTCCTCTAAACTAAGTGCAACTTTTTGATGGTTAAAGAAATAATTTAAATGGTCTAATATTTGCGGGTATTTGTCAATACTTGCTAATTTTAGTCATTATTAATTATCTGAGGTTATTTTGAAAACAAAATTAAACATTGCAATAGCAACTGCGCTGGCACTGCCGACGATGGTTTATGCTGAAACAGAACAGTTAGCCACTATTGTTGTTGAAGGCAGTGCTAATAGACCAGGTGCTATGGCGATAGCACCTGATTCATCAGGTTTTAAAGATACCGCTGCATTATTGGAGCGGGTTCCCGGAGCCAATGTTAATCGTAATGGTCCGCTAACGGCGATTCCCCAATATCGTGGCATGTATGGTAATCGAGTCAATGTGGAAGTTAATGGTGCCAATATTAAGGAAGCGGGACCTAACTCGATGGACACACCTTTAAGTCATATTCCTGCCGTATTGACCGAATCATTAAAAGTGTACCTAGGTATTGCTCCCATCAGTAGTGGTATAGAAACAGAAGGTGGCACCATGGAAGTCAAAACTAAAAGTGGAAACTTCGCTGCTTCTGAAGGTGAAATTGAATCAGATGGTGCATTATCATCAGGTTACAGTTCAGTTGATAATGGATACTTTGTTTCCGGCTTTAGTTCACTAGCAAATGAAAATCATAAGCTGCATTTTGGTATGAGTAAGGAAGAGGGTAACGATTACAAATACAATGAGCGTGATAATAAAAAAGTGGTGCCTACCAGTTATGATCGCCAGGCTATTATTGCAGGATATGATTTTCAAGCTAACGGGCATGAGCTTAGTTTAAATTATACGAATAACTATACGAGAAACTCTGGTACTCCTGCCTTACCTATGGATATTGTTTATATAAAAAGCAGTATTTACAATGCGGATTACAATTGGGATCTTGGGCAAGGCTATGAGTTAAAAACAAAATTCTTTTATCAGAACTCGGATCACTTAATGGATAATCATTCACTAAGAATGGCTATGATGGCAAATGGTGCTCCCCGGCTGATGAATAATCAGACAAATGTCCAAGGCGGTGGCTGGGATATTCAATTTTTAATGCCTTTATTTTCGGGGGAATTTAAGACTGGGTTTACCGGAGATATTGCATACCATAATTCTGATGTCACTATGAATATGGCGATGAAGCCGGGTGCAATGCCCATGAATATGAATGTTCAGAACTTTAATGATGCAACTCGATCCCGCTATAGTTTTTTTGGTGAATGGAAAGGGGATATTAACGATGCATTAAGCACTGAACTGGGGCTTCGATATACTTATACAACGGCAGATACAGATAATGTATCGACTAGCAATATGGGGCTGAAATCTGCGGCGGCAAAATTTAACAGTAAAGGTCATCATAAGGATTTTAATAATGTCGACTTAACTGCCATTTTGCGTTACGCCATGAGTGAAGAATTAAATTTTGAAATTGGTTTTGCCAGAAAAAACAGAGCACCGTCTTATCAGGAACTATACTTATGGGCACCTTCTCAGGCAACTGGTGGTTTGGCTGATGGAAGGACTTATGTCGGTAATTTAGACCTAAGCAGTGAAACAGCGTACCAGTTTGAATTGGGTATGGAGTGGCATACAGGTGCTCTTTATTTTGCTCCGCGTGCTTATTATCATTACATTAATAATTACATCCAGGGTACGCCATCCGCACTCAACAAGCCGCAACCGAGTTGTCCAACTGGAAGTATGAGTTGTCTGGTACTGCAGTTTAATAATATTGAAGCTCAAATCTATGGTGTTGACGTAGAAGGTGGGTATGAGTTTACAGACTGGTTGCGTTTTGATGCCGGTTTAAATTATGTTAGAGGTCAGCGTCTTGATGGTCCAAAAGGTAATTTATACCGCATAGCGCCACTCAATGGTCGTACGCAATTAACTTTCAATAATTGGGGGTTTACTGCCTCGGTTGAGGGTATTTACTATGCGGCACAAGATAAAGTCGCTTCTTATAATAATGAACGCACAACACCCAGTTATCAAATCATGAATCTCCGCGCCAGTTATGAGGCATTTGATGGTCTGGTTATTGGCACTGGGATTGAAAATGTTATTGACGCAACGAACTATAATCACTTAGGTGGTTATTATGCCCCCATGTCTGATCCCGCGAATGGTCTAACTCAAGGGCAGAGGATTCCAATGCAAGGTCGTAACTATTATGTGACTTTGGCTTATCAATGGTAACGTTTTTAAAAGACGACTGAAGTTTAAAAACAAGCTGGCTGACCCTAATGCCGCTACCAGTCGTGCTAAGCCTTTTTATATCAACTAGTTGCATATTCACTTCTTGGTTTCGTCATTAATGGATATCCCTTCGGTCTTCGCTTAATAACTCTTGGTTGGTTTGGTCTGGATCGTTGCCCAATTTCCGATTGAGCTATGGCAACTAAGAGAGGGTGTATTATTTTACCTAATGCTACTCCCGTTAGAGTGATACACAAACTGGCAGTGTTACGCATCAACTGAGCAGCCGCCATAAAACTTAGGTGGCGGGGTTCTTTGTCATTAAGACAGGCAGCTCTGGCAATGTTTGCGCGTATAAGGTTATAGGCCAAGAGATGTACTGCAATCTCTTTCTTAACCATCTCCGCTGTTTTGCATCGTAACATCTCCATCCCCATATGTGTTTTTATTGTTCTAAAGTCCACCTCAATTTTCCAGCGCTGGTGATACAATTCAGCCAAGGATTTTTTGGGATAATTTTTAGCATTCATTAGCGTTGTAACATAGACTATTCCTTTGACTGAAAACTCACGAATCAAAAGCTCATCAGGTAACTCTGCCCATGCTGCATCGGATATCCATACAGTTTTTTTCTTCGGTTTTTTAACGATGATAATATGGTCTTTTGCGCCAAGGTGCTGTCCTAGGCGAAAATCGCTTTTTACGGTACTCTGTTGTCTAAAAACCAGTAACGTTCCCTGTTTTGTCAGGAGAGCAATATTGGCGTAAGACGTGTAATAGCGGTCTCCGAGAAGTAAATCTTGCTTACAAAGAGACTGAATCAAATCAGAAAATAGTGATGTTTCACCCGTTCTTTTGCCTTGGTAAGGGCCGATGGCATAATCAATGCAAGCTCCTGTTGCTAATGACACAAGACCTACCAATCGTACAATTGGGAATCCCAGCCCTTGCTTTTGTGCCTTTTGTTGAGGGTAGGTTTTCTGGTTACTGTCCGTATCGGGCATAAGCAAGGTCGTGCCATCGACCAGCATAACTCGAAAACCATTCCACAACCAGTTACTTGATGCTTGGTTATGCAATACTTTACCCGAAGAGGTGACAGCTTCTTTTAAATGAGAGAGTTGCAGTCTTAGTCGGGATTTACAATAAGGCCCAGTGTTCATGGAGTTTGCATTATAATCCAAGCTAATTCGCTCGACTAAAACATGTGCAACTGCCTCCTTACAAGCCCCAGTTGAACTGAGCACTTGAAACAAAAAGGCTCTCAGTGTCACTAAAGGAGTAAAAACGGTGCTACGAACATTCCCTGATTGATGAATGGCTTCAATTAAACTATCAGGTATTAGTCCTTTAAAAGGAAGGTCATTGAGCTGAAAAAAGGTATTTTTAAAAGATCGGATTTGTAAGCGTAGGCTTAATCGGCTAGACTTTTTCATTAGTTAGGCTTTTTCTTAGGATTAATTGTTTTGTAGGAAATTCAATTATATCTAATAAGTAGTTAAAGCCTAACTTTAAACCTTATAAAATCATTATTATTCAAGTACATGAGTTGCGACTGGTAGCGGCATTACTGGCTGACCCCTTGATATTCCCTAAATGATTCGCCGCGTGGCGAATCGATTTTTGTGACATGGAGTCCCAAAAGCTATCATAAAGCGCGCGGTGGCGCGCTTATGAAGTTACTCAGAGCGGGGAACAGAATCTAACTCCAGTCCTTCTGCAGCAAAATGACAACGATTACGACCGCTCTGTTTAGCCTTGTAGAGCGCCTGGTCAGTGATTTGCACGAATTCATCGGTACTTTGTACATTATTCTCTAAGTAGCTGTTAACTCCAATGCTGACGGTAATATTCTGGCTTTTTAGTTCAGCTAGCACCAGATCTTGAATAGCTGTGCGAATCTTTTCAGCAATCTTTATGCTGCCTTTCTTATCGGTGGAGGGCAAGATTACCATGAATTCTTCACCGCCAAACCGGCCAACGATATCAATATCACGCACCTGTTCAAGCAGGGTCTTGCTGATGCTGATCAACACCTGGTCTCCAACAGGATGCCCCAATTCGTCGTTGACCTTCTTGAAGTGGTCTATATCGAGGATCAGCAAGCCCAGATTATACCCATGACGCTGGCTTTTCTTGACTTCGATTTCCAGCTGTTCGTTGAGATACCGGCGATTGTAAAGATTGGTAAGACTGTCACGAATGGATAGATATTCCGTTTCCTTATTGGCCAGAGCATTTTCCAACATGATGGAAATCTGGTTGGCCATGTGCGTTAAGACTTCCAGATCGTCTTTTTCGTAGTGATTCAGGCTGCCAAGAATGATTGCACCCAAGCTCTTGTTCTTGGAGAACATCGGCAGAATCAGTACTTCCTGTGGTCGACCCTTGCAAAGCCCTAGGTCAATCATGCCGTCATATTCTTTCGGTGTGATTTTGATATGACGTAATTTTTTGTCGGCAACCACTTGTGCTGGCAGGGATTCGTGCAGACCGATGACTTCCATGGTATTCATACTGACACCATGAGAAACAAAGGGTCGGAGCTGTTGTTGCTGTTCGAACAAGTAGATCCCACCGATCTCAGAACCGCTTAAATCGACGACACGATCCAGTGCTTTCTGTAACAGATCATGGGGATTCAGGGTGGTGATCAGTAGGGATGTTAGCTCATGAAACTTGTGAATTTTTCCGAGGTGTTCCAGTGATTTATTGTTGTGTTGGATCTGTTGTTCAAGCTCCTGAGTGTATTCGGCCAGACGCTGTTCAACATGGACTCGTTCCGTAATTTCTTCCTTGAGTTTTTCTTGGGACACTGTGAGTTTTCTATAAATTTTCAGGATATATGAGAGCAGTACAACCAGTAAGGTGAAGCTGATGACAAAAGCCAGAATCCAGCGCCAGTACTCGACTAGAAACTTGTTAAGGGACAGCTTTGCATAGTCCTGAAACGGTCCAATGCGTAAGCTCTGCATGAGATTTCGTATAGGCTGATAATTGAGAGGCACTGTCCAGCCAGCATTTTTCCCACTGATGGCAGCTGGATCATCGGGACTCATACTTAGAAGAGCGATAGCTACTTTCTGGGCTATAACGTCGGGTGTGTGAGCCATTTTTGCGAAGGGCCATTCGGGCATTAGCATGGTACTGGCCTTGTAAGGAAAGCCTTCGGCATATTCCCCATAGGGTGCGCCAATCACTTTGAAATCATCGATATTGATTTTGCCTTCCGCTGCCATGCGCTCCAGGGTATCAGTACGGACAGTACCTGCATCGACCTCTCTGTTACCTACAGCCAGCACCACTGCATCGTGTTTGCTGCGAAATACCAGTCTGTTAAAATCCGAGTAAGGATCGATGTCGCTTTTCAACAACTCCTGCCAGGCAACCTGAAAGCCACCCAGAGAGGTTTCTTTTACAGCCATGAAGGATGAGATCTTCTTGAGATCGGTGATCTTTTGAATATCATTGCGGTCAGCCTTGACCAGGATAACGCCACCAAAAACTGTCAGGATCTGGCCATCCGGACCAAGGTTCTTTAGCGTAGCGATCCGGCTTGCACCGTATAGGGTTTCCATCTCCACATAGATGGAGGGGTTGGCGATAAGAAAATCGACTTCTCCAGTCGCTACTACCGGGGGGACTTCATCAAAGCTTAAGGGAAGCAGTTCGAATTTTGCACCGTCTACTTGTGCTGTCAGGAAGTCGGCGGTGGCTGACCATTTCTCTTTAGCTTGAACGCTACCGCGCTTGGCAAGTACTCCGATTATATAGGTTTTATCCTGTGCCTGGGATACGGGTGAAAGCAAAATTGCCAGCAGAAAAAGACTAAACACTGCAACCCAGTGTAGGGGTTGCCCGACACCATTCTGTTGAGATGTCATGGTTGTAGCCATTGCTGTTTTCTTTATGTACAAATTTTGCTCCTAGTTAGTTCAAGTGTTTGTAGAATACTGAACACGCTAATATAGTACCATTCATAGTATTTGAGCTAGAATAACGCTTTAATTCTTTTAAACATGTACCCTGATCCCTATATAGAAAAGCTTAAAACGTAAAAAGCCTTGGTTGTATAATGGTTAGCGACTAAACAGACCATCACCCAATGGGTGCAACAACCGAAGCTTATATTTTACCGCACAAACTCTCTATTACAAACGATCAATTGATGATTGGCCATTCGGTGCAAAAGACCATATTATCAGCATCAAAAAGTCGAAGAAAAAACCTGTTTGGATGTTGGATGAAGCATGGGCAGAATTACCGGGTGAATTTTTCATTCGTGAATTTTCTGCCAAGGGTATCACTTATGTTACAACGCTACTGGATGCAAAGGCTCATCCAAAAAAATCTTTGGCTGATCTTTACCAGCAGCGCTGGCAAATTGAGGTTGATTTCAGAGTCCTAAAAATTCATATGGGAATGGAAATGTTGCACTGCAAAACAGCAGATATGGTGAATAAAGAAATTGCCGTACATTTATTGGCCTATAACCTGATACGAGCAAATCTTGCCAGAGCAGCCCGTCTCAATGACAAAACACCTCGACACCTTAGCTTTATGGCCGCTGTTCAACTGATGTGTAATACGACAAGTTTGTGTATCACACTGACGGGATCAGCTTTGGGGAGGTTAATATCTGCTCTCCCATCTATTGATGGCAATAACGCAAACAGAAGTTGGAAAACGAAAAAGACTAAATCAACCAAGAGTTATTAAATGAAGACCTAAGGGGTATTCGTTAATGATGAAGCGGAGAAAGGAATATGCAACTAGTTGATAATCATTGTTTAAATGTGACAGGTAGCGGCATTAAGGTCAGTCAGCTTGATTATTGTATATCCTGCTTGAGGTTTCTATTTCAAGCTGGCTGACCTCCTGAACGCTGAAGTAACCATTAAAAACACCAATAAGAGTACTCTGTTAATTGATTTGCTAAAATTTCACAGTTAGGTAATATTGTTTCATTGAGTGATTGGGCAAAGCTTGATTTATGACTTATAGCCAAGTAGATACACGATTGAGGTTATTGGCTATAAATAGGTGTGCCTTATAGGAATGTGCTTTTAAGAGATTAGAAATGCGCCGTATAAAACATCAACACAGATAAAGGAGAAATAATATGAACATTACATTAAAAAAATACTTGGTTGTCAGCTTTTTAGTGCTGTCTCTTGGAACAACGAACCATGTTACAGCCGCTACAGAAACTGAAATTGAGTTGACGCAAGTTACTAATACCGTCATTACAAACCTTGAAGAGGCATTGAAAGCCGTAACGGCGAATAAGCTGGATAAGGCGCTGGACTATATCTATGTCACGCAGGATTCAGCTATCGACATCTTGGGAGCTTGTTCGATTTCTGCAAAAAAAGAACGTGGTTCTACTGCGCTTAAAAAAGCACGTCGTCAAATCAACAAAGGGGATACAGCAGGTGCTGCGGTTTCTTTAAAAAAAGCGATTAAAATTTTTAAATCCTTACTTCTACCTGTTGATAATGGCCGCCCAAGTATTGTTGAGTGGTTTAAGTGATTCAATGCAGTAAAGTGCATAAGCGAAGCATAATAACTGGCGAAGAATACGGGGGGCGGGTTCCGAATTGCAAATTATCAGAAATTAGAACCCTGTTCGGGCAAAAGGGATGGTACGAACAATTGATGATTGGAGTATTCCAAAAAAACAAAAACGCGCGGTTGTAAAATCAATATCAGAAATAGAGAGGCAAGCTGTAGATAGAAATTCAGCAATAATTACAGCCTATGCTACAGGTGCATATAGTCAACGAGAAATTGGTGATTATTTTCATTTACACCCCAGTACGGTAGGAGTAATTGTAAAACGAATTAAAAATTCGTGATTCGGGACCTGACCCCGTGCGTTTTAAAAAAGTGTCTGGTTTTTGTTGACCATTACAAAACGCTCTGGCGTACCTACACCATGCTAACTGATCTAGAAAGTGTTTTTCGAAGTTTGAAAAGTGAACTAGGGCTCCGCCCGATTTATCATCGAAAAGAAGAGCGAGTCAATGGTCATATCTTTATCACTCTCATTGCCTATCATCTAGTCCAGACCCCGTTATCAACTCAAGGCTGAACATATTAATGATAGCTGGCAAACGATTCGGCTAACAATGGGAAATCAGCAACGCGTTACTGTTATTTTACGGCGTGAAGACGGAAAGACCATTCATTTAAGGAAAGCAACGAATGCAGAACCACGACAATCCATCACTTATAAAGCGCTAGCAATATCAGCACAATCAGGAGGTATTAAAAAAACATTGATTTAGCCCGAATTCAAAACAAAAAATCTGTAGTGCCAACACTGGAGCCTAATTGTGCATGTCTACTTGTTTTTAAATAATTTGTTGTCAGTAAAATCGAAAGATGGGCTAAGTTCCAACCTCGATGAAAAAAAGGGGCAAACTCTCGACTTTTCATCACTTTTGGTTGGAGATCAGATGTAGTAGTTATCAAACCCTTCGAAGCTGACCTATCTATAGATAACACGCCTAACATTGTTCGCACATCATCATGTGTAACTAACGTCCCTGGACTATAAGCTTTTGTTTGCTCCAAGATTCTAAATTATACCAATATCAGACCTTGTTGCTATCACATCACGACCACCGTCACCTTTTGCGGTGTGAGTTCAACCCGTTCCCAACCATCAAGCACATAACGAATAACGAAAACGAATAAGGATAGATTGTGTGAGCAACGCGAACCACAATCTATCCTTATTCGTTAGGCTTTTGTATTAAATTAATATTTAACAAAAACCATTATTGGACTACTCGAATTAAATTGATAGTTGCAGATGGCGTTGACCTGTCATTAGGACCTCCATGAAAACGACTGAGTACCAAGGTATCACCAACTTGTTGAGCACCAATTAAACCACCAGTTGTCCATCCACCACGAATATCTAGAGAATCATTGTTATTAGTTCCTTGAACACCATAAGCAAACCCAGCAAGTAATTCGGTAGCTATTGCACGATTGCCGATAGACGGATGTTCAGATGCTGCTCCAGTTATCCATGAGGTTGTGAAATTCCCTCCCACGGTTACTTCTGTAGAAGATAATGCCCAACTAGCACGGCCATTACCTACAACGGAAGGTCCCGAAAGAATATATTTATTACCTACCGTATCTTGATAAGTACCTGAAATAAAATTATCAACATTATTAATACTAGGGCTAGTTATTTGTGTAAAACTATCGAAAATAAGTTGCTTATTACCGGTGTTTTTCAAGGCAGTTGTCGCCTAAATTTTTTAAGCAGCCTCTTTATTTTGCTCTGGATTTAGCTCCACAGCACCTTCCGGCTCCCAGTTTCTTATACCTCCAGACCATCGTTCTGGATGCTCATTTCTTTTTTGTTGATACAGCACTTCTCGCTTCTTCAATATCTCAGCATCAAGCCCTTCATGTCTTTGGTTGGGTGTAACAAATTTGATTCGACTATGGCGATGCTCATTGTTGTACCAATACACAAAACCTTGTACCCATTGTCTTGCGCCCTCTAAAGAATCAAACCCTTCAGATGGCCACCGCGGGCAATATTTTACCGTTCTAAATAATGATTCGGAATACGGGTTGTCATTACTGACCCGTGGTCGACTACGGGAACTAATGACACCCAAATCATGCATTTTTGCTTGCATGGTAAGGCTCTTCATTGGTGCACCATTATCCGAGTGTAAAACCAGATCCTGTTTTCTGCATTTTTCTGACCAAATGCTACGCTCCAGCAACTCTGCCGCCTGTTCTCCCGTTTCATTGGCATGCACTTCCCAGCCAACCACTTTTCGACTGTATATGTCTTCTATCATATAGAGGTAATAATGCTGACCTATGACGGTGGTGGGTAAATAACTAATATCCCAGCTCCATACTTCATTAGCTTTCTTGGCCGTGTAACTTGTCGGTTTATTATGGCCATTTCTGACCTTTGCCTTTCCTCTGTGATGCAACATGCCTTCTTCCTTTAATACACGGTAAAAGCTTGATTCGGAAGCAATGTATTCTCCTCTGTCGGCCAATATCGGTACGATTTGACTGGGCGGCAATGAAGAAAACTCTTCCAAGTTACAGGTTTCAATGATCAATTGCCTTTCCTCTGCGGTTAGCTTGTTGGTGGGCTCCGGGCGCTTCGCCATCGGGCGTTTATCTGCCGATATTTCACCTTCGGATTGCCATCGCTGCAACGTCCGCACTGATAGCCCTATGATCTCGCAAGCCTTATGTTTTCTTGCGCCTGCCAAAATGGCTTCATTAATCAATTCTTCATAGTGCTGCCTATCAGCGAGTAAGGTCAATTGTCCTCGTCTTCTCCCCAATAGGCATTGAACTTTTTTCTAAGCACCAGTAAGGCTGCCGTTTCTGCCAAGGCTTTTTCTTTTCTGTTGAGCTCTTTTTCTAACTCTTTTATCCGTTTTTTATCGGATTTAGTGGCTGCCTGCAGGGCCTTCTTGTTACCTGCCTGGCGTACATTACCTGCTATGCACGCTTGCTTCCAAGTATTTATCTGCTCTGGATACAAACCTTTGCTTCGACAATATTCGCTTACTTCAATTTCAGATAAGGTCGCTATTTCTAAAACGACTGCAAATTTTTCTTCCGCTGACCATTGTTCAGGGGGAATTTCTTTTGACACGGACAATCCTGATATTTTAAATTCTTCTTTCCATTTATAAAGCGTAGAAGGATTCATGCTTTCTTGTTTGGCAAACTGCCTGAGAGATAGTTCACTTTGATTCAGCTTTTTAATGATCGCTTCTTTAAACTGCTTTGAATAATGTTGAGTTCCCATTTGTTGTCATCATACCGCCCCCTGTTTAGTTATGAAATTAATTTGGGCGACAACTATCCTGACACAGGGGGTTACTATCAAGGCTCAGTTTAAAGGAAACATCAAAAAATAATGTTTCCCCTGTGCTATCAATAACTACTGGAACACGGTGAATGTTGATAGAACGACCTGAACCAACAATATTAGAAGCTTCAAAATGAACATTAATATCGCTTCCTGAGACAGTTTCTGCTGACACATACGATGTCGTAAACAGTGTCGAACAAGCTAAAGTGGAGATTAGGGTTTTCTTTATTATTTTTTTCATCATTTGACTCCAAAAGACCCACAATAAACAAAATTTCGTTAAACACTGGGTCTGAATTTGCTCAACGAAAAAATTTTTCCCTTAGATTAATGCAAATCTATGTTATTTAAGCCTAACGCCAAGTTCAGTGGTCGATGACAGATATACGATGATTACTGCCAACACACTGAACTTTGATAAAAGATGACCTCTGAAAAAGAGTGGCGCTGCCAGCGGTCAACTGGAACTTTTAGCTTTGTTCTGATTCAATAATATCATTAGCCTTCATTCTAAAATCTAAAGGTGCAGAAATTTTACGAATTGGAGCCTTACTACCACCAGTACCATTAATTCTAATTGAGCCAAAGTTAAATATACGCCCAGGAATATCTTGATTAACACTTAAGCTTTCAACATTCTTGTGTGTTAGCTCTATAGTTTTCCTGCTAATAAGTCCAAATTTCGCAATAATACGTTTATTAGTAAGGGCAAGTTCAGTTGTAAATGTATATATAGCTGCTTTAAGTAGAAAGATAGCACCAATAAAGAACATAAACCAACCTATACCTACACCTAGTGTTTCAGCGTTGCTAGAAATTGCTAATAATATTCCGAATAATGCCCAAAATGCGCCTGTAAAATATATCCACTAATGGACTTTTCCAGTAGCAAGAATTTCTTCACCTTTCATAAGGTTAGATTCAACATAACTCATAAATTTACCTCTTGTAATTGTAATTAAAAAATACTACACCTATGTTTACTTGTTACCACCTCATGTTTAAAAGCTAACGACTGCATCAGCCGACGCTGGAAGATATACGATGAACTTCAACAACGCGACTAAGCTTTGATATAAAATGACCTTTTTAAACGAACTGCGCTTCCAGCGGTCGGTTGGATGCACTGGGTACGCCCAGCATGGGCGTGAACTAATGGGGTGAAAGTCCCCTGTAGGAGAGCCTACTTCGTTCATTATTGATGAATGATTATAACTACTAGCCGACGGCAATTGCAACTCTGTAGTGGTCAGCAGCGATGTCATTGAATCCTTGTTTGGACGCTTCAAGTATGCTGTCGAGCGCAGCCCGCAAGCTGATATGAACATAACGGTATTACTCATTCCTGCATTATGCGGTAATTTGGATGATGATAAAATCAACCGAGCCTTGTCTCTCGCCAGCTGCAAGGATGTTTCGGTATGGGAAGAAGAAAATATTCCCTATACGGTCCGGAAAAAACGCATTGCTTTTTTCAAGGAGGGGAACAAGCCAAAAAAGGGGAAATAATGGGCTAGGCTAAATTGGGGAACTTCGACAACCTAGATACTCCCTTTTTCAGTTCGATCTCTATATAATGTCTAATCGTTACTTTCTGATGTTATGCACTTATTATACGAATTCAGGAATGATAGCTTTAGAGTTAAGTACCATAATTAAAATGGGCACCTAAATGAATGACAAGCATCTACATCGTGTTGGTACACCCTGCATAATCTACCCAGAGGCGTATGCTGGCGAGCTGATTATGCTGAAAGGGGACTGGACTTTGCGTAATCTGGCAGAGTCAGGCAAGTTGCGTAAGGGCATTAAAAAACTTGGTGCCAGTAAAGAAAAAAAGTGGGATATTAGTCAGATTGAACGCTTAGATAGTGCGGCAGCTTTTCTGCTCTGGGAAGCTTGGGGTAAACAATTTCCTCATGATCTGAAGTTGCGAGAAGAGCACCGTCGTTTATTCGAGCGATGGCAGGAACGTAAAGTACCTGAACCACAAGTCATGCTATCTGATATATCGAGAGTATGGCATTTCTGGAGGACATCGTTACAAGGGTTCTATCAACATAGTTGTGCCTGGCTGACCTTATTTGGCAGGTTAATTCTTGATATGCTTTTTTTATGCGCTCATCCTCATGCAATTCCTGTTAAAGAAATTTCATTGACTATTTATAAAGCCGGGGTCAGTGCTTTAGGCATCACGGCTTTAGTGGGCTTGTTAGTCGGTGTTTCAATGAGTTACTTGTCCTCTTTACAATTGCAACGCTTTGGTGCGGAAATTTATATTATTGATTTACTTGGCTTGAGTATTATTCGCGAACTAGGGCCTATGCTGGCCGCCATTATTATTGCCGGCCGTTCCGGGTCATCGATGACGGCTGAAATTGGTATTATGCGCGTCACTCAGGAGCTGGATGCGCTATCGGCTTTAGGTATTTCGCATTCCTTACGGCTGGTCTTGCCTAAGGTGGTCGCCCTATCTTTGGTGATGCCCTTATTAATCGTCTGGACGGATGTTATCGCTTTGATCGGGGGTATGATATCGGCTCAATTATCGCTGGATATTGGCTACCAGCAATTTCTTGAGCAATTACCCAAGTCAGTACCTGTGGTGAATGTGTATATTAGTTTAGCTAAAGGGTTTATATTTGGTGGTGTGGTGGCTTTGATTGCTTGCCATTTTGGTTTTCTGATTAAACCCAATACAGAAAGCCTGGGACGAGAAACCACCAATGCTGTTGTTGTGAGTATTACCGCCGTGATTATGGTCGATACTATTTTTTCTATTCTGTTCAGAAATGTGGGGTTTCCATGAAAAACCTTTATGCTATAGAGCTAGAGCATATTTGGACTTATTTTGGCGATCAGTTGATTCATCAGGATATAAGCTTATGTCTTGAAAAAGGTGACATACTAGGGCTCGTTGGTGCGTCAGGCAGCGGAAAAACAACCCTGTTGCGTGAAATCATAGGGCTGGATGTACCCAGCAAAGGACAGGTTAAAGTATTGGGCGAACAAGTACAGGAGGCCTGTACTACTGAGTGTAGAAAGCGGCGTAATCAAACGGGTGTGTTATTTCAAAACGGTGCCTTGTTTAGCGCGTTGAATGTCTTTGAAAACATTGCTTTTCCTCTGTGGGAATTAGGCTGTAAAGATGAAGCATTGATAAAACAAATGGTCTGTATGAAATTATCTATGGTCGGGCTAAGTTCCCGGGATGCGATGCGTAAACCTTCTGAATTATCCGGTGGCATGGTTAAGCGAGTTGCGTTAGCCCGCGCACTGATTCTGGAGCCTGAATTGCTATTACTGGATGAACCCACTTCCGGGCTTGATCCCATTGCGAGTGAGGATTTAGTTATCTTGTTAAGACAACTGCACCAGGAATTGAATTTCACTGTATTCATGGTGACTCACGACTTAGATATTTTACGCGACCTTTGCACTAAAGTTGCAGTATTAGCTGATCATCAGCTAATCGCCTTCGATACTCTGGACAAGGTGCTTAGTTGCGAACATCCTTTTATCAAGCGTTTTTTTCATAACCACCGCGCTGAGCGAGTTTTTAATACATTGGAGGCAGATCATGAGTAAAGATAGCTTCGCATTAGTGACGGGATTGTTTATGGCCACGCTGATCGTAGGTGTTGTAATCATTATTATCTGGCTAGGAGGAGTGCAACACCAAAGCAAAACCTATATAGCCGAAACATCAGCATCAGTCACCGGACTCAAGAATGGATCGACGGTTTATTACCGTGGTATTGAGGCGGGTAAAGTCAGTGCCATAGGTTTTGACCCTGAAGACCCCAAGCTTATTATTGTCTCGATGAAAATAGATAAAGATATACAATTTACGCGCGGTATTTATGCCATGTTAGAGATGAAAGGTGTAACTGGGTTAACACAAATAGCACTTAAAGATAGCGGTGAAACCCCTGGGCTGTTACCAAATAGTGAGCGTATTCCTATTAAACCCTCGTTTATTAAGCGTATATCTGTCTCTGGCGAGGAAATGATCAAGCAAACACATGAACTCATGACTCGCCTAAGCCGTCTGTTGAATGATAAAAATACACAGCATGTGCAACAGATTCTGGTGAATGTGGAAACGGCCACCCGGAAATTCAATCATTTACAGGATAGTGCTGAAAAAACACTCTCCCGGGTTCCTGTATTAACAGCAGATGCACATCACTCTTTATTGAAAATTAATCGTTTAACGGATGAATTCACCTTGCTGAGCCAGCAATTACGCACGGAGTTGTCTACCTTGTCCAAACAGTCGGGGGATTTTATGCAAACTGGAACTGCTGTTGGTCAGCAGTTACTACAAACAAGTCTACCCAAGATAAATACCCTTATCATGCAATTGCAAGCCACGACACGCCGCTTCGATCGTGTCGGCACAATGATGGAAACTGAGCCGCAAATGTTTTTATTCGGCGCTGAGCCACTGCAACCCGCACCCGGTGAGCCCGGATTTAAGGAGGCACAATGAAGCAAATTATAAAGAGTGTGTTCGCCTTATCGCTTTTGAGCATGGTCTCTGCCTGTCGTGTTGCCCCTAAACCAGCTATGCCTGTCAGTCATGATCTTGGTTCCATTATTCCGCTAAAAAATAGCATGGCCGTTACTTTAACGGCCCCTGTCTGGTTATGGAATGAGAAAATTCGTTACCGTTTGCTGTACAAAGATGCAACAGCGGTTGCTTATTACAACCTGGATCGTTGGGCAGCACCATTGCCGGCCTTATTAAAGCATCGCTTAATGGTTACCGCCAACACGACGGCACAGGAATTGCACATACATTTAACTCAATTTGAACAACAATTTTCTGCAATCAATAACGCACATGTGCTTATGACCTTTACGGTGAGTGCTTTTGCCGGTGATAGCAAACTGTTGCTTGCCAAGCGTTCGTTCACTTTGTCCTACAAAACGACTACAGCTGATGCAGAGGGTGCAATTGCAGGTTTTGTGGTTTTGACAGAACAGGCAAATAAAGTGATTTCAGTTTGGCTGGAATCTCTATTAGATACAAGAAATTCTGGAAATTAATTGCTTGGATTTGATTCGGTTCGAAATAATTAGGGTCAGAGTAACATTTTTTCACTCATAATATCTAATAAATCATCAGTGTTCCCATTGAAAGACACCCCCTGTGTCAGGTAGCCAAGTTAGTTCCAAGGGGACATTCGATAGGGGAACACTGATGTAATAAATAACAAATTAATGTTACTCTGACCCCTTCGATTCGAGAAGAGATGAATTTCAAGCTGGCTGACCCTAATGCCGCTACCAGTCGTGCTAAGCCTTTTTATATCAACTAGTTGTATATTCACTTCTTGGTTTCGTCATTAATGGATATCCCTTCGGTCTTCGCTTAATAACTCTTGGTTGGTTTGGTCTGGATCGTTGCCCAATTTCCGATTGAGCTATGGCAACTAAGAGAGGGTGTATTATTTTACCTAATGCTACTCCCGTTAGAGTGATACACAAACTGGCAGTGTTACGCATCAACTGAACAGCCGCCATAAAACTTAGGTGGCGGGGTTCTTTGTCATTGAGACAGGCAGCTCTGGCAATGTTTGCGCGTATAAGGTTATAGGCCAAGAGATGTACTGCAATCTCTTTCTTAACCATCTCTGCTGTTTTGCATCGTAACATCTCCATCCCCATATGTGTTTTTATTGTTCTAAAGTCCACCTCAATTTTCCAGCGCTGGTGATACAATTCAGCCAAGGATTTTTTGGGATAATTTTTAGCATTCATTAGCGTTGTAACATAGACTATTCCTTTGACTGAAAACTCACGAATCAAAAGCTCATCAGGTAACTCTGCCCATGCTGCATCGGATATCCATACAGTTTTTTTCTTCGGTTTTTTAACGATGATAATATGGTCTTTTGCGCCAAGGTACTGTCCTAGGCGAAAATCGTTTTTTACGGTACTCTGTTGTCTAAAAACCAGTGACGTTCCCTGTTTTGTCAGGAGAGCAATATTGGCGTAAGACGTGTAATAGCGGTCTCCGAGAAGTAAATCTTGCTTACAAAGAGACTGAATCAAATCAGAAAATAGTGATGTTTCACCCGTTCTTTTGCCTTGGTAAGGGCCGATGGCATAATCAATGCAAGCTCCTGTTGCTAATGACACAAGACCTACCAATCGTACAATTGGGAATCCCAGCCCTTGCTTTTGTGCCTTTTGTTGAGGGTAGGTTTTCTGGTTACTGTCCGTATCGGGCATAAGCAAGGTCGTGCCATCGACCAGCATAACTCGAAAACCATTCCACAACCAGTTACTTGATGCTTGGTTATGCAATACTTTACCCGAAGAGGTGACAGCTTCTTTTAAATGAGAGAGTTGCAGTCTTAGTCGGGATTTGCAATAAGGCCCAGTGTTCATGGAGTTTGCATTATAATCCAAGCTAATTCGCTCGACTAAAACATGTGCAACTGCCTCCTTACAAGCCCCAGTTGAACTGAGCACTTGAAACAAAAAGGCTCTCAGTGTCACTAAAGGAGTAAAAACGGTGCTACGAACATTCCCTGATTGATGAATGGCTTCAATTAAACTATCAGGTATTAGTCCTTTAAAAGGAAGGTCATTGAGTTGAAAAAAGGTATTTTTAAAAGATCGGATTTGTAAGCGTAGGCTTAATCGGCTAGACTTTTTCATTAGTTAGGCTTTTTCTTAGGATTAATTGTTTTGTAGGAAATTCAATTATATCTAATAAGTAGTTAAAGCCTAACTTTAAACCTTATAAAATCATTATTATTCAAGTACATGGGGTGAGGCTTTAATATGATGTATTAAGCCATTAAATATTGAGCCTCACCTTGAATAATTTTCTCCCAAAATTGTTGCCACCTATTTGTTGTTTGAACTAATGCACGTAAACTCAATACAACTTTAGCTCCTTTTGTTTTCCATCTCATACCTGAGCCACAAAGCCGCTGTTTAACTAATGTTTTACAAGCTGCTTCTGTCACGCCCGAACCAATCGGTAAATTTTTATTAACATGTGAGGCATAATTCATCCTGTTTTTAGCGATATTATTTTTAAAATAGGTGAGCGTTGTTTCTAAATCCGCCTTGATTGATTTGGTGAGCCTAGATTCCATTAATGGCGTTAATTCTTCTAAAATGGTTTGCGCCGCCCCTGTGTCATTCTTGAGTTGGGAACAACGATCTGACAGCCATTTTTTACGATCAATAGCCGTTGATTTTTTTGGAAAAACAGCATGAGAGGCTTTTGCTAAATATTCAGTGACATGATAAAAATCAACCAATTGTTGCTGAGTATGTTGCTCTAAAAATGTCCAGTTATCTTTGGCTCCATCTGCAATACCAAGATAAAGTGCATCGGGGTAACGGGCTTTTATGCAGGTGATTTCATGCTCATACCGCTCTTTGAAACTTGCCTTCCCATATTCAGGCGCTTCTCCCAAGTAGAGAGTATGCTGGCGTTCACCCTCGCAGTCATACAAAGACAGGTTACCAACCATTGCTTCACGGTAACCTTCGTTTGCCATTAAAACATAAGCACCATCTAAACTGAAAACAATCGTACTAATGGGTTCATCTAATTCAGGCAGCTCATACTCCCACTTTTCTTCTTGTGCCGTCGCAATACTTCCTACCCAGTTCGTTACATTTTGTATCGTGGATTTGGCAATGATCCGGTTGTGATTATTCTTCAAATCAAGACAAACTGAATTGGCATTTCCTTGGGAATACTTGTGGGACAATTGCTGTGCAAATTTAGGAGTCGCTGCAAAAATAGTATGCGCCGAGTCTTCTAATGGACAAAAAATATGCCCTCCTTTTGATGATTGGTAAACATGACGTTTAATTTCAATGACACCAAAGGGCGTTTGATATTTTTTGCTGTCTCTGTTTTTAGACGTGAGTTTTACACCCTCTCTTATAATCGGAGTACCCTTTGTATCAAAGCATTTTAAAGCTTCGCCTGTGGCTACGCATCCTACGCTATTGACCGCATCCAGTATCGTGTTTTCCATTTCCATCATATTGCCTTCCAGAGCTAAAGTAACTGATACGGTGATGCTTCCGTCAACATTGTGGATGATAGTTGTCATGGGTAGAGAAAAATAATGTGATAGTAAAGATGGGGATTTTATATTAAATCATGAGAAATAACATTATATTTAAGCCTCACCCAGTACATGAGTTGCGACTGGTAGCGGCATTACTGGCTGACCCCTTGATTCTGCTTGATTCTGCTGAAGCTGGCTGACCCCTTGATCACAGTAATTGATTTTTTTCATTTCTTATGATTAAATATTATTAATAATAATTATCATTTGTAATAATACTCTTGATAAGAGCATTTTTAACGGATTTTATTTTGAATACAACTTATCGATTTCTTTATCCTTTTATTCTATTTTTAATGTTGTTACAAAATGTACAAGGACGAGAACTCAATCAAAAAAATGAATCTTCACAGGCTGCCGAATTAGCCGATTTAAAACGTCAACTAGCTGAATTCAAAGAGACTGTGAAAAAAATGGAGGAGCACATTATTCACATTGAAGAGAATACTATGCGTAAACATCCAGAAGCAGATGAACCAGGATTTATAGAAACGGCTTTAAGTGGCTTAAGTATTTCAGGGCAAACAACGGCTATTTATCAAAGTAGTAGTTTAAATTTAAAACCGGGTGATTTAAAACATGCTGATGGATCAAATTTATCAGAATCAGAATTAGCTGACTATCAACATCCCTCTGGCTCAGCCACATTTTCAACTGATCTTATCGTGGAAATGAAATTAACGGATAATGATTATTTTCAAATGGATCTGCAATTTGCCAATGGTCCGGGAGTTGATGCAAATTTGCAAGGAGGCGCCATGGTCAATAACGATGTAATGGAAGACCCAGATCATCATAATGAGGTTTATATTGCTAAAGCCTTTTATGAGCGAACGCAGCCACTCTTTGGTAGTTATAAATTGATTTTGGATATTGGTAAATATGGAGTTAATGATTTTTTTGATATAGGCAAGGATGTTTCTGATCAAACCACTCAATTTCTTAACCAGGCCATCAATAACAATGGTGCTTTTGATTATGTACAGGATTTGCAAGGTCATGGTTATACTTATGGTGTTCGGCTAGGTTTATATCATGAATCATTTGGCATAGATGTTGCTTTTTTCTCTTCAGACTCTTATCTGCAAAATATTAATAAAAAACATTCTATATTAGCTGGCATAACATGGACACCTGAATGGTTTCCAGGCATTAAAAGTGCTTATCAAATTTATTTCTTTGATAATAGGGGTGAATATGCCCGTTTTGATGATCAGGGTAATCTGGACAGTAAAGATCCTGATGCTATCAACACGGTAAATAATAAAGATAATTTGGATAAAATGGGATTTGGCATCAGTATCAACCAGTCATTTCCATATGGGGTTAATGTCTTTGCAAAATATGGCCATCAGGATGATAGCCGGGATGTGCGTCACTATCAGGATATGGATGAAACTTATATGGTAGGTTTCGATGTTCATGGTGAAAACTGGCACCGTGAAAATGATGTATTTGGTATTGCTTATGAAATAGGACGATTAACCGGGAATCACCGTAAAGCCCATGAAAAAGGCTATCAAGGGCTTTTTGATCGTCGTGGCGCAATTGGCGTAGGTAATTATGCGGATGAACGGGTGCTGGAGATGTATTATAAATTGTCATTGAATGAGTACATCAATATCAGCTTTGATTATCAATTCATTGATAATTTTTATTATAGTAAAGTGATTGGCGGTGTTCATTTTATAGGGGGGCGGTTTAATGCCTCATTTTAAAAAAAGATATACAAGCTTAAAATTTCTCCGATTATGGATTGGTGTAGGTTGCGGGTGAGGTACAAACCTCACCCGCAACCTACGTGTCATATATTGATTATGCAATGATAAAACCTTAACTTAATCATCTAGTTTTCGTTCAATGACCTCGCCTGTCTTAGCGTTGACTTTTAATTCCCAGACCTTACTATGACGATCAATAAACTCAATCTCATATAAAGGCATATTATCATTTATCTCCAATTCAATTTCTAAAATATACTCAGAACTTTGTTTTGAAATTTTAGTAATAATTTGCTCTAAAGGTAATATTTCTCCAGCATCCAATAATTTTTTCGCTTGATTATAATTAGTATCAGCGAGCGTAACTTGACTAAACAGCAAGTATAAACTCATTATTTTGATCAGCGGGTTAAGACATTTTTTCATTGTTATTTTCCTCTTTTTTTGTCTATTGTTAATTTGCCAATAGAAACTGAAAGAAACGCAGGTCTCAAATCACGAATTCAGAATAAATGATTCGTTTAAATTCTTAATTCGAGACCTCATGTTTTTCAAATCTGATGCCACGAATAGTTTAACATAAGGGCAGAGGATTCCATTATAAGGTCGTAACTATTATGTGGCTTTGGCTTACCAGTAGTGACGTTTTTAAAAGATGACTGAGGTTTAATATCAAGCTGGCTGCTCCCTTTATTTTACTATTACTTATGTAAGCGTTCAGTTCCCCTCCTTAACAAGGAGAGGTTAGGGGAGGATTTATTAGAAAAACTCTTTTCAACCCTTGGTTTTCAAAGGGGGGTATGAACTATCAAAGGGGTTAGAGTTAATGATTTCCTTAATATTTCTCCTATTACCACCTAAAATCAATTTCTCTGCCCCCTTCGATTAACGATGACATCAAAATAGCGGTCATATTGACCGACTATACCCTCGCCCCTATCGGCCAAGTTGGCCGTAAAACTCGCAACTATTCCATAATTAAAATTCTAAATCAGTAGCTTGTGTTTTTGGCATGCTTTTCGCTTTATATAAATATAAAAGCGGTAGAAAGCTTATGGCCAAGACAAATTTTTTCATCAGTCTATGTATTATCGTACTAACCTTTGCTATGGGTTGGAGAGTGGTGGAGATGACTCATAAACACAGTGAATTAGACAGCATAAGCCAGGCCATTCCAGTGATACGTTTTGAACGCTTTGATGAATCTCGTGATGCACTGATTATCGGCTTGTTTAACCCAGGAAGTAAATCGATGGAAATTAATCGTACTAAATTATATTTTCAGGCCGATGACAAAATATCTACTATTTTTTTTAATCCTCGGGAATATGGTGATAAACCGCTAGTCCTTGACCCTGGGGATACTATATTGGTGCCATTGCTAAAGGATGTCGTGTTCAAGTCATCATTAGAGAACGGGAATTATTGGGGAGAGCTGGAGTTTAGGGTGTCTGGGCAGGTGGATTATTATAGCTTACGGCATCAATTTAATCGCCAGCTTCTTGTTCATTAAAGTATTATTTTAAAGTCAAATATAAAACCTATTTTTTTTAATCCGAAAAGGAGATACCATGAAAATTCAAGATTCTACAATGAAAACAACTGGCCGTATTGCCGCAATTCCATTAGCGGTTGCCTTGGCACTTGGCTCAGTGACAACACAGGCTAGTCAAAAGGCCACAGGCGCAGAAAATACATTGCAACAAGCCAAAATTAACAAGACCGCAACAAAAAAGACGGAACACAAAAAGAAATCATCCCTGATTAGTCAGCATAAACAAGTCGTCAAGGAAGCTGCTGATGCTTTTACAGCAACTGAAACCGCTTTGCTTGCTTTGCATAATAAACAGGCAAAGCATGCTCAGGCAGCTCTGGAAATAGCCTCGGGTAATTTACATTTATTACTGGCGCGTGACCCTGCATTAAGTCTAGTACCGATTGATGTTAACGTCGAGATTATAGAGGGTGTGCATGATTTGAAAACAATTAAAAAGCTACAAGATGAACTGGAAGATTTAATTGATGATAAGCGTTTTCAGGATGCCAGGCCGATTATTGATAGTCTGGTGGATGAGTTGCGCGTAACCACCGTTTATTTACCACTGGCTACTTATCCTGCGACTATTGATAGTATTGCGCCATTGGTTGATGCGGGTAAATGGGCTGAAGCGGAAGAGAAATTAGTTGCGCTACTTGATACTTTTGTCTTGGACGAAGAGATTACGCCTTTGGCGATTATTCGTGCGGAAGAAAAAATAAATAAAGCATTTCAAATCGAATATAGCGCAGATTTTTCTAAAGATAAGGATAAAAACCAGATAAGCCAATTGATAAAAGAGGCCAGACAGCATATAAAAATTGCTGAAGCTTTAGGTTATGCCAGCGAGTATGAGTATAAGCCTCTATATGATGATATAGATGAGTTAAAAAAAGCGATAGGGACTAATGGTTTTAAAGGAGAGTGGGCAAAAATTAAGCAATCCATGTCATCATTAAAAAATAAAGTCATTCACCCACGTGATTAAAATCAGAGCCTGCTTACTTTAATTATTTATACACGCTGTAGGATGTGTTGAGGTATGAAGCGCATCACACAATGGCGCACTTTGTTCCTTAGCACATCCTACAGAATATAATAAGGAAACCATGATGAATAATACGCTCATCACTCGATTATTATTACTGCTCTGGGTTTTTGCCTTACCCGCCTATGGGCAGGAAGACGGTATTGAAAGTTTACGTAATACCAGTAAAGCTTTTGCTTCCGTGGCGCGTAAAGTGTCGCCATCAGTGGTCTTTATACAAGTGGAAAGCAATCGGGAAAGTCCTTCCATACAACAATTTTCATCACCCTTTGGTCACGGTGGTCCTTTTGATGATGAATTGTTCAGGCGTTTTTTTGGTCCGCAATTCCCTAATAGGCCGCAAACTCCTGGGGCAGAAAATTCACAGCCTAAACAACGTGCCATAGGTCAAGGATCGGGCTTTGTTTATAAGGTCGATGAAGGGCTGTTTTCTAAGAAAACCTATATATTAACCAATAATCATGTGGTTGATCAGGCGGAAAAGATAAAGGTAAAGTTTCCTAATGGCAAGGAATATGATGCCAAGGTGACGGGGGCTGACCCGAAATCCGACGTTGCCGTGATTGAAATAGAGACGGATAAGGTAGTGGCTTTAGCTCTGGGGAATTCTGAAAAATTATCGGTGGGCGAGTGGGTGATTGCCATCGGTAATCCGTTTGGCCTGCAAAACTCACTTACCGTTGGAGTTGTCAGCGCTAAAGGGCGAACCAGTGTCGGAATCAGTGATTACGAGAATTTTATTCAGACCGATGCCGCTATTAACCCGGGCAATTCTGGTGGACCACTGGTGGATCTTGATGGCCAGGTCATTGGTATGAATACCGCTATTTTTAGCCGTAGTGGCGGTTATATGGGAATTGGTTTTGCGATTCCTATAGATTTAGCGAAAGCAGTCGCGGAACAACTTATAGACAAAGGTGAGGTGGTGCGCGGACATTTAGGCGTGGTCATTCAACCCTTAACGCCTGAACTAGCAGAGTCTTTTGGTGTAAATCAGGGGGAAGGGATACTCATTTCTCAAGTGGTCGAAGATTCACCCGCCGATAAGGCAGGCTTAAAACAGGGGGATGTGATTATTGCTTACCGTGGAAGCAAGGTTGACAGTATAGGAAAATTTCGTAATCAAGTCGCCTTGACGACACCAAGCAGTCAAGAAGAGCTGGTTATTTTGCGTGATGGCAAGCGGAAAACGGTGACTGTAAAAATAGGTCAACAGGATAATACTTTACAAGTTACCAAAGGTTCATCGCAAAGTGTTGATAAGATTGGTATGACTGTACAAACGATCACGCCGCAACTGGCTGAAAAGTATAATATTCCATCAGGTGCAGGCGTTGTGGTAAATAATGTGCAGCCAGGTTCTATTGCTGCACAGGCGGGGGTTCAACCTGGTACTGTGATCCTGCAGGTTAACCGGAAAAAAGTAAAAAATGCAGCTGAGTTTAAACGCGCAGTTAAAGACAGTTATGCACAGAAAAAAGTGTTGTTGCTGGTGCGTAGCGATAATTATCAACGCTTTATAATTTTAGAGTGGTAATTATCAGGAAGCAATAACGTACACTCACCAGGAGCTAGGATAGTTGCGTTCCTGCTCCTGAGCAGAGTCAATGACAAAGTTGGGTTAACTTTGTGGAAGTATAACTTAGGAGTAAACAATGAATTTAAAAAAAGATTTAGATGAATTAACGGAGCCATTAAAGCAACAGCGGGGTGAAATTCAACTACAAATTCACCTTGCCAGTATGGAGGCTAAACAGGAATGGCAAAAGGCAGAAAAGAATTGGGATAAGTTCGTTGATGGTTTAGGCATAGTAACGGATGAAACTAAAGAAACCAGTGCTGAATTGCTTCATAGTACAAAAGTTATTGGTGATGAGCTTAAGGAAACATATAAACGCATTGCAGAACGGCTAAGGGAATAGCCACTTATATTGCAATCAGCTCGTGGTCTGGGGTGAAGCATGAATCCCAGTAACTAGACACAATAAGCAGTTGGGGGACATCTTACTCCCTCAACCGAGTGCAGGCCAGAAAATGGGCTAAATCAGAATGATTATTTATTGGGATAGGTATAAGACATAGTATAGAAGGTTGTCGCCACCCATTATGTTAACTTTATGGAGTAAAAATATGAAAAATTCAAAATTAAAAACCAAAATGGCCCTTAGTGCTAGCGTTATGTCATGTGTTTTAGCATTACCGTTGACAGCAACAGCAACAGCGGAAGGCGTAAAAAGCTCATTGTCCATTACCAATAAGGGTTCAACGGTCAATAATGCTGCTACTAATGCGCATAAAACAAAAATTAATACGCGCAAGCAAATTGTTAAAGAAGCCGCTGATGCGGCTAAAGCAACGCAAACGGCTTTAATTGCCTTGAACAATGAGCAGCCCAAACAAGCTGTAGCTGCCTTACAAGTGGCTTCCGGAAATTTACATTTACTACTTGCCCGTGATCCATCCTTAGCGATGTTACCCATTGATTATCAGGTTCAGATTATAGAAGGTGTGGATGATTTAAAAACAATCAAAATTCTGGAAGAGGAATTAGACGATTTAGTGGATGATAATTACTATCAGGCGGCAAGACCTATTATGGATAGTTTAGTTGATGAAATTAGAGTCACCACAGTTTATTTGCCGCTAGCAACCTATCCTGCGGCTATTGATGCTACGGCTCCGTTAATTGATGCCGGTAAGTTTGATGAGGCTAAACAAATCCTCTATGCCGCTTTAGATACTTTTGTTATGGATGAAGAAATCACGCCATTGTCGATTATTCGGGCAGAAGATAAATTAAGTGAAGCATTTCAGATTGAACATAAAGGTGATTTATCGAAACAGGAAACCAAAGATAAAATTTCTAATCTGGTTTATGCCGCTAATGAGAATATAAAAGTAGCGGAGGCTTTAGGATATGGTACAGAAGATGATTTTGAAGCACTTTATGACAGTATGGATGCCTTGAAAAAGTCGATTGGCACGGCTGGCTTTAAAGGCGAATGGGCGAAAGTCAAAAAAACTTTATCAGCGTTTAAAAATAAAGTGGTACATCCACGCGGATAAATAGATCATTACAAGATGACTTAGTGACTGATGTTACGCAGAGTAACCATTATATTGTTGTCTGGGACTCGCTACGCTTGCCTAGACAAACAAGGGCATCACCTTCCAGGTAGTGTGTGAGTTTCGTATTTTTGCGTAACCCCTGTTATTATCTGTGGTGGAAAACGCACGTTATTCCACCCTGCGTTTCAGTAAAATTTGCAGATAACATTATCCAGCGGGTGATGTATGATAAATAGATGTTCAACAGGGAGATTAAATCATGAAACTAGCATTTCACGGTGCAGATCAAAATGTAACTGGGTCTTGTCATCTGCTTGAGGCAGCGGGCAAGAAAATTTTAATTGATTGTGGACTCTATCAAGGGGGACGAGAGTTAGAAGAGGAAAATGCCCAGCCATTTGGTTTTGATCCTGCCAGTATTGATATCCTATTGCTAACTCATGCCCACCTAGATCACTGTGGGCGAATACCGTTATTAGTTAAGCAAGGTTTTACCGGTGAAATCATTACCACGGCTGCTTCCTGTGAGTTAGCCCGCGTGGTCTTACTGGATTCGGCGAGTCTCCAGGAAAGTGAAGCGCAATATAAATCAAAAAAAGCTTCTAGGCACGGCCATAAAAATGAAGTAGAGCCACTTTATACGACACTTGATGCGCTAAACTGTTTTGATTTTTTTGGACGTAAGGCAAGCTACAATCAGGCTTTTGCTATAAATGACGATATTCAGGTGACTTTTATTGATGCCGGACATATTTTAGGCTCTGCAGCCATTGTGCTGGAAATTAATCATCAGGGGAAGCCGCGAAAAATACTGTTCTCTGGTGATTTAGGTTATAACGGACGCGCTATTATCAAAGATCCAGCGACACCTCCTCATGTTGATATAGTCGTTATGGAAACCACTTATGGCGATCGCCTACATAAAACGCTGCAACCGACTCTGGAGGAATTCTATACAACAATTAATAGAACCATAGCGCAGGGCGGTAATATTATTATTCCCAGTTTTGCGCTAGAACGTGCGCAGGAGTTGCTTTATTATTTGCGTGAAGGGATTGAAAACGGTCAGTTGCCAGCGTATCTTCCAGTATTTCTTGATTCACCCATGGCTATTTCTGCCACCCAGATTTTTCAGCGTCATCCAGAATGTTTTGATAAGGAAACCTGTGAAGTCTTTACTTCAGGTCAGGATCCCTTTATGTTTTCTGGTTTACACTTTACCCAAGATACGGCTGATTCCATGGCCTTAAATAATATCATGGGTGGTGCCGTCATTATTGCTGGTTCTGGCATGTGTACCGGTGGACGCATTACGCATCACCTGAAGCATGGCCTCTGGAATCGCAAAAATACCATTATTTTTGTCGGTTTTGCTGCGTATGGAACATTAGCGCGACGGATTGTAGACGGTGCAAAAACCGTTAAAATTTTTGGTGAAGAAATACCGGTAAACGCAAGTGTCTTTACCATTGGTGGTTTTTCAGCTCATGCTGATCAGGCGGAATTATTGTCTTGGCATCAACAAACAGGCAAGCCAAAAACGACTTTTCTAGTACATGGTGATCGAGATGTGATGCCGATATTTGCTAAAAAATTGCACAACAGTCAGGTGGAAATTCCTGAACTGCATCAACAATATAATATCGAAGAGTGGCTTTAAGTATTCTTTTAATCCGTCCGGAACGGTGCTGTATGAGTATAATCACTGTAACGGCTGGAGAAGCTGTGAAAATATTCAACAAAGGGATGAAGCTAGCGTTCAAAACACGTTTTGAGCGGCTTTTCATTCAGTTAATGAACTATAAGTCATTGATTGCTTAAAGAGTAAAAAACTTGTTTTTTACTCTGCTATCTTAATATTTTTACAGCCTCTGATAGCTATTCACTCAAAGAGAAAGTATTTTACTCATGAAAAACACTAATTTTGATATAAAAAAAGAGCATCCTAAAATAGAAATAAATAAGCCGGAGGAGAAGAATTCTTGGCGGAATCAAAAGTTTAGCTTGTGGGCTTATTTAATTTTTATGATGCTATCGCTTTATTTATGGCAGGGCTTGAAGCATCATCAGCAGGAGGAAATTCCTTACAGCGAGTTTTTGCAAAAAATGCAGCAAGGAGAGATTGAGGAAGCTGTAGTCACTGATAAAGTTATATCAGGAAAATTCAGAACATCAAAGATGGCAACAGATACCAGTACGATCAAGGATAATGGCACAAATAAACCAAATTATTTTATCACTGTCCCCTTAGCTAACAATGAGTTGGCGAATGAGCTGGAAAAAAATGGGGTGAAATATACGGTTCGTCAAAACGACAATTGGTTAAGCTCATTTTTGTTCAGTTGGGTATTGCCTTTTGGCCTTATGTTTCTACTTTGGAACTGGATGGCTAAACGCATGAGTGGCGGTGGTGGCGCGCAAAGTTTTTTAAATATCGGTGGTAACCGGGTGCGTATACATCCTGAAGGGGATAATAAAACCACGTTTAAAGATGTAGCCGGTGTTGAAGATGCCAAGCAGGAATTAGGAGAAAGTATTGATTTCCTTAAAGATCCTACCTTGATCCAGCGCCTCGGTGGGCACATGCCTAAAGGTATATTGTTAGTCGGTCCTCCCGGAACGGGTAAAACCTTATTAGCGCGTGCGGTTGCGGGTGAGGCAGGTGTGCCTTTTTTCAATATAAGTGGTTCTGAATTTATTGAAATGTTTGTGGGTGTGGGTGCTTCCCGTGTTCGCGATATGTTTGATCAAGCACGGCAGAAAGCTCCCTGTATTATTTTTATCGATGAACTGGATGCCATCGGTGGGGCGCGCGGTATTGGATCGATGATGGGCGGACATGATGAGCGAGAGCAGACTCTAAATCAATTACTCACTGAAATGGATGGTTTCGATCCTTCTTCTGGTGTTATTGTAATGGCAGCTACTAATCGGCCCGAGGTGCTGGATAAAGCCTTGTTACGCGCCGGGAGGTTTGATCGACAAATCGTTGTTGATAAACCTGACCTTGAAGCACGTGTTGCCATACTTGCCCTGCACACTCAAAACATGACATTGGCCAAAGATGTTGACCTTAATGTGGTTGCACAACGTACGCCTGGTTTTGTGGGGGCTGATCTAGCCAATATTGCGAATGAAGCTGCTATTCTTGCTGTTCGTAGCAGGCATGACAGGATTGATATGCTGGATTTTGAAGCAGCTATTGATCGGGTTATTGCTGGCCCTGAGAAAAAACATCGGGTTTTGGGAGCCGCTGAAAAACGACGTGTGGCCTTTCATGAATCAGGGCATACTTTGGTCGCAGTGACTGTACCGACAGGTGAGCCGGTACATAAGGTTTCGATTATTCCCCGAGGCGTTGCTGCTTTAGGCTATACCTTACAATTACCCACGCAAGAAAAATTTCTGTCTACTGAGCAGGAATTGAAAGACCAGATTGCTATTTTAATGGGGGGGCGAGTTGCCGAGGAAATTGTTTTTGAAGATGTTTCTAGTGGTGCATCCAACGATTTGGAGCGTGCATCTGAAATAGCTCGTAGCATGATCACGCAACTTGGGATGAGCAAAAAACTGGGGGCATTAACGTTCGGTAAAAGACAGCAGTTAATGTATCTGGGTACTCAAGGAGCGGAAGAAAAAAATTACAGTGAGGAAACTTCACGCATTATTGATAGTGAAGTTAAAATACTAATTGATGAAGGGTATCAACGGGCGACTCAAATCCTGTCTGAAAAGCGCGAAGTGTTGAATAAACTCGCCGCATTGCTGGAACAGAAAGAGGTATTGAGTGGTGAAGAAGTAGGTACGATTATAAAACAATGTGGGCTGTAGTTAAGAGGGATACTCATAAAGTAGATCGTTGATAGACCACGGGTTAAAATAATGAGTACCTTTCATTTCCCTATAAAAGTAGTTTACACTTTTATGACTCAACTAAGATCAGGAGTAAAAAAGCTTTAGTTTTTTCTGTACACAGCAATAGCTAAAGTTATTGTACTCCTGTCAACGTGTGTAAACTGGCAAATAATGGTCTTAAGGGACGAAGATTTAATGAAATAAGCAACATTTTTTTGCACAGCCGAATCTATTCATTAACGCTGTTGCAGGTGCCGTAAGCATGGGATGAATCCTAATTTATATAATGAAATAATAAGTATAGGAGTTAACCTGAAAAAAGGTAAACAAAGACATAAAAAATTGTGCTTATTTTGCCTTACTAGGATTTTTCTAGGCTCAGAAACAAATAGCTCAACTATACTTCATTTATTAATTTAAGCCTATTTTTTGGACAAAACCTCAAATATTTAATATGAAAAAAATATTCTACCCAGCCATATTCATCATGAACAAGCTTGGTTATACCCGAAAAATCATATTATTAGGCACAATTTATTCCATTGCCTTGCTGGTCGTATTATTCAGCATCTATTTTAATCAAAATCAGCGTATTGAATCAGCACAGAAGGAGTTAGCAGGCATTGCTTTAGTTAAACCTATCCTGTCAACCATACAGCTTATCCAGCAACATCGTGGATTATCATCTGGTGCTCTTGCAGGCAATGAAAAGATGGTAGATAGAGTGACAGCATCGACCGAAGCAACAGCAAAGTCTTTTGAAAGCCTGGTAGTAAACTTACCTGAACCGATTATCTCCGGAAATGATTGGCAAGCCATTGTAGCTGAATGGAAATAGATACAGCAATCAGAAACAAGCTGGTCAAAGGAAGATAATTTTAACGCACATACGCATCTAATTGATCAATTACAGCAGCTGTTGACGGATATTTCAAATTCGCACTTGCTAACTTTCGATTCTAATGCCACTTCGCATTATCTTGCAATAGCAATCATTCGAGATATACCTTATGGACTTGAACAGCTGGGACAAATACGGGGGTATGGTACAGGAATTTTATCAGGTAAAAATATGTCTGCTGAGCAAAAAATAGAGATATATACCTTATTAGCCAAACTCAGAGCATCTTTTGACTCGCTAATCGTTGATTTAGAAAAAAACGGACGCTACGATGAAACTGTAAAAGCCTCGCTTTCACCCGCCATCTACCAAATAAAGCAATCCTCTATCATTATTAGCGACCTTGTCCGCTCGGATATTTTATCTGGGCAATTTTCTACCGACCCAGCCCTGTTTTATAATATTTGCACTCAAACGATTGATGTTGGCTATGAGCAAATATATCACAGCTTGTTGCCTACTCTTACGCAGCTGCTACAAGTGCACATTCAAAAAATAAAAGAACAATTGTTCACAAACATTGGCATCGCACTTCTATTATCGTTACTGGCCGTGTATTTATTTATCGGGCTTTATTATGCCACTATCAGCACTGTTCAAACCTTAGCCAATTCGGCCAGAAAGTTTTCTCAAGGCGACATGAGCCAACGTGTTCAGCTGGACACACAAGATGAGATTAAATAAATTGGTGATAATTTTAATTTAATGGCAGATGGTTTTGTTAAGTTGCTGGCTGCCCAGCAAAAAGATGCTGAATGCCTGCAAGCCGTTATTAATACATCGCTGGATGCCATCATTCAAATAAATCCTAAAGGAGAAATTAGCGGATGGAATCATCAGGCTGTAGATATTTTTGGCTGGACTCAGGAAGAGGCACTGGGACAGCCGATACATACAATGATTATTCCAGAACGCTATCGAAAGGCTCATCTGGAAGGCGTAAAGGATTATTTAAAATCTGGGCAAAGAAAACGCGCCAGCTTACGAGTCGAAATTGAAGGCTTGCATAAAAACGGACATGAACTTCCGATTGAAATATCCATGTCACCGATACTAACAAAGCAAGGCATTGTTGCATTCAGTGCCTATATCCGCGATCTTACTGAAAGCAAGAAAGCCGAAGACTCATTGAGCAAACTTTCTTTGGCAGTTGAGCAAAGTCCCAGCTCAGTCATCATCACTGATCTTAATGCAACAATTGAATATGCAAACCAGGCTTTCTTGAACAATACGGGTTACTCATCCTGCGAGGTTATCGGAAATAGCACCTATATGTTAAACAGCGGTAAAACGCCAAAACAAACATACGAAGCTATGTGGACAACACTGGCGGAAGAAAAGGTCTGGAAAGGAGAATTAGTTAATCGGCGTTTCACTACCGTACACTTTTTCACCTCCTCACAGCAATGCCTTGCCCGATAATGTGAGGCAGAATTGAGGGAGTATTTTTCCTTCTCTCAGCAGGCGCTTTAATAACCGCACTCCAAGAGTAAACAAACTCAAATCACAACGATCTTTGCGATGAATAATTTTATCCCAGCTCTTAGTCAGAGCAAGCTCCCCTAAATAAACCATCCATATATAAGCTAAAGCCGCTGCCATAATAAGTCGAGAAACTCGCTCAGGAGCCCTTAATCCACTTTTCTGCAAGTTAAACCCTCGACCTTTAAGGTCTGAAAACAGCGTTTCTATACGGAAACGTTTGCGATACCAGTTAAATGCTTCACCCCCTGTGGGGAAATTAGTCACTAGATAAATAGGGTCATTATATTTTCTCCCCCAATAAACAACCGCCCTTACTACAATGCTACGTTTACGAGTGAATTCAACCGCCGATATTTCAGTCATGCTTCCTTGTTCGGGACAAATATCTTTAAATGTAAATTCATCTCCATTCTCATACAATATCGCATTATTTGCCGTTCGGCAGGCATACTTCCAGCCATAACTACTAATGGTTTCCAGCCAGTCTGCTCCATCAAATTCCCCGTCACCCAAACAAATGACCGACGTACCTTCCGGGATTATCGCCTGAACGGATTTAATCAATTCGATATGCATATCTTGAGGAAAATGCCCCTTTTTACCTTTACGGGTTACCCACAGCAATGGCAGAGCTCTACCTTTATAAATCATACTGACCATCAAGGTAATACAGCCTTGCGCTGTCGTGCTGCCATCAATAGCAAGTACTAGCGTTTGTTTGGCTAAACACCGAAGAAGAACCTCTATAAAGGGTAAATAAAATAAATCGACACCCACTTTTTCATTTTTCAGCCAACGGCGCAATTGCATGATTTGGCTTTCTTCTTTACCTGATCCTGGAATCTCTCCTGCCACATTAGCTAACTTAACAGATTTACTTTGTATAATACCGCAGATAAACCCTGTCAGGATATTTAAGCCGTTATTTTGACGTTTGCTGGGATCAAAATCCCAGAATTTTTGAAGGCCGCTATGAATGGTGCGATAAATCTTGTAAGAATCTGACAATGTAGGGTATTTTCAATGTAAATCGTCCACATTACCATTTTTTCTACTCTTCGCAATACCTGCTTTAAAAAGTGTACGGTAGTGAAATCGGCGTAAAGATGGCAGTGAATATACCGATAAAATACTTATTTCACCCGTGCGTCAGAATAATGGAAAAATTACTCATTACCTGGCAATTCAGGAAGATATTAGCGAAAAGAAACAGGCTGAAATTGAATTAGGTATTGCCGCTATTGCCTTTGAATCGCAAGAAAGCATTCTGGTCACGAATGTGAATGGTATTATTCTTCGAGTCACCCCATCGTTCACTAAAATAACGGGTTACTCTGCGGAAGATGTGGTTGGTTTAACGCCTAAAATTTTAAGCTCAGGTCGTCAAGACAAAGCATTTTACACAGCGATGTGGGAGACCATTTTGGAGGCTGGATCATGGCAAGGTGAAATATGGAATCGACACAAAAATGGCACTATCTTTCCTGAATGGCTCACCATCAGTGCCAGAAAAGATGAAGAAGATAAAACCACGCATTATGTCGCCATTTCTACCGATATCAGCAAATTTAAGGCAGCGGAAGAAAAAATCAATAACCTTGCATATTATGATCCGCTGACACAATTACCTAATCGTAGAAAATTTGCAGATCGCTTGGAGCATGGTATCGCCATGTGTCGGCGAGAAAATACCCAGCAAGCGGTGCTGATGCTGGATTTAGACCACTTTAAAGCCGTCAATGATAATTTTGGGCATCTTGCTGGTGATGAACTATTACAACAAGTTAGTCACCGCATCAGCTCACGATTACGTGACACAGACATGGTTGCTCGCCTGGGGGGGGGGTGAATTTATTATTCTGTTGGAAGATGTTCATCATGCGGAAGATGTCGCTCGCATTACCAAAGATATTATTGACAGTTTATCCATTCCTTTTAAACTAAATGAAGCTAATAATACGGTACAAATCGGAACCAGTATTGGCATCAGTTTATATCCACAACATGCTAAAACAGATGCCTCGTTAATCGATCATGCCGATATCGGTTTCCAGAACAGGGCAGAGCTTTTTATAGTGGTCTGACTCACGAATTCAGATTTTATTGTCGACAGGTTTTTAACTTGGGTTTAACTCTGGAAGTATCTGTGCCTCATCCTTAGTGGATTTTTGTTTTTTTTGCAGAGTCTGAATGATAATTGCGCAATGTTTTTTTACATTACTTAAATCCACCTCCTTACCTGCATACAGTGCGGCGACAAGAGGGTTAACGACTTGATCAATGTCATCTTTAAGTTCAGGTGAGTGTTGTTTTACACGCTGGAATATTTCCTCCAGAGGGGTGTTTTTAGGTGCATCCCAATGTTCCAGTGCATAATTTTGTATATATTTCTGCAACTCTGAGGCGGTTTTAATCGTATCCAAACCCTGCTTATTAATGGTAGCTGTAGGTTTAAGCACCTTTTTTTTCAATGTCTCATCAGATTGTTCATCTGTCCGAACTTCTGCCAAACGCGTTACTTTTTTCTGTAGACTAATCACCCAGAAAATAACAAACAGTAATATGGCTACCAACCCGGCAATCACCGCATAAAAAAGCCGGTTATCTTGTTCTATAACTTGCGTTGCTGGAATATCAATTTTTGGCGCAATGCCAGTACCTGCATTCTGTTGTGTTGAAGCTAACTTATTTTGTACGGGCGCAGGCGGTGTAAAGCTATTAACGGACTCCCCTAGCGCAATAGTGAGTTTGCGTTCAGGAATGATCGCATAAGCTATTTTCTTTTTATTAACATCCCACCAGGCAAGCGAGATCTTTGGCAGGGTAACGCCCACTGCCATTAAGTTAAGGAAAATTTGTTAAAAAACAAGGATAATATAGGCATTTTATGATAATAATGGTTAAAAAAGTCAAGCAATAAATAAAAGTCGAGCTCAACTTAAAAATGAAGCATTTACAAAAAGTCACCGAGTTTCGGAAAAGGATTTTACTCGAAATCGTAGTTTGCCGTTTGCATTATTAATGGTCTTAATGATGAGAAAAAGTGTTAAATCAGTGCAAAATGTAGTGAATGAAGCGATGAGCTGGCTAGATTTACCACCTGTAACGGCCAGTGCTTATTCGCAAGCACGTTATAAGCTTAAGCACACTGCATTTATAGAACTCAACCAAACCGCTATAGTTGAAACGGTGTATGGTGGTGATGGCGACTATCATAAATTCTGGGGTTTTCGGGTCTTGGCAATTGATGGTTCAAAAGTTGTTTTGCCGAATACAGAAGATGTCCGAGAAGAATTTGGCACGATTTCTTATTCAAATGGCAAGGATAGTGAAATAATAGGGCAGCATCCCTATGCACTCGCCTCGGTGCTCTATGATGTATTGAATCGAGTGGCAATTGATGCACGTTTGGGCAGAGCGAGAGCTTATGAAATTGATTTGGCGGTTGAGCATTTAGCTCATACACAAGCAAAAGATTTGTTGACGATGGACAGGAACTACCCATCTTATCGAATGCTGGCTGAATTGACTCAATCTCGGAGAGATTATGTTATTCGTTGTTCGGCGGCCTCGTTTGCAGTAGCAAGAAAAATGCTAAAAGGTGAAGGAAAAGAAAGCCAAACGGCAACACTTAAGCCTTGTGCTGAGCAAATGTCCATTATTCGTAAATTAGGCCTACCTGTTTCACTTAAGGTACGCTTTGTACGGGTTAAGTTGAGTACTGGTGAAAATGAAGTTTTAGTGACTTCCTTACATAATGAAAAGTACTATCCGAGTGCTGATTTTGCTGAGCTATATTATTTGCGCTGGGGAATTGAAACCTTTTATGGGTTGTTAAAAACTCGGTTAGGGCTGGAAAATTTTACGGGAACTCAGGCAGAGGCAGTGAAGCAGGATTTTCATTCAAGTGTATATTTAACGGGGCTTGAGTCAATATTAACGGATGCTGCACAGAAACAACTAGATGCCAAAGAAACAAAATACCCACAGATCGTTAACCGCTCGGTATCGTTTAATGCCATCAAAAATCATGCGTTCGATTTATTGCTTGGAGACACTGAGACCAACTTCATAGAGGAAAAGCTGACGGCACTATTTTTAACTAATCCCACCATTGAACGAAAGCACCGCAACCCGCCTCGTAAAAAATCATCTGCGAGGCGCTTGCTGAATTTTCATAAGCGGCAGAAAAAGCATTGTTTTTAAAAGAAATATCTCTTAACTTAATGGCAGTGAGGGTAACGCCACCACTTTTATTTGGAATAAGTGTATAGCTTTCTTTTCTTGAACTGATAATCGTACCGTCTTCAATCGACTCATCTAACACGGGCTGATCTGCATAGATTTTAAAATCTTTACCCTGTAAGGATTCAAGCGAGGGCAACTGGCTAGATGAAATACCATTGGCTATAAGGGTAAAACGCCTGCTGATCGGTTCCCCTACTTTTAAAACCTGAGTATCATCCCAGCTTTCCGTAATGCCTAAATAGCTTGCAGGTAGCCATGGCTTAACGTCGGTAACAGGTGGCAAAACCTCTAATGTAATGGGCTTACTGGCTACAGCAAAGGGCTTTAATTCCCTGCGTCCTAGAAGATCATCAAAGTCTTTCATCATATTAAAAGAATCAAAACGCCTGCCAAAAAATGAATTAGATCTTCTTTGAATGGGAATACCACCTTGAATCGTACTTGCAGGAATAGTGATTTCACCTGATTTTAACGGCGTGATGATATAACTGGCCTTAATGACTTTCACTGCTCTACCATTTTGTGTGCTGTCATAGACTTCAGGTTTGCCGTTTTCCTCAATCACAGCATCGTCCAATGTCATTTCACTTAAGCTGATATTGGCCAGATCGTAGCGTGAAACCAGTGTCACTGTATAAGTGACAGGTTCATTTTTGTATGGATTGCGCTTACTGACTACAGACGAAATATCAATGCCGTTATTTTCACTGCTTGCTGGAAGACTGGATGCTTTTCCAACCGAAACGTTAAAGGTTTGTGTTTTTAATTTGCCTTTAGAGCTTTCAATTATTAGCGAAGGAATACGGATATTGCCTGTTTTTTTAGCGGTCAGTTGGTAGTCCCAACGGGTACTGGAAGAAAAGCGACCATTAATAATACTGGTATTTGAACTTTGCACCTGTCCATTCACTGTAAAATTCTTTTTCAATGCTGAAATATCCGGCTCACTTTCAGGGGAAGCATCGGAAAGTGTCAGAGACAGACTAAAGCTTTGTCCAACTGCAACCTGATGTTGACTAACGGTTGCCGTATATTCCGCCGCTAATGCAATGGCGGGTAATATTAGGTAGACAACTAACAATGTGAGAATTCTTTTTACCATGGCTTGCTCTCTTGTTTAGTTTGATTGCGTTTTGACTCAATATAAAACTGATTTTTCAAGAATGACTTAGGATCACTATTTGCACGATTTAACCATTGATCCGCATCTATATCTGCTTGTGTTTTGACAGGTTTCATAGTGCTCTGTTGCTCACCTTCATCTGCCTTTGCAGAGGATTGTTCCAGTGACTCGGCAGATTGTTGTTCGGCAGACTGAGACTGAGCTTGCCCATCCTTTTTATCCTGCTCTTCGACGGCTTTTTCCTCGGCAGAAGCTTGCTTTTGTTCTGCTGATTTTTTATCCGTATCAGGTTTGTTTTCCTCATTTTGCTGTTCATCTGGTTTATTATCAGAAGCCGAGGCATCATTTTTGTCCTGCACTTTATTTTTTTGCTGCTTTTCTGACTGGTCTTTTTTGTCTGATTCAGAATCACCAGAGCCTTGTTTGTCTTGATTCTGCTGCTTATCATCATTTTTTTCTTTATTGTCTTGTGGTTTATTTTCCTGCTGTTGCTTATCTTGCTGTTCCAGCAATTTTTTAACTAACGCTAGGTTTTCTTTTGCCTTTTCATTATCTGCATCATGCGCCAAAACCTTTTCATAGGCGCTGATGGCTGGCTCGAATTTCTTTTGCTGCGCAAGCGCATTGCCCAAGTTATAAAGGGCTTTATCCTGAACTTCACTGCGTCTGGATTCAGCAAACAAACGCTCTGCTTCTGCAAAATTACCTGCTTTATATTGCGCCACTCCTTTACGATAGCTATCTTTAAATACACTACTCGCTTTATCATATTCTTTATGTGTCATGGCTACTTGACCCAATTGTGCTTTGTTCTTGAAATAATCCTCAAGCGATGCTGCTTGTGATGGATCAACAGGTAGCATAAAGACAAGCAGAATCACTGGAAATACAAATCCTTGACGAAACCCGAATAGCATGATCAACATAAGCGGAAGAATTAACAGATAAAAACGCTCTTCCCAATGTCGTGTCTTTTGCTGTTTATTTTTTTCAGCCTGCACACGCGATTTAAGCTGGTTTAAAACTATTTTGCTATCATTTTCAGTATAGTTTGTACTAATATATTGCCCAATTTCCTGCAATTTACTCTGTTCCAGATGACTCATAACCACAGTGCTATTCTGCTTAATGATCACGCCTTTTGCATCACGAATGGGAGCACCTGCCTTGGTTCCAATACCCAGGGTATCAAGAATAACACCCTGTTTACGCAGTTGTTTTGCTTGTGTAATAGTGGCGCTGACATCATTAAAAGGGTGCAACCCGCCCTCCGCTCAAACCTAAAACTTCAAGCAACTTTTAATTGTGAAAACACATTATCATTAACTGCTTCTAATATATTAGCTGTAGCAGGATGAATTGTCCGTTGTTCTTGTTGGATATTAAAACCCATAAACTGTTCCCAATCTCCATTAATATAAATACAACGTAGCCCCAGTATGGCTTTTGCCCCTGCCATTACCCAGCGCATCCCTGATTCTTCCATCCGATCGACAATAATATGGCGGCAAGCACCTTCGATGATACCGGACCCAATAGGGTAACCCGCTGCCAAATATTCGTTGTAACGCATACGCCCTGCATTACTCTCTAAATACCCGCAGCTTATTTTAATCTGCTCAAGCCTCTTACCTGTTATTTTTCGACGTGTTGCCAGATGGCGAAAGCTTCGAATCACTTTTTTGACCTGTCCATTCAGAAGAAAACCCATGTACTTTTTAACAACCAGTATATTATCTTTGGTAGAGCTATCCAGGGACAGTGCTTCGGCGGCTTTCCATAGGTAGGAGGCTGCATGGATAATATCCAGTATTTGAATGCAATTTTCCGGAGCCATCATTTCGGTTCCCATTTCCCATAGCTTTTTTTCACCATCCATAATTAAGACAACAGTATTATTACCACTTGGGTTGCGCTGCTTAATTTCACCCCCGATCCATGAGAAAATAGTCTCGCGTGCCGGTTGCAACGTGTCCTTATTGTCTCGATCCATACAGGCCCTGACATGTTTGTTAACAGGCTTGGGTCTCACCTGTTCGGTGATTTCTGCTGTTAATGGATCCCCGGATCGAAAGAGTGCTTCCAAGACTTTTTCTGGCGTTCTTGGGTAAGGATCTACAGAATATGAGGCACCTACTACAGCCATTTTTTTATTGCCGTAATGCCCTTTCGGTGTCACCTGTTCAATATTGGCAGGCTTGTTCTCTTGTTTGGAATCTGTTTTCTCTGCACTTGGCTTACGAATGACTACGCCTTTACAGTCGGCTGATGTCACGATTATTTGACCAGGCTCTGCCTGTTGAACACTTGTTTGGCGATCAAAATAGGCGTTCGTGAAACTTGAAGTCGACAAGACTGTTCGCTCTAGAGCACTGACTGGAAATGATAGGGAGAAAATCCTCTTGATCACCTTGCTTGCCTCGGCATAAGGAACCGCCACCACTAACGATTGCCCCCAATCCTGTAGTAAATAGGAGTACTTGCTAGATGGCAACTGAAGCTGCTTGTCCATTGGAATGCAGTCAAGCTTTTGTCCTTCCCGAGTGCCGTAGACCCAACGAAATAAGTTGAACTCACCAAATAGAGATAAGTAGCTTCGTTTGTGTTGAGTTGGCAACCTTTTGACTTGGCGTCCATCGGATAGCTCTATTGTTTCTCCTTGGTCGCTCCCTTGATATAAAGCAAATAAATATCCCAGCAGTATATGCCCCATCTTCAATAGTTCAGTGAATATATCTTGTTCAACCTTATGAGCTGCTGTACCTGACTTGTAGGCTTTTTCTACAAGATCTATTAGGTTGCCGGTTTGATTTAGGATGTCGTCTTTATTGATATTTTTTGTATTTTCATTCATGATTTTAATGGGCGAACTCCTCTTGACGGGGTATCTGTTCAATACTCTGATAGTTTGAAATTAAGTTTATTGAGAGGAGTTTACCTTATTATTTTATCTCAGCAAGCGCGGAGGGCGGGTTGCACCCTCATTAAAACCACCATCGCTCACCACCAGTATAGATTTATTTTTACCGGGTTCAGCAGCAAGTAAGCTTCCTGCCATATCAAGTGCAGGCGCAAGGTTACTGCCTTGTATATACACCAGGTCAGTATCCAGCGAGGGTAATAAATGACGGATCGTTTGCATATCATCGGTCAGTGGTGAGATCATGTGAGCGTCAGCCGCATAGGCAACCAGGCCGATTTTTACCCCTTTAGCCAGATTCATAATATCTTCAATTTCCTGCCGGGCGCGAGCCAGCCTTGTAGGCTTTACATCATCAGCATTCATCGACTGCGATAAATCCAGTAAAATAACCAGACTCTGATCGGGTGTAAATGTGGCGACCTCTTTAAAATCCCAGCGTGGTCCGGCCAACCCCCCTATCAGCAATGCCCATAACAGCGACGCTATTGCCATGCTTTTCCATAGATGTGACTCTCCAGCTGACTTGCTAATTATCAAATGCGGCAATAAATGTACATCAATAAAACCTTCCAACCGGGGTTTAGCGGCTGATGGGTGGAAAAAAAATCCGTAAAGTCCCCAGATAAAAGGAATAAGCAGTAAACCCCATAGCCAGTCAGCTTGTGCAAAATTAAATTGATTAAATGCCATGAGAAACCCTCCTATATAATGGTATAAGACCGATTATCAACATCAACACCAGCGCAATCATCAAAGGATAACGGTAAAGGGGTTCACGAATTAAATATTGCCGCGATTCCGCCGTGGATTTCACCAACTGATCAATTTGTTGATAGACATCTTGTAATGCCAATTCACTCGTTGCACTGAAATAGGCACCACCGGTCATTTGCGCAATATTTTTAAGGCGTTCCTCATCCATAGGCATTTCAGCCATCACTATGCCGCCGTGACCATCAGGATAAGGGGCAGAGCCACTTTTGCCGACACCAATGGTATAAATACGGATACCATATTGTTTAGCGAGTTTTGCCGCTTCTATTGGCGGGATAGCACTGGCGTTATCTTCACCATCACTCAGCAGAATCAGCACGCGCGATCCTTCCGGGCGTTCACGTAAATTACGCACCGCCATACCAATCGCATCACCAATAGCCGTTGCATCGCCCGCCATGCCAGATACACTATTATTGAGCATATGACTGACTGCCTCTGTGTCTAGTGTAAGCGGTACATGCAGATAAGCATGTTCGCCAAAAAGAATTAGTCCGACCCTGTCTCCCTGTCGTCCACGCACAAAATCTCCCACCACCTCCTTGGTCACATCAAGACGACTTTTGATGGTCTGATTGGTAGAGAAGTCCAGCGCTTTCATCGAACCAGAAATATCCACCGCCAGCATCAAGTCATAACCCTGGTTTTCTACGTAAGCAAATTGATCCACTTTTTGTGGTCGCATCACAGCCAATGTCAAGCAGATCCATGTCAATGACATGGCGATTAATAAGCCGTTAGCTGATTTCCTGGCTGGCATACCATAACTCGGAAAAGCCTGGGTCAAACGACCAGTTTCAGGAAAAAAAATTTCTGGCAATGACGCTTCAGCAGGTTGACGCTTTGGCAACTTCCACCAAACCAGTACAGGCAGAAGTATAAGCAAGCCCATATAGGGCCAGTAGAATGTAATCATTATTTTACCCACCTGCGTATAGCGTTTATTACTGCTGTTATTTCCTCTGTTGAGAGTTGAGTATCATTGGGTGCATACGCGACATCAGTCAGCCAGCTTGCGTGTGCTTCCCAGTTAAATGATTCTGGATCGTGTGTTTTTAACCAGAGCAGCCAGTCTTTACCCGTCAGCCCCGCGCATGCCTCTCGTGAATATTCAAACGTGGCGATACGCCGCATCAATTCAGAAAGTTCAATGGCAATACTTAAACTACTTTCTGGAGTCAATGTCTTTTTTAGCGTATCCAGCTGCGTTAAAATGCCATATTGCCAGCTGCGCAGAAACCTTCTTCGGCGTAGAAGTATCCATAATAGCCCTATTATTAAGCAAACAAGCAAAGCAATAACAACCCACCACCCCACTGCAAGTGGCCACCAGCTAATAGCATCTAAACCCTCAATCTCTTTTAACTGTGCAAGACCCTGTTCCATCGTTTAAGACCTCCTACGTAGTGCAATACGCTTTAGACCAAAAAACAGATCCTTATATGCATCGCCATCTGTACTGATTGAAATCACCCCAATACCCAATTTTGTGGCGATTTTTTGTAATTTATTCCGCGTTTGCAACCATTGCTCAGCGTATGCTTTACGTCCTGATTGACTATCTGTATTAACATAGGTCTTAGCTTCTTTTCCAGAAAATAACACCGTCCCTATAGGTGGGATATACTGATCAGCAACATCATCAACGGTGATTAACACCACATCACAACGCTGCCTTAGCCGGTTTAATTGCTGTTCCAGATTCTCTCCAATATGAGAAAAATCACTCACAATATAAATCAATGCACCCGTTGGAGCGGCCTTATTGACATGCAGCAGTACATCATCGAGCGGTATGTATTCAGCTTGTTCATTAATGCTTGTATCACTCAATTTCTTTAACATCGCCCAAAGCGACGAGCGTGAACGCTGACAGGCAATAAACTGCATCCCTTCTGCGGCATCACCGAATAAACAGCCCCCTAAACGATCATTATTACTGTTTGCCTGCCAGCCCAGCAAGGCGGCTATACGTGCTGCCTGTACCGATTTAAAGGTGCTTCTGGTACCAAAGCGCATGGAACTATTCATATCGACACAAAGCAAAACACTGCGTTCACGCTCTTCTTTAAAGACTTTGGTGTGCGGCATGTTAGTACGTGCAGTGACTCGCCAATCAATATTGCGAATATCATCACCATGAGCATATTCACGCACCTCTTCAAATTCCAGTCCCTGGCCACGAAAAGGCGAATGAAAGTCACCACTGGAAATCGAGGTAACCGAGCGATCAGAACTGAATGCAAGACGTGAAGTCTTGGCTTTAAGCGCAACCAGTTCATTAAAATCAGGAAATAGCATAACGACTTGCTCTCTATGGAATGGCAACGACTTCAAGCAAGCGTTGTATAATCATTTGACGCGAAACTCCCTCTGCTTCTGACTCAAAGGAAGGGAAAATACGATGTCGTAAAATAGGCAAAGCGACCCGCTGCACATGATGCGGTGTTACATAATCATCTCCATGTAACCAGGCAAGTGCTTTGGCACAACGAATAATCGCCAGTGTCGCGCGTGGCGAAGCACCATGTGCAAGCCATTTGCCGAGTGTTTCATCATATTTTTCGGCATGACGCGTTGCAGTGACTAGAGACACGATATAATCTTTTAACTTATTAGCTAAATGCATCTCTGAAACCGCTTTGCGTGCGTCTAAAATATCCTGTACTTGAGTTGTGACGGGAGAGTGTGTCACCAGCTGACTATCTCGCTGTTCGGCAAGGTCGGCGATCATGCGTTCTTCGGCGTGACTGGGATAGCCCACCACTACATGCATTAAAAAGCGGTCTAATTGTGCTTCCGGTAGCGTATAGGTTCCTTCCTGCTCAATCGGATTTTGCGTGGCCAGCACCATATACAGCTCAGGTAATTTATAGCTTTGATGACCCACCGTGATCTGCTTTTCTTCCATCGCTTCCAGTAATGCTGACTGTACCTTTGCAGGGGCGCGATTAATTTCATCCGCAAGTAGAATATTATTAAACAGTGGGCCTTTACGGAATGTAAAATCACTTTTGTCATGAATATATATTTCTGTCCCGATCAGATCAGAAGGCAAAAGATCCGGGGTAAATTGAATGCGGTGAAAATCTGCATGAATACCTTCAGCAATGGCCTTTGCTGCAGTGGTTTTAGCTAATCCAGGCATCCCTTCAATTAATACATGACCATCTGCTAACAAACAGACCAGAAGGTTTTCAATTAAATCTTTCTGACCAATAATTTTAGCCTCAATCGACTTTTGTAAATTGACCAAAGCATGTTGCTGTACGACAGGATCATGATTTATTTCTTCTTTCATGGCTTCCATTTTATTCCTCAAATTATTTGTGCTATAAATAGTGCTAAGTATTACTTTCAACTATAATCTTAAGCACATTTTATGCCAAAAATATATTGTGTTGATTTGATATAATAATTTTGGAATATCAGTATTATTTACGGCCATTTTGACCGATAGAGAGGGATTGCGAAGGGACAATATGGCAGGGCAAGGAAGCTCGCAGTGATTCTTGAATTAACCGGCCGCCTGGAAAAGCTGATGAAATGGCGGATAATAAATATCATTTGCTTTTATATTAGCATTCTCTAAAATACTAGACAATTTATTGACTGACTTGTTTATTTTTACTTGTAATAAAAAAGCCTGAAATAACAATGATAAAAAAACACATAAATGATGTATCAGTACACATGAAGTCTTATATCAACTTAAATTCGGGTAAAACCATTCTATGGACATTATCTTCAAGGATAAAGTATGAAACACAAAACAAAACAGCTCATATGCACCAGCATATGTTTTGCGATTTCTACATTTTCTATCGGTAGCCTTGCAGCAGGAAATAATAACGCTACTTCTCAAAATGAACGTATTGACAATGGGCTGAGCTATAACAATGCTCTTACGTTAGATGCACCGCTAGACTTAACTCAGGCAATCAAGCTGGCTTTAGTGAGAAATCCGGATATGCATATTGCTCAGCAACGAATAGCTATTGCTCAGGCGCAGGTAGGTGAAAGCCTGGCTGCTTTTTACCCGCAACTTAAAGGTCGTGTAGGCTATGATTATAGTAATAACCCCGCTCAGGTCTTTGGTATGATTGTGGCACAAAGTGATTTTCAGCAAGCAGATTTTGCCAATATTAATAATCCGGGAGGGCGGACTAATTTCCGTCCTGAAATTATTGCTAATCTTTCGCTTTTTAATGGCGGACAAGATTATTATCGTTATAAAGTCGCTGAGTTAGGCAGTGAAATATCGGAACTGGAACGCTCGACAATGCGTAATAATCTGGTGCAGATGGTGACGGATAGTTTTTATGCCTTATCAGTGGCTAAAGAAAATCAATCCGTCGCCCAGCGTTCAAAAGATGCAGTAGCGCACGAACTGAAGAATACCAAAATACGTTATCAGGAAGGCACCACACTCAAGTCTGATGTATTATCATTACAGGTTCGTCTGGCTAACACCGAACAATGGTTAATCCAGGCGACTAATGCTATTGAAATGGCTAAAACCGGGCTGCGTACATTACTGGATCTGGATACTTTTAGCCCTGTTGAGACGGTTCAGCAAAAGCATCAAGAGTTACCTGTCCCACCCGGCTCTATTGAAGATGCACTGATAACTGCCTCAGCCAACCGGCCTGAAATCCAGATGGCAGAAAAGCGGGTCACAACCCGCGCACAGCAGGTAAAAATTGCACAGGGTGAGTACCTGCCTCGAGTCGGTGCGTATGTTAGCTATGGTGCCAACAGTAAAAATGGCTCAATTGCTTCCAATCAGGATAATGTAACAACCGGTATCGCACTGGAAATGGATTTGTTTTCCGGTTTTGGTACGCAGCAGCGCGTCAGGCAGGCAGAAAGACGCCTGGAAGAGGCTCAGCAGCAAGCACGAAAAACCAGACTACAAATCAATCAGGAAGTAAAAAACACCTATCTGGCATTAGTAGAAGCGCTACAGCGCTCCAAGGTTGCAGTTACCTCTGTGACGGCTGCGAATGAAGCATTTCGTCTGGTCACTGCCCAATTTCAGGCAGGTACAGCTTCGGTGACACGCTTTCTTGAAGCAGAAGTAGCCAGAGATAAAGCCAGAGCCAGAACTATTTCTGCCCGTTTTGATACCTTCCGCGCTTATGCCGCTTTACAGCGGGTCACTGGTACTTCGAAATAATTCAGGCCAAAATCCTGACTCTATAATAACCCTGATTAAAGCGACTATTACTATGAAAAAAATTATTTATCTCTGCCTTTCCGTAACCGGATTAATACTGATCTTACTTTATATGTTAGGCATCATTGGTACTGAAAAAATAGCCCCGGGCACGACTACATTGTCATCTTCTGCACTGGATAAAAACAATAAAACAGCTGTTGTGCAAAGCCTATTGCTTAATGACAGCTTTTCTTGGCCTGGCACGGTAAAATCACGTACTGAAATCAATATCTCCCCGCGTATTACCGCACGTATTCTGGACATTAAAGTCAGTGCAGGCGATCAGGTCTATAAAGGTGATGTGATAGCGCAACTAGACCCGGAAGCACAACGTAGTCAGGGACGTAGTGCTAAAGCCGTACTTACTGCCGCCAGAGCCAATGCCAAACGGGCTGCAGCAGATGCTAAGCGGATAAAAAGCCTGTACACCAAGGAAGCGGCAACGAAAGCAACGTACGACAATACCATCGCTCAGTATCAGGTTGCAGAGGCTCAGGTAGCAGCAGCAGCCAGCGCCTTAAAAGAAACCCGTATCAGCCTTGCGGATACCATACTTAAAGCGCCTTTCGATGGTATTGTGATTAAACGTCTGAAACAACCGGGAGATATGGGGCTTGCAGGCGCTCCGATTGTTGCCATGCATAATTCAGCGGCATTACGTCTTGAAGCGGCCGTACCAACCAGTTGTGCGCGTCATATTAAACTAGGCGATCAGGTTCCAGTCAAAATAGAGACGATAGAGCAACAGTTTAGCGCAGAAATTGATGAAATTGTTCCGGAAGTTGATCCGCAAACACGGACCATTCTGATTAAAGCGGCCTTACCTTTAGAGGTAGCATTACAACCTGGCTTGTTTGGATGGCTAGAGCAGGTTTGTGATCAACATCAAGGTTTATTGGTACCCGCAGCTGCGGTACGTAAAATTGGCCAGCTGGAAGTCGTCAAAGTCCTGATCAATAATCAACTCCACACGCGTCAAGTCCGTATTGGCAAACACTATGGTAATGATGTAGAAATTCAATCCGGCCTGAATGCAGGCGAAATCGTAGTCGTGCAATAATCGGAGTTAATCATGAGTGATCTGCAACACACAGACATTAAAAACATTTCCAGCCAAAGCAGCTGGATAACACGAATCGTCAAATTATTTACTATCGGTTCACTTTCTCCGATGCTTATTATTGCTGCTTTTATGGCAGGGGCAGCCGCATTAATACTGACTCCAAGGGAAGAAGATCCGCAAATTATTGTGCCCGTGATGGATGTCATGGTTGAAATGCCTGGAGCCAGTGCCGAAGAAGTAGAAAAATTAGTGACCACGCCTTTAGAATCCTTATTAAAGCAGATTGAAGGCGTTGAATATGTCTATTCGGCTGCAAGCCCTGGCATGGCGATTGTCACTGTACGTTATTATGTCGGCGAAAACCTTGAGGACAGCCTGGTAAAAACATGGAGCAAAGTCATGTCTAATCAGGACAGGATGGTCCCCGGAATTTCTCGCTGGATTGTCAAACCCGTCAATATTGATGATGTGCCCATCGTCTTGCTCAACTTATCGTCGGATTCAAATAATCAGAATGAAATGTCGCTACGCCGTACTGCTGATGAATTGTTGGCCAGATTGCGCAATATTGATAATGTCGGAAAAAGCCGGGTGGTAGGTGGTGCACGCAGACAAATTACCGTATACCCTGATCTGGCAGCCTTAGTCGCTCATGGCACTTCTATCATGGAAATTATCCAGGCAATTGGTACAGCTAATATCAATGTCAGTGCGGGAAATTTTGCCAACCATAATCAGCAGGTTTATTTAGAGGCAGGACCCTATTATTCAACACCCGAAGAAGTGGGGGCTACCGTTATTAAAAGTGCGGGGGGACGGCTGGTTTATCTACGCGATGTGGCGCGTATCCTGGATGGTGAAGAAGATAAAAATACGTATACCCGCATAGGTTTTGGTCCGGAAGTGGAAAAAATGCGCTTACTGGATACCAGGAAACCAGTTACAGCACAGGCTGGCAAAGAATGGCCAACGGTGACTCTCGCCATTTCCAAACGCAAAGGTAGTAACGCAGTACAAGTCGCTGAAGATGTTATTGCCATGGCAAAAAGTTTTCAAGGCACTATCGTACCTGATGATATTGTCATGTCGATTAGTCGCGATTATGGTGAAACCGCGAATAATAAAGTCAATGAACTGGTCGAACATTTAATGCTGGCTATTCTGATTATTGTTATTTTAATGATCTTTTCTCTGGGTAGCAGAGAGTCGCTTATCGTATCCATTGCGGTACCGGTAACCTTTGCCTTTACGTTGCTATTAGATTTGATTTTTGGTTATACCATTAACCGGGTGACGATGTTTGCCTTGATTTTGTCATTGGGTTTATTAGTTGATGACCCCATCGTTAATGTCGAAAACATCCATCGCCATTATTTACTGCGCAATGAACCCCCGCTCAAAGCACTATTATCAGCTATTCAGGAAGTCTTGCCGCCGACAATCGTCGCAACCTTTGCGGTGATTCTAACCTTTTTGCCGATGTTTTTTATTACTGGCATGATGGGGCCTTATATGGCGCCTATGGCCTTTAATGTCCCGGTTGCCATGCTGGTTTCACTGATCGTTTCATTGACTATCACACCCTGGGCAAGTTACTTATTATTAAAACGGCATGACCATGATAATGAACAGAGCTTTGATATAAAACAGTCAGGCGTTTTCAGGTTTTATCACAAAACCTTGGGTGCATTAATTGCAACACCTGGACGCGCATGGTTTTTTATTCTGCTGATTATCATTGCTTTTGTCGCCTCTACGATGCTGGCGGTTACTCGCGTCGTGCCCTTAAAATTACTGCCTTTTGATAATAAAAATGAACTGCAACTGGTGATTGATATGCCTAAAGATAGCACGCTGGAGCAAACCGATCAGGTAGCCCGGGCTTTAGGTCAGTATCTTGCCACAGTGGATGAAGTCACTGATTATCAAGCCTACATCGGTCAGGCTTCGCCGATGGATTTTAACGGCATGGTAAGACATTATTATTTACGCGCTGGTAGTAACGTCGGCGAGATTCGCATTAACCTGGTTGCCAAAGAAGAACGTGAGCAACAATCACATCAAATCGCTTTGCGTATGCGTAAACAAATTGAAGCTATCGCTAGCAAATATAATGCAAATGTAAAAATAGTGGAATCTCCCCCAGGCCCGCCAGTATTAGATACCTTAGTCGCTGAAATTTATGGCCCTGAAGATGCCAGTTATGAGCAATTACTTGAGGTAGGTAAAGATGTGCGCAAACGTTTTACAGCCACAGAGGGTGTCGTTGATGTCGATGATTATTCATTTGTGCCTTATCAACGTCTGCTATTCAAAATTGATAGAGAAAAAGCAGCATTAACTCATGTCAACAGCCAGCAAATTGCGCAAACGTTACAAATTGCGCTCAGTGGAAAATTATTGGGAACGCTGCATATCCCCAGTGAACGGCAAGCACTGGAAATGATTTTGCAACTGCCACGAGAACAGCGCTCCTATATCTCGCAATTACTGACTTTACGGGTTAAAAGTCAAACCGGTGAATTAGTGCCATTAGCGGAACTGGGTCAGATAGTAGAGCTTGATGATGAACAAACGCTTTATCATAAAAATCTACGCCGGGTCGCTTATGTGATTGGTGATACAGCCGGGCGTAGTCCGGTAGAGGCCATTATTGATTTACTGGGTGATTTTAGCGATCGCCCCTTACCTGAAGGTTATAGTGCGGAATTAGGCGGCGAAGGTGAGTGGAAAATTACCGTTGATGTCTTTCGCGATTTAGGGATCGCGTTTGCTGCCGCTCTGCTAATGATTTATGTGTTATTGGTCGTGCAAACCGGCTCCTTGAGTCTACCCGCTATCATGATGATTGCCATACCCTTAACGGTTATTGGTATCATGCCGGGGTTCTGGCTGCTCAATGTGTTATTTACAACGCCGGTAGACGGCTATCCAGATCAGATATTTTTTACTGCAACGGCGATGATCGGTATGATTGCTCTAGCTGGTATTGTGGTACGGAATGGAATTATTCTGATTGACTTTATTGAAAAAACACGCCGCCATGAAGATCGTCCCAGTCTGGAGGAGGCTTTAATTGAAGCGGGTGCTACCCGCCTGCGTCCTATCCTGTTAACCGCTGCTGCGGCGATGTTTGGCGCAGTCGTGATTATTCTTGATCCGGTGTTTTCTGGGTTGGCCTGGAGTTTTATTTTTGGTATTTTTGCTTCTACGGGATTCTCATTATTTGTTATTCCGGTAGCGTATTATTTAATCAACCGAAATAAGCCGATAGATCAAGCATCAGTATAATACCTAGGCAGGAAGTGTGGATGAACATCCACACTTCCTGCGCTTAAAGTTTACCTGCTGATCATTAGGAGTGCAAAAACAAGTTTTTGCCCGAATCCAGGAGGTATAAAAACTTGTTTTTATACTCCACTATCTTAATACTTTCATAGTCTCTGAGTCACTGCCATTAAGTTAAGGAGAGACGTAGGATGTGCTTCGTGCCTCAGCACATCCTACGATTTGGACAATATAAACCCTTAACTTATTGGCAGTGAGTCTCTGAGTGGTTATATTTAAAGGACAGTCATTTCCTTAATAGCCCTCATCATCATCGGACAACACCACTTTGCCACGAAATGAGCGATACATATAAAGTGTATAGATAAGCGCTAGCGGTGCGCCTATTGAAAACCAGATTAGACCTGTCTGTAGTGCATATGCTGAGGTGGCAGTATTATAGATAGTCAAGTTGTGGATTGAATGAGTTGTGGCAATTAGCATGTTAGGGTAAATACTAAAGGCGACGCTGAGTAGTAATAGCACAATAAAGCTAACGGAAGCGGCAAATGCATATAAATCATTATCCTTGCTACGCATGATAAACATGAGCACTAATGTGCTGGCTGCCAGTATCGGCAACAATATTCCCAGAGGGTGTTGCGCATAATTCTGCATAAAGGTGGGTTGGACATAATGCGTAGCGAAGGGCAGGATCAACATGAATAACGCCACAAAATAATTGCCGCCACGAGAAATTTGTCGGGCACGTTGTTGTATAGCCTGTCCGGTTTTTAACGCAATAAAATTAGCACCATGCACAACAAAAAGCGCGATGGCAAACAACCCAGTCAGTAGGGTGTACCAATCCAGAATGCCGGGGTGATCGCCAGTCATAAAATCTGTCCATAAAGGCAAGAAAAAGAAACCATCAGCTTCCAGTGGCACCCCACGCAGTACATTTCCCAGCGCTACGCCTAACACTAGGGTAATAGCGATACTGGCAATCACCAATAAAGTATCCCAGAAATTATGCCATAAAGGGTCGGATAGTTGTGAGCGCAACTCCATGGACAAACCACGAAATATTAATAGCCACAATAACAGGATCAAGGCCAGATAATATCCGCTGAATATGGATGCGTAAGCACTTGGAAAGGCAAAGAATAAGGTACCCCCTCCAATAATGAGCCATACTTCGTTACCATCCCAGATAGGGCCAATTGCCGTTAATACTGTTCTACGCTCAGTATTATTTTTGGCTAGCCATAGATAAATGATACCGGTACCAAAATCAAATCCGTCCAGTACCACGAATAAAGTCAGTAATACGCCGAGTATAATAAACCAGATTGTTTCCATAACGATATCCTCTAAGTATTTTTTTCGATAGCTTCTGGGCCGGTGTTAATAATACGTATCACCAGCGAAAAGAAAAGTAGCCCCATCAGCATATATAAAAGCACGAAACCCAATAAAGTAAATAAAACATTACCTGAGCTAACGTGTGGGGATGCGCCTTCAACCGTACGCATCAGTCCATAGACTAGCCAGGGCTGGCGGCCAATTTCTGTGGTCATCCATCCAGCCATCGTGGCAAAATAGGGCAGTGGTGCACTTAACATCAAAATCCAGAGCATCCAGCGTGATGCAAACAGTCGTTTACGCCATAATAACCAGGCAGAAATCAGCATAATGCCAGCAAATAGCGTGCCCAGAATAACCATCGCATGGAAACTGTAAAAGATTAAAGGAATCGCATCAGGCCAGTCCTCCTTGGGGAAATCATCCAGGCCTTTTAATTCACCCCGAAGATCACCTGTCATTAGCAGGCTATCCATATAGGGGATGACCAGCGGGTTATCCAGAGTCTCCGTTTGCATATTGGGCTGTCCCAGAAGAATCAGTGGCGCGCCTTTTTGAGTCTGAAAAATACCTTCCATTGCCGCCGCTTTAGTAGGTTGATGTTCAAAAACTTGCCGCGCCTCACCATGACCGAAAGGAAAGATCTGTAAAATAGTGGCGATTGTCGCGACTACAACGCCATTGCGTACAAACAGTTGTGCTGATTCAATATGTTTGCCTGATAACAGATAATAAGCACCTACCGCGACGACCACAAATGACGCAGTAATCAGCGTAGCATTCATATTATGCAGGTATTGCCAAAAAAGCCAGGGATTACTGAGTAGTCCCCATAGACTGTTGAGTGAATACACGCCTTCGCTAGATACGGTATAGGCAACAGGATGTTGCATCCAGGCATTAGTGGCGAGTATAAAAAAGCCTGATAACCAGGTGCCAAACCAGACCATAAATGCAGCAAACCAGTGGGCGCGTGGGCTAATCCGCTGTTCCGCAAACAGCAATAAGCCCAGAAAGGCGGATTCCATCATAAAGGCAAACAGACCCTCCATCGCCAGTAAACTGCCGATGACACCACCGGTACGACGTGAAAATTCTGCCCAATTGGTACCGAAAAGAAACTCCATGGGAATACCGGTGACCACGCCAAAGACAAAGTTGACCGCAAATAGCCTGATCCAGAAACGTGCTGCGCGATTATAGGCTTCATTATGAGTGCGCAATGCTAGCGTTTTAAAAAGCAAGATCAGGGCTGCCAGCCCCATAGTCAGTTGCGGAAACAGATAATGAAATAATATATTAAATGCGAAGTGCGCGCGATCCAGCAGAATAATGGTGGTATCCATGGGGTGTCTCCGTCTCAGATTAATATGCTAGATATTATCAGTACATATTAATTTATTAAAGGTAATGCCTAAACATTATTATCTTATTAGTGGAATGGTTATTATGCAAGTTATCGTCGTTATCAGTTTCTAGCTGAGCTGAACAGGCGCGCCATGCTACTTCACGAAATTCAGGGACTCCTGTCACCTGAATTCTTTCACCTACGCAGCGGATAGGAGATGCCCTGAACGCCCTGCGTCCGCAACGACTACGCACAAAGCCGCTTCGTCATTGCTACCTCAAATGGCTGGACGGCTATTCGTAATGCAATTCTTGCCTCCCTCGCGCGCTATCGCGCACTTCGGATTGGCGAATTGCCCTGTCGCCTATCAGGGACTAAAAATCATCACTTCGCTAAGCTCCGTTTCCCTGATTTTCAGCGATCGTACAAGAGAACGGCTAATTTGGCCGCTCATGCCTTTTTCTATCGGTCAAATTGACCGGAAAATCTGAAAAAATCTACAATAGAGCCTTTAATATCTACTGAATTATGAGTTGGCACAGATTTAGCTTTGATAATTATGAATACTGTGATTTTACTTGGAATTTTAATTCACAATGAATATGGAAGAAAAGTGAAATCTCCAGTCTTAATAAACATAGTTAGCGAGAAATATAAGATGAAAAACAATCATAGTTGTATCAGCATTTTTTCCCATCATACCGATGCAGAGCAGGCCATCAAGGCATTAGAAAAAGCTGGTTTTGATATGAAAAGCCTCTCTATCGTGGGTAAGGGTTATCATTCTGATGAACATCCGGTTGGCTATTACAATACCGGAGACCGAGTGATGTTCTGGGGAAAATGGGGCGCATTGTGGGGTGGACTATGGGGGATGCTTTTTGGCTCTGCATTTTTCTGGATCCCTGGTATAGGGCCATTAGCAATGGCAGGCCCTCTTATTTCAACAGTGGTTGGTGGCGCTGAGGGAGCGTTAGCGGTAGGTGGGTTGAATGCTTTAGGTGCTGCACTGTTTAGTATTGGTATTCCGAAAGACAGTATTATCAAATATGAAGAGTCACTCAAGGCTGATAAGTTTTTATTAATTGTTCATGGCAATCAGGAGGATATGGAACGAGCTAGGGATGTTTTGAATACGATTAAGGCAGAAGAGGTAGAGATTCATAATATCTGATTTTTTAAAAAAATGTTATTTCACTCAGTGCATAATAGCTAACTGAAGTTTCCCAATTATTGAGAAACCAAGCTCAGTGATATATGGGCTGTATGATTTTAATTGGATCTTGCGTGCAATGTAGCAAACCCATTAATAAATGCCCCTATCCGCCTATATACCCCCCTAAAAACTGGGAAACTTTAGTGCGAGTTACCTAAGGAAAATTGGAGGATTTAATGATAAATAAAACACCATTAATAAATAAACGCTACATCGAAGAAATTGTGCTTTTTATCGTATTGGCTTTGTCATTAGTGGGGATGGGGATAACGGATTTTTCTCCCCTTGAAAGTCATCGCTACTGGACATTGATGATTATTATATTTGCTTTTGCCAGTATTGGGCTAGGCTGGGCTAAGAAAGAATATCAAGGTAAGCATTTTCAGGAATTAATCCTGAGGCAGGTCACCCATTGGGGAGCGACTTTAATGACAGTGTCAGGCGTTTATCTTTTATTAAATGCTGGTCGTTTGAACTATGAAAGTACCGGACTTATTATTGAACTTATTCTGGGTTTGTCGCTATTTCTGGATGGCCGTGATCTGGGCTGGCGGTTTAGTTTGCTGGGTACTCTGGTCGGTATTACTGCCATTGTAGCGGCTTATATTGAAGAATACATTTGGGTTATTTTATTGGTATCTTTGTGTTTGTCGGTTATCACTTACTATTGGGAGAAGCATCGTCGTGCCAGCTTGCAAGAAGAAAAAGATTAATAATAAATGGCTCAGGACAGACAAGCTTCAGCCAATTATCAGGGTGGAATAATCATCATAATGGACTGAAGTATATACTCTCAAAATGAACAGGAACGAAAGTATGACTTATCAATATATACGTTTTTTTAATGAAATCGGCATTGAAGATATTCCTCTCGTAGGTGGTAAAAATGCCTCATTGGGTGAAATGGTGCAAAAACTGGAGCCGGAAGGTGTCAAAGTACCTAACGGTTTTGCAGTAACGGCACAGGCTTATCGTTATGTACTAGATGAGGCTCATGCTTGGGAAGCTTTGCGCGAAACCATGGCGGACATTGATCCTCTGGATGTTGAACATCTGGCCAGATCCGGTAAGCGTGCCCGTGAAATTATCTATGCGGCAGGATTACCGGATGATCTGAAAAGTGAAATTATTGCAGCCTATCATCAGTTACAGGAGCAATATGGTGAAGGTTTGAGTCTAGCGGTACGCAGTTCAGCCACAGCAGAAGATTTACCTACCGCTAGCTTTGCCGGACAGCAAGATACCTACTTGAATATTACTGGCGAAGAAACCTTACTGGATGCCTGTCAACGCTGCTTTGCCAGCCTGTTTACTGACCGCGCCATACACTACCGGATAGATCAGGGCTTTGATCATTTTGACGTTGCCTTATCCATTGGCATTATGAAAATGGTGCGCTCTGATTTGGCAACCAGTGGTGTGATGTTCTCTTTGGACACTGAGTCCGGATTTCGCGATGTGATTTTTATTACTGCCGCTTATGGACTGGGTGAAAATGTAGTACAAGGTGCTGTTGAGCCGGATGAGTTTTATGTGCATAAGCTGACCTTTGAAGAAGGATACCGCAGTGTATTACGTAGGAGTCTGGGCTCAAAAAAAATCAAAATGGTTTACTCCGAAGGAAGTACACGTGAAGCGACTAAAAATATTCTAAGTTCCAAAGTTGAACGAGAACGCTTTTGTTTGTCGGATGAGGATGTATTGACACTGGCAGACTATGCTATCAAAGTTGAACGATTATACAGTGAGCAGGTGGGTCATGAACGTCCGATGGATATGGAGTGGGCTAAGGATGCGCTGGATGGGGAACTGTATATGGTACAGGCGAGACCGGAAACAGTTGCTTCACAACAGTACGGAACGACACTGGAAGAATATCAGCTAAAAGGCAATGGCGATTTGATTGCCAGCGGACACTCTGTGGGCGCAAAAATTGCCACAGGTCAGGCGCATGTTATCAACAGTACGGCGCATCTTGCAGATTTTCGTGCGGGTGAAGTGCTGGTTGCCGATACTACGACACCTGATTGGGAACCGATTATGAAAATTGCGGCTGCTATCGTCACGAATCGTGGTGGACGCACCTGCCATGCAGCGATTATTGCTCGTGAACTGGGTATCCCCGCTGTAGTCGGCTGTGATGATGCAAGCAGCACTATCGTAAACGGGCAAGAAATTACTGTGTCTTGTGCGGAAGGTGATGTGGGTAAAATTTATCGAGATGAAATCCCTTTTGAAGTTATCCGTACTGATCTTGCCAATTTGTCACGTCCGAAAACAAAAATTATGATGAATTTGGGGAACCCGGAACTGGCTTTTAAACACAGCTTTTTACCCAATGATGGTATTGGTTTGGCAAGAATGGAATTCATCATTAATGAATATATCAAAGTACATCCTATGGCATTATTGCACCCTGATAAAGTTGAAAGTGAGGCGGAGCGAGCAACGATAAAGCAAATGACAAAAAACTATGCCAGTCCTGCTGATTACTTTGTACAGCATTTATCAGAAGGCGTAGGAACGATTGCTGCCGCTTTTTATCCCAAGCCGGTTGTAGTACGCATGTCTGATTTTAAAACCAATGAATATGCTTCCTTGCTGGGGGGGAGTGCTTTTGAATCGGAGGAAGCGAATCCTATGCTCGGTTTTAGAGGCGCTTCACGCTACACGCATCCAGCCTATGAAGAGGGGTTTGCACTGGAATGTGCTGCTATGAAACGGGTGCGCGATGATATGGGCTTAAGCAACGTTATTTTAATGATTCCTTTCTGCCGGCGCGTTGAAGAGGGTAAACGCGTGCTGACCAAAATGGCCGAATTGGGTTTGAAGCAGGCTGAACATGGCCTTGAAATCTATGTGATGTGTGAAATTCCCAATAATGTCATTCAGATTGATGCGTTTGCTAAGCACTTTGATGGTTTTTCCATCGGTTCCAATGATCTTACGCAATTAACATTGGGAGTGGATCGAGATTCTGAAATAGTTGCCTTTGACTTTGATGAACGTGATGCCGGGGTTAAGGAGATGATCCGCCTGGCTATCGAAGGCGCTAAACGGAATAACCGTCATTCGGGAATTTGTGGCCAGGCACCTTCCGATTACCCTGAGATCGCGGAATTTCTGGTTGAACTCGGTATAGATTCCATCAGTCTGAATCCAGATACGGTTATAAAAACAACAATGCAGATACTGGAAGTCGAACAGCGTTTAGCAAAGTAAAAATGTGGCATTTAAGACGTAAACCCATTGGAAGAGGGAGTTAATAATATAGGGCAGAACCAATACCGGTAAGTTAAGAAGAGACTGTAGGATGTGCTGACGATAGGAAGCGCATCTTTCGTGATTGATGCGCTTCGTTCCTCAGCACATCCTACAACAGTTGGCTTAATTTAATGGCATAGGGGGCTGAATGCTTACTTTAAGGTGTAAACGGCTCAATGAAAGATGCTAAATTTTCTTTTGGAGTGCTAAAACATGTTTTTAGTACTCCGAAAAATATCCATTCAATTTTAAACTAAGGGTGATATTCATGATAACAATTATGCCGGAAACCGAAGATAATGTGCTTGCAGTCAAAGCAACAGAGATGCTTACCAGCGAAGATTACGAGGCGGTTTTTATTCCTCAACTCAAGCAGATGATAGCGCAGTTTGGAAAGATTAGAGTGTTATTTTATTTAGATAAAAATTTTACCGGATGGGAGCTAGGTGCTGCCTGGGATGATGCTGTGTTTGGACTACAACATCGACATGACTTCGAAAAAGTCGCAGTCGTCGGTGACCAGCAATGGGTAGCATGGGCGACCAAAGTAGGCTCTTATTTTATGGATGGTCAGGGAGCCACCTATAAATTATCAGAATTTCAGGATGCTGTTGACTGGATAAAACAATAAACAAGTGAGGAGAATAAAATGGGCAGAATGGGCGAATTGCTTGAACAGGCAGGCACAACAAGAAAACGCTTACTGGAGCAATATCCGAGTGAAACCCAATCTTTTTTAAATTTTTTACATAAAACGGATGCCGGCGTTGCCATCAGTCAACGTCAAAAAGAATTAATTAACGTGGCTCTAGCGGTTGCTTCACAGTGTGATCGTTGTATCGCCGCCCATGTTAAAAGTGCAGTTAAACGTGGCGCCAGTCAGGATGAAATTGTCGAAGCCAGATCTATGGCGGTCATCATGCATGGTGGTCCCGCCTATATGTATATGAGTTCACTTTTTGAAGCATTGGATGAATTTTCACCCGAACCAGAGGAGCTCTCAGATGGAGCGTGAACAAAGCCATAAAATGCTACATGATATGTTACGCGCACGTGCTTTTGAAGAGCGGGTAGCGGAAGAATACAGTAAGGGCAGTTTTGCTGGTTTTTTACACCTTTACCCAGGAGAAGAAGCGGTAGCCGTAGGCGTTATACATGCTACCGAACCTTCCGATTATCTTGTGACTACGTATCGCGAACATGTTCATGCGCTGGTTCGGGGGACGCCCTCAAAACTCATCATGGCAGAATTATTTGGTCGTAGCGACGGCATCTGTAAAGGCATGGGAGGCTCTATGCATTTATTTGATGCCGAACATCGTTTTATGGGTGGCTATGCTATTGTTGGCGAAACTTACCCGATTGCCATCGGTGTCGGGTATGCTATTTCTTTGCGTAAGCTCCCGGAAGCGGTGATCTGCTTTTTTGGCGATGGTGCGGTGAATCAGGGGACTTTTCACGAATCACTTAATATGGCGGCTTTATGGCGCTTGCCGATACTTTTTGTGTGCGAAAACAACCATTATCAGATTGGTACAGAAATTCATCGACATTCTGCGGTAACTGACGTGTACAAGCGTGCTGCTGCTTATAATATTCCAGCGGAAAAAATAAACGGTGTGGATGTACTCAATGTATATGAAACGACACAACGCTTACTAAAACAGATTCGTAGTGGCAGTGGCCCATATTTGCTGGAACTGGAAACCTATCGTTTTCGTGGTCATTCCATGGCGGATCCCGGCACCTATAGACCTGCAGTGGAAGTTCATTCTTTTGCCAGTCAGGATCCTGTCTCTATTGCTATACGTGAAGTGGAGTCCCAGTACCCGACGGCCGAGCAAATTGCCACGGCTGGTCCGGACTGCATTGAGCTGTTATCAGAACAAGCGCAACAGAAGGGGCATCTGGCTGAACATGATCTTGAGTTAATCAAAAAAGAGGTGGAAACGGAAATTGAAGCGGCAGTTGCCTTTGCTTTGCAAAGCCCTCAGCCATCCATGGACGATTGCCAGGCTTATTTACAGTTTAATCAACGCGGCGAAACCTTAATTTAGGAGTAAAGATGATGCACGAAGAATTAATGTATTGGCAAGCTTTGAATAGTGCTCTGGATATAGAAATGGCGGAAGATTCATCCGTTTTTACACTGGGTGAAGACGTCGGTTTATTTGGTGGAACTTACCGCGTGACAGAAGGACTTTATTCCAAATATGGTGAAGCCCGGGTTCGTGATACACCGATTTCAGAAAACAGCTTTACTGGCTTGGGTGTTGGTGCCGCAATGGTGGGTATGCGTCCGGTCATTGAAATTATGACAGTTAATTTTGCTCTGCTGGCGTTAGATGCGATTATTAATATGGCTGCCAAAATTCCTTTTATGTCTGGTGGTCAGTATCCTATGCCACTTGTCGTTCGTATGCCAGGTGGTGTGGCTAAACAACTGGGGGCTCAGCACTCTCAGCGCCTGGAACATACTTTGATGAATGTACCAGGCTTACGTATTGCTGTACCTGTTACCCCACAAGATGCCTACTGGCAATTGAGTCAGGCAATCAGTAGTAATGCCCCTATTATTTTACTGGAGCATGAGTTACTTTATTTCACTAAAGGGTTGATTGATTCCAGTGTGGAACGGTTACCGATGCATCGCGCTTTAGTCAGACGCAAAGGTCGACATATAACCATTATTAGTTATTCGCGGCATGTGTTGTTATGTTTGCAGGCTGCAGAATTACTGGCAAAACAGGGTATTGATGCCGAGGTTATTGACTTGCGTAGTTTGAGCCCTATTGATTGGGATACCTGCGTACAATCACTGGAAAAAACTAATCGCCTATTGGTGGTTGAGGAGGACTGTGGTTTTGCTGGTGCTGGCGCAGAAATTGTTGCACAATTAACGGAACGTTGTTTCTATGCACTGGATGAACCTCCTATTCGTGTGGCAGGTCTTGATATACCAACGCCCTATAATCAAGCACTAGAAGCTACCAGTATTCCACAAATTAATGATATTGTAACAGCTGCGCGACAGTTTCGGTTACCCGCTTGAATGATTGCAAGGAGCAAACCATGAAATACGAAATTACTCTCCCTGTGTTATCCGATACCATGAGCACAGGTAAGTTAGCACGCTGGCTTAAACAGCCAGGTGATAAAATTAATAAAGGCGATGTGATTGCCGAGATTGAATCTGATAAAGCCATTATGGAAGTAGAGGCTTTTCATGAAGGTTATCTGGCAGGGCCTCTTGCCTCTATCGATACTGATATTCCAATTGGACAGGTGATTGGCTATATCACCGAACAAGAGAAAAATGCTGCGATAGAACCCAAAAAAACAGATTCTAATACAAGTCCTGGGGACAATACGAGTGCTATACCCTCAGTTATTCAGAAAGAAACAGCGGTGCAAACTGTTGATATCCCAGCAGTGTCCGTGCAGATACCTGTATCTGATTCCCCGGAAACTAAGATTACTCCTTTGTTAGCGCATCATATCCCGGCTGCCTCCGGGAAGCGAAATGCATCACCTCATGCGCGGGCTTTGGCATTGAAGCTGGGTATAGACCTTGCGACAGTGATGCCGGGTAAAGATGGACACATACAAGCGGAAGAGGTTTTGGCTGCCGCACATCAATCACCAACGCTTAATCTTCAGCTTGGGCCGCCTTATCGCCTTGAACCGCTAACGTCTATGCAGAAAGCGGTAACGCAAAATATGATTGCCACCCTAACAACGCCTACCTTTAGGACAGAGGCTAAATTAAGCCTCAAGGCACTTAAAAAAGTGGGAAAACAACATAATCTTTCGCTGACACTGTTGCTGGCTCGTGCCTGTGCACTAACGATCAAAGCTAATCCACAATTTAATGCTGTATTTACTCCAGAAGGCTTGGCTCACCGTGACCGTGTTGATGTTGGAATTGCCGTTGATGTACCTGGTGGCTTATTAACACCTGTGTTGCGAGATGTTGTTGAACGACCACTTGATGAGCTGGCAGAAGACTGGCGAATTTTAAAAGATAAAATTAAACGTCAACGTTTAGAACAAGAAGACTATACTGGTGCAACATTTTATTTATCAAATCTTGGGGTATTTCCTGTTGTTTATGGGTTTGATGCCTTAGTACCTTTGGGGGCTGCCGCTATCCTGGCAATAGGTGCTGAACATGAGGGGCAATGCCTGTTAACATTAAGTTGTGATCATCGAGTTGTATCCGGGGCTGATTCAGCACGATTTCTGACTACGCTAGATGAGGTTTTACAACACGCCAAGGTATTATAAAGTTATTTCAGGTACTGCTTTACTCGCATTTATAATAAGCCTTTTTAGGGCACGAAGCATACCATAGTTCTGATAAACATAAGAAAAAAAGAGTGAAAAAGAAAATCCTACACACAATAATTACCTTGATATCATCATGTCAAGGGAACAAAGATAGAGACTATCATGTCTGAATCACCGATTGTACCAGACAAAGACACTTTGGCATTGAGTCGAACCGACCTGGCTAATGAAAGAACCTACCAGGCATGGCTTCGGACAGGTTTGGCTGCGCTAGTCGCTGGACTTGGCGTATACAAATTCATGGGTAATATGATGTCATTATGGGTTTTGCTAACAATAGTGACTACTTTAATTCTACTCAGTGTGGCTGCCTTTTTACTGGCTGCCTGGCGATACAGCCATGTATATATAAGCGTAGCTGACAGAGTGCCTGCCTGGATAATTACCCTGAGTAGTCTGTTACTTTCCGGATGTTCATTGATTGCACTTTTCGATTTGCTGATTTCTACAAGGAGTTAGGTAACGCGTAATAAATAACCTATCAGGATGGCGCAGGGTTTTTATTCGTCTTTAAGGCGCATAGCTAGTACAGTACCGTGTAGGTTTGATGGATAGGGTTTTATTAAGCTACTAATTTAAAATATAAATTACAGTTATCTATTAATCCGTCCAACACGCTGCTGTACTAGGTATGCAACGCCGAAGATGGGAAATAAAGACCAGTAAAATGTTAAAGTCATTATGCTTTGGTACTTATATGTCACATCTTTAAGAACTGGGTATTGTTGCTGTACTAGCCAAAAATAAGATAAGCTGAATTCGGGTCATTTTAAACTTTCCTAATTAGGGATCAAATTATGTTTTTAAATTGTAGTAAACACGTTCATTTGTCAGTCATGGTAACGCTTATGCTGTTGATGACGACTATCGTTTTCCCGGTTAGTGCCGCAGAATTTTCTCTAGAGAGGGTCAATCAATATACATCAATAGACCCTTTTTCCTTTATTCTGCTGGAATTCGGGTTAATTGTTGTTCTGGCGCTGATAGGGCATATTCTATCCAGATATTATCGCTTACCTAACGTACTGGGTGAGCTTCTTATCGGCATTGTGGCAGGTAATTTATTATATTGGCTGGACTGGTCACCGGTATTTTTTATGGTCATGCATCTCAGTGATGCCAGTGATATTTTTCAGGCGGTCTGGACCTCATCTTTATCGGTGAGTGATACGCTAAACCATTTATATTCCCCTGATAACCCCGAAACTCAGGAATTTGTGACTCGATTATCCGAGGTATTTACCACCAATAAATCACCGGCTCTGGTCTTACTGGGGGTAGCATTATGGATGTTTTCCAATTTTGGTGTGTTTTTATTATTATTTAAGCTAGGGCTGGAGACTAAAGTTGAAGAAATTATTGAGGCAGCAGAACCTTTGGCCTTTTTAGTGTCTGTGGTGGGCACTCTAACGCCTTTTTTTCTGGGCCTTTTGGCCAGTGTCTGGTTGTTGCCGGAAGAGAGTACTTCGGTACATATATTTATTGCTGCTGCACTCTGCACAACCAGCGCAATGATAACAACGGGTATGCTCACCTCTTTAGGCAGGGAGAAAAGCCGGGAAGCACAATTGGTGATGCATGCTGCATTTCTTGATGATATTTTCGGCATGTTTTTCTTGTCTTTTATTACCAATATCGTGTTGGGTGAAACGCTTGAAATAGGTGAAATAATGACCTTGTTTTTCTATTCTGCCTTTATATTTGTGGGTATTATCGTTATTGGCAAACAATTGGTTAAGCATATACCCAGTTTTTATAATTTTGAACAATCCCATACCCGGATACTGATTCCTATTATGATGCTGGTATTGATTAGTTGGCTGACGAATTTTTTGGGTATCGGCGTTATCAGTGGAGCTTTTATGGCGGGAATCATTTTAAATAATATCCAGGATAAAAAGGGGCTTATCAAAGACCTTATCGCCCCGCTTGAAAAAATATTTGCGCCGATTTTTTTCGTTTTTGTTGGTATGCAGGTTAATCTCAAGGAATTTCTTCATGCAGAAACTATTTGGCTGACGCTTGTCTTATTGCTTGTTGCCGTCCTAGGAAAGATGGTTGCTGGATTTGTAAGCAAACAAAATATTAATTCATACGCCATAGGGCTGGGAATGATGCCACGCGGTGAAGCGGTACTTATTTTTATCAGTATCGGGAAAATTCTGGGCGTTATTGACGATACTGTTTTTTCAGCAATAGCGGTGATTGTTTTGGCAAGCAATTTTATCGCACCCTGGGCACTCAAAAGATTATGTGTGGCAAATTGTCAAGAAGGCAGTTTTGTTGCTAAAGAGTCATAGTGGTAAGGACAGTACAATAGATGAAGACAGTGGATAGTAGTACAGGCACGTTGATTTTTGAGATAGTCAAAAATCAACGCCCAAAACAAATAAGATGGGAGGATTTTCTGACTATCCGGGACGATGCTAATCGACTCTTTTTTATTCATGCGTTAAGTCAGAATTTAGAGCAACTTCAAAAATGCTTGCCGGCGGTTGCTGCTAATCCGTTGATTATTGAACGTTGTATCGACCCTAACGCAATCTCGGGCGTTTTTTCTTATGAAAGGGTGTTTGTGTTACAACTGCCAGTAACAGCAGACTGGCTATTATCCCGGTATATAAAAATCACTTTATTGTGTCTGCAAAATACTCTGGTTCTTCTCAGTGAAGAACCCTTGTCTTTTAATGCTAGTTTTCTTTCTGATGAATTATTATCCTCTATTTACCGACAGAAACAGGTCATCAGTATGTTGTATGTATTACTTGATGGTGTAGTCGACCATTCAAGTGAGATCATGTTGCAAATACGGCGCACTGTCGATGATCTGGAGCAGGATATGTTGAACGATGACGAGGATTCTGCTAAACAGTTACTGGATTTCAAACGGGCACTTGCGCATTTTGAAATCGCACTTGAGGCGAAACATAGAACAATGACCGCATTATTATCGGCTGATACTGCATCAATTGATGTAAGTACCCTTCGTGAGCCCTTACGTGATGTTATTACGCATATAGAGCACAGCCAGCGTTATGTCGATCGAATCGAAGATCGATTATCGGAGTTACATCATCATTTGACGCTGGTGTTGCAGGAAAAGACCAGTCAGCGTTTACGTATACTGACCATTTTATCGTCTATCTTTATGCCTTTGACCTTTGTGGCCGGTATTTACGGTATGAATTTTCGTTATATGCCTGAACTGGACTGGCATTATGGTTATCCGCTTGTTTTACTGGGCATGTTGGGAATGGCTGTCAGTTTGATTATTTATTTTGTAGGTAAAGGATGGTTTAAGTGACACGCTTTCTTATTTGGCTCTTGGGTTCGTGCAAAAACTTGTTTTTGCACGTCTGCCGCTGTCAGCCCCGGACGGGATGATAGTCTCCAGAAGGTGCAGGGAAATTTGCCAATCCGAAGTGCGCGGTAGCGCGCGAGGGAGGCTAAAATTTTATCCCGAAGAGCCGTAGAGCCATTTGTGGTAGCCCTGACGAAGCGGCTTTTGTGCGTAGTCTGTGGCGGACGCAGGGCGGCTGGAGCCAATGATTCGCCGCGTGGCGAATCGATTTTTGTGACATGGAGTCCCAAAATCTATCATGAGGCGCGCGGTGGCGCGCCTACCATAGTGTGCTGAGGGACGAAGCGCACCGTGATACGTGATGCGCTTCGTCCCTCAGCACATCCTACCCTGAATCCTTAGGAATTTATTTTAGAACAACTAGAACAAGAGAGAGGAACAAGATGAAAATACCTTATGACAGATTGATCTTTAAACCTGCCAGCAGCCTATTGCTAATAGGCTTAAGCATCATAAGTTTTGCTAGTACGCCTAATGCCGCCAAAGCATCTGAACAAGCACTGCCGGATGCAGGACATCTCGTTTTTAGCGGCTCTGTCGCATTAAGTAATCTTATGACTTACTGGACACAAGCCTTTGCCGAGCAAAATCCCTCCATTACTGTCACCATAGCTGATCCAGGCAGCATCACAGGTATTGATACCCTGATTAATGGAACGGCTGATATGGTTCTGACCAGTACAAATATAAGCGATAAGCAGAAACAGGCATTTGAGCAACGCTATGGCTATCCGCCGCGTATTATTCCCGTCGCTAAGGATGCTCTCGCGGTGTATATTAATGCTTTAAATCCTTTAAAAGACATTAGTTTTCAAGAACTGGATGCGGTGTACTCCGAAACTTTGCGTTGTGGTATGCCTAAGCCGATTAGAACATGGGCAGAATTAGGCATAAAAGGCGCATTGGCAAAACGCTGGATAGCTGTTTATGGATTAACGGTTGAAACAGGTGCTACCGATTTATTCAGGCAGACGGCCTTGTGTGGTGGTGATTTTAATCAATATTTTCAAGCGCTGGCAGGGCCTGCAGCCGTTCAGGACGCGCTTATTTCGGATATTTCCGGAATCGGTTTTTCCAGTAGCACCATGCGCTCAGCCGGTATGCGGGCACTTGCTGTTGCTCCGAATAAAAATGCAGCGGCGATCTTGCCGGTAGCTGATACGATTCGTTCCAGTGCGTACCCTTTAAGCCGAACTTTGGCTATTGTCGTTAATTATCCTATTGCTAAGCCGTTCACACCAGTGATGCAGGCTTTTATAGACTTTGTACTTTCTGTAGAAGGACAGAGTGTGGTTGATAATGCAGGCTATGTTTCGTTGCCTTGATCATCATTAAATAATATACGAAAGTATAGGATATTCTGAGAGGCTGTGAAAGTATTCAACAAATGGATAAGGAATTATTCCATGTTTTTTAAGGTTTTAATAGCGTGCTCCCTTTTGATTCTATCGACTGGCGTATATTGCCAGTCTGATTTGAATATCGGCTCTCACCAAGCCACGGTAAAAAATAGTGCTAAGGATGAAATTACATTACCCATGCCTGGTGCCCTGATTTCAAAATGGTGGGATTATTTCAATGTTGATGATAAGACATTATTGCAGCGTATACACAAAGCTAAACAGCAATATGCTGCGCAGTTAAATTCTTTGACAAAACCGCAACAGCAGTCTGCTCAGCAATATCTTGATCGTTTAATTAAAAATTTATTAACTTTGAATAAACTGGCGTTAAAGGCTAAAAAAAGTCCTAAGGTCAGCGTTATTTCAGCTAAAGACAGCTATTCAATTGATGAATGGCTGGACATTAGCGATCAATTGCGTGTGCAACAATCCGAATTTATAGATAACCAGAATCACATTGACACGCAAATAAGTGCCTTGCAAGAAGCCGAAAGTCAGCTAGACATCAAGCAACTTGAGTATGCCAAAATGACGGCAGGTAGTGGTGAAAAACTCGTATTTGGGCTACGTATTATGTTTGACCACTCTGCTATTGCCGTTAGCGCAGAGCGTCTTAAATTAAGCAAAAACACTTTAAAAAAACAAAGCAAACGTATCAATAAACTGATTGAATTGAACAAGTTGGCGAGTACAAGACTACAGGTAAGTTCACAATATTTAGTGCAATTAAATGTTCGTATTGTACAACTGCAACAGCAACTGACACAGAAACAGCAAGCTTTGCATACAAAGCTTGCTGACTCGATGGGTATCATTGAAAATTCCCCGACATCGAGTAGTCAGGCCAGAATGCATGATCAGGAAGTGATAAAACTTATGATCAGGCAGAATGCTTTAAGCCTTGAACTTGCTTCTCTGCAAGCAAAAAAAGACCTAGCTTCTCTTTTGAGCGCAACAGACAAACATCGCAATGATGATATTCAAAAGCACTTACAACACTGGCAGGATCTGATGACAGCCAGTCGAGAGAAATCGCTTATTTGGTATAAAGATTCCGTCAATGAATTAACGCGTATTCAGGATGAAATATTGCAACAAAAAAATGCCAATAAAGCCAATATTAACTTGCAAAAATCACTCGCTCAACGCCAGCAGCTAACTCAAGGCAGTCTGGTTGAATTAAGGCATTTAGATATCAGGCAAAATACCCTAGATGCGCTCAGCCAGGAAGTGGATAAGCGCTTTCTTTTACACTCTGGTAAGCTAGCCTATTTACTCGGTTGGAGTAGCTCGCAAGCAGAAGATTTTCTGGATGGAATGATTTCCTGGGCTAAATTACCTTTGTTTAGTATTGGATCAACGCCGGTCACGGCGGCTGGATTGGCACGAGTGGTATTAATCATTGCCATCGCTGGGTTACTTTCCTCGCTATTGCGCCGCAGCATGGACAGATTAGCGGAAAGAATTGAGGCCAATGATAAAGGTGTATCGGTATTTTATACCGTCGGTCGTTTAATGCATTATGTCATTTTACTATTAGGCATAATCATTGCGCTGTCTTCGATCGGTCTGGATTTCAGTAGCCTGACTCTGGTCGCAGGTGCATTGAGTGTGGGGATTGGTTTTGGCCTGCAATCCATCGTTAATAATTTTGTTTCAGGACTTATTTTGCTGTTTGAAGGGACAATCAAAGTAGGTGATTTTATTGAACTTGATTCCAATGTCATGGGCACAGTACGGGAAATTAATGTGCGCAACACTCAGGTCAATACGCCTGATAATGTTGATGTCATTGTTCCCAATTCGCTGCTGGTCAGCGGTAAAGTCACCAACTGGACGCTGCGTGAAGAGAATAGACGTATACATGTTCCCTTTGGCGTGGCTTATGGCTCGGATAAGGAATTAGTAAAAAAAGCCGTTTTAGAGGCTGCTTCCCGTGTTCCTTATACTTGTAAACCCAGGCACAGACATAAAAATAGAGATGCTATACAGTGCTGGCTGGTAAAATTTGGTGATAGCAGTCTGGATTTTGAATTAGTGGTCTGGATTAACAGGGAGGCGGTCAGAAAACCACCAATGGTTTATGCAGCTTATTTATGGGAAATTGAAAGCAGTCTGCGTGAATATGGTATAGAAATACCTTTTCCGCAACGGGACTTGCATTTACGCTCCGGTTTTGAGAAAAAGCCTTACGAACCTAGCAGTTTGATGTATAAATGATTTTTTTTATGGCATTAACGGATCTCTGTTTAACTGAGGTTGTATATTCATGACAGAACGCATTACATCATTAATGTACGCCATACGGTTTCCGGTGGTCTTTAAATATACGGCACAATTAACTCTGGTACAGGCAGGTTTAATTTTATTGCCCTTTTGTGTTGCCTTGTTTTATGCGGAATATACACTGGCACTGCGCTACTTTGCCATGTCCGGTCTACTAACTCTGATGGCTTTACCTTTTTTACGCTTATCTGTTCCTGGGCGCATTCAAACTAACGAAGCATTCATAATTACTGTCATTACTTTCTTAATGGGTGCAGCAGTAATGGTTTATCCGTTTATGGGGACTGAGTTAGCGTTTCTTGATGCATTATTTGAAGCCGTTTCAGGCATCACCACGACAGGCTTATCAACTGTCACAGAGCTTGAAAGCAAACCAAAAAGTTTTCTTTTTGCCCGTGCCTGGATGCAGTGGTATGGCGGCCTGGGCTTTGTTGTCCTGGCGATTGCCTTGATGATGGGGCAGCCCTCGGCCTATCGTCGTCTGCTCGGACAGGAAGTTGAGCATGAGGAGATTATTGTTGGTATTCGTAGCCATGCTCGACAGGTCACCTGGGTGTATCTGCTACTGACTGTTTTTGCTACCCTTTTGCTGTATTTATGGGGAGTGGATGGCTTTACGGCAATTGTCCATGTGTTAAGTGCTGTTTCAACAGGTGGTTTTTCCAGCTTTAATAATAATCTAGCCGGGTTTGATTCCTGGTCAATTGAATTAATTGTGTCGTTAACAGGGTTATTGGGGGCGATCTCTTTTCCTTTATATTACCGTCTTTATCAGCAAGGCTTTAGTAAACTGCTATCAGTCACGGAAACCTATGCGCTGTTTTTTCTGATTTTGGGCGTTGCCGTTGCTCTGATGTTGATTTTATCGATAACGGGAGGGCTGGACTACTTGACATCACTTCAACAGGCCTTGCTTTTAGCCATTTCAGCACAAACGACGACAGGGTTTAGTAGCTTAAATAGTGCATTACTTGACCCCCTGGTACTGGGAGTTTTGATATTTTCAATGGCGGTGGGGGGAGACATAGGTTCAACCGCCGGTGGTTTTAAGGTATTGCGTTTCCTGATCCTGTTAAGGTTAATGCACGATACTATTCAGCGCACTGCAACGGCGGAACATGCGGTTTGTGAGCCTCAACTGGCTGCTAAGGCGATTAGCCCGGAAGAAATAAGCTCAGTTTTGAGCTTACTGGGCTGGTTTATCGTTTTGATTTTTGCTTCCTGGCTCCCTTTTATTGCACTGGGTTATCCGCCGCTAAATGCACTATTTGAAGTGGTTTCCGCTACGGCAACGGTTGGTTTATCTGCAGGGGTTACACAAGCAGGTTTACAACCGGCACTAAAACTTATACTGTGTATTGATATGTTGGCAGGGCGTCTTGAAATGATCGCTTTGCTGGTTTTCTTGTATCCCAAAACATGGTTTGGAAGGAGAATAGAGGTTAAATGAGAATCGTTTTTCTAGGTGCCGGTTCTTTAGCGGTTATGACCGCTAATGCACTGTTAAAAAATGGGCATGATGTGATTATTATTGAAAAGGACAAAACGTTGATTGAAACTTTGTCAGCTGACCTTGAGTGTGGTTTTGTCCATGGCGATGGCAGTAAACCAGCCATTCTACGCGAAACAAATCCTACCGATGTTGATTATTTGTTTTGCCTGACAGGCAGTGATCAGGTCAATATTATTACCAGTCTGCTGGGTCGTTCACTCGGCTTCAACAGGGTGATCACCAAAATTGAAGACCCGGAATTTGAACATATCTGTATTGAACTGGGTTTAAAAGACACGATTGTTCCCGACCAGGCAATTGGCCGCTATCTGGCTGATATGATTGAAGGCCAGGACTTATTGGCATTGAGTGCTGTAATCAAGGATGACGCGCGGGTTTTTTCTTTTGTTATTCATGCAGAAAATGAAGTATTAATGAATGCATTACAATTGCCCGATGAGAGCAGAATCATGTGTCTTTATCGTGATGGAAAATTTAAAATTCCAGGTGCTGGTTATGTCTATAAAATAGGCGATGAAGTGGTGATATTAACGCATAGCTGTAACCTTCCCTGGTTAAATAAGCAGTTATTGATGAGACCGGAAGCAATGGACCTGGAAGGTAAGCCATGATTTATATTATCCAGATCGGTTTCTAAACTTATAATGCAATAGAATCTCAACACTTTTTACTTGGCAAAGACCATTGTAATATAAGGCTAGATTCGCTATGATTAAAAATAATTCCTGATTTTCTCCCAAAAGGAGGCGCTTGGTGCTTCATTGCATTCTGCAATGAGTGCGGGAATTAACTGGTCTGTTTTATCAGTATCAATTTCAGCCACGACAGGCAGACCTTTTTTGCTGAATCCGTCAACCCAATAGACTATTTTAAGTTTATTCTTACCGTCCAGCATTAAAAATTCTTCGCAGCTCATTTCAGCTAGGTTCTGTGGTGCGGCCATCACTGGAGATATTAAAGTTGTCGCAAGTAATGTAGCGCTCAACACTGCAATTGTTACGTTTGATTGCATTTTCATTTTTTATTCCCCTGTTACTTATTAAAGATTTCTAAAATATTGTTTTACTATGGATTTATGATTTAATAATACCCGAAACGGCAATTTGATGTGCTGAGGTACGAAGCACATCCTACACTTCTGTGTATTATTTATCACAGTCAGGAAACAACAATTCACCCTTGATATGATACCAGTTCAAAATATCATCCCATGCTTCCTGTGCTGTTTCTGCATACCAGAACAACTCCCTGTCTTCAAAATCAATCACTCCTTCATCGGCCAGAAAATCAACATCAAACGCCTTGCGCCAATAGTCCTTACCTACCAGAATAACAGGCAGAGGTTTAATGGTTCGAGTCTGTATCAGGGTTAGCGTGACAAAGAGTTCATCTAGCGTACCATAACCACCCGGGAATACCACCAGTGCTTTAGCCCGTAGCATAAAATGCATTTTACGCATGGCAAAATAATGAAATCTAAAACAAAGTTCAGGGCTAATATAGGGGTTTGGAAACTGTTCATGAGGCAAAGTAATATTAAGCCCGACTGTTTTAGCTCCGACATCATAGGCTCCCCGATTAGCGGCTTCCATTATGCCAGGGCCTCCTCCGGTCATTACTAACAAGCGACAATCCGACACACCTTTACCGGATTTACCCACTATCTGTCCAAACTCACGGGCAATATCATAGTAGTGGCTTTTTGCCAGAATACGTTCTGCTATCGCCAGCTTTTTTTGCAGATCGATATTATCAGGAGAATGTGCCAGTGCTTCACGAAATGCTTTAGTACGTCTGGCTGCAACAGCAGGCTCGACAATACGCGTACTTCCGTAAACCACAATAGTATGTTCAACGCCATGTTCTGTCAACAGTAACTCTGCTTTAAGAAAATCGAGTTGCAAACGTACTGAACGCACATCATCACGATCCAGAAAATCGGTATCCTGATCGGGCTGGCGATAAGCGGCACTTGAGAGTAATTTCTGTATGCGTTTTGGAGCGTCAGGGTCTTCTTCTACTGGTTTTGGTGTTTGCCAGGGTAAAAGTTCAATATGCTGTGCGCCAGGTGGCTCTGGGATTTGTTTTTTCATAATCTATTTTCCTGTTTATTTTTTTTGTAGATTGATAACAAAGTATTTATTGCTTGTACAGCATCTCCGAAGTAAGCGATAAAATAAATATCCTCTTACTTTAAGAACCAGAACCTTTAAGCAATAGACTGTTACCTGTCATTTCTTCAGGTTTGGATATCTCTAGCAAATCCAGAATAGTCGGTGCAACGTCGGCAAGGCCCCGGCCGATACCCAGTTTTGCGCCTGGATGTCCTAATAATAGAAAAGGGACTGGGTAGACTGTATGCCGGGTATGAGGTTGTCCTGTTTCCGGATCAACCATTTCATCACAATTACCGTGATCTGCCGTTAACAAAACACGCCAATTTCTGGCCAAAGCAGCCTGGATAATACGGTGGCTTTGCAGGTCCAGGGTTTCAACAGCACGTAGGATAGCGTTTGGTTTTGCCGTATGACCGACCATATCACCATTAGCAAAATTAACCAGCACGAAATGATATTTATCTTTGTTTACCGCTTGAATGACACAGTCTGCAACAGATTCTGCACTCATTTCAGGCTCAAGATCATAGGTTGAAACCCGGGGTGAAGGGATAATTTGACGATCTTCACCAGAAAAAGGTTCTTCCCTGCCACCACTAAAGAAATAGGTGACATGTGGGTATTTTTCCGTTTCAGCACAGTGAAATTGTTTTAGTCCCACATTGGCAATGACTTCAGCTAGAACCTGTTTGGGATGTAGGGGAGGGAATAGTACTGATGGAAATTTTGCATCATATTGCGTCATGCACAATAAGCGGCGAGTGCCTGTCGATTTACGGTCAAATTCAGTAAAATCTTCAAGACTGATGGCGGTTGCAAGTTGACGAGCACGGTCGCTACGAAAATTGAATAGCAACACGGGCTCTTCTTGTTGAATGAGTGGCGCTGATGGATTGTCTATCACTGTTGGCTGGATAAATTCGTCGTTTTCCTTGCGTAGATAGGCACTTTTAACAGCCTCAAGTGCAGATGATGCATGCAGCCCTTCACCCAGTATCATTGCATTCCAGGCAACCTGGGTACGCTCCCAGTTCTTGATTCGATCCATGGCAAAGTAACGTCCACTAACACTGGCGATATAGCCTGTTTCTAGTTGTGCAAGTGCACACTCAAGTTGTTTGATATAGTTCAACGCAGAGCGGGGCGCAGTATCACGACCGTCAGTAATTACGTGAATGACAGGTTCAGCGCCCATTTCTTTAATTAATGGCAATAAGTGTAATAGGTGATCAATATGAGAATGGACTCCACCATTAGATACCAGGCCAATTAAGTGAATTCGTCGGGCATTGGGCAACACTTCAATCCAGGCAGGGTGTTGCATTACTTCCCTGTTAGTTAATGCTTTACTGATTCTTTCTAGATCCTGTTCCAGAATTCGCCCGGCACCGAGTGTTAGATGACCTACTTCAGAATTCCCGAACTGACCATCTGGCAAACCAACCGCATCACCAGATGCTTGTAAAGCCGTATGAGGTGCGGTTGCAAAATAATGATCCAGGTGAGGGGTATAAGCTTGTGCCCAGCCATTATGAACACGGTTGGGGTTGAGACCAAATCCATCAAGGATGATAAGTAAAACGGGGTGGGGTTTCATGGTAATTCAACTGTTGTGTTATGAAAAATTAAAGGTCTCTAAAAGTATATTTTACTAAGTCATTAAACACTATTTTTTTATGATTCATATTTCCTAGAACCGGACTGGTCGGCTATAAGCGTCTTTTCCTGCATAGCTGGCAATATCACCTAATTGTTCTTCGATACGCAACAACTGGTTATATTTCTCTACTCGCTCCCCTCGACACGGTGCGCCAGTTTTCAGGTGACCTGTATCTAAAGCGACTGTCATATCAGCTATAAAACTGTCTATTGTTTCACCCGAACGGTGAGAAACAAAAGCTCCCCAGCCTGCGCGATAAGCTAATTTTGTTGCGATGATAGTCTCGCTTAGCGTACCAATCTGATTAAGCTTGATCAGTACGGCATTGGCAACATTTTCCTTAATGCCTCGTGCAATACGCTCTGGATTGGTAACAAACAGATCATCACCCACGAGTTCAATGAGATTACCAAGTTTAGCATTGAGTTTCTGCCATCCTGTCCAATCATCTTCAGCTAGACCATCTTCCAGTAATACAATAGGGTATTTTTCGACTAATTGTGCATAATAGTCCACCATTTCTTCTGAGTTAAGATGGCGATTTTCGGTGCGTAGATGATATTTGCCTTTTGCAAAGAAAGCACTAGAAGCAGGATCCATCGCAATACCGACATCAATACCTGGCTTTAGTCCTGCTTTTTCAATGGCTTGTGTAATGAGCTGTAAGGGTTCTTCATTACTTTTTACGGCAGGTGCAAAGCCACCTTCATCACCCACGCCTACGCTGAAATTCTTTTCCTGTAATAATGTGCTGAGGGAGTGATAAATTTCTGATCCCCAGCGTAATGCTTCATGAAAACTACTTGCTCCGTAGGGTGCTATCATATATTCCTGAAAATCGGCTCCTTGCCAATGAGCGTGAACGCCGCCATTTAAAATATTCATCATCGGAACTGGCAAGCGGGTGGCTCCAAGCCCACCTAAGTATTGATAAAGTGGTAAATGGCTGGCTTGAGCAGCGGCTCGGGCAACGGCCATGGATACGCCGAGCATTGCATTAGCACCTAGTTGTGCTTTGTTGGAGGTGCCATCAAGTTCAATCAGTGCCTGGTCGATACTGGCCTGACGACGTACATCCATACCTCTTATTTTATCAGATATTTGCTTATTCACGTTTGCAACTGCTTTGAGTACGCCTTTACCTTTAAAGCGGCTCATATCGCCATCGCGTAATTCTACAGCTTCATGAATTCCGGTAGACGCACCTGAAGGAACAGCTGCTCTTGCGCAGACACCTCCTTCTAAAGTGCATTCAACTTCAAGGCTTGGATTACCTCGTGAATCAAGAATTTCACGTGCGTGTAACTGAATAATGGTTGCTTTCATGGGGGAATTTCCTTGTTTATAATTTAATCTCAAATTGTTTGTACTCTTAATAATAAAGCATATTATGTGCCGCTATTTTTACGCTATCGATTGTGCTATTTGAGTATGGTTGTACTTATTTAGTAGGCCAATTTGGCCAGAACTGATCGGGAGAACCGGCCTTATTGGCCGTATGGTTACGCACCTGATGATAAAGCTTTGACGAAAAAGAAGCTGTCATAGATAATGTTTCTGTTAAGGATTCAGGATTTAATAATACCTGGTACTGTTAAGCTGTAGGATGTGCTGAGGTACGAAGCGCATCACATGCAAATATGTGCTTCGTACCTCAGCACATCCTTTTCGTATATTATTAACTTATTTAAATCACAGCCTACTAAGGATAAGGAGTTTATGTGCTAGCTTGGTTCATGTGGGGGCTTGCCTCACTGTATTTTTTATTTGATTTTATCAATCAGGTCATTCCGGCAGCATTAGGGCCTGAATTAAGAACTGCATTTAATGCCGATGCGACTACTTTTGGGTTAATCTCTTCTTGTTATTTTTATTCCTATGCTTTATTGCAAATACCCGTGGGGTTAAGCGTAGACCGGTTTGGGCCACGTAGGCCGTTAACAGTAGCCGCTATCGTGGCGGGTACGGGCTGCCTGTTATTTTCTATGGCAGATTCCCCCCTAACAGCCGCTATGACACGCATGTTGGTAGGTGCAGGTGCCGCGTTTTCATTTGTTTCTTGCTTAAAACTGGTAGCCAACTGGTTCCCGGCTAATCGTTTTGCAACGCTAGTGGGCTTGACCAATATCATTGGCATGATTGGCGCTATCAGTGGTGAGGGACCTATTGCTGCTCTGGGTGAAAAGCTGGGCTGGCAGGAGACCTTATGGATTATTGCAGCACTTGGGTGGTCACTGGCATTGATTATTTTTGTACTGCTCCAAGATAAACCTGCGGGTGATAGCCATGCGCCTGCCATTGCCAAATCAGCTATCTGGTCAAATCTTCGTTATTTACTTAGGCAACGTGATGCCTGGCTAGTGGGTCTTTATGCGGCAACCATTAATACCAGTTTTATTGCTTTTGCTGCGCTCTGGGGGAGTGAATTTATCCATACCGCTTTTGATGTCACTTTTGTACAGGCCGCTAGCATTACCTCTTTAGTTTTCGTCGGTGCCATCCCCGGTAGTTTCTTCTTTGGCTGGTTGTCCGATAAGATTCAACGCTTTAAACTACCGATGCTGATAGGATCTGGGGGAGGGTTGTTAAGTCTGTGCGTGTTGCTCTATGTCCCTGCTTTACCTTTAGGGGCTGTTTATGGCTTGTTGTTTTCACTGGGCTTTTTTTGTTGTGGTAATGTGGTTGCGTATGCCTATAATGCAAGCATTGGCTCTGAAGGCGCAGAAGGGTTATCTCTGGGCTACACCAATACTTGGCTTATTGGCGGTAGCGCCTTGTTTCAGCCTTTGATCGGCTGGTTACTGGATAAACATAGTATGGAAAATCACAGCCAACATGTTAGTGCTTTTACCCCAGCCGATTTTCAATTTGCATTAAGCTCTATTGTTATTTGTTTACTCATTGCTTTTATTTGCGCCTTGCTGATAAAAGAAAATTATAAAAAAAACTAAGCGACTCTCTTTCATTATGACGATTACACAAAAAATAAAATCTCTCTTTAGCAACCGCGAACATGGCAGTGACGCTTATTTAACACCCACTTATGGGCGACGCTGGGATACTCAAGCTGTTGATAAGAAAAAAATGCCCGAAGAGTCTATGTTACCCTCAGCAGCTTTTCGCGTCGTAGCGGATGAAATGAATCTCGAAGGTAATCCGGCCTTAAATATGGCTACTTTTGTCACCACATGGATGGAGCCGGAAGCAGAAGAACTGATGAAGCTGGGTGCGTGTAAAAATCTGGTTGACGAAGATGAGTATCCGCAATTAAAAATAATTGAGGATCGGGTGATCCATATGGAAGCCGAGTTATTTAACGTGCCTCAGCATCTCAATCCCGTAGGTGTCAGCACCATTGGTTCTTCGGAAGCGATTATGCTGGGTTTACTGGCGCATAAATGGACCTGGCGAAAAAAGCGGCAGGCAGCGGGCTTGGATATACACCAGCCTAATATCATCTTTGGTGCTGATGTGCATACCTGCTGGGAAAAGTTTGCGCGTTATTTTGATGTGGATATGCGGGTTATCCCGTTACAAGTCGATAAATACACGATTGATGCCAGCGATGTAGAGCCTCTGCTGGATGAAAATACCATTGCTGTTGGAGCTGTGCTGGGGACGACATTTACCGGCCAGATTGATGACATACAAGGGATTAATCAATTATTGATCACTTATAAAAAACAAACGGGTAGAGATATACCGATTCATGTTGATGCGGCCAGCGGCGGATTTATTATGCCTTTTGTACACCCTGATTTTGTATGGGATTTCAGACTGGAACAGGTTAAGTCAATTAATGTATCTAACCATAAGTTTGGTTTGGTCTATGCGGGTATGGGGTCTATTGTTTTTCGGGATCAGGCTGATTTACCTGAAGAACTGCCTTTTGAAATTAACTACCTGGGCAGTGAAATGTACAATTACAGTTTAAATTTCTCCAAGAGCAGTTCTAATTTGCTGGCACAATATTATATGTTTCTACGCCTGGGCATGAAAGGCTATCAGGATATTATGGCGTCAGTCATGAGTAATGCCCATTATCTTGAGCAAAAACTACTGGAGACAGGGTATTTTGACATATTAACGGACAGTAATTTTCTGCCGGTTGTTGTGGTCAAACTAAAAGGGGAACAAGTTTTCAATGTTTTTCAGATATCTGATCAGATACGAAAATATGGCTGGATTGTTCCCGCCTATACGCTCCCTGCTAACGCCAATGAAATTGCGGTTTTACGGATGGTAGTAAAGGAAAATTTTAGCCGTGACCTTGCTGAAAAACTGTTTTCGGATACGCTAAAGGTTATTACATGCCTAGCAAAATCTGGTGGTATTCAAGAGTATAGAGCGGTATCGACACATGGGGTTTGTTGAGCTCGGCACGCATAAGTATTTTATCATGTGGCATGGATATTGCTTTTAAATGTCATATGTGATTTGCGAATCTGCTATCACTTTTTGGTAAAAAAGAGGTAGGTAGATTATTTTTAATTATTATTTTCACTTTGGAACAAAGAGGTCATTATGATTACACGATTTAGTGCTAATGTAGAAATGCATGAAATACAGAAAAAAATGCAAGCTTATCTGCAACAACACTGGAAGTTTTTTACTGCAGAAGGCGTGTTTTTTATTGTATTAGGCAGTATCGCAATTATTGTTCCTCAGGTGTTTACTGTCGGTATCGCCCTGTTTTTAGGCTGGTTACTACTAGTAGGCGGGGGATTTCAAATCATTAGAGCACTTAGCATGATCAATATGCCAGGCTTTAGTCTGTGGTTTTTTCTCGGAGTTCTGCAAGTTGTTATTGGCTATTTTCTGGTCGCAGATACGACTAAAGGGGTAATGACTTTAACCATGCTACTGACCGTTTTTTTTGCAATGGAAGGTCTGGTAAAAATTTATCTGGCATTTATGATGCGTCCTCTGGCGCGATGGGGATGGGTGTTTTTTAGTGGTTTTACGTCATTATTACTTGCTATTATTGTGTGGGTAGGCTGGCCGGGAACGGCATCATGGGTATTAGGTCTGTTATTAGGGGTCAATATGATTTTTCTGGGCTGGTCATTACTCAATATTAGCTTGCATCATAAAGCACTGGAATAAACTTATGACCATTTAAAAACTAGAGATGCTCTTTCAGTCATGCAGTTATCGGCGAAAAACAGTTACTACAAAACTGTAACTGTGACCGTGCGAAGTATATATTCTGTAGGACGTGCTGAGGAACGAAGCGCATTATCGTGCGTGATGCGCTTCGTTCCTCAGCACATCCTACAAAGTTTCGGGTATTATTGAATTCTCGTTCTTTTACTACATTTTAACAAAACAGGCTATATATCATGAATAACAAGACTCAGCCATTTCCACCACCGCTGGATGCGGATAAAGTCAGATCATTAGAAGCTGATGCTATTTTCAAGTATTTGAATAGTGACGTGAAGGGGCTCTCGGCATCCGATGCAGAAGCACGGCTCGCTTTTTACGGCCTTAATACGATTGAGGAAAAGCATAAAAGTGCGATTCTAAAATTTCTGTCTTATTTCTGGGGGCCGATTGCATGGATGATTGAAATCGCAGCGATATTGTCTGCTGTCGTACATCATACTGAAGATCTAGTGATTATTCTGATCTTGTTATTTTTTAATGCGATCGTTGGTTTCTGGCAAGAATATCAGGCGGGTAATGCTATTGAACAATTAAAAAAGAACTTGGCTTTAAAAGCCCGTGTCTTCAGAGAGGGGCAGTGGCTCAGTATTGATGCCTCACATCTAGTGCCTGGTGATCAGGTTAAAATTCGCTTAGGGGATGTCGTGCCGGCTGATATTGCTTTACTTGAAGGGGATTATCTCAGCATCGATCAATCGGCTTTAACAGGTGAATCTTTGCCTGTTGATAAACGTACTGGAGATCTAATTTATTCCAGCTCTATTGCCAAGCAGGGTGAAATGACGGGTATAGTCACGAGTACAGGTGCGAATACCTATTTTGGTAAAACGGCCAAACTGGTCAGTTCAGCAAAAACAGTCTCGCATTTTCAAAAAGCGGTGATGCAAATTGGTGATTATCTGATTTTTATCAGCCTAGCATTGGTGGCAGTGCTGATCCTAGTCGGGCTGGAGCGACACTTACCTATGATGGAGCTAGTACAGTTTGCATTAATTCTGACAGTGGCTTCTATTCCAGTTGCGTTGCCAGCGGTGCTTTCGGTCACTATGGCGGTGGGGGCGATCAAGCTGGCTAAATTAAAAGCCATTGTTTCTCGGCTGGAATCCATTGAAGAGCTGGCTGGAATGGATATTCTGTGTTCTGACAAAACGGGTACTTTGACACAGAATATATTAACGCTGGGTGAGCCAGTGATATTTGATGGTGCAAATGAGCATGGGGTGATTCTGGCGGCAGCATTAGCCTCTGATGCTGAAAACCCAGATGCAATTGATACGGCTATTCTACACACACTTAACGATGAAAAAATCCTAGAGGACTTTCAGCAACAACATTTTATCCCTTTTGACCCTGTGCAAAAACGTACCGAGGTCACTATAAAGCCTTTGGAAGGGCATCTGTTTAAAGTTAGTAAAGGGGCGCCTCAGGTCGTCCTTGATTTATGTTTGCCTGATGCTGATATGCGTAAAAGTGCTGAGCAAACCGTCAATGAATTTGCTCTAAAAGGTTATCGTGCTTTAGGCGTTGCTAAAACGGATGAAGCAGGGCACTGGGTGTTTCTCGGTATTTTGCCACTCTTTGATCCGCCGCGTGAAGATGCTGCTAGTACCATACAGGAGGCGAAAGCTCATGGGGTCGATATTAAAATGGTCACGGGTGATAATATTGCAATAGCCAAACAAATCTCAGGTGAACTTGGCTTGGGGCAAAATATTTTATTAGCGGATCAACTTATTCAGGCAAAAAATAATGAAGATATTACCCATAATGTGGCGAAATGTGCTGAGCGTGCTGATGGATTTGCGCAAGTCTTTCCCGAACATAAATACTGGCTGGTCAAAGATTTACAGGCCAATAATCATTTAATTGGTATGACGGGTGATGGTGTTAATGATGCCCCTGCATTAAAGCAGGCCGATGTCGGGATTGCTGTTTCTGGTGCGACTGATGCTGCACGTGCAGCGGCTGATCTAGTGCTGACTGGAACGGGACTCGGGGTAATTACCCATGCGATTGAAGAAGCACGACGTATTTTTGAACGCATGAATGCGTATGCTATTTACCGTATTACCGAAACGATTCGGATTATGTTATTTATGGTCGCCGCCATCTTGGTTTACAACTTTTATCCGATTACGGCGGTGATGATTATTTTGTTGGCATTGTTGAATGATCTACCGATATTAACCATTGCCAAAGATAATACCTGGTTATCGCCTACGCCTGTGTGCTGGGATATGCGCAAAGTGTTGACTGTTGCCACCATACTGGGTGTATTAGGTGTTGGGGAAACCTTTTTGTTGCTGATTATTGCGCAAAATCATTTTCATGTCAGTATTGATCAATTACAAACAATTATTTTCCTTAAACTGGCCGTTGCGGGTCATTTAACCCTATTTGTTGCACGTACCCGGAATTGTTTTCTCGCACGCCCTTTTCCCGCACCTATTCTGTTATTTGCAATTATAAGTACTCAAATCGTTGCTGCGCTGATTGCTGGATTTGGCTGGTTTGTAACCCCTATTTCCTGGGAATACATCGGGCTTATTTGGGCTTATTGTCTATTTTGGGTATTTGTAGAAGATGGCCTAAAACTATTGGTCTATCGACATCTGGAATATAGAACTAAAAGACATAGTCGCTTTCTTGGTCGTCTTAAAGGTTCATTGCACAACAGATTCCATATAATTTAAACAGCTAATAATGTTGACAGTTTATGTGATTTCGCTTAGATTCATAAAATGAATATCAACTCTCCCATGTATCTACACTATAAAAGCAAATTGTCGCAATCCCCAGTGTTCAGCGAATTACCTGATGATATTTTAAGTAATATGCTGGGGCATTTTAAACACATGACCATAAGTAAAGGCATGGTGATCGATTCATCCAGATTTATATCCGATTTCTGCTTAATTATTAATGGCCGAGTTAAGGTAGAGCAGATCGATGCTGAATCGGGGAATCGAGCGACCCTCTTTCTATTGGGGGCTGGTGATGGTTTTGATGTTATCAGTCTACTGGATGGTCAGCCACACGATGCTACGCCGACAGCATTAGATGATTTATCTTTACTTTACGCACCCACACAAACGGTGCGTGACTGGATAAACAGTCATCCAGAATTTAATCGTAATTTTTTGCCCTATCTAGGTATGCGTATGCGTACTATGGAGGATTTAGCAACGGATTTATCCACGAAAGATACGGTAACTCGCCTGGCTCGATTGATTCTGCGCCATACCCTTCCAGAAAGCATTGATAAGGATACTATTCATCCAGTTAGGTTAATTAATGATCTAAGTCATGATGCATTGGCACACATGATGGGTTCGACACGGCAAGTTGTTAACAAACATCTACAAATCATGCGCCGAGAAGGTATTCTGGATGATCAGTCCAGACATCTAGTAGTATCGGAACTGGAAATGCTAAAAGAAAAGGCAGGTGTCTTCTTAACTCGGAAACACTAGAATTCTATCTAAAAAATCAGCATTATTTCGGGGACTATTCATTCCCCATGCTATCAATATTCAATAAGTGTCATATAGGTGACATCCGACCTGCTTCATTGACTTTATACTATTTCCCAACGTAACAAAAAAGTCCTGTAATATTATTTATTACAGGACTTTTCAACCCATGGAGAATAGTCTATGCAGTTCCCAATATCATCCAAAGTCTTACCCCTCACCATCGCTGGAATTTTAAGCACAGGCATGATTAGTGCTAATACTGCGCTGGCAGATAATGCGCAGGAAACAGTCAGTGTTACGCCTGGACGGACAGTAAACCCCACAGAAGTGCGCGTTATGTCACGTTATGCTGCTCATATATTGCACTATATTGCTGATGCTAGATCGGCGATCAATGCGAAAAATATTAGAGCCGCCAAATCTGATTTGAATCGGGCTCATTCGCTGATAGGTCTGCTTAGATTAGAGCAACCCACCGCTATTGTACGTGATCATATCTCAGTAGCAAAACAACATCTGGATTATGAAAGTGTTGAAGAAGTTACTAATGATCTGGTGCCCATTGAGGCAAGCCTGAGCGAAATTGAAGCGTTTGTTCCTGTTGAAAAAGCCAGAAAGCATACCCGATTTGCTCGTGAACGTCTTAAAAAGAACGATAAGGCTGGTGCGAAAAAGGAACTAGAAGCTGCTGATGCCGCCTTGATTTACACCGAAGTGGATCTCCCTATTGCCAGTACCAGCCGAAATATTAATCTTGCACAACTGGCACTAGATAACAATCAACTTGAACAGGCTGATGATGCTCTTAATCAAGCTGAAGAAGGGGTCAAGTTCCTTTCCACTACAGTTGTAGCACCTATTACCCAAGCGCGTAATAGTTTATGGCAGGCGAGCAAAGATTATATTGATAAAGACTACACCGCGGTTAAGGAAGATATTGCTAGGGCGGGTGTCTGGCTAGACAAGGCTGCACAAAGTACAGATAACACCACTCGGAAGGAAGCTGGTAAACTCAAGCGTGAGCTAGAAGGCATACGGGGAAAGATTGATCAGAGAGGAGAAAGCTCCCAATCCTCACTTAAAAATATGTGGCATCGCAGTCAAGCGCTTGCTGAACGTGAGGTGGAAAAAATGTCAGCTGAGTGGGGAAAATTACGTGCTGACAGTGAGGCCAAAGTCATTCTAATTGATGCTAAATTACGCATTGCCTATGCAGAAAGTGCTCAGTTCACGCAAGGAAAATCGCGCGAAGTGGACAACGAACTGGATGCGGCCAGTGCTGACCTTGCTCGAGCGGCTAAGGTATCTAGCAAAACCCTAGCTGAAAAAATTCACACGTTGAGCGATAAATTGGCAAAAATTAAAAGAAGTGAGAAAGATCATAGTGCCGAGGCGCATAAACGCTATGAACTGATAAAGGCCGATTTGCGTCAAACCATCCACGATCTTTAACAATGTTAAAGACATCCATAATTACTGGATTTCATCAGAAGGCAAAGAAAACTAGCAAAGAATATGAAATTTAGCTTGTTAAACACCCGAATCGGTACAGGGTGAAGCTGATTCGTCATTATCACCAGCATTAGAGGAAAAATTATGAATATGAAGAATATAAAAAAACATGTAAAAAATGAAGTACAAAAGATCGCGACTGATGGTAAAACCGTAGAACAAAACGTGGTCGCTTTTATTAAAACAGATTTTCACGACACCCTTAAGGATTGTAACCAGGCGAAAACCTCAATTAAGCAAGCGACTCATGACACACTTGACGGTATCTCATCGGGTCTTAAGGTAGCTGGTTACACGGGGCACAAAGCACTTGAGCAATCAGCCCATGCCATCGCCGAAGTCGGTCATGACTTTAGCAATGAATCGGTCGTTTTAGCACGGGATCATGCGGATCAAGCTAAAGCAAAACTTGATGATGCCTTGGATAAAGCCCATGGTGAAATTGATAATGTAGAAGCAAAGACGCGAGATGCGATGGAACAGGCGCACACAACATTACATGAAAAAACCGAGCAGGAAAAAGCCCGTCTTAAAGAGATTGGCGAGGCGATTGCAGATTATCCTGTTAAAGCAAAAACACTTGAGCTGAGTGATGAGGCAAAAGCAGCTCTACACCAAGCGGCTGAAAAAAGCAAGACTCATTTAACAGCCTTAGGCAATGAGGCTCAGGCGCATAGCAAAGTGTTATTACACCATGGAAAAGCAAAAGCGTCTGAATGGCTAGGGAAACTAGCTGATAAAGTTAAACCATAATACTTTATTACGACAGGATGAATAGTACTTTTTCTATTCATTCTAATTAATTTTTTTATTCCTAACCTTTGAGGAAAAAACTATGTCTACAAAAAATAATTGTGTTGCTGTTTACAAAACCCATGATGAAGCTGAAGCCGCTGTTAAAGAATTGGAGCGAGCTGGGGTTAATATGAAAAATCTATCGGTTGTTGGTAAAGGCTATCATTCCGAAGAACATCCTATTGGCTTTTATAACACTGGCGATCGGGTAAAATTCTGGGGTAAGCAAGGTGCTTTCTGGGGTAGTCTATGGGGGATTCTGTTTGGATCCGCTTTTTTCTGGATACCAGGTGTTGGCCCCTTGGCTGTAGCAGGTTCTTTAGCCTCTACACTAGTAGGTGGGGTTACTGGCGCAGCAATGACAGGAGGTCTGACTGCATTAGGAGCGGCTCTATTTAGTATCGGTATTCCCAAAGACAGCATTGTTCAGTATGAAGAAGCCATTAAAGTGGATAAGTTTGTCCTGATTTGTCAGGGGACTCATGAAGAAGTTGAGCGCGCTCGTGATATTATTGACAGCGATTCATCTGCAGAGGATATTTCTGTTCATATTGCGGATTAATCAACGCGTAAAATAGTATACAATCTAGTCTGTTCCAATGTCGTTAAATTAAGCATGAAATTTTTGGAGGAGGGACTTTAGGAACTAGGATTTATTAATACCCAAAACTCTCTGTGCTATAGGTGTTGAGAAACGTCGTGCGTCATTATACGTGATGCGCTTCGTCCCTCAGCACATCCTACAAAGTTTCGGGTTTTATTTAATTCTCAATTCTTAGTTCCTTTAAATGCAGTGCTAAAGTCCCTGCTCCAAGTTGAATTAGCTGTATAAGCCTCTTGACTTAATGACATTGCCGTCAGTGCTGGTTATTGAATAGCAATTAATAACAGGCACTGTATCAAAAATTAAGACTATTCCAAGGGTTTCTTATGCTTAATAGTATTACCGATTTTTTCGAAAATCATCTTTCTCTAAATTCCAAACCCGTTGCGTCCAAACAAAATGATGAAAAAGTACGCTTAGCAGCTGCCATCGTCATGGTTGAATTGACTCAGGTCACTTTGGACAGCAAACCTGAAGACAGCAAGGTGGTGATTGAAGAATTGTCTCACTATTATTCTTTGAGCAAAGAGGCTGCGATATTGCTGGAAAACCAGGCTGAACAGGCCGATAAGTCGCTGACTTCATTGTTCCCATTCACCCAGCTACTGAATCAACACTATAGCAAACAAGATAAATATCGCTTAATTAATGCATTATGGGATATTGCCTATCAAACCGAATCAGCTGATCAGCTTATTGCCGAAGATGCCTATTGTCATAAAATTTCACACCTACTCCATATTCCCCATGCTCAACTGATTCAGGCTAAATTGACGGCCGAACAAAAATATCAGGTAAAAAGCAAATGATTTTATCGCCTGAATATACACTGATACTTTGTGGCTGTGTCATCGCTGTCGCATTGTTAGTTTGGCTGGCATTGCGCTTGGCAGAGCCCATTGGGAGAGCTATGGGTGTTACCGGTCTTAATATTGCAACACGCATTATGGGCTTATTACTCTCTTCCATTGGTGTGCAGATGATCGCCAGTGGATTAACCAGTTTATTTCCAGGACTGGCGTGAGAGGATTTCAATGAGTGAAAATAAAATAGAAGAACTCGTCACCATGAGAATTGGCGGCGGGATTTTTTTGGCACTCGGTTTATTAGTCAATAGGCTGGGTCGAGTCATGCTGCACCGAACTGGAATAGAGACTATCCATTCTGCTTTTTTTGTAGCGCTTGTCGTCATTGTCCACTCCTGATTGACGGCCTTTCTTGATTCTATTTTAGAGGTCATTATGAAGAAAAATATTAAGCTATTGATTAATGCGACCAGCACACCACTTGCCTCGATATTCGGTAGTGGATTTCTTGTCATTATTCCGATTCTTGCAGGGGCTGTTGGTGAGTATTCAGTCGTTGCCATATCAGGTATTTGCATGCTTGCCTATGCAGTTGGTAGTGTCATCCGCTACAACATAATCCATGCTGAACCTATTCTCGCAGGCCGACCCTCCGAAGCAACCCAGTCACTTGAGCGATGCTCTGATTTAGCGCTCGTCGCTGCCTATATTATTTCGGTTAGCCTTTACCTTCATATCCTGTCTGCTTTTGTATTGGGAAGTTTTGGTATCGACACTGAGCTTAACGAGAATCTTCTAACGACCAGTATTATTATTGCCATTATGGTGATCGGGTTTACTAAGGGGCTTGATACGCTCGGAGTACTGGAGGAATGGGCTTTATATATTACATTGTTCATCATTGTTCTGCTTCTTTTCGGTTTTACTCATTACGACTGGATAGCTTGGCAATCAGTATCCGAATTTACTATGCCCAAGGTACACACGCATACTCCTTGGGAAATAGTGACTATTATTGCTGGAACCTTGATCGTCGTACAGGGATTTGAGACACCGCGCTACTTAGGGCAGAAATACAAAGCCAATATTAGGGTCAGTAGCTCCCGATGGTCACAAATCATTTCAACCGTTATCTATATTGTCTTCGTTGCTGTAGCAACGCCTACAGTGCACATGTTACAAGGACAATATGATGATAATAGTCTGATTAAATTAGTCGGTGTAATATCAGGCCTACTGGTTGCACCTCTTGTCATCGCAGCAGCATTAAGCCAGTTTTCAGCGGCGGTGGCAGATTGTCTTGCTGCTATCGGCAACATGCAGGAAGTGACTCAAAACCACCTAAAAAGGAAATGGGGAATTATTCTGGTGGGTGGCGGTGCGATAGCACTGACATGGTCAGCCAGTACCTATGAGATTGTTGCGATTGCTTCCCGGGCTTTTGCTTTTTATTATCTACTGCAGTGTCTGGTAGCAATAAGTGTTAGTCAATCGCTCCTGCAGCGGACTGGTATGCTAATAATTGCACTGTTACTCGCGTTCATAACCCTTTTCGCAGTACCTGCAAGCTAGAAACCTAAAAAGGACGATATGGCAGCAAACCTATTTTTACCCTACAGGAAAACAAAATGAATTTGAATAAATTAGCACAAGCCTCTTTTTCAGCTGACCGTAAACGTCAGATTGATTTCTATGAGCATAATAATGGTTATCATTGGCGTATCCATCAATGACTTCATACAATGGGGACGCAACAGTGACACAAAAAAATGAGGACAAACTAAATATACTAATTATTGCTGGGCTGGATCCAAATGAAGGTTCAGAAAACTTAGTAAATATTATTGATTATTTGTGAGGATATTATGATGAATAAAGTAACGACAAATCAGGATCTTGTAAAATCTATGGGTACATCAGTCTGGGTAACGGGTTTACTACTGGCTTTGTTAGGTGGGGCAGGTATCTTTTTCCCTGGCGCACTATCATTGACGATTGAGGTTTTTCTGGCCTGGTTAATGATTATGGGCAGTATTCTATGGGGGTATTATGTTTATCAGTGGCACAGAACAGCATTGATCAGCTGGTTGAAACCACTGGTTCTCCTTATTGGCGGTATTTTACTATTGGTTTATCCCGTTACGGGCGTAGCGGCTATTACCTTGCTCATATCGTTCTATTTGTTTACTGATGCCTTCGGTAGTTTTGCTCTGGCATTCGAACGCCGTCCACTGTCAGGCTGGTTTTGGATGATATTGAATGGTGTGGTATCACTGGTACTGGCAGTATTGATACTTGTGGGCTGGCCGTCAACCTCGCCCATCTATCTTGGTATCATTGTTGGTATTAGCCTGCTGTTTGATGGCATATCCTTATTCATGCTTGGGTTTGCTATGAACAAAGAATAACTGACATGATATCATTTCATTTTATTTTATTTATAAGGTTTTTGAAATATGAAAAAATATTATCATGTGAAGCATGAAACTAAACTCGGTCAATCAAAGGTAGGATATTCCCTAAAAACATCTTTTTAAAATATTTATGCTGTTATTTTATGTGGCTGTGATTGCCATTAAATTTCTGTTCAGTAAATGTCGATTATTTTTCAAAATTGATCATGCTTGATTTATACACAAGCATAAAACTGATAGATTCCATTTATAAAGGGTTTAATAATGATTGACTACAAACAATTTAAAAATAGATTGAAGAAGCGTCCACATATTTTACGTCTACTCATATTGTTGGGTTTGGTGGTGACAATTTATATAGTTGCCCATGTTTTTAAGCTCTATCTTCCCGAGCTAGAAAAACAAATTCAAAACCTGGGAGCTTTTGCCTTTATTGGTTTTATTCTGCTGTTTGTGCTGGCTACCCCTTTTTTTATTTCTGTAGATACGCTGTGTTTTGCTGCCGGTCTGTTATTTCCTTTATTCCCCGGCATTTTTTATGTGGCTATCGCTACTTATATTGCCGCTGCGGTTATTTTTATCATGGGACGTTATTTTTTTAGAGAAAAAGTAGAACTATTGATGAGAGGGCATTCGCAGTTTGCAAAACTTGATAGCATACTGGCTCATAATGATTTAAAGATTATGTTTTTATTACGCCTATTACCTTTACCTTTTGCCTTACTTAGCTATGCGTTTTCAATTACTCATGTTAAGTTCAAGCCTTATTTAATAGCTACTAGTGGTATTTTAATTTATAACACAGCATTAGTTTATTTTGGGTATGCTTCCAAACATGTGATAACAGCAATAAATAGTGGCACTTCAACTGGTGTCAGTCATGATGTTATGCTGTTTATAGTGGGTATCATCAGTATAACCCTATTGATTTTTGCTATTCGCAAAGCGCGTTATGAAATATTGCAAATTGCTCCAGAATTAGTCAGTCTAAAAAGATAAAATAAAGGTTATTCATCATGCAACAGTCTTATTTACCCCGTATGCTTCCCGTTGGACTTGAAATACTTACTGAGTTTGCACTTGATTTACGCTGGACAAAGGCCCGCAATATCTTAAGCAGTTACTTGATGAGTTGGGCGATTGGTTAGAACAACACGAGTATGAATCCATGCAGCAGTTGAAAGGCAGTCTCAGTCGGCAACATGCCATTAACCCTGTTGAATACGAACGGACAAATTATATCGAGGTATTGAATAGTTATACTTCATCCAGTGGCGTATTGAGATAAACGGTGTAATGCTTTTGATATACATAGTTAGAATCTCGTTCTTTTGGGGTGCTGTCATTAAGCCTATTCAATTTCTTAGGAAAGAGCACGAAATGACTTTTACATCATTATACGGGGCGCAGGTCTTTAGCCTGCATTATGAAAGGCGGACTAAAGATCCGCACCCCATTGTGATCAAGTTGTTTCATGCACATTCCTTATCTGTCATCATAACGCCTATAAACTTCGATTAACCAAAGCCTATCAACAATCCTGCCTGATAGAGAAAAAAACTGGCAATCCAGGCGGATCCTAATCCCAGAACTAGGCTAAGTAACGTGATGCGCCATGACCGGGATTCTGCACGGATAGCGGCTATGGTAGCAACACATGGGGTATAAAGCAGTGTGAAGAGCATAAAGCTGAGACCTTGCAACGGTGTGACATGTGCAGCAATCTGGATTTTAAGATTGGCTCCACCATAGATCACAGCCAAGGATCCTATAACGATTTCTTTGGCAATAAAGCCAAACAGCAGAGCTACAGTTTCTTGCCAGTAAATACCTAATGGAGTAAACACTGGAGAAAAAAACTGTCCCAGCTGGCCTGCCCAGGTATCAGCACTTGCAGTGGGCACATCAGTTGGGAAATGGGTCAGAAACCACACCATTACAACACCCGCGATAATAAATGTCGCCGCCCGATAGAGAAAATCCTTTAACTCTTGCCAAGTGCGCATAGCGACACTTTTTATCATCGGAAAACGGTAGGGAGGGATTTCCATAATGAAGGGTTCTGGCTTGCCAGCAATACGCAGGGTTTTTAATAGCAGTCCCATAGCAAAGATAGCAATAAAACTGCCAATATAGAGGGCAAACAGAACCCAGGGGGCAATAGCTGGTGGGAATAAGATAGCCGCTAAAAATACAAATACCTGCAAACGGGCGCTACACAGGGTAAATGGGATTAGCAGCATGGTAACAATGCGGTTGTAGCGGCTGGAAAGAATACGGGTTCCCATTACAGCAGGGATATTGCAGCCATAGCCCAGTAACAGGTTAATGAACGCCTTGCCATCCAGTCCTAATTGATGCATAAGCCTATCCATCAAAAACGCAGCGCGAGCCATATAGCCACTGTCCTCTATAATGGACATAAAGATAAAGAAAAGAGCAATGATGGGGAAGAAAGAAGTCACTACCCCCATGCCTTGCCAAAGGCCATCGAATAGAAAACTTTGCAGCCAGGCAGGTAACATAATAATGCTCTGCTGAGCACGCAGCCATGTTTCTCCAGCATCAAACCCTTGGGCCAGAATCTCCTGCAGGGGCACTCCCAAACCATAGATGGCCTGAAATAATACCAGCATAGTTAATAGAAATAATGGCAATCCATATAAGCGATGCAACAGAATGCGGTCGATTTTTTCAGTACGTGCATCTGGAGGCGACGATTTCTGGTCAGTTGCCTCCAGCACCAGACCACGGGCGGCATTAAAACGGCATTTTGCACAGGTTACAGGAATCTCCGTCCCTGTATTTTTTTCCACCCGTTGACGCCAACTTTTAACAGCCTTGCTTATAGCCTGATCCTGGACTGTATATGTGTCCTTTTCATCTTCCAACAGGCGCAAGGCCAAAAAATTATGATCGAGCTTCTGGGTTTCATTGCTTTGGTCGATCTTTCGAGAAATACTCATTATCGCCTCTTCCAATATCGGCGGTAAGGATAGATGAGGCAAACGAGTATGCAGCGGTTTTTTGATAATTTGGTAGAGAGCCTCCTGAAGCTCAGGTAAACCTTGACCAGTACGCGCTGAGATAGGTACAACCGGTACGCCCAGATGCTCAGATAACACTGGAATATCTATCTCAGCTCCCTGATTCTGCAATTCATCTATCATGTTGATGGCGACCACCATGGGCAGACCGCTCATGGCCATTTGCAAGGTCAGGCCTAGACCGCGATAGAGATTCCGTGCATCCAGGATATTGAGAATAATATCGGGCGGTGTATTGAGAAAGAAGCCACGTACCACTCGCTCTTCCACTGTGCTCGGCAACAAGGCATAAGCACCTGGCAGATCAATTAATTGGATATTGAATTCACCAAGGGTCATATGGCCGAGTTTTTTCTCTATCGAAACTCCAGGCCAATTGCCAGTACTTTGATTTGAGCCAGTTAGAATGTTGAACAGCGTGGTCTTGCCAGTATTTGGAATCGAGCTAAGCGCAATCACAACCTCTTTATCTTTGCGAATCATCAATCTCCTCAATAATAATCTTTTCTGCTTCGCCTAAACCCAATGCCAAACTCTTTTTCTCTTGAAACAATTCAATCAGAATAGGCGGTTTGTTGAGTCCGCGGATTTGAATGATTACGCCTGGGATAATCCCTTGCTGTTCCATCTTTTGCTGAAAGGTCTTGCCACCGATAAGAGATCGAATCCTGTAATATTGGTCTATTTTTACTGCCTTGTTAGAAAGCGGCATGGCAACCATCTCGCAATCCAGGACATTGGCCTCATCATCACGGAGGGCAAAATACTGCCCTTGATCGGTAGAGAGCTCCAGGGTTTTCCCAAAGGGTGCAAGCCGAATAACTTTAAGCCTAGAGCCTGGCAATATACCCATTTGAGCAAGTCGCCGAGCAATTTTTTTATCCTGCCCCAAGGATCGTATGATACATTCACTGCCAACTTGTATGCTTAAACGGGTACTCATGGATTGGACAAATTTATTTCTTGATGTTTCAACACTGAGCCTCCCTCGACAATACTTAGGTCTCGGGCAATCACGTTGCATTTGGCTTGTAGCAAAAAGAATATTGGAGCAGATGTGCTACCTAGGCTTTCATAGTTAGCCTGACCCTTGGCGATAACGAGGTCTGCCCGTGCAAAGCGTTTTCTAAATGACTCTGAACATTGATCAAGCAAGGTACCGGGAGCATTTGAACCATTGTCGATGATTTTTGCTACCTGATCGATACCTGCAGCAATGGCATCTTCATGGGTTGCATCGTTTATGATCGGACCAGCCTTAACCACATAGCTTACAGGAAGCTCAAAAGTTTCGATGAGCACCTTATCAAACACTGTTTCCCCTGCATTATCTGCAAGATATAGAATAGAGGTACTGTTAGCTAAAGTATTACGTAATAACACTATATCGTTAATAGCAAGAGGTTCAGTCAGAACACGGTTTAGTGTCGCATCCAAATCATAGCTGTCGGCAACCCCAAGATCAATAATATTACCAGCAATGGCAATGCGCACTGCCATTTCAAGTGGGTCTGATGCTCCGCTGACTTTTTTCCTCAACTCTGGATAGAGTGCCAGTGCCTGTTGGGTAGCCTGATCTTTATCCTCTCGATAAGGGTCAATATTGTTAGTCAACTGCTGGACTTGCTGGTGAATTTGGTATGCTAATTTTCACTACCGTACACTTTTTAAAGCAGGTATTGCGAAGAGTAGAAAAAATGGTAATGTGGACGATTTACATTGAAAATACCCTACATTGTCAGATTCTTACAAGATTTATCGCACCATTCATAGCGGCCTTCAAAAATTCTGGGATTTTGATCCCAGCAAACGTCAAAATAACGGCTTAAATATCCTGACAGGGTTTATCTGCGGTATTATACAAAGTAAATCTGTTAAGTTAGCTAATGTGGCAGGAGAGATTCCAGGATCAGGTAAAGAAGAAAGCCAAATCATGCAATTGCGCCGTTGGCTGAAAAATGAAAAAGTGGGTGTCGATTTATTTTATTTACCCTTTATAGAGGTTCTTCTTCGGTGTTTAGCCAAACAAACGCTAGTACTTGCTATTGATGGCAGCACGACAGCGCAAGGCTGTATTACCTTGATGGTCAGTATGATTTATAAAGGTAGAGCTCTGCCATTGCTGTGGGTAACCCGTAAAGGTAAAAAGGGGCATTTTCCTCAAGATATGCATATCGAATTGATTAAATCCGTTCAGGCGATAATCCCGGAAGGTACGTCGGTCATTTGTTTGGGTGACGGGGAATTTGATGGAGCAGACTGGCTGGAAACCATTAGTAGTTATGGCTGGAAGTATGCCTGCCGAACGGCAAATAATGCGATATTGTATGAGAATGGAGATGAATTTACATTTAAAGATATTTGTCCCGAACAAGGAAGCATGACTGAAATATCGGCGGTTGAATTCACTCGTAAACGTAGCATTGTAGTAAGGGCGGTTGTTTATTGGGGGAGAAAATATAATGACCCTATTTATCTAGTGACTAATTTCCCCACAGGGGGTGAAGCATTTAACTGGTATCGCAAACGTTTCCGTATAGAAACGCTGTTTTCAGACCTTAAAGGTCGAGGGTTTAACTTGCAGAAAAGTGGATTAAGGGCTCCTGAGCGAGTTTCTCGACTTATTATGGCAGCGGCTTTAGCTTATATATGGATGGTTTATTTAGGAGAGCTTGCTCTGACTAAGAGCTGGGATAAAATTATTCATCGCAAAGATCGTTGTGATTTGAGTTTGTTTACTCTTGGAGTGCGGTTATTAAAGCGCCTGCTGAGAGAAGGAAAAATACTCCCTCAATTCTGCCTCACATTATCGGGCAAGGCATTGCTGTGAGGAGGTGAAAAAGTGTACGGTAGTGAATGCTAATTGTGGAGGCGTAGAATTGACTGGAAAAGCACTCAGTGCTTTCATAGTAGAAAGTAATATACTATGTTGTTGATTTTCAGAAGCTCCAGCGCGACGGGCGGCGCTCAATGCCTGTCGCAATAGACATGGGTAACAATCGAGATATGTTTTCATACTAATATTTAACTGCGTAATTTATAAAAAAGTGGCCACTCTAAAAATGTTATCGTAAAAATAGATTAATAGGATATTGGCCGATATGGCTTCCCGTTATTCTGACATATTGACATTAATCCCTTTTATAACCACAAAAGATCCTGCGCCATAATCATTCTCAATCTGCTGGGTATTATTATCTGGAAAAATGTTTTGTCTAGTTTCAAAAACTCCAAATCCGGCTTCACTTAAACAAACTAAAACTTCCTCAGTTGAGAAAAACATCGGCGATGTTATAAAAACGGCTTTTGTCTCTGTTAGCTCTATATATTTTGTCCAACTCACTGTCTTTATCAATAAAACCGATAACAATAAATCCGTCTTTCTTTAATACGCGGCATGCTTCCTGAAAGGATTTTTTAAAATCATCAACAAAACATATCGTGGTAACCATTAAAACAAAGTCAAAACTATTATCCGAAACTGGTAAATCTTCAGCGATGCCAAGCAGAACTTGTATTCCCAATTTTCTAGCTTTATCCGCCATTTTAGGTGAAGGCTCTACACCTGTTTTAATCCCTAATGGAGCTGTAAATTTGCCTGAACCAACGCCAACTTCCAAGCCCTTTCCATCAGAAGAAATAAAACATCTTAATGCGCGAAGTTCTGCCTCATATTTGGTGAACTTATTTTTCGTAATCGTTCATCCTCCCTCTTTTTTAAGAGGTAGGTGAATAATGACTATTTTTCCAATGGTTTATGACAAAACCACCAGTCATAGCCTTCATATTCATCTAAGCGTTTATTCGCATCATCAACATTATTTGCGGGGGGGACAATAACTCTGTCGCCAATCAATTCATTATTTGGCCACCCTGCTGGTATAGCCCCTTGTTTATCTGACACTTGCAATGCCTTTACCGCACGGACGACTTCATCAATATTCCTACCAACTTCTTGTGGGTAGTACATGATCAAACGAACTTTGCTTTCTGGATCAACAATAAATACCGCACGAACAGTATTAGTACCCTTACTTGGATGCAACATGCCAAGTTTTAAAGCAACGGAGTCATTGGCTGCAATAATTGGAAATTTAATTTCTATATCAAGCTCTGACTTTATCCACTGCACCCATTTTATATGGGAAAATACCTGATCAATTGACATACCTATCAATTTGCAATCGAGTGCTTCAAATTCCTCGTATCTTTTTTGAAAAGCTACAAACTCTGTTGTGCAAACAGGTGTAAAATCAGCTGGGTGACTAAACAATACAAACCAGTTGCCTTTTAAATCACTAGGAATATTCATTGCCCCATGGGTTGTTTGCACATTTAACTCGGGTAAATCATCCCCAAGCAATGGCATATTTACTTTTGTCTGTTCCATTTTAATTCTCCACTATTTACCGCCTAATTTATTTGTTAGCTGCCAACAGGGCGGTCTGCTATTGAAAACACTAATCATATTCTTATACTTCGCGCAATCACGGGGGGGCGCTTGTTTTAGCAATACTGCTATCGACAAAAATTCAGCCGTTAGAAATCCGCAATTATGGCCGTACGAAGTATAAATAGTGCCTGAACGAAAAAGTCATTTTTTATTAAAATTCACTTCGAATTCAGCAGAAAATTTTCGAATCATGATTTGAAAATTAATAATAATTTATATGAGCGAACTATTTTTATAAAAATGAAGGCTTTTCCATTTTTTGGGCGTACCTATCCCTCGGTAATAACAATTTTTGAAAATTTAAGCCACTTTCCTGTTTTGTTTTATTAGTCGCTTCCTTTCAATGGTGCGTTTGATTGCTCCCACTTGCTGAATGTTTCCAGCTAAAATGGCGAGTGCCGCATAGCGTTCAAATGCCTCGATACCATGGTCACGACATTTGCTCAATCCATGAACCTGCAATGCATTAATGGCCGATTCGACCGCAGAATGTTTCTTTTTGGCCTGCTTGAATTCTTCGGCATATTCATGTTCTTTATCTGCAACGGATAGCTTGCCTTTTTTCGGCAAAGTAACCTGATCCAATATTTCCTTCAGGCCACTTTGGTTGGCTTTGCTATGAAACCCTTTATCAAAACTGCATGCATTCAGTTTGGGAAATTTTTCTTGTGTTGCCTTGACCATCTCGACGGCTATTTTGTCATCGGTTTCTTTTTGCATGACCTTATGATGAAGGATGAAGCCATGATCGTCTTCCAGGATGCAAACGCGTACACCCAATTCAACAGGGATACCTGCCTTGCCTTTTTTGATCCATTCGGTATGCGGCTGAAATAATGAAAATACCTTTTCATCATGAGGGATTTTTTCTCCCTCAATAACCCCCTGTGTCAGGATAGTTGTCGCCCAAATTAATTTCATAACTAAACAGGGGGCGGTATGATGACAACAAATGGGAACTCAACATTATTCAAAGCAGTTTAAAGAAGCGATCATTAAAAAGCTGAATCAAAGTGAACTATCTCTCAGGCAGTTTGCCAAACAAGAAAGCATGAATCCTTCTACGCTTTATAAATGGAAAGAAGAATTTAAAATATCAGGATTGTCCGTGTCAAAAGAAATTCCCCCTGAACAATGGTCAGCGGAAGAAAAATTTGCAGTCGTTTTAGAAATAGCGACCTTATCTGAAATTGAAGTAAGCGAATATTGTCGAAGCAAAGGTTTGTATCCAGAGCAGATAAATACTTGGAAGCAAGCGTGCATAGCAGGTAATGTACGCCAGGCAGGTAACAAGAAGGCCCTGCAGGCAGCCACTAAATCCGATAAAAAACGGATAAAAGAGTTAGAAAAAGAGCTCAACAGAAAAGAAAAAGCCTTGGCAGAAACGGCAGCCTTACTGGTGCTTAGAAAAAAGTTCAATGCCTATTGGGGAGAAGACGAGGACAATTGACCTTACTCGCTGATAGGCAGCACTATGAAGAATTGATTAATGAAGCCATTTTGGCAGGCGCAAGAAAACATAAGGCTTGCGAGATCATAGGGCTATCAGTGCGGACGTTGCAGCGATGGCAATCCGAAGGTGAAATATCGGCAGATAAACGCCCGATGGCGAAGCGCCCGGAGCCCACCAACAAGCTAACCGCAGAGGAAAGGCAATTGATCATTGAAACCTGTAACTTGGAAGAGTTTTCTTCATTGCCGCCCAGTCAAATCGTACCGATATTGGCCGACAGAGGAGAATACATTGCTTCCGAATCAAGCTTTTACCGTGTATTAAAGGAAGAAGGCATGTTGCATCACAGAGGAAAGGCAAAGGTCAGAAATGGCCATAATAAACCGACAAGTTACACGGCCAAGAAAGCTAATGAAGTATGGAGCTGGGATATTAGTTATTTACCCACCACCGTCATAGGTCAGCATTATTACCTCTATATGATAGAAGACATATACAGTCGAAAAGTGGTTGGCTGGGAAGTGCATGCCAATGAAACGGGAGAACAGGCGGCAGAGTTGCTGGAGCGTAGCATTTGGTCAGAAAAATGCAGAAAACAGGATCTGGTTTTACACTCGGATAATGGTGCACCAATGAAGAGCCTTACCATGCAAGCAAAAATGCATGATTTGGGTGTCATTAGTTCCCGTAGTCGACCACGGGTCAGTAATGACAACCCGTATTCCGAATCATTATTTAGAACGGTAAAATATTGCCCGCGGTGGCCATCTGAAGGGTTTGATTCTTTAGAGGGCGCAAGACAATGGGTACAAGGTTTTGTGTATTGGTACAACAATGAGCATCGCCATAGTCGAATCAAATTTGTTACACCCAACCAAAGACATGAAGGGCTTGATGCTGAGATATTGAAGAAGCGAGAAGTGCTGTATCAACAAAAAAGAAATGAGCATCCAGAACGATGGTCTGGAGGTATAAGAAACTGGGAGCCGGAAGGTGCTGTGGAGCTAAATCCAGAGCAAAATAAAGAGGCTGCTTAAAAAATTTAGGCGACAACTGCCTTGAAAAACACCGATAACGCGTCGTCTGATTTGGTTGATTTGACGCTCCCCGTGCAAACGGAACGTTTTCATGTCCTCAAGCAAAATCTCGGAAACTGCATGGGTTCCTTTTAATAAGTCATAACTGACAATGGCCCGATCCAGGAATACCTGCGCCAAGTCAATATAAAGCCGGTGTGCTTTAATAATCTCATCCGCTTTGAGCTGTTTTTTAGTTTCGTCCCGAGAGGTGGAGTGGCGCAGTCTTTGTATTTTTCGATACTGTTTCTTGAACCGGGCCAAGTTATGTTTATGCTGCCGCCAATCCGGCAGATAATAATCCTTGCTCCAATAAAGGCACTGGCGCACCAATACCCTGATTGCATCATGCAGCAAATTGATGTCTGTCGGGAAGTGGACATCCGTTTTGAGGACAAATGAATCACAGCGCCCTTGAATCGAAGTACTTTCGTTTAAACCAAGCAATTGATGCCCGGCTCGAATGACTTCCAGATTAATGCGCTCCATGATGTCGGGGGTAAATAATTTCAAATTATCTTTCAGGGTTTGCAGTCGATAGCTTTTATCGTCAAAATCACCCAACCCCAGCATCATCCTGAGGGTTCTATGTTGGTTGGCCAGTTCCTGTATGCGGTCATAGTCGGCATTGAGAGCCAAACGCAGGGTGCCCAAAACCAGAATGCTCCATTGCTCCATGCCGGGACGACCTTTATTAGCAGATACCGCCTCCGTTTCATCGCTCTCTTTTTTGCCTTTGTGAGGAATGATCTCCTGCAATATTTTGAAAACGGCTTTTTTTAGAGAGGCCGTCGTATAGATATGCTGCAATCCAAGCAAAATGAGTGGAATATCATCACGTGATGTCACGTCAATATTGATATGAGCAATATCAATTTGCCCGAATTCCAACTGTGAAGAAATGACGTTTCTCATGAGATTTTTGGTGGCGAAGATTTGATGAAATAAGTGTGTCATTGAAGGCTCGGCAATTGCCGATCACATTTATCAGGATTATTGTTTGTTTTATAACAATTAGTTACCTGTTTTTGGTGGTTAAGGCTAAAATGGCTTTTTTTGAATCTTCAATGATGATATTATATCATAAGGTACTGAATTTAAATGATATTATTAATTATCGTTCAAGCACTAAATATAAAGAATCATTTTTTCTGCCGTATAAAAACCGAAATCAAAAATAATAGCGCACTGGCAATAATGATTAACGGGCCTGCTGGAACGCCAGAAATGGCATAAGCTATAACACCTAGAACACAGGCAAGTCCTCCAGCAATAGTGCTGATAACGGTATATTGGGATAAATTGCTGCTGATGTTTTTGGCGGTACAGGCTGGAATTGCCAATAATGCCGCCGTCATTAATCCGCCGACGATTCGTACACCCAATGCGACTGTTACAGCGATACAGATCAAATATAAAGCATTGTTCAGCTTAAGGTTCACCCCGCTGGTCTGTGCCAAGTCACTGGAGATACTGGCTAGCACCATGCTGGAATAAATCTTTTTTACCGTAAAAAACAGTGCTATTGAAATAATAACTGTGAGCAGAACCGTCATTGAAGTTATCTGGGACACGTCACCCAGTAAAGCGATATCGATTTCATCTTTTGGCAGAAACAGAAAAGCGATAGCCAGTGAGGCTGAAAAAACTACAGCAGTCAGTGCTTCAAGATGCAACCTGGTTTTCTGTTCTAACAGCCATATCAGCAATACACCAAATGCAAGAAATAACACGGCTCCTATTGAAACATCAAAATCATATAGCAGTGCCAAGGCAATACCAGGCAATGTAAGATGACCCAGCGCCCCGCCCATTAAAGCCATCCGTTTAGACAGCATCAAGGATCCTAAATAACCAGCAATGGCACCAATCGTTCCGCTCATAATCAGTGCAAGCAATATTTGTGTATCCATGACCTTCACCTATGCTGATGTTTGTAAAATTTGATGCCAGTACCATAAAGTGTTTTAAGCTGTTCGAGCGTAAGCACTTCATCAGGTGTCCCCATACACATTTGCTGTTTGTTCAGGCAGATGACCTGGGTTGCATACTCCCAAACGATATTCAAATCATGGGTGACCAGTAAAATAGTCAGGTTCTGATTTTGCCAGAATTTATGCAGCAAACTGTAAATAGTTTCTTCGCCGCCAAGATCAATGCCCGAAGTAGGTTCATCCAAAATTAGCACATCGGGATTATCAAGCAGTGCCCAGCCAATCAGCATACGTTGAAACTGTCCAGTTGAAAGCTCGCTGAATTGATGGCTTAACAGGCTTTCATCTAGTCCAACTTCAGCAATCATCGACTTAATGACATTTGAATCTGACGATTTAAAAGCATAAAACTCCTTAATGTTCAATGGAGGAAGGTTTTGCCTCTGAAGAAATTCTTGCGGAGGGAGATAACTGATTTTTTGTGCATTCCAGGAAACTGATCCCTGATAGGGCAGCAAATTTTGCAATGCTCTAAGCAAAGTAGTTTTGCCTGCCCCATTCGGCCCCAGAAAAATCAGTATATCCCTTTGGTTAACAGTGAAAGAAAGGTCACTGATAATTTGCTGATCTTCATAAGCCACCTGAAGATTCTGTACTATTAACACTTCTTTTTCATTAGCCATAATGCCTCACTTGCTAAATTGAGCTGTTTATCATTTAAACACTATCAAAAATTAATTTCATTGATTATTGTTAATTTTTTACTAACTAGCGTATTTTTTATTAGGAGTGCAAAAACAAGTTTTTGCCCGAACCCAAGAAGTATAAAAACTTATTTTTATACTCCAGGTGCAAGGCAAGAAGCCGTGTGATCAATTGTTAATAATTCGAAAAATTACGCTAAGCAGTTACAAATCATTAAAGATATGTGGATTAAAGGTAAGCGCTCAATAGAGCACGTACTTGCCCTATTCAGAAATGCCAGGTTTTTTAATGTTCCAAGGCAGCAAGGCCTCCACTTTATCAACCGTATCAGCATGGGGTAAAGCGGTGAGTACCTGCTTAAGATATTCATAAGGCTCCAATCCGTTTGCTTTGGCCGTTTCTATCAGGCTGTAATGTACGGCACTGGCATGAGCCCCCGCAGGTGTATCAGAAAATAACCAGGCTTTGCGCCCTATTACAAAGGGTCGAATCGCATTTTCCGCCAGAATATTGCTTATGTTGAGCTCCCCATTGCTGCAATACACATTAAGCTTATCCCACTGGTTGCTAAGATAAGTCATTGCCTTGCCTGTCAGGCTGTCTTTAGGCACTTTATGCCGGTTATCTTCCAGATAGGCTTTAAGCTGATTTAGTACCGGGATGCTTTTCTGTTGACGCTGCAGATACTTTTCATTCACCGAAAGTGTTTTGATTCCTCGTTCAATCACGTACAGTTTATTAATCAGGCTCAGTACTTTGCCTGCTTTTGAGGGCTTGTTGTTTTTGCCCTTCTTGGCTTTGGGTTGTGCATTATGCGCTTCTTTAAAATAACGACGCGCATGATCCCAGCATCCCAATTGAGTCATGCCATTTTTTAGGCATGCGGCATTGTATCCTGCATAGCCGTCGGTTTGCAGGTAGCCGCCATAGCCATCCAGCAGGCGCAGAGGCACCTCACCACTCCGAGATGGATCGTATTCAAACAGGATGCTTTTTTCGCCCGGCGGCCCGCCCAGCGTGACCCACATATATTTATCCGAGCTTGCCGATCGCCCCGGTTCCTTTAAGACCTGAACTCGGGTTTCATCGGCCTGTATGACGGTTCCCAGCTGTTGATGCTCTCGCATCAGGTTGATCAGAGGCTGAAGCTGTTTGGCGAGAGCAATGACCCAGTTGGCCAATGTTGCTCTGGAAAGTTCACCGCCATAACGCGATAAAATCCCTTCCTGACGATACAAGGGCAAGCCATCTGCATATTTGGCAATAATGATGAAGCACATCAAGCTGATACTTCCCATTGCTCCGACAATAGGATGCCCCGGCATTTTCGCTGCTGTAAGCCGACGCTGTTTTTCACCGTCAATCCGGTCGACAAAAACAGCTTTTTCCTGCATGTATTCAAGCACCCGTACTTTGGCAGGAATAATATCCAGCTCTTCTTTCACCTTGGTGAAGAAAGTATCAATGGCACCTTCTTTTTCTGCCTCCGTCAAACGAATGAAAACTTGCTCGCGCGGCAATTTATCTGAAAAGGGGTTGCGCCCCGGCTTTTTCTTGGTATCCGTCGAACTTGCCTGATTCTCATCGGCAAGAGCTTCATCCGCTCCCTCTGATTCCTCATTACCATCCACTTCATTCTCTGCCTCATCAAATAAAGAAGTTTGGTGAGATTGTTCACTAGAGGGGGCAAAACGTTTTATTTTGGATAAGCGAAGTGCTTCTTCCAGAATGCGTATGCGCTTTTGCTGTTCGGAAATGACACCGGATTTGATCTCGACAACACGCGTCAATTCATCAATGGTCTGATCTTTTTCAAACAACAAAGCAATGCCTTCCGGCAGCAAAGAACAGGCTTTATCTTGTTGTTTTTTATTTGAAATATCGCAGGCGCGCCATGCTACTTCACGAAATTCAGGGACTCCTGTCACCTGAATTCTTTCACCTACGCAGCGGATAGGAGATGCCCTGAACGCCCTGCGTCCGCAACGACTACGCACAAAGCCGCTTCGTCATTGCTACCTCAAATGGCTGGACGGCTATTCGTAATGCAATTCTTGCCTCCCTCGCGCGCTATCGCGCACTTCGGATTGGCGAATTGCCCTGTCGCCTATCAGGGACTAAAAATCATCACTTCGCTAAGCTCCGTTTCCCTGATTTTCAGCGGCTGAAGTCATGCTGATATTATAGCATTTTCAGAGGCAATAATGAACGTAAAAACACTTAAAAAACAGACTCATATTGGAGTTTTTTATGGCCTTGCATTGCGCTGATATCAAAGCCGTCAAGTAACCAATTCAACTGTTGTCCCGTTAAAGTGAGCGTCTCCTCATCACCTTTGGGCCACTTGAATTTTTCTTCTGCCAATGACTTGTAATACAGTACAAAACCATTATCTTCCCAGAACAAACATTTGATCTTGTTCCGCCGTTTATTGGTAAAGGCATACAAATGCCCTTCAAAAGGATTATGCCCTAACTCGCACTCAACAATAGCCGATAGCCCTCGATGCGACTTGCGAAAATCAACGGGTTGCCGATACAGGTACACCTCCGTTAAAGACAGAGAGGGACGCATGACAACAGCCGTCATCGCAATAGCTCTAGCATGGGCCGGATGAAGTGCATATTATCCTGCGTAATGCCTTCCAATCGTGTACCGTCATTAAATTGTAACGACAATCCGGTGACAGGCTCGGCTGAGGGTTCCTCATCAACCTGAATGCGTGCAAATCCGGAGTGGTCAGTGGATTTTACTGTTGATTTGCATTTCCGATAGCTGAACTTTTGCGGGCATAAATCGTGTTGCCGACAATAAGCCGCCTGGGATTGCCCTGATGCTTGCCAGTGCTCTATGTGAGTAGACCAGAACGTTTCAGCCCGTACTTTTTCTAATGCCGCCATTTAAAATCCCCGTGGTATTTAATGATGGGAATAGTGTTGCATTAATGTGAGCAGCTGGGAATTACGCTGAGAATTGAGCGCTTACGATTAAAGGAAGTACGAGTACATAAAATATTTTTTGCATTTTAAGTAATATGCGATGATGATCATCAATAAATAAAAAATACTAATTTCTGATTTTCTTATATTTGTAAATAGTTCTTGATAAATGAAAAATAATACCTTAGATAATAATATTCTGCGGCTGATGCCTGCTGAGGAACATAAAAAAATGCTTGAAACCGGACGAAATATAGACCTATCCAAAGGAGAGGTGTTGTTTCACTATGGTGATTCCGCATCTGTTTTTTATTTAATAAAATCTGGAAAAATAAAGCTACACCGCACATCTGCTACAGGTAGGGAAAAAGTTTTTAAGACTTGTAGTAAAGACGACTCAATTGCTGTCATGCTGATGTTTATTCCTAACAGCACCTATCCTATGACCGCTCAGGCAGAACAAGATAGTGAGCTTATCGCAGTCAATAAAAAGAGTCTACTTGATTTGGCTACTCATTCACCTCAACTGGCAGAACTTTTGCTTGGCTGTATGGGGCGTCATATGCTGCATCTAATAAATACTGTTGATAAATTATCCCATCCAGATGCTGGGCAACGTTTAATTATACATTTAGCAGAGCTTTATCAAGCTCAGAAAAATTCCGAATTGTTTATAACATTACCAGATACAAAACTGGTATTGGCCTCACAATTAGGTATGCAGCCAGAAACCCTCTCTCGTTTGTTCCGAAAATTTAAAGAAGAAAACTTATTGCTTGAAAAGAATCATAAAGTGTATTTTCCAGATTTTGATAAACTCTGTCATTCAGTTAATCTGACGCCTAATATTTTTAAAGATAAAAATTAATTTTTATACTGCACTTCCTGTCCTATGAAAAAAGTTAGTAGCTTTACCAAGCTAAATAGCTGCGACAATATGACGCATTTAATAAATTGTTATTCTTGATAAAAGTCAATTGAATAAGCCAATTATTGTAATAACCTAATACTTAATCATTCTGGAATAGTCTCTTGGCGTTTCCAGAAAGAGGACAATGACATCACGTATATATACGTGCTTATGTCGGAATTTTATAGCAATTAGGAAAATAATCATGACAGAACTAGCGAAAGGTCTTTTTATTAATTTATCAAGTGCCGATTTCTTCCATATCAGAAAAGCTTTTAAATTAGGAACTATGGTTAGAAAAAATCATAAACTACCCGTTACTGTATATATGAACCTGGGAGCAGTGCGGTTTGCTAATAAGGGATTGCCATTAGCATCGGCAGAGCATGTAAAGATACACGATACAAGCATCCATGAGCTCATGACAACCTTTGTTAAGGCTGGCGGATCAATTGTTGTCTGCCCAATGCGCTTGAAAGGAGAAGGGTTAACCAACAATGACCTGCTCGAAGGGATCAAAGTTGCTGATAATGATGCCATTCTGACATTGATGCTGGAAAAAAGCGTTAAGATCATTTCATTTTGATCGTTTATCAAGCTAAATAAAAAACTTTAATAGGTATTTAAATATAGAGGCTGGAATAGTTTCAGCCTCTTTTGTGTGGTATAAAAATATCAGAATAGAAATAACTGACCTATATTACTTTACCTAAATATCTTAGACAATATGTCCAAGTTTAATTCGTTTTATTCTTTGCTAAATTCGCATAATAAGTGCATAGACTCAGTTAGATGATATGCAGGTTTTGATAACAGGCGGCATGGGCACTGGTTTAGTACGTCGACTTGAAAATAAAGGTATTGAAACGCTAATCACATCAGAAACTGATCCCGATAAAGCTGTCGGCGATTATCTTAACGGCATTATTGCCACTCTTCCAGCAGAGCCTCATAATCATAAACATGCTCATTAAATTTTATGTTGAAAAAAAGGGGTTCAAATTCAGCTTAAAAACTGATAAGCAAAACAGATAGCAGATGCTAAAACACAAGGCAATGGAGATTTCGTGTGAAGATTAGTTTGAAAGATATGAATGTTGGCGACACTGGTCGTGTTATAGGGTTTGACAAAAGTTTTCTACCCTATCGCCAAAAGATGCTGACAATGGGGCTGACACCAGGCACAGAATTTACTGTTATCCGCATTGCTCCTTTGGGTGACCCAGTTGAGATTAGGGTGCGCGGAACTGACCTGAGTTTGCGCCAAAATGAAGTCTCTGCAATACAAATAGAACAATTGCAGCATCGGCTTGAAACGCAGGAAGCAGATTTATTCAAAGAGGAACTGACAGTTGCGGTGATCGGTAACCCCAATTGCGGTAAAACCACCTTATTTAACGGCCTAACAGGCTCTAAACAACATGTTGGCAACTGGGCTGGGGTGACAGTCGAACAGAAAACCGGAGAATATCGTTACGATAATAAAACTATCAAGCTCGTAGACTTACCTGGTATCTATAGCCTTGATGTCAATGAACACTCAACTTCACTGGATGAAAAAGTAGCCAGAGACTTTATTCTGTCGCAACAGGCCGACTTGATTATCAATATCATTGATACTACCCATCTTGAGCATAATCTTTATCTCACCACGCAATTGTTGGAAATGTGTATCCCTATGGTTGTTGTACTCAATAATATGGATGATGTAACAGGTCGGGACATTAAAATTGACAGCGATGAAATCGCTCGACGCCTGAAGTGTCCACTGGTTTCTTTAGTAGCAACACAAGCGCAGGATTTGAATGCACTCAAATCAAGCATCAACCAATTAGTAGAAACAAAAGCGCTATCTTCTACGCCCGTTAAATACTCGGAAGAAATTGAAGCCGCTATTAATCAATTAACGCCATTACTTGAAAAACAATTATACAATAAAACAATTAATCCTCGATGGATAGCAGTCCAGTTACTGGGAAAAGATGACTTTGCCTTAAGCCTGGCGGATGCAACGTTACGCCAGGCCAGCGATAGAATATATCAGGATATCCAGGCTAAAACAGGGGAAGAAGCAGATATATTAATAGCGGATACTCGCTATAGTTTTATCAACACGCTAGCTAGGGATACCTTGACACAACAATCGGAAATCGGAAAAAAATTATCCGATACCATTGACAAGGTTGTTTTGAACCGATTTTTAAGTATTCCAATCTTCTTTGGCATCATGTATTTGATGTTTACCTTTACCATTAAATTGGGTAGAGCTTTTAAACCCTTCTTTAAGGATTTAACACAAGCCATCTTTATTGATGGTACGAAATATCTCCTTAACCTATTAGACAGTCCGCAATGGCTGATTTCTTTGCTCGCTGATGGTGTAGGTACCGGTATTTTACACGTCATGGCGTTTGTGCCCATTCTATGGTTTTTATATCTGTTCATTGCGGTATTGGAAGAATCCGGCTACATGGCACGTGCAACCTTTGTCATGGATCGTTTTATGCGTACATTAGGTCTGCCAGGAAAAGCATTTGTCCCTTTGATGTTAGGCTTTGGATGTAATGTACCCGCAATGATGGCAACCCGAACGCTGGAGCGTCAACGTGACCGTTTATTAAATATTCTGTTAAACCCTTTTATGACCTGTGGAGGGCGTCTGGTTGTCTTTGCCTTATTTGCCGACGCCTTCTTTCCTGAAAATGGTGGTTTGGTTATTTTTAGTCTTTATATGATAGGCATTGCGTTTGCTTTTTTAACTGCCGTGCTATTGAAACATACGTTTTTGAAAGAAGAGTTTTCACTTATGGTGACAGAAATTCCCAGTTACCATGTACCAAAACTTAAAAATGTCTGGATAAGCAGCTGGGTTCGCGTTAAGGCATTTATCTTCAGAGTCGGGAAAATTATTATCACTATGGTGCTGGTTTTACATATTCTGAGCAGCTGGGGAACTGATGGAACATTCAAACAAAATAATATACAACATTCGGTACTTGGTGTTATTGGACAGGCGGTGACACCGTTGTTAAAACCGATGGGCATAGATCAGCAAAACTGGCCAGCAACCGTGGCTGTTTTTACGGGTGTTTTACATAAAGCAGTCGTTATCAGCACCTTAAAAACAATCTACTCAGAATCTGATCATGGTGGACAACAACAAAAAATAAAAAGCTATAATTTATGGGTAGCTATAAAAAATTCATTTATGACCATTCCCATGGGACTTAAAAAAATGTTTGGCATCAATGCGCAGGTCAAACAAAACGCATCAACAAATCCTTTTTTTACCGCCTTGCATAATAATTTTCATGGGCAAGTGGGTATCTATGCCTATATGTTATTTGTACTACTTTATTTCCCCTGCATAGCCACCACCTCATCGGCTTATAAGGAATCCGGTTTTGCATGGACTACTTTTATGTGGTTCTGGGCAACAGGTTTAGCTTATCTAATCGCCACCTTGTTTTATCAACTGGCAACTTTTAACCAACATCCGGGGGCAACAATAAGCTGGGTCATAGCTTGTTTTATTGTGCTGCTATCAGTGGTATTGGGGTTTCGCTATTGGAGACCTCGTGACCCGACAGACTCACTTGAAAAACAAATTTGATTCAACAATTACTACGTTAAAAATCGAAAGGTAAGACTATGCAAAAATCAGACTACAAAGCTTATTTTGATAAAATCGATGCTGAACTACTGAAAATCAGCCCACGTAAGGACATTATGTTATTGCGCGTTATTGCTTCTATAATCCCGGTAATCTGTTTTGGCTTGGATGCGCTTTACGGAATGCCTGTACTCTACTGGATAGGCATTCCTTTTTATCTTTTTTGTCTGGGGATATACCTGGAAAGCTTTTTAAAAGCTGTACTGTTAATGCACAAAGTTTCTGCTGAACTATTAATTGTGTTAGTTATGGTTGTCACATTGATAGACGGAGAACCTTTAAGTGGGGCGATGGTAGCCTGGTTTATCGGTCTGGGTCTATATATTTCATTCTCCATTATCAGAAAAAACCGCGAAAAAATAGAAAACCTGATACAGGAAGGTAAAAAAACAGCCAAGGTCATAGTCGGTGATGAAATTAAAGAAATACCGATAAGTGAAGTACAAAAAGATGACCTTATTATTGTACCTAAAGGTGTCATGATTGCCGTCGACGGTAAAATAATCGAGGGAGAATCATCAATTGATGAGTCTTTTGTTACTGGTGAACCTTTTCCAGTCTATAAAAAAACAGGGGAAAGTGTCACTTCTGGAACCTTAAACTTAACAAACCCTCTGCAGGTCAAGGCAGAAAAAAAGGGTGATGATTCGTTTATGGCAGTCATAGCTCAGGAAATTGAAGCCAGTCTATCAAAAAAATCAGATATGCAAAAGCGTGCTGATACTACGGTACAGATTCTCTTACTGTCAGTCACAGCCTATGCCTTCTTGTTATTATTTGTAACGGGTGACTTGCATTTAATGGCGACAGCATTAGCCGTCATGTGTCCGTGCGCCTGGGCCTTAGCTACACCGACTGCATTTGCCGCCAATATTGGTCGGCTGGCTAGTTCCAATATACTCGCGCGAGGCGGTGAAGCGCTGGAAAATATGCAGGATATTAAAACTCTGATTCTGGATAAAACGGGTACGGTTACGCTGGCAGAACCTGAGGTTAGTGAAGTTATTGAGGTTAATATGCCGCAACAGGAACTGCTGGAGTTAGCTGCTTCAGTTGAATCCCGTTTTGATCATCCTATTTCTCGTTCGATCATAGACTATGCTAAAACACAGGGAGTCACTCACTTTCGCTCGGTTGAAAAGGCGGAAGACCTTCCTGGTCGTGGAATCAAAGCTGTTATCGAAAACCAGGATATTCTGATCGGTAGTGAAGAAACACTGCTAAATCAAGGTTGTGAATTACCGGATATAGATTATTCGGGGCGTGCAATTTGGATAGCGGTTGATGGTAATGTCAAAGGGATCATCGTTATTCGCGACATCATGTTGGAGGAAATGCGTAATCTAGCCGACACTATCCATAGCTTTGGAATAGAAAAAGTCATTCTTGCTACGGGTGATAATGAAGAACAGGAAGCTAAACGTGTCGCTGAATATATCAATGCGGACGAATATTATTTTAATAGCACACCTGAAGATAAAACAGCGCTGGTTAAAAAATATCAGGCTTATGGAAAAGTTGCCATGGTCGGTGATGGTGTTAATGATGCACCCGCTTTAGCGGCAGCGAATGTAGGTATTGCTATCGGCGGGCATAAGAATGTTAATCTTGCGATTACTTCATCCGATATTGTGATACTCGGTAATGATACAAAAGATTTAATAACAATATTACAACTTAGCCAAAAAATGGGTGGGATTATCCAGCAAAATTATGCCTGGGCTATGGGCTTTAATAGTGTCGGCCTGGCACTGGCGACATTTGGTTTTCTTAATCCAATTTTCGCTGCTTTTCTACATCACATTAGTTCAGTTTTCGTGGTGACTAATGCCGGACGCTTGTACTTTACTTATATCGAAAATTCATTTGCTCAGCCATTTTTCAAGATAATGGATGACTGGGCGAAAGATAAAACTGCAAAATCTGTTCAAAAATTGCCTTAGGAGGTAAGCACATATGAAAACCTATCTTGATTGTTATCCTTGTTTAATGAGGCAGGCTTTGAGTGCTGCACGCCGTGCAGGTGCTTCTGAAAATAAGCAACACAAGGTATTGCTGAAGACCATGGAAGAGCTGAGTGCGTTTCCTACCGACTCGACTCCACCGCAACTCGCTTATCGAATTCACCAGCGGGTTCAAAAGTTGACAAATAATATTGATCCTTATCGAAATGATAAAGATCAAGCGACTCAACTAGCTCTAGCACTTTATCCCGAGCTGAAGAGAAAGGTCAGCCAGGCATCAGACCCACTTGAAATGGCTGTACGTATTGCTATTGCAGGTAATATCATAGATCTAGGCGTTGCCGACAGCTATGATCTGGAGGCAACATTGGAACGTGTTCTGACGCATGCTTTTGCCATTAGTGACCTGGCAGCACTACGTAACGCTTTAGCTCAGAGCGCATCTGTTCTTTATTTGGCAGATAATGCAGGTGAGACAGTATTTGACAGAGTTTTGATTGAAACTCTTGATGTACCTGTAAACTATGTGGTTAAAGCTGGCCCGATTATAAATGATGCAACCCGTGAAGACGCAGTTGCTGCCGGCATCGAGTCAGTGGCTAATATTATTGATAATGGGGCTAATGCTCCTGGTACCTTGCTTGATCAATGTTCAGAGTTATTTCGTAAGCGTTTTGCACAGGCAGATCTGATTATCGCCAAGGGTCAGGCCAATTATGAAAGCCTAAGTGATAGTTCTGCTCCAATTTTCTTTCTGTTACAAGCTAAATGTAACGTGATAGCACGGGACTTGGATGTTGCTGAAGGAGGAACGATATTGAAACAACAAGTAGTAGACTAGCAAACATTCTGTGCTTGTTTTATCAGTTTATGCCCTAGTCAAACCCATAAAATGAAAAGTATTATCAGAATAGCTTTACAATAGATAATAACTATATTATAAAAGACTAATATTATTTCAGTCAGGAGTATATTATGAACAATAACGTAAATATTCAGCGTCGCAAACTTTTAAAACTTGCTGGTGCAGGTGCTGCTGCAACAGCTGCAATAACTACATTTCCTGGTCTATTAAATGCCAAAACGATGAGAGTGGGAAGCCACCCCTCGCTTGATTTTAACCCAGATGTAGAAATTAACCTGACGGGAGAAGTTAAATATGTTTCGATTTTTAGTGGCCCTAGAACTCGTGTCTGGAAAGTAACTGGTGAAGTATTAAAGGGTGATAAAAGCGCTATTACTAATGATGAAGAGAGTTACCTTGCCCCCACTATTCGTTTACATAAAGGTCAGAAAGTTCGTATCTATCTAAAGAATGAACTGCCTTCCTCAACTATATTACATTGGCATGGCTTACACGTACCCGCCAAAATGGATGGTAACCCCATGTATGCAATAGGTAATGGAGAAACCTTTGTTTATGAATTTGAAATACTCAATAGAGCAGGGACTTATTGGTATCATGCGCATACCCATAATCTAACTGCTAAGCATGTTTATTCAGGACTTGCAGGATTTTTTATTGTCAGCGATGATGAGGAGCAGGCACTTAAATTACCCAGCGGGGAATTTGATGTCCCTTTAGTCATCCAAGATCGTAATTTTGATCAGCAAAACCAGCTTAAATATGGTGGTGGTATGATGATGAAGATGCATGGGTTTTTAGGGGAGCAAATTCTGGTGAATGGTACACCACAGTTTAAATTACCTGTCGCTACGCGTGCTTACCGATTGCGTTTGTTAAATGGTTCTAACTCACGTATTTATAAACTGGCCTGGGATGATGGTACACCCTTTAAGGTAATTGGTACTGATGGTGGACTTTTAGAGCGTCCTGAAACGCTTCCTTATATAACGCTTGCGCCAGCAGAACGACGAGAAATCTGGGTTGATTTTAGTGATAAGGCAATAGGTACTGAATTAACATTACGCAGCGCAGAATTTTCCTCTGGTGGTATGGGTATGATGGGCAGCATGGGTGGCGGTATGCGTGGTGGTCGTGGTGGTGAAATGATGGGAGGCATGGGAGAAGGGCAATCTCACGGCGGAGAAGATTTTGCTGTGCTTACAGTTCGTGTGAATAAAAAAGCTTCCAGTAATGACGTTTTACCGAAACGGTTGACTAAGATAAATACATTACGTTTAGCAGATGCCGCAAACCCTCAGACACCTCGGCGTATCACTTTATCCATGCGCCATATGTCTGCATTGCTTAATGGACGCTCGTATAAAATGGATGATATCAGGGAAGACGAGATTGTTCCTGTTAATACTTTGCAATTAATGGAATTCGATAATGGCTTTCATCATGGTATGGGTGGCGGGATGATGGGCATGCCACATCCTATGCATTTGCATGGAGAGCAATTTCAGGTTATCAAACGTGAAGTGAGAAATAAATATGGAAAGGGGTATACTTCAATTTCTGAAGGTTTTCTGGATAAAGGCTGGAAAGATACCGTGTTAGTTATGCCGGGTGAAAAAGTCACATTATTAAAACCTTTCAATGACTATACAGGTATTTTTATGTATCACTGTCATAATCTGGAGCATGAAGATATGGGTATGATGCGTGATCTATTGGTGAAATAGTAAAGAGCTATTCACTTGAGTTGTAAAAGTACCTCCCAAAATTTCAATTTATACAATTGGTGGGAACTGTTAAAGGTCGGACTGCACTACAAATATTCAGACACAACCTTACCTTAAACTGAAACCTTATTGGGGCATCATTTTTGGACGAAAGGCTATTTTGTGAATGCTGTTGGGGTTGATGCGAGCGTGATACGTAAGTATGTTTGTTTGTGGTGACTAATGCAGGCCGCTTATATTTTACCCATATTGAGAATTCATTTGCTAAGCCCTTATTCAGAAAAATGGATAGCTGGTTCATTCATAAACTAAACCAGTTGGCTACTGAGGAAAAAACATCATAACAATTATCAAAAGGAGAAACAGTGATCGAATCTATTCCGCCTTTGCTAATTCAATTTATCATGACGATAGGCTTTGCCTTTATTGTCGGTCTTGAGTTTCATAGCTACCTGCGAATTAATCAATATCAATATGGCTTTGGTAGTATACGAACTTTTGTACTGGTTGGCATACTGGGCTTTCTTTTATATCAGCTTAATACACAGGGCTTGTTTTTTGCAATGGGTTTGGGCTTGCTCGGTGCTATGTTATTAGTGTATTACTGGTATCAGTCTGCTGACAAACATTATTCGCTACTTGAAATCATATTGACACTGCTGGTTTTTTTAATCGGGCCTGTGACCATTCATTTCCCTGGCTGGTTTCTGGTACTCTTTGTCGTGATATTAATTTTGATGCTGGGTGAAAAGCCACTGATTCACCAGTTTTCTGAAAATCTGGCGAATAATGAAATCGTCACTTTAGCTAAATTTCTCATTCTTTCGGGTGTGATTTTACCGTTACTACCTGATAAGCAGTTAGCGCCATCATTGCCTGTTACTTATTACAAGATATGGCTGGCAGTGATAGTCGTTTCTGGTTTTTCCTATTTAAGTTATCTCGCACAAACTTATTTTTTTAAAGCGCGAGGCTTATTACTCACTGGAGTGCTAGGCGGCCTTTATTCCAGTACGGCTATTTCTGTGGTGATCAGTCGTCGTGCCCGACTCATGAAAAATGATCGCAGTAATGTTTCTTCGGCTTTAATTATGGCGACTGCCATGATGTATCTCAGATTGCTGGTTATTATTTTCTTACTGGATAGTGCGGTAGGTAAAAGCCTGTTATTACCTTTTATCGTTTTAATTATCTTTTCCTGTTTGGTCGTTACGGCTTTACTTCGTCTGGACAACAATCCTGTTGCCATACCTGCCAGTAATACAACTCAACACCCTCTGGAGCTATCAACGGCCATTTTATTTGCCTTTATGTTTGTATTCTTTGCTTTGATCACCCAATATGTCATCGGGCATTTTGGCGATAACGGGCTTAACTTTCTGTCTATTGTGGTGGGCTTTACCGATATTGACCCCTTTATTTTATCTTTATTATCCGGGAAATTTGCTGTTACAGAAAATGAAATTGTTTCCGCCATTATAGTCGCCAGTGGCAGTAATAATTTGTTAAAGGCTACATATGCAGCTATCTTGGCTCGCAATCACTCCGTTATGGCGGCTGTCATTTGGTTACTGCTGTTGTTTGGTATTTCGCTTGGCTATGCTTTTTACTTTATTTAAAGATATATCCATTTAAAACGGGTAAAGTAATACCTCCAATAAACATACCCAACTGAGAGGTTGAACTTATGTCACAACAACGAAACAATCACTTAATTTTAAAAATCCTTGTTATAGGCGGACTTATCGCGATACTTGTATACTTATTTCATCCGGGCGTAGGCGCATTAAATCTGACTATTAATGGAGAACCCGTTACCGACCCTTTAATGCGTCTGGCAAAAATTCCAACATTATTGTTTACCCTTTTATTTATAGGGGTGCTGATGATTATCACCTTTTTAGGTGTGAGTACGGCTATTTTTATGGCGGCATTAGTGTTTGTCATGATGGGTATTTTGTTTGTAGCTCCTTATTTCACGCCGATGTTAGTGATTATTTTTCTGATGGTACTTTTTATGTCTATTGGCGATACTAAAAAAAATTGAGAAGAATATTTGCATTCATTTATTAAAGTAAGTCTGAAATTTATCCCGCATTTAAAAAAAGGGGTACAAATGCATAAATACATAACAGAAGAATTCAATATATCAATAGGAAAACTAATCGTCTTTAACTAGTTTGGCTGCATGCCGTGCGACTAGTTTCTTATTATTCATGCTGACCTCATGAGTTTTAAAAAATGAATGCTACTATTTTGTGTAACATTCACATTAAAGCTAATTATTAGTTTTGATCAAGTTTTACAAAGTTGCAATGATGGCATCCCCCATTTCTATGGTACCTGCTTAAGCCCCATATAGAGACCTTCAGTATTTTCCCTGATGACAACAATATCAATATTTTCAAATTTGCTTTGCGCTCCTTTCCATGATCTAGCAGGGCGAATATTGGCAAACAAATCATATTTTTGACGTAAAGCAACATTAATACTTCTAAACCCTTTTCCAACCAAGGTTGTTAATGGGCCTTTAAAGGCTACTTTATTTTTATCTATATATACCAGGGTTTGTTCAGGTATCGGTGTACCCTGTTTTCAAAAGCACCCATTCCAGCGTCGGCCTCTTCCCAGTGTTTATTTTGACACCGCTTGCATCAATAATTTTTACTGCAACATCCATTATGGAAGGACCAATCCCATCACCTTTGATTAATGTAACATTATGCATTTTATCTTAACTCCTGACGTTTAATGGTTAGTGTAACTACGATTGAGCAAACCTTCCAGGGTTAGCTCAATCTGATTTCTAGGTTTTTTTGGTTTTTACTTGAAATGACACTTAATATAATAGTCATTAGATCCTCTACTGAAAGGCCGTTGTCGACCCTAAACCAGCCAGTCAACGAATTAAGTATCAACCTTATTAGAGACAGCATTTTCAATCGGATTTAAGTACGCATGGGGGTAGTCCAGCTCACGATTTTGAAACGACAGAATAGAGTCATTCTGAATCACGCCACCATCAATATTGATCGCCCGTCGAATAGTCTCATTTTTCTGCCAACTATCACGGCCCGCCAATACAGTCGGTAAATAAACAATCAGAGCGGCAGAAATTGATCGTGTTGCACTTTCCCAGAGGTAGCTAGGTGTGTGATCCACGGCGTAATAATCGATGGTTTCATATTTAAACATCGGATTCTTGAATGTGGTCGGTTTGGCAAAAAAGAATCCCATACCCTCGTCGCAACTGACATCAATAATCAGGCTGTTGGGCTTGAGGCATGAACTTTCCGCTTCGGTTACGAAGTCGGTAGGATTTTCCGTATTTTGAAAGGTTCCGTTTACGATGATATCTGCTTCACTGATCTTATCAGTCAGCGGCCGCACAGTTCCATCGTGTTCCACCACCATCATTCGTGCCTCGCCCTCATTACCCGCCCGAATCCTGACATATTTACAATCAAGCACCTCTTCACGTACCTCGTGGTCGGGGCGTTGAATGCAGATGGTGATATCTCTAAAACCATGCGCCTTGAGAGCGTATATCGCACCACGGCTGACCGCACCAAAACCAAAAATGATTGTTTTGCGTTGATTACCGTAATGCCCATCGATCCCTTTAAGTTGCAAGGCATGTATTACTGCGCAATAGCCAGCCATTTCATTATTCTTATAGAATGTGTGGCGACCCATATGACCGTCAGGAGACCAAATAAACATATCTTCAAAGGCAATAAGTGTCTGCTTACGATCAATAGCCGCTTGGGTAATGTCTCGTTGTTGCACACAATGCACATAGCCCCAAAGTGTTCCTCCTTCACGAAGTTCCTGTAAATCAGCTAAGACGGGCTTGTTAATAATAACTTTGCCAATATCTGCCAATAATTCGTGGCGTGTGGCAATGCCACCTGTCAGAGCAGAAATTTCCGAGTCTGAGATACCAAATGGCGCTCCATAACCCTCTTCAAATATCAGCTGGCGGCGAAGTTTTTCAGGAATACGTGGTAAATGTTCTGGATGGATAGGATAGCGTCGCTCATCTTCTTTTTTTGAAGTCCCAATAACTCCCATTGTTAATTTATTCATACTGTTTCCTTTTTATTAAAAAAATTCAATAAACGTGACTTCATGAACGAATTATTATTTTCGTCAATGAGCCTGATTATTTATGCTTAGATCTGTTACAAGCGTTTCAGAAAGTAAAACACCGTACAAATGGGAGGTATCAATCCTAATAGGGAATATTGATCATGCTAGTTATTGCATTGGTCAAGCTACCATACTCTATAACTCCTATTCCATGTCAACACTAAGACTGAGTTGATCCATCATCCATTTCCTTTTTAAGCAGCAGATATAATTTACTGGAGATAATTTCATGCTTATGTAAGTCTTTTAGGGTGTCCGACCTAGTAATGCCTAGCAACGCTTTTGCTGATTGTGCATTCATATCATCGACAAGGTCTTTATTCGATTTGATTTCATCTGCCATTTGCTGCACGGTTTTATCTTTTAAGTATTGATAAATTTTTTCGACATTTTGAACAGCAATGGGGTCATCGAAAATTTCGACTAAAGGTGAGTTTTGTATTTGGGCCAACTCATCAATGACTTTGTTAATCAGCTTATATTGTGTTCGGTAATAAAGGTAAAGCTCTTGTGTTTCACTTAAGCTTGTAGATGACGCAAAAGTACGTTTGATATGACCTATCCACGAATCTAAATAAGTATTGAGTGACTCTAATTGTGGTCGATCCTGTTCAACCCGCTCTGTTTGAGTTTCTAAAATCAATAAATTCTTTTTGTAGATATTTTCATTGATTTCACCGCGTCTATATATTTCTTTTAATTCGCTTTTCTGTAGAGCCAAGGTGTATATACGCAACATATTTTCAACCACATGGCTTGGGTCTTTGTTTTTTTCATCACATTGCTGACAGATAAGTTGGTAGAGAGCCTGGTGTTCGGCTGTCAATGTTTTGTACTGTGCTTCACTGATATCATGATGCTCAAGAAGCTCTTTGGTTCTAGCATTCAAGCTTTGGTAAATGAGTGCTTTGCTTTTAAAGTAGCTCATTTGATCATGAGGTAACAGGGTATCAATTTTTAGCCAGCGTATGACTTTGCCTATCGTGGTTGCTTTAATGATTAAGGTGAAATAAATACTACCAATCGTAATGGCGGTAATAAATTCTTTGATTGAAAATTCGTAATTCCAGTTAGGCAACGTTAAGTCATCAGGGATTAGCATAACCATAATGACCGCCATAGCACCGCGTAAGCTCCCCCAGGAAAGTAGGTGCTGCCAGTTTGAAGGAATGTCTTCTTCGGAATGATTGAGGTTGGCTATACTTATTGAACAATACACTGATATTGCCCTGGCGACAGCGACCACTAAAATCATCATCAGAATAGGTAGGATGGCAACATGTAAAGCAATAGAAAGGCTGGCAAACAATAATCCCATTAGAATAAAGACCAGGGAGTTGGCTAAAAAGGCAAAATAACTCCAGAATTTTTCCATATAGTCTTCGACGCCGGCAGACATTTTATAGCGTCCGAAATTACCCATAACAATGGAAGAAACCAGTGTGGCAATGATGGATGATAATTGGATGTGATGACCACCGATGACTAATTTTTCAGAGATCAACTCCGCTAACAAGAAGGTGAAATGGGCAACCAGTAAAGTCAGGGTGATTTCAAGATGCTCATGACCTTTGACCCATTCAATGAGTTTGGAAAATATGAGTCCCATCAATAAACCAAATAGCCCGCCACCCACAATCATGGTAATAAATGCAAAAAGTCCCTGTAGCACTGTTGTCGTACCATGAAAACCATGTAGCATAATTTCCAGAAAGACCAGGAAAATAGCAAAGGCCGTTCCGTCGTTAAACAGGCTTTCACCTTCAAAGATTAAGGTTAAACGGCGTGGGGCTCCGTATTCTTTAAATAAAGATAATACGGCCACCGGGTCAGTTGCAGAAATGATAGCGCCAAAGAGTAAAGTGACCAACAGTGGAATATCAAATCCCAGTAGCTGGAATGCCCATTGGCCTACATAACCAATAAAAAAGGTTGAAATAAGTAAGCCCACAATGGCTAACATGCTAATAGCAAATTTATTTTCCTGAATATTGCGGATTTTGATATTGTAGGCCGATTCGAAAATCAGGATAGGTAGGAAAACAAAAAATAACAGTTCTGGGGTTAACTGAAAACTGGTGACAAATGAAAGCGCATCTATTTCAGAAAGTGGTACCAGTAATGAACCACCAATGACTAACAGAACGGTATAGGGAATACGTGTTTTCAGAGAGAGAATGTTTATTCCCAGAGCTAATAACATTAAGGTAAAAACTGATAAATAAACGTCGAGTGTCATATTCTTTTGGGTAAACTAATGAAAATAAATGAATTCATACACCATTTCAGTGTAATCAATTTTCGCCATGGAATAATGTATCTAAAACTACAATACAGGTTGTAATTATATTAGCAACTAATGCTCCACCAGCCAGTGAAGTTACGCCGAAAAGTATAGGCTCGTTTAGGTCAAAAGTCGCCGATAAGATTAATTCGATGAGTGCTAGCCATAATTGTAGTGATGCAACCAGTCCAGAGGCTAATGAAAGCTCCCTCCCTCTAAATACACGCCTTTCTGTATTATTACTATTACGCTTAATATTAAAATAAACGCTAGCTGTATTGATGATGCAGGTTGCTACAAGTAGATAAGGGAAATGATGATACTCGACAGCTTTATAGGTACCTAAAAAGAAACTAATGTTAAGCGTTAATGCTAATACAATGAGAAAACTATATCCAACTTTTGATAAATCCATAAGCACCTTTTATATGACCCATTCAAATTATATAGCATTTTTCATGCCTGTTCTTAATCTTACCAGCTTAACTATTGAAAATTTATGATAAAAAAGAGATGACGAAGACTCGGTTGTAAAGGACATTGATGGTTTGTGTTCAGGACAGGGTTGGGTGGTTGATATCAACCAACTTAATTGGTTTATATCAACCAGTAACTGAGTATTTTTTATATTTAGTTCTTTTATATTCTTATCCTAAGAGTTTTTAATCGATTGTCTTAAAAGAAATGTATAAATATATACCTTTAAATATCAATAAATTATTATGATGTGAGCAGGGATGATTTTAAACACTATCAATCACTACTAAGGTGGCACGAATATAGCTCTAGCATTTTCTATACTTAAGCCAATCTTAATATTTCAGAGAGAAATACAATGATACATGAATTAACCTGGGATACATCCATGATGGTATCAGCCATCATCTTGGTCTTAACTTTTCTGGGTATCTTTACAGAAGGAGTACATGGGTTTCACCGAACTAAATTTGCCATGCTCGGCGCAGGTTTGATGATTTTTTTCGGACAGTGGTTTGGTTTTTATAATTCTGAACTTGCTATACAGGCAGTTGACTGGAATGTAGTTTTTTTACTGGGAGCCATGATGACGATTGTAGGCATCATGATTCCGACCGGTGGTTTTCAGACTTTGGCCTATCGTATTGCTGAATATAGTCGGGGACAGCTGTATTTATTGATGGTATTAATGGGCTCTGCAGTCACTATTATTTCCTTACTGCTGGATAATGTGACCACCGTAGTTATCTTCGGGCCATTAATCATTCTGATCTGTCAAGCTTTAAAGGTCAGTCCTATTCCTTATCTGCTGGCCGCAGCATTACTTTCTGATACGGGGGGGGTTGCTACTTTGGTGGGCGACCCGCCTAATCTGATGATTGGTTCAGCCGCACATATCGATTTTGATACTTTTTTTCTGCATATGGGCGGGATTGTTTTTGCGGCTTGGATAACGATTCTTTTTGCATTGAAATATTTATTTCGTAAGGAATTGGCTGTTATTCCTAATACAACAGGTTTTACTAATAGACAGCAAGTGACTGACCCAAAAACCTGGCATGCCGCTTTATGGGTTCTGGGGTTTATGGTAATTCTATTTATCTTTCATCATACCTTAGGCTGGGAGGCCTGGATGGTCTCTGCAACTGGGTTGACTGTATTACTTTTTATTGTACGACCTGATGATTTAGATGAATCGTTTGGTACTTTAGAAATGACCTTGCTTATTTTTTTCGTTTCTTTATTTATTCTGGTCGGTGGTGTAGAAAATAGTCATTTTCTTGAATATATCGGTTCATTTATACAGCCCTTTGTTGAATCTGATTTGTTAGTGGCGAGTCTTGTATTGATGTGGGTCGCAGCTGTATTGTCGGCTCTCATTGATAATATTCCCTTTACAGCAGCGATGGTGCCGATAATATTAGGCTTTGAAGCGCAAGGTATTAATGTTACTCCTCTCTGGTGGAGTCTCGCTATCGGTGTCGGAATGGGTGGCAATGGAAGTCACCTAGGTTCTACAGCCAACGTGTTCATTGTGACTATATCGGAAAGACTTGCAAAAGAGTCAGGTGATCCTAGTTTAGCTATTACCCCGGGGCTGTGGATAAAAAAAGGAACGCCAGCCATGGTTTTGACTTTGTTGGTCTCATCAGTACTTTTCTGGTTATTTTTTGATTTCTTTGCCGTACCTATTCACCCTCATTAAACCCATGCATAAGTTAATCTATCGTCCTTTTGTCATTATCGGTCTTATACTAGGCATATTAATTATTGCTGAACTGGGAGCCTTGAGCAGTATGACCTGGAGAAATCAGCAACGTATTGACACTATTAAACAAGATATAAAACAAGGAAATCAGCTACAGCAATTGGTGTTCGAGTTGCTGAAGCACCAATGGGAAGAATCAGTATCTACTTCTCTTGTGATAGGACAAGCAAAACGACATCAGGCTGATGTACACAATAAATTTATCGACTTCATTGAAAATCAAGACCCTGCAATAAAAAACACGCGTGAATTATTAAAAGTTTTACAAAAATTACTGATAAGTGTTGAACAAGGGAATCAACAAGATCAGATTAAAATACTGCAATTATCTCGTAAAGTGCTTTTGCAACAAATGCAGGAAGAAGAAAAATTATTAGGCGAGGTGTACCTTGATAGTCAATTGGAATTGAAGCTTGCTATTTTAATTCCCTCTGGTGTTTTTTTAATTCTTTTAATTTTGGGTTTTTTATTTTTGAATCGTCATATTATGGTGCCCGTCAATGCGCTGGATAAATTATTATCCAATTTAATTGAGGGAGAAAAACAACCGATCAAAGATATCAATGTCGATTCAATGATACAACCGCTATTTAATAACTATAATCGCTTAGTCACACGCTTATCCGAACTGGAACAAGAGCATCAATTACATACTCAGCTACTGGAAAAGGAAGTTCGCAATGCAACCCATACCTTACTTGAGCAAAGTAATAGTTTGGCACGGGCAGACCGTCTGGCAGCTGTCGGTGAATTGGCCGCCAGTGCAGCGCATGAATTACGCAACCCGCTAGCAGGTATTCAGGTCGCATTGGAAAACATGCTTCTGGATTGTGATGATGAAGATATGAGTGAACGTCTACAACTGGTTAATTCGGAAATAAATCGTTTAACTGGGAGGCTCAATGACTTATTGTCCTTTGCTAAACAAACGCCCGAAAAGGCAAAGGCTATTAATTTATATGGGTTAATTGATGAACTCATGACCTTGTTAAAATATCAAGTAAAAGAAAATATATCACTGCAATATCAGCTTGAAGAAAACATAACTGTTTTTTTACCAGAAAGTGAACTACGTCAAGCATTGCTGAATCTATTACTGAATGCGATACAATCGATTGGCACAGAGGAGGGGCGCGTTAATCTGAAAGTAGAGCATCAGGACAGTAAGCTAATTATTGATATTAGTGATACGGGTGCTGCTTTTCCTGATTCATTACTGGAACAAGGTATCAGACCTTTTGTCAGTTATAAAGAAAAAGGCACTGGCTTGGGTTTACCCATGGTGCAGCGATTTGCCAAATCTTTTGGTGGCGCGCTGGAATTAAAAAATGATAGCCAGGGTTATGCTTGTGCAACACTGATATTTCCGGATAGCCAATGAGAGATAGTCTATTAATCATCGAAGATGAAGCTTTGCTGGGAAATGAACTGGCTCGATTCTTTCGTAAACTCAATTGGGAAACAACGCTGGTTTGTTCATTAACCGAAGCGAGAAGCTATTTAACAGACCAAGGCATTATTCCTCTTGTTGTGTTGTCTGATATGAATTTGCCGGATGGTAATGCACTTGATTTTATGGAGCAACTTAAAGACACGGCTAATAGTGCGGAATGGTTGTTTTTAACGGGTTATGGCTCGGTTGCTGATTCAGTTAGGGCGGTGCGTTTAGGTGCTTATGATTTTATAGAAAAACCTTGTGAACTGAAACGCCTGCATTTGCTGGTTGAAGGTGCTGCGCGAAGTGCCAGAGCACAACGCCGGCTGAGTGATCAGACTCAGGAACAAAATAACAAATATTCTATTCGAATGCTGGTCGGTAAAAGCCAGGCTATTAATCAGTTGCGTGAAATGGTTAAGCAAGTTGCTCAAGTTCCTTTTACCAGCATGATTATTACCGGTGAAACAGGCACTGGCAAAGGCTTAATTACAAACATATTGCACTATTCTGGAACACGAGCCAAAGGCCCTTTAATTGAAATTAATTGTGCTGCACTGCCCCGAGAGTTATTAGAATCTGAATTATTTGGTTATGAAGCGGGCGCATTTACGGGGGCAAAAAAGCGTCATCGTGGTTTATTTGAACAGGCTCATACGGGTACTTTATTTCTGGATGAAATAGGTGAAATGGATTTAGAGTTACAGGGAAAATTACTTAAAGCCGTTGAGGACTTACGCATTCGTCGCGTAGGTGGAGAGCATGAAATTGACGTGGATGTGCAAATTATTGCTGCAACGAACAAGGATCTACAGCATGAAGTGAGTTTAGATAAATTCAGGCAGGATCTGTATCATCGTTTGAATGTGATCAACATACATATACCTCCGTTAAGAGAGCGTCTGGATGATTTGCGAGAGTTGGTACTGATTTTTATCGCAGAAAATAATGCTAAGTCCAGTAAGAATATCAGGGTGATTCCTGATAGTGTTACAAAAAAACTGGAAAGTTACCACTGGCCAGGCAATATTCGTGAGTTGCGCAACATCATTGAGCGTTGTGTATTACTTGCGATAGGGGACGTCTTCCCTGAACAGTGGTTACAGTTACCTAATTATTCAAGCGAGCCCGCTGTTGCAATAGAAAATGGTGTGTTTTTACCCCTTGATGGCTCATTAACACTGCCAGATATGGAAAAATATATTATCCAGGAAGTTCTAGATCGAACCGATAATAATGTCACTGCCGCCGCTAGAATGTTAGGGACAACAAGGGAAACACTCCGGTATCGCGTACAAAAATATCACTTGTAGAGTAACACTTGATGAGTTGAAACTGATTTTTAAAGACAGCTTTTCCTCACGGACATTAAACAATGAAATTAATCCAGAATATATTATGTTAACGACTCAAGGTAACTATAAAAATAATAGTACAAATGGCGTAGCAAAAGGCGCAGAACTACCATCGCAAGTTGCTAAAAAATTAAACCAGCAATATGAAACAGATGTCGGTGTTTTTTTTGCTGAAATAGCGAAACTCCCTTTAGAAACCTTGTGCAAAATACTCTTTGAATTGCCAAGCCATATTTTTGAAGAAACATTTTCACGTATTCCTCATAAAAAAATGGCGAGCGCTTTAGCTTATCTAACAAGTGATGACCTGACCGATTTTTTACAACGTGTCAAGCATTATGATCAGAATTATGCAAAAAGTACCTATTATTTACTCGCACCCGATGAACAGGCAGAGGTCTCACAACTTTCTCAATTTCCGCTAGATCAGGCGGGTGCGTTTATGCAAACGGAAATGTTATCAGCCGAATTAACTGAGACCCTGGCAGAGGTAAAACAAAAAGTCCGCAAATTTAGAAAGGAAGAACCGGATAGCCCCATTTTTAAATTATTTGTATTCGATGCAAATAAACACCTTGTAGCGACACTACATTTTACTGACCTGTTACTGTTTGATGATCATGATACCATGCAGGTAGTTATTGAACAGGCTACAATCCATCACCATAAACCGCTGAGTGTTCATACCACAACCCCGATTGAAAAAGTCATACAATTATTTGAAGAATATGAGCTCAGTGTCATTGCCGTTATTAATGATAACAGACAACTACAGGGTCGCATTGTGTTTGACGATATTTATGATTTAATTCGTATGCAAGAGCAAAGTCAGGCACTGAAGATGGCGGGTGCTGATAAAGAGGCTGAAGAAGAAAGCTTAGAGTCTGCGCGCAAAGCAAGATTACACTGGTTATTTATCAACATGGTTGCACTCTTCTTTGCGGCCTTGATTGTAAATTTATATAAAGATACGATTGAGCAGATTGTGGCGCTTGCTGTCCTCATGCCGGTCGTTGCTGCACTGGGTGGTAATGTGGGTAATCAGGCTGTTACCGTTACGGTAAGAAAAATTGCTTTAGGCCAGATTGATTGGCAAAATGCATTCCCGGTTATTAAACGGGAAGTTATGATGAGTGGTATTAATGGCATGATCATGGGGGGAGTCGTATCTGTTATTACCTTTATATGGTTTCATCAAGCGTTATTGGGCTTGGTGATTGCTATGGCCATTATCATAAATTTAGCGATAGCAGGTTTTATAGGCTCAATGATACCGCTACTCATTAAAAAGTTTGGTGGTGATCCTGCGATTGCATCACCGTTATTACTAACGACAGCAACAGATGCAATAGGATTTTTTGTATTTTTAGGTTTGGCTGAATTGATCTTGATTTAAAAGCTTACTTTCGATTTCTTGAGCTAACTCCCCTGTAAAATGTGGACTATTTTGCTATCGAAATTATGCAAAAACCCTTTTATGTTTCCTTCTTTCAATTCATTTCATTTAGTGCATCACTAAATAGTGTAATACCTTCCAATCGTGTACCATCATTAAACTGTAACGACAACCCAATGGCAGGCTCAGGTGAGGAATTCTCATCAATCTGAACACGTGAAAATCCTGAGTGGTCAGTGGGCTTTACTGTCGGTTTACATTTCCAGTAGCTGAACTTTTGAGGGCATAAATCGTGTTGCCGACAATAAGCCGCTTGGGATTGCCCTAATGTTTGCCAGTGCTCTATGTGAGTAGACCAGAATGTTTCAGCCCGTACTTTTTCTAATGCCGCTATTTAAAACCCTCATGGTATTTAACGATGAGAATAGTGTTACATTAATGTGAGTGGCTGGGAATTACGCTGAGAATTGAGCGCTTACGTAATGTAGTCATGACCTTTGGTAATAGAGGTTTCATCTATTCCTACGGTACTTATATCACTGTAACCCTCATCTATCTTAGCTAGCTCAATGTAGGTATCCAGTGCACGCTATATCTTATGATCGGAGACGCCCGTTAAGTCACTCACATTGTGAACTGGCATTGCTTTGCATAATTGAATTAATAGCGCTTCAAACAGCAGGGTAAATCCTGAAACCTTGCCTTCCCATGGTGTGGGTATGAGCCGAACCTTTCCATCATCACGTTTAATTCTGGGCACCCGCGCATGTAAATGGCCAATACCATTCGGCATAAAATTTGCGATATCCAGCTTATTGATTATCATACTCTAATTTAATTTCAAGATACTTCAAACTATGATATTTGAAAGCATTACTGTGAAGGTAATGGTATTTATCGGGTCATGTATGTGGCCAAATTTGTTGATAAAATTTACGTACTCCATGCATTTCAAAAGAAAACCCAGAAAACAAGCTCTAAGGATATTCAAATTACTAAAGCTCGTTATAGTGCAATCGTTAATCAGGAAAAGCCATGACTAATAGCATTGATACCACCATTACGCACATTACCACGGAAACAGGCAATGTTTTCCAAGATTTAGGCTTTGATTCGCAAGAGGCCACCAAGCTAAAGATTAAAGCCCAACTAATGTGCCAAATTAGCGAATGGATAAAGGAGAAGCACCTTAAGCAGGAAGAGGCATCTAATTTATTGCAAGTAACTCGCCCACGCGTATCTGATATTATGTGTGGCAAGACAGGTAAATTTACTATTGATGCTTTAATTGACATGCTTGAAAGGGTGGGTAAGCATGTTACTGTTCAGGTAAGCTAAGTTTGGATGTATGAATTATTATTGAGGTTTTCTTGGTCTTACTAAATGGCGTGATAATTTAACTTTTACGGAGTTAATTTTATGATGTGAATTTTAGAGCAGGAAAAATTTTTGACGGTATATTGGTGATTTTTAACTAAGGCAGGTATTTAAATATTGAGTGAGAGTTTCTGTATTCGTTTATCTTGTTCAGCGTAATTTGAATTTAGAATTTAAAGTTGGCTGAAAATGGAAGTAGATGATTTTTGATTTAGTTAAAATAATTCAATATCATCATCCATATCACTACTTTGTTCCGCTAATTCAGTTGCTAAACTGGCATTAAAGGCTTCGAAGAGCTGCTCTTGTTTGCCTGCTACTGTGTTGAGGTTTGTTAAAATATAGGTCAGTGCTTGGCGGATTTCTTGGCCGGCATCCATTTCTATCCTGGCTTCTTCTATCGCTGTATCAATACGATGTAGTAAATACTCTTCTTGGTTCTCTTCTAAACCCATACGTAAAAAATCGTAGTTCAAGTCTTGTACCAGCTTGTGCATGGTTGCTGTACTTTCTTTGCGATTGTTTACAATAGTTTTCCCTAAAAAATACAAGCTATTACGGATCATTTTAAATGAATCTAATAGATTAGTACTTTGTTTGGTAAGTGCTTCCTGAGTACCAAGGGTATGAATCTTAGAATTTACTGCCGAGAGTAAAATTGGGAGAAGGTCTTTGACTCTGCCATAGCGATCCATGTCGTCTAGTGGCATATTTCTTACTAATAAACTGGTGCGTGGGTAATTGACGATGGTACGACTACCAAAGTCTAAGAAGCGTGCTTCTTTATCACACATTTCTACTAGTTCTTTTTCTAGTGGGCTGGTAGCACTCGCAGATGAGAACCAGAAACATTGTTCATGTTCAATGGTCATGATGCAGCAATCTAGAGATAAATGACTTAAAACTTCTAGGATACCATCAGCCAACTCATGAATGCTTTGGTAAGCCAGGCTTTTTTCCATGAAACGCATTGCCATGCCTAGCTCACTAGAACCAGTCATGGCAATGATTGCGCTTTTTTGAGCTAGTTCATATTGCGCACGTAGTTCTTTTTTTTCCTCTTGAAAGGCTAGGAGTACTTTGATTCTAGCCAACAGATATTCTTTTTCAAAAGGTTTGACTAAATAATCATCACCACCTACTTCATAGCCTTGCATGCGCTCGCGTAGTGAACTATGTGATGATAAAAAAACAATGGGTACTTTTTGGGTGGCTTTAATATTGCGCAGGCGGTCACAGGCTTCATAGCCATTGATACCAGGCATTTCTACATCTAAGAGGATAATATCAGGTACAACTCGTGTGGCTTCTGTAATACCTGCTTCACCATCGCTTGCAAGTCGAACTGACATATTTTCTGAGGTCAGTGATTTACTAATTACTTTTTGGATAAATTTATCATCATCAATTGCAAGAACGTCTATTTGAGTCATAAATCTAAGTATTTATCCAAGTAATTTGAGATATCACAAAATGATGGTATTGAGTTTCTTATATTCAAAAAAGGTCTAGGTGAGCATACTCAAACCTATAAATCTTGTACGATAGTTATCTAGCTGATTTTATCCGAGTCTCTATTAAAGCCAGCGTGTTAAGCAAATAGATTAAGCTCGTGACATGTATTTACCTGTTGAGGTATTTATTTTAATGATCTCACCTGTTTCCATGTATTCTGGTACTTGCACTTCTATACCTGTTGGCAATACAGCTGTTTTGGTTCTTGCGGTCGCTGAGGAGCCTTTGATACCAGGTGCTGTTTCAGTAATAGCTAAATCTACAGAAGCAGGTAACTCAATGCCCAAGATATTTTCATCCATAATTAATGCAGTAATGCCTTCTAAGCCTTCAGTGATATAGCCTTTTTGCCCTTCAAGGTCTGCATCGTTCAAGTTATATTGAGTATAGTCTTCCAAGTTCATAAATACAAAACTATCACCATCATGGTAGGAGTATTGCACTTTTACGCGTGCACAATCAGCCTCTTTGAGAAAATCATCACCTTTATATGATTCATCCAGTTTCTGCCCGGTTTTAAGGTTGGTAAAACGAACTTTATATAAAGTTGATGCGCCTCGTGAAGAGGGACTTCTTGCTTCAACTTGTTTGACAGCATGAGGTGCATTATTAATTTCTACAATTAACCCGCGTTTTAAATCACTGGCCTTAGGCATATTTTATTCCTTATTTATTTTAATATTTTAGATGTAGTACACATTGTTTAAGGTAGGGTGCGCAGTACTCACACTACCTTAAACTATTATTTTAACTAAGCTTGTCTTTGATGAAAGTAACAATGCTATCGAGTGCTATTTCTTGGTTATCACTATCTGTACGTGCGCGATATTCAACGGTGTTGCTATCTAAGCCTCGATCGCCAATAACAATACGGTGTGGGATACCGATAAGTTCCATATCAGAAAACATAAACCCTGCACGTACTTTACGGTCATCAAATATGACTTCTAGCCCTACATCTAATAGTTCTTGGTAGAGCTTATTAGCTGCTGTACGTAAACGTTCAGATTTATGCATATTCATTGGGCATAAAGCGACTTGGAAGGGGGCTAATTTAGCAGGCCAGATAATACCATTTTCATCATGGTTTTGTTCTACAGCTGCAGCAACCGCACGAGAAATTCCAATGCCATAACAACCCATGGTTAATGTTTCGCTTTTACCTGCTTCATTGATAATGCTGGCTTTCATGGCCGCACTGTATTTAGTGCCCAGTTGAAAGATATGTCCTACCTCGATACCACGCACAATACTTAAAGTACCTTGGCCATCAGGGCTTGCATCACCTGTTACAACTGAACGTATATCTGCTATTTCAGTCGGTAATGGTAAATCACGCTCCCAGTTGGTACCCGTATAGTGTTTGCCATCTTGATTGGCTCCACAAACAAAATCAGCTAAATTGGTTACGCTGCGATCCGCTATGATTCTGATTCCTAAACCGATTGGACCAATTGAGCCTGGCTGACATTGACAGGCAGCCAGTATTTCGGCATCACTCGCAAACTCTAATGGTGCTAAAACGCCTTCAATTTTTTCGACTTTGATATCATTAAGTTCATGGTCACCGCGTAGTAATAAGGCAATAAGCGTGTCTGCTTCGCCTTTGATAATTAAGGTTTTCAGGCACTGTTGAGCTGGAATATTTAAAAATTCACTGAGATCAGCAATGCTATGTTGATTGGGTGTATCAATTAAGCTCAATTCTTGGCTTGCTGGAGCCCGCGGATCAGTCGGCATAACAGCTTCTGCTGTTTCGACATTAGCTGCGTAATCACTGTCTGAGGCGATAGCTAGGGCATCTTCCCCTGCATCGGCAAGTACATGAAATTCATGTGATATTGCTCCCCCAATTGAGCCGGAGTCAGCGATAACAGGGCGAAAGTTTAGCCCTAATCTGGTAAATATATTGGTATAGGCTTGAAACATGACATCATAAGTTTCCTGTAAAGACTCGTTACTTAAATGGAATGAGTAAGCATCCTTCATTAGGAATTCACGTGAACGCATAATACCAAAACGAGGCCGTATTTCATCGCGAAATTTAGTTTGAACTTGGTAATAGGTAATGGGAAGTTGTTTGTAACTTTTTAATTCATTACGTGCCAAATCAGTGATGATTTCTTCATGCGTGGGGCCTAAGCAAAATTGACGGTCATGGCGATCAGTCAAGCGAGCTAACTCAGGGCCGTATTGTTCCCAACGTTCAGTTTCTTGCCATAATTCTGCAGGTTGTAGTGCCGGCATTAAGACTTCCAGCGCACCTGCTTTTTCCATTTCTTGGCGTGTAATGTGTTCCACTTTACGAAGTACACGTAAACCTAGGGGAAGCCAAGTGTATAAACCTGATGCTAGTTTACGAATAAGGCCAGCTCGAATCATTAATTTGTGGCTGGCAATTTCTGCATCGGCAGGTGTTTCTTTAACGGTACTAAGTGGAAATTGTGAGGTACGCATGTATCTTTATATTGTTAATTAAATGAAAATGAGTATTTTACCTATGCAAACCCTGTTTAGTCATGTCTTGATTTAAAATAACCAGCATTTAAAAATTGTTTCTGTTATAAATATTTGTCTATCCATTATTATTTCAAGTTTATATGTGTTCATGTTGTTGCAAACAAGTAAATTAGACACACCTTTCAAAGTCATAGTTACTGCCATTTTATTTTATTATGCAGGTAAATTGGCTATGCCTTTGGTGAGTCCTGCTAATTTTTCAGGCACAATTTGGCCTCCCGTGGGAATCGGTTTAGGTGCAGTGTTGCTATGGGGCAATCGAGTGCTTCCTGGGGTTTTCTTGGGCGATATTGGCGTTAAATTAGCCATTTATGATATTTCGATATTAGAAATGACACCAGATACCTTATGGGTTATTGGCTTGATGGCTCTAAATGGGGTTTTACGTGCATGGTTGGGGGCTTATTTGGTGCGGTGTTATGCAAATTATCCCAACCCACTTATTGAACTGAAAGAAATATTACGATTTTTTTTACTCGCTGGGATAGTAGCCACTTTTATTTCTTCAATATTAAATGTTTTAGCTTTGTATTTACTTGATTTGGTACAAACTGAAGATATTTTACTCGCTATTTTAAATTGGTGGTTAGGCGATAGCATGGGGGCTATTATATTTACCCCGTTGTTCTTTTTGTTTTTTGCAGGACAGGAATTACATTGGCGGCGACGTAGAATAAGTGTTGGCGTGCCTTTGGTAACACTTTTTGTTATTACCGTAGTGGCATTTCAGTTTATTAAGAATCAAGAAGACCAGCGTTTGCAAATTGTTTTTACTGCATTTGGTCAGCAGTTTCAAACTGCTTTTGAGGCGCAAAACGCAAAATATCAAGAACAATTATTATTTGTAAAGCACTTTTTTGAGTCTTCCGAAGACATTACAGAGCATGAGTTTAAGCAATTCACGCAGGCTTTATTTAGCAATAAAGCCTTACAGTCTATGCAGTGGGTGACCTTGGCAGGCAATACAGATAAATTCACTCTTAAATATCAGGTGCCTGCATTTAGCAAGGAGTTGTCAGCTAAGTCTAGTGAGTTTAATCAGACATTATGGGCTGGATTTGTCGCAAATAAAGCACAGAAAATCCATTTAAGTAGAGCAGGTGATTATACCCAAGCAACACAAGTGTTGATTGGGTTACCAGTTTATAAAGCGCAGCAGTTAATTGGTTTGGTAACTGCTAACTATGCCTTAGACACTATGATTGAGCAGCTTAGCGAATATCGTGCATTAACTGATATAACGCTACAAGTTAAGACAGTCAACCAGCAGGGGAAGGTGCTCTTTCAATCTAATAAACCGTATGACTTAAAAGGCGTGCTGGCACTGGCTTATAGTTTTATTGCCCAGCAGCAACTTTACTTTTTATTATTACCGAATGAAAGTTTTATTCAACAGCATTACTCCGCAATTGTTTGGTGGACATCTGTTGCTGGAATGATCATAACAAGCTTATTAACTATTGTGTTGTTGATGATCTCCGGGCACACTGAAGTCATCAAGAAAGAAGTCAATGAAAGAACTAAGGCGTTGCAGGTCAGTAATCATAAGTTGGCTGAAAGTGAGTCACAGTTTAAAGAATTGGTGCAAGCACAGTCGGCGATTGTGTGGCGTTATGATCCTATTAAACAGGTATTTACTTTTGTCAGTGATGAAGCTGAAAAGTTATTAGGTTATCCTATTTCTCGCTGGCTAACGGAAGTTGATTTTTGGCCTAACTGCATTGATGAGCGTGATCGAGAGTGGGCTATTAAATTTTGTATCGATCAAACTGAACAACATAAAGGTCATGAATTTGAATATCGCATGATAGCAGCTGATGGTCGGATAGTCTGGATAAAAGATATTGTCAATTTAAAAATTGAGAGTGGCGAGGTTACTGAATTACTGGGGTTCATGCTCGATATTACCGAGCAGAAGCAATCTGAGTCTATTATTCATAACATGGCTTTTTATGATCATTTGACAAGCCTGCCTAATAGACGGCTATTAATGGATAGATTGGAGCAAGAAATTATCATTGCACAGCGGCATGGGCATTATGGTGGTGTTATATTTTTAGATTTAGACCATTTTAAATTATTAAATGACTCTTTAGGGCACCATATTGGCGATGATTTATTGGTGCAGGTTGCAAAACGTATTCAAGTAGCTATTCGAAGTGAGGATAGTGCCATTCGTTTGGGTGGGGATGAGTTTGTGGTGTTGATTCATGCCAATTCAAATAGTCTTAAAGAGGCGGCTGAGCACGGACTTATCGTTGCTGAAAAAATCAAAAAATCTTTGGCAGAAAAATTTATGTTGCAAGACTATCAGCATCATATTTCTTCTAGTATTGGTATTACGCTTTTTCCGGAAGATGCTCAATCTATTAACACTATATTGCAACAAGCAGACACGGCAATGTATCGAGCCAAAGAATTGGGGCGTAATCGTATTAGCTTTTTCCATCCAAGTATGCAGTTTGCTGCTGATGCAAGATTGCAATTAGAGAAGGAATTAAGGCTGGCGGTTGAAAGTGGACAATTTGTTTTGTGTTATCAGCCGCAAGTTAATGAGTTAGGTGAGTTAATCAGTGCTGAGGCCTTGGTGCGTTGGGTACACCCGGAAAAAGGACATGTATCACCTGCTAATTTTATTCCTGTGGCAGAAGATACCAGCTTGATTTTGCCGCTTGGTGCATGGGTTTTGGCGGAAGTATGCCGGCAAATAAAAGAGTGGCAACAACAAGGTTTGGTGATTAATAATATTGCTATCAATGTTAGTTCTAAACAATTTCGGCAAAAAGATTTTGTGCAGAGTGTGCAAAATATTATGGAGGAGTCAGGTGTTTCTCCTGATTTATTAGAAATTGAGTTAACTGAGCGAGTGGTAATTGATGATATAGAGGATACCGTGCAAAAAATGCAGGCTTTAAAAGCTTTGGGTATTTCTATCTCAATTGATGATTTTGGTACTGGGTATTCCTCATTGGCATATTTAAAGCAATTGCCTGTTGATATATTAAAAATTGATCAAAGTTTTATTCGTGATATTACGCTGGATCCTAGTGATGCTGTTATTGTAGAGACTATTATTGAGATGGCGCACCATTTGGGGCTGTTAACAGTTGCTGAAGGAGTAGAAACGGCTGAGCAGGTTGCATTTTTAAGTGAGCAAGGCTGTGATATGTTTCAAGGATTTTATTTTGCAAAACCATTAATGTCTGCAGATTTTTATAAGAAATTCGTTGGCTAATATCGGTTTTGGGGCTTTAATAGAAGCAAAGTACTGTCATGGTCAACATAATAAATTGGGTAAATTTACAGCGTACAGTCATGATTCGTATTAACTTAAACTTAAGTTAATACGAATTTGTAGCTAAGAATAGGTTTCGTTAAATCTAGAAATAAATGTTGCGAGTTCGGATTTTGGTAAATGGTTAATGCCTGCCGCCGCTTTGCGTCCACCACCTGTTGCAAATGATGCACATAGTTCGTCTGCTTTAACTTTGTTATTAAGTGGGGATCTTACGCTAATTTGATAATCAGCTGCAGGTGTATGGGTAACAACTGCGTGTGCTCTATCAGGAAATTGATTGGCCAAATCATTACTAAAAACACCGCTTACACGACGCGCCCAGGCTTGGTCTGGTAGTATAAAAACAGCAATATTAGTATCGGTATACTCTGCTTGAATTTGCGTTGCATTCTGCATATCCTCTAAGTAACCACTTTCTAGTTTGTTAAAAGTGAGTTGCTTATCATCTATAAAGTCAAATGGTGAGCTGTAGGCTGCCATTTCTTGATAGAGTTGTTCAGGTGTAAAATGTAAGTCCTCTAAGCAGCTGCCATAGCCATTATAGTTAATATAAGTCCCCAAATTTTTTAAGATGCTTAATGAATCAGGGTTTATGTTAAGCGTACTTGCTAGTTTTTCTGCGCTAGTAAATAAATTATCACCAAAGGCAGCAGTAATAGCCCAGAGTGGATATTGGCCTTTAAGGTGCTGGTTGATAATTAAGCTAGTGCAAGTATCGGGGTGGGTATCTATTAGTGCAGTTAAATTTGGGTGCTGAGGAATTGTGCCAGCTTGGTGGTGGTCAGCATAAAAAATACTGGCTCCTTTAGCTAAAAAAGAGCTGACTTGTTCGGTATTTTTTTGCATGGATATATCCAGAACAGTCAACTGATCTCCTGATTGAGCATCAATTTTTTTTAGTAATTGGATGTCTCTTTTTATGCCAGTAATGAGTGTTGATTCAATAGGCGAAGCGAGGCGAAGCTGAATAAGTGCGCAGATGCCATCAGCATCACCATTAAAGATATCGTAATTCATTATTTTTTCTTTAGGTGTTTGGTAATATATGTCTAACTTGCAATAATTCTATCACCTGTTGTACGCTTTCTTCGAGCGTAAGAGAGTAGGTGTCAATTCTTAATTCTGGGTTAAGTGGGGCTTCATACGGTGATGAAATGCCAGTAAAGTCTTTAATTTCGCCCTTGCGCGCTCTTTTATACAAGCCTTTTACATCTCTCTTTTCACAGACTTCTAGTGGGCAATAACAGTGAATCTCTAAGAAGTCATTGTGCGGCATGAGTGACCTAGCCATAGCGCGTTCATCTTTAAATGGCGATATGAATGCGGTAAGTGTAATAATGCCAGCTTCAAGCATGAGTTTGGCGCCTTCACTAATGCGACGAATGTTTTCTTTGCGATCTTGGTCATTAAAGCCAAGGTCCTTATTGAGTCCATGGCGAACATTATCACCATCTAAAACGAAGGTATTAAGCCCTAATTGGAATAATTGCTCCTCTACTGCATGAGCTAAGGTTGATTTACCAGAGCCTGATAGACCAGTAAACCAAAGTACAGCTGATTTATGTTTGTTTTTCTCTTCTCTGCGTTTTCTATTAACAGTTGCTTGATGCCAAACTACATTGCTGGATTTTTCACTAGAATTAGTCATATCTATCTTGTAGGTCTTAAGGGGTTATATTGTAAAGTTGCCAAAAATAGCACCCTCCTGGCCTGGCTTCAGTAACTATAAGGCGCGGATGGTGCGTGTTAGTGTAGTATAGTCTGCTATGGTTCTAAGTGTAAAGCCACTCTAAAGGCTTGTTCTAGGCAAGCATCTGAGTATTGCCATTAACATTTTTTGTAGTGTTTATAGTATCATTGTTACTAGTTTAGGTTAAGCAAACGAATAAGAATTCATTTAAAGAGTCGTATGAGTATGGCACTTGTCAGCAGTTTTGCTATGCTTCTGTGTATAATTATAATAGATAAGGAACAAAAAAATTGGAATGGAGAGGATAATGCAACGGTTTAGAGTACTTTTTCTTATTTTTGGGGCTTGTTTAATATTTGCGGCCACTAGTATTAGAGCTGAGCCTTTGCCGGGCACTGTGCTAAAAATTAAGCCAAGTATTGTTGGTATTGGCACATTTATGCCGACTAGAAGTCCCCAAAATTTATTTTTAGGAACCGGATTTGTTGTCGCAAATGGTCAATATATTGTTACCAATGCTCATGTAGTAGCAAAGCCACTAGAATCTGGGAAACTAGAAAAGTGGGCTATTTATGTGACGCAAAATAATAAGCCTAAGCTAGCATATGTTGATAAAATTGTAGTTGATGAAGTGCATGATATTGCTATTTTAAAGTTACTTAAAGGGCGGTTACCTGCGTTAAAATTAACAACACGCCAAGTGCGAGAAGGTAAGCTGTATGCTTTTACAGGGTACCCGATAGGCATGATTTTAGGGCTGTACCCTGTCACCCATCGAGGAATTGTTTCTGCGATAAGCCCTGTGGCTATTCCTGCTTATAATTCGACCAAACTTGATTCTAATCTAATCGGGCGCTTACGCGATCCTTTTCATGTGTATCAGTTGGATGCAACGGCTTACCCTGGGAATAGTGGTAGCCCACTGTATGACGTAGAAACAGCAGAGGTCGTTGGTGTTATTAATAAGGTGTTTGTTAAGGAATCAAAAGAAAATGTATTATCTAAGCCGAGTGGTATTACTTATGCCATTCCTATTGAGCACGTTAAAAAACTATTAATTAGTAAAGGCTTATATTAGTGCCCTGCTTTAAAGCAGAAAATAGAATTATGAATAGAGACACTCCATGATCAGGATTTTTAAACATTATATTTCTCGCGCATATTTGTGGTTAATCATAGCAGAGTGGTTAATCTTTTATTTGGCAATGTATTTGGGAAGTGATGTGCGCTTTATCAACGTCGCTTCGTGGTATACCAATAAAGATATCGTTGAAGCCAGCATCATTTTTTCAGTTACTCTAAGTATTATGTGTGTAGGGCTTGGCTTGTATAGGCGCAGCCTTGATTGGGATGATTACAATTTAGCCTTGCGCGTTTGTGTGAGTTTTGCTTTAGGCACCGCCGTTATTCTCAGTATCTATTATTTATTTCCTAAATACTCGATTGCACGTAGTGTTTTTATTTATGCAATGGTTTTTGCTTTTTTGGGAATGATGTTAAGTCGTTATTTCTTTTATCGCTTTGTTAGTCATGATAAATTGCGCAGGCGAGTATTAATATTAGGCTCTGGGAAGAAAGCGAAGCAATTAACGGAGATAAATAATAGATATATCCATAAAGGATTTGTTATTTCTGGTTTTGTCAAAGTAGGTAACGAGGCAAGTATTGTTGATGAAAATTTGATTATTGATAATCCTGAAGGATTGAGACAAATAGTTGAAGAATATAGTATTGATGAAATTGTCATTGCTTTAGATGATCGCCGTAGATCTATGCCACTTAATCAGCTTTTGGATTGCAAGGCATTGGGTATTCAAATAATGGACTTGCTGGGTTTTTATGAGCGTGAGCAAGGTTTGATTTTTTTAGATAGTCTTAATTTAAGTTGGGTTATTTTTTCAGATGGTTTTGACTTTAGTACTTTAAAGTCGGTGGGTAAGCGAGGTGTGGATATTTTTGCAAGCCTTGGATTATTAATTGTGGCTTGGCCATTTATGTTGCTAACTGCTTTCGCTATTATGCTGGAAAGTGGCCTGAAATCCCCGATACTGTATCGGCAAATTCGAGTTGGGGAAGGAAATCAAAATTTTGCAGTGATGAAATTTCGCAGCATGCGTACCGATGCCGAAAAAAATGGCGCACAATGGGCGCAAAAAAATGATGATCGAGTGACGCGAGTAGGTAGGTTTATTCGTAAATGTAGAATTGATGAACTACCACAAATATTTAATGTCTTAAAAGGAGATATGAGTTTTGTAGGGCCAAGACCTGAGCGCCCTGAGTTTGTAGAGGGCTTTGAGGAAAGAATTCCTTTTTATGCAGAAAGACACAGAGTGAAACCTGGTATTACTGGTTGGGCTCAGCTTTGTTATCCATACGGGGCGAATGAACAAGATACCATTAGTAAATTACAGTATGATTTATATTATGTAAAAAATTACAGCCTATTTTTAGATGTTTCCATTATTTTAGGGACAGTAGAAGTTATTTTATGGGGCAGAGGGGCGCGATAATAGTCATTTCTTGTTCTTTGTTAGGCTCATGTTAGAGCAATATAAACTACACAATTAAAAAAGGAAATTACTCGATTGTTTTCTGAGCTAACAGTCATGATTCCAGTAAGGTAGGTAATATTTTGAATAATACATTAAAAGAAATCTTAGGGAATCCTCAATTTTCAGAAGGTGCTGCATGGACTCGGCGCATAGTTAAAGCCAATGAAATATTAGTAAAGCAAGGAGATATTGGTGAGACTCTCTTTATTGTTGAAGCGGGTATTTTAAGGGTTACTGGGCATGTGGAATTGGACGAACATAAAAATATTCAGCCTGGTTTTTGTGATTTGGAACAAGGTAGTATTTTTGGTGAAGCATGCTTACATGAGTCGAGTGTGCGTATGGCGACAGTATTGGCTGCAACGGATAGCACTATTATAGAAGTTGATGGGGAAAGGTTGAGTATTTTTTTGGATGGGCATCCGGTTTTAGGTTATTTATTTTATAAGCAGATGTTCCAATCATTTGTGTCGCGCTTGAATATTGCAAATCAACGCGTTGAACACTTAATGGCTTGGGGCTTGAAAGTGCATGATATTGATAAGTATTTACAATAGATTTCCCTGTAATTAAGGGTGTTTAAAAAGGTGTTTGATATGAGGGTTTTGCGACAATAAATATTTTACTGTTTATGGTGGCATTAATTTAAATGTTAATGTAGCTGTGCATGTGTGTAAGTGATTGAAAAATAATTTATTTTTATGGTAGATTTTAAGTTAATGGTTGGTTTTTTATTGCCTTGAGGGCGGTAGACGCTGTCAGCCCCGGACGGGATGATAGTCTCCAGAAGGCGCAGGGAAATTTGCCAATCCGAAGTGCGCGATAGCGCGCGAGGGAGGCTAAAATTTTATCCCGAATAGCCGTAGAGCCATTTGTGGTAGCCATGACTGAGCTGCTTTGTGCTCAGTCTGTGGTGGACGCAGGGCGGCTGGAGCCTAAATGATTCGCCGCGTGGCGAATCGATTTTTGTGACATGGAGTCCCAAAATCTATCATGAAGCGCGCGGTGGCGCGCCTAAAATAAGAAATTTATCTCTTTGGATTTGCTACTTATGCTACTATGTCGACCGTAATAGGCACGGTGTGAAGGTCATTATTTGCAGTGCCTAAAAGCTTTTTCATACAACTATTTTTCGAATTTTATAATGGGGGGTTGAATATGAGTGAAATGATTTATTTGTTAACTGTTTTGTATGCTACGTATGTGATTGATGGCATTGTTGGTGAAATACCTGTATTTGTGCTATCTGTATTTGGCATGTTGATTTATTTGCAAGGTGTGTATATGTAAAAGCACTCATAATGCTACTAAGTTTTTAGTAGCATTATGAGTTTAATTAGATGCTTTGATATTAAGTTTGGTTCTTTCACTGATTGAATGGGAGGTAATAATGCAATGGCAAGAAGTCTTAGCAGATAAATCATTACATGACCTACCTTATAAAATAGAACTTAATGAAAAAGGATTAATAGAAATGTCTCCTGCCTCATTTATGCATAGTTTATTACAAGGGCGGTTTAAACTATTGGGTAATCAATTAGACGGTGAGGTGTTTACTGAGTTGGCTGTGCAAACAGCTAAAGGAGTAAGAGTGCCAGATGTGGCTTGGGGTTCCCTTGATTATGTGCAAAAGCATATAAAAGATATTTACGCATTATCAGCGCCAGAGTTATGTGTTGAGATTATTTCTCCATCAAATACGCGGGAGGAAATGTTGGATAAGGTAGAGCTTTTTTTACAGGCTGGAGCAGAAGAAGTGTGGTTGGTGTCTGAAGATGGTCAGGTGACTTACTATAACGCGCAAGGGCTGCAAGTTCACTCAAGCTTTAAAATAGATTTAGCTGAGTTGGTTTAATAGGCTTGTTTGATTTTAGTGCTCGTTTGAGTGGTGTTGAAGATGATTTTTCAGCATTAATTTGGTTCGTAAAAACCTAAAGCTATATTTTACAAAATGAGAATAAATATTGAGGTATTTTATTGGCCTTTTCTCGTACTTGAATTTTCAAAAGATTTAATATGTCAGTATTTTGTTGTGAGAGCATGATCCTCTCAATATAAGAGGATGCTAAGAAAAAAATAATACTGATGATTTTTAACTCAGTTGTTAATACCATTCTGTCTACTGTTTTGCGGTGCTGGTAGTTATATGCCCTTATAAGCTTATCTTTTATTGATACTTCAAAAATTTATAACGTGTGCCCATTCCATAAAAATACCCTACATCAAGCCATTTAAGTTGGGTTCTTTTCCTAGTTTATTTAAGACAGTTGGTCTTTGTTCTTTAGGTAGATACCTATTAGGTATCTACCTCATCAGATAGCAAGAGAGTAGCACAACAAATCATTATGATAAAAATCTCTGGGTATTCTATTGGTAAAGAAATCGGTTCGGGTGGAATGGCGACGGTTTATGAAGGGGTTCAGGATTCACTCAATCGTGCGGTAGCTATTAAAGTGATGCGCCAGCAATTAGCTGATAATCAGGAAGTCACTGAGCGTTTTGAGAGTGAGTCCTATATTATTGCCCAATTGAATCACCCACATATTGTGCAAGTCATTGACCGCGGCTTGACGGCTGACCATACCCCATATTTTATTATGAGTCTATTGCAGGGCAAAGATTTGGCGCAATTGATGAAGCGTGGCGGTGTTGCCTATCAACAAAAAGTGGATTTGCTGATTCAAGTGTGTAAGGCCTTGGCTTATGCTCATAAAAATGGTGTGATTCATCGTGATATTAAACCTGCTAATATTTTTATTGATACGGAAGAGCGTGCGCATGTTTTAGATTTTGGTATTGCACATTTTTTAGGAGAAGAAGGTGATAATTCACCTAATTCAACTGAGGATCAAACACAGCCAGGGACAGTGATGGGGACTTTGGCTTATATGTCACCAGAGCAAAAAATATCCGCGCATTTGGTGACTTCATTAAGTGATTTATATTCACTTGGGGTGATGATGTATGTGGTGTTTACTGGACAAAAGCCAAAAAATGATTTTGTGGAACCCATTAAACTGAGCACTGAAGTTTCTCCCGAATTGAATCGATTGATTTTAGATTGCTTGCAAACTGAACCAAGTGCTAGGCCATGCAGTGCCGATATTGTTAAAGATGATTTGCTTAAATTATTGCAAGGCACGCATTTAGAAGAAGAGTTGGTAGCGCGAGCCGATGAAGGAATTACTAGTATTAAAAAGCGTTTTTCCTTGTTAGATGTGATTAAAGAAGAGAAATATAGCTCGGTTTATTTGTACGAGAGTCGAGTAGATCATAAGTTGTTAGTGATTAAAAAACGTCCTATATGGAGCAAAGGTTTTGATGCCACCAACTTATTAAAGCCTTTAAAACATAAAAATATTGCCACTATTTTTGGTACCTCTAAAAATAGCCGCACTTATATTATCGTGATGGAATACTTAAGTGGCGGCTCCTTGCAAGACCGATTGATTGCACCGCATGATTGGTGGGAAGCGCTTGAATTTATGCGCGCTATTGCATTAGGTTTACTGCATGCGCACCAGAATGGCGTGGTGCATGGTAATTTAAGGCCAGCTAATGTTTTATTTGATGAGCAGGGACATATTAAGCTGACTGATTTTGGTTTGGATGCGCATTACCAGATGGGGGATGAGCGTAATTGGTATAAACTTGCCAGTGAGTCGATCAGTCGACGTACGGATATTTTTGCGGCAGGGGTGATTTTATTTCAATTGCTGACCAGTGAATTGCCTACTTGGCGTAATAGAAAGCTGACAGACAGTAAGCATATTGATGCTCTACCTACAAAGGTACAGGTATTGTTGCATAAAATGTTGAACTGGACTCCAACGAGTAGGCATAATTCTGCTAGGGAAGTAGTGGAGGAAATTGATGTTTTGCTGGATTTTCATGAACAACAGCAATTAGAAGAGCTAGCCATAACGCGAAGCATGGCTCAGCAAGCAGTTGTACGTAAAGTACGCGTGGCTAAACGCGCATTTATGAAGAAAGTATTGATGGCATTAGGGGCAGTGTCTATCAGTGGGGTGCTGGCTTATGTGCTTGTTATCATGCGAGTTTTATAAAAGATATTATTTTTGCTTGCACTGCTTAAATAATTGCCTCATAATACGCCCTCTTCAACGCTAGTGGTTGTCGACATTATGGTTACTGTGTCGGTCCTCTCGCAACGATATTCTGTCAACTCCGCCAGGCCTGGAAGGGAGCAACGGTAGCAGAAGATTCGTGTGCCGAGATGTGGCTGGCATGGTTTCCGCCCAACCTCTACACTCTCCACTCTGCTATGAATCATCAGGTTCTCGCCAGAAAATGGCGCCCCCATAATTTCACCGAAATTGTAGGTCAAGAGCACGTTAGTCAATCCTTAATTAATGCCTTGCAGCATAATCGTTTGCATCATGCCTATTTATTTACAGGCACTCGTGGTGTAGGCAAAACAACTATTGCCCGTATTTTAGCAAAAGCTATTAATTGTGAAAATCTACAAGATTTTAACCCTTGTGGTCAATGTGCTGTGTGTCAGGCTTTAGATGAAGGTCGTTTTTTAGACCTTATCGAGGTGGATGCTGCTTCACGTACCAAAGTTGAAGATACCCGCGATTTATTAGATAACGCACAATATGCGCCTAATAGCGGCAAGTACAAAGTTTATATTATCGATGAGGTACATATGCTGTCAGGGCATAGTTTTAATGCCTTATTGAAAACGCTAGAAGAGCCGCCTGAACATGTGAAATTTTTACTGGCGACTACCGATCCGCAAAAAATCCCCGTTACTGTTTTATCTCGCTGTTTACAATTTAACCTGAAACGGCTCACGCCTACGCAAATCAGCGAGCAAATGGCCTATATTTTAGGCGAAGAAAAAATTGAATTTGAAGTATCAGCATTACGATTATTGGCACGAGCTGCTGATGGTAGTATGCGTGATGGTTTGAGTTTATTAGATCAAGCCATTGTTTATGGTAATGATTCGGTGAGTACCGAGGTCGTTAGTCAAATGTTGGGAACCATTGCCCAGCAGCCTGTCGAGGATTTATTGCGTAGTTTGGCGGAGAAGAATGCCGAACAAGTGTTACAACAGATTAATAATATGGCGGAATTATCGCCCGATTTTGCCGATATTTTGCAGCAAATATTACAGGTGTTGCACCGTTTGGCCTTGGCGCAATTAGTGCCTGCCAGTATTGAGAGTGACGATAATGTGGAAATGTTGCGCGCTTTAAGCCCTTTATTTACGGCAGAGCAACTACAGCTTTACTATCAAATTGCACTGTTGGGGCAAAAAGATTTGAGCTTGGCCCCCGAACCTAAATCTGGGTTTGAAATGATTATGTTGAGGATGTTGGCATTTAATCCACAGCAAGCATGCACAAGTGCGAACAAGCCAAATTTAGCTCCCACCTTAGCAGTTAAACCTACAGTTGCAGCGTCTAAGCCGCAGACCGCTATAGCTTCAGTCGAGCAGCCTCATGCTAAACCAGTAGCACAATCAATTGCAGAGCCTGTTGCAGTGAGTGCGGTACAGCAGCAAGCTAGTGTTAACGCTACTGATATGCCGTGGCATGATATGGTGGTTACCATGAATTTACAGGGTTTAACACGTGAATTAGCTAATAATTGTATTTTAGAGGCAGTTGATGAACATGAGTGCCGTTTGGTTTTAGATACCAAACAAGCGCAAATTAAAAGCTCGCGCTCGCAAGAGAAATTACAGGCTGCAGTACAAGCTTATTATGGCAAGCCGCTTAAATTGGTTATTCGAGTTGAAACGATTGCGAGTGATACGCCAGCTGTTAAAATGCATAAGGATAAGCAGAATCGACAACAAGAGGCTGTCACTGCTATAGATAATGATGCCAATATTCAAGCATTAAAAACTAATTTTGATGCGCGAGTCATTCCGGGTTCGATTGAGCCTATTGACAATAATAATGAGGAGTTATAAATGAAAGGTGCACTGGGTAATATCATGCAACAAGCTCAGCAAATGCAAGAAGATATGCAAAAAGCACAAGCTGAATTAGAAAAACTGGAAGTCACTGGCGAAGCAGGTGGTGGTATGGTTAGTATTCTAATGACGGGTAAAAGGGAAGTACGTAAAGTGTCTATTGATGATGCTTTAGTGGGTGATGATAAAGAAATGCTGGAAGATTTGGTTGCTGCTGCGATCAATGATGCAGTGCATAAAGTCTCAAAAATTAAAAAAGATAAAATGGGTGATGTGACTTCGGGTATGCCTTTGCCTCCTGGGTTTAAAATGCCATTTTAATAATGCACAAACAAGGTTTATTAACTGAGGTTATTGATGCTTTATGTTGTATGCCAGGAATAGGTCCAAAATCAGCGCAACGCATTGCTTTACATTTATTTCAACGAGATCGTGGTGGCGCTGAGAATTTAGCCAATGTGCTGCAGCAGGCGGTTGCTCAACTGGGTAATTGTAAGAACTGCCGTACTTTAACCGAGCATGAGTTTTGTGAAATATGTGCTAGCCCAAAACGTGATGCCAGTATTATGTGTGTAGTGGAAAGTCCTGCAGATGTTTGGCTCATTAATCAAGCGGCTGATTACCAAGGTGTTTTTTTCGTATTAAATGGACGCTTATCACCCTTAGATGGTATTGGGCCTGATGAAATAGGCTTATATCAACTTGAACAGCACTTAGATAGTGGTAAGATAACAGAACTTATTCTGGCAACCAACTCGACGGTAGAAGGTGAGGCAACTGCGCATTATATTGGGCAGCTAGCATTGCAACGGCAGATAAAAGTCACTCGCATTGCACATGGAGTACCTGTTGGTGGTGAGCTGGAATTTATTGATAGTGGTACGTTAGCGCATGCATTTAGTGGGCGGCGCACAATATAATAGAGGCGACAAAATGACAGATTGTCTATTTTGCAAGATGGTAAACCAAGAAATACCAGTTGATAAGGTTTTTGAAGATGAGCATGTGCTGGCTTTTCGTGATATTAGTCCCAAAGCACCCACGCATATTTTAGTGATTCCCAAACAGCATGTTGCTACTTTAAATGATTTGCAAGATCAGCCCTTAGCAGGGCACTTGTTACAAACCGTTGCACAGATTGCTACATCTGAAGGCATTGCTGAAACAGGTTACCGTACTGTTATTAATTGCAATAATGCGGGTGGGCAGGAAGTCTATCACTTGCACCTGCACTTATTGGGTGGGCGACAAATGACTTGGCCTGCAGGCTAGTTTGATGTTAAGCAATATCACTGCTGAACAGGCTTTTAGCTGGTCAATTAGCTTGACTAAGCAGATAGATTTTAATTGTTTAACCAATGAAATGGTGACAATATTGACATCCATTTCGGGTGTTGACGAAGTGAATGCCTATGAGGTTTATGCAGGTCGGCAGGTAAGGTCTAGTGGTGAATCAGATGTGACTGAAAAAGTGATTCGCCGCTTTCCAGTTGATTTTACTTTAGTAGAGCAAGATGATGAATATATAGAATTGCTAAGTAATTTACCATCGGGCGATGCCCTGCAAGTGCTGGATTATAAAGAAGAAAAAATAGCACTTATGCAAGTGCGCCACTGTATTGGTCCTGATAGGGCAATATTGGTGCTTGGTCAGATAAATGAGGTGATGTTGGCAATATTCCAGCATTTATTAGCTTTATACACCAATCAAGTTATTTTACATGATTATAAGGAACGCGATTTATTGACGCGTTTGCCGAATAGACAGACTTTTGATAACCGTTTTTTTCAAGTATGTGATTATTTTCGCGAACACCAACTGCACAGAGAGTTAAATGATAAAGGTTCTTGGATTGCCATGCTGGATATTGATCGTTTTAAGCGCGTAAATGATGAGCATGGTCATCAATGTGGTGATGAGGTGCTACTACATTTTAGTCAGTTGATGGAGCAGAGCTTTCGTTATAATGATTTTCTGTTTCGTTTTGGCGGTGAAGAGTTTGTCGTTATTCTTAATCTGGTAGAAATGAATTTTGCCAAAGTGGTATTAGAACGTTTTAGAGAGTCTGTTGCGCAATATGATTTTCCGGAAGTGGGCAAGGTAACTGTCAGTATTGGGGCTACTCATATTGATAGTGAGTCTATGCCAATTGGTTTGCTAGGTGATGCGGATGCAGCGTTGTATCATGCCAAGCATTCTGGGAGGAATAAGTTGGTATTTTATGAGGCAATGGAACGGCGAGCTATATAGTCAGTATTGAAATTAATGACTACTTTTTTCTATGTTCAGGGGGTATAGTGCCAAAAGTAACCATACAATATTTTCCCCGTTAAATAAGCGCTAGATTTTCATAGTAATTCCCAGTCTCTTTTATCTTTTCCATCCTGCGTGTTGAGTCCTTAGGCGCGAGAATTCAATATTAACCGAGACTAGCTTTGTCTTTTCGTTCCACAGTTATTAATATGTTGCTTTGTATCTTGAACTGGAGTGTTAGTGCGTCAGAAAAATTTACATTATAAAATTAACGCTTATTAATTACTTGGTAATAGGTGAGAAAATGAACTTGTATAATAATATCTTATTAAATCATGTGGTTAATATAAATTTTCTCGCTTTATTAATGCCTTATGTGAGGGTTGTTTTTTGTAAGAAATATTTTTAACGTTATAGTGTCAAAAATATTTACAATGCATACTAGTAGATATTGAATAAATGTCAATTTTTTTTACAGATTTAATAATTAAATGGAATAATATTATTTTTAATCATTAATAATCAGCCATTTACGTTAGTGGCTTGTTTTTTGCTTGGTGATAAATAAAGGTTTTTAAATTAGTTTAAAAAATATTTGGAGAAAGAAATGAAAAATATATTCAAAGCTACTGCGGTTGCAATTTTGTGTGCTAACACGATAAATGCTCAAGCAATACCCGTTCAATGGACATCAGGTGCTGGTGCCAATAATCATTGGTATGATTTTATAGGGGGCTCCAATACATGGACTTCAGCTCAAACAAGTGCTTTAGGGAGTACATTTAATGGAATGACTGGCTATTTAGCAACAATTACCTCGGCAGAAGAAAATAATTTTTTAGTGGCGTTGTCGTCTATTGATGGATGGATTGGGGCAACTGACGAAGCAAACGAAGGAGAGTGGCTGTGGGCAAATGGGCCAGAGGCAGGTACTCAATTTTGGCAGGGAACGAGTACTGGGGCTGCTGTTGGAGGGAATTTTTCAAGCTGGAATACTGGTGAACCAAATAATGTAGGTGCAGTTGGTGAGGATTATGCTCATTTACAAGGAGGTCGTTGGAATGATTTACCAAATGGGAGCAATCGAGGATATTTTGTTGAGTTTTCAGGTGTTACATCCTCTGTGCCAGAACCTATGACACTATGGTTATTGGCCAGTGGTTTAATTGGTTTTGGTGCTATGAGAAAAAAATATCAATAAGTTTTTTTGTAGCAGAAGGTCGGAATAGCTTATCAGGCGCAAAACAGATAAGGTTTTCCGACATGGTTACTGTGGTGGAAAATGCTAAAGCTATTCCACCTTACAATCTCACTTTATTAATCTCCCCACCAATTTTGGCAAAGTGCATTAAATAAGCAATACTTAATGCGCGATCTGCTATCTTTTCAAGGCGGCGCAGTGCAAACATAACCCCTTGGTACTCATTGGAAAGCTGGATATCTGCATTGATCTTTTTCAATAAACTTTTTTCAATGATTTTATACAGCTCATCATTTTTACCTTCTTCCACTACGACTGCCTTATAAAGCTCAGCTACGACTTGTTTATCATCTGTTGCAAACAGTGCCAAGGCATTTTGTACGGCTATGACGCAGGTTTTTTGTAAAGGAATGGCATATTCAAGAATAAAGTCTTTATCAATATCTTTGGATAAAACATAGGGAAAATCGCGCATAAAAGAGCGGCTGCTATTGACAATGCGGTCTAATTCATTGGTGACTTTTAGAAAGGCAACTAATTGTCTCAGGTCGCGAGCCTCGGGAGTGTAGAGGGCAAATACATGAATAATTTGCGTGTCAATTTTGGCAATATCTTGCAGCCACTCCTTTTTAGGGTAAAGTTTTATATCCTTTAAACTTTCTATTTGGCCTTGCTCTAATTTTTCTGAAATTTCTTCATTCAGTTTAAGTGCTTTACTCCCCAAACGGGTCATATCTTGCAGAATATTATGCAATTTTTCTGTTTCAGTTGGTAGCATTAACCATATCTCCCAGTAATATAATCTTCAGTTTTTTGTTTTGTTGGGTTAATAAATATGGTCTCTGTCGCCGCATATTCAATTAAATTGCCCATATGAAAAAATGCGGTCATATCTGCAACACGCCCTGCTTGTTGCATATTATGCGTCACAATAATAATGCTATATTGTTTTTTTAACTCCAGCATTAATGCTTCTATTTTCTCAGTAGAAATAGGGTCTAAGGCAGAAGTAGGTTCATCCATTAAAATAACATCAGGTTCTATGGCAATGGTGCGTGCTATACATAAACGCTGCTGTTGGCCTCCAGAAAGCGAGGTGCCAGGGTCGGTTAATTTATCTTTCACTTCATTCCATAAGCCTGCTTGCATTAATGATCGTTCAACCAAATCATCACAGGCTGTGCCTTTTTTGACTATACCGTGTTTAAGTGGGGCGTAAGCGACATTTTCATAAATGGATTTAGGAAATGGGTTGGGCTGTTGAAAGACCATGCCGATACGTTTGCGTACCGCAACTTCATCAACATCTTTATCATAAATATTTTTTGTATCAATAATGACCCTGCCATCAATACGGACGCTCTTAATCAAATCATTCATACGATTAAGACAGCGTAAGAAGGTGGACTTACCACAGCCAGAAGGCCCGATTAAAGCCGTAATTTGATTGGCATAAATATCCATATTAATGCCATGTAGCGCATGGTTATCACCATAATATAAATGCAAATCTTGAACTGAAATTTTGGTGCTGTTTTGTTGACTCATTTACCACTTAACCTCGAATCGCTTTCTTAAATAAATTGCAAAGGTATTCAATGAAATTAATACGCTGATTAATAACATAATACCTGCAGCAGTCCGTTCTACATAGGCTCTTTCCGGCATACCCGCCCAAGTAAATAATTGCGCTGGCATCACGGTTGCCGACTCAAAAATTGATGTTGGCGTATCAGGAATAAAGGCAATCATACCGATAATAATAAGGGGGGCTGTTTCGCCCATAGCTTGTGAAAGGCCAATAATAGAACCTGTCATAATGCCTGGAAATGCTAACGGTAATACATGATCTTGTACAACTTGTACTTTGGTTAGGCCTAAACCATAACCTGCTTGCCTAATGCTGTCAGGTACACTACGTAAGGCGGCGCGTGAACTGACAATAATAATGGGTAGGGTCATTAATGCTAAGGTTAAACCACCGACTAAAGGTGAGCTTCTTGGCATGCCAAATAAACTGATAAATACCGCTAGCCCTAATAAACCAAATAAAATGGAAGGAATGGCAGCTAGGTTATTGATATTAACTTCCACTAATTGTGTCCAACGATTATCCTCAGCAAATTCCTCTAAATAAACGGCAGTCATCACCCCTAACGGGAAGGCAACAATCATGGTGACTAATAATGTTAATACGGAACCCACAACGGCAGATTTAAAGCCTGAATTTTCAGGGATTTTTGAATCACCATGACTAAAGAAAATTTGGTTAAAATGCAGTTCTACTTTGTCTTGAGCCTGCATTGTTTTTATCAGGTTAAGGTCTTTATCTTTTACTTTATAGTAATGGCCTTTTAAATATTGATCTACCTGATGATTTAATAATACCCATGTGATTTGTTTGGTGCCTAGTAATTCAGGGTTAGCTTTAACACGCTTAGGTATATCTCTTAGCCATGCGCGACTAACGACTTTACGGTACTTTTTATCAATCGCTTTGCGTGTCGATGCAATGGTTTTTTCGCTATAGTTAACTTCAATCTGTATATAAGACTGCTGGAATGCAGGCAGCCCTTTGTATATCATATCGCCTAGAAAAAACAGCAGGAAGCTAATCGAAAAAATAATAGAGGTAATCGTAAAGCTTTTAAAGACTTTCGCTTTCAGGTGTCGCTTATTCAACGAGGTATCATAAAAAGGATTGCTTAGCTGTGAGTCTGCTTGCTTACTCATAAGGTATTGACCTTGTATTTTTCTTTAAATTTGTGAATCAAACTGATAGAGATGATATTGAGTATTAAAGTCACCACAAATAAGACCAGACCTAAGGCAAAGGCTGATAAGGTATCTGGTGAGTTGAACTCATTATCGCCAACCAATGCATCGACGATTCTAACCGTGACCGTGGTCATATCTTCGAGTGGGTTCCAAGAAAGGTTAGGGCGCAAGCCTGCGGCCATGACCACAATCATGGTTTCCCCTAAAGCTTTGGATAAGCCTAATATGGAAGCGGAAATAATACCGGGCAGTGCAGATGGGATCACAATGGAAGTAATGGTTTCGCCTTGGGTCATGCCTAATGCTAAAGAAGCTTTACGCTGTGAATCAGGTACCGCTCGAATTACATCATCGCTTAAGGAAGAGATAACAGGGATAATCATAATACCCATCACCGCTCCACTGGCTAATGCACTATTAAATGAGGCATGCACACCAAAGCTAGCGAAAAAATTAACGATAGCAGGTGCGACCGTAATGGCTGCAAAAAAACCATAAACAACGGTTGGGATGCCTGCTAAAATTTCCAGAAGAGGCTTTAATTTATCGCGCAAAAAGTCTGAGGCGTACTCACTCAGGAAAATAGCACTACCTAAACCAATGGGAACTGCAACCGCCATGGCAATAAAGGTAATCATAAACGTGCCGGCAAAAATGGGCACTGCACCAAATTTACTATTTTCAACACCAGGAGACCATTCTGTACCAGTGATAAAATACCAAAAACTGCGCATTTGAAAAAATTCGATGGCTTCAAATAAAATTGAAAACAATACGCCAAAGGTTGTTAAAATCGAAACAGTTGCAGCACTAATCAAGCAAAAATGGATCAACTGTTCTTTTAAGCCGTGATGACGGTTTTTTAGTTCAAAAGGTTTCAAAAATACTCACTCCTTAATAAAAAGTAACCGATACTAAGTTATTTAGTATCGGTTACTTGTTTGTGCGTTATTTTACTTTTTACTTAGCGCATCTAAAGTCAGTTTTTTGTGTTGTATAACACTTGTTCTAATCGCATTGCGGCGTGCTTTAGGTAGTGAAATTAAGCCAATTTCACCTAAAATGCTATCGTCACCAATCATATTTTCACTCATAAATAATTCAACATATTTATCCATGGCAGGCACGGCTGCTCTATGTGAGTTTTTAACATAGAAAAATAATGAGCGAGAGATAGGGTAGAGCCCTGTTGATATAGTGGTCGGGGTTGGTACGATACCGTCAATTCTTGCCGCACTCACTTTATCGTCATTTTCCATTAAAAAGCTGTAACCAAAAATACCAATGGCAGCAGGGTTTTTATCTAGTTTTTGCACGATTAAATTATCATTTTCACCAGAAGGCACATATACGCCATCTTGTCTGATTTTATGGTATTTTTTATAGCCTTTGTTTTTTACTTTATCTGCCTGATAAAGTGAAGTGTAGACATCCATTTTCTTGGTTTGCCCCTTCATGATCATATCTTCAAAAGCATCACGTGTGCCAGAGCTAGTCGGTGGGCCGTAAATGATGATTTCTCTGCTAGGTAGGCTGGTGTCGATTTCATTCCATTTTTTATATGGGTTTCTAATTAAGCTCTTGCCATCTGCTGCTGGGACTTCTTCGGCAACAGCTAATAATAATTGTTTTTTAGTCAGTAATAACGGTGCACTATTTTTGTTTTGTGCAATGGCAATACCATCAAAACCGATGACAGCTTCGGTAATATCCGTTACACCATTTTTTGCACACATTTCGAATTCTTTTGCTTTCATGCGGCGTGAGGCATTGGAAATATCAGGTGTATTTAAATCATTACCTTTACAGAATAATTTCATCCCGCCACCAGACCCCGTTGACTCAACAACGGGTGTTGGGTTGTCTGTTGTGGCGCCAAATTCTTCAGCAACTGAGCTAGAAAATGGGTATACGGTTGATGAACCAACAATTTTAATTTGTTCACGTGCTTGTACTGTTGTTACTGCACTGATAGCAAAGAGTGAGCCCACAACAAGAGATAAAACAGATTTATTAGGTATCATTTTTTTAATTCCGGTTATTTGTAATCTGTTGGGAATTATATGAACTGAATATGACAGAGCTATGACAGTTTGAATTTTTATCATTTCTATACTTCAGAGGCAACCATCAGGAAAGCTAGAAGGTTGATAAAAGGCAAAATCAGGAAAAAGTCCTATAGTCTTTAATATATAAAAAGTCTAAAATTTGTCTTTTTGAATTTACTTTTTACCGTGACATGTACAAACTAATTTTTCAATATAGTGCGCTCTTTATCCTGACGACGGATATAGTACAGGCAGCTGATGATGCACTAACAACAGAGCAGCCCATCGAATTAGAAGAGCTCAGTATTATAAATACCACTCCTCTGGGCGCAGGGTTAGCCTTAGAAAAAATTCCCGCTAACGTGCAATTAATGACCTCCGAGCAATTGAGGAAGGCACAGAGCATATCAATAGCGGATTATATGAATCAGAATATGGGTAGTGTCACGGTGAATGATGCGCAAAATAACCCCATGCAGCCTGACGTGCAATACCGTGGTTTTACCATTTCACCATTAATGGGGTTACCTCAGGGTTTATCCATGTATGTTAATGGTATTCGTTTTAATGAAGCTTTTGGTGATTCAGTGCATTGGGATCTAATTCCTAAAGGTGCGGTGGATACCATGAGTTTGCAAGGTGGTTCTAATCCTGCTTATGGCTTGAATAGTTTAGGTGGAGCAATTTCACTGCAAACCAAAACAGGCTTTACTGCACCTGAGCATAGCTTGACTGTGAGTGGCGGCTCATGGGGGAGACATAATGAAGAGTTGGTCAGTGGCTGGAATAATGGTGAATTTGCCTATTTTATTGATTTGCAGCATTTCCAAGAAGATGGTTGGCGTGACTCTTCAGAAAGCCAAGTATTTAATGGTTTAGGTACTTTTAGCTGGCGTGGTGATGCAGGGCAGTTAAATTTAACATTGGCAGGTGCGGATAACCGCTTGATTGGTAATGGTGCAATTCCAGTGGAACTGGAAGCCATTGATCGCCGTGCCATTTTTACCAAACCTGATAAAACCAGTAATAATTTTTTTATGGCCAGCTTGGATGGTAACTTGTGGGTTAATGATGATATCGAGTTAGCAGGAAATATGTATTACCGCCGTAATAATATTGACACACTCAATGGAGATGGCAGCGAATTTGGAGAGTGTGATGATGCGGAAGGTTTTTTATGTGAGGAAGGTGAGGATGAAATTCTTGAAGATGTAAACGGGAACCCTATTCAAGCAAGTGACGATGTTGAAGGGGGCACCTTAAACACTTCTTTGACTAAACAGTGGACGTTTGGTTTTGGTTTGCAGACGGCTTTTAATCAAGTGTTGTGGGGGCATGCAAACCAATTCGTAATTGGTACCAGCTATAATTTAAGTAAAGTCAATTATAGTGCCGATACTGAATTGGGTTCGTTAACGGATGATAGAGGTGTAGAAGGTTCCGGCATTTTAGAGAATGAATCGCGAGTCCGGTTAGATACGACCACACACTCAATTGGTTTGTTTTTTAGCGAAGTATTCAATGTGACGGAACAGTTGGCAGTGAATGTCGCAGGTCGCTACAATCATGTCGAAATTGACATGCAAGATCGCTATGGAACATCACTTAATGGTAAACATAAATTTGATCGTTTTAACCCTGCTGCAGGGCTGACGTATGCTTTTATGCCGGCAATCAACTTTTATAGTGGCTATAGCGAAGCGTCGCGGGTGCCAACGCCGATGGAATTAAGTTGTGCTGACCCTGATGACCCTTGTAAATTGCCCAATGCGTTTATTGCTGATCCCCCGTTAGAGCAAGTAGTGGCCAAAACTTGGGAAGTTGGTTTTCGGGGACGATTTAATAACTTATTAGATGGACGGATACAATGGAATGCCGGCTATTTTAATACCACTAATCATAATGACATTATCTTCCAAAGTGCAGGTGGCGCAAATAGTGCTGGTTATTTTGCGAACGTAGGTAAAACTCGTCGCCAAGGTGTAGAGCTGGGCTTATCAACTGCCTTTTTTGATCGCTGGCGCTTGTCGTTAAATTATTCGTTTATTGATGCAAGGTTTTTAACGCCTTACACTTCACAAAGCCCTAATCATCCGTATGCAGATGACAATGGTGATATACAAGTCAGCTCGGGGGATCATATTCCTAGCATTCCTCAGCATATCGTCAAGTTTGCGACCGATGTGGATGTGATCGATAGTTGGACAATTGGTATGAACCTAATTTTTAATGGTGAGCAATTTTTGCGAGGTGATGAGGCTAATTTAGATGCGCCGCTTAATGACTTTACTGTCGTTAATTTGCATACTGAATACCGCTTTAACAAGCATTTTTCGATATTTGGGCGTTTAAATAATGTTTTTGGAGCCAAATATAATAACTTCGGTTTATATGGTGAAACGGGAGAGGTATTGGAAGGTATGGGGATAGATGAGAAGAGTACTCATTTTGTGGGTGTTAGCGCACCTAGAGCAGGGTGGGTCGGTGTTAAATTAGCACTTTAGGAATAGGCTTAATAATACCTGAAAGTCAGACTCGGGTATTATTGAATTCTCATTCCTTATAATAATTCAGGCAATAAAAAACCCGCGTAAAGCGGGTTTTTAGTTTTTGTTACTTTATTATTTTTATTATTAAATGCGTTGTATCCATTTTATAAACTTATTTATTATTTTTATTTGTTAAGTTCATTTTTACTTCCCCATTCTCCCTGTTGTTTTTTACTTAAATCCCTCAAGTGAGACAAATTTTATATCATTGAAATGGCTACTGTCCATCAAAAAAAATGATTTAACAAAAAAAATAGTATCGGCTCGAAAACATACTTATAAAACATAGCCTTAAGTTTTTGGTTTGTATTTTTTTATGTTTACTGGCGTCGGGGCTTGCCAGATTAAAGTTAGCATATTGATATGAAGATTACGATATAAAGGTATCTTTAAAACCATATAAAAATAGAGGTTATTGAGCCTGAGTCAAATTAGCTTGAGTTGGAAATAATAAAGGGTATTTATTATTTTTTATCATCATATAGCTTGATTAAGGTGGATGGGTCTTGCTCTAAATAACCGTGGCTACCATGTAATTGCATTAATTGCGCCGCAAGTGCAGACATGGGAGTGGCAGTTTTTTGTGTTTGCGCCAAGTCAGTTGCCATATTAAGGTCTTTTAATAAGGTTTTTACTCGCCACTTCACTGGCGTGTAGCTAGCATTTGCCATTTCAGGGGCGATAATTTGCAGAGGTTTTGAGTCTGCAAAACCACCTGCTAAGGCGGTGGCAATTTTGCTGGCATCAACCCCCGATTTTTCTGCTAAAGCAATCATTTCGGCAATCACTAATACATTGCAACTGACTATCATTTGGTTGCATACCTTACTAACTTGCCCTGTGCCAATATCGCCCATATGGGTCAGTTGCGTATAAAGAGGGCGTAATACTTCACGGGCAATATTCACAGATTTTTCTGTTCCCCCAGCCATAATGGCGAGCGTGCCGTTTGTAGCCCCTGCAACTCCTCCTGAAACAGGTGCATCTACCCAGTCCATATGACAACTACTTTGTAATTGTGCTGCCAATTGCCGCGTTACTTCGGGGTGAGTGCTGGATAAATCAATGAGCAGTTTATCTTTATTGCCATGGGGCAGAATATGCTTGGTAACAACACTTTCCACGACTGGGCTATCGGCAAGACACAATAAAATGATATCAGAATTTTTAACTAAATCGGTAATATTAAGGCATTGCTGTGCACCTGCAGCAATAACGGTATCCAGTTTATCTGGTGTACGGTTCCAAACATTAACAGCGTATCCTGCGGCTAATAAGCGTAAGGTCATGGGTTGGCCCATTAGGCCGATACCAATAAATCCTAGAGTTTGTGAAGGTTGGGTCATAGTCAATAATCAAGCTGTTATGTAAAAGTTAATGTTTATTATGAGCGACACAAACTAACTCAGCAATATTAAAGATAAAACACTTGTTCTTTATTTGTTCTCTTGATATGATTTTAAGAAAACAAAAGGAGAACAAATGTTAAAAGATCTGACCCGTAAGCAACAAGATATTTTTGAATTTTTACTAAGTAATCAACAGAAATTTTCTTATCCACCAACCTTAGATGAAGTGTGTGCTGCCTTAGGCTTAAATTCGCGTGGTTCCTTGCATAAGCATATTAAAGCGTTAATAGATGCGGGCTTGGTTGAAGCGTCGGACCGCAAGCAAAAAGGCATTCGACTAACAGAAAAAGCACAGCAATACATGCTTCCTACCAGTGAAACCAAAGGTACGCCTTTTGTCGGTTATATTGCTGCAGGTAAGCCCATAGAAGCCATTGAGCAGGTTAGTTATTTACCCATTCCCAATCAAATTAGAACCGAAAATACTTGTTATATTTTGCAAGTAAAAGGCGACTCAATGATAGAAGAGGGTATTTTTGATGAGGACTGGGTGGTGATCGAACAAAGACGTAGTGCCCGTAATGGTGAGATTGTAGTCGCTTTAATTGATAAAGCTGAAGCTACTTTAAAATTTATTGAGCAGTACCCGCATGAAACCTTATTAATTCCTGCCAATTCAAATATGTCGGCTATGCGTTTTCGACCCGAGCAAGTTGAAATACAAGGGGTATTAGTAGGGCAAATGCGTAGTTATATAAATAAATAGGAGAATAAAATGCAACATAATATTCATATGCAAGATCAGGTAACTAATCGAATTGAACTTATTATGGGAGATCAGCGATTATGGATGAGGCGTATTTTAGAGGATTTAATGACTTTTAGCCTGATTACGGCTATGTTGGCCGTAGGTATTGTTTGGTAGAAAGCCCCCATCGTTCCTCACGCTCCAGCGTGGGAATGTAGCCTGTGACGCTCCCGCGTCACGGGGCGAAGAGATGCTACTTGATTAATCTCTATTGTTCTTGCAATTGTTTTAAGGCTTGCAACTCATCCATAAAAAAGTGCAAGCGATCTTCTAATATTGCCGATAAGTAAAAATTTAGATCTTTTGCTTGTTGTGCTAATTTGATTTGCTGGATGGCACCATGGGTATGTCCAATAGCGTAATAGTATTCAGCCATATAGCGGTGTGAGTTAGTCCTTTGTTCCAAATCACCGTAAGCTTGTGCGAGCAGCAAAAAATAGCGTGGATGATGTTGCCGTGTATATTCGAATAATTTTAAATGCTGTAGTGCTTGTTGTGGCTGATTGGAGGTTAATAAAATATTAATATATTCAAACTGGAAATCACTCTCGTTAGGAAATTTTTGCTGCAACTCCAGTAATAATTTTTTTGCAGCTGCAAAGTCACGTTGATTGATGGCAACATCAGTTAGCGCAGTGAGGTATTCACGTTGTTTAGGGTAACTTTGACTAAGTTTTAAAAAAATGGCTGCAGCTTGCTTATGTTTGCGTTGTTCAAGATAGCCTAAACCTAGGCCATACTGCATGGCGGCGCGTTGTTTAAGTGTGCCTTGGTTAGCTTTTCTTTGAAAAAAAATGATTAAGTCTTCTAGTGAAGTTTGTGATGAGCTGATACGTAATTTAGCTTTAATTAAACGGTAGCTTTGCGAGTTGGGCACTTGCCGATAAGGGTATTTTTCTGCACGGCCACGGGTGTCGGAAATACGTGAGGCAGTAATTGGGTGAGTTCGTAGGAATTCAGGTGCACCAGCACCATAATAACGACTGGCTTGCTGTAATTTTTCAAAAAAAGTGGGCATGCTACGTGGGTCAAAATTGGCACGTGCCAAAGTTTTTATACCTATTCGATCTGCTTCTTGCTCATTGTCACGGGTAAAGTCTATCTGCATTTGAATGCTACCCGCTTGGATGGCTGAGAGTGCGCCAATGCCGACATCGGGTGCTTGTGTAGCAACAATAATTGCTGCAATCATGGCCGCGGCCGCAGGCAAAGAAAGTTTGCTGGCGGCTTCATAAGAACGATAAATATGCCGTTGTGTTACATGCGCAATCTCATGCGCCAACACCGAAGCGAGTTCACTTTCGGAGTCACTATTAATGATTAACCCTGAATTAATGCCGATAAAACCACCTGGGCCTGCAAAGGCATTAATATCATCAGATATGACCACAAAAAAGTAAAAATCTTGGCGTGGATTATCACTACTAGATACTAATTTTTGCCCGATGGCTTGAATATAATGCTGAATATCGGAATCATAGCTAATATCCAGTTGCGAGCGTATGCTGCGGAAGAAAGAGTCGCCGAGGGCTTTCTCTTGTGCTGGAGAAATTAATGTCCCTGTCGAATCACCCAAGTTAGGCAAATGCAAATGGTCATTAGCCATGGGAGCACTTGGTGCTAATAGGCTGAGCAAGCATAGGCTAAAAGTTATCAGGTTCTTCGGTTTCATGAAATGGTATACTCGTTGCTCAACGATAGGGCGATTGTTTATTGTACTGAATGTTTGCTCTTCTTTCTTGCTTCTTGATCGTTTAATTTATGAAATTTGCAATTCAAATCAATTCTAGTCCTTACCAATCAAGTCGTGCCGAGACAGCTTATCAGTTTGTAAAAAGTGCCTTGGAAATGGGGCATGAAGTGTTGCGCATCTTTTTTTATCAAGAAGGGGTTTATCATGCTTTTCGTTATGCGACACCACTTGATGATGAACAGCAGTTCGTGGCACGATGGAGTGCTTTAGCGCAGGAGTTTAATGTCGACTTGGTGGTCTGTATTTCTGCAGCACAACGCCGCGGGTTATTAGAGGCCAATGAAGCCAAGCGGGTCGGGAAAGTTGATAATGATGTTGCAGATGGCTTTCGTATTGCCGGTTTGGGTCAGTGGGTGGAATCTGTATTATTGGCAGATAGGTATATTGAATTTTGAGAGCGAGGATTCTCTCAATACCTAGTGATATTCTGAGCCAATTGCAGGTACGATAAAATTATCGTACCTGCATGATTTCAATATTGTTCCAGAGCTAATGTTCACTAGCTCCATGCGCACCCACTCCGGTTTGCGAGCGAATATACTGATGCATAAAGCGTCCTCTTTCTAATATGCCTCTAGCACTACGATCAGTAATAGAAAAAAACCAGATACAAATAAAGGCAATACTCACAGAAAAGAGAGCCGGATATTTATACGGAAATAATGCCTCTGTATTGCCGAGTATATCAACCCAAACAATGGGGCCGATAATAACCAAGACAATTGCGGTTAACAGCCCTGCAAAGCCGCCAATAAAGGCACCACGAGTTGTTAAGTTTTTCCAATACATTGACAGAAACAACACGGGAAAATTGGCACTAGCTGCAATGGCAAAGGCCAAGCCAACCATAAAGGCAATGTTTTGTTCTTCAAAAAGAATTCCCAGCAGAATTGCGACAATACCTAATACCACGGTTGCAATTTTAGAGACGCGCATTTCATCGTCCCCGGTAATTTGACCATGTTTAATAACGCAGGCATATAAATCATGTGATATGGAGGATGCGCCAGCTAGTGTTAAACCCGAGACTACGGCAAGAATGGTGGCAAATGCAACCGCAGAAATAAAGCCTAGAAAAAGATCGCCGCCGATGGCTTTAGATAAATGAATGGCTGCCATATTATTACCGCCAATGAGCTTGCCATCTAAGTTTAAAAACTCAGGGTTGGTTGAGACCATGAAAATAGCGCCAAAACCGATTACGAAGGTAAGAATATAAAAATAACCAATAAATCCCGTTGCATAGAAAACAGATTTACGAGCTTCTTTTGCATCGGCTACTGTGAAAAAACGCATCAGGATATGCGGCAACCCTGCGGTACCAAAGATTAAGGCAATTCCTAATGAGATGGCTGATATCGGGTCGGATAGCAAGCCGCCTGGCGACATGATTTTTAAACCTTTAGGGTGTGCATTGACCGCCTGTTGAAATAATTCATTTACATCAAAGCCAACTTGCTTCAAGACCATAAAAGCCATAAAGCTAGCCCCTGATAATAACAGGACTGCTTTGATGATTTGCACCCAAGTCGTGGCGAGCATGCCGCCAAAAGTAACATATAAAATCATTAAAATCCCCACCATGATCACAGCGAGTTCATAAGGTAAGCCGAACAGTAATTGGATCAGTTTACCCGCACCCACCATTTGCGCGATTAAATATAGAGCCACCACACTTAACGAACCAGAAGCCGCGAGCGCACGAATAGGGAATTGGTCCAAGCGATAAGACGCGACATCGGCAAAGGTATATTTACCTAAATTGCGTAGTCGTTCAGCAATTAAAAATAAAATTAAGGGCCAGCCAATCAAGAAGCCGATGGAATAAATCAAACCATCATAGCCAGACATATAAACTAGTCCAGAAATACCTAAAAATGATGCCGCAGACATATAGTCGCCAGCAATGGCTAAGCCATTTTGGAAGCCAGTAATATCGCCACCCGCTGAGTAATGATCCGCTGCAGTACGGTTTTTCTTTGCAGCCCAAAAGGTAATGCCTATTGTGGCGATTACAAAGATTAAAAACATGATGATTGCAGCAATATTCAGGGGCTGTTGTTGTACTGCTCCTGTTATGGCATCAGCACTCCAAGCATTGGATGTAAAGATCAGTGGCATAATGAGCAGTAAAATTTTCATTGTTGCGCCTCGGCAATAATCTCTTGGTTAATACGGTCGAAATTTTTATTTGCTTTCCATGCATAGATACCAGTTAAGATGAAGGAGGTGAAAATGATGAAAATTCCGACAGGAATGCCGATTGTGATTAAACTGCCCGCGAAAATAGGTTGTCCCAATACGCTGGGGGCAAAGGCAATCAAGAGAATAAAGGCAAAATAGACTACAAAAATAATTGCTGATAAGCTCCACGCTAAGCGAGATCGTTGGGTGACTAATTGGTGAAATTTGGGGTTGTTATTAATTTTCTCGTAAAGGTCTGCACTCATTATTTTTGTCCTTGAAAGTTTGTTGCAAAAATAATAACACTAAATGCTTGGATTGATGGTGGAAAATAAGGCCGTTAGATCAATTATATTAAAATAGGAATTAGTAATTTAGCTTGATTAGCATTAGGCCTTTATTTTTCTATCGTTATGCCAGTGTTTTTTACAAAGCACGGTGTTAATAATACCTGTTGCAATATATAGAACATCTTTATATTATGATTAACTAATTTTGTTAATTCTCTTCCGTTTATTGAAAACGGAAACCATAAAGGTAAATAGTATTTTGAAAATCGTAATTGTAGGTGGCGTTGCTGGTGGAGCAACTGCAGCAGCACGTCTTAGACGTAATGATGAGATGGCTGAAATTGTTTTGGTTGAGCGAGGTCAATACATTAGCTTTGCTAATTGCGGCTTGCCTTACCATATTTCAGGCACCATAGCAGAGCGGGAGCAACTACTGGTTACTTCTGAATCAACTTTTAAGGATCGTTATCAGGTTGATGTGCGCAGCCATACAGAAGCAATTACTATTGATCGAAAAGCTAAAGTAATCCGCTTACGCAACCTCACGACTGGAGATGAAATCGATGAGGCATACGATAAGTTGTTGCTTTCACCTGGTGCTGCATCATTACACCCCAAGTTACCTGGGATAGATTCAACAAGAGTTTTTGGTTTACATAATATTCCCGATCTTGATCATATTATGGTACACCTAAACGAGCATACAGCACATCGTGCCGTGGTAATTGGTGGTGGTTTTATCGGTATTGAAGTTGCAGAAAATCTGCATGACCGAGGCATTTCCACTACTTTGGTAGAAGGTACTGACCAGATTCTGGCACCATTAGATTATGAAATGGCGGCTATTGTGCATTCACATATGCATGATAAAAATCTTGAACTTTATTTGGTGGATAGAGTAGAGAAGTTTGAAGATAAAGAGGATTATACGGTTGTTTATCTTGCCAGTGGTCGTCGCTTACAGGCTGATATTATCATTTTAGCTATTGGTGTGCATCCTGAGGTTACCTTGGCCAAAGCCGCTGATCTGGAACTTGGGTCTACTGGTGGGATTAAGGTTAATGCACATTTACAAACTTCAGATTCTGATATTTATGCAGTCGGTGATGCCATTGAAATCACGCAGACGATTAGTGGCCAGTCCGCACTCATTCCATTAGCGGGTCCAGCGAACCGACAAGGGCGAATGGCAGCTGATAATATTATTTTTGCTAATAGCAGGGAGTATAAAGGCACTCTGGGTACGTCAATTTTAAAAGCATTTGATTTGACGGCTGCTTCTACAGGTTTAAATGAAAAGCAATTAAATGCTGCTGGTATCCCTTTTCTTAGTTGTATTACCCATAGTGGCTCGCATGCTAGTTATTATCCTGGGGCAAAGCAGGTTAGTATTAAACTGCTTTTTACTGCAGCAGGAAAAATTCTTGGAGCGCAGGCAGTTGGAGCTGATGGTGTTGATAAACGTATCGATGTGATTGCTACCGCGATACATGGTGGGTTGACTGTTGAAGATCTAACCGATCTAGAACTGGCTTATGCACCACCGTTTAGTTCAGCGAAAGACCCTGTCAATATGACTGGCTATGTTGCTACTAATATTCTGAATAAATCTGTAGCGACTATCGATTGGCGAGAATTGCGTGCTAATTTGGACGATAAAGATTCCAAATTACAATTAATTGATGTGCGCACTACTGCAGAATTTGAGTTCGGTAGTATTCCCACTGCGCGTCATATTGATGTAAATAACCTACGTACACAACTGCAGGAATTAGATCCAAATAGCCCATTAGTAGTATTTTGCCAAGTAGGCATACGTGGCTATCTTGCGTATAGAATCCTCAAGCAAAGAGGTTTTACGCAAGTGCGTAACCTTTCGGGTGGATATAAAACTTATTCATGGGCGGTTGATAAGCAATCTAACCCTGACATATTTCATTATGATGATCTTAAGTTACGTGACCCTGATGAAGTGGAAGCCGAGCGTAGTGGCAGTTGTGCAGTCAGTGCGGCTCTTATTGCCTCGGATACTAATAGCGAGCTGCACGTTCTAAATGCCGTTGGTTTACAGTGCCCAGGCCCAATCATGAAAACTTATAATGCCATGAATGCGCTTGAGGCAGGGGAATTGCTAGAAGTGACTGCTTCTGATCCCGCTTTTGGGCGTGATGTACGTGCGTGGGCAAAAAAGACTGGTAATAATTTGTTATCGGTAAAAGCAGAGAAAGGCCTGGTTGTGGTTTTACTGCGCAAAGTGGATGTTGCACCTGTTGTTTCTACAACGGTAGCAACTAAAGATAAGCTTACCTTAGTTGTATTCTCGGATGACTTGGATAAAGTGATGGCCAGCATGATTATTGCCAATGGTGCGCTTGCCATGGGTAAGCCCGTTAGCCTGTTTTTTACCTTTTGGGGCTTGGATGTCATTCGTAAAGAAGATTCACCATCGCTTAATAAACCGTTAATGGATCGTATGTTTAGTGCTATGTTGCCTTCAGGAACAGATCATCTTAATTCCATTTCAAAAATGGATATGCATGGTTTGGGCGCTAAGATGATTCGGAAAGTGATGCAAGATAAAGGGGTGGAAACCCCAAGTAATTTATTACAAAATCTTGTGGAAGGGGGAGCACAGCTTATTGCCTGTCAGATGTCTATGGATGTTATGGGAATTCGACATGAAGAACTTATTGATGGCGTGGAGTTAGGAGGGGTTGCTGCATTCCTTGGTGAAGCAGGCGAGTCTGGGACTACGTTGTTTATTTAATTTTGGAATAGGCATTTTTAACACTTCATTTTTCTATAATTTGCAGGGTTAATATGAAATATCGTGCAAAAAATGTATGGATTAATGCCTTTATGTTAGGAGGTATTTTTAATTCATAATTATTACAATGGTTTATGAGTTAGTTTGTAGTTGGCATATATTGTGCTTTATTGGTAATGAAGAGTGGGGTTTGCTGACTAAATTTACATAGTCGCAAACACCTCACTCAATAGACTTTTTAATACCCACAAAATAGAGGCATAAGTAATGCAACACCTTAAATTAAAACCTATTGTAGTCACCATCGCATTAAGTACACTCACTAATATTGCAGCAGCAGAACTTAGAACTGAAAGAGCTGTAGTACCAAATGATGAAACTCATAGAGTCGCAGCAAGTTCTTATTTTGCCAGTACAGTGCAGGGGGACTTGTATATAGCGGCTCAGGTAAATGGGCAATTATTATTTTTTGCAAAAGAAGGGACGGAAATATCATCTGAAGCTATTCCATATACAGAAAATGGTCAGTATTCAGGTGATATTCCATTGTTTAATTTTCCAGCAGCAGACATTGCACCTGGTCGATATGCTATTTATCAGCTTATTACCGCATCTGGCAGTGACCCCTATGATTTTAGAAATTGGGTGGGTGGAGCGACAGGAATTAGTAGTATAAACTTCACTGTTGGCCTGCCTCCTGAGCAAAGTGGGGATTTTAATGGGGATGGCTTTGCGGATGATGACCAAAATAGAGATGGCTTTCATGATGACGACCAAAATAGAGATGGCTTTCATGATGACGACCAAAATAAGGATGGTTTTCATGATGCCGATCATGGTAACAGCGGGCTAGGTGATAACGGTACTGGCTCAAATGATGATGGTCATGGGGCAAATGATAACGACACTGACTCAAATGATGATGGTCATGGGGCAAATGATAACGACACTGACTCAAATGATGATGATCATGGGGCAAATGATAACGACACTGGATCAAATAATGGTACGGGTTCTGTTACACCTCCTACAACTAATGGAGGAGGGATACCTACAATTTCAGGAAATGCAGAAAAAGGAAGAGATTTATATCAAAATTGTAGTAGTTCCAATTGTCATGGTTCTGATCCACAGAGAGGTCAAAATAAAATTTTTAGAGCGACTGAGTCTGCCAAAACCAGATCTGCAATTAATAGAAACAAAGGGGGGATGGGTTTTTTAAATTTTCTGACTGATGCAGATTTACAAGCTATCTCTGATTTTGTACGTAACCCACAGTAATAAAAATTGCTGCTGTGAAGGCTAGGATAATATAAATTTTGGTTGTATAAGTAGTCATACTAGAAAGCAGGCACATTACTACATTTGTGCCTGTTCCAATATCCCCTTAATTAAGTGATACTCTAAATTCTTATTTTACAAATATATTAAATTCAAATAGTTACAGAGCGAATCTAGTTATGAGTTTGGCTGAAGGTTCTGTGTAATCAAGTATGTTTTTGTCTATACAAATACATAACTAGGCTCACGATCAAATGGCATAAACCAATCGCCATTATCATAGTAGGCGATATAAGAACTATTCACATATTTAGAGAAACCAACCTGTTGCAAATTAAAGAGTCTTACTAAATCCAGCATCCAGTAAGGCACTGCACCAACATTGCATTTTAGCTCCAAAATAACCCCTGAATCACTGTGGGTATTATTTGCATAAATGGTCTCATTATCATAATACGTCATGTCATAGCCGGAACATAGGTTGTATTCACTCTCAAGCCGATATTGCATATTGGCATCCATTGTTACGCGTGCATACTCATCCACTGTCGAGAAAAAAGCTCTTCTGCTGTACTTGGTCAGAATTTTGGGCTCAATGGCATAACTTATTGCCAACCTTAAAAATAATTCTTTATTGGCTTTTTCTGCATTGCTATCTGCTACAGGGACACGATAACTAGGATCCGTTAATATATGCGGCCATTGCTGTTCATCAGCCGTGGCACGATATTTCTTTACCACCCCTGAAATACCAGTTCTATTTTTAACCTCCAAAAAGTAAGGGGCTTGCTCGCCATCCCCATAAGCTCTTACCCGCATATTAAAGCGTATCGCTTTACCCTCTATTCTTTGCCTTAAAAATTCATAACTGGGCGAGTCAAAATACAAACTGGTTACCGCATAAAAATAATCATCTGCTTTAGCCAGTTCCGAGTAATAATCAAGTGAACAGTAGAGGTTGAGAAAATCTGTCATCGGCTCAACATATTCCCAAGGAATAAGATACTTGAGTTCATAGCGTTCTAACACCGGAGGTAAAGTATGAATAACTGACATCATTCATTCTCCAAGTTGGCGACAAGTTCAGGTGTTCCTTGTTCCAACCAATTACGTAGAGGTAGCTGGATCAACTGACCGGAAAGAGCCAAATAACGAAGATATAATTTTATGGCTTTATAGCGGGTATCAATGCTTCTTTTATTCTGCTCAAGCAAATCCTTGCGTAAACCCAGCATTAATACCGAGTTGCTTTGGATATACTCTTTTTGCAACTGTTTTTCCAGTCGTGTAATGTGCTTATGAATTAAAGCCTGCTCTTCTGATAACCAATTGATATTCAATTGTATATCATGCATATTTTGCTTAAGACTCGCTAAATTTGCACGTAATTGTGCCTGCGCACCATACAATTGGTATTTGTTTTTTGCGCGATTAAAACGCGTGCCCAAAGGAATGTTAACACCTAATAAAAAACCCATGGAATCATTGCGACTATCTTTATATTCAAAGCTCAGTAAATTAATCCCCAGCTGTTGCTCGGCCTTAGTTAACTGGCTTTCAGCCTGTAACATTTTTACCTTAAGCTGTGCCGCTTGAATATCAAGAGCCGACTGATGCATTGCTTTCATGCCGGATAATTTATTATGTAACTCATCGATATTGATTAACCACTGTGTATCCGGATTACGCAACAAATTCTCAGCACTCTCCAAGGGAAGCTGCAACTGTTTTTGCAAAGCCTGCAAGCGACTGATATTCAAATCGGCCATATCTTTTGCTTGTTGCAAGATAGCTGTAATATCCAAAAATTTCTCGGCATTAAACTGCTGGGTGCTTACCCTACTACGCATCAGATTTTGCTCTTGACTCAACAGCTGAATACGCTGTAATAAATAGTGGGTTGCGTGCCGTTGCTCTAAATACGTAACCAGTTTTATATACCGCTTTTGCAAAGCAATATTGAGCTGTTGGTTATACTGGTGATTTTTCTGATTCGAATGCAGCTTTAAAAGCGTATTCTCTGCCGCTCGTTGCCCCCATGCTTTTGGTTTTATCCTTATTTCATATGCCTGCGCATGGTCATCAAAAGCAAATTTATTATCGACCGAGGCATTAAAACGAAACTGCGCTGATTCAAGCCAACCACCAAGCACATTAACTGTGGCAGTAGATTCATCAAAAGCAGCAGGTGCTACCTCTGTTTGCGCCTTTAATAAAAAAGCCGAAATCGCATCATTTGCATTAACGGGCAGTACATAAAGTAGTACGCATAAATGTAATATATTTTTCATCGTAAACCACACGATGCCGGAAAAAAGAGCTTAATATATTTTGAAGTCAGGTGACTTCCCTCATCAAAGACAACAGTTAATAATGACTTTTCGGGGTTATATGCGAGCCCCTCAGCTTGTAAATCATGAAACTGCCTGATTTTAGTCAACTTGCCACTGTCTAACTGATAGCGCCAAAGTACGCTATTTTTCATAACCGATGGTGAGGTACTAAGCAAAATAAGTTGATCATTTATATGAATCATATCGGATAAGCGCATAGGCTCGCCAGTTTCAGGATTAAGCAATTTGAATGTTTGCCATATTTCTGCATGAGGCATTGCACCTGAAAATAATGCGTCTACATTATCAATTTTGATAATAAGCGTGTTATCACTGCCAATATTCGGTGCCTTAAAGCCAATATACAGGGTATTATTTTCGACAAAATGCGATTCAATATCCAGTGTCTGCTCAGTGATGGCTTGGTTCAGAAAAGTCATCAAATCAACCGATAACTGTCTATCCCGAATGTCTTTAAGTATCGCATAGAAATCGACTGCTTGTTGCTTGATCACTTGTTGGTCCTGGTATTGAAACCGAACCAATTTTTTACGTTTCGACTTTAAATTACCATTAGCACTATGTGACGATGAACTGAGTATATAAACATAATCACCATCAAAACTGATGCTTTCCAAATCATCTATATCAAGATTTTTACGCATTTTTAAACGCGCTGTAATCACACCTTCGTCTTGCATAATAAACACACCGGGCTTGCCTTGATGTTGTTCATCACTCACAAGTAAGTAATGCCCGGCTTGTGAGTTCCATACCACTCCCGATGCCTCGATAGTGCCAAGTTTTACTGCTGAATTATTCGTTGTAATAGGCAAAACCACAGCAGGAATATTTACCGCTGCATTAGCCGTGCTAATTCCCAAAGCCACTGCTGTTGCAAGTGGCGGATGTTCTAATAATACTTCAACCTTCTCCCCAAATAATAACGAGTGCTGAAGGTTATTAAGACGCACCACAACTTCACGTCCCCATGTTGGAATCATGGGATTTTTTTTCAGCCGATCTGGATATTCAATAATACGTTTACCCAAGCTTTCCACCACTCCCATGATAGTGGGTACCGCCTGATGTTGCGCAATGGATTTGACCCAAACGGCCTGACCAATTTGCACATCATTTAGAATATTTTCATGAATATACCCTTTAACATAACGAGGAATTTTGCTTTGCACACTGATAATAGGTTGGTACGGTGGCACAAGCTCACCTGCTTTAAAGTTAACATTACCAATACGCCCATCAAATAATGCCGTTACCTTTAAGCTTACATCTTGACGTTGTAAATCGCGTTGCCGATGATAAAGTTCATTAATTTGAGCATCAATAGGGCGAGAGCTTGAATGTAACTGTTCTGTTAAATGCCCTATTTCAGCCTGCACGCCTGCTATTAAATATCTACGCTTCTTTTTTAAATCAGCCAACTCGGTGTTATCGTTGATCACAACGGGGTTTACCTGATTCTCCGTCATACTATTCAACATATTGGCATTAATCTGTAAACGGAATTCCAGTGTATGAATTTGACGATCCATGTCAGCAATAATGGCTTGTTTTTTTGCTGATAATCCAGCCAACTGGCTATTAATGGTATTATTTGTTTCTTGCTTTTGTAACTCATGTTGTCTGATTTCTTGGCTAATAGTAGCCAGCTCTGCATTTAACTGCTGTCGCCGTACTTCCAAAATCGGTGCACCTTGTTCAATTTCAGCACCAGCACGCCCAAAAACTCTTACAACTTCAACAGGATACTGAAAACTAATCGTTTGTTCACGCTCACCTGCAATACCAAAAAAATGTTGTGATTTATCCGAAAAAGAATCAGATAAGATAAACATGCCTATTAAAGAAATGACCCAAAAAGTAGGTAGTATTAATTTTTGCATAATGAAACCTCCTATATATCTACCGTTGATTCTTGCATCATCAAACTAAGGCCTTGCAAATCTTGAATTGATTTTAAGTTAGCCATAAAGTCTTCATAAGAGTAACCTTTACGTAACTTTATATGGTAGGCATAGTCTAGACGCTGCCCTTGCGCTATTTCCCTTAAAGTCACCAATGCAAAGGATTTACAATACTCATGCATCAGCGTCTCCAAGACTTTTTGGTCTTGATTGTTTATGCCTAAATTAAACCTCAACATGCCATCAAAGTAATTATTCGGCCCTAACGGCGAGTAATACAAAATAATGGCAGCCAATGAAAATCCTATGGTACCGACTATTGCGACCGGAAAAGCATAAGCACCACAAGAAATACCTGCCGCAAGAGAGGCAAATAAAAATAAGGTATCCCGTGGGTCTTTGAAGTTGGTACGAAAGCGAATAATAGACATTGCTGCCATAATACCAATACCTCGCGACAAACTATCACCAACCGATTGAATGACAACAGCAGAAATAATCGAAATCAATACAATAGATTGCACATAATTGCGTGAATAAGATAAGCCTCGAAATGTTTTCTGATACACAAGAGCCAAGGCAGTTGATAGGATAAAGGCAAGTAAAATTGTAAATATCAGCACATTGATACTTTCAATTTCTGTTGCCGATTGTACGGTTAATGATTGAAACATTGTTCTCCTGTGGGCGAACCCCTGTGTGATACTTTAATTTTTAATGAATACTCAGGCGTAATTGATTTAATGACACCACATAGGTTTTTTCATCATCAAAATGCATACACGGCACATAGCAGGCTATGCAAGTATTTATGCAGTACCGAAGGTGAAAAAAGACAAGTAAAATGTCGAAGCAATTATGCTTGGGTACTTAGGGACGAGAATTTAATAATAGCCGAGTCAAAAGACAAGCAAGACTCGAGTATTGTTGAGCTCTCGCGCCTCAATTTTACACTTCATAAATACATACATAAATCATGCCATAAATAATTTAATATTTATAATTCAAAAACTTAATAATAATACCTCCTTTGCAATATATAATATCCTCTAGAAAACACCCCATTTCATACAATAATTGCAGAGTTGATGACATGACTGCAAAAAAAGTATGCTGCCTTCACAGACAGACAGACAGGAAGGCAGCACGACAATTCAATCAATAACACCTAATACATCTCTATTATTTATTTAACTCAAATAGATATATAAAATTATTCCTTAAACTACATATGTCATTCGGCTTCGAACCATCTAAAATTCAACTCATACCCTTGTAATACACTGTCACATATCATGCAAAATATGTATGGTAAATAAGAGAACTGCCTGTACCACTCACTTTTATCCAATAAAAATAACATTAAAAATCAATATCATAAAAAAAGCACTGCTTTATGGTATGAATTATGCTTAATATTTTCTCAAAGACATAAATTTTAACCCCCTATTGACTACTCACTTAAAGATAACAATGAAAATATTTAAACTCCCCTCTCTGGCATTAGCTATAAGCTTAAGCACAACCTCCATTATGGCCTGTGCTGAAATAAGCACATCCAAAGCTGTCATCAAAAATGATGGTACTGAACATATAGCAGCCAGTGTGAACTACCCCACCCCCGTCACAGGTGACCTTTATGTCGCCATTAAAGTACAGGGGCAATTATTCTTTTTAACAAATGGCGCACAAAGCTTTACTCAAGAAATCAAACCGCTGCATGAAAATCAGGAATATATTGGCAGCATACCTTTATTTTATTTTTCCAGTGCTGGCGTTGCTCCAGGTTATTACACCGTCTATCAAGTAACAACTGTTCCAGGTGCCACCCCCTTGGATCCTAACAATTGGATTGGCGGTGCTAATGGACTCAGTGCCGTTAACTTTAATATTGGCTTACCCACCACAATAAATGGTGATTTCAATGCAGATGGTTTTGCTGATGATGATTTAAATAAAGATGGATTTCACGACGATGATAAGGATAAGGATGGGTATCACGATGATGATTTAGACCATGATGGTTATCATGATGACGACAAGAATAAGGATGGTTATCATGACCCCAACGGAAGAGACTTATACATCACTCATTGCTCTCAGTGTCACGGAACAGACCCTAGGCAAAATATTTCTAAAATTTCTCGTGGTACCAACCCTGCTTCGTCACGTCGGGCAATTAATAGAAATAAAGGTGGCATGGGTTATTTAAATTTTCTGAGCGATACTGAACTGCAAGTCATTGCGACTTTTATACAAAA